>NZ_FPBO01000006.1 GCF_900116645.1 Pseudoduganella namucuonensis | reverse complement strand
GCACCAGGACACCGATCCAAGCGCTCAAGGAATGGCAGCGGCAGAAGCCCGAATTATTCGTTAAACGTGTTTATGATCAAACGGGACTCGACAGCTAATGGCCACAACGAAGATTTTTAGGCCACCAATAAGTAAGTTCATGACTGGATCGCTCGCACAAACTTTGAAAATTGCTTAGCCATAAGTCCTTTCGCCCGTGTACTTGTCACTACCCTTGTCTGCTTTTGGCCGGAAATTGTCAAATTTTCTCCGGCGTATGGGACTGCATTACTTGCTCTATTTCTAGCTTTACCGTCGCCAAGTCGATTTTGAACGGTGTATTGTCAGAGCTGCTTACGACCAGAACGCGCCCATTCTGTCCGTTTAGCCTAATCCCGGCCAGCACTTTAACGACATTGGCGTTCGATTTCGGCGCAGTCCCGAGCACGTCCGCAAACTGGACAGAGTGCGGCCCAGAACCCATGAACGACGAACCGTCCGGCGCGGATTCCAGCCATTCCTCCCGCCACAACAATTCGCTGGACGTTACAGCAAAGGGTGATTCAAGCTCGCTCCATGCGACGGCGTAGTCCCGATCAAGCGCATACAGGCAAATCGGGAATACCTCAAACCATTTACCCACGGTGACTTCTTCAGCAGCAAAACTTATAACCTGATTGTTGTCGAGCCGAAGTGCTGCAAAACTGTACTCTGAGTGGAGTGCTTGAATTGTGCGGCCCTCAAGGTTGGCCGAACCGTCGTAGCAGCTCACAACTTTCGAATAGACCATTCTATTGCTTTGCTCCATATCGATGGGTAAGCCGAAATATACGAACGGCGGCTCCTGGCCGTTAGCGAACAAATCGCTCGGCTAACGATTCAAAATCGTTCGCCACTTGTACTGCGTAATCTGAGGCCATCCCAATCATCGGCAGCATGTACACGGCACCGGCAGCATCAAATGCAAGCACTTCGCCGCCGCCATTTCCCGCAAAGGCGAGGAAGCCAGGTGCGAGTGATTCGACTTCGATGTCACGATTATTCGCCGGAATTGCTTCTGGAGCCCAGAGCTCAATGTATCCCGGCTCGGCCTCGTCCGATGTAAAACCTTCAAAGATGCCATGAGCTCGAATATATTCGAGGTATTCCTGGGGTACCGTAAGAGCCATAGAGCCTCATGTTCAAAATTTTGTTGCGTCCGCTACTGGCCGAACTCGGTCGACGGTGCTCAGGATAGCATCTTGTCTAGGTGAAAAATGCACGCATTGTCACGCCAGGTGGGCCTAAGCGCCCCAAAGCCGATGGTCCTCGATACGGCGAAGGCGGGGGCGACAGTTATTGGTCGGGATGGGGAGTTTTTCATACCTCACATCACATGAATATCGCTGAGCTCGATAGTCAAGTCATCCGAGCTTTCAAGAATTCCGAACGTAGCCGTCAAGTCCGAAGCATAGCCATCAATATTCAAGTCATACCAAATTTCGCCGATGTATCCATGACGATTAATTGACCAGCGCGTGACTTCCTTTCGCTGGGAAATGTCGGTGAATTTCCCGACAACGGTAACTCTTTGCTCCGGACGACATTCATCGTACGATTTTATAGCCTCCCGTATTAGCTCCGGCGTCCACTTCATGTACTTGTCATGGGAGGTAAGTGAATAGGCAGCAGTGTAATCCTCGGATTCCAGCAGGGAGGCCCATTTATCGACGAATTCGATTAATTCGTTGTCGGAAGCAGGATGTGAAAAATGTGCCATTAGACGAGGTAGTTAATTTTCTGATGGGCCGCTTCTGGCCGGTTGAGGTCAACGAGCACAATCCCGAATTTCAAAGCCAGTCCCCAAGCATTCCTGAAGTAAGCGGAGTAGGTTTGCAGCCGCGACCTGAAAATGCTCACGCTCCACAACAGACCAAGGTGACGGCGCGGGTGGGTAGCTCCAGTTAATGGACGTATCAAACCATGCTATCAATTCTTCTGCCTGCGCCTTCACCGACGATGTAAGTTCTAGACTATCCAGCTTAACAGGATATCCGAATCTATTTCTGGCTAGGCCATTTTCGGACCAAAGGCAAATGCCGGAGCCTGGGTCAAAAAAAATATCGCAGCTTATAATTTTCCATTTGTTAGATAAGTTCATGTGTCGGCTTGTGGCCGATTGTACTTGACCGTCAAGGTGGGTGTGGACCGCAGCGGCTACCGCCCCGTAGCAGACCTTCGTCTATTTGGGCGTGAAATAACCCTCTTTCCCCAGCCCGATCGCTTCAAAATATTGTCCATCAGGGTCAGAACCAGAATCAGGAATTGTGCTTCGCCAAAGGCTTAAATCGAGCATTGGGAAGATGTAGGAATAGCCTAATTCAACATCGTTCTCATCAAACCTATCGAACTGGGACATAAAGGATATGGCCTCTTCCGCTATCAGCGCATGTAGGTTCTTACCGCGAAAAGTGGCACTGAACAGTTCTGATTTAGCCAATTCAATGAATTCCACCAATTGAGCCTCATCGTAACGAATAATGAATCCCTGAAGATATTCTTCTCTGCTAGAGTCAAACCAGTCTGGCTCTCCCAGTAACTTGTGCACGTCGGCCTGCGTCATGCCAAACAAAATAGGGCCGACACCCATTCGGGCATCAATCTCAAAGTGAATATTCATGTATCGCCATGTTCGATTCGGGCTGGCATGGAAGGCAGCTATTGGCCATAGTCAGCCTCATTCTTCGTACGTCTCGGTCCAGGCCAATTTCTCTTCTAACCATTCGTCCAACTCAGATGCATCCAGACCCGAGAGCATTGCACCAAGCTTCAATTCGCCTTTTGCCAGAGCAAGTACGCTGAGAATGGCGTGAGTAGTGGCGCTGTCAGTTTTCAAACCCATGTCTGCCAAAGCTAAGGCAGAAGCTCTTGCCAAGGCGCTGTCGTAATCTGCCTTCAACCAAGAGGGTATAGCCGGATTACCTTTACGATGACGCTCAACTTCGATGGTCGCCAATAACCCATAAAAATTCCAATCACGATACGCCGCCCCGCCCGCGATGCGAACCAACTGCGGAACTGCCGCGTAAGAAGCAACGCCGACATCGCCTTGATGGTGAAGCTCATTCCATAGTTCATCCCAGACGTCTATTCCGTCTTGCATTGACCGCAGGGCTACCGAGGCATCATATTGTATTCGATAGCCGCCATGAAGCTCCTTCCACTTCTCATCTTCAAGACATAGCATTGTCTTAATCGTCTTTCATTTTATTAACTGGCCGCTGCTGGCCGTTTGGCGTCATCTATATCATTAAAGACTTTTTCTATTCTTACTCCAAATCCACCAAGCCACTCAACCCAGCAAAGCACCACCGATAGCGGCGCCAAAAAATGAACCCATTACCTCAGGAGTATTGGGTTGGTTAAAATTCACAAAATTACTTGTGCGTACCACGAGAGAAATTGCGATGCCGACAGAGATGAACTTCCAGCGAGATTCAACAGGATTTTTATACAACTGTGACTCCTTGAAATATTAAGATACTAAAAATGACACCAAACGTCGGCTTCTGGCCGGTTTCAGCAGTTCAAGCTCTTACTCCGGTTTCATAAAAATGGTCAACGCAATATGCTCTTCCTTTAAGCACATGTTGCTTGCAGTCCTTCGCTAGGCACAGAGAGGTATCCAGCCCGCCATGATTTTCGACGATACGTTCCTTTATCAAGGGTTCCATATCGGTCGATTTCCAGCCCTCAGGCGAGCTTAATTTGCAGGAGTACAGTGTTTGATATTTATCCCATTCATCGGTTCGCCAAAGCTGGCCGCACCCAAGACATTGCAATAGTTTGACCCAGTCGCCCGTTTCAAGGCAGCGCATTCCTGCGACAAACTCCGTGTAGTTCTGACTAATCTCTACAAGGTCACTACTACCACCGCAGCTACATTGCATCGCTCCTCCGAATCTTGCGTTAACCTGCTTCAATACGACCGTCTGCTGTTGGCCGAAATCTGACGGCGACGAATTTCAAATCTTGTTGTGTAGGCAGTTTGCCTGCCCACCACGACTACTGTAGTACCCGCACAATCTCAGCTAACAATACGTCCAGCGCCGGCTTAAAGTCCACCTGGGGACGTAGCGGCAACACCTCTGACTGCCTAATTTGCTGGTGAAGGAATGAGTCTGCGACTTTTCGAAGTGAGGTGTCTAATTGCTTCATCTGATCGCTGAACGACTTTGGTGCCGCATACTGGTTCGCAACTTCTGAAAAATTTTTGCACCTGAGTACCGGTGCTACGTGGTCAGTGATAGCACGCACCAGCATGGCTGTGGCCATATGCAAGTCATGGAAATGAGCAGTGTTAAGTTCTTGCAGTAATCTCACCAGACGCTTTAGATCCCAGCTGCTCCCCTTAATTGATTGGAGTTGGAAGATGCGTTGAGGATCGACATACAAGTCTTTCTGAGTCGTTTGCGCTAGTGCACTAAGACCAGCCGACTTTTGCCGAACTAGATTTAAGCCGCCTTCGACGAGTGCGATTGCTTCATGCAGTTGATCAGGAAGCGGCGGATCGAAAGCGCCATATCCAGAAAAATTACACAGGGTAAGAAGTGGCACTGCAAAATCGTTGATTCCTGCGGCCGATTGAATTAGTCCTTTTGCTTCAAGTACTAGCCGCTTGAATTTAGCCCGGTTTTCCCCACTGAGCGCGGCCGTCGAGTGTCCTGGGTGGACTTGATATTGACCTTCCAAGCTTCGCAAATCCTGAATAATGGCTTCTAGTTGAGCTTCTTGCATACGGGTATGTAGAGAGATTGTGTTTTTTAGGACGGTTTAACCACCTGAGCCATTGTCAGCTTTTAGCTGCGGATCAAGGGAGACTCTATCCCATCTGACAGCATCTGTCAGGTCAAATCTGGCTCTGCGGAAATAAACTGCACTCATAGCCCAGTGAGGTCCCCCGACTTTTTGGACGCTCTGCGTGCAGTCGGGGTACCAGGCCAGATAGAATTCGATAGTTTCCAGCGATGCCGTTTCTGCTATGTTGCTGCCTGGTAAGCAGTGACTTCTCCACCGAACTGAAAGAGCGCACATGACGAATCCCTATTTGCCGCCCACCTCGGACGTTTCGACCGCGTATCCCGACTCTGAAAACACTTCCGGCATGGGTTCGGGCGCGGTGATACCGCCCGGCGTCAAAGGCTGGTCGTGGGGCGCTTTCCTTTGGAATTGGATCTGGGCCATCGGCAACAAGACCTGGATAGGCTTGCTGGCGCTGATTCCCTATGTCGGCTTCATCGTCGGCATCTACCTGGGCTTCAAGGGCCGCGAGCTGGCGTGGCGTAACAAGCGCTGGGACAGCTTGGAGGAGTTCAACCGCGTCCAGCGCAAGTGGACCAAGTGGGGGCTGATCATTTTTGTCGGTTTCGCCGTCGTCGGCATTCTGGCCGCGGTCGCCATTCCCGCCTATTCGGACTACACGCAGCGCGCCCGGGGCTTTTGATCGACCGGCCGGCGGCCCGATCATTCAAGCGGCCAGCCGCAGGCGCAGCAGGGCCAGCAGGGCGGCCTCGCTGGGCTCCAGCGGGTCGCAGGCCTCGCACTCGGGCAGGGTGACGCCTTCCAGATAGGCGTCCAGCACCGCCGGATGCACATAGCATTTGCGGCACACCGACGGTGTGTTGCCCAGCTTGCCCGCCACCGTCTCGATCGCGCGCACGATGTTGCGCTTGGCCTCCGCCGCCGTTTCGGCCGGCCCCGTCTCGTGCAGGGCCAGCGCGGCCAGCACCGTGCCGTGCCAGGTGCGGAAGTCCTTGGCCGTATAGTCCTCGCCGCTGATGGCGCGCAGGTAGTCGTTCACGTCGGCCGAGCCCACGCTGTGCAGCGCGCCGTCGTCGTCCACGTACTGGAACAGGTCCTGACCCGGCAGGTCGCGCGTGCCGCGGATGATGCGCGCCAGGCGCCGGTCCTGCACCCGCACGGCGTGTTGCACGCCGCTCTTGCCGCGGAAGCGGAACTCGACCGCGCCGCCGTCTATCCGCACGTGCCGGTTGCGCAGCGTCGTCAGGCCGAATGACTTGTTTTCGCGCGCGTATTCCTCGTTACCGATCCGCATCATCGTGGTCTGCAGCAGCATCACCACCGTGGCGAGCACCTTTTCGCGCGGCAGGCCGGGCAGCTTCAGGGCCTCTTCCACGCTTTGGCGGATCCGCGGCAGCGCCTGCCCGAACGCCAGCATGCGGTCGTACTTGACCTCGTCGCGCACGCGGCGCCAGTGCGGGTGGTAGCGGTATTGCTTGCGGCCGCGCGCGTCGCGGCCCGTCGCTTGCAGGTGGCCGTGCGGCAGCGGGCAGATCCACACGTCGCGCCAGGCGGGCGGGATGGCGAGCGCGCGGATGCGCGCCAATGTCTCGGGATCGCGCACCGGCCGTCCGTCGGCGTCGACATAGCGGAAGCGCTTGCCGCCGGGACGGCGGCCCAGGCCGGGCAGGCGGTCCATCACATAGCGCAGGCCGGCCGCCTTGGCGGCTGCGGGGGCGTCGGTCGCGGGGAGGTCACGTTTCATGCGTCCAGCATACGTCGGCGCGCGGGCGGACTCGGTTGCCCAGCGCACACAACGCTTGCGGGAAGGACGCTAGGAGGCCAGGCTGGTTTCGGAAAACGCGCGCTTTTGCTGGCCGCGCAGGTCGGCGCAGGCGGCGTCAAGCGCGGCGGCGACCTCGGGCAGGGCGGCCATCACCTTGTCCAGCTCGCCGGCGGCGGCCAGTTTTTCCAGCGTGTGGCACAGCGTGTGCAGGTGGCTGGAGCTGAGGTAGCCGGCGCTGCCCTTGAGGGCGTGGAAGGCGGCGGAGGCGGTGCTGCCTTTGCCGGCCTGGGCCGCGTTGCGCGCCAGTTCCAAGCGCCGCGGCGCCTCCTCGAGGAAGGCTTGCGTAATGCGCTGCATGTGTTTGTGCGACAGGCCGGCCAGCGGCACGATGCGTATCCTGGCGCTGTCGGGACAGGCCTCGGCCGGGGGATCGACGCCGAATTGCGCGGCCAGTTCGGCCTCGCTGGGCGGGCCGGACAGGATGGCGCCGTCCAGCGCGCAGCCGGCGGCCTTGTTCGCGGCGGCGTAGTAGGCTTGCTCCACGGCGGACTCCTCGTCGTCCTGGACGGGCAGGGTGGACGGGTCCAGCGGCGTCAGCGTGCGGCCGCGGTTGAGCAGCTGGGCGATGGTCTTTTCGATCTGGTCGTACAGCAGGCGCTCGTCCACCGGCTTGCTGAGGAAGCCGTCCATGCCGACGGCCAGGTAGCGCGCGCGGTCGTGGTCGCTGGCGTTGGCGGTCAGGGCGATGATGGGCACGCTGGTGTCGCGCACGCGGTAGTCCTCGGTGCCGCCGCGGCGTATCAGGCGCGCGGCCTGCTCGCCGTCCATGGCCGGCATGCGACCGTCCATCAGCACCAGGTCGTACTCGCCGGTGCTGAGCGCCTCCAGCGATTCGATGCCGTTTTCCACGATCACCACCTCGTGGCCCATGCTTTCGAGCAGCGTGCTGATGATGATCTGGTTGGTGCGCACGTCCTCGGCGCACAGGATGCGCAGGCGGTAGGCGTGGCGCTGTTCGCGCGGCTCGGCCAGTTCGGTCTCGGGCGGCACCCCCATCGCCAGCGGCAGCGTGAAGTGGAAGGTGGAGCCGACTCCCTGCTGGCTGTCGACGCCGATGGTGCCGCCCATCAGTTCCACCAGTTCCTTGCAGATGGCCAGTCCCAGGCCGGTGCCGCCGAAGCGGCGCGTGGTGGAGATGTCGGCCTGTTCGAACTTCTGGAACAGGCGGCCCAGCGTCTGCGGGTTGATGCCGGGGCCGGTGTCGGTGATGCGGAAGCTGACGAAGGTGAGGCCGTTGCGGCCCGGCTTGGCCGAGGCCTCCAGCCGCACTTCGCCGCGGTCGGTGAACTTGATGGCGTTGCCCAGCAGGTTGAGCAGGATCTGGCGGATGCGGGTCGGGTCGCCCTGCACGTAGCGCGGCATGTCCAGCGCCAGGTCGCACTTGAGCAGCAGGCTCTTGGCGTCCGCCTGCGCCTGCAGGATGCCGACCGCGTCGTCCACCAGCGAGCGCAGGTCCACGTCGACGGCCTCGATCGACAGCTTGCCGGCGTCGATCTTGGAGAAGTCCAGGATGTCGTTGAGGATGGCCAGCAGCGCCTCGCTGTTCTGCAGGCCGATGCGCAGGTATTCCTCGGTGCGGCCGCGCACGGTCTGGTCGCGCAGCGCGAACTTCAGCATGCCGATCACGCCGGCCAGCGGGGTGCGGATGTCGTGGCTCATGGCGGACAGGAAGTCGATGCGGTGGCGGCTGACGATCTCGGCGTGTTCCTTGGCCTCGGTCAGTTCGACCGTGCGTTCCTGCACCCGCTGTTCCAGGTGGTTGCGCAGCAGGCGGATCTGGTCGGCCAGCGCGAACGCCAGCAGCACGCCGTCCAGGGTGCCGCCGAGCAGCGTGAACAGCTGGGCGTTCTCCACCAGGGCCGGGATCAGGCCCACGTTGGCGGGCAGGATGACCAGGCCGGGCAGCATCAGCGCGATGAAGCCGAACACGAAGAAGCGGGCCGGCTGGTAGCCCTTGCGCCAGACGATGACGCCGGTCGCCAGCGCCATCGGCATCCACACCATGATGGCGATGGTGGCCAGCGTGTGGGCGTAGCTGAGGGCGAGGAAGCAGCTGGGCAGCAGCAGCAGCGGCAGCACCAGGTTGATCCGGCTGAGCGCGTACAGCCTGGGCGCGTTTTCCTTCAGCCGCAGGAAGTTGGTGTAGAACAGGGTGCTGGCCACCGGCAGCAGGAAGAAGGGGACGTAGTGGAAGCGCAGGTCGTGCCAGCCGAACATGTCGGCGGGCAGGTGGAAGGTCAGGCCCCAGCCGGCGGCGTAGGTCAGCACGTACAGCGAGTAGTACAGCGGCGAGCGGTCGCGGGTGTAGGTGTAGATGAAGAAATTGAAGATGGCCAGCGCCAGCAGGGCGCCCACGGAGCCGATGATGAGGAAGTTCTCGCGCGCCACCAGCCGGTGGTAGGCGTTTTGCGGCGTGACGGCGAACACCGGCTTGCGCGCGTAATAGGGGCTGGAGAAATGAATCAGCACCTCGTAGGTTTCGCCCGGCTGCAGCTGGACGTCCTTCCCGTAGTGCAGCAGGTATTCGTGCGAGGCGACGTAGCCGGTGGGCAGGCGCTGCAGCGAGCCGTCCGGGCCGTAGAGGCGGGTTTCCACTTCCTCGATCAGCGTGTCGTTGGGGTCGACCACCCAGGCCGTTTGCCGCGTGTCGTTGCGCAGGCGCGCGTGCAGCCAGTAGCCGCCGCCCAGCAGGTCCACGCCGTCGGCCGGCTTGAGCGTGGCGATCAGCGCGGGAATGTCGGCGGCGGTGGCGGGGAAGGTCTTGGCGTCGGCGTGGTACAGCTTGGCGTGCTTGAGCAGGTCCAGCGAGCGGAGCTGGGTGAGCACCGCCTGGCCCTGGCGGCTGTCGGCGACGGGTTCGGCGCGCGGGGCGGGGGCTGCCAGCAGCAGCGCCATCAGGGACACGATCAGCGGCGCCATCGGCGACAGCGGCAAGGCGGGGGACAAGGCTTTGCGCAGGTGGCAGGCGAACAGGGCGATGAGCTGGTATAGCATCGTGCGAACTGGACTCATGTTGTTTGCCGCTGTGGCACAGCGCGGTGATAGTAAAATGGCGAACTTGCCATATTCTAATCGACTATAGACGGAATACATATGTTGCTGATATCGCCCGACCAATTCTATGGTTTTCTGGCCGCCGCCATTTTGATCACGGCCTCGCCGGGACCTGACAACCTGATGGTGCTGGGCGTGGGCATGTCGCGCGGACGCGCGCGGGGCATCGTGTTCGGCCTGGGGTGCGCGCTGGGGTGTTTGACGCACACGCTGCTGGCGACGCTGGGCGTGAGCGCGCTGATCGCCGCCTCGCCGGTGGCCTTCACGGCGCTCAAGGTGTTCGGCGGCCTGTACCTGGTGTGGCTGGGCTGGGGCGCGCTGCGCAGCAAGGGCGGCGCGCGCGTGGACGAGAACGGGCGCGGCGACGGCAAGGGAAGCGCGGACGGCTCGCTGCTGGCGCTGTTCGGCAAGGGCTTGTTCGCCAACAGCATCAACCCCAAGGTCGTGCTGTTCTTCCTGTCCTTCCTGCCGCAGTTCGTCGTCGCCGAGCGCGGCGGCGTCAGCTGGCAGACCGCGCAACTGGGCTTGATTTTCACGCTGCAGGCCTGCGTGCTGTTCGGGTTGCTGGGTTATTTCTCCGGCACGGTCGGCAAATGGATCAACCGCAATCCGCGCGCCGGCCTGTGGCTGGACCGGACCGCCGGCGCCATCTTCATCGGCCTGGGCGTGCGCCTGATCGCGGCGCGCTGAGTTCTCGCTAACGCGCCTTCACGGCGCTGATCTCGAAGCGCAACTCCATCTCGTCCTGCACGGCCAGCGCGCCGCCCAGCACGGAAAACGGCTTGATGCCGAAATCGCTTTGCTTGAGCTGCACCGTGCCGCTGGCCGTCACGCGGCCGCCGCTCGCGCTCAGGGTGGCGGGCACCGCGTAGTGGCGGGTCACGCCATGCAGCGTGATGGCCGTCTCCAGCGGCGCGCCGGGGCCGGTGGTGTCGGCCACGACGCGCACTTCCGGGTATTGTTCCGCGTCCAGCACCTTGACCAGCATGTTGTTGCGCGTGCCGGAGATCGCGTCGGCGGACGGAACCGTGTTCAGGCCCGCGACGGCGCGCAGTTCCGTGTCGTCGACGATCATCTGGTCCAGGCGGAAGCTGAAGCTGGTCCTGCCCGGCTTGGCGCCGGCGGCCGGCACCGCCCAGCCGGACAGGCCGCGCGTGGCGATCACGTGGTCGTGCCCCAGCCGCGCCAGGGCGCCGCCGCGGCGGACCGTGACCGCGATCAGCGACGTCGCCGTATCGATGCGCAAGACCTGGCGCCGGGCCGCGCGCGCCTGGTCCAGCCAGGCGTCGGGCGGGACCGTCGCGGCGGCTGCCGAGGGCGGGGCGGCCTCCGGCGAGGCCCCTGGCAGCATGCCGCTCAGCGGCGCGCATGCCGCGAGCAGGGCCGCGAGCAAGGCCGCCGTCAGCGGTAAAAAGGTCCGGCGTGTTGCATGGAAACGCAGATATTTCGGCATTGTGACTATTCGAGAGATTCTAAGGTGTTTCTATGTACTAATCTTACGTCTGACAGCACGGATTCGGAGCTCCACCTTACCACCGATTGACTGGCGCGCGATGTCATCCGCCGGTCATGATGCAGTGAGATGATCTTATCGCTCTTTCAAATCTCTCCCGATTTGAATCCCTTGGCCCGCAATCCAACGATTGCGGGTTTTTTTTGCCTGGACGGTTTGCCTTGTTTTAATTGTTACATTTGGCCGCCGGGTCTTTAATGAACTCCTAAGCCTCGGCGGCAAGATTGCTGGCAAAGTAACACCTGTAGCGCGCGGCCTCCTCCGTGCGCCAGGTTGCCGTATCCCTCAGATGCGGCACGATATCCCCGCGCTCCAAAAGCGTTTCGACCGGCTCCTTTCCTCCAGAGATCAGCCGGTCTTTTTTTGCCCGTCTTTTCCGTGGATTTCGCCTACACTTGCGGTTTTACCACACGAGAGAAACCATGCGCGCACTCATCGGCACGATCGCCGCCCTGGCCATGGCGGCGGGCGCCCACGCCGCCCGCCCGGACGGCCCCAGCTGCAGCATCGACCCCAGCAAGCCCAAGTACTATCGCCTCGAACTGACCGTGCCCGCCACCTTCTGCATGGGCTCCGGCGGCAGGAGCGATCCCAGCTGCGCCAGCTTCCCCAAGCCGGGCGTGCAGCTGCACGGCTTGTGGCCGAACTATCAGGCGGGCTACCCGTCCGGCACCTGCGGCTCCGCCTGCAAAGGCAAGGGCAAGGACAACGGCGGCGGCAAGTTCTGCGCCTATCCCAAGCCCGAGGGCTTGTACGAATCGAAGGCCTGGAACGCGGGCAAGGGCTATATGGCGGGGCTGGAGAAATGCCTTGAGCGCCACGAGTGGGTCAAGCACGGCACCTGCTCGCCGATGAAGCCGGCCGACTACTTCGGCTGGGCGCTGGAGCACACCAAGACCTTCGCCGACGCGGTCGCGCCCATGCTGGACCGGCCCGTGGCCCGTTCCGAGTTCGACGCGGTGATCGCGAAGAAGCTGCCCAAACTGGACGGCGCGGTCCACCTGAAGTGCAAAGGCAAGTTCGTCAATTCGCTGTACGTCTCCTTCGAGTGGGGCCAGCAGCAGCCGGGCGCGCCGATGAGGACCAAGGGCGGCGCCAACAGCTACGGCAATTGCGGCAACGAGTTCATCTTCCCCAGCAAGATTTGAAAGGACGTCCATGATCGATCTGTACACAGCGGCCACGCCCAACGGCCACAAGATCTCCATCGCGCTCGAGGAGCTCGAACTGCCCTATGAACTGCACGCGCTGGACCTGGCGGCGGGCACGCAGAAAGAGCCGTGGTTCCTGGCCATCAATCCGAACGGGCGCATCCCGGCCATCGTCGACCGCGCGGAGGACGACTTCGCCGTGTTCGAGTCCGGCGCCATCCTGATCTACCTGGCCGAGAAGACGGGCCGCCTGATGCCGGCCGGCGCCAAGGCCCGCTCGCGGGTGCTGCAATGGCTGATGTTCCAGATGGGCGGCATCGGCCCGATGATGGGGCAGGCCAATGTGTTCTACCGCTATTTCCCCGAAAAGATCCCCGCCGCCATCGACCGCTACCAGGGCGAGAGCAAGCGGCTGTTCCGCGTGCTGGACGGCCACCTGCGGGACCATGAATATCTGGCCGGCGACTATTCCATCGCCGACATCGCCAACTGGGCCTGGGTGCGCACGCACAGCTGGTCCGGCGTGGACACGGACGGCCTGCCGCACCTGCAGCGCTGGCTGGCGCTGGTGGGAGGGCGGCCCGCCGTGCAGCGCGGCATCACGCTGCCGCCATCGCGGCTGGACCGCACGGCCAGCGCCGAAAAAACCGAGCAGTTCGCGGCGGAAGCGCGCAAAATGCTGGAGACCGGACAATCCCGCGAGAAAGGTGTTTAAGCCCATGAAACTGTACACGAGCGCACGCGCGCCCAATCCCCGCCGGGTGGCCATGTTCCTGGCCGAGAAGGGCGTCAACGATATCGAGACCGTCAATATCGACCTGGGCGCGCTGCAGAACCGCGGCGAGGAATTCATCGCCAAGAATCCCTTCGGCCGCGTGCCCGCGCTGGAACTGGACGACGGCCGCGTGTTGACCGAGACGCGCGCCATCTGCACCTACCTGGAGGGCCTGTACCCGGAACCGAACCTGATGGGCGACGGCTACGACGACCGCGCCTTCATCGAGATGGCGGACCGCCGCGTCGAGCTGCATGTGTTCGCGGGCATCGCCAACTGCGTGCGCCACACCCATCCCGGCCTGGCCGCGCTGGAGCAGCCGCAGTTCCCCGACTTCGGCGCCTCGCAGGGCGAGAAGGTGCGCGAGCCGCTGCGCTGGCTGGACCAGGTGCTGGCCGGCCAGCCCTACGTGGCGGGACTGCGCTTCACCATCGCCGACATCACGGCCTTCTGCGCGGTGGAGTTCGCGCGCGGGCTGATGAAGTTCCGGCCCAGCGCGGAAGGCCTGCCGCACCTGCAGGCCTGGCGCGACCGCATCGCGGAGCGCCCCAGCGCGGCCGCCGGCTGACGCGGGCGTTCAAGCGATGCGGCGGTGCCAGGGCGCCGGGGCGGCGGGGGCGTAGCTGCCCCACAGCGGGTCGGATTGCTGCAGCGGGCGGTCCAGCCCGAGGATGCCGAACGGCGCCAGGCTTTCGTGGAACAGGTGCAGCACGCGCTGGCGCAGCAGCGGCCCGAAGTCGGGCAGGGCGCGGCGGCAGGCGATGAGGTTGAACTCGTTGAAGGAGGCGTCCGTCACCAGGTTGTACTGCGCCCACGTGATGTGGCTGCGCAAGGCGGGCGCCAGCACGGCGCGCTTGCCGTCCACCTGGAAGTGCGAGGCCAGCTGGCCGGCGCCGCCGGCGCGCGCGTACGCGGCCTGCGCGGCCGCCATGCGATCGAGCGGGATGGCCGCGTCCAGCGCCTCCTCCAATTGCTCGTCGCTGGCCACGGTGGCGTGGATCTCGGTGTGCTCCAGCAGGCCCTCCTCGGCCAGGATCACCGCCAGCGTCCAGGCCTGCTCGGCGCCGGCGCAGTCGGCCAGCCAGATGCGGGGCAGGGCGGCGCCGCGCAGGCAGCCGCCGGCCAGCTGGCGCAGCTGGCGCGCCTCGTCGGTGTCGTCGAACAGCGTGGCCGGCGGCACGTGCAGCGCGCGCAGCGTGGCGCTGGCCGCAGCCGGGTCGTGCAGCGCCCGGTCCTGCAGCGAGGACAGCGTGCGCAGGCCGCGCGTGCGCATCACGCCGCGCAGCTTGCGCCGCAACAGGGCGCGCTCGTGGCTGCGGAAGTCGTAGCCGTAGCGCTGGAACAGCGCCTCCAGCAGCAGCTCCAGTTCCAGCTCCTCGACCTCAGCGGCGGCCTCGCGCCGCAATGGCGTCACGGCCCCCATCAGTGCAGCCAGACGCGCATCAGCGACAGCAGCTGCGCCACGTCCACCGGCTTGGTGATGTAGTCCGAGGCGCCGGCCGCGATGCACTTGTCGCGGTCGCCCTTCATCGCCTTCGCCGTCAGCGTGAGGATGGGCAGCGACTTGAACTTCGGTATGCGCCGGATCGCGCGCATGGTGTCGTAGCCGTCCATCTCCGGCATCATGATGTCCATCAGGACGATCTCGATGGTCGGGTCGCGCTCCAGCACCTCGATGCCGTCGCGGCCGTTCTCGGCGAACAGCACGTGCATCTGCTGGCGCTCCAGCAGCGACGACAGCGCGAAGATGTTGCGCAGGTCGTCGTCGACGATCAGCACCTTGCGTCCCGCCAGGCCGCTGTCGGCCGCGTGGATCTCCTCCAGCATGCGGCGCTGCAGCTCGGGCAGGCTGGCCTGCGAGCGGTGCAGGAACAGCGCGGTCTCGTCCAGCAGGCGCTCGGGCGAGCGGGCGTCCTTGATGACGATGGTCTTGGCGTAGCGTTTCAGCTTCGTCACTTCCTTGCGGTTCAGGTCCTTGGCCGTGTTGATCACGATGGGCAGGTCGCGCAGGCTCGGGTCCTTGCCGATGATGTCGAGCAGCTCGAAGCCGCTGATGTCGGGCAGCGTCAAGTCCAGCACCATGCAGTCGAAGTGGCTGTCGCGCAGCGCCTTCAGCGCCGCCTCGCCGGTGTCGACGGCGACGATGCGCAGGTCGGCGTCGCCGATCAGGGCCACGATGGCGTCGCGCTGGTGCTGCTCGTCGTCCACCACCAGCAGGCTGCGTTTGCCGCCCAGCAGGAATTTCTGGATGCGGGTGAACTCCTCATGCAGCGCCTCCTTGCTGACCGGCTTGGCCATGTAGGAAATGGCGCCTTGGCGCAGCGCGCGCTCGCGCTCGCGCAGGCTGGACATCACGTGCACCGGGATGTGGCGCGTGCTCGGGTCGCGTTTCAGGCGGTCCAGCACCGTGAAGCCGTCGATGTCCGGCAGGTCGATGTCGAGCAGGATGGCCGACGGCAGGTAGTCGCGCGCCAGCGACAGCGCGGAGTCGCCCTGGTGCGTCACCACGCCCTTGAAGTTCTTCTCGCGGGCGAAGTCCAGCACCACCTTGGCGAAGCGCTCGTCGTCCT
This sequence comes from Pseudoduganella namucuonensis, assembly GCF_900116645.1. Taxonomy (GTDB): domain Bacteria; phylum Pseudomonadota; class Gammaproteobacteria; order Burkholderiales; family Burkholderiaceae_D; genus Rugamonas; species Rugamonas namucuonensis. Next base: position 276,988 of record NZ_FPBO01000006.1, on the reverse strand, counting down.
CGATGATCAGCACGGACGGGTCGCCCGGCGCCACCAGGCCGCGGTCGTCGAGGCTGGAGCTGTATTCGGCCAGTTCGGGATCGAGCTCGACGTCCGTGATGGTCTCGGCCTGCGGCTCCTGCACCGGCGGCACGTAGACGATCTTCGGCGCCTGGGCCGGCGCGCGGGTCGGCGGCTGGCGGCCCAGGTCGTAATTGATGAAGCCGGCGCGGTTGTAGGGCAGGAACAGCGTGAAGGTGGAGCCGCTGCCGACCACGGATTCGACGCGGATCTCGCCGCCCAGCAGGCGGGCCAGTTCGCGCGAGATCGACAGGCCCAGGCCCGTGCCGCCGTATTTGCGGGCGGTGGAGCCGTCGGCCTGCTGGAAGGCCTCGAAGATCAGCTGCAGCTTGTCGGACGCGATGCCGACGCCGGTGTCGGACACGGCGAAGGCCAGCACCGCGTCCGCGTGGATCAGGTTGGGGTGGTCGCTGGTCCAGCCGGTGGACACCAGCGCGATGCGCAGCGAGACCTGGCCGTGGTTGGTGAACTTGAAGGCGTTCGACAGCAGGTTTTTCAGCACCTGCTGCAAGCGCGTGGTGTCGGTCATCACGGCGGTCGGCAGGGTGTCCGACAGTTCCACCGAGAAGCCCAGGTGCTTGGCCTCGGCCATGTGGCGGAAGGTGCGGTCCACGTAGTTGCGCAGGTTGGCGAAGCGGTATTCGGAGACGTCCAGGGTCACCGTGCCGGACTCGATCTTCGACAGGTCGAGAATGTCATTGATCAGCGTGAGCAGGTCGGAGCCGGAGCCGTGGATGGTCTTGGCGAATTCCACCTGCTTGCCGGACAGGTTGCCCTCCGGGTTGTCGCCTAGCTGCTGCGCCAGGATCAGCAGCGAGTTCAGGGGCGTGCGCAGCTCGTGCGACATGTTGGCCAGGAACTCGGACTTGTACTTGGAGGACAGCGCCAGCTGCGTGGCTTTTTCCTCCAGCGCCAGCTTGGCCTGCTCCACCTCGCGGTTCTTGCGTTCCACCTCGATGTTCTGCTCGGACAGCAGGCGGGCCTTCTCGGCCAGCTCCTGGTTGGTCTGCTGCAGTTCCTGCGCCAGCGATTGCGACTGCGTCAGCAGCGACTCGGTGCGGCTGTTGGCCTCGATGGTGTTGAGCACCACGCCGATCGATTCCATCAGCTGGTCCAGGAAGGACAAGTGGGTCTCGGTGAAGCGGTCCAGCGAGGCGATCTCGATCACCGCCTTCACCTGCTGCTCGAACAGGATGGGCAGCACGACGATGTTGGTCGGCGGCGCGGCGCCCAGGCCGGACGAGACCACGATGTAGTCGCGCGGCACGTCGGTCAGCCAGATGCGCACCTTCTCCAGCGCGCACTGGCCCACCAGGCCCTCGCCGGGCAGGAAGGAGGTCGGCAGCTTGCGGCTGGAACGGTAGCCGTAGCTGGCGATCATGCGCAGGCGGGCGTCGGCCTCCTGCGAGTCCATCATGTAGAACACGCCGTGGTGCGCCGACACCAGCGGCGCCAGCTCGGACAGGATCAGCTTCGTCACCGCCTGCAAGTCGCGCTGGCCCTGCAGCAAGCGGGTGAAGCGCGCCAGGTTGGTCTTCAGCCAGTCCTGCTGCGCGTTCTTCTGCGTGGTTTCCTTCAGGTTGCGGATCATCTCGTTGATGTTGTCCTTCAGGTAGGACACCTCGCCGCGCGCCTCCACCTGGATGGAACGGGACAAGTCGCCCCGCGTCACGGCGGTCGCCACCTCGGCGATCGCGCGCACCTGGTTGGTCAGGTTTGCCGCCAGCTGGTTCACGTTCTCCGTCAAGTCCTTCCAGGTGCCGGCCACGCCGGACACGTTGGCCTGGCCGCCCAGCTTACCCTCGGTGCCCACCTCGCGCGCCACCCGCGTCACTTCCGACGCGAAGGAGGACAATTGGTCCACCATCACGTTGATGGTGTCCTTCAGTTCCAGGATCTCGCCCTTCACGTCCACCGTGATCTTTTTCGACAAGTCGCCGCGCGCCACGGCGGTGGTCACCGCCGCGATGTTGCGCACCTGGCCCGTGAGGTTGGACGCCATGAAGTTCACGTTGTCGGTCAAGTCCTTCCAGGTGCCGCCCACGCCGGGCACGTAGGCCTGGCCGCCCAGCTTCCCTTCCGTGCCCACCTCGCGCGCCACGCGCGTCACCTCGGAGGCGAAGGAGGACAATTGGTCCACCATCACGTTGATGGTGTTTTTCAGTTCCAGGATCTCGCCCTTCACGTCCACCGTGATCTTCTTGGACAAGTCGCCGTTGGCCACGGCGGTGGTCACCGCCGCGATGTTGCGCACCTGGCCCGTCAAGTTCGACGCCATGAAGTTCACGTTGTCGGTCAAGTCCTTCCAGGTGCCGCCCACGCCGGGCACGTAGGCCTGGCCGCCCAGCTTCCCTTCCGTGCCCACCTCGCGCGCCACGCGCGTCACCTCGGAGGCGAAGGAGGACAATTGGTCCACCATCACGTTGATGGTGTTTTTCAGTTCCAGGATCTCGCCCTTCACGTCCACCGTGATCTTCTTGGACAAGTCGCCGTTGGCCACGGCGGTGGTCACCGCCGCGATGTTGCGCACCTGGCCCGTCAAGTTCGACGCCATGAAGTTCACGTTGTCGGTCAAGTCCTTCCAGGTGCCGCCCACGCCGGGCACGTAGGCCTGGCCGCCCAGCTTCCCTTCCGTGCCCACCTCGCGCGCCACGCGCGTCACCTCAGAGGCGAAGGAGCGCAGCTGGTCCACCATCACGTTGATGGTGTCCTTCAACTGTAGGATCTCGCCGCGCACGTCCACCGTGATCTTTTTCGACAAGTCGCCGTTGGCCACGGCGGTGGTCACCTCGGCGATGTTGCGCACCTGAGAAGTCAGGTTGCCCGCCATGGAGTTCACGGAGTCGGTCAAGTCCTTCCACGTGCCGGCCACGCCCTTCACCTGCGCCTGGCCGCCCAGCTTGCCCTCGGTGCCCACCTCGCGCGCCACGCGCGTTACCTCGGAGGAGAAGGAGGAAAGCTGCTCCACCATGGTGTTGGCGGTGGTGGCCGCGCGCAGGTACTGGCCCTTCAGCGGGTGGCCGTCCACCTCCAGCGCCATGGTCTGCGACAGGTCGCCCTTGGCCACGGCGCCGATCACGCGCGCCATCTCGGTGGTGGGGCGCACCAGGTCGTCGATCAGCGTGTTGACGGAACTGAGGATGGTCTGCCAGCCGCCGGTCACGTTGGGCACGGCCGCGCGCTGGGTCAGGCGGCCCTCGCGGCCCACCACGCGGCTCACCTCGGTGACCGCCTTCACCATCTTTTCCTTGGTTTCGATGATCTCGTTCAGCGTGTCGGCGATCTTGCCGGGGATGCCGGTCCAGCCGGACGGCATGCGCGCCGTGAAATCGCCCTTCCTCAACGCCATTAAAGTCTGGAGCAGCAGCTTGACGTCGAGCTGCTCGGAAAAATCGGTCATGTCATTCATCGAAGAGGTCCTCGGAGGGGAAAGCCGCAGGGTGGGGAGCAGGTAAAAAGATACTCCGGTGCCACCGCGAGTCAAGCTATTAAGTGCAAAACGGCATAGTGTATGGAAAACGTTACGTTGGTAATTTTACAATTACCAACGGAAACTTTTTGTCATAGAATAAAATTTATTTTATTTCCACCGCGCACGATTGGCGCGGCGGGGACTTGGACCGCCCGAGGGGGGCGCCCAGGGGGACAGTCGGGGGAAGGTCAGGCGAGCAGCCGGGCGGCCGTCTTGGGGGCGATGTACAGTTCGTGCAGGCCGAAGTAGCCGATGCCGAGCGCCACCAGCGTGGCCGAAAAGGCGGCGCCGTGCCACGCCGCATTGCGCGCGGCCGAGCGCAGGCGCACCCGCAGGCGCGAGCGCGTCAGCGTCAGCGGCACGAGTCCGGCGATGATGCCGCTGTGCCCGACCAGATCGACCATGCCGAAGGGCGGGATCGCGACCACGAACACCAGCAGCAGCAACGCGGCGGCGATCTGGCTGCCCACGCCGAAGGCGAGCAGCCCGAACGACAGCGCCACTTCGCCGAAGCCGTACATATACATCGCGGTCTCCGGCGAGACGCCCAGGCTGAGGAAGGAGATGTTCTTCATCAGGTCGAAGCTCCATTCCGGGTAGGCGAATTTCTCGATGCCGCCCCATAGCAGCGTGACCGCGGCGCTGGCGCGCAGCACGTCCAGGCTCAGCAAGACGCTGTCGCCGCGCGCCAGCTTGGGCAGCAGCAGGATGACGCCGAGGCCCAGGAACAAGGGATAGTCCAGCAGGTGGAACCAGCCGTACTCGGCCACCGCCATCGCGTACAGGCCGATCAGCGCGAGCCCGGCCAGCCACGCCGTGGGGCGCCACAGCACCAGCGCGGCGGCGGCCAGTTGCACCGCCGCCACCCAGTGCGGCGCCCGCAGTTCGGGGGTGAGGTAGGCGGGCTCCGCCAGGCAAGTCGCGGCCAGCACGAAGTAGATGGCCAGCCCGCAGCGCAACAGCGGTATCGCGCGGGGCGCGACGGCGTCGTGCACGCGCCGGCTGAAGCGGTCCAGCGCGTCGTTGCGGGCGAGATGCCAATCGAGCGCGGCCAGCGCCGCCATCGCGGCCACCGCGGCGGCGAAGAAGGCCCGCCACAGGTCCAGCGACAGCACGCGTCTTGGATCCCGTGGCGGGCAGACGATGTCCCACTGCGCGAACCACTTCACGTGCGCCTCGGCGGGGCCGGCCAGCGCCAGTACGAGCATGACGCAGGCGCAGGCGATGGCGCGCGAGGAAATTTTCACGAATGTCTCCCGTGGTGGTTTTGAGGGAAATAATTATTATTTATAACTATTATAAAACAAAAAAGTTATAACTTATATTATTTCCGCCGCGACGCCGCCCGGGAGTCCGCGCGCCGCGGCCGGCGCGTCAGGCGGCCAGCTGCTTGAGCAGGAAGGCGTAGGTCAGCGCCCACATGAGCGCCTGCTGGTCGTTGTTGGCGGCGCCGGCGTGGCCGCCCTCGGTGTTTTCCCAGTACAGCACGTCGTGGCCCTGTTCCATCATCAGCGCCGCCATCTTGCGGGCGTGGCCGGGGTGGACCCGGTCGTCGCGGGTGGAGGTGGTGAACAGCACGCGCGGGTAGCGCCGGTCCGCCGCCACGTTGTGGTAGGGCGAGTAGCGGGCGATGTAGGCCCATTGCTCGGGATCGTCCGGGTCGCCGTATTCGCCCATCCAGGAGGCGCCCGCCAGCAACTGGTGGTAGCGCCGCATGTCCAGCAGCGGCACCTGGCAGACCACGGCGTTGAACAGGTCCGGCCGCTGCGTCATGACGGCGCCCACCAGCAGGCCGCCGTTGCTGCCGCCCATGATGCCCAGGTGGCGCGGGCTGCTCAGGCCGCGCGTGATGACGTCCTCCGCCACGGCGATGAAGTCGTCGTAGGCGCGCTGGCGGTGCCGCTTGAGCGCGGCCTGGTGCCAGCGCGGCCCGAACTCGCCGCCGCCGCGGATGTTGGCCAGCACGTAGATGCCGCCTTGCTCCAGCCACGCGGCGCCGGTGGCGCCGCTGTAATACGGCTTCAGCGACACCTCGAAGCCGCCGTAGCCGTACAGCAGCGCGGGCGCCGGGTTGGCGGGGCGGTCGCCGGGCAGCGCGCCGTCCGGTGCGCCGTCGCGCATGACGACGAAGTAGGGCACCGGCGTGCCGTCGCGCGAGGCCGCCTCGTATTGCAGCACCCGGTAGGGCGCGGCGTCGAAATAGGCCGGCAGCGATTTCAGGACGACGCGCTCGTCGCTGCCCACGCGGCACAGGCACAGCGTGGTCGGCGTCAGGAAGTCGGTCACCGACAGCATGTACTCGTCGCTGTCGATGGAGTCCAGCGCGTCCGCCTCCAGCGAGCCGAAGGCGGGCGCGGCCACCGGGCGGCGATGCCACTCGCCGTCGTCCAAGGTCAGTTCGATGACGCGGTTCTTCACGTTGTCCAGCACGTTGAGCAGGATGGCCGAGCGCGTCACGCTGACGCCGTCCAGCGACGTGGCCGCGGTCGGTTCGAACAGCACTGCGAAGTCGCGTTCGCCCGCCAGGAAGCGGCGGAAGTCCGTGGCCAGCAGCGCGCCCTGCGGGTAGCTGCGCCCGCCCGTGGTCCACTCGGAGCGCAGGTCGATGATGAGCTGGTCGCGCACCGTGTAGGCGGTGGCGTCGTCCGGCTTGTCGACCTTGGTCAGCGTGGCGCCGTCGCGCAGGTAGAGCTCGTTGGTGTAAAAGCTCATCGAGCGCCAGATGAACTCGAATTCGCAGCCCGGCGCGAAATCCTTGCCGGCGCCCACGCTCAGGTCGTCCGGCAGCGCCTCGTACAGGGTCAGCGCGTGGTCCAGCGGCGTGCCGCGCCGCCACTCCTTCACCACGCGCGGGTAGCCCGAGCTGGTCAGGGTGCCGGCGCCGAAATCGGTGCAGACGAACACGGTGTCGCGGTCTATCCAGGAGGCGCTGCCCTTGGCCTCGGGCAGGATGAAGCCGTCGGCGACGAAGCCGCCGGTGGCCAGGTCGAATTCGCGCAACACGTGGGCGTCGCCGCCCCCGCGCGACAGCGAAATCAGGCAGCGCTCGCTTTGGTGCAGGAAGGAGGCGCCGCCCCAGACCCAGTTCTCGTCCTCGTCGTCGGCCAGCCGGTCCAGGCTGATGATGGTTTCCCATTCCGGCTCGGCGCGGCGGTACTGCTCGGGCGTGGTGCGCCGCCAGACGCCGCGCACATGCTCGGCGTCGCGCCAGAAGTTGTAGTAATGGCCCTCGTGCAGGGTGACGTAGGGGATGCGCTCCTGCGAGTTGAGGATGGTTTTCAGGCGCCCGTGCAGCACGGGGAATTGCGGCAGGCTTTGCAGTTCCTCGGTGGCGACGGCGTTCTGGCGCCGCACCCAGTCGAGCTGGGCGTCGCCCTCGACGTCTTCCAGCCACAGGTGGGGATCGGCGTGGGGATCCAGGTCGGAATCAAGCTTGGGCTCGTTCAGGGGGTGTTCGGTCATGCAGGTCTCCGGTGGGCGCCGCCTTGGTGATGAGGCAGTCTATCCGCATATCGCCACCCGTGCCACCCCTCAGCGCTGCCGCACCCAGACCGGCGCGGACCACAGCAGCTTGCCGTCCTCCTGCGTGAGCCGCGCGTAATAGAAATGCTCGCCCGGTTCGGGCGTGATGGTGGTGACCGCCGCGGCGCCCGGCAGCGGCGCGGAAGAGCCCGGCTTGCCGGGAACCCCGGCCACGATGCTGAGCGCGCTGGCGCCCACGCCGGCCGTGTTCAGGTGGCGCACCTCCAGGGTCAGCGGTCCGCTGTTGTCGAAGCGCTCGCCCATCAGGCGCCCGTTCGCCGTCAGTATCAGCCGCGCCTGCTTGTCCATGGTGGCGAACACGCGGCGCGCCCGGATCGCTTGCAGGAAGCTACCCATGGTCAGCGCCTCGCCCTCCGGTATCAGCACCCCGGTGCGGTTGGTGTAGGACATGCCCCAGTTCGCGCAATGGTTGTCCTGGTTGCTGGCGAAGGCCAGGTGGTAGCCGGCCTCCAGCAGGCGCACGCAGCTGTCCTCGTAGTTGCTGCGGAAGCCCTCGGTCTCCGTGGTGTTGGTGGAGAAGGCGGAGGTGTTCATCACCTCGCACAGGGCCATGGCCTCGTCGCCGGCCTCGCTGTAGCCCAGGGCCTTGCCGCGCACCTTGAACTGGCTTTGCTTGGGATGGTTGAACTGGCCCAGCCAGCCGCGCTGGCGCATCAGCGTGTACAGGGCGGCGTAGCCGCCCTTGGCGGTGTGCGTGTCGGCCAGCAGCTCGCCGGCGCCGTTGCGCTCCCAGCCCAGCAGTTCGTTGCTGTTCAGGATGTTGAGGTGGCCGCCGTTGCTGATCACGCCCCATTCCATGCCGTACAGGGCCAGGAAGCCCGGGTGCGCCGCCGAGTAGGCCGCCGCCGCCGACAGGCCGGACTGGTACAGCGCCTTGGCGCGCGCGGGATCGGCGGCCGGCTCCGTGCCTTCGGAGCCGTCGTACATGTGGTTGTGTTCGGACGTCAACAGGAAGTCCAGGCCGTGCACGCGCGCGTATTCGTAGGCGTCGTCCGGTCCGAAGGGGGCGCTTTGCGGCGCCTGGGCGCCCTCGCAGTGGTCCAGGGCGCCGCCGCCGTCGCTGTGGCTGGTCTGGCTGTGCAGGTTGCCGTAATAGACCGTGTAGGGCAGGGCCTGGGCGGCCGCGGCGGCCGCGCCGGCCGGCGGCATCGCCAGCCGCGCCGGCGGCGCGAGGGCGACGTCCCAATGTTGCGCGACGGCTTCGGCGCCGCGCGTCCGGCCGCGCGCGTCCATGGGCTCGGCCCGAATCCGCAAGCGGTGGGGGCCGGGCGCCCCGGCCGCGGCCACCGACGGGGCGCTCACCGGCACGGTCACGCTGGCGGCGCCGTCGCGCAGCGCCGCGCGGCCGCGCCAGCGGCGCAGCACCCGTCCCGCCGGGTCCACCAGTTCAAGCCGCCAGCGCACCGCCGCTTCGCCGCCCGGCTGGCTGAAGCGCAGCGTGACCCGCGCCGGCGCGCCGCCCGTGTCCAGCCGGTACGGCGCCTCCAGCGCGGCTTCGAACTCGTGGTGGTCGCGCTGTTGCGAAGGGGCGCACATTATAGTGCCGTGCGACCCCCAGCAGACGACGCCAGCGGTTAACATGGCGAATGCCCTTGCGGATGGTGTTTTCATGATCGCCTCCCTGCTCTGCAATTAGAGGAGCGGGGCGAAGATAGGTTCCGCGTGGTGTTGTTCTGGACAGGTTCGGGATGTTTATTCTGGTGTGGAAACGGTTTTTAATAGTATGCTGCTGCAATGCAAAAACTATTTTTGGCATGAAGTGATAGCCGATGCGTAAATTGAGTGCATTGCTCAAAAGCCTGATGAATATACGTACCTTGCTGTGGGGCATAGGTATGTCGCTGGCCGTGGCCGTCGGCATGGTGTTGTATGCCAACGCCGCGCGGGTGGTGGAAGAGGACGACCGCCAGCGTTTCGACAACCTGGCGCGCAGCACGCAGTACAGCATCTCGGCCCGCGTGAAGTCGTATTCGGACGTGGTGCGCGGCCTGGTGGCCCTGTTCCAGACCAGCGACTCGCTGGACCGCTTGCAATTCCATCAATACGTGGCGGCGCTGAACCTGCCGCAGCACTTCCCCGCCATCGAGGCGCTCAATTACGTGGTGCCGGTCGCCGACGCCGACCGCGACGCCTTCGTGGCCGGCGTGCGCAACGACCGCAGCCTGCATCCGGGCGGCTATCCCAACTTCGACATCAAGCCGCCGGGCCGGCGCGAGAAATACAATGTGATGCTCTACATCGAGCCGATGGAAATGGTGATGGAGCGCTTTGGCGTGGACATCGGCGCCAATCCGGCCATCGCGCGCGCCATGGACCTGTCGCGCGACACCGGCCAGGTCAGCGCCTCCGGCCAGCCGGTGGTGGTGAAGAAGCCGGTGCCGCACATCGGCCTGGGCATGCGCCTGCCGGTCTACAAGCGCGGCATGCCGGTCAACGACGTGGCCAGCCGCCGCGCCGCCTATGTGGGCTCGGTCGGCATCGGCTTCTCGGTGGCCAAGCTGGTGCAGGGCGCCATCGACGAGATGGCGATCCGCCAGGTGCACATGATCCTGTACGCGGACAGTTCGACCGACGTGGAAAAGCGCCGCCTGACCATCGAGAAGACCGACCGCCTGCTGTACAACGACAACGGCTCGATCGAGGCCGCGCCGGCCGCGCCGGAGCATCCCGAGGACTACCTGGAGACGGTGCTGCCGATCGACTTCAACGGCACGCTGTGGAAGGCGCTGTTCCGCGTCAAGAAGTCCGACCTGCACAACGGCCTGGACCCGTATTTCCCGTGGATCGCGCTGGGCACCGGTTTCATCGGCACCATGCTGATCTACGGCTACCTGCTGACCTTGTACTTCTCGCGCCGCAGCGCTGTCGAGCAGCGCCAGCTGCTCGACAGCGTGTTGAACAACATCGACGCGCGCGTCTTCATGAAGGACCAGAACCGCCGCTACATCTACGTCAACGCCAAGATGGCCGAGGTGATGGGCCGCCCGGTGCACCAGATCATCGGCAAGATGGACCGCGAACTGATGCCAGCCGGCGAGGCGGACGCCGCCTGGGCCGAGGAGCGCCTGGTGTTCGCCGACGGCCTGAAACGCGCCGGCGAGGAGCGCTACGTGGACCGGCACGGCGAGGTGCAACACCTGTGGGCGGTGAAGGCGCCGGTGCGCATCGACAGCGAGGTGGCGGCGGTGATCGCGCTGGCCACCGACATCACGGAGCTGCACAACCTGAAGGAACAGGCGCAGGCGGCCAACCAGGCCAAGAGCGACTTCCTGTCCAATATGAGCCACGAGATCCGCACGCCGATGAACAGCATCATCGGCATGGCGCACCTGGCCATCAAGTCGGTCACCAATCCCAAGCAGCGCGACTACCTGCAGAAGATCTTCCACTCCGGCCAGCACCTGCTGGGCATCATCAACGACATCCTGGACTTCTCCAAGATCGAGGCCGGCAAGCTGGAGCTGGAGGTGCTGGACTTCGCGCTCGAGACCCTGCTGGGCAACGTGGCCAACCAGCTGGGCGAGAACGCGGCGCGCAAGAACCTGGAGCTGGCGTTCGAGATCTGGCCCGGCCTGGCGCACCAGCTGCGCGGCGACCCGCTGCGGCTGGAACAGATCCTGCTGAACTTCACCAGCAACGCCATCAAGTTCTCCGAAAACGGCAAGATCTTCATCCGCGCCCGCCCGGTCGAGGACCGCGACACCCACACCGTGGTGCGCTTCGAGGTGCAGGACAGCGGCATCGGCATGAGCCGGGACCAGATGACGAAACTGTTCCAGTCCTTCCACCAGGGCGACACCTCGACCACGCGCAAGTACGGCGGCACCGGCCTGGGCCTGGTGATCAGCAAGCAGCTGGCCGAGTTGATGGGCGGCGGCGTGGGCGTGGACAGCGTCGAGGGCCAGGGCAGCACCTTCTGGTTCACCGCGCGCCTGGCCAAGGGCACCAACTTCCTCGCGCAAAGCCACGGCAAGCCGCTGCAGGCGGACGTGATGGAGACCATCAAGGGCGCCGCCATCCTGCTGGTGGAGGACAACGTCTTCAGCCAGCAGGTGGGCCAGGAACTGCTGGAGGACGCGGGCGCCACGGTCAGCATCGCCAACAACGGCAAGGAGGCGATCGACATGCTGTTGCGGGACAAGTTCGACTGCGTGCTGATGGACGTGCAGATGCCCGTCATGGACGGCTACGAGGCCACGCGCCTGATACGGTCGCATCCCAAGCTGGCCGGCACGCTGGTGATCGCGATGACGGCCAACGCGGGCCGCGAGGACCAGGCCCGCTGCATCGCCGCCGGCATGGACGAATTCGTGACCAAGCCGATCGCGCCCAACCTGCTGTTCACCGTGCTGTCGCGCTGGATGAACCAGCGCGCGGGCGAGGGCGGGCGTCCGCCGCGCATGGACGCGCGTCCCATGGTGTCGGCCGCCGCCGGCGTCGAGGCGGCGCCGCCGGCCAGTCCCGGCGTGCAGGCCGGCGCCGCGCCGGCGGCCCAGGCCGGGGGCGGCGACGGGCACCGGCCCGCGCCCAACGCCGCCAACGCCGCGCCCACCGCCGCGCAGGGCGACGGCGCGGCGCAGGCCGTGGACGCGGCGATCGCCGCGGCGGACATGTTCGACATCAATTCGCTGGCGCAGACCTTCGGCAACCGGCAGGAAAAGATGCGCAAGTACGCCGTCATGTTCCTGGACTCCGCGCGCGACGGCATGGTGGAGGTGAACGACGCGCTGGCCGAGGGCGACCTGGCGCGGCTGTCCGAGCTGGGGCACCGCATCAAGTCCTCCGCGCGCGCCGTCGGCGCCATGCGCTTCGGCGAGTTGTGCTTGGCGCTGGAGCACCTGAAGCCGGACTCCGACCCGGCGCGCGCCCGCCACATCGTGGCGCGCATGCAGCCCATGCTGGACCACCTGAAGGACCACATCGCCCATGAGCTGGACGCGCACGCGGCCGGCTGACCATAAGCGTGTAGCCGCGCGGGCCGGGTTGCGACGATAATGGCGGCTCGGCCCACAACGCACACACCATGATCACACCCGGCTTACTCATCCTGCACGGCAACCAGATGGAACAGCTGCGCGCGGCCGTGTTCCAGTGGCTGCGCGGGCATCCGCTGGCGCCGCTGGAGACCGACATCTTCCTGGTGCAGTCGAACGGCGTGGCCGAGTGGCTCAAGATCGCGCTGGCGGAGGAACTGGGCGTGTGCGCGGCGACCCGCGTGGCGCTGCCGGCGCGCTTCCTGTGGGAGACCTACCGCGGCATGCTGGGCCGCGACCGCGTGCCGCGCGTCTCGGCCTTCGACAAGGCGCCGCTGACCTGGCGCCTGATGCGGTTGCTGCCGGCGCTGCTGGCCGGCGAGGTGTTCGCGCCGCTGCGCCACTTCCTCGGCGACGGCGATCCCGAGCGCCGCCTGCAGCTGGCCGAGCGCCTGGCCGACCTGTTCGACCAGTACCAGGTGTACCGCGCCGACTGGCTGGAGGACTGGGCCGCCGGCCGCGACCTGCTGCGCACCGCGCGCGGCGAGCACGCGCCGCTGCCGGACGACCAGAAGTGGCAGGGTGCGCTGTGGCGCGAGGTGATCGCCAGCGTGCCGGAGGATGAGCGCGGCCTGGGACGCGCCACCGTCCACACCGAATTCGTGCAGGCCGCCGCGCGCGGCGAGCGGCCGCAGGGGCGCCTGCCGCGCCGCATCGTGCTGTTCGGCGTGTCGGCCCTGCCGTACCAGACCCTGCAGGCGCTGGCGTCGCTGGCGCGCTACACGCAGGTGGTGCTGGCGGTGCCCAATCCCTGCCAGTTCTACTGGGGCGACATCATCGACGGGCGCGACCTGCTGCGCTCCGCCCACCGCCGCCAGCAGCTGCGCAACGGCCGGGACCTGGCGCAGATCCCGCTGGAGGAACTGCACGCGCACAGCCATCCGCTGCTGGCGAGCTGGGGCCGCCAGGGCCGCGACTTCGTGCGCATGCTGGACGAATTCGATGCGGCCGCGAACGATGCGGCCGAGGCCTCCGGCGGCGATGGCGCCGCGCCGCTGCGCGTGGACCTGTTCAGCGAGGGCGACGGCGGCACGCTGCTGGGCCAGATGCAGGCCGCCGTGCGCGACCTGCTGCCGCTGTCCGAACATCCGCACACGCCGCCGCCGGACGGCGACCGCTCCATCGAATTCCACGTCACCCACAGCGTGCAGCGCGAGGTCGAGGTGCTGCACGACCAGCTGCTGGCGATGTTCGCCGACGCGCAGCATGCAGGGAATCCGCTGCGCCCGCGCGACGTGGTGGTGATGGTGCCCGACATCGACGTCTTCAGCGCCGCCATCCACGCGGTGTTCGCCCAGCACAAGCGCAGCGACCCGCGCTACATCCCGTTCGAGATCGGCGACGTGAACGACCGCAGCGTCAATCCGCTGCTGGTGGCGCTGGAATGGCTGCTGCGCCTGCCGCAGCAGCGCTGCCGCCAGAGCGAGGTGCGCGACCTGCTGGACGTGCCCGCGCTGGCGCGCCGCTTCGGCCTGACCGAGGACGACCTGCCGACGCTGGGCCTGTGGACCGAGGGCTCGGGCGTGCGCTGGGGGCTGGACAAGAAGCACCGGGCCGGCCTGGACCTGGCCCCGGCCGGGGAACAGAACGCCTGGATTTTCGGCCTGCGCCGCATGCTGCTGGGCTACGCCTGCGGCGGCAACGTGGCCTTCGGCGGCATCGAATCCTATGGCGAGGTGGGCGGCCTGGACGCGGCGCTGGCCGGCTCGCTGGCGCAGCTGGTGGAGGCGCTGCTGGCCTGGCGCGACCTGCTGGCGCAGCCGCGCACGCCGGCCGAGTGGGGCGCGCAGGCGCGCGCGCTGCTGGCCGCCTTCTTCGACGCGCGCGAGGAGGGCGACCGCCTCACGCTGGCGCTGTTGAACGACACCCTGAACCGCTGGCTGGACACCTGCGACAGCGCCGGCTTCGACGAGGCCGTGCCGCTGGCGGTGCTGCGCGAGTCCTGGCTGGGCGCGCTGGACGAGCCCACGCTAGACCACCAGTTCGTGTCCGGCGGCGTCACCTTCTGCACGCTGATGCCGATGCGCGCGGTGCCGTTCCGCGTGGTCTGCCTGCTGGGCATGAACGACGGCGACTTCCCGCGCCGCGCGCGCAAGGCGGACTTCGACCTGCTGGCGCTGCCCGGCATGGGCCGTCCCGGCGACCGCTCGCGCCGCGACGACGACCGCTACCTGATGCTGGAGGCCGTGCTGGCCGCGCGCGACAAGCTGTATATCAGCTGGGTGGGCCGCAACGTGCGCGACAACAGCGAGCAGCCGCCGTCGGTGCTGGTGTCGCAACTGATCGACTACTTGCGCGCCGGCTGGCGCCTCGACCTTGAAAAGCGCACCACCGAGCACGCGCTGCAGCCTTTCAGCCGCCGCTACTTCGAGCAGGGCGGCCTGCCGACCTACGCCGGCGAATGGCGCGCGGCGCACATGGGCGGCGATGGGGCGGGCGACGTCGCCGACGCGGGCGGCGACGCCGATGGCGCCCCGGAGGAACTGCCGCCGTTCGAAATGGACCAGAACTACCGCCTGCGCCTGAACACCCTGGCCAGCTTCATGCGCCAGCCCGCGCGCTACTTCTTCCGCCAGCGCCTGGGCGTGCTGTTCGCCGAGGCCGTGCTGGTGGGCGAGGACGAGGAGCCGTTCTCGCTGAACGCGCTGGAGCGCTACGGCCTGGAGGACAAGCTGCTGGAAGACGACGGCGAACCGGAGCCGGTCTCCGAGGTGCGCGCCACCCTCACCGAGCGCGCCGAGCGGCTGGAGCGCGAGGGCCTGCTGCCGATAGGCCTGGTGGGCAAGCACGAGCAGCGCAAGCTGGTGGACGCGCTGGTGCCGGTGCGCACCGAATGGCTGCGCCTGCGCGCGCGCTACCCGCTGCCCGCGCCCAAGTTGCCGGTGCTGTTGTCGTTCGGCGCCGGCGAGGCGCGCATCCCGCTGGAGGACTGGGTGGACCAGCTGCGCAGCAACGGCACGGAAACCGTGTGGCTGGCGCAGATATCGTCCAAGGTGGCGGACAAGGCCAAGCCGGGCGAGAAACCCAGGCCGCGCGGCGACAAGCTGATCGCCATGTGGCTGCGCCAGCTGGCCGCCGCCGCGCAGGGCCAGCCCGTCACCGGCTATCTGGTGGCGCGCGACGCCGTGGTGAAAATGGCGCCGCTGGAGCCCCAGGCCGCGGCCGCGGCGCTGGCCACCGTGGTCGCGCTGTGGCGCCACGGCATGGACAAGCCGCTGCCCACCGCCTGCAAGACCGCGCTGGCGCTGGTGCGCGAGGGCGACCCGCGCGCGGTCTACGACGGCGATTTCAACCGCGACGGCGAGAACACGGACCTGTGCCTGGCGCGCCTGTGGCCGGATTTCGCCGCGCTGGCGGCCGAACCGGAATGGGCGGACTGCTCGCGCGAGCTGTATGGCCCGCTGGCGGACTGGCTGGACGGGCAGATCACCCTGACGCCCATCGCCCCCGGGGACGGGGAGGACGCGGCATGAGCCAGTTGCTCCATTCCCTCACGTTCCCGCTGCACGGCTCGCGCCTGATCGAGGCCAGCGCCGGCACCGGCAAGACCTGGACCATCGCCGCCCTTTACGTGCGCCTGGTGCTGGGCCACGGCGGGGAGGACGGCCACCGCCGACCCCTGATGCCGGCCGACATCCTGGTGATGACCTTCACCCGCGCCGCCACGCGCGAGCTGTCCAACCGCGTGCGCGAAAGGCTGATCGAGGCGGCGGCCCACTTCCGCGGCCAGGCCGCCGCCGCCGACCCCTACCTGGACGCGCTGCTCGGCAGCTATCCCTCGCACGAGGAGCGGCAACGGGCCGCGCACCGGCTGATGCTGGCGGCGGAGACGATGGACGAGGCGGCCATCTTCACCATCGACGCCTGGTGCCAGCGCATGCTGCGCGAGCACGCCTTCGACAGCGGCAGCCTGTTCGACGAGGAACTGGTCAGCGACGAGGCGGCGCTGTTCGAGGACGCGGCGCACGACTACTGGCGCCAGCAGGTCTACCCGCTGAACGCGCAGGCGCTGGACGCGTTGCTGGCCTGCTGGCCGGACGTGGAGGTGCTCAAGCGCAGCGTGGGCGAACTGGCCCGCCGCGCCGAGCTGCTCGCCGAGCAGGCCGGCGCGCCGGACGAATCGCTGTCGGCGCTGATCACGCGCGTGCAGCGCTTCCAGCGCTCGCAGCTGCTGGAACTGAAGGAGGGCTGGTGCGAGCGCGCCAACCGCATGGAGCAGTGGATCGCGCGCGAACGGGAAGCCGCGCCCAAGTGCTTCAACGGCGTGAAGATGAAGCCGGAGACGCTGGTCAAATGGTTCGACGGCCTGCGCGCCTGGGCCCAGGACGACGCCATGGTGCAGCCGGACATCAGCGACACGGCCTGGCGCCGCCTGACCACGGCGGGCATCGAGGACGCCTGCGCCAAGGGCTACTCGCCCGCCATCCCGGACGACTTCGAGCACACCGCCGCGCTGGCCGAGGGGCTGGCCAGGCTGGAGCCGCTGCGGCACCCGCTGTACCGGCACGCGGCGGCGGCCATCGCGCGGCGCATGGCGGAGCTGAAGAAGCGCGCGCGCCAGTTCGGCTTCGCCGACATGCTGGAGCGCCTGCGCCTGGCGCTGCTGGGCGCGAACGGCGCCGCGCTGCGCAAGCGCATCACCGAGCAGTATCCGGTGGCCATGGTCGATGAATTCCAGGACACCGCGCCCAGCCAGTACCAGATCTTCGACCTGCTGTACCGCGTGGCCGACAACGATCCGGCGCTCGGCCTGTTCCTGATCGGCGATCCCAAGCAGTCGATCTACGGCTTCCGCGGCGCGGACATCCACAGCTACCTGTCCGCGCGGCGCGCGACGGAAGGGCGGCATTATCAGCTGGGCACCAACTACCGCTCCACGGCGCCGCTGGTGGCCGCCGTCAACCAGGTGTTCCTGCACGCCGAGGGCGCGGGCCAGTCGGGTGGCTTCGAGCGCGGCGCCTTCCGTTTCCGCACGCCGGACGGCAATCCGCTGCCCTTCGACGCGGTGGACGCCAGCGGGCGCAAGGAGCTCCTGGTGGGCGCGCAAGGACAGGTCGAGGCGCTGCTGGTGTCCTGCACCCCGTCCGAGGACATGAAGGCCGAGGCCTACCGAGACTTCTTCGCCCACCACTGCGCCGAGCATATCGTCTGCCTGCTGAACGATCCGCACGCGGGCTTCGACGGGCCGCAGGGCTTCAAGCGCCTGCAGCCGGCCGACATCGCCGTGCTGGTGCGCGACCGCAGGGAGGCGTCCGCGATACGGCGCGCGCTGCAGCGGCGCAAGGTGGCCAGCGTCTACCTGTCGGACAAGGATTCGGTGCTGGAAAGCGAGGAGGCGGCGGACGTGCTGCGCTGGCTGTCCGCGCTGGCCAGCCCGCTGGACGGCGGCCTGGCGCGCGCCGCCTTCGCCACCCGCACGGCGGGCCTGGGCATGGCCGAACTGGCGCGGCTGTCGTCCGACGAACTGGCGTGGGAAGAGCGCGTCGAGCAACTGAAGACGCTGCACATCGTGTGGCAGCGGCAGGGCGTGCTGGCCATGCTGCGGCGCTTCATCCACGAATTGAAACTGCCGGCCGCGCTGCTGCGGCAGGCCGGCGGCGAACGCCGCCTCACCAACCTGCTGCACCTGGCGGAGCTGCTGCAATCGGCCAGCCGCCAGCTGGACGGCGAACAGGCGCTGATACGCTGGCTGGCCGAGCAGATCGAGGGCGGCGGCGAGGGCGGGGACGAACGGGTGCTGCGGCTGGAGAGCGACGCCGAACTGGTGAAGGTGGTGACGGTGCACAAGTCCAAGGGGCTGGAGTATCCGCTGGTGTACCTGCCGTTCGCCGTCACCGCGCGCAAGGCGGAGCGGCGCAACCGCAGCTTCCTCGAGTACACCGACGCGCGCGGCGCGCGGCATATCGACATGGCGCTGAGCGACGAGGCGCTGGAGGCGGTGGAGGCCGCGCGCATCGCCGAGGACCTGCGGCTGCTGTACGTGGCGCTGACGCGGCCGCGCCACTTCCTGTGGCTGGGCGTGGCCGCGCTGGCCGCGCGCAAGGCGGGCGAGAACACGCTGCACGACTCGGCGCTGGGCTATCTGCTCACGGGCGGCGAGCCGCTACCGGCCGGCGAACTGGCGTCGCGTTGGGAGCGGGTGCGCGGCGGGTGCGACGCCATCTCGGTGCGCATGCTGGAGGAGGCGGGGGCGGTGACGATGCTGGACCGCGTCGAACAGCGCCCGCAACTGATCGCCGCGCTGCGCTTCGAGGGCGACTTCGAGCGCGACTGGACGGTGGGCAGTTTCACCTCGCTGGCCCGGCGCGGCAACCAGGCCGGCGCGCCGCGCACGGTGAACGCGGTCGCCACGCCGGCCGCCCCCGTCGTTCCGCCCGCCGCCGACGATCCCTTCGAGACCGTCGACGCGGCCATCGCGCCGGCCAGCGGCGGCGCGGGCATGGACGGCGCCTACGTGCCGCGCACCGCGCTGCAGGAGAAGCTGCTGGAGGCCGCCGCCTCGCAGGACGCGGCGCGGGCGGCCGGCGGCGTGTCCGCCGCCGCTCATGCCACCGCCGCCCACACCAGCAACGCCCACGCCGCCGCGCCCCGCGCGTTGGCCGCCGCGCCGCTTCGGCCGGAGGACGCGCCATGGCACCGCTTCCCGCGCGGCTCGGTGCCCGGCAACTTCCTGCACGAGCAGCTTGAGTGGATGGGCCAGGAGGGCTTCGGCGAGGTGCTGGACCCGCACTTCGACACCCGCCTGATACGCCGCATCGAGCGCGCCGGCTGGGCGCACCGACAGGACGACACGGTCGCCTGGCTGCGCGCCATCGCCACCGAGCCGCTGCCCCATCTGGACGCGCCGCTGGCCAGCCTGGAGGCCGTGCTGCCCGAGATGGAATTCTGGTTCCCCAGCGAGAACCTGAGCAGCGGCGCGCTGGACCGGCTGTGCCGGCGCCACCTGCTGCAGGGCGTGGCCCGTCCCGCCCTGCCGGAGCGGCGCCTGCACGGCATGCTGAAAGGCTTCACCGACCTGGTGTTCGAGCACGAGGGGCGCTACTGGGTGCTGGACTACAAATCGAACGCGCTGGGCGCCAACGACGCGGCCTACCACACGCAGGCGCTGGCGCACGGCATGGCCGAGCACCGCTACGACATCCAGGGCGCGATCTACATGCTGGCCCTGCACCGGCTGCTGCAAACCCGCATGGACGACTACGACCCCGCGCTGCACCTGGGCGGTGCCATCTTCTTCTTCCTGCGCGGCATAGGCAACGCGCAGACGCGCGGCTGCTACCTGCTGGAGCCCGAGGCGGCCCTGCTGGACGGCCTGGACGCCTTGTTGCGCACCACCAAAGGCGAGCGAACATGAGCATCCATCCCGCGCAAGCGGCCAACCACGCCGCGCTATTGGCCCAGATCGACGCGCTGACCGAGGCCGGCCAGCTGCGCCGCCTGAGCGGCGCCTTCGCCCGCTTCATTGCCACCCTGGGCAACAGCTCGCCGCCGCTGATGCTGGCCTGCGTGCTGCTGTCCGAACTGGAGGGGCGGGGCCACAGCTGCCTGCTGCTGTCCGAGCTCGCGTCCGACCCGCGCGGCATGCTGGGCTGGACCGAGGAGGAATGGAGGGCGCTGAAGGCGTCGGCCGGGCCGCTGCCCAAGAACGCCAGCGCCTGGCGCGCGCTGCTCTACACCAGCGAACAGGTGTGGCCGGTGGCCGACCTGGACTTCGGCCAGCCGCTGGTGCTGGACCAGGACCGGCTGTACCTGCGTCGCTACTGGCGCGACGAGAGCACGGTGGCCCGGGCGGTGCGCGCGCGGGCCGGCGAGGCGCGCCCGGTGGACGTGGGCCGCGTGCGGCACTGGCTGGACATCCTGTTCCCGCACGCGCCGCGCGAGGGCGGGCCGGACTGGCAAAAGATCGCCTGCGCGGTGGCGCTGCGGGCCAACCTGGGCATCATCACCGGCGGACCCGGCACGGGCAAGACCTACACCGTGGCGCGCCTGCTGGCGCTGCTGTTCGCCACCGCCGGCGGCAAGCGGGAGCTGGCGCCCGGCGCGGAGTTCGAGGCCGGCGCGGCGGGCGGCCTGCGCATCGCGCTCGCCGCGCCCACCGGCAAGGCCGCCGCGCGGCTCAAGCAATCGATCGACCACGCGCTGGAGGAACTGGCGGAAAAGGTGCCGGAGCTGGACCTGCCCGGACTGGCCGCCCGCATGGGCGCGGCGCGCACCCTGCACAGCCTGTTGGGCGCGCGGCCGGACACGCGCCAGTTCGTGCACAACAAGGGCAATCCCCTGGACGTGGACGTGCTGATCGTCGACGAGGCGTCCATGGTGCACCTGGAGATGATGGCGTCGCTGCTGGACGCGCTGCCGGACCACGCGCGGCTGATCCTGCTGGGCGACAAGGACCAGCTGGCGTCGGTGGAGGCGGGCGCCGTGCTGGGGGACCTGTGCCAGGACGCGCAGTCCGGCGGCTACAGCGCCTCGACCGCCGCCTACATCCTCGCCGCGAGCGGGCAGGCGATCCCGGAAGGCTTCCTGCGCGACGCCGGCCCGCTGGCGCAGCAGACGGTGATGCTGCGCCAGAGCCGCCGCTTCGGCGGCCCCATCGGGCAGCTGGCGCTGGCCGTCAACGCCGGCGACGCCGCCGCCGCGCGCGCCGCGCTGGGCGGCGACAGCGGCGGCCAGCTGGCGTGGATCTCCCCCGCGCAACCGTCTGACGCGCTGCAACTGGCGCTCGCCGGGCGCGAAGGCGCCGGCGGCGGATACGAGCGCTACCTGCGGCTGATACGCGCCGGCCACGACGCCGGGACGCATGAAGGGGGGCACGAAGGCGGGCACGAGCAATGGGTGATGCGGGTGCTGGCCGCGTTCGAATCGTTCCGCATCCTGTGCGCGGTGCGGGTGGGCGAGTGGGGCGTGGCGGGGCTGAACGAGGCCATCGAACAGCGGCTGGAGGCGGCCGGGCTGCTGCGCCGGCGCGGCGAATGGTACGAGGGCCGTCCCGTGATGGTGACGCGCAACGACTACGGCACCGGCGTGTTCAACGGCGACATCGGCCTGACCTTGCCCGATCCGGCGCGGCCGGGATCGCTGCGGGTCTACTTCAGCGAAGGCCAGGCCGTGCGCAGCGTGCTGGCGACGCGGCTGCGGCAAGTGGAAACGGCGTTCGCGATGACGGTGCACAAATCGCAGGGATCGGAATTCAGCCACACGGTGATGGCGCTGCCCAAGGAAAGCAGCGCCGTGCTGGCGCGCGAGCTGGTCTACACCGGCATCACGCGCGCGAAGCACCACTTCACCCTGCTGACGCCGGTGGCCGACGTGCTGGACGACGCCATCGCCGAGCGCACCCAGCGCGCCAGCGGCCTGCGCACCCTCATCGCCGGCAACTAGTTACCGCCGATACATCGGTGTCAGGCGCGACATTCGGACATTTCCGCAGGAAAATGTCCGAATGTCGCGCCTGACACCGATGTTATTCTGTCAAGTCAGGTGGCGCGGCGGCGGCGGGGCGGGGTGGCGGGGGCTTTTTTGCGCAGCGTGCGCTTGGCGGCGCGCGGCTTTTCGTTTTCTTCTTCGCCGCCGATGAAGCGCCGGATCTTGAAGGCGTCCATCAGCCGCGCAGAACTGGCGCCGGCGTTCAGCAGCACCAGCGTGGCGTTGCGGCCGGCCGATTTGATGCGCATGATCAGGCAGCGCCCCGCCTCCTCGGTGTAGCCGGTCTTGGACATGCCGATGTCCCAGCCCTTGGCCCCCACCAGCCGGTTGGTGTTGCGGTATTCGACCTGGCGCCCGTTGATGTTGATCATGTCCTTGCTGTCGGTCGTCATCTCGCGGATGGTCTCGTACTTGGCGGCGGCGGCCGCCATCTTGACCAGCTCGGCGGCGGTGGACTTGTTGTTCGGCGACAGCCCGGTCGGCTCCTCGATCACGGTCTGGGTCAGGCCCAGCGCGCGGATCTTGGCGTTGACGGCGCGCCGGAAGCCGGCGTCGCCGCCGGGGAAGGTGCGCGCCAGCGCGGCGGCGGCGCGATTGTCGGACGACATCAGCGCCAGCTGCAGCACGTCGGCGCGCGAGATCGACGCGCCCACCGGCACCCGCGAGGTGCTGTGCTTGAGCATGTCGACGTCCACCCGGTCGATGTTGATGGCCTCGTTCATGTCCTGCTTGGCGTCCAGCACCACCATCGCCGTCATCAGCTTGGTCAGCGAGGCGATCGGCACCACGGTGTTGGCGTTCTTTTCAACGAGGATCTTGCCGGTGTCGTCTTCGACCACCAGCACGGATTGCGAGCCGAGCGGCAGCGCCATGGCGGCGGCGCTCAAGGACATCAGCAACGCGGCTACTGTTTTCTTGATCATGATAGGTTCGTGTTCGGGGTTGAGGGGAGCGGCGGCATACAAAATGTTTCTAGCTGTACGGCAATAGTCCCATAGAGGACGATACAGTAAATTGCTGAGCTCGTCCATGGATAGTCTGGCGCGCGCGTCACCCGCGCCACGCCGTGGACGAAAAAAAGCCCCGCGGCGCGAACCGCGGGGCTTTTCCGGGGGATGGGACTTATTTTGTCGAGTAGATCTTGTCGAATTCGCCGCCGTCGTCGAAGTGCTTCTTCTGCGCCGCGCGCCAGCCGCCGAACACCTCGTCCACGCTGATCAGGTTGATGGGCTTGAAGTTGGCCGCGTATTTCTTGGCGATGGCCTCCGAGCGGGGACGCAGGTTGTGCTTGGCCAGGATCTCCTGGCCGGCGTCCGAGTACAGGAAGTTCAGGTAGGCGGTGGCCGGCTTGCGCAGGTTGCGCTTGTCGACCACCTTGTCCACCACCGCCACCGGCGACTCGGCCAGGATGGACGACGGCGGGTAGACGATCTCGAAGGCGTCGCCGAACTCGCCGGCCACCAGGTGCACCTCGTTCTCGAACGTCACCAGCACGTCGCCGATCTGGCGCTGCGCGAAGGTGGTGGTGGCGGCGCGGCCGCCGGTGTCCATCACGGGCACGTTCTTGAAGATCTTGCCGACCAGCTCGCGCGCCTGCGCCTCGCCGCCGCCCTTCTTCAGCACCGAGCCCCAGGCGGCCAGGTAGGTGTAGCGGCCGTTGCCCGAGGTCTTGGGGTTGGGGATGATGACCTTGACGTCCGGCTTGGCCAGGTCGGCCCAGTCCTTGATCTGCTTGGGATTGCCCTTGCGCACCAGGTACACCACGGTGGAGTAGAACGGCGCGGCGTTGTTGGGGAACTTGGTCTTCCAGTCGGCGGTCACCAGGCCGCGGTCGGCCAGCAGGTCGACGTCGTTGGCCTGGTTCATCGTCACGACCGAGGCCTCCAGGCCGTCGGCCACCGAACGGGCCTGCTTGGACGAGCCGCCGTGCGACTGGTTGACGGCGACGGTTTCGCCGGTTTTCTTCTTGTAGTCGGCGATGAAGGCGGGGTTGATGTCCTTGAAGACTTCGCGCATCACGTCGTACGACACGTTGAGGATGGTGGTGTCGGCGGCCACGGCGCCGCCGGCCAGCAGCAGGCGGCGCTGGCTCGACTTATTTTTGAATTGGGATTTGGTCATCGTGGGCCCTGGTGAAAAAACTGGGTTGCATGGTCTATAATTCGCGCCGGAAAAGATACGAATTTTTCGTAATATGCTTAGATTTCCCGTCTGGTGTATAGTCGGGCTGTGCGCCGGGCGGGGGCGTTTGATTATGCCGCCCGATGGATTTTATCGGGAATATTTTGTGAGCACACATGAGTCTTGAAATTCGTATTGCTGCATCGGACGACGCTTTTGCGGCATGCAATGTGTTGCGGCGATCCATCGCCGAATGCTGTGTCCTCGATCATAAAAACGACCCCGCCATCCTGGGCGCGTGGCTCGGCAACAAGACCCCGCAAATGGTGGCCAGCTGGTTCGAATCGCCCACCAACCATTCGCTGGTGGCGGTGCTGGACGGCGAGATCGTCGGCGTGTCGCTGCTGACGGGCGCCGGCAAGCTGGCGCTGTGCTATCTGCTGCCCGAGGCGCGCCGCCACGGCGCCGGCAAGGCCATGCTGGCCAAAATGGAGGAGACCGCGTGCAACTGGGGCGTGAAGGCGCTGCAGCTGCACAGCACGGCCACCGGCGAGGAATTCTTCGCCAGCCAGGGTTACATCCGTGCCGGCCACGTGCGCTCGCCCTACGGCGTGGACACCGTCTTCTTCTGGAAGCAGCTCGACAGCGGGGGCGACGACGTGCCGGCCGAGGCCGGCGCCGCCGCCAAGCCGCGCAAGCGCTTCTGCAACTGCAACTCGGCCTGACCGACTTTTCCTCCCCCTTGCCCATGCCCGAAATCGCCGTCAGCCGCCAGGACATCTTCCCCACCACCATCTGGTCGTTCGACCTCGCCTACCTGCAGCCGTATTTCCCGTTGTGGCTGGACGCGGTGCGCCAGTGGCGCGCGGCCCAGCCGCAGGCGGGCGGCCGCGGCCGGCGCGGCTGGACCAGCGAGCCGACCCTGTTCCAGCAGCAGGCCTTCGAGCCGCTGCACACGGCCGCGCAGGCCGCGTTCGGCCAGGCGCTGCAGGAAATGCAGCTGCCCGGCGCGATTCGCTTCCGGGTGGAGGGCTGGATTGGCGTGCACGACGAGGGCGGCTTCAGCATGCCGCGGATCCAGCCGAACCGGCTGCTGAGCGGCTGTTTCACCCTGCAGGCGCCGGAGGGTTCGGCGCCGCTGCTGTTCCGCGATCCGCGCCCGGCGGTGGCGCTGGGGCAGGTGGCGGGACGCGGCTTCAACGGCGGCGGCATGACGGCGGCGCAGCCCCTGGCGGGGCAGTTGCTGGTGTTTCCGAACTGGCTGGAGCATCAGATCGAGCCGCACCCGTCGGCCACGCCGCGGGTCGCCATCGGCATGAACGCCGTCGCCGCCTGAACCGGGGACGCTAGCACACCGCGCAGGCGCCCGCCCGCGCGTGCCGCGTTCCTTGCAGCGCCAGCGCGGCGCCATCCACCACCTTCCCGTCCGCGAACATCTTCAGCTCGCCCGGCACGAAGGCCGTCCAGCTTTCGTTCGAGGTCAGCGGCTGCGTGGCGATCACGGCGATGCGGTCGTCGCGGCCGTTGTGGCGGCGGAAGTCGATGCTGCGCTCGCAGTCGATCAGGGTGGCGGTCGAGAACGGATATTCGCGCGCCACGTAGTGCAGCTGGGTGGAGCAGTGCGCGAACAGCGTGGCGCCGTCCGACAGCAGGAAGTTGAACACGCCGTGCACGGCGATCTCCGCGCTCAGCTCGGCCACCGCCACGTACAGCGCGCGCCGGCCGGGCGCCTCGCGGAAGCGGTCGGCCAAGCCGGACAGCAGGTGGCAGAAGGCGCGTTCGCTGTCGGTGTCGTCGTCCGGCGCGTACAGGCCCTCGTCCGGATCAAAACCCTTCAGGTCGCCATTGTGGGCGAACGACCAGGTGCGGCCCCACAGCCGGCGCGTGAACGGGTGGCTGTTCTCCAGCGCGACGCGGCCCTGCGTGGCCTTGCGGATGTGCGCCACCACGTTGTGCGCCTTGATGCGGCGCCGCTTCATTTGCTCGGCCAGCGGCGAGGCGGTCGAGGCGCGGTGGTCGGTGTATAAACGGCAGCCCTGCCGCGTGTGGAAGGCGATGCCCCAGCCATCCTTGTGCTCGCCCGTGCGGCCGCCGCGTTCGGCGAATCCCGCGAAGGAGAAGCGCAGGTCTGCGGGCTTGCTGCTGTTCATACCGAGAAGCTGGCACATGGGCGGATCCGTGGAAGATTGCTGATGGGCTTACGATATCAACGCCTTTCCGGGCCAGGAAGGAATGTTTCATCATATGCATATACACGGCGCGTTCCCGCCGGCTTATTCGGAAAGCGAATAACAAACGGTGAAACCATTCCTTCTTGCCGCGGCGCCGCCCGGATAATCTTCGGGTATTGCAGCGAATCAGGAGTACGCATGAGTTTCCCCGTCTTGAACCAGTATCTGGCCCGCCTGTCCGATCAGAGCACGGCCTCCACCAGCATCCGCCTCGACCCGCAGGGCCGCGCGCTCGGCCGCTTCTTCAACTGCACCATGACCAGCGCCTTCCAGCCGGTGCGCGAACTGCACCGCGGCGAGGTGGTGGCCTACGAGGGCCTGGCGCGCAGCGTGTCCTCCGCCGACGAGGGGCTGTCGCTGTGGAAGCTGCTGGACCACGCGGCCAGCGACGACGAGTCGGTGGAACTGGACCGCCTGTGCCGCATGCTGCACGCGATTAACTTCTTCCGCCAGGAGGACAGCGGCGACGCCGACCTGTACCTGAACGTGCACGACCGCCTGCTGAGCGCCGTCAGCAGCAACCACGGCTACGCCTTCCAGCGCATCCTGGACGCGCTGGGCCTGCCCATCGCCCGCATCGTGCTGTTGTTGCCGCCGGTGACGGCGCAGCAGGGCTGGCTACTGAATTACGTGGCGGACAATTACCGCCGCAACGGCTTCCGCTTCGCCGTCAGCGCGGGATCGGCGCGCGAGGGACTGAACTTGCTGGAGCGCGTGCGGCCGGACGTGGTGCGCCTGGACGCCCGCTACCTGCAGGACGAGGAGGGCATCGTGGCGTTGCTGGCGCAGAGCGCGCGGCAGAACGCCGGGGTGGTGTTCAAACGACTGGAGACGCGCGAATCGCTGCAGGCGCTGCAGCGCATCGGCGAGGCCGCCGGCGCGCCGCTGCTGGCGCAGGGCTATCTGCTGGACGCGCCCCGCACCCTGCTGCGCGACGCCATCCGCGAGCAGGGCCTGGGCGCGGCGGCTTAATTTCGCCTTAAAGTTGGCGCGCACTCTTAAAGAGGTTTCTCAACTCCCCCCGCTCACGCTATAGTGTCCGCTAATTGTTTCAACGGAATTGCTATGGTAACGCGCAGAGACTTCTTACAGACCGGATCGGCCCTGGCGGCCGCCGGTTTCATCGCCGCGCCGCTGATCGGCTGCGCCGCGCGCGCCGAGACGGTGGCGCGCAATCCCCGCCCCAGGGCGCCCACCGTGCTGGCGCAGAACACGCCGCGCGCGCCCGCGCCGGAGGTCGACATCGAGCCGCCGCCGGACATCTTCGACGCCCAGGCGCTGGACCTGGAATTCTGGCTCAAGCCGCGCACCATCAGCGTGACGCGGCCGGCCAGCGGCGAGAAGGCCAGGCTGCTGTACTGGCGCGACGGCGAGATGATCGACTCGGCCTACCAGGAACTGTGCCACCTGCTGCGCGACGTGAACGGCAAGGAAACCGCGCCCATCGACCCCAAGCTGCTGGAAACGCTGTGGGGCGCGCAGGCCTTCGTGGCGCGCTACGGCATCGAGAGCCCGGTCGAGATCCTGTCCGGCTACCGCACGCCGGCGTCGAACAAGCGGCTGATCGAGGAGGGCGTGCCGGCCGCGCGCCAGTCGCTGCACATCCAGGGCCGCGCGGCGGACGTGCGCATCGCGCACTTGAACGAGGAGGTGCTGGGCGGGCTGGTGCGCAGTTTCCGCCAGGGCGGCGTGGGCTTTTATTACCGCGCCGGGCCGCGCGGCGGCTGGATCCACGCGGACACCGGCCTGAAGCGCACCTGGAAAGGGTGATGTTGTACACTGTCGGATTCGATTGGTTTTACCGACAGGAAACCCATGCAGGATGTGATGAATGAGCGCCCGCGCTTCCGCCCGGTGCCGTGGACGGCGCTGGAAACCCCGGCCGACGTCGAGCTGTGGATAGAGGAGCACAACCTCGCGCTGAAGGAGCATATCGGTCCCAACGAGACCGGCTACGGCGTGTGCTTCAACCTGGCCGAGGGCGGCGAGATTTACATGCAGACCACGCAGGACGGCGCGGTGCTGCTGGACGTGTCGTCCGAGGCCGAGTGGGTGTCGCCGCTGATCGTGGCGGTGGCGCGGGTCGAGCCGCCGGCCGGCGCGCTGTGGGTGCTGCCGGACGACAAGCTGGTGCAGCTGATCATCGGGCTGAGCGGCCTGATCGCCAGCTCCATCCTGGTGGCGGGGCATGATTTCGGGCGCGGCCAGCGCCGCCGTTATTAACCACAATTTGAGGACGGTCCAGATGCGTACACCCTTGAAGCTGGCCGCGGCGGCGCTGCTGGCCTGCGCCGCGCTGCACGCGTCGGCCGCCGACCTGCTGGCCACCGCGAAGGCGCGCGGCACCCTGAAAGTGGCGATGGAGGGTACTTATCCCCCGTTCAACTACAAGGACCAGAAAACCGGCGAGCTGGCCGGCTACGACGTGGACGTGGCCAGGCTGCTGGCCGCGAAGCTGGGCCTGAAGCCGGAATTCGTCACCACCGAGTGGGCCAGCATCCTGGCCGGGCTGGCCAGCGGCAAGTACGACGTGATCGTCGCCCAGGTGGGCATCAATCCCAAGCGCGAGCAGGCCTTCGACTTTTCCGTCCCCTACATCTATTCGGCGCCGCAGCTGATCGTGCGCAAGGACGAGACGGCGCAGTACAAGGCGCTGGCCGACCTCAAGGGCAAGAAGCTGGGCGTGGGCCAGGGCAGCGTGTACGAGCAGCAGGCCAAGGCGGTGCCCGGCATCGACGTGCGCAGCTACCCGGCGGCGCCGGAAAACCTGCGCGACCTGGCGGTCGGCCGGGTCGACGCCGCGCTCAACGACAGCCTGATGACGGCCTACCTGCTGAAGACCACGGACCTGCCGATCAAGGCCGGCGCCAAGGTCGGCGCGGTCGAGCGCATGGGCATCCCGTTCAAGAAGGGCAATCCCGAGTTCAAGGCCGCGCTGAACAAGGCGCTGGCCGACGCCGCCGACGACGGCAGCCTGAAGGCGATTTCGGTGAAGTGGTTCGGCGCGGACGTCAGCAAGGCGCCCTAGTGGAGTTGCTGGCCCTGTTGCGGGAGGCCGCGCCGGCCATGCTGACCGGCGCCGGCTACACGCTGGTGTTCGCGGTGTCGGCCATGCTGGGCGGGCTGCTGCTGGGCTTTCCCACCGCCGTGCTGCGCATCCTGCCGTGGCGCGCGCTGGCGTGGCCGGCCGCGCTTTACGTGAGCGTGATGCGCGGCACGCCGCTGCTGGTGCAGATGTTCGTCATCTATTACGGCCTGCCCAGCGTCGGCGTCGAGTTCACGCCGGTGACGGCGGGCATCCTGGCGCTCAGCCTGAACGCCGGCGCCTACCTGTCCGAAAGCCTGCGCGGCGCCATCCTCAGCGTGGCGCGCGGCCAGTGGTGGGCCAGCTACAGCCTGGGCATGGGCTATTTCCAGACGCTGCGCCACATCGTGCTGCCGCAGGCGCTGCGGGTGGCGGTGCCCGGCATGAGCAACACCCTGATCAGCCTGATCAAGGACACTTCGCTGGTGTCCGTCATCACCCTCACCGAGTTGATGCTGTCGACCAAGGAGGTCATCGCCACCACCTTCCAGCCCTTGCCGCTGTACCTGGCGGCGGCCGCCCTCTACTGGGCGATGAGCCTGGCCTTCGAGGCGCTGCAGCGCCGCGCCGAGCGCCGCCTGAACCGGGCGCACGCCCGCTAAAGTGTTGTTTCCGTGTACACGCGGCGGGCCAGGGGGCGCATACTAGTCTAGAATTGATCAGGACAACGCAAGACTTAGGGGTGTGATGGACAAGGACCTGCACGCTACAGCTTTTTTCGCCCCCCATGTGCTGGACACCGTCCTGGGGGATGACGCGCCATTGGCCCCGTTCGCCGCTTCCGCGCTCGACGCGCCGGGCATGGCGGACTACGCGCTCAATCCCGAGCGCCTGCGCCACGAGCAGGAACAAGCTTATTTCAACGATATCTACCTGCTGGCGCCGGTGGGCTACTACGTGCTGGCCTTCGACACCACGGTGCTGCAGATGAACCTGGTGGGCGCGGACCTGCTGGGGCTGGCGCGGGAAAATCCGGGCAAGGCGCAGTTCCGCCACTTCATCGCCGCGCGCTTCCTGCCGGACTTCGACGTCTTCGTGCGCAACGCCCTCAACAGCGCCACGCCGCTGCGCTGCGACCTGCAGATGACGCGCGGCCGGCCCGGCGAGCAGGGCTTCCCCGTCACCTTGCGCGCCAGCGCCGACGGCAGTGGCCAGGCCTGCCGCGTGATGCTGGAACTGGCCGAGGGCAAGCAGTCCGCGCTCGAGCGCAGCGAGGAACGCTTCCGCCGCATCGTGCACAGCGCGGAGGAGGGCATCTGGGAAATCGACAGCAGGGCCCGCACCTCCTTCGTCAACCCGAAAATGGCGCAGATGCTGGGCTATGCGATCGAGGAAATGCTGGACCAGCCGCTGGTGGCCTTCATGGACGACGAGGGCCGCGCCATCATGGAGCGCAACATCGCGCGCCGCCAGCAGGGTATCGCCGAGCGCCACGAGTTCAAGTTCATGCGCAAGGACGGCAAGGAGCTGTGGACCACGCTGGCCACCAACCCCATCTTCGACAACGACGGCGTCTACCTGGGCGCGCTGGCGCTGGTGACCGACATCACGGCCAGCCGGCAGTCGTCCGAGCTGATCTGGCGCCAGGCCAATTTCGACGCGTTGACCGGGCTGCCCAACCGCCACATGCTGCACGACAGGCTGGCGCACGAGATGAAGAAGGCCAGGCGCGAGGGATTGCTGCTGGCGCTGCTGTTCATCGACCTGGACCAGTTCAAGCAGATCAACGACAAGTTCGGCCACGAGCAGGGCGACGCGCTGCTGGTGGAGGCCGCCGCCCGCATCACGGCCTGCGTGCGCGCCTCCGACACGCTGGCGCGGCTGGGCGGCGACGAGTTCGTCGTCATCGTGTCCGGGCTGGACCACGTGTCCAGCGCGGAGCGGGTGGCCCAGCACATCATCGCCGCGCTGGCCCGCCCGTTCGAACTGGCCGGCGACAGCGGCCACGTGTCGGCCAGCGTGGGCATCGCCTTCTACCCGTCGGACGCCTCCGAGGCGGACGAGCTGCTGCGCCACGCCGACCAGGCCATGTACGCGGCCAAGAGCGCCGGGCGCAACCGCTACAACTACTTCACGCCGGACTTGCAGCAGGCCGCGCAGCTGCGCCAGCAACTGACGGCCGACCTGCGCTGCGCGCTGGCCGGGGACCAGTTCGAGCTGTACTACCAGCCCATCGTCAACCTGGGCACCGGCATGATAGAGCGCGCCGAGGCGCTGCTGCGCTGGCGCCACCCGCAGCGCGGCCTGCTGCACCCGCAGGATTTCATCGCCTGCGCCGAGGCCAGCGGCCTGTTCGTCGAGATCGGCGACTGGGTGTTCCGGCGCGCCGCCGAGCAGGTCCAGCTGTGGCAGCGCGAGCTGGGACGGCCGTTCCAGGTCAGCGTGAACCAGTCGCCGGCGCAGTTCCGCGGCGACGCGGCCGCCGGCTGGATGGACTACGTGGACCAGCTGCAGCTGGCGCCGCGCTCGATCGTGGTCGACATCACCGAGGGCATCCTGATGAACCAGGACAGCCAGGTGCTGGAGCGCCTGCGCAGCTACCGCGCCATGGGCCTGCAGGTGGCGCTGGACGATTTCGGCACCGGCTACGGCTCGCTGGCGCACCTGCGCAATTTCGACATCGACTTCATCAAGATAGACCGCAGCTTCGTGCGCGACATGGTGGGCGATTCCGGCGACCTGGCGCTGTGCGAGGCGCTGATCGTGATGGCCCACAAGCTGGGGCTGAAAGTGGTGGCGGAGGGGGTGGAGACGCGCGCGCAGCAGGCGCTGCTGGCGGCCGCCGGCTGCGACTACGCGCAGGGCTATGTGTTCGCGCACGCGGTGCAGGCGAACAAGTTCGCCGCCATGGCGCGCAACGGCTTGCCGCGCCTGCCGTAGGACAAGTAAAGCGTGGGGAGGGGCGGACCCATCGGGTCCGCGGCGGGCGCTTAACGCAGGCCGAGCAGGGCCATCACGCGGTCGCGGTTGATGCCGGTCAGCGCCGAGGTCAGGCTCAGCAGGGAGGCGTAGCTGCTCTCGCTGGAGGCCGACACGAAGTTCTGGGCGGCCAGGTCCATGCCGGCCGCGCTCACCTGCGGCATGGCCTGGGTGGCGCGCTGGCTGGCGTCGTTGAGCGCCAGGTTGACCTTGGACAGCGCCGCCTCCACGTGGTTCAGCGCCTGGATCACCTGGTTCAGCGTGGCGCGGATGGCCTCCACGTCGCTGGTCTGCCACGCCTCGGGCGTGATGGCGGCCGGTTCCGGCTCGGTGCGCAGGCGGTTCAGCTGCCCGGTCGGGAAGCGGATGCCGCCGCCCTGCACGGCCAGCGTGTCGCGCACATTGGCCCATTCGGATTCGGGGGTGGCGAACTCCAGCTCGCCGTTGTCGCCCAGGCCGACGGCGACGTTCACCGGCGCCAGCGCCTGGTTGAAGCGCTGCACGATCTCCTCGTCCGACAGGCCCGGCTCCAGCTGCACCGAACGCAGGCCCTGGGCGCCGTTGCCGACCGCGATGGCCAGCGTCTCGCGCGCGCCGTGGCGCAGGTTGGCCATGTTCATGCCGCGCACCTTGAAGCGCTGCACCGAATTCTCGCTGCTGTAGGAGAGCTGGTTGTCCAGCGTGCCGCCGGACGCTTCGGCGCGGTTGCGCCAGGTATCGCTGAACTGTCGCACGCGCGCCTCCAGCTGGCCGTCGCGGCCGGCGCGGCTCGCCAGCCTGGAACTCAGTTCCGCCTTCAGGGCCCGCAGCTGGGCCGCGCTTTGCTCGAGGAAGTCGACCGCCTGCTGCGCCCCGGAGATGTCGCGCTGCAGCGGCTGGTCCCAGTTGCTGACGCCGCGGCGCGGCACCGGCGCGGCGGCGGAAGGGGCGGCGGCCGCCTCGGGCGCGCCAGCCTGCGCCGCCTGGCCGGTCTCGTCGACCTTGCCGGCGGTGCCGGACTTGCCCGTCCCGTTGGGGGCAAGTCCTGTGGTGCTGGAGCGCTGGGCGATTTGCATGCGAGTTTACAGAACGTTGAACAGTGACAGGTTGCTTACCTTGGCATAGGCCTTGTAAGTGGATTGTAACGCGATATTGTAGCCATTCAGTTCGGTGGCGGCCAGACCGTAGTCCAGCTTGCCCAGGTCTGTCATCGCCATCTGGTTCGACAGGCTGACGTTGCCGTGGTTGTCGGCCAGCGTGCTGAGGATGTTCTGGGCGCCGCCGAACTCGGCGATCTTGCCGGAAATCAAGCTCATCGCCGTGTCCGAGCCGGTCAGCGCGTCCTTCAGCAGCTCGCGCATGGCCGGGTCGTTGGACGAGACGCCGTCGGTCTCCAGTCCGCCGAGCACGGCGTCGATCCGGTTCAGATAGGTTTCCAGGCCCTGCACGTCGACGTTGGCGGTCTGCGCGATGCCGTTGCCGACCACCACTTGCTGCTTGTTGTTGTTGCCGGTGTAGCTGTAGCGCGAACCGGGCGCCGCGCTTTCATCGAAGGTGATGGCGGGGGTGTCGGTCAAGGTGCCGGAGAACACGTAGCGGCCCTCGGCGTCCTTCACGTTGGCGCTGTACAGCATGCTGTCGCGCAGCGATTCCAGCGATTGCACCATGGACTGCAGGTCGTCCGGCTGGGTGCCGCCGCCGTCCAGCGCCCAGACCATCAGGTCGCGCACCTGGTTGATGTCGCCGACCACGCTGGTCAGATAGGTTTCGTTCTTTTGCAGGCGGATCTTGACGGCGTCGATGTTGGCGCGGTGCTGGCCGAGGATGGCCTCCTCGCGGTTCAGGCGCGAGATGCGCACGTTGTTGACCGGGTCGTCGGACGGCACCTGGATGCGCGAGCCCGACGCCATCTGCGCGGTCAGCTTGGAGATCTGCTCCTGGTTGGTGTTCAGCGACCGGTTCATCGAGGCCTGGAACTGGGAAGTGGCGATACGCATGGTGGTTCCTAGTTGAACATCGCCAGGGTGGCGTCGAAGAGGGAATTGGCCACGGCGAGCGCCTTCATGTTCGCCTGGTACATTTGCTGGAACTCCATCAGGGCCACGGCCTCCTCGTCCTGGTTCACGCCGCTGGTCGACTTCCAGTCGTCCTCGGCCTGCTGGCGGATGGTGGTGGCGGTCTTGAGCAGCGCCTGGTTCTGCTGGCTGTCGATGCCCAGCTTGCCGACCAGTTGCGTGTCGGCGTCGCCCAGCAGCACGGGGCCGATCGAGCCCAGGTTCACGGTCCGGGTCTTGATGCCGATCAGGGCCTGCAGGTTGGCGCTGTCGCCCGGCGTGCCGTCGGCGGAGAACGCCAGGTCGCTGGCCTTGAACGAGGGGTTGATCTGCAGCATGCCGGTGGTGCTGGCGGCGTCGAAGGTGAACAGCGGGCCGCCCGGGTTGCCGGCCGCGTCGAAGCCGGCCTGCAGCTGGGTGTTGATCATGGCCGACATCTGCTCGGCGGTGTCGATGATGGACTGCTGCAGCGGCTTCAGCGTGTTGGCGACATAGTCGCTCAGGCCGCCCATCTGGCCGCCCAGCTTGGTGTCCTCCAGCACGAAGCGGGTGCCGCCGAAGCTCAGCGCCAGCACGGCCTCGCCGCTGGCGGTTTCGAAGGTCAGCGAGCTGGACTGGGTGCCCACCACCAGCGGCTGGCCGGTGCGCAGCGCCACGTTGCGCGCGCCGTCCGGCTGTTCGATCACCTCGATCGCCACCTTGGACGCCAGCGCGTCGAGCGCCAGGTCGCGCTCGTCGATCAGCGTGGAGACGTTGGTGCCCACCGCCTGCGCGCCGATGATGCGCTGGTTCAGGCGGGCGATATTGGCGAGGTCGGCGTTCAGCGCCGGCAGCATGGCGCCGCGCTGCTGGTTCACCGACAATTCCTGGTTGGCGACCACGTTGTAGATGCTGTTGAAGTGCTGCGACATGGAATTGGCCGCCGTCACCACCTGCTGGCGCAGCGGGGTGGAGTTGGGTTCCACGCCGGCCGCGTTCAGGGCCTTGAAGAATTCGTCGATGCCGCTGCTCAGGCTGGACTGGTCGTCGCCCATCACCCGTTCCAGCTGCGACAGGTAGGGCTGGGACTGGCTGTACTGGCCCTGCTCGGACGCGGCGCGCCACATCTGCTGGGTCTTGTAGGAGTCGCTGAAGCGCATCAGGCCGGACACCTCGACGCCCATGCCGGGCGCCTTGCTGGAAATGCCGGGCGCCGCCGCCGTCAACAGCGCGCCCTGGCGCGTGTAGCCTTTGGTTTGCAGATTTGCAATATTCTGGCTGGTCGCGGTCAGCGCGGTTTGCGCTGCGACGGCGCCGGACAGGGCATTGTTGATGAAGCTCATGGGGCGAATCTTTCCAGAAAGGCATCAGGCGGCTTGCAATTTCGCATCCATCCGCCCGTTACAGTGTAAAGGCGACCGCTTTCGCGCGCCGATTAAATCGAAGAGCGAGATTTTGTGCTAGAAGGCAGCGGCATGCCGCCGCCGGGCAGGGCGGGCGGCGCGGCGGGCGCCGCGGTGGGGAGGAGTTGACGCAAGATGGCGTCGGCCACGCCGAAGGCGTGGCGCCCGGCCAGCTGGTCGGCCACCAGGTTGTCGGCCATGTCCAGCATGTCGTCGTTGATGCTGTCGCGGTGGCCGTCCTCGCCGTCGCCGGCCAGTTGCCGGTTGGCCGAGCGCATCTGGTTGAGCATCTTGCCAATGAAGAAAGATTCGAACTTGACGGCGGCCTCGGCGGCCTTGGCGCGGTAGGCCGCGCTGGCCGGATCGGTGTCGGCCGGCGCCTCGGCGCCGCCGGCGTTGCCGGCCACCGGCGCGAGCTTGTCTTCCTGTTTGCCCAGCGCGAGCTGGCGCTGCGGGATGGGGGCGAAGCGGTCCATGGCGTTCCTCTAGTTATATGACGACCAGTTCGCCCTCGATGGCGCCGGCCTGGTCCAGCGCCTGCAGGATGGCCATGATGTCGTCCGGCGAGGCGCCCAGGCTGTTGATGGTGTCGATGATGGTTTGCAGCTTGGCGCCGGCCGGCCAGTTGAACATCTGGCCCGAGCCCTGGTCCACGCTGACCTGGGACTGCGCCGACTGCTGCGTGGTGCCGCCCTGGCTGAAGGCGTTGGGCTGGCTGGTCTTGGTGCTCTCGGTGATCACCACCTTGATCGAGCCGTGGGTGACGGCGGCCGACTTCACGCGCAGGCCGTCGGCGATCACCACGGTGCCGGTGCGGGAGTTGAACACCACCTTCGGGTTCTCGTCGCCGACGTCGATGGACAGCGATTCCAGCTTGGCCATGAAGGCCACGCGCTGGGTCGGGTTTTCCGGCGCCGTCACTTCCACGCTGGTGCCGTCGCTGGTGGTGGCGATGTCGCCGAAGCGCTTGTTGATCGATTCCACGATGTTGGTCGCGGTCTGGAAATGGGGGTGGCGCAGCGACAGCCGCACCGAGGGCTTGGTGGCGAAGTCGCTGACGATCTCGCGCTCGATGATGGCGCCGTTCGGGATGCGTCCGGAGGTCGGGGTGTTGACGGTGACGGACGAGCCGCTCTTGCCGGCCGCCGACAGGCCGCCGACCACCATATTGCCCTGGGCTAGCGCGTAGACCTCGTTGTCGGCCGCGCGCAGCGGCGTCAGCAGCAGGGCGCCGCCGCGCAGGCTTTTCGCGTCGCCCAGCGAGGAGACCGTGATGTCGATCGCCTGGCCGCGGCGGTAGCCGGGCGGGAACACGGCGCTGACCATGACGGTGGCCACGTTCTTGCTCTTGGCGTCGGTGCCGTCCGGCACCTTGACGCCGAACTGCTTGAGCATGTTGATCACGGACTGGCTGGAGAACTTGACCTGGGTCGAGTCGCCGCTGCCGTTCAGGCCCACCACCAGGCCGTAGCCGACCAGCGGGTTTTCGCGCACGCCCTCGATGCTGACCAGGTTGCGCAGCGTTTGCGCGGCCTGGACCGGCAGGGCGCAGGCCAGCAGCAGGGGGGCGGCGGTGAGCAGGGACAACAGGCGGAGTTTCATGGCAAGACCTCGGGACGGCGGAAGCGGCGGAACGGCGGCGGTGTTAAAACGGCGAGAACAGATAAGAACATGCGAGCGACGCGAAAAACGGCTGGCTTAAAACGGCATCAGGGGGCCGGTGAAGAAGCGCACCAGCCAGCCCGGCGTGTTGGCGTCCGCCAGCGAGCCCTGGCCCGAATAGGCGATGCGGGCGTTGGCGATGCGCAGCGACGAGACGCGGTTCTCGGCGTCGATGTCGGCCGCGCGCACGTAGCCGCGCAGGCGCACGAACTCCTCGCCCTGGTTCAGCGTCAGCACCTTTTCGCCGGCCAGGCGCAGCAGGCCGTTGGGCATGACTTCCTGCACGATGGCGGTGACCGCGCCGGTCAGCGCGTTCTGCTGGGTGCTGGTGGCGTCGCCCTCGAAGGAGCGGTTGGCGCCCAGGTTCACGCCGGCCTTGGCGAAGGTCTTGCCCAGCAGGCTGGGCGGGGTGACCGCCACGCTGGCCTCCTTGCTGAAGGAGGTGCCGGCGCTCTTCGAGGCCTGGGTGGTTTCCTCCAGCACCACGGTGACCACGTCGCCGACGCGGAAGGCGCGGCTGTCCGAGGTCAGCGACAGGCCGGCGTCGACGGCGTAGACGCCGCCGGAGCTGCCGCGCGGGGCGGCCGAGCGCGCCAGCGTGGGCGCCTCGTCGAACGATCCCGGCCGGACGGCCGGCGGCTGGATGGCGGCGCAGCCGCCCAGCAGCAGCACGGCCAGGACGGGCAGGGCGGTTTTCATCAGCGCGCCGCCTGTGCCAGGTATTGCAGCATGTTCTCGGCCGCCGTCAGCACCTTGGTGTTCATCTCGTAGGTGCGCTGGGCCGCGATCATGTCGACCATCTCCTCGACCACCTGCACGTTGGAGCCCTCGAGGGCGCCCTGGCGCAGCTTGCCGAACTGGTCGGTGCCGGGATTGCCCTCGGTCGGCGCGCCGCTGGCGGCGGTCTCGGCGAACAGGTTCTCGCCCAGCGCCTGCAGGCCGGCCGGGTTGATGAAGCCGGTCAAGGTCAGCTGGCCGATCACGGCCGGCGTGGCGGTGTTGGGCATGGTGGCCGAGACCACGCCGTTTTCCGCGATGGTGATGGCGGTGGCGGTGACCGGCACGGTGATCTGCGGCACCAGCGGCAGGCCGGAGCTGTTGACGATGGTGCCGTTGGCGTCCAGCTGCAGCTGGCCGGCGCGGGTGTAGGCCGCCTCGCCGTTGGGACGGCGCACCTGCAGGAAGCCGTTGCCGTTGATGGCCACGTCCAGCGCGTTGCTGGTGTTCTGGATATTGCCGTTGGTGAAGATCTTGTGCGTGCCCACCAGGTGGGTGCCGTTGCCCAGCTGCACGCCGGACGGCGACAGCGTGTTGTTGTCGGCGCGCTGCGTGCCCGGCTGCTGGTCGATCGAGTAGAACAGGTCCTCGAAGGCCACGCGGTCGCGCTTGAAGCCGACGGTGTTGGCGTTGGCCAGGTTGTTGGCGATGGCTTGCAGCTTGGCGTCTTGCGCCTGGATGCCGGTCTTGCTGATCCACATTGCGGGATTCATGGTTGCTCCTTGGGTTTGTGGCTCAGCCGCCGATCAGGCGGTTGCCTGCCTCGGCCATCGCGTCGTTGGCCTTGAACAGTTTCATTTGGACGTCGAAGGTGCGGTTCAAGCTCATGGTGGCGACCATCTCCTCCACCGCCGAGACATTGCTGCCCTCGAGGTGGCCGGCCTGCACCGCCACGGTGTTGTCGGCCGCCAGCGCCTGGTTGTCGCGCGCCACCAGCAGGCCGGCGGCGTTCTTGGTCAGTTCGGCGCCCTCGGCCTTGACCAGCTTGAGCTTGTCGACCACCTGCATGTCGGCCGTGCCCGGGGTCTGGATCGAGACCGTGCCGTTGCTGCCGATCTCCACCCGCGTGTGCTGCGGCAGGCGGATCGGGCCGCCTTCGCCCAGCAGCGGGCGGCCGTTGACGGTCATGGTGCCGTCCGCGTCCAGCGTGATGGCGCCGGCGCGGGTGTAGGCCTCGCCGCCACCCGGCGGCTGCACCGCGAAGTAGCCCTCGCCGTTGATGGCGACGTCGAGGTCGCGGCCGGTGCTTTTCAGCGTGCCGGTGCGGTCCATCACGGTGTTGGCCTGCATCTCCGACATGTGGCGGTCGTCGTAGCCGTAGCCGCCCAGCGCGCGCGAGGTGGACAGCTCCATCGTCGCGCGGAAGCCGTTGGTGTCGATGTTGGCCAGGTTGTTGGCGTGCACCTGTTGCCCGCGCAGAGCCCGTTCGGCTCCGCTCATGGCGGTGTAGATCAATGCATCCATGGTTCAGGCCGTCCTTACATCGCCTGCATCAGGGACTGCAGCACCGCGCTCTCGGTCTGGATGACCTTGGAGTTGGCCTGGTAGTTGCGCTGGGAAACCATCAGGCCCACCAGTTCGGTGGTCACGTCCACGTTCGACTGTTCCAGCGCGGAGGTGGTCAGCGAGCCGGCCAGGCCCGTGCCTGGCGTGGTGTACAGCGGCGTGCCCGAATCCAGGTTGGCCTGCCAGCTGGTGTCGCTGATCGAGGTCAACTGGCTTTCCGAAGCGAAGGTCGCCACCGCGACCTTGCCCACGGTCATGCGCTCGCCGTTGGTGTACTTGGCCACCACCGAGCCGTCGCCGGCCAGTTCCACGCCGGAGAAGTTGCCGGCCGCGTAGCCATCGGCCTTGTTCACCGAGGTGGTCGCCTCGCCGGCCGAGTGTGTGCTGCCGCTGTAGTCGATGGTGATGTTCATGTCGCTGGCGCCGTTGGTGGTGTCCAGCACGGAGGGCTGGAACGTCACCGCGAGCGTCTTCGGCAGCAGGGGGTCGCCGCCGTTCACGTCCAGGATCTTGCCGTTGGCGTCGAAATGCAGGGTGGCCATCGGGATGCCGGCAAGGGGAGCGCCTTTGCCGTCGATGGCAAAGTGCACTTCAACCGTGTTGGGGGCGGCGGCCTTGACGAAATACTGGGTCACGCTGTGCTGGTTGCCCTGCGAATCGTAGACCACCGACACGCGCGACATGTTGTACGAGCTGGGGTCGGGGGTGGTGGCCGGCACGGCGACGGGATCGGGCGGCACGAAGGGGTTGACGGCCGGGTCCGGCGCCTTCCAGTCGGCCGAGAAATTGCTCAGATAG
This sequence comes from Pseudoduganella namucuonensis, assembly GCF_900116645.1. Taxonomy (GTDB): domain Bacteria; phylum Pseudomonadota; class Gammaproteobacteria; order Burkholderiales; family Burkholderiaceae_D; genus Rugamonas; species Rugamonas namucuonensis. Next base: position 236,940 of record NZ_FPBO01000006.1, on the reverse strand, counting down.
GACAGTTCGGTGCTGGCGACGGCGGGAATCTGGCCGCTCGGCAGGCTCAGGTCGCCCAGCGGGCCCAGCACGGTCGAGCCCGGCAGCTGCGCGAAGCCCTGCACGCGGCGGCCGCTCTGGTCGACCAGGAAGCCGGCGTTGTCGGAATCGAAAATGCCGACGCGGGTGAAGGAGGGCGCGTTGCTGCCGTCCTTGACCACGAAGAAGCCGCGGCCGTTGATGGCGGCGTCCAGGCCGCGGCCGGTCTGCAGCGTGCTGCCGACGGTGCCGATGGTCTGGGTGACGGAGCCGATGCGGGTGCCGCTGGCCTGGTCGCCGGAGTATTGCGAGGCGAAGTTGGCGCGGCTGGCCTTGAAGCCGAAGGTGCCGGCGTTGGCGATGTTGTTGGAGATGGTCCCCAGTTGGTCGTTGATGGCCTGAATGCCAGACAATGCGATATCTAAGCTCATGTTGAGAGTCCTTTCAAGGGTGGCGAGAGTGAGCGCTAGGCTACTTAGTTGCTGGCAACAGTTGTTTTGCCGTTAAAGGCGGTGATGGCGCTAGGCGACACCTCGCCGACATTCGATACATTCAAGACGATGGCGCCGCCCGAACCCAGGCGCACGCTGTTGAGGCGGCCGACGATGTCCAGCGGCGGGTTTTCCTGCGTGCTGGTCTCGACGCGCATCTTGTAATTGCCGGTCGGCAGGCCCAGGGCCGCCGGGTCCAGCGCGAACGGCACCGCGCCGGCCGACCGCATGCCCAGGTTGACCTTGTGCTCGACGCCGTCGACGCCGGTCAGCACCAGCGTGGTGACGCTGCTGTTCGAACCCAGCGTGAACTCGCCGCGGGCGGGCGTGCCGCTCGTCAGGCTGACCTGGTCGGTGGCGACCGACATTTCCGAGCCCACCTGCGCGCCCAGGGCCAGCGCCTGCATGCCCTGCAGCACGGTGGCGTTGGTGCTGGTCAGGGTCGACAGCTTTTGCAGCGCCTCGGTCTGCGACAGCTGGGTCAGCTGGGCGACGAACTGGCTGGGGTCGCTGGGCTCGAGCGGATCCTGATTCTGGATCTGCGCCACCAGCAGCTTGGTGAACATGGTCGAGGTCTCGCTGCCCGAGGCCAGCACGTTGCCGCTGGCGTTGGTGGCGGCCGCGCCGTTGGTATTGGTGAACAGATTGGTTTGCATGGCTTAGCCTTCGCCGAGTTTCAATAGGGACTGCTGCATGGAACGGATGCGGCCCAGCACTTCCACGTTGGTTTCGAAGGCGCGCGAGGCCGACATCATGTCGGTCATCTCGGCCACCTGGTTGACGTTGGGGTAGAACACCCAGCCCTCGGCGCTGGCCAGCGGGTTGCCCGGGTCGTACACCTTGCGCAGCGGTTCGCTGCTCTGCACCACGTCCAGCACCTGGACGCGGCCGCCCGCGTCGGCGTTGTCGCCGGTCTGCATCACGGTGGCGAACACCGGCTTGCGCGCGCGGTAGGTTTCGTTTTCGCTGCCGGCCACGGAGTCGGCGTTGGCCAGGTTGCTGGCCACGGTGTTCAGGCGCACGGTCTGCGCCGCCATGGCCGATCCGGCGATCTGGGAAATGTCTTTGAAGCCCATGGTGTGCTTTCTTCTGCCGCTTATTGGCCGCTGATGGCTTTGGCCAGGCCCTTGAGCTTCATGTTGATGAAGGTCAGGCTGGTCTGGAATTCGCTCGCGTTCTGCGAGAACGCGGCCTGCTCGACGCCGATCTCGACGGTGTTGCCGTCGCGGGTCGGATGGAAGGGCACGCGGTACAGCGCGTCGCCGTCGCCCTCGAGCTGGGGCTCGCCGGCCGCGCCGGCCTGGGTCTGCGCCAGCGTGGCGGCGAAATCCATGTCGCGCGACTGGTAGCCGGGCGTGTTCTCGTTGGCGATATTGGTCGCCAGGATGCGCGTGCGGTCCGCCCGCAAATGGAGCGCGTCGGCGTGCACGCCGATCGCGTCCTTGAAATTGATACCCATGCCCATCCTCCTCTGGAAACGCAGTCGCCCATGTAAAATGTCAGCCGTGTGGTCGGTGTTCGCCACGGCCCTCATCATAAAGGTAATTGCCCATGTTCAACAAACGAATTCTAACTCCGTTCGCAGCCGCAATGGTTGTTGCCGTGCCAGATTTTAGTGCGGCGGCCTCGACAGCCGAGCAGACTGTGGCGCGGGTGGAACAAACGGCGCGAACCTTGTTGGAGAGGCATGCCGAAACGGCAGGCTGGTCCGATCCGGTGTTCGAGCTGGCCGCGGTGCGCGGCGCGCGCCCGATTCCACCCTGCGGGCAGGCGGTGACGGTGGAGACGCCGGAGCTGCGCCAGCCCAGCCGCGTGCGGCTGGTGGCGGTGTGCCCGGGGGCCGAGGGCTGGCGGTACGACTTCGTGGTGCGCGCGAAAATCACGGCCAACGTGGCGGTGCTGGCGGCCGACATCCCGGCCGGGCGGGCGGTGGCGGCGGCCGACGTGGCGCTGCGGCGCACCGACATCTCGACGCTCACCGAGACCGTGTCGGACCTGGCGGCCCTGGAGGGCATGTCGGCGCGGCGCTCGCTGCGCAATGGCGAAGTGTTAAGGCAGAACATGCTGGTGGCGATGCCCCTGGTTAAACGCGGCGACGCGGTGCGCATCGTGGCGCGACGCGAACAGATCGAGGTCAGCATGGCGGGCGAGGCGCTCGACACCGGCGCGCGCGGCGCGCTGGTGCGGGTGCGCAATGTCCATGGCCACGTGATCCGCGCGCGCGTGACGGGGGCGGGCCTGGTCGAACCGGCCGACATGCCCATTTCGATTCAATCGCCCGGCTGAACCCGCATCGCCTGCAGCCGCGCCGCCGTGGCCGCCAGCTTGGCGGCGTAGGCCGGGTCGGTGGCGTAGCCGCCGCGCACCAGGCCTTGCGCGAAGGCCTTGGCGTCGCTGCCCGTGTTGAGCGCCTGCTGGTAGCGCGGGTTGTCGATCAATAAATCCGCGTAGTCGTCGAAGCCGCTGGCCTGGTCCGGATAGCTGCGGAAGCGTTCGACCTTTTTCATGGCCACGCCCTGCGTGTATTCGGTGGTGGCGGAGGAGGCGGTTTCGCCCTGCCACTGGGCGCCGGCCTTGATGCCGAACAGGTTGTTGCCGACCGGGTGCTTGCCCCAGCCGGACTCCAGCGCCGCGTGGGCGGCCACCAGTTCCGGCGCCACGCCCAGGCGCTTGGCGGCGGCCGCGGCCCAGGGCTTGATGCTGTCCAGGAATTGCTGCTGGGATTCCGTGGGGGAGGCGGTCGCGGCGTCGGCGATGGCGCCGCTGCCGTCGGTGCCGCCGGCCGCGCGGGCCTGCAGCGCCAGCGCGATCGAGCTGGCCGTTTGCGACGACAGGGTGGGCGGGCTGGCGCCGCCGCCGGCGGACATGCCGCCGCCCTGGGCGATGAAGGCCGAGACGTCGCGCTGCACCTGGCTGAAGGCCGAGCCGAAGCCGCCGCCCATGCCCTGCGTGGCCGCCGCCGGGCGCATATTGCTGGCGGTGGCCGCGGTGGACGGGGTCGCGGCGGTGGCCCGCTGCAAATTAAACGGGTTCATAGATCTGGTCTTCACCGTGCAGCACGCGCTGCATGATGGTGTACTGGTCCACCAGCAGGTCGCTATTGCGCTTGCCGAGGCGTTTGCATTCGGTCACCATGGTTTCCAGGCGGCGCCAATCCTGTTCCAGGCGCGCGCGCAGCTCCGGCTTGAGCAGGGCGTAGACTTGCGCCATGGTGGCGTCCGGCCCGGCCAGCTGGGTGGCCAGCGCCACGCGCTGCCGGCGCCGCAGTTCCAGCGTGTCGGCCAGCGCGGAAACCGCCTCGGCCACCTCGCCCAGGCGCGCGCTCTGGTGGCGCAGCGCCGCGTGGAATTGCTGTTCCAGCAAGTCGAGCAGGGCCTGGTAGGCTTCCGTGTCGGCCGCCACCCCTTGCAGGAATTGTTGCATGGCTTCCTGGCGCGTCGCGGGGTTCGCCGCCGCGCCGGTCGCCGCCACCGCCGTGTTCACTGATCGCTCCCGTGGAAGCGCTGGATCAGGCCGGCGAGCTTGTTGGCGTCGAACGGCAGTTCGCCCTTGGCCAGCGCGTCGCGCAACTGGGCCACCTTGTCGTGGTCGATTTCCGGCATGTCCTTCATGGCCGCCAAGGCCGGCTGCAGCACGGCCGATTGCAGTCCCGCCGACTGCGCCGCGGCCGGCGCGGCCGGGGCTGGCGCCGCGCCGGCGACCGGCTCGGCGACGCGCTGGACGGCCATGCCGTCCGCGATTCCGCTGGAGATTCTCATACGCTGACCTCTGCTCTTCGAAACGCTCATCTTAACCCGCCTTATGCCTGCGGGCATCTTTAAAATCAATTTGCATCGCGGCCCGTCCCGTATTTGCCTTCCGGCCCTAGCTTGTTGCGCAACTTCTGTAGCGATTCCGCGTCAGGTGTTGCCGTGTCGATATCGCCCAGGCCGTGGCTGTTGCCAGGCATGCCGAACATGGCCGCCACCGCCTGCGCCTGGCCGCTGGTCAGGATCAGCAGCTCGATGCGGCGGTTGACGCCGGCGTCGGCGCGCTGGGTGTCCATCGGCGCGCGGTCGGCCATGCCCACCACCTGCAGCACGCTGTCCTTGCGCATGCCGCCGGACAGCAGCATGGAGCGCGCCGCCATCGCCCGGTTGGACGACAGCGTCCAGTTCGAATAGGCGAAATAGCCGGTGTCGGCGTACTGCGTGGCGTCGGTGTGGCCGACGATCAGCATCTGGTTTTTCATCCGTTGGAACAAGGGCCCCATCTTGCGCAGCAGGTCGCGGAAGCGGTCGGTCGGCACCGCGCTGCCGCGCACGAACATGCCTTGCTTGTCGGTGTCGTGCAGCATCACGCGCAGGCCGTAGGGCGTGACCACGGATTCCAGGTTGCTGGCCAGGCCGGCGTCCACGCTCATCTTGGCCAGCGCCTTGGACAGCTTTTGCAGATCGCCCGGGGTCTCGTAGCTGACCTTGGCGTCCTGGATCTCCGGCGTGTCGGCGCCGCTGGCCAGGGCGGTGCCGGGCGCGTCGGTCTTGCCGGTGCGCGGCATCGGGAAGCGTTCGATCAGGCTGCCGCGCGGGCCGCCCACCTGCTCGGGCATGACGCCCTTGCCCTGGTCGGTCTTGTTGCCGTCGGCCTCGGTCAGGATGTGTTGCAGGCTCTCGGTGTTGCGGGCCGCCATCAGCCACAGCACCAGGAACAAACACATCAGCGCCAGGCAGAAGTCGGCGAACGCCACCTTCCAGGCGCCGCCGTGATCGTCGTGCGCGTGCTTGCCGCCGCCGCGCTTGACGATGGTCTGTTCGTGTTCCTTGCTATGCGGCTTTTGCACGGCCACCTCCACGGCGCGACGTGGTTTCCGGCTCGCTGTCGCCGCCTTCCAGCTCGGTGATCCAGCGTTCCAGCTGGGCGAAGCTCGGCTTGATGTTCAACGGCACCAGGCGGCGGCCGGCGTCGATCGCCAGCAGCGGCGGTTTGCCGGCCACGTGCGTCACCAGCACCACCTTCACGCACTCCTTGTTCGAGGCCTCCTGGTTGACCAACTGCTTCATCACGTTGGCGATCGGGTCCAGCACGCCGTAGCACAGGAAAATGCCGATGAAGGTGCCGACCATGGCCGCGCCGACGTGCTCGGCGATCTCGCCCGAGGTCGCGCCCTCGGACACGGTGTTCATGGTGATCACGATGCCCAGCACGGCGGCCAGAATGCCGAAGCCCGGCATCGCCTCGCCGATCTTGCCGATCGACTTGGCCGGCTGGTTCAGTTCCTCGTGGATGGCTTCCAGTTCCTGCTCCAGCACGCCTTCCAGCTCGTGCGCGTTGATCTTGCCCATGGCCATCAGGCGGAAGTTGTCGACGATGAAGGCGAGCAGCTTGGGCTCCTCCAGCACCAGCGGATAGCGCTGGAACAGCGGGCTGTCCTTGGGCGCCTCGACGTGCGCGTCCAGCGCCTTCAGGCCGCCGGCGGCCAGTTGCAGCAGTTCGTACATCAGCAGCAGCAACTGGCGCTGGAACTCGGAATCGTATTTCTTGCGCACCACGATCTTCTTCAGCTGCGTCATCATCTCCTTGAGCACGTGCGGCGGATTGCCGATGACGATCGCGCCCAGGCCGGCGCCGGCGATGACGAACAGCTCGATCGGCTGCCAGATCTGATGGAACACCCCGCCCATCATGAAGAAGCCGCCGAACACGCTACCTAAAACGATGAGAATGCCTAATAGTTGCTGCATGATGGTACGCCTTTCCGCGTCATGGTCTTGTCTTTGTCAGGCGCTCTGCAGCACCGCGCGCATCTTGATCAGCGCCGCTTTGTTGAGCTGGCATACGCGGGCGTCGGTCAGGTCCAGCACGGCCGCGATTTCCTTGTAGCTCAGTTCGAATTCGTAATACATCTGCACCACGCGCTGCTCGCGCTCGTCCAGGCCGTTCAGCGCCTGCGCCAGGCTGCGCCGTATCATCAGCTGGTCCTCCGGGTTGGGGGCGCTGTCGGAGCCGCCGCCCAGCGTGTCCTGCAGCACCTCGTCGAAGCTGGCCAGCAGCTCGGCGCTTTCGTCGAGCTGGTAGGCCTGGTACTCGTCGGGCGTGATCTTCAGGTGGGCCAGGATTTCACGCTCGTCCGGCTCGTGGCCCAGCTTGCGGGTCAGCTCGCGCACCGCGTCGCGCAGCTTGTGGCTTTGCTGGCGCACGGCGCGCGGGCGCCAGTCCTGGCGCCGCAGCTCGTCCAGGATGGCGCCGCGGATGCGCAGCCCGGCGTAGCTGGGGAAGGCGGCGTCCGGCTCGCCGTAGCGGCGCAGCGCCTCCAGCAGCCCCATCAGGCCGATCTGCTCCATGTCGTCGCGGTCGATGGCGCCGCCGATCTGCGAATTGAGCTGCCGCACGATGCGCTTGACCAGCGGCGCGAAGGACAGCAGGTGCTTCTGCTCGTCGGCCACGCTGTGCGTGGCCGGGGCGCCGCCGGCCTCGCCGTAGCCCTCGCCGTAACTGTCCCCGTATTGCTCTTTATAGGCCATGCCCGCCCCATTCATTTGGCATCACTCCAGGATCAGCTTCCCGATCATGACTTCGTTGAAAGGCCGCTCGCGCTTGTCTTTCGCATAAGTCTCGTCGAAGGCCTTGTTCAATTCCTCGGCGAACTGGTCGATCGACATGGTCGACGCCTTCGCCATCGGCAGCGCCGACAGCGCCTTGACCGCCACGCTGCGCAGCAGCGGCAGGTGTTCCTTGCATTCCTTTTCCTGCTTGGCCGTGGTGGCGATCACCAGGTCGGCCGACAGATAGTGGGTCACGCTCTCGCCCTCGCTGCGGCGCAGCATGACGATCACCTTCTCGACTGTGATGTATTTGGGCGGCTCGGCATCGGCCGCTTTGGCTTCCTCGTGCTTGACCTCCTTGCCGCCCTTGCCTTCCGTGGCGGCGGACTGCTTGCCCAGGTACCACACCGCGCCGCCGGCCACACCCGCGCCCAGCAGCAGAACGCCCACCAAAGCTATCACCAGTTTTTTATTCATCTATCCGTTACTCCCGCATCATCGCAAAGGTGGAAGAGGGCTGCTCGCCCTCGGACAGCGCGCGGCCCGGGCCGCGCTGCTGCTCTTGTGCCTGCTCGCGCTCCTGCTGGCGGCCGCCGCCGCCATCGGCCAGCGACTGGCCCGCGCCGCGTCCGGCCGAGGCGGAGACGGTCACCGCGACGTCGGTGAAGCTGCGCTGCGACAGGTCCTGGCGCACGCTGTCGCCGATGGTGTTGAGCTGGCGCAGCACTTCGCTATTGGTGGCCGACAGGTTCACCTGCAGGGCGCCCGCCGTGTGGCGGATCGAAATCTCGATACGGCCCATGTTGGGCGGTTCCAGCGTGATCAGCGCGTGGTCGTTGTTGCGTTGCAGTTGCAGCTGCAGGCGGTCGCCCAGGGCGGCACGCAGCGGCTGCTGCCATTGTTCGGGGGAGCCGTCCAGGCGCACGGTGTCCGCGCCGGCCAGGCCGTTGGCGGCCTGCTGGACGGCGCCGCTGGCCGCGTTCAGGTTGAGCTGGCTCAGTGGCGCGAAGTGGACCGGCGCCGATTCGCCGCCGGCGGCCAGGCTGGCGTTGCCGGCGCCGGGGGCGGCCGCCGCAGCCAGCGTGGCGGCGCTGAAGGTGGTGGCGCCGTCGCCGCGCAGCGCGGCGGTGGGGCGCTGGGCTTGCAGCAGCTGGTCCGCCGCCAGCTGCATGGCGCTGTTGGCGGCCGGGGACACGGCCGGCGACAGCGCCGGTTGCGGCGCGGCCGACGGGCTGGCGGAGGCGTCCGCGGGGAACGGCGATGGGGCCGCGGGGGCGTTGCTATCGCGCGCGCCTTGCACGGCGTTGCGGGCCAGCGCGGCGGCGGCCGCCGCGTTGGCGGGCGCGGCCGAGGGCAGCGCGGACGGCGCCAGCCAGCCGGCCGGTTGCGTTTGCGCGGCGGCGGCCTCGTCGGACGCGCCGGTGGCCGGCGCGCCGCCCGCGGCATTGGCGCCGGTCGCGGAATAGGAGGCCGCGGCCAAGGCGGCGGCGGACAGCGGGGCGCCCGCCGGGGCGGCGGCGCCGGTCGTGTATGGATAGGCTGTGGTCGAGGCGCGTGGCGCGCCGGTAGGCGCGGCGGAGCCGGCCGCGGTCAGCGGCGTTCCGGTCGGCGCCGCCGAACCGTGCAGGGGCGCGCCGGTAGGCGCGGCCGAACCGTACAGGAGGGCGCCGGTCGACGAGGTTGAGCCGGACAGTGCGTTGGTCGTGGCGGCCGAGGCGGCCAGCGGCGCGCCGGTCGGGGCCATGCCCGAGGCGGCGCGCGCGGCGGCGGTCGGGGCGGCCGTGCCGGTGCCGGCGAACGGGGCGCTGGTCGGAGCGGCGCCCGTTGGCGCGTTGCCAGGCGCGGCTGTGCCGGCGGCGGCCAGCGGCGCGCCGGTCGGGGATGTCGTGCCGGCAAAGGCCGGTGCGCCGGTCGGCGAGGATGAGCCCGCGGCCGAGGATGAGCCGGCGGCCAGCGATGAGCCGATGGCCGAGGACGCTCCGGGGCCCGTGGGTGTTCCGATGGTCGATGACACGCCGGTAACGGCGGTCGGCGCGGCGGTGCCCGCGGCCGCCCATGGGGCGTTGCCGGGAGCGGTGGTGCCGGCGGCGGCCGGGGCGCCGGTGGGCGCCGAGACGAAGCCTGGCGCGCCGCTTGGCGCCGCGGTGCCGGCGGCCAGCGGCGCGTTCGTTGGCGCGGCCGGGCCCGCCGCCATGGATGCGGCGGTCGGCGCGGCGGTGGCGGCCGTTGTCAGCGGCGCGGCGCCGGGCGCGGTGGTGGTGGTGCCATAAGGCGCGGCGGCTTGCGCGCCGGCGGACAGGCCGGCGGCGTCCGGCGCTTGCGGCGCGCCGCCGGGTGCGATGGCGCCGGCCGGCGTCATGGCGGCCCGGGGCGCTCCGGTGGGCGCGGACAGGGCCGCGCCGGCGCCAGGCGCGGCCGTGCCGGCGAACGCCTGCGCGCCGGCCGCTTGCGGCGAGGCGATGGCGCCCGCGCCGGTGATGGCGATGCCGTCGGCGCGCGCTGCGGCGCCCTGGCCGCCCTGGTTGGCGAGCGCGGCGATGGAAACGGGGGAGGGCGCCGGTGCGAACAGCATGGCGGCCATGGCGGACAGGCCGGTGTCGCCGGCGCCTGCGCTGTCCTCATCGGGCGCGGCGGCGGCCGGAGCGTCGCCGTCGGCGGCGGGCGCCGGGGCGGCGGCCGGGTCCAGCAGGCGCGCGAAGGGCGACGGGGCGGCGGGCTGCCCGCCCGCCGCCTGGTCCGCGCCGGCCACCAGCGACAGCGGCTGGGTGGCGGGCGTCAGGGCCGGGGCGGCCGGCGCGGGATTCGAAATCATAGTCATGCGGGAGTTCCGGTTGCGGCGGTTTCATTGGTGAGCGCGTAGGCCAGCCAGCCTTCCTTGTTGGCTTGCATGTCGCTCAGATGCTTGCCCAGCTCGTGGCTGGTGTTGCGCGTGTGTTGCAGGGCTTGCAGGTGCAGTTGGCGCAGGGTGGCCAGCGCGGCGCGCTCGGCCGGCGTCCACGGCCCCTGCGCCGCCATGGCCGGCAGCGAGGACGCCATTAACGTGTTAATCGCCGCCAGCGCCTTCCAGTCGGAGGAGGCGGTGGCGGCGCTCATTTTTTGCCCCAGCTGCAGCAAGGATTGTTCCCTATCCATTCTTGGCCTGCACTCCCAGCCAGCCCTGCTTGATGGTCGTCAGCAGGCCGCTCACCTCGTCGATGATGGCCGGTTCCATGTCCACGCCGGCGCGGTACAGGCGCGCCACGCAGTAGTCGTACAGCCGGCCCAGGTTGGCGACGATGTCCCCGCCCTGCTCGAAGTCGAGCGAGCTGGACAGACCGTTGATGATCTCGGTGCACTTGTTCAGGCTGCGGGCCTTGAGCTCGTAGCGGCGGCCGATGATATGGCCGCGCGCCCGCGCCAGCTCCTCGAGCAGGCCGTCGGTGAGCACCAGCACCAGCTCCACCGGCGAGGCGCGGGCGGTCTGCGCGTCGAGGTTGACGGAGTGGTAATTGCTATAGGCTTCCTGGTTCATCATCGTGTCTCTTCCATGTGGGGCGGGAACCCCGCGCCGGGTTCAATTTAGGAATCCTCGCCGCTGCTGAACATGGCGTCGAACAGGCCGGTGTTCTGCGTCATCTGGTTCTGCAGCGATTGCAGCGAGGAAAACTGGGTCAGGTAGCGCTTGTAGGCGCTGTTGTACTGCTCGTCCAGCGTGGCCTGGCGGTCCATCAGCGAAATCTGCATCTTGGACACCGAGCTCTTGCGCTGGGTGATCTGGCCGTCGACGCTGCTGGTCCACTGGTTCATCAGCTTGTCCAGGCCGCCCAGCACGCCGCTCGGGGCGTTGGCGCTGGCGCTGCCGAAGATCTTGTCCAGCGTGTCCGGGTGGGTGGCGATGGCTTTTTTCAGGCGGGCGCCGTCCAGCGCCAGCGAACCGTCGCGCTGGGCGGTGATGCCGAAGGTGGGCAGGCTCTGGTCGCCGGACAGCTGGCGCAGCGTGCCGGTCAGGCGGTTGCGCAGGGCGATCAGGCCGGAATCGTGGGCGAACGGGCCGGCCGCCTTGCCGGAGGCCGGGTCGCCGGAGGCGGTCAGGTCGGCCAGCACCTTGCTCAGCTCGTTGTACGAGTCGACGAAGGACTGCACATTGGCCTGGGTCGCGCTGCTGTCGAGCCCGACGGTGACGGTGACCGGCGCCGCGGCGGGCGCCTGCGCCTGGGTGAAGGTGATTTTCACGTCGTCCACCACGTCGAAGGTGTTGGAGGCCTGTTGCATGCGGGTGCCGGTGCCTTGCGGGCCGAACCACACCACCGCGTCCTGCGCCGCCGACAGCGTGGTCTGCTTGCTGGCGTCGTCCAGCATGGCCTTCAGCGCGGCGTTGGTGACGTTGCCGGTGTCCAGCGAGACGGCGTTGTCGGCGCCGGTGTCGACCGAGCTCAGCACCAGGGTCGGCTCGCCGTTCAGGGTCAGGGTGGAGGCGGTCACGCGCGAGCCGTTGTCGGCCGCGACGTTGATGGCGGTGGCGATCTCCTGCGCCGTCAGGGTGCCGTCCATGTCCTTGTCGGCGTTGGTCAGGTTGACGTTGAAATTGCTGCCGTCGGCCAGCATCACGTTCAGGCTGCCGCTGCCGGCGGCCGAGGTGTCGGTGACGCCGCCGTAGGCGACCTGGCCGGCCGTGGCCAGCGTCTCGACATAGAAGCTGTACACGCCGGCGGCGGCGCTCGGGCCGGCCGTGGCGGTGCCGACCGCGGAGCTGAACGTGGCCGAGTTGCTCACCATGCTCTTCTGCGCGCTCAGCGTCGCCAGGCTGGATTCGAAGGTGCTCATCGCCGAGTTCAGCTTGGTCAACGCGGTGCCGGTCGCTTGCGTGCGGTTGGCCTGCGCCGTCAGCATGGCCTGGCGGCCCGACGTGTACGCGGTCGCCAGCTGGGTGGCGCTGGTGGCGGGATCGTAAGTGGTGGTCGTTGCCATTTTCGTGCTCCGAGGAAAGTATGGGAAGTGTACCTAAGTAATAGGCGACCGCCGCATCATCCTTATGAAATCCTGGCTGCCGATTCAAAAAATGTGGCTATCGCGTGCTATTTTTGGCCGCGCAACCACAGTTGCGTTGCCAGTTCGTCATGTTGCTTGCGTTCCAGGCGGTTGCCTTCCTTCACCACCGCCTGCTGTTTCTTCTGCAGCACGTTGTCCAGCACCTCGCGCTTGACGTAGGCCGCGTTCAGCGCGCGCTGCGACACCGCCATGTCCGCCTCGTGCATCGACAGGTCGAGGCGGTGGCTGTCGGCCATTTGCATCACGGCCTGCTTGTAATCGCCGCAGTTGGACGCCAGCGCCAGCGGCAGCTTGCCGCTGGCGCCGCTGGCCTGGCACAGGCCGTTGAGCCGGTCCAGGTTCTTCTGGTAGCGTTCCTGCAGGCTTTTCTTGGCCGCCATCTCGGTCTGCAGGCGTTCGACCTCGGTGGAGCGCAGCTCGACCAGGGTGGACAGGTTGCGGATCATGTGCTTGCTCTGGGTCATGCCATCAGCCTTTCAAGAGTCGCGACGCACGGTGCGTAGGGCGCCGCTTCCTTCACGCCCTGGCACAGGAATTCCTCGATGTGGGGATGCAGGCCGACCGCCTTGTCGGTCACCGGGTCGGCGCCGGGCACGTAGGCGCCCAGCGGGATCAGGTCGCGCACCCGGTCGTGGCGCGCCATCGACGATTTCAAGCCGCGCGCCGCCAGCATGTGCTCCTTGCTGATGATCTGGTTCATGCAGCGGCTGATCGAGGCGCCCACGTCGATGGCGGGGTAGTGGCCGCGCTCGGCCAGCTCGCGCGTGAGCACGATGTGGCCGTCCAGGATGGCGCGCGCGGTGTCGACGATGGGGTCTTGCTGGTCGTCGCCCTCGGCCAGCACGGTGTAGATGGCGCTCATGCTGCCGGCCGGGTTCTCGCCGTTGCCGGCCGATTCCACCAGTTGCGGCAGGTTCGAGAACACCGACGGCGGATAGCCCTTGGTGGCCGGCGGCTCGCCCAGCGCCAGCGCCTGCTCGCGCAGCGCCATCGCGTAGCGCGTCAGCGAGTCCACCAGCAGCAGCACGTTCTTGCCCTGGTCGCGGTAATGGGCGGCGATCGAGTGGCACAACTCGGTCGCCATGATGCGCATCAGCGGCGACTCGTCGGCCGGGGCGATCACCAGCACCGCCTTGCGCAGGCCCTCGGGGCCGAGCGACATGTCGACGAACTCGCGCACCTCGCGCGAACGCTCGCCGATCAGGCCGACCACCACCACGTCGGCCACGGTCTGGCGCGTCATCAGGCCCAGCAGCACGGACTTGCCGACGCCGGAGCCGGCCATCAGGCCCACGCGCTGGCCCTTGCCCAGGGTCAGCATGGAATTGATGGCGCGCACGCCCACGTCCAGCGGCTCGGTCACCGGTTTCTTGCGCAGCGGATGCACGCGCGGCGGCGTGTAGTCGAGCGGGAAGTCGCCGCCCAGCTTGCCCAGGCCGTCGAGCGGCTCGCCCAGGCCGTTGACCATGCGGCCCAGCCAGCCGGGACCGATGGTGAGGTTGATCTTTTCGGGACAGGGCAGCACCCGGGCGCCGGTCTGCAGGCCGATGGCCTTCTTGAACGGCATCAGGTAGGACACTTTTTCGCGGAAACCGACCACTTGCGCGTCCAGCCACTCGCCGGTGACCATTTCTATCTGGCAACGCTGGCCGGTGTGCAGCGGGCAGCCGACCGCCTCCAGCAGCAAGCCCTGCGCGCCCACCAGCCGCCCGGTCGGGGTGGCCATCGGGACCGCGTCCAGCTCCAGCTTGCGCAAGGCATCGGCTATCATTCTTCGCTTTCCGGCTCGTCGCCGCCGTCGGCGGCGGTTAATTGATTATCGACCTGTTCCATGACAGCGGCAAGACGTTGATGACATCCGGCATCGACTTCGTTGTCGCCGGCGCGGATGCGGCACTCGCCGATGTCCAGGCGGGTGTCCGGGATCAGGTTCCAGCGCTTGGTGCGCTTCGGGTCGAGGTCGGCGATGCGCTTGAGCTCCTCGGGATTGAGGTAGACGTCGATCTCCTCGCGGGTCGGCGGCATCGAGGCCAGCGTCTCGTCGACCAGCGCCATGATCTGCACCGGCTGCAGCGCCAGCTCGGCGCGGATCACCGAGCGCGCCACCTTGGCCACCAGGTCCACCACCTCCTTGCGCTGCGCCGCGCGGTAGTCGGCGCGCAGCTTTTTCAGGCCCTTCAGCATGGCCTCGACCGGGCGCGCCATGGTGTCGAAACCGACCAGGGTCTCGTTGCGGCCCTCTTCCCGGCCCTGCTCGAAGCCGGCGTTGCGGCCGGCCTCGAAGCCGTCCTCCTGGCCGCGCTGCAGGCCGATCTCGTAGCCGTCGCGCTGGCCCTGCTCGAAGCCCTCGCTGACCGAGGCTTGCCACTGGGCGCTGTCGGTGGTCAGGCCGTTGCCGCCGGCGCGCGAGGGCGGCGGCGCGAACTGCGACAGGGGCGGGAAGCGGTAGGGGCGGAATTGTTTCATCATTCGATCACCGTTTCGGCGAACAGCTGGACCTCGACCTCGCCGGCGTCGGCCAGGGCCTTGACGGTGGCCATGATCTCCAGGCGGGTGGACTCGATGCGCGACATCGGCACCGGGCCGGCGCGCCGCATCATGTCCTCGAAGGCTTGCGCCTGGCGCTTCGGCATGGTTTTCAGGATGGCGTCGCGGATCGACATCTCGGCGCCCTTGAGCGCGATGGCCCACTGTTCCAGCGGCACTTCCTCGATCAGGCGCGACAGGGTGGCCTCGGTCTGGGTCGACAGGATCAGGAAGTCGTACATCGACAGCTCGATCTGGTTCACCACCTCGGGGTCGTGGGCGCGCAGCAACTCGACGATCTGGGCGCGGTTGCCCGGCAGGCGGTTCAGGATCTCGGCCACCTGGCGGATGCCCTCGACGCTGGTGCTCTGGCTGTCGAAGCTGCCCAGGCAGCGGTTGACCAGCTCGTCCAGCTCGGCCAGCAGGTCGCGGTCGATCTCGTCCAGGCGCGCCAGGTTCAGCAGCACCAGGTCGCGGCCCTCGAGCGGCAGCGCGTCGATGATCTGGCCGGCCAGCGCGGGCGGCAGGAAGGCCAGGAACACGGCCTGCATCTGCACGTGCTCGTTGGCGATGTATTCGGCCAGCCACTTCGGCGAGGCCCACTGCAGGCGCGCCATTTTCGGGCGCAGCTCGTCGCCGTAGATGTTGTTCAGCACGGTGTTGGCGATGTCGTTGCCCAGCGCCAGGTCCAGCGAGCGCTTCAGGTAGCTGCGCGAGGCGCCGTGCACGCCGGACTGCTCGCGATAGTCGTCGAAGAAGGCCTGCATGGCGGTCTTGACGGAATCGACCTTGATGCCGCTCATGCGCGACATCACCTGCGTCACCTCCAGCAATTCCTCGCGCGACAGGCAGCGCAGCACGGCGGCGGCCGGCTCCTCGCCTATGCTCAGCAGGACGATCGCCGCCTGTTCCACCGGCGTCAGCAGGGAACCCGCGTCTTGCAGGTCGGAGTTATTGAGATCGGCCATTTTTCTGCATCCATTGTTTGACTACTTCGGCTACGCGTTCCGGCTCTTTCTCGGCCAGAATCTTCAGGTGATCGACCATCACGTCCACGCTGGAACCGGTCGGCGGCAAATCGTAATTCTCGAGCAGCGGCACCACCGGCATGCCGGAGCGCGCGCCGGCGGTGGCCGGCTGGGCCGCGTCGGCGGCGCCCGGCGGCGAGGCCAGGGCGGGCGCGCCGCCGGCGGCCGGGGCCTGGCCGGGCAGCTGGCCCGGCTGGCCGGCCTGCCCGGGCTGGCCGGCCGGCGTGACGACGGCCTCGGCGGTGGCGCCGGCGCGGGCCGGCCCGGCCCGCGGCGCGACCTGGGTGGCGCCGGCCGGGGCCAGGCGCGAGGTCAGCGCGCGCAGGATCGGGCGCAGCAGCAGCAGGTAGCCGAACAGGGCGGCGGCGCCGTAGATGGCGTAGGTGCTCAGGTCGACCACGTTGTCGCGCTCCTCCCACCAGGCCGCGACCGGCGCCTTGGGCGGGAAGTTCATGGCCGTCACCACCAGCGCGTCGCCGCGCTCGGCGTTGATGCCCAGGCCGTTGCGCAGCACCTTGTCGATGTTGGCCAGCTCGGCCGCGGTCCAGCCGGTTTTCGGGAACGGCGCGGCGGACTGCGCCAGCACCACGGCGATGCTCTGGCGCTCCAGCTGGCCGCGGGCGTGCTTGGTCTGGGTGATGCTGCGGTCGTAGGCGTACTGGCGGGTGGTGGCGTTCTTGCGGGCGCTGCCGTCCGGCTCGCCGGCGGCCGGCGTGCCGGCCTTGGCGGCGTCGGTGCTGGTCGGCGGCGGGCGGTTCGACAGCGTGCCGGGCACGCCCATCACCAGGCGGTTGCGGTCCTGCTCCTCGCGCATGGCCTCGCTGGTGACCTTGGGCGCCTCGCCGAACTTCTCGACCGTCTCCTCGACCTTGTCGTTGTTGACCACGGCCGTCACGCTGAGGCGGAAATTGTCCTCGCCGACGATGGGGCCGAGCAGGCCGCGGATGTTGTTGCTGATGGCGTCCTGGGCGTGCTTGCCGGCCTCGTTGCCGGCCGAGCTGGCGTCGAAGCCGTCGGCCAGGTCGACGTGGGACGACAGCAGGTTGCCGGCCGAGTCCACCAGGCTCACGCGCGCCGGGCTCAGGTTGGCGACGCTGCCGGCCACCATGTTGACCACGGCGGCGATGGTTTCAGGCGTCAGCTTGCGGCCCGGCTTGGTGGCGATGACCACCGAGGCCGACGACTTGTCGCCGTCGGCCGAGACGAAGGAGGTGGAGCGGGCGATCGACAGGTGCACGCGCGCCTGGGAGATCGCGTCCAAGGTCATGATGCTTTGCGCCAGCTCGCCCTCCAGGCCGCGGCGGAAGCGCACGTCCTGCACGAACTGGGACACGCCCAGCGGGTCGTTCTTGTCCATCAGCTCCAGGCCGGCCGGCAGCTGCGCCGTCACGCCCTTGGCCGCCAGCAGCATGCGCACCTTGCCCAGCATTTCCTCGGGCACCAGCACCTGGCCGCTGTCCGGGTGGACGCGGTAGGGGATCTGTTCGCCGTCCAGCACGCCCATCATGTCGGCCGCCACCACTTTTTCGCGCGCGCCGAACACCGGCTTGTAGGCCGACTGGTCTTTCCACAGCACCATCAGCACCAGCGCGGTCAGGCCGACGGCCAGCAACAGGATGGGGGTCAGGTTTTTCAGCAACGCGGGCGGCAGCGCCGGCGCTTCGCCGGCGCCCGGACGCAAGCGCCCGAAGGCGGACTTGAGGGTGTTGATCACTATGGACTTTCGCTCGGAAAGGGGGACGGAAATAACTGCGAATGCAAAGCCTGCCGGGGGCGGACCGCGCTCAAGGGACGCCGCACGTTACAGCGGCAGCTTGACCAGGTCTTCGACCGCGCCCATGACCTTGTTGCGCACCTGCATCAGCATCGAGAAGGACAGGCTGGCCTCCTGGCTGGCCAGCATGGCCCCCACCAGGTCGTCGCTGCGGCCGGCGTCGACGTCGGCCATTTTCTGGGCCGCCATCTGGTCGTCGGCGTTGACTTTGTTGACCGCTTCGCGCATCGATTGGGCGAAGGAGAAGGGGCCGCCGGCCTGGCCGGACTGGCCCGGCGTGGCGCCGAACTGGTGGGCGGGTGCGATCGCGTTGGTCGACAGCTCGGCCGCCGCATTGGTCAGGGATGCCAGATCCGCCTGGATCAGGCTGGCGAATTCGTTAGCCATCATGCACCTCCATTATTGCAACGTTGCTCACACATGGCTACCATAGCCTCCACGCATTCCAGAGGGCGTTCCGGGATTGTCGCCGGGACGCCATCGGACTCAGGGAATGATACATGCTGGAAATTAGTTCGGTGCATTTCATTGTGCCGATACAACAGAAAAGCTGGGCTTCTGTACCCTGCAGGAGACAGAATTTCCTTTTTAATCATGCACTAAGCGCAATTCCGCCGATTTTTGTTGCGAGGCAGCATCACGTGCATCATGCTATGAATAAGCTTACTAGCTAGCAATATTTCTGTAAAGCCTTAATTGGCTTGCATCAAAATATTGATCCGTGGCAAGGCGCAACAATTTCATGTAAGCTTCGCCTCGCTCGGCCCGTTTTTAAGCTAGGATGTGGCATGCGGCGCGCCCGGCGCGCGCCGGCGCATATAGGCAGATTGCCGGCGGAGTACCGGCAGAGTACCGACCTGAACACATAAATGACCATCATAAAACAGACCGCGCAGCATCAAGTGCTGGATCCCTGCCTGCTGGGGCGTCCCGTGCACCGGCTGCCCAGGTTCGCAGCCCAGCTGCAAGAGGACCTGAGCCAGGCGATGCGCCTGAATGTGAACCGCCGCTACTGGGGCACCTTCCAGGTGGAGGGCGTGGAGTTCAGCCGCCTGGACGGCGGCGAGCCGCGGCTGCGCTGGCTCAGCTTCGCCGCGCCGGCCGGCAGCATCGGCTTCGCGCTGGAGCGCAAGGTGCTGCTCAGCGTGTTGAATTTCCGCTACGGCCGCGCCAAGAGCGACAGCGCGGTGGACGACAGCGCCGTCAAGATCACCGCCACCGAGGAGCGCCTGGCCGTGGTGCTGGGCCAGCAGCTGGCCGGCACCCTGGCCGCCCGCATCGAGGCCAACCTGCCGGCCACGGCCAAGTTGCCGGCCGGCGAGGACATGCAGCCGGTCCCCGCCGCGCAGCCGAAGAAGGGCGCCTGGGTGGTGGCCGTCACCGTCAGCGACCCGGAAAGCGCCGGCGCGACCCCGCTGTCGGGCCGTTTCTGGTTCGCGCTGGACCAGCAACTGATGACCTGCGTGCTGCGCGGCCTGGCGCCCGAGCGCGACGTCGCGCGGCGCGCGATGTACGACCTGGCGCCGCTGGCGGCGCGCCTGCCGGTGCGGCTGGACGGCCGCCTGGTCACCAAGGAAATGCAGTTGGGCACCCTGTTCGACTTGCAGATCGGCGACGTGATTCCGATCAGCATGCACAGGGCCGACGTCCTGCTCGACGATTCGCGCCTGTTCACGGCGGCGGTCAGCGAGCACAAAGGCAAAATCTGTTTAACCTCTTTTGAAGACGTCGAATAAACATGATGAACGTAAACGCGAACAGCACCAGTGACGCCTTGCTGGAGGACATCTCCGAGGAGATGATCATCGACCAGGTCGGCAGCGACCTGGCCGACATGGCGCCGGCCCGCGGCGGCGCCCGCCGCGACCTGCCGCAGATGATGCGCAAGATCCCCGTCACCCTGACGCTGGAGGTGGGCTCGGCCCGCATCTCGCTGCAGGAACTGATGTCGATCGGCCCGGACAGCGTGGTCGAACTGGACCTGCTGGCCGGCGAGCCGCTGATCATCAAGGTCAACGGCACCGCCATCGGCCGCGCCGAGGTGGTGGTGGCCGGCGAGAACTACGGGCTGAAGGTGATCGACCTGGACGGGCTGAATCTCGACATGATGGCGCCATGATCCTGGCGTCCCGCCGCGGCCCCAAGGCCGCGTTGCTGGGCGGGGCGGGCGTTGGCCTGCTGTGCCTGGCCCTGGCGCCCGCGCAGGCGCAGGATCTGCTGGCCGGCATCGTGCCGGGGGCCAAGACCGAACTGACGGTCAAGACCCAGATCCTGATCATCATGACCCTGCTGGGCCTGCTGCCCATGCTGGTGATGATGATGACCAGTTTCACCCGCTTCGTCATCGTGCTGTCGCTGCTGCGCCAGGCCCTGGGCCTGCAGCAGGGCTTGCCCAACCGCATCGTCACCGGCATCGCGCTGATCCTCACGCTGCTGGTGATGCGCCCCATCGGCGACCAGGTCTGGCGCGACGCCTTCGTGCCCTACGACCAGGACAAGATCGGCCTGCAGGAGGCGCTGAAGATCGCCGAGGCGCCGATCTCGCGCTTCATGCTGGCCCAGACCAGCAAGGCCGCGCTCAAGCAGATCGCGCACCTGGCCGGCGAGGACAACGTGAGCAAGCCGGCCGACCACGCCTTCACCGTCAAGCTGGCCGCCTTCGTGCTGTCCGAGCTGAAGACGGCCTTCCAGATCGGTTGCCTGCTGTTCATTCCTTTCCTGGTGATCGACCTGGTGGTATCGTCGGTGCTGATGGCGATGGGCATGATGATGCTGTCGCCGCTGGTGATTTCCTTGCCGTTCAAGCTGCTGCTGTTCGTGCTGGTGGACGGCTGGACCTTGACCGTCAACACGCTCGTGACGAGCATACAAGCCTACTAGTGTCGCTGGGGGGACGAAGAACATGCTGACGCCGGACATGGCGGTCGACCTGGTGGTCGAATCGCTGCACATCGTGATGGTGCTGGTGCTGGTGCTGGTGGTGCCGGGCCTGGTCACGGGCCTGCTGGTGTCGCTGGTGCAGGCCGCCACGCAGATCAACGAGCAGACCCTGAGCTTCCTGCCGCGCCTGCTGGTGACGCTGCTGGCGCTGATCCTGGCCGGGCGCTGGATGGCGGGCTACCTGATGGACTACTGCGTTTCCGTCTTCACGCGCGCGGCCACGCTGGTCGGCTGAGGACGCGGGCCGATGGAAGAGATCCTGGCCGCCCTGCCGTCGCTGCTGAACGCGTGGTGGTGGCCCTTCGTGCGCGTGCTGGCCATGCTGGCCGCCGCGCCCGTCATCGGCGAGGCCATGGTGCCGGTCACGGTGCGCGTGCTGCTGGCCCTGGTGCTGTCGGTGCTGATGCTGCCGCTGACGCGCAACGCGCTGCCGATCGACCCGATCTCGATGGCCGGCGTGGCCGCCACGCTGGAGCAGGCGGTGATCGGCGGCGTGCTGGGCTTGGCGTTCTTCTACAGCATGTCGGCGGTGATGGTGTTGGGCTATATGGTGTCCAGCCAGATCGGCTTCTCGATGGCGGTGATGAACGACCCCGTCAACGGCCAGTCGTCGGACGTGGTGTCGGCGCTGCTGACGATGCTGTCCATCATCGTGTTCTTCGCCATCGACGGCCACCTGGTGATCGCCGGCGTCATCGGCGGCAGCTTCCAGGCCTGGCCGCTGGGCGGCGGCTACGGGCCGCTGCTGCTGCAGACGGTGGCCTGGAACGTGGCGTGGGTGTTCGCGGCGGCCATGCTGCTGGCCATCCCCATCGTGTTCTCCACCATGGTGGTGCAGATCGGCTTCGGTTTCCTGAACCGGGTGGCGCCCACGCTGAACCTGTTTTCGCTGGGCTTTTCCGTGATCACGCTGTTCGGCCTGGTCATGCTGGCCCAGGTGGTGCGTTTCATCCCCGAGCACTATGTGCGCATGTCGGGGCGGGTGCTGGAGATGATCCAGCAGCAAATGACGATAGCCGCGCAGGTGGCGGCGAGGGCGGCGGGCAATGGCTGAGAACAGCACCGGCGACAAGTCAGAAAAGGCCTCGGCGCAGAAGCTCAAGAAGTCGCGCGAGGAGGGGCAGGTGGTGCGTTCGCGCGACCTGGCCACCGCGCTCGGCATCCTGGTCACGCTCAAGCTGTTCATCTGGCTGCTGCCGTCCTATATGCTGGATTTCCGAGAGCTGTTCCACCAGAGCTTCGCGACCTTCGAGGCCGAGGGCGCGCTGGAGAACACCGGTTCCACCATTTTCGCCACCGCCATGTGGCTGTTGATCAAGATGATCGTGCCGCTGTTCGTGGTGCCGCTGGCCATCGTCCTGGGCGGCCTGGTGCCGGGCGGCTGGGTGTTCTCCAGCAAGCACTGGGAACCCAAGCTGGAGCGCTTTTCCCCGGTGACCAACCTGGGCCGGCTGTTCTCGGGCAAGCACTGGTTCGAGTTCGGGCTGTCGGTGGCCAAGTCGGTGGTGCTGTGCTGGGTGCTGGTGCATGTGGCGACCTCGACCCTGGCCGACTACACGCGGCTGCAGTCGCTGCCGCTGAACGAGGCCTTGCTGTCGGGCTCGCGGCTGATGCTGGACGGGCTGATGGCGCTGGTGTCGGTGTTCATCATGTTCGCCATCATCGACGTGCCGGCGCAGGCCTTCTTCTTCGCCAAGAACCAGCGCATGAGCAAGCAGGACTTGAAGGAGGAGTACAAGAGCAACGAGGGCCGGCCCGAGGTGCGCAACCGCATCCGCCAGCTGCAGCGCGCGATGTCGCAGCGCGCCGCGCGCAAGACCGTGCCCAACGCCGACGTGGTGATCGTCAACCCGGAGCACTACGCGGTGGCCCTGAAATACGACGAGCAGCGCGCCGAGGCGCCGTTTGTGCTGGCCAAGGGCGTGGACGAGATGGCGCTGTACATCCGCCAGATCGCCGAGGAGCACAAGATCGAGGTGCTGGCCCTGCCGCCGCTGGCGCGGGCCATTTACAATACCAGCCAGGTCAACCAGCAGATCCCGGTGCAGCTGTACCAGGCCGTCTCGCAGGTGCTGAATTATGTGCTGCAGTTACAAGCTTTCCGCGCCGGACGCCGCAACGTCCAGCCGGCATTCCCCAACGAAGTTGCCGTGCCAGCTTCCATGAGTGAGGTCCCACCCGCATGAATCTCCTGAACAAGATCGTCGCAGAGCTGCGCCGTCACAAGTTCGCCACGCCCATCTTCGTGATGGCCATCCTCGGGATGATCATCCTGCCGCTGCCGCCCATCCTGCTGGACGTGCTGTTCACGTTCAACATCGTGCTGGCGCTGATCGTGATCCTGGTCAGCGTCACCGCCAAGCGGCCGCTGGACTTCTCGGTGTTCCCGACCGTGATCCTGGCCACCACCCTGATGCGGCTGACCTTGAACGTGGCCTCCACCCGGGTGGTGCTGCTGCACGGCCACGAGGGCACGCACGCGGCCGGCCGCGTGATCGAGGCCTTCGGCAATGTCGTCATCGGCGGCAACTTCGTGGTCGGCATCGTGGTGTTCGTGATCTTGATGATCATTAACTTCGTGGTGGTGACCAAGGGCGCCGAGCGGATCTCCGAGGTGTCGGCCCGCTTCACGCTGGACGCGTTGCCGGGCAAGCAGATGGCGATCGACGCCGACCTGAACGCCGGCCTGATCAACCAGGAAAAGGCCCAGGAGCGGCGCCGCGACGTGGCCATGGAGGCCGACTTCTACGGCGCCATGGACGGCGCCTCCAAGTTCGTGCGCGGCGACGCCGTGGCCTCGATCCTGATCCTGATCATCAACATGGTGGGCGGCGTGGCGATCGGCGCGCTGATGCAGAACATGTCGTTCGGCGACGCCTTCCGCCAGTACGCGCTGCTGACCATCGGCGACGGCCTGGTGGCGCAGATCCCGGCGCTGCTGCTGTCGGCCGCCTCGGCCATCCTGGTGACCCGCATCAGCGATTCCGGCGACTTCGAGGAAACCGTCGGCAACCAGCTGCTGGCCTCGCCAAGCGTGCTGGGCAGCGCGGCCGGCCTGATGGTGATCCTGGCCGTGGTGCCGGGCATGCCGTCGCTGATGTTCATGACCTTCGCCATCGTGCTGGGCTATGTGGCCTGGAAGCTGGCCAACAAGGTGCAGGCGCCGGACAACACGGCGATCCAGGCCATCGAGGCCGCGCTGCGCGAGGAAAAGGCGCCCGAGCTGGAATGGCAGTCGCTGCCGGCCGTGCAGCCGCTGCAGCTGACCCTGGGCTACAAGCTGGTGGGCATGATCGACAAGGCCCACGGCGAGCCGCTGACCAAGCGCATCCGCGGCGTGCGGCAAAGCCTGTCGGAGGCCATGGGCATGGTGCTGCCGGCGATCGTCGTGCGCGACGACCTGGGCCTGAAGCCGTCGCAGTACGCGGTGGTGCTGTCGGGCAGCGTGGTGTCGACCGCCGAGGTGTTCCCGGACCGGCTGATGGCGATCCCGTCGCCCACCGTGTACGGCAAGATCGACGGCATCCCGGGCGTCGAGCCGGCCTACGGCATGCCGGTCACGTGGATCGAGCAGGGCGAGAAGGCCAACGCGCTGGGCATGGGCTACCAGGTGGTGGAGGCGCCGAGCGCGATCGCCACCCACGTCTCCAAGCTGATCCGCGAATACCTGCCGGAACTGTTCCGCCACGAGGACGTGCCGGCCATCCTGGAGCGGCTGACGGCGCTGGCGCCCAAACTGGCCGGCCAGCTGGACAAGGCGCTCACCCACACCCAGCTGCTGCGCGTGTTCCGCGTGCTGCTGACGGAAAACGTGTCGCTCAAGGACATCGTGCCCATCGCCACCACCTTGCTGGACAGCTCGGAGACCACCAAGGACCCGATCCTGCTGGCGGCCGAGGTGCGCTGCGCGCTGCGGCGCCAGATCGTCACCGGCCTGTTCGGGCAGCGCACCGAGATGCTGGCCTTCAACCTGGGCGGCGAGCTGGAGAACATGCTGTTGGGCTCGCTGAACCAGGCGCGCCAGAGCGGCAAGGTGGTGCTGGACAACTATCCTATCGATCCGCACCTGCTGGCGCAGCTGCAGGTCAACATGCCGGTGGCGCGCGAACAGATGAAGCAGCAGGCCACGCCGCCGCTGCTGCTGGTGCTGCCGCAGATACGGCCCTTGCTGGCGCGCTACGCCCGCCTGTTCGCGCCGGGCCTGCATGTGCTGTCCTACAACGAGGTGCCGGAGAACCGCGAGGTCAGCATCATCGGGACGGTGGGTTAAACCGGGACCGGGTCAGGCGGATTCGGAGAACAAGTCCCTGGGCTGCTGCGGCTGCGACAGCAGCACGGCCACCTCGGCCATGGACTTGAAGACGGACTGGGTCAGCATCGCGGTCTGCACCCGGGTCGGATTGTTGTATTCCTCGCGCACCGGCGCCAGTTCGCGCATCAGGTGGCAGCGCACCAGCGACAGGCCGTTGCGGGAAATGATGGCGGCCAGCTGGGGCAGCAGGTCGCGCATGTATTGCATGGCGGCGTTCTGGTTGGCGCCGATCTCCAGCACCACGCCGTCGCCGGACGGTTCCATCTGCACCAGCACCTTGCCCATGCCGGGCAGGTGCAGCTCGAGGCGGATGGCGATGCGGGCGCGGCGGCGGCGCGGCTCCTCCTCCTCGCCGGGATCGCGCGACACCACGCGCAGCACCAGTTTCTCGGCGCCCCACGCGTACACGGCGAAACGCCACGATTCCAGTTCGCTCACCATGGCCGGCGCGGCGCGGCCCTCACGGCCGTCGCGCACGACGGCCTGGGCGTGCTCGGTCATGAACAGGCCGGACGGCAATTTCTGGCCGGCGGCCTGGTCCTGCAGCGCGGCGCGCTGCTCGCCGTAGGTGCGCACCATCACCTGCCAGGAAATGGCCATGGTGGCGGCGTCGGGTTGTTGCCAGACCAGCTGGCGCGACATTTGCAATTGGTCCGGGCGCAGGGAGGCCGGGTCCGCCAGGTGGCCGGACTGGGCCTGCAGCAGGCCGGCCAGCGCGCCGGGGCCGTTCTGCCGCAGCACGCCATCGGGCGCATCCACCAATGCCCCGATGGCGGCGGGCAGACCGGGGGGCAGCGTGAAGCTGGCTTCCTCGCCGGCGACCGTCGCGACAGGGGGGATCACCTGGGCCTGGCCAGGTTGTTCCCGGACTATGCGTTCCGGTATCGTCAGCGTCGCAGCGGGCGGCGAAAGTCGGTCTATTGCCATGAAGCCATCTCGTGCCGATGAGGCTATAAAAAAAGCCAACCGTCTGTCCGGTTGGCTCTTGCGTTCCCGGGCGCGTAAGCGCCCCGGAGAGCACTGCTACAACATTATTGCAGCAGGGACAGAACCAGCGAGGACTGGCTGTTGCTTTGTTTCAACATCGCGGTGCCGGCCTGCAGCAGCATCTGGCTCGACATCATCGATGCGCTTTCCGTCGCGAAGTCGACGTCCATGATGCGGCCGGAGGCGTTCTTCGTGTTGGTCGACATATTGGACAAGTTATTGTACACGTGGTCGAGGCGGTTGGCGGCGGCGCCCAGGGCGGAACGCACGGTCGACACGGACTCGATCGCGGTGTCCAGCGTGGAGATCATGTTGTTGGCGTCGGCCAGCGCGGCGATGCCGGTGCCGGCGCCGGCACCGACGACGCCGCCCGCATCGAACGTGTGGCCGGCGTTGGTGGCGGTCAGGTCGGTGTGCATGGTGCCCAGCATGGTGGCCAGGTCGACGTCCATGGTTTCCGATTCGGCCGAGCCGATCTGGAAGGTGATGGCGACGTTGAACTTGCTGTCGGCCTTGCTGCTCAGCAGCGTGGTGCCGCCGAAGGAGGTGTTGCTGATGATGTTGGTCAGCTCGTCCGTCAGGGCGTCGTATTCCGACTGCATCGCGGTGCGGTCGGTGTCGGCGGCGGAGCCGTCGGCGGCCTGGGTCGCCAGGTCCTTCATGCGCACCAGGATGCTGGTGGTCTCGTCCAGCGCGCCGTCGGCGGTCTGGATCATGGAAATCGAATTCTGCGTGTTGCGCATGGCCATGTTCATGCCACTGGTTTGCGCTTGCAGGCGGGTCGCGATCTGCAGGCCAGCAGCATCGTCCATTGCCGAGTTGATGCGGTAGCCGGTGCTCAGGCGGGTCATCGACGTGGACAGGTTGCTCTGGGTCCGGGAGATCGAGTTTTGCGCGGACAGCGCCGCATTGTTGGTGTGAAGACTCAGCATGAAAAACTCCTGGTAGGTGGGTTCAGTTCAGAGCAGCTAGCTAATTTGCGCTCTCCCAAGTACAAGACGACCATTTCGGACCGGACATTAAATGCTTTGAAGAAATTCCGAAGATATTTTTAATTTTGTTGGCGGCCCGGCGCCGGCGCATCCAAGGATTATGGTCCGAAACACATCCTTGGGGGAAATTCTTGTCGGAATGGCTTTGGTATCGGCGGTTTATATTGGCGCGGAAACGACAACGGCGCGGGCCAGGGGGCGCCGCGCCGTTGTAATATTGCCAGAAATTACATGTTTGGATAGTTCGGACCGCCGCCGCCCTCCGGCGTCACCCAGACGATGTTCTGGGTCGGATCCTTGATGTCGCAGGTCTTGCAGTGGACGCAGTTCTGGGCGTTGATCTGCAGCCGGTCCTGGCCCTCGTCGGTCTTGATGAACTCGTACACGCCGGCCGGGCAGTAGCGCGCCTCCGGTCCCGCGTACTTGGCCAGGTTGACGTCGACCGGGATGCTGTTGTTCTTCAAGGTCAGGTGGATGGGCTGGTCCTCGGCGTGGTTGGTGTTCGAGATGAACACCGACGACAGGCGGTCGAAGGTCAGCTTGCCGTCCGGCTTGGGATAGCTGATCGGCTGGAACTGCGAGGCCGGCTTCAGGCATTCGTGGTCGGCGTGGCTGTGGTGCAGCGTCCATGGCGCCTTGCCGCGGAAGATCAGCTGGTCGATGCCGGTCATGATGGAGCCCAGGTACAGGCCCTTGCTCAGCCACGGCTTGACGTTGCGCGCCACGTGCAGTTCCTCGTGCAGCCAGGACTGCTCGAACTTGACCGGGTAGGACACCAGCTCGTCGTGCTGGCGGTTCTCGCCCAGCGCGGCGAACACGGATTCGGCGGCCAGCATGCCGGTCTTGATGGCGGCGTGCGAGCCCTTGATGCGGCTCATGTTCAGGAAGCCGGCGTCGCAGCCGATCAGCGCGCCGCCCGGGAACACCAGCTTGGGCAGGCATTGCAGGCCGCCGGCGGTGATGGCGCGCGCGCCGTAGGAGATGCGTTTGGCGCCCTCGAAGAAGCCGCGGATGGCCGGGTGGGTCTTGTAGCGCTGGAATTCCTCGTATGGCGACAGATAGGGGTTTTCATAGTTCAGGCCCACCACGTAGCCGACCACGACCTGGTTGTTCTCCAGGTGGTAGAGGAAGGAGCCGCCGTAGGTCTTGGTGTCCAGCGGCCAGCCGGAGGTGTGGATCACCAGGCCGGGCTGGTGCTTGGCCGGGTCGATTTCCCACAGTTCCTTGATGCCGATGCCGTACGATTGCGGGTCCTTGCCCTTGTTCAGGTCGTACTTGGCGATCAGCTGCTTGCCCAGGTGGCCGCGCGCGCCCTCGGCGAACAGCGTGTACTTGCCATGCAGTTCCATGCCCAGCTGGAAGTCCGGACCGGCCTCGCCGTCGCGCTTGACGCCCATGTTGCCGGTGGCCACGCCCTTGACCGAGCCGTCCTCGTTGTACAGCACCTCGGCGGCGGCGAAGCCGGGGAAGATCTCCACGCCCAGCGCCTCGGCCTGCTGGCCCAGCCAGCGCACCACGTTGCCCAGCGAGACCACGTAGTTGCCGTGGTTTTCGAAGCAGGCCGGCAGCAGCATGTTGGGCGCCTTGTAGGCCTTGCTCTCGGTGAGCAGCATGAAGCGGTCCTCGGTCACGGCCGTGTTCAGCGGCGCGCCCAGTTCCTTCCAGTTCGGGATCAGTTCGGTCAGCGCCTTCGGGTCCATGATGGCGCCCGACAGCGTGTGCGCGCCCAGTTCGCCGCCTTTTTCCAGCACGACGACGGACACTTCCTGGCCCTTTTCGGCGGCCAGTTGCTTGATTTTGATCGCCGCGGCCAAGCCGGCGGGACCGCCGCCCACGATGACGACGTCGTATTCCATCGCGTCGCGGGGGCCATATTGTTCTACGAGATTTTGGGTCATGGTTTTCAGGTAAGTGTATTGCGGATTCTACGCGAGCCGTAACGCGGGATTTTTAAATTAGCACGAGTGTGCTTCTTTTTACGGGTTTTGGCAACTTGGGCGCCATTTTGCGGGACAATCTTAGACGCCGCAATCTAATACTGGCGTTTTGTGTAATCATTACGAACAGACAGCGCGCACGCGCGCCGCGTGAATGACAACAACCGATACAGGAGTAGCGCCGTGGGCATAGAAGTCAATTTTGAGGGGAAAATCGCGCTGGTGACGGGCGCGTCCAGCGGACTCGGCGCCCGCTTCGCCAAGGTGCTGGCGCAGGCGGGAGCCCAGGTGGTGCTTGCCTCGCGCCGGATCGACCGGCTGAAGGAGCTGCGCGCCGAGATCGAGGCGGACGGCGGCGCCGCCCACGTGGTGGCGCTGGACGTGACCGACTACGCCAGCATCAAATCGGCCATCGCGCACGCGGAGACGGAGGCGGGCCAGATCGACATCCTGGTCAACAACTCGGGTGTGTCTACCACGCAACGCCTGGTCGACGTCACGCCCGACGACTACTCCTTCATCATGGACACCAACCTGCGCGGCGCCTTCTTCGTGGCGCAGGAAACGGCCAAGCGCATGATCGCGCGCGCCAAGGGCGACCCCAAGAAGCAGCACCGCATCATCAACATCGCGTCGGTGGCGGGCCTGCGGGTGCTGCCGCAGATCGGCGTGTATTGCATGAGCAAGGCCGGCGTGGTGCAGATGACCAAGGCCATGGCGGTGGAGTGGGGCAAATACGGCATCAACACCAACGCCATCTGCCCCGGCTACATCTCGACCGAGATCAACGAGGATTACTTCGCCAGCGAGCAGGGCCGCAAGCTGGTCGACCTGCTGCCGCGCCGCCGCCCCGGCAAGCCGGAGGACCTGGACGGCCTGCTGCTGCTCTTGGCCGGCGAGGACTCCCACTTCATCAACGGCGCGGTCATCTCGGCCGACGACGGCATGACGGCCATGTAGCAAAGAGGGCCCAAGCCCTCTCTACAGGTGCAGGCCCACCAGCTTGTGCACCAGTTCCGACGAGGTGGCCGCCTCGAACTTGCGCATCAGGCGGGCGCGGTGCATTTCCACCGTGCGCGGACTCAGGTCCACCTGGCGCGCGATCAGCTTGCTGGTCTTGCCCTCCACCAGCAGCGCGGCGATCTCCCGCTCGCGCGGCGTCAATTCCGCCGTCACCGGCCGCTTCTCGCTCACATCCTCGAAGGTCCAGATGCCCGGCCCCAGCGGCTCGTTGGCCCTCAGCGCGTGGCCCGTCACGTGGCACCAGAACAGTTCGCCGTTCGCGCGGCGCATGATGCGCTCGTCCGAATAGCGGCCCTTGGCGTTCATGATGGGGATGATGCGGTCGCCGGTGCGCACGAACTCGTCGACCGTCGGGTACAGCTGGCAGAACGACAGGCCGTCCAGTTGTTCGCGGCTGTAGCCGAACATGGCGGCCAGCGCCGCGTTGCAGGCCTGGATGATGCGGTTCTCCGAAATGCACATGCCCACCGGGGCTTGCTGGAAAATCGTCTCGTAGTCGATCGTGCGTGTCTCGGTCATCGTTGGTATTTCTACTGTATTGTGCTTTTGTAGGGCGTATTCTATTCTGGTACGCCATCTGGACAACAGTGCAAGCTTAACAAAAGACGAGGGACACCTATGAATAAAGTTTATCCCGATGCCGCGGCCGCGCTGGCGGGCATCATCGAAGATGGCCAGACCATCGCAGTCGGCGGCTTCGGCCTGTGCGGCATCCCGGAGGCGCTGATCGGCGCGCTGCGCGACACCGGCGCCAAGCAGCTGACCGCCATCTCCAACAACGCCGGCGTGGACGGTTTCGGCCTCGGCCAACTGCTCGAGACGCGCCAGATCCGCAAGATGGTCGCGTCCTACGTGGGCGAGAACAAGGAATTCGCGCGCCAGTACCTGGCCGGCGAACTGGAGCTGGAATTCACGCCGCAGGGCACGCTGGCCGAGAAGCTGCGCGCCGGCGGCGCCGGCATCCCGGCATTCTTCACCAAGACCGGCGTCGGCACCATCGTCGCCGACGGCAAGGAGATCCGCGAGTTCGATGGCGAACAGTACGTGATGGAGCGCTCGCTGGTGGCCGACGTGTCGCTGGTGAAGGCGTGGAAGGCCGACAAGGCCGGCAACCTGGTGTACCGCAAGACCGCGCGCAACTTCAATCCCAACGTGGCCGCCGCGGGCAAGATCACCGTCGTTGAAGTCGAGCAGTTGGTGGAAATCGGTGAGATCGATCCGGACGAAGTGCACACCCCGGGCATTTTCGTGCATCGCATCGTCGTCAACGCGACGCCGGAAAAACGCATCGAACAGCGCACCGTGCGCGCCAACTGAGGAGACGAACATGGCATGGACTCGTGATGAAATGGCCGCGCGCGCGGCCAAGGAACTGCAGGACGGTTTTTATGTGAACCTGGGCATCGGTTTGCCCACGCTGGTGGCCAACTATGTGCCGTCCGATATCGAGGTGTACCTGCAGTCGGAGAACGGCCTGCTGGGCATCGGCCCGTTCCCCACCGACGAGGAGGTGGACGCCGACCTGATCAACGCCGGCAAGCAGACCGTGACGGCGCTGCCCGGCTCGGCCTTCTTCAGCTCGGCCGATTCCTTCGGCATGATCCGCGGCGGCAAGATCAACCTGGCGATCCTGGGCGCGATGCAGGTGTCCGAGCACGGCGACCTGGCCAACTGGATGATCCCCGGCAAAATGGTCAAGGGCATGGGCGGCGCGATGGACCTGGTGGCCGGCGTCAAGCGGGTGGTGGTGCTGATGGAGCACGTGGCCACCGCCAAGGACGGCAGCACCTCGCACAAGCTGCTGAAGAAATGCGACCTGCCGCTGACCGGCGTGGGCGTGGTGGACTTGATCATCACCGACCTGGGCGTGCTGGAAGTGACGCCCGGCGGCTTGAAGGTGACCGAGCTGGCGCCCGGCGTGACGCGCGAGCAGGTCGCCGCCGCCACCGGCACCGAGCTGGATTTCTCGGCGCTGTGATCCTTCAGGCATAAAAAAACGGCACGCCTCGGCGTGCCGTTTTCGTTTGGGGCCGCGGTGTTACGCGGCGACCTTGACTGGAGCCGGTTGCGCGGCGGGCGCTTCGGCCGTCGTGTTCGCCGGGCTCGGGTTGGCCAGTTCGCGGTGCATGGTTGCCATGTCCAGCTCGCCTTCCCACTTCGACACCACCATGGTGGCCACGCCGTTGCCGACGAAGTTGGTCAGCGCGCGGCATTCGCTCATGAAGCGGTCGATGCCCAGGATCAGCGCCATGCCCGCCACCGGGATGGTCGGCACCACGGCCAGGGTCGCGGCCAGGGTGATGAAGCCGGCGCCGGTGATGCCGGACGCGCCCTTCGAGGTCAGCATCGCCACGCCCAGGATGGTCAGTTCCTGCATCAGGGTCAGCTCGGTGTTGGTGGCCTGCGCCACGAACAGGGCGGCCATGGTCATGTAGATGTTGGTGCCGTCCAGGTTGAAGGAGTAGCCGGTCGGGACCACCAGGCCCACCACTGGCTTGGAGCAGCCCAGTTTTTCCAGTTTTTTCATCAGCGAGGGCAGGGCGCTTTCAGACGACGAGGTGCCCAGCACGATCAGCAGTTCCTCTTTGATGTAGGAGATGAACTTGACGATGGAGAAGCCGGTCATCTTGGCGATCACGCCCAGCACGACGAACACGAACAGGAAGCAGGTCAGGTAGAACGAGCCCATCAGGAAGGCCAGCGGCTTCAGCGAGGCGACGCCGTATTTGCCGATGGTGAAGGCCATGGCGCCGAACGCGCCGATCGGGGCCAGCTTCATCACCATGTTGACCATGCCGAAGATGGCGTGGGCGATGTCGTCGATGAACTTGGCCACCGGGCGGCCGCGCTCACCCATCATGGACAGCGCGAAACCGAACAGGATGGCGATCAGCAGCACCTGCAGGATGTCGCCCTTGGCGAAGGCGTCCACGATGGTGTTCGGGATGATGTTCATCACGAAGTCGGTGGTGGTCTGGGCCTTGGCCTTTTCCGTGTACTGGGCGATGGACTTGACGTCCAGGGTGGCCGGGTCGGCGTTGAAGCCGTCGCCGGGGCGCAGGATGTTGGCGACGAACAGGCCGATCACCAGCGCGAAGGTGGACACCACCTCGAAGTACAGCAGGGCCTTGCCGCCGACGCGGCCGATTTTCTTAACGTCCTGCATGCCGGCGATGCCGGATACCACGGTGCAGAAGATCACCGGCGCGATGATCATCTTGATCAGCTTGATGAAGCCGTCGCCCAGCGGTTTCATGGCCACGGCGTCGGTGGGGAAGTACATCCCCAGCAGCACGCCGCAGGCGATGGCGAAAAGTACCTGTATGTACAGGACTTTGTAGAATGGTTTTTTCATGATCTGGTCCCCATTGATGTAGTGAATGGGGCCGATCATGAGGGAAAATAACGCTGTGGACTATTGTGGCAATCACTATTGAGGTTAACCACAATGTGGCGATCACGTAGACGAAATGCTACCCCGCCACGGCCGCGGAGGTCATCGCGCGGACGTCATTGCGCCACCCAGCCGCCGTCCATGTTCCACGCCACGCCGCGCACCTGCTTGGCCGCGTCGCTGCACAGGAACACCGCCAGCGCGCCCAGCTCCTCGGGCGTGACGAACTCGCCCGACGGCTGCTTGTCGGCCAGCAGCGCGCGCTTGGCCTCCTCGTTGCTCAAGCCCTCCTTCAGCGCGCGCGCGTCGACCTGCTTTTGCACCAGCGGCGTGAGCACGAAGCCGGGGCAGATCGCGTTGGCCGTCACGCCGGTCTGCGCGGTCTCCAGCGCGGTCACCTTGGTCAGGCCCACCAGGCCGTGCTTGGCCGCCACGTAGGCCGACTTGCCGGCCGAGCCCACCAGGCCGTGCGCCGACGCCAGGTTGATGATGCGGCCCCAGTTCTTGGCGCGCATGTGCGGCAGCGCCAGGCGCGAGGTGTGGAAGGCCGAGGTCAGGTTGATGGCGATGATGGAGTCCCATTTCTCGACCGGGAAGTCCTCCACGTTGGCCACGTGCTGGATGCCGGCGTTGTTGACCAGCACGTCGATGCCGCCGAAGCGGTCCTTGGCGAAGGCGAACAGGGCCTCGATCTCGCCGGCCTTGGACATGTCGGCGTTGTGGTAGGCGGTCTGCACCTTGAATTCGCGCGCCACGTCCTGCTGCAGCTGCGCGATCTCGGTGCTGTCGCCGAAGCCGTTGAACACGATGTCGGCGCCTTGCGCGGCCAGCGCGCGCGCCATGCCCAGGCCGATGCCGGAGGTGGACCCGGTCACGAGGGCGGTCTTGCCGATGAGGAGGGAACTGGTCATGGATTGGTCCTTGAAGAGATGGGCGGGTTGTCTATGGGGAAAAGCCTGAGCTACACTTCCCTAGGATTTTAAGCGTAACCCTGTAAAATGTCGCATTGAAAAAAAGGAAATCGCATGCTTGAAGCCAAAATCAAGTCTGTCCAGTGCATCTCGCCCAGCGGCCTGCACCGGATGGCCTACAAGGAATGGGGCGCCGAGGACAATCCCAACGTGCTGCTCTGCGTGCACGGCGTGACCCGCGTTTCCGACGACTTCGACAACCTGGCGCGTGCGCTGGCCGGCGACTACCGGGTGGTGTGCCCGGACGTGGTCGGCCGCGGCCGCTCCGGCAAGCTGCGCAATCCCCAGCTGTACCGGCTGCCGCAATACGTGGCCGACATGGTGACGCTGATCGCGCGCGTGCTGGCCAACGGCGAGCGCCAGAGCGTGGACTGGTTCGGCACCTCGATGGGCGGCCTGATCGGCATGGGCCTGGCCTCGCTGCCGGACAGCCCGATCGGCAAGCTGGTGCTCAACGACATCGGCCCGGTGCTGGACCCGGTGGCGCTGCAGCGCATCGGCGACTACATCGGCCAGGACCTGCGCTTCCCGAGCTTCGAGGCCGGCGCCAAGTTCGTGCGCGACGTGTCGCTGCCGTTCGGCGAGCACAGCGACGACGAGTGGCGCAAGCTGGCCGCCGACGTGCTGGTGCGGGACGAGCGCGACGGCCAGTGGGTGCGCCACTACGACATGGGCCTGGCGCTGCCGTTCCGCTCGGCCACGCCGGAGTCGGCCAAGGCCGACGAGGCGGGGCTGTGGGCCGCGTACGACGCGATCCGCTGCCCGACCCTGCTGGTGCGGGGACAACAATCCGACCTGCTGTCGCGCGCGACGGCGGAAGACATGACGCGGCGCGGGCCACAAGCCACGCTGGTGGAGATACCGGACGTCGGTCACGCTCCCACCTTCCTCCATGACGACCAGATCGCCATCGCGAGGAAGTTTTTACTCAACCCGAATTGATCAACAACAGAAAGAAACACCTAGCATGGAAATCAAACGACTGCACGTGGGCAAGCGCCTGTCCGAAATCGCCATCCACAATGGCACCGTCTACCTGGCCGGCCAGATCGCCGACGATCCCACCCAGGACATCGTGGGCCAGACCCAGCAAGTGCTGGCCAGCGTGGACCGCCTGCTGGCCGAGGCGGGCAGCGACAAGACCTGCATCCTCAGCACCCAGCTGTTCATCACCGACATGGCGCTGTTCCCCGGCCTGAACGAAGTGTGGGACACCTGGGTCGCCCCCGGCCACACGCCGCCGCGCGCCACCGTGGAAGCCAAGCTGGCCAACCCGGCCTGCCTGGTCGAGGTGGTGGTGGTCGCAGCCCAGCGCTGATTCGCTTTCGCATCGTATAGAGCTTTATAAGCAAGAGGTTTCATGGTTTCTATCGCAGCGCTGAACAGCGCAACGTCGGACCAGCTGGTCCAGGGCCTGTCCGCCGAAGACGGCGCGCGGGTCCTGGCCGCGCTCGACCAAGCCAGCGAGGCGTATGGCGACAAGACCTGCAGCAGCGGCCAGAGCGCCTTCGACTTCGCCGTGGGCGTGGCCGGCACGCTGGCCTTCCTGCGCATCGACGCGGAGACCCGCATCGCCGGCCTGATGTTCGAACTGACCCTGCTCGACCCCGAGCAGGCCCCGGCCATCGAGCCGCGCTTCGGTCCCGCCGTGGCCGAACTGGTGAGCGGCGTGCGCCAGCTGATACGGCTGCGCGAGCTGACCCAGACCCAGCCGGCCGGCGCCGGCCCGGGACGCGGCAAGAACGCGGCCCAGCAGGCCGTGGCGCAGGTGGAAACGCTGCGCAAGATGCTGCTGGCGATGGCCTCCGACATGCGCGTGGTGCTGGTGCGCCTGGCGTCCTGCGTGACGACCCTGCGCTACTTCGCCGACAACAAGCGCTTCGACGAATTGACGCGCGCCTACGGCCGCGAAACGCTGGACCTGTACGCGCCGCTGGCCAACCGGCTCGGCATCTGGCAGCTGAAGTGGGAGCTGGAGGACCTGGCGTTCCGCTTCATCGAGCCGGAGACGTACAAGCGCATCGCCAAGATGCTGGAGGAAAAGCGCATGATGCGCGAGGGCTTCGTCACCTCGTCGATCACGCGCCTGCAATCGGAGCTGGCCGCGGCCGGCATCCAGGCCGAGGTGTTCGGACGGCCCAAGCACATCTACAGCATCTGGAGCAAGATGCGCGGCAAGGAGCTGGACTTCACGGAACTGTACGACGTGCGCGCCTTCCGCGTCATCGTGGCCGACGTGAAGACCTGCTACACGGTGCTCGGCGTGGTCCACAACATCTGGACCCCGATCCCCAAGGAATTCGACGACTACATCTCGCGGCCCAAGCC
Source organism: Pseudoduganella namucuonensis (assembly GCF_900116645.1). GTDB lineage: Bacteria > Pseudomonadota > Gammaproteobacteria > Burkholderiales > Burkholderiaceae_D > Rugamonas > Rugamonas namucuonensis. The sequence goes on along the minus strand of NZ_FPBO01000006.1, from coordinate 200,670 downwards.
CAACGGCTACCGCTCGCTGCACACGGTGGTGACGGCCGACGACGGCCGCCCGCTGGAGGTGCAGATCCGCACCCAGGAGATGCACAACTTCGCCGAGTACGGCGTGGCCGCGCACTGGCGCTACAAGGAGGAGGGCGGCTCCAACTTCCAGGGCCAGAAGTACGACGAGAAGATCGCCTGGCTGCGCCAGCTGTTGGCCTGGAAATCGGACGTGGCCGAATCCGTGGTCGGCCAGGAGGAGATCCAGCGCGAGTGGGTGGAGAAGCTCAAATCGGCCGCGCTGGACGACCGCATCTTCGTGCTCACGCCGCAGGCGCGGGTGCTGGAACTGCCGGTGGGCGCGACGCCGATCGACTTCGCCTATCACCTGCACAGCGACGTCGGCCATCGTTGCCGCGGCGCGCGGGTGGACGGCGTGATGGTGCCGCTGAACACGCCGCTGCGCAACGGCCAGACCTGCGAGATCATCACCGCCAAGGGCGCGCCCGGCACGGCGGGCCCGTCGCGCGACTGGCTCAATCCCGAATATACGGTCAGCAGCCGCACGCGCTCCAAGGTGCGCGCCTGGTTCCACGCGATCGACATGCAGGAGACGCTGTCGCACGGCCGCGCGCTGGTGGAGAAGTCCCTGCAGCGCGAGGGCAAGACCGCCGTCAGCCTGGAGGCGCTGGCCAACAAGCTGGGCTTCGCCAAGGTGGACGACCTGTTCCTGTCGGTGGGCAAGGACGAGTTCAGCCTGCGCCACGTGGAGCAGGCGCTGCACGACGGCGGCGAGCCGGCCGTGCCGGAGGACGCGGTGGTGGTCGGCAAGAGCCGCGCCTCCAGCGTGGAGCAGGGCGCCAAGTCCGGCGTGCTGGTGGTGGGCACCGAGGGCCTGATGACGCAGCTGGCCAAGTGCTGCAAGCCGGCGCCGCCGGACAGCATCGTCGGCTTCGTCACGCGCGGCAAGGGTGTGTCCATCCACCGCTCCACGTGCAAGAACTTCGCCGAGATGCGCGCCAAGGCGCCGGAGCGGGTGATCGTGACGGAGTGGGGGCGTTCGGTGTCGGACACGGTGTACCCGGTCAGCATCTTCGTGCTGGCGGGCGACCGCCAGGGCCTGCTGCGCGACATCTCCGAGGTGTTCTCGCGCGAGAAGCTCAACGTCATCGGCGTCAACACCGCCAGCGCCAAGGGCCAGGCGCGCATGACCTTCACCGCCGAAATCGGCTCCACGGCGCAGCTGCAAAAAGCCCTGTCCGCGATCTCCGAGGTGGGCGGCGTGCTCGAGGCCCGCCGCGCCTAAAGCGGGCTGGGCGGCATTCGGGGCCGCCCCCCAATGGGGCTTGATTCCGCCCACTGTCGACGCCGCTTTGGGGTCTGACCCCAAAGCGGCGTCAGCCGTGGGCGGGTTGGCCGGCGGCTTCGGGTTGCAGGGTGACGTGGTCGATGCCGTGGCGGGCCAGCAGCATGGCCTTGATGGCCGCGAGGATGGCCGGCCATTGTTGCAGGTCCGCGATCTCGACGTGGCCAATCAGCGCCGGCTGCCCCGGCGACATGGCCCAGACGTGCAGGTCGTGCACCGACAGCACGCCGGCGATCGCCTCCAGCTCCGCGCCCACTTTCACGTAATCGATCTGCTCGGGCACGCCCTCCATCAGGTGGTGGTAGGACTCCTTCAGGATGCCGAAGGTCGATTTCAATATCAGCAGCGACACCAGCACCGACAGCAGCGGGTCGATTCGCATCCAGCCCGTGTACCAGATCACGGCGCCGGCGATCAGCGCCGCGATCGAGCCCAGCAGGTCGCCCAGCACGTGCACCAGCGCGGCGCGCGTGTTCATGCTTTCCTTGTCGTGCGACAGCACCCAGGCCACCGCGAGATTGATGGCCAGGCCGATGCCCGCCACCACGAACACCGTGCCGCCCCGCACTTGCGGCGGCGCGGCGAAACGCTGCGCCGCCTCGAACACGATCCACGCCACCACCGCCAGCATGGCCAGCCCGTTGACGAAGGCGGCCAGCGCCTCGGCGCGGCCGAAGCCGAAGGAGTAGCGCGCCGACGGCGGCCGCTTGGAAATCAGTTGCGCCAGCAGCGCCAGGCCCAGCGACGCGGCGTCGGTGGCCATGTGACCGGCGTCCGAGATCAGCGCCAGGGAATTGGCCATGAAGCCGGCCGCCACCTCGACGCAGGCGAAGCCCAGGGTCAGCGATAGCGCCCAGCCCAGCACCTTCAGGCTGCGCCCGCGCGTGTAGTGCTGGTGCCGCGCGTCCCCCGCGCGGTGGGCGTGCAGGTGGGCGGGGTCGGTGGCGCGCGGCGCGGCGCTGGCGGTGTCCTGGCGCATGGGTCTTAGCGGTAGGTGCCGGCGCTGATCACGTACAGGCCGACTTGGCGGAAGTAGGCCGACTTGACCTGCATGCGCCGGGTGGCGGGATGTATCCATTTATAGTCCACCGGACCCTGCTGGCCCTTGGCGGCGCGGTCCAGGATCTCGCGGATGTAGTATTTGTCGTCGTCGTCGCGGTAATCGTAGATGTTGACGCCGACCAGCCGCGGCAGCGCGCCGTGCGCCATCACCTTGCCGTGCAAATCGTAGATCGCTATATACAGGTCGCGGTAGGTGAAGCGTCCCTTGGGATTGCTCACTTCGAAGAAGGTCTTCTCGGGACCCTCGTCGATCAGGTGGGCGGCGGTCTTGTCGATCAAGGCGAGGGCTTCCTCGCGCGTGCCGTGCTCGGCGGCCCATGCATCCACACCCGCGCCCAGGCAGAGCAGGGCGCTTGTTAAAAATGTGATCAAAAATTTCATACAGTTGCTCTTTTGTAAGACCGTTCGACTATAGCACATGGTCCCGGGGCAATGTTTTTACATTAGACCCTTGTTTTTGTGGTTTTCCCTCTCTATAATGCGAGTCCTCGGGCGGTTAGTTCAGCTGGTTAGAATACTTGGTCGACATCCAAGGGGTCGCAGATTCGAATTCTGCACCGCCCACCAGAACATGTAGTAAGATGGTTTTAGCGGTAGTAAAGAGCTTTAAAGAGTTTTAGCAGCACCACGGGCGGTTAGTTCAGCTGGTTAGAATACTTGGTCGACATCCAAGGGGTCGCAGATTCGAATTCTGCACCGCCCACCACCAACACTATGTAAGAGCGAGAAAGGCAAACCGGTTATGACACCGCGAACTACTACCAAGGTTAGTAAGTAACGCTAGTCACCGGCTTTCTTTAGCTCATCACATTGAAGAAAAACGCGGCTAGCCGCGTTTTTTTTCGTCCGTCTTTTCCCTTAAAATCCCGTTTCACCCACTTTTCCGGCGTTTACGCCGATTGGAGAGCATGATGGTTGCAGTCCGACTTCCCGATGGTTCCGTGCGTCAGTTCGACGCCCCAGTGACGGTGGCCCAGGTCGCCACCAACATCAGCACCAGCCTGGGCAAGGCCGCGCTGGCCGGCAAGGTCGACGGCAAGGTGGTCGACACCTCCTTCCTGATCGAGAGGGACGCCGACGTCGCCATCGTCACCGACCGCGACCCCGAGGGTCTGGACGTGATCCGCCACTCCACCGCCCACTTGCTGGCCTACGCCGTCAAGGAGCTGTTCCCGGACGCGCAGGTCACCATCGGCCCGGTGATCGAGAACGGCTTCTACTACGATTTCTCGTACAAGCGCCCGTTCACGCCGGACGACCTGGCGGCGATCGAAAAGAAAATGGCCGAGCTGGCCAAGAAGGACGAGCAAGTCACCCGCAAGGTGCTGCCGCGCGACGAGGCGGTGGCCTACTTCAAGTCCATCAACGAGCACTACAAGGCCGAGATCATCGCCTCGATCCCGTCCAACGAGGACGTGTCGCTGTACAGCGAGGGCGCGTTCACCGACCTGTGCCGTGGTCCGCACGTGCCGTCCACCGGCAAGCTGAAGGTGTTCAAGCTGATGAAGCTGGCCGGCGCCTACTGGCGCGGCGACTCCAAGAACGAGATGTTGCAGCGCGTGTACGGCACCGCCTGGACCAAGAAGGAAGACCAGGAGCAGTACCTGCACAACTTGGAGGAGGCCGAGAAGCGCGACCACCGCAAGCTGGGCAAGCAACTGGACTTCTTCCACTTCCAGGACGAGGCGCCGGGCCTGATCTTCTGGCATCCGAAGGGCTGGGCGATCTGGCAGCAGGTGGAGCAATACATGCGCCACAAATACGTGGTGAACGGCTACCAGGAGGTGAAGGCGCCGCAGATCCTGGACCGCACGCTGTGGGAGAAAACCGGCCACTGGGAAAACTACCGCGAGAACATGTTCTCCACCGAGTCCGAGAACCGTTCCTACGCGCTCAAGCCGATGAACTGCCCGGGCCACGTGCAGATCTACAACTCGGGCATGAAGTCCTACCGCGACCTGCCGCTGCGCTACGGCGAGTTCGGCCAGTGCCACCGCAACGAGCCGTCGGGCGCGCTGCACGGCGTGATGCGCGTGCGCGGCTTCACCCAGGACGACGGCCACATCTTCTGTACCGAGGAGCAGATCGAGGCGGAGGTGACGGCCTTCCACGCGCAGGCGATGGAGGTGTATGACGATTTCGGCTTCGAGAACATCGACGTCAAGATCGCGCTGCGTCCGGACAACCGCATCGGTTCCGACGAGGTGTGGGACACCGCCGAGGAGGCGCTGCGTTCGGCGCTGCGCGCCTGCGGCGTGACCTGGACCGAGTTGCCGGGCGAGGGCGCGTTCTACGGTCCGAAGATCGAGTACCACCTGAAGGATTCGCTGGGCCGCCCTTGGCAGGTCGGCACCATGCAGGTCGACTTCTCGATGCCGGGCCGCCTGGGCGCCGAGTATGTCGCGGTCGACAACACGCGCAAGGTGCCGGTCATGCTGCACCGCGCGATCGTCGGTTCGCTGGAACGCTTCATCGGCATCCTGATCGAGAACTACGCCGGCGCGCTGCCGATGTGGCTGGCGCCGGTGCAGGTGTCCATCCTGAACATCTCGGACGCGCAGGCCGATTATGTGCAGGATGTGGCCGCGAAGCTGCGTAAACAGGGCTTCCGCGTGCAGACCGATTTGCGGAACGAGAAGATTACGTATAAAATACGCGAACATTCCGTCCAAAAACTGCCGTACATCCTCGTGGTGGGCGACAAGGAACGGGATGCCAACACTGTGGCCGTGCGGGCGCGTGGCAATGTCGATCTGGGCGTGATGTCCATCGACGCCCTGGTTGACCGACTCCAACAAGACGTCGCAACCAAAGCCTGATCCGAGGAAACTCGCATACCGGCCATTCATCCAGATTTTTAAAGGAAAACGACTATAGCTACTGACAAGTCGCATCGCATCAATGGCGAAATTACCGCTCCCGAAATGCGTTTAAGCGGAGTGGAAAACGAACCGCTCGGTATCGTGAGCCTGGCCGAAGCCTTCCGCCTCGCGGAAGAAGCGAACGTCGACCTGGTGGAGATCGCCCCGACGGCGGTTCCACCGGTGTGCCGTCTGATGGACTACGGCAAGTTCAAGTATTCGGAGCAGAAAAAGGCCCACGAAGCGAAATTGAAGCAGAAGATCATCTCCGTGAAGGAAGTCAAATTCCGTCCCGGCACCGATGATGGCGATTACAATATCAAGCTGCGCAACCTCATCAAGTTCCTCGATGAAGGCGACAAGACCAAGATCACGCTGCGCTTCCGCGGCCGTGAGATGGCGCACCAGGATATCGGTTTCCGTATGCTTGAACGTCTGAAGGCCGACCTCGAGCCCTATGGCCAGGTCGAGCAGTTCCCGAAGATGGAAGGCCGCCAGATGATCATGGTTCTGGCCCCCAAGAAGAAAAAATAAGCTACAATAGCGGACTGCGTGGCGGGTGTTCTCACCCGCCCGCGCCGTTTTGCGCAGAATTTGCCGGGTCACCGGCAAAATGTAGTGGCCCCGCAGCGGGCCGCTGCATCAACAAGTGAAAGCAGGCCTCTAAGCGCGACGTAGTGTTGCCACCTGCAATCCTGTTACTTTGGAGCTAGCCGAAAGGCTAGATGTGTTATGCCAAAAATGAAGACCAAAAGCTCCGCGAAGAAGCGTTTTCGCGTGCGTCCAGGTGGTACCGTTAAATCGGGCATGGCTTTCAAACGCCACATCCTGACCAAGAAAACCACCAAAAACAAGCGTCAGCTGCGTGGTACCCGTAACATCAACGCGTCGGACGTCACGTCCGTGCTGCGTATGATGCCATCCGCTTAATCTCACACTCATCTAAGGAGCTAATATGCCTCGAGTAAAACGTGGGGTTACTGCGCGTGCCCGTCATAAAAAAGTACTGAATCTGGCCAAGGGTTACCGTGGTCGCCGCAGCAAGGTATACCGTATTGCCAAGCAAGCAGTCATGCGCGCCGGCCAGTACGCCTACCGCGATCGCCGTAACAAGAAGCGCGTCTTCCGTCGTCTGTGGATCGCCCGTATCAACGCCGCTTCCCGTGAGCATGGCGTGACGTACAGCGTGTTCATGAACGGCCTGAAGAAGGCGAACATCGAGCTGGACCGTAAGGTTCTGGCCGATATGGCAGTGATGGACAAGCCGGCCTTCGCCGCGATTGTCAACACCGTCAAAGCACAACTCGCCGCCTGATCGCAGCGAGCTATGCGTGGCGCCGCCGCAGGGCGGCGCATGAGAGCGGGGCAAGGTGTGAACCTGTGCCCCGTTTTTAATTTCCACGACAGGATTACCGCATCATGAATTCCCTGGAAGAACTCGTCGTCTCGGCCCGTGCTGACTTTATCGCCGCCGTGGACGCTGCCGCACTAGAAAACGCCAAAGCCCAGTACCTGGGCAAGACCGGCCAGATCACCGAAATGATGAAGGGCCTGGGCAAGCTCGACCCGGACGCCAAGAAGGCGCAGGGCGCGCTGATCAACGCCGCCAAAGTGCAGATCGAGGCCGCGCTGACCGCGCGCCGCGACGCCATGGCCGAAGCCCAGCTGCAATCCCGTCTGAACGCCGAGGCGATCGATGTCACCTTGCCAGGCCGCGGCCGCGCCGGCGGTGGCCTGCATCCGGTGATGCGCACCTGGGAACGCGTGGAAGAGATCTTCCGCTCCATCGGCTTCGACGTGGCCGGCGGTCCCGAGATCGAGACCGACTGGACCAATTTCACCGCCTTGAACAGCCCGGAAAACCATCCGGCGCGCTCGATGCAGGACACCTTCTATATCGACGGCGACGACAGCACCGGCAAGCCGCTGCTGCTGCGCACGCACACCAGCCCGATGCAGGTGCGCTACGCGCGCACCCACACGCCGCCGATCAAGGTGATCGCGCCCGGCCGCACCTACCGCGTCGACAGCGACGCCACCCACTCGCCGATGTTCCACCAGGTCGAGGGCCTGTGGATCGCCGAGGACATCAGCTTCGCCGACCTGAAGGGCGTGTACCTGAACTTCGTCAAGGCCTTTTTCGAGACCGACGACCTGCAAGTGCGTTTCCGTCCCTCGTATTTCCCGTTCACCGAACCGTCGGCCGAGATCGACATCGCGTTCGGCAGCGGTCCGCTGAAGGGCCGCTGGCTGGAGGTGTCCGGCTCCGGCCAGGTGCACCCGTCGGTGGTGCGCAATTTCGGGCTCGATCCCGAGCGCTTCATCGGTTTCGCGTTCGGCTCCGGCCTCGAGCGCCTGACCATGCTGCGCTACGGCATCAACGACCTGCGCCTGTTCTACGAAGGCGACCTGCGCTTCCTGAAACAGTTCAACTAATACGGTAGACGACTATGCAATTCTCTGAAAACTGGCTGCGCACCCTGGTTGATCCGAAGATGACTTCGGACGAACTGGCGCATCTGCTGACCATGTCCGGCCTGGAAGTCGAGGAAGTGGAGCCGGTCGCCCCGCCGTTCAACAACGTGGTCGTGGGCCACGTGCGCGAGATGGCCAAGCACCCGAACGCGGACCGCCTGAACGTGTGCCAGGTCGACGTCGGCACCGGCACCTTGCTCAACATCGTGTGCGGCGCGCCCAACGTGCGCCCGGGCCTGAAGGTCGTGTGCGCGATGGCCGGCGCCGTGCTGCCGCCCGGCGCGGACGGTAAGCCCTTCGAAATCAAGGTCGGCCAGCTGCGCGGCGTGGAATCGCAGGGCATGCTGTGCTCGGCGAAGGAATTGAAGCTGTCGGAGGAGGGCGCCGGCCTGATCGAACTGCCGGACGACGCCCCGGTCGGCCAGAACTTCCGCGACTACTACGCGCTGAACGACCTCAAATTCACCATCAAGCTGACCCCGAACAAGGCCGACTGCCTGTCCGTGCTGGGCGTGGCGCGCGAAGTGTCGGCGCTGACCGGCACGCCGCTGCACGCGCCCGCGTTCCGCGCCGTGCCCGTCACCAGCGACGAGGTGCTGCCGGTGAAGGTGTCGGCGCCGGACCTGTGCGGCCGTTTCAGCGGCCGCGTGATCCGCGGCCTGAACGCCAAGGCGGCGACGCCGGACTGGCTCAAGCAGCGCATCGAGCGCAGCGGCCAGCGCTCGGTGTCCGCGCTGGTGGACATCTCCAACTATGTGATGCTGGAACTGGGCCGTCCGACCCACGTGTTCGACCTGGCCAAGATCCACGGCGGCCTGGACGTGCGCTGGGGCAAGGCCGGCGAATCGCTGAAGCTGTTGAACGGCAACACCATCGCGGTCGATGAATGGGTGGGCGTGATCGCCGACGACAAGGAAATCGAATCGCTGGCCGGCATCATGGGCGGCGACGCCACCGCCGTCTCGCTGGACACGGACGCGATCTACCTGGAGGCGGCGTTCTGGTGGCCCAACGCCATCCAGGGCCGCGCCCGCAAGTACAACTTCTCCACCGACGCGGCGCACCGCTTCGAGCGCGGCGTCGACTACGCCACCACGGTCGAGCACATCGAGCGCATCACCGCGCTGATCGTCGAGATCTGCGGCACCGCCACCACGCAAGTGGGCCCGGTGGACGACCATGTGGTCAACCTGCCACAGCGCCAGCCGGTGCGCATGCGCACGGCGCGCGCCCAGAAGGTCATCGGCGTGCCGCTGACGGACGAGCTGATCGCCGACATCTTCACGCGCCTGGCGCTGCCGTTCACGCTGGACGACGGCGTCTTTTCGGTGACCGCGCCTTCCTACCGTTTCGACATCGAAATCGAGGAAGACTTGATCGAGGAAGTGGCCCGCGTCTACGGTTTCGAGAACATCCCGGCCGTGGCCCCGGTGGCGCCGAACACCATGCGCATCGCGCCCGAGAACACCCGTTCGCTGTTCGCCGTGCGCCACCAGCTGGCCGATTTCGGCTACCAGGAAGTGGTCAACATGAGCTTCGTGGAAAGCCAGTGGGAACTGGACTTCGCCGGCAACGACAACCCGATCAAGCTGCGGAACCCGATCGCCAGCCAGATGAGCGTGATGCGCTCGACGCTGATCGGCGGCCTGCTGGCCAACGTGCGCTACAACCTCAACCGCAAAACGAACCGCGTGCGCGTGTTCGAAGTGGGCGCCATCTTCAAGCGCGACGGCGGCGTGTCCGACGGCGCGCTGACGGTGGCCGGCTACGACCAGCCGCAGCGCGTCGCCGCGCTGGCCTACGGCCCGGTGGCGGACGAGCAGTGGGGCCAGGGCAGCCGCGCCGTCGACTTCTTCGACGTCAAGGCCGACCTGGAGCAGCTGTTCGCGCCGCAAACGCTGCGCTTCAGCAAGACCGCCCATCCGGCGCTGCATCCGGGCCGCTCGGCCTCGGTGGAGCTGGACGGCAAGGTGATCGGTTTCATCGGCGAGCTGCACCCGCGCTGGTTGCAGAAATACGACCTGCCGCAGGCGCCCGTGCTGTTCGAGGTCGATGCAATTGCCTTGCAGCAACGAAATGTGCCAAAATACAGCGAGATCTCCAAGTTCCCCGGCGCCACGCGCGACCTGGCGCTGGTGGTCAAACAGGAGGTGCCGGCGCAGGACCTGCTGGACTCTTTTGCTGCTGCGCAGAAAGTAAATCCGCAAGGCAAGCTTGTGCAAGCCATTGTTTTGTTTGATGAATATCGCGGCAAGGGCTTGGAGGCGGACGAAAAATCGCTTGCTTTCCGCTTTAGCTTGCAAGATACTCAAAACACCCTGCAGGACGATGTGGTGGATGCCGTGATGGCCGCGCTGGCCGAGGCGGCCGCGCAAAAACACGGCGCGAAACTGCGGGCTTGATAGAGGCCGACGTAACCGGGGTCAGACTCGCGATGCCTGTCGCGGGCCAGCATCGGCGGCTTGTGGCGCGGAGGGTCTGACCCCAGACCCCGCAATATTTTTTAGGTTGGGTGGCAAAATTAACAATAACGACGTCGAAACCGCTGTACTGCAGTCCGCGCTGGACGCGGAACTGCACAGCGCGATGCTGGTGGCCAAGGTGCGCCAGGAAGCCGAAAAGGACATGCCCACGCTGACCAAGGCGGAGCTGGCCGAGTTGCTGTTCGAGCAGGTGGGCTTGAACAAGCGGGAAGCCAAGGACATGGTGGAGACCTTCTTTGACGAGATCCGCAACGCGCTCGAGCGCGGCGAGGCCGTCAAGCTGTCCGGTTTCGGCAATTTCCAGCTGCGCGACAAGCCGCAGCGGCCGGGCCGCAATCCGAAGACGGGCGAAGAGATACCGATCACCGCGCGCCGCGTGGTCACGTTCCATGCCAGCCAGAAGCTCAAGAGCATGGTCGAGGAAAGCAATCCGATGGCGCGCGCCGCCTGATCGACCCGAGTGAGCGCCGCCCATGAATGATCGTCTCGGCAAGACTGAACTGGTGGTGCTGCCGCCTATCCCTGCCAAGCGCTATTTCACGATAGGCGAGGTGAGCGAGCTGTGCGGCGTGAAGCCCCATGTGCTGCGCTACTGGGAGCAGGAGTTCACACAGCTCAAGCCGGTCAAGCGGCGCGGCAACCGGCGCTACTACCAGCACCATGAAGTGCTGCTGATACGCCGTATACGGGAATTGCTGTACGAGCAGGGCTTCACCATCAGTGGCGCGCGCAATAAGCTCGACAGCCGGCACGCGGACGGTGGGCAGACAGAGTATGATGAAGGACACACCGGGGAAACGCGGGCGCCGCGACCGCCGCCGCTGGACAGGGAAATGGTGCGCAAGGAATTGCTGGCCATCCTCGCTCTGCTCGGCTGACGCGGCCGGGCTGCTAAAGAAGGCGCGGGCGCGTCTTTTTTTTCGTCCGCCGCGCAGCGGAACCGTCGCTTGCGGACAGGAAGTGTAAAATAACGGTGCTACAATATTAATGTTATTCTTTTGCCAGTGGAAGTGTTCATGACAGTCCATTCTCTCCAAACGCAAGGAAGACACGAGGGAAAACAATGATACGCGTTGCCATATGTGACGATCATCAAATAGTAAGAGCTGGCTTCAAGCAGATATTCTCGTCGTCGGACGATTTCAGCGTGGTCGCGGAAGGCAGCACGGGGCGCGAGGCGCTCGACATCGCGCGGCGCGAGATCTGCGACGTGTTGTTGCTCGATATCGCCATGCCGGACCAGTCCGGCATCGACACGCTGCGCACGATACGCCAGGGCCAGCCCGATTTGCCGGTGCTGATCCTGTCCGGCTATCCGGCCCAGCAATACGCGCTGAACCTGTTCAAGATGGGCGCCAACGGCTACCTGAACAAGGAGTGCGAGGCGGACGAGCTGATCACCGCCGTGCGCACGGTGTTCCAGGGCCGCCGCTATGTCAGTTCGCAGGTGGGGGAATTGCTGGCGCAAAGTTTCGACCGCGATCCCAACACGGCGCCGCACACGGAGCTGTCGGACCGCGAGTTCCAGGTGTTCCTGCGCCTGGCGCGGGGCGCGACCGTGTCCGATATCGGGGTGGCGCTGTCGCTCAGCATCAAGACCGTCAGCACCTACCGCACGCGCATCATGGAAAAGATGGGCCTGCAATCGAATAGCGACCTGACGTATTACGCGATGAAGAACAACCTGCTGGAATAGCGATTTCCTAAGCGCAAAAGGTGCGCACGGTAGAAACTTGTGCGCTGCGGCAAATTTCTACTGGGTCTATAATTCCCCGGACCCGCCGTGCCAACCTTAGGATGCTTATCAGGATGTATTTCACCGTCGAATCGGCGCCCCAGCATCGACTGCCCCTGTACAAGACGGTGTTGTGCGTGACCTGCGCATTGATACTGATCGTGAACGGGTTCAGCCTGTTCCACAACCTGCAGTCGCTCAAGGGCGCCAACTTCCTGTTGGGCCAGACTTCGCGGGTCGCCGAGCGCCTGCAATACCTGAACGTGCTGGTGCTCGACGCCGAAAGCAGCATGCGCGGCTATTTCGTCTCCGGCAAGGAGGCCTACCTGGGCCCCACCCGCACCGTCTCGGCCGAGACGGAAGCCGAATTCAAGGAACTCGAACTGCTGCTGGCGGACAGCCCCAGCCAATCCAAGAACCTGGCCCAGTTGCACGCGCTGGTGCGCCGCAAGTTGGCGCTGATGACGCAGGCGATCGACGTCTACCGGCAGGCCGGCCTGGAGGAGATCGTCAACATCGCCAAGGTCAGCGACGACCGCTCCGCCATGGACGAGATCCGCCTGCTGGTGGTCATCATGGTGCAGGAGCAAAACGAGATGCTGACCAAGCGCAGCGCGGCGTTTTATCACGAATACCAGAAGGCGGTGCTGCTGGGCATGGGCATCAACGCGGTCGCCATCGTCGTGCTGATCATGTTCTACCAATTGGTGCGGCGCAGCTTCATGACGCGCGCGGCGGTCGAGCACGCCTTGCAGTCGGCCAATGAAAACCTGGAATCCACGGTCGAACAGCGAACCGAGCAGTTGTCGGTGCTGTCGCGTCACCTGATCAGCATCAGCGAGGAGGAAAAGGTGCGCCTGTCGCGCGAATTGCACGACGAGATGGGCGCCAACCTGACCTCGATCAGCATGGACGTGGCCGCCGTCATGCACCAGCTGGCCAAGACGCAGCCGGAACTGGCGTCACAGCTCAAGCGCGCCCGCGCCACCCTGCTCGACACGGTGGAGATGAAGCGGCGCATCATCGAGAACCTGCGCCCCAGCCTGCTAGACAACCTGGGCTTGTGCGCCGCCATCGAGAGTTATTGCGAGGAATTCAGCCGCCTGGCGCAAGTGCCCTGCGACACCGATATCGCCAGCCATGTCGACGGCGTGGCGAAGGCGCGCGACGCCAGCCTGGCCATCGCGCTGTTCCGCATCGTGCAGGAATCGCTGACCAATATCCGCAAGTACGCCAAGGCCACCCAGGTTAGCGTGACGCTGCAATGCGGCGAGGACGTGCTGACGCTGCGGGTCATCGACGACGGCGTGGGCATCGCCTCCAACACGCTGGTGAAGCCGATGTCGCACGGGCTGCTGGGAATGCGGGAGCGGGCTTTGCTGCTGGGAGGCACCCTCACCATACGGCGCGGCCGCAATGACAAGGGTACCTGTATCGAGGTGCATATTCCGTTGCGGGGCAAGGGAAGCGGAGCGGGCAGGGAAGGGGTCAGCAGCTGGACACGTCTACCAGCAGGCGATCGTACTCCGTTTTCGCCACCTTATAGCACTCGCCCGCATAGCGTTCCAAGCCTGAACGATCAATGACGGTGATGTTGCCGCGGCGGTAGGTGATCAGGCCGTCCTCCTGCAGCTTGCCGGCGGCGGCGGTGATGCTTTCGCGGCGCACGCCCAGCATGATGGAAATCATTTCCTGGGTCACTTTCAACTCGTTGCTGACCGAGCGGTCCAGGCGGTCCAGCAGCCAGCGGCACAGTTTCTGCTCGATCGAGCTGTGGCGGCCGCCGACGGCGTTCTGCGCCATCTGGGCGAACAGCGCGTGGTTGTAACGCATCAGCAACTGGGGCAGGGCGCCGCCCTGGTTGAAGGCGTCGCGCAGGGCTTGCGCCTTCAGGCGGTAGCCGTAGCCGGCGCTCTGCACGACGGCGCTGCACATGGCGCGCTCGCCGGGGAACATCGACACGCCGACCACGCCCTCGTGGCCCACCACCGCGATCTCGGTGGTGGCGCCGTCCTCCATCACATACAGCAGCGAGACGATGGCGGTGGTCGGGAAATACACGTTTTCAAGCTTGCTGCCATACTCGAACAGTTCCTTGCCGAACGGCAGGGCGACCAGTTCCAAATGCTCAAACAGGGATTCCAGGACTTCACGAGGCAGGGCGGCCAGCAGTTCGTTCTGCTGGGTACCGCTGTAGCTGACAACCGGCCGGGACGCAACTTTGAATTCCCGGGAATCGACAGGCATTGCCTGGGGCAGCGCCTGCATCACGGTATCGCCAAGTTGAGTGTTGTTCATTTTATTCCTCACAGACTTAAAGTACACAGTAGCGTTTCGATGCCGGTTTGCTGTCTCCGGGTGGGCTTCTGTTCTCGCTCCACTTTATCGATCGCGTTGTAGTTACTTTAAGTTCTTATGTAGGCCGCGAACATAAGACGGCTTTCCGCCCCCGTGTAGGCTCCTTGCATGGCGGCTTGTAAGTCTAGTCCTACTGCAACAAATTGCGGCAGGGATAAAACCTCAACCCTGGCGTATCAGGGGCCTCTTCCGCGACACGATGCTGGGCTTGTTTGCGCTGCGTTCGCGGGGCTGGGCCACGGTTTCCAGCGCGGCGCGGGGCGCCTGGCCGGCCGCGTGGTCCAGGCGGAAGCGGCTGACGGCCTGACTCAGCTGTACGGCCTCGTCGTGCAGCAGGTCCGCTCCTACAGAGGCTTGAAGCACCAGTGCGCCGTTCTGGCGCGTCATATCGTCGATGCGGGCCAGCGCGTGGTCCACCTGTTCGATCTCGGCGCGCTGGGCCGCCTCGGCGGCGCTGATCTGGGCGATGATGGCGGCGGTCTGCTGCACCGACCGCACCACCTGCTCCATGGTGGCGCCGGCCGAGTTCACCAGTTCGCTGCCTGCCTCCACCTTGCCGACCGAGTCGACGATCAGTTTCTTGATCTCCAGCGCGGCGGCGGCCGAGCGCTGCGCCAGGTTGCGCACCTCGCCGGCCACCACCGCGAAGCCGCGGCCCTGGTCGCCGGCGCGCGCCGCCTCGACCGCCGCGTTCAGCGCCAGGATATTGGTCTGGAAGGCGATGCCGTCGATCACGCCGATGATGTCGCTGATCTTGTCCGAACTGGCGCGGATGGCGGCCATGGTGTCGACCACGGCCGCCACGCTCTGGCCGCCCTGGCGGGCGATGGCGGTGGCCGATTGCACCAGTTGGCGCCCGTTCTCGGCGTGGGCGGCGTTGCGCTGCACGTTGGCCGTCAGCGCGCGCATCGAGGCCACGGTGGCCGACAGGTCGCCGGCCTGGGCCTCGGTGTGGCCGGACAGCTCGGTGTTGCCGCCGGCCAGCTCGTCGGCGCCGTCGGCGATGCGGCCGGCGCCGGTGCGGATCCCCTCCACCAGCGTGGCCAGCGCCCGCGTCATGCCGCCGAAGGCGTTGACCAGCGCGCCGATCTCGTCGCGCGCGGGGGAGGCGATGGTTTGCGTGAGGTCGCCGGCGGCGGCGGCCTGCACCGCGCGGTTCAGGCTGCCCACGTCGCGCGAGAACGACAGGTAGAAGCCGGCGAACAGGTAGGCGGCGGCGGCCATCGCGGCCAGCACGCCCAGCAGCATCAAGTCGCGGCGCAGCAGGTCGCGCGCCATGCGCTCGGCCAGCAGCTGGTCCAGCGCCTTGGCCGAGGCGCCGGCGAAGGCGTACAGGCCGTCGATGGCCTGGTTGGCGGCCGCGTTGAATTCCTTGCCGGAGGTCTGGTTGTAGGAGTTGGTGACCTCGTTCCTGCTGCGTTCCAGGAAGGCCAGCGCGGCGGGCGCGGCGCCCATGTGGGGCTGCAAAGCGGCCTTCAATTGCGGATTGTGCTGCAGGATGGCCGCGACCTGGGCCGGCAGGCGGTCCAGGTTGTGGCGGGCGATCATGGCGGTCGCGTTCAGCAGCTGGTCCTCGTTGCCCTCCAACAGGCCGCTGTCGATGTAGGCGCCGCCGCGGGCGGCGATCACCGACAAGTCCTCGGCGATGTCCGGCAGGGTCTTGATGAAGGTGGCGATCAGGTAGTAGGTCTGCACCTCCGGGTCCAGGCTGAGGCTGGAGCGGTCCGCCACCAGGGTGCCGAGCTTGCCGATCTGCCCGATCAGGGCGCCGTGCAGGGCGACGCTGTCCTTGGCGTCCATCGCGGCCTGGCGTTCGGACAGCGCGCTCCAGGCCTGGCGCACGGCGGCCCACTCGGGCAGGCCGGACAGGCCGTCGGCGTCCTTCTGCCAGGCATCCAGGCGTTTCAAGCGGAACGCGATGTCGTCGCGCAGCGCCTTGCCGTCGACCTGCTGGCGGGCGGCCAGGCGCAGCCGTTCCAGCGCGCGGTGCCGCTGCACCAGCCGGGTGACGTCCTTCAACTGGCCGATGTAGGCCACGCCGCGCTGCTCGCGCTCGGTGACGGCTATGGACTTGTGCAACTCGTTCATCAGCAACGCCGCCACCAACAGCAGCGGCAACAGGAACACCAGCGTAACGAGCATGAACTTGTGGAACAGGCGCAGGCGCTGCATCAGGGCGATGGCAGGGCGGAGGAGGGTCTTCATGGGGGATTCCGTAGGGGATTGAAATTGCTTCAACGCAATAATGCCTGCGAAATATGACAACTTGATGAATGGCCGGCGCGGCTCTATAGTACGGGCACCATGCGGCGGGGCCGCGGCGAAAGGCGATTGATGCACGTGTTACTGGTGGAAGACGATGCCGTCCTGGCGGATGGCTTGAACCGCATATTGACCGGCCACGGCATGGCGGTCGACGTGCTGCGCAGCGGCACCGACGCGGACGCCCTGCTGCAGCGCGCCGAGGCCGCCGAGGTGGCGGTGGTGGTGCTGGACATCGGCCTGCCCGGCATCGACGGCTTCGAGGTGGTGCGCCGCCTGCGCGCGCGCGGCAACCACACGCCGGTGCTGTTGCTGACCGCGCGCGACGCCATCGAGGACCGCGTGCGCGGCCTGGAGCTGGGCGCGGACGACTACCTGGTGAAACCCTTCGCCACGCCGGAACTGGTGGCGCGGCTGCGCGCGCTGGTGCGGCGCAACGCGCCCAAGCCCGCCGTGCTGGCGCTGGGCGACCTGGCGCTGGACGGCGACACCAAGCGCGCCCGCGTCAAGGACCGCACGATCGAACTGTCCGCGCGCGAATGGGCGGTGCTGGAATACCTGCTGCAGCATGGCGCCCGCGTGGTGTCCAAGCAGCAGATCATCGACGCCATCCTGCCCTGGGGCGAGGAGATGACCCTGAACGCGGTGGAGGTCTATATTTCGCGGCTGCGCCTGAAGATCGCCGACGCCGGCATCACCATCCGCACCATCCGCGGCTTCGGCTATATGCTGGAACAGACACCTTCCGCGGGCGCCTGACCGTGTCCAGCATCCGGCTGCGGCTGCTCAAGTGGCTGATCGCCCCCATCCTGCTGATCAACCTGGCGGGCGGCGCGCTGACCTATATGCTGGCCTGGCTGCCGGCGCAGATCGCCTTCGACCAGAGCCTGTCCGACGCCGCCGGCGCGCTCGGCGCGCGCCTGTCCAACGAGGGCGGCGCCTGGCGCATCGACCTGCCGCCGCAGGCCGAGCAGGTGCTGCGCAACGACGACGCCGACGCCGTCTATTTCGTCGTGCGCGACCGCGCCGGCCGCGCCATCGCCGGCGACGCCGACTTCCCCGCGCTGCGCCAGCCGGCCCGGGCCGGGGCGGCGCTCGCCTACGACGGCGTGATGCGCGGCGAGGCGGTCAGGGTGACCTCCCTGCGCCTGGACGCTGGCGCGGCGCCGGCCGACATCGCCTACATCGGCGTCGCCAAGACCCTGCGCAAGCGCACGCAGATCCGCCAGGCCATTTTCCGCGCGCTGGTGTTGCTGGACGGCCTGTTCACGCTGGCCTGCGTGGGCCTGATCTGGTTCTCGGTCACCAACGGCCTGCGCCCGCTGGACCGCATGCGCGCCAACCTGAACGCGCGCGCCCGCGACGACCTGGCGCCGATCCAGCAGGCCGAGGTGCCCTACGAGCTGGAACCCGTGGTGCACGCCTTCAACGGCCTGCTGGCCAAGGTCAGCGAGGGCGCCCAGGCCCAGCACGACTTCCTGGCCAACGTGGCGCACCAGCTGCGCACGCCGCTGGCCGGCCTGAAGGCCCAGCTCGAGTGGCTGGCCGACCGCCACGAGGAGCCGGAGACGGCCCATTCGATACGGCTGATGCTGCTATCGACCGAGCGCATGATACGGCAGACCAACCAGCTGCTGGCGCTGGCGCGCGCCGAGCCCAGCCATTTCGAGAAGACCCGGCTGGAGCCCGTGCAACTGAACCTGCTGGTGGAGGACAGCGTGCAGCAATTCGTCGAGCAGGCGGCGCGCAAGTCCATCGACCTGGGCTTCGAACTGGAGCGCACCGAGGTGATGGGCGACCGCTTCCTGCTGCGCGACCTGATCGACAACCTGGTCGACAACGCGCTGCGCTACACGCCCGAGCGCGGCACGGTGACGGTGCGCTGCGCGCCGGCCGCGGCGGGCGCGCAGGGCGGCGGCCTGCTGGAGGTGGAGGATTCCGGTCCCGGCATCCCGCCGGCGCGGCGCGAGGCGGTGTTCAACCGCTTCGTGCGGCTGGACGACAAGACCACCGGCAGCGGCCTGGGCCTGGCCATCGTGCGCGACATCGCCGCCGCGCACGGCGCCGCGATCGCCGTCGGTGCCGGCCCAAGCGGGCAGGGCGCGCTGTTCTCCGTGCGTTTCCCCTGAAAATCCGCCCGAAAATCCAAGGTTTGTGCGCTTGTCAGGAATTTGTCAGCATTTCCTCAGGGAAATGCAAGCTACGGACGCTACCATGACCGGCATGGCATGGGGCCATGCAACCACGGAGCGCACCATGATGAAACGCATACAACACGGCTTCTCGATGGTCGAGATCATGATCGTCGTGGCCATCGTCGGCATCCTGTCCGCCGTGGCCTTGCCGGCGTACACCGACTACCTGACCCGCGGCCGCCTGAGCGAGGCCTTCTCCTCCCTGGGCGGGGCGCAGCCGGCCGCCGAGCAGTTCTGGGCCAACAACCGCACCTACGTCGGTTTCGACGCCGCCAGCACCTTCCCCGCCAACACGTCCAACTTCACCTACGCGCTGTCCGGCGCCACCACCTCGGCCTACGTCATCACCGCCACCGGCATCGGCAAGACGGACGGCTTCGTCTACACCGTGAACCAGAACGGCAGCCAGGCCACCACCGGCTCGCCGAGCGGCTGGGGCACCAGCGCCACCTGCTGGGTGGACCGCAAGGGCGGCGTATGTTCCCACTAGGCATACGCCGGCAGCGCGGCGCCACCCTCATCGAGCTGATGATGGGACTGGCCGTGATCGCCTTCGTGCTGGCGCTGGGCATGCCCAGCATGTCGCATTGGGTGACCATGAACAAGGCCACCTCGGCCGGCGAGTTCTACGCGGAAGGCTTCTCGATGGCGCGCCGCCAGGCCGTGCTGCACAACGCCGCCAGCCGCATCGTGCTGTCGCCCAACCTGGCCAACGGCCAGATGGACTGGCAGGTCGACATCTGCTTCCCCGTCACCGGCACGCCCTGCAACGACCAGAGCGGCGCGTGGTCCACCACCACCACGGCGGCCGCCAACGACCCGGACGGCGCGGCCGGCTTCACCTCCGTGTTCCGCGCCGCCGACTCGCTGCCGCAGTCCGACGTGCTGGCGCCCAGCCTGGTGCCCGACGGCGCCTCGACCATCTATTTCACCTCGCTGGGCTGGGTCGACACCACGGTGGACGCGCGCCTGACCCGCATCCGCCTGGACCCGGCCGATCGCTACCACGGCGAAATCCCGTCCGTCGCCGTCAGCGTGACCTTGGCCGGCATGGCGACCAAATGCAACCCCACCGTGAACGCGCCCGATTCGCGCGCCTGCCCGCCATGAACACGCCACCCCGCATCCCTTGCCGGCCCCCGGCGCCGCGCCGTCAGCGCGGCGTGGCCCTGCTGGAAGCCATCATCGCCATCGTCATCCTCGGCATCGGCCTGATGGGCACGGTCGGCATGCAGGCGCGCGCCTATTCGGCGTTGTCCGACGCCGGCGCGCGCGCCGAGGCCACCATCGCCGGCGAGCGCCTGCTCGGCATGATGAGCAACGACACGGCCAACCTGGCCAGCTACGCGGTGGCCGAGAACGGCACGCCGACGGCGCAGCTGTCGCCCTGGCTGGCCGAGACGCGGGTGGCGATCCCGAACGCCATCGTGTCGGTGGTGGTGACGCCGCAGGTGGGCCGCTCGCGGGTGGACATCAGCATGCGCTGGACCCGCAAGGCCGGCGGCGCCGAAAACCGCCATGTGCTGACCTCCTACGTGGCGGACGCGTCATGATGCGCCTCACTCGTCCGCGCCGCGCCGGCGGCTTTTCCATCGTCGAGATGATGGTGGCGGTGACGGTGGGCCTGCTGGCCATCATGTTCGCCACCCGCCTGATCGTGGGCGCCGAGAAGAACAAGACGTCCTCGCTGGGCGGCTCGGACCAGATGCAGAACGGCATGCTGGCGCTGTTTTCCATCAACGGCGACGCGGCCCAGGCCGGCTGGGGCCTGAACGACGAGCTGCTGGTCGGCTGCGACACCACCCTCAGCGACACCGACGGCTACACGCTGGCCAGCGCCACCCGCGGCGCCGCCACCATCACGCCGCTGGCGCCGGTGGTGATCACCAACAGCGCCACCGGCTCGGACCAGCTCAGCCTGTACTCGGGCAGCGCGTCCAGCGGCGTGGGCTCGGTCAAGGTGCGCTCGACCTACCTGGGCGCGGACGCGCTGGACATCGACACCCAGGCCCCGTTCGGCTTCGCCAGCGGCGACGTGGTGGTGGTGGCGCCCGAGCCCAGCGGCGGCGGCAACTGCGCCGTGGCCCAGCTCAGCGCCGACCCGCTGACCTCGACGCTGGCCTTCGCCAGCGGCGGCGCGGCGCGCTTCAACAGCGGCACGCTGGGCGGCAACGCCTACACCGCCGGCCGCGCCCGCGTGTTCAACCTGGGGCCGGCGCGCAACCTGTCGCTGCACACCTGGTCGGTGCAGAACGGCGTGTTGCTGCTGCGCGCCAGCAACCTGGCCGGCGCCACCACGGCCGGCTCGGCGGTGGTGGACAACATCGTCGCGCTCAAGGCGCAATACGGCTTCGACACCCGCGCCGACGCCATCTTCAGCGCGTCGGCCGGCATGCAGGTGTCGCAATGGTCGAACACCATGATCGACGCGGACGGGCTGGGCGGCGTCGGCAGCGCCGGCGACTACCGCCGCGTGGCGGCGGTGCGCATCGCCGTGGTGGCGCGCAGCGCGGCGCCGGAGAAGCCCGGCTCCTCCGGCGTGTGCAGCGCCACCAGCACCTTGCCGACCGCGTTCGCCGCGGCCAGCCCGGCCGGCGTGGCCGCCGCGCCGGTCACGGTGAGCGTGGCCATCACCGGCGACCCGGTCGACTGGAAGTGCTACCGCTACCGGGTATTCGAAACCATCGTCCCTATCCGCAACGCGGGCTGGAGGCCGGCATGACGCCCCATCAACGACAAAGCGGCCTGGCGCTGCCCGTCATGCTGATCATGCTGACGGTGATGCTGATCAGCAGCGTGTACCTGGTGAAGTCCACCACCTCCACCACGCTGACGACCTCCAACCTGGCCTACGACTCGGCGCTCAGCAAGGCGGCCGACCTGGGGCTGCACACGGCGTTCCAGTATCTGAGCACCACGCCGCGCGCGACGCTGCTGCAGAACGACGCCGCCAACGGCTACCAGGCCACGATGAACCCCACGCTGTCGGTCAACAGCACGGGCTTCTGGACCGGCGCCGTGACGCTGACCGACCCGGCCGGCAACCGGGTGCAGTACGTGATCAACCGCATGTGCATGTTCGCCGGGGACTACAACTCCACCAACCCGGTCAACCGCTGCACCGTCACCTCCAGCAAGGCGCGGGTGGGGGCGGCCACGCGCCTGGGCGACAGCCTGTCGTCCGACCGCTCGGAGTACAACGCCATTCCGGAACTGCATTACGTCGTCACCTCGCGCATCTTCGGCGCGCGCGGCGGCAATGTGGTCACGCAGGCGGTGGTGATGATGGGGCCGTGACGGCCCGCCGCACGCCTCCGCCGCACCGCACCGCCTTTTTATTAGGACCCGACATGAACCGCAAACTCGCCACCCTCGCCAGCCCGGCCGCGCCGCTGTTCGCCCTCCTCGCGCTGGCGGCGGCCCTGCTGCCGCCGGCCGCGCTGGCCGCCACCACCAACATCGCGCAGGTGCCGCTGCTGAACATCACGGGCACGGGCACCGTCAAGCCCAATCTGATGCTGTTGTTCGACAACTCCGGCTCCATGGAGCAGCACTACACGCCGGACCACGTCAACGACAACCTGTGCCGCTCCAGCGCCAAGCTGTCGAACGGGGTCACCTCGTGCAACGTGGGCCATCCGCCGTTCATGTCGCCGGACTTCAACCGCCAGATCTACAACCCCAAGATCCGCTACCAGCCGCCGATCAAGGCCGACGGCACCTATTACGCGGAACAGACGGCGACCGCCACCAGCAACTGGACCAGCGTGGCCAGCGACGGCTTCGGCGTGTTCAACAAGGACCTGTACGGCGCCAGCGACACCACCATCAACCTGACCAACGGCTTCCCCGACCTCAAGTGGTGCGACCCGAGCAACACCACCGACTGCCGCTTCAACACCGCCACCTACACCTACCCGGACAACACCTACAGGACCGCCACCGCGATCACCACCGGGCCGTACTACTACAACATCGCGGTGGCCGAATACTGCACCGACGACACCATGACGGTATGCAAATCGACCGCCGCCGGCGCCGCCGCGCCGGCCGGCTATCCGGTGCCGGTGAAGGTACGCTGGTGCACCACCACCGCGCTGGTGACCTGCCAGGCCAAGCGCGTGGGCAGCTACATCTATCCCCGCTATTCGACCGCCAGCGGCGCCGTGGCGTCGTACGGCACCATCACGATCGGCGCCTCCGGCTCCAGCAGCTCGCTCAACATCACGTCCGTGACCATCCCGGACCCCTCCACCCAGCGCACCATCACCAACGGCACCGTGACGGCCTCCAGCGGCACCAACACCGCCCTCAAGCAGCAGACTCTGGCCAGCGCGCTGGCGGCCAGCATCATCGCCAAGACCGGGCTGACCAACCAGTACTACGCCTGCGTGAAGACGCCGATCGGCCAGCCCACCGTGCCGGCCTGCTCGACCTTCGGCATCACCCTCGCCAGCGAAAGCGTGGTGGCCGTGGTGCCGGTGCTGTGCAGCGGCGCCAAGTCGACCACCAACTGCCTGACGATCAACGACAACAGCCGCTCCGGCTGGGGCATCACCGTCAACGTCAACACCGTCACCGCCACGCCGGCCACCACCGGCCAGCCGCCGACGGCGCTGCTGTCGGTCACCGGCACCACGGCCAACAGCGGCACGCCGGCGCTGTCCTACGTGCGCCTGGCCGGCACCACCATCGCCAGCAATATCGGCCTGACCAGGAACGTCGGCGCCACCACGGTGGTGTCCAAGATCGTCGCGGCCATCAACGCCAACGCCGCCACCAGCGCCACCATCAAGGCCTACACCGGCGGCAACAACATCACCGGCTACTGCGCGCAGCAACCCAGCACCACGGTCTGCATCGTCAACAGCACGGTCACCTCCAACACCGGCACCGTCACCACCGGCACGCTGACCAACGGCGGCAGCGTCGCCTTCACCACCGTCAGCGGCACCAGCATCACCGACACCATACCGGCCACCACGGCGGCGCTGTCGTCCGGTTCCGAGGCGCCCAGCACCTTCGTGCGCGTGAACATCGTCAGCGGCACCACCTATCCCAAGGCCGCCGACCGGGTCGATTGCGTGGCCACCGCCGGTGTGTGCACCTATACCGAGGAAATGACCAACTTCGCCAACTGGTACACCTACTACAAGAGCCGCTTGCAAATGATGAAGACGTCGGTGGGCATCGCCTTCGCCGCCATCAACGCCAACTACCGTGTCGGCTACGTGAAGCTGTCCGCCGCCGGCGCGGCGGGCGCGATCGACATGAAACCGGCCGACTTCACCGGCACCTCGCGCACCAACTGGTACAGCACCCTGTACAACACCACCACCAGCGGCTCGACCCCGATCCGCACGGCGATGGACAACGTGGGCCGCATGTACGCCAACCTCACGCCCTACAACTACGCGGCGGGCCAGGAGGTGGTGCAGTACCCGTGCCAGCCCAACTTCCTGATCCTGACCACCGACGGCTACTGGAACGGCAGCAGCACCAATAACGTGGTCAACAACGACAACGTGGAGAGCTCGGACCGCTTCTGCACCCAGAGCCGCGGCTGCGTGGACCCCCGCGCGCAAACCCAGCCCTCCATCTCGGACGTGGCGCTGCACTGGTACAACGGCGGCTCCAGCACCGGCACGGTCTCGCTGCGGCCCTCGCTGGAACCGGACATGACCAAGCCCGGATCGGTGCCCGCCGCCGCCGGCGAGAACACCCACCTGCACATGAACACCTACACGCTGGGCCTGGGCATGGACGGCGTGATGACCTACGAGGCGAATTACGACACCGCGCCCAAGGTGGGCGGGGACTTCTACAACCTGATCACCGGCGTGACCAGCGGCTGCCCCTGGAACGGCGGCGGCGCCTACGTCTGGCCGGACCCGCAAACCACCAGCACCGCCAGCACCGTGCAAGAGCGGGTGGACGACCTGTGGCACGCGGCCATCAACGGCCACGGCAAGTACTTCAGCGCCAACGAACCGAAGGAAGTGGTGGAGGGGCTGGCGTCCGCGCTGGCCAACATGCAGGTCTCGGTCGGCGCGGCGGCGGCGGCGGCGACCTCCACCCCCAACATCTCGCAGCAGGACAACGACATCTTCTCGGACACCTTCACCACCGTGAAATGGTACGGCGAGCTGTCGGACAAGAAGATCGACCCCGCCACCGGCATCGTCGGTACCACCGCCGTGTGGGTCAGCTCGGACACCGTGGGCCTGAAGGTGGCCGACGATTCGCGCACCATCTACATGCAGGACACCGCGACCACCGGCGCCAAGAAGGAATTCAAGTACGCGGCCATGAACGCCACCGAGAAGGCCTGGTTCGCCAACAAGTGCACCTCGCTGTCGCAGTGCACGCTGCTGTCCTCCAGCGACCGCGACATCGTCAACAACGGCACCCACATGGTCAACTGGCTGCGCGGCGTGCAGACCTACGCCAACGACGAGATCTTCCGCGCCTACACGATGACGACCAACACGCCGTCCGGCGCGGCCGGTCCGATCCCCATCGTGCTGGGCGACATCGCCTCGTCCAAGCCGGCCTACATGCGCGACCCGCGCAAGAGCTACACCACCACCGGCTACGACCAGTTCAAGACCGACAACGCGACCCGCGCGGGCACCGTCTTCACCGCCGCCAACGACGGCATGCTGCACGCCTTCGACGCCGCCACCGGCGAGGAACTGTGGGCCTACGTGCCGCGCATCACCATGAAGAAGCTGTACAACCTCTCCAGCACCACCTACGGCACCAACCACATCTTCACCACCGACGGCTCGCCCGAGCTGGGCGACGTGCAGATCGGCGGCGTGTGGAAGACCGTGCTGGTGGCGGGCCTGAACGGCGGTGGCCGCGGCTTCTACGCGCTGGACGTGACCGACCCCGCCAACCCGGTGGTGCTGTGGGAGCTGTGCGCCGACTCCACCGTCTGCGCCCTCAACGACCCGGACATCGGCCTGACCTTCGGCAACGCCCAATACGGCATGTGGCGCGGGCAGTGGGTGGTGTTCCTCACCTCCGGCTACAACAACGTGCCCGGCACCGACGGCGTGGCGACCGGCAACGGGCAGGGCACGCTGTACATCGTCAACGTGGCCACCGGCGCCATCCTGAAGAAGGTGTCCACGCTGGCCGGTGACACCACCACGCCGTCCGGGCTGGCCAAGATCACCGCCATCTCGGCCGACCCGGCCACCGACCCCGTGGTCACCTACATCTACGGCGGCGACAACCAGGGCCAGTTGTGGCGCTTCGACCTGACCGACACGGCGACCACCAACGTGGGCCTGCTGAAACTGGGCGACACCGGCGCGCTGCAACCCATCACCACGCGGCCGGACGTGACGCTGTGCCAGGCCGCCGACGCCTCCGGCACCCTGTACGCGCAGCGCGTGGTGCTGTTCGGCACCGGACGGCTGCTGGACGTACCCGACACCGCCAACACCGACGTGCAAAGCCTGTACCTGGTGAAGGACGTGAACGCGGCCGTCAGCGTGCGCGGCGCCGGCATGGTGCGGCAGACCCTGAGCCTGCAAGGCTCCAGCAGCAACGTCAACACCTACACCATCACCACCAACGACGTGGACCTGAACACCCAGAGCGGCTGGTACTTCGACTGGACGCTGAACGCGGGCGAGCGCATGAACCTGGACCCGAAAATCGTCAGCGGCGTGGCCAACGTGGTGACCAACATGCCGACTTCCTCGTCGGCCTGCTCGGTGGGCGGCTCCAGCAACGTGTATGGCCTGGACGTGTGCACCGGCACGCCGCCCACCGGCACCGTGGCCGGCACCACGCTGTCCAACACGTCGGCGGCGGTGGGCTTCATCATCATCCGCCTGCCCAAGGGCGAGCTGAAGATGATCGTCACCACCGCCAAGGGCGAGACCCTGACCAAGCCGCTGACCGAGCTCAATTCGGCCAACGCGCACAAGGTGGGCTGGCGCAGGGTGAAGACAGATTGAAGGCGGGGTTGTAAACCTGTAAAATCATGGGTTTTTTGCGGGGCCATAAAATGGTCGCGAATTATGGCCAACGAAATCGACAGCAGTAACCCGGAAAACAGTGTTGAGAACAGCGAAGCGGCGGGCGGCAAGACGCCCGCGCTGATCGCGCGCGAAGTCAAGCGCCGCCGCACCTTCGGCATCATCTCCCACCCGGACGCCGGTAAAACCACGCTGACCGAGAAGCTGCTGCTGTTCTCGGGCGCGATCCAGATGGCCGGCACCGTCAAGGCCCGCAAGAGCGGCCGCCACGCCACGTCGGACTGGATGGAGATCGAGAAGCAGCGCGGCATTTCCGTCGCCTCGTCGGTGATGCAGTTCGAATTCCGCGACCACATCATCAACCTGCTCGACACCCCCGGCCACCAGGACTTCTCGGAAGACACCTACCGCGTGCTGACGGCGGTGGACTCGGCGCTGATGGTGATCGACGCGGCCAAGGGCGTGGAGGCGCAGACCATCAAGCTGCTGGACGTCTGCCGCATGCGCAACACGCCCATCGTCACCTTCATGAACAAGCTGGACCGCGAATGCCGCGACCCGCTGGAACTGCTGGACGAGCTGGAATCGGTGCTGAAAATCCAGTGCGCGCCGGTGACCTGGCCGATCGGCATGGGCAAGAACTTCCGCGGCGTGTACCACCTGCTGCGCGACGAGATCCTGCTGTTCCGCGCCGGCGAGGAGAGCGCCGACCAGTCCTTCGAGGTCATCAAGGGCATCGACAATCCGCGCCTGCAGGAGATGTTCCCGCTCGAGATGGACCAGCTGCGCATGGAAGTGGAGCTGGTGAACGGCGCCTCGCACCCGTTCGACCTGGAGGAATTCCTGGCCGGCGTGCAGACGCCCGTGTTCTTCGGCTCCGCCATCAACAACTTCGGCGTGCGCGAGATCCTGTCCGCGCTGGTCGACTGGGCGCCCGCGCCGCGCGGCCGCGACGCCACCGTGCGCGTGGTCGAACCGACCGAACAGCCATTCACCGGCTTCGTGTTCAAGATCCAGGCCAATATGGACCCGGCCCACCGCGACCGCATCGCCTTCCTGCGCGTGTGCTCGGGACGTTTCGAGCGCGGCATGAAGGTCAAGCACCTGCGCCTGGGGCGCGAGGTGAAAGTGTCGTCAGTGGTGACGTTCATGGCATCGTCGCGCGAACAGGTGGAAGAGGCGTACGCCGGCGACATCATCGGCCTGCCCAACCACGGCAACATGCAGATCGGCGACAGCTTCTCGGAAGGGGAGGCGCTGACCTTCACCGGTATCCCGTACTTCGCGCCGGACTTCTTCCGCCAGGTCCGCATCCGCAACCCGCTGAAGATCAAGCAGTTGCACAAGGGGCTGCAGCAGCTGGGCGAGGAGGGCGCGGTGCAGGTCTTCAAGCCCGTGCAGGGCGGTGAACTGGTGCTGGGCGCGGTGGGTGTGCTGCAGTTCGAGGTGGTGGCCAGCCGATTGATGAACGAATACGGCGTCGACGCCGTGTTCGAAGGCACCAGCATCAGCAGCGCGCGCTGGGTCTCCAGCGACGACAAGAAATCCCTGGTCGACTTCGAAGCCGCCCTGGGCCACAACGTCGCCTACGACGCCGCCGGCAACATGGCGTACCTGGCGACGTCCGGTGTGAATCTGCGCCTGACGCAGGAACGCTGGCCGAAGCTGCAATTCCACGCCACGCGCGAGCACGCGGCCAAGCTGAGCTGATCCCCATCCACCCGCGCCGCATCCAGGGGACAGACCCCTCGGTGACGGCGCTGGCCATCATCAGCGCCGCCGAATCGGGGTCTGTTCCCGGTTCCGTCGCCTCGTCTAGCAGCGAATTCACGGCGTAGAGCCCATGCCTGCTGTAATAGTCCGTCCCGTGCAAGAAGAACCAGGTCCGCCGCACATCGTCGTTCCCGCGCAGGGTGAAGCAGGGGTTTCGCAGAGCATCGCTCTGCGCCTGCGAAACGACCGGAACGGGGGAACCCAAGTTCTACTTAGCCGCTGCCGCCAGCGGCTTTCCTTTTTCGACTACATACACCCCAACCAGCTTCATCACCGTCCCGCCCACGT
Organism: Pseudoduganella namucuonensis; assembly: GCF_900116645.1. Taxonomy (GTDB): domain Bacteria; phylum Pseudomonadota; class Gammaproteobacteria; order Burkholderiales; family Burkholderiaceae_D; genus Rugamonas; species Rugamonas namucuonensis. The sequence continues at coordinate 171,836 of NZ_FPBO01000006.1, read as the reverse complement.
TTCTGGCGTCATGCACCTTCCCCGCCGGGATAACGAATGCCTCCCCCGCCTTCACGCGCCTGGGATCCTCCCCATCAATCAGCAACTCCCCCTCGCCCTCGAGGACATAGCTGATCTCATCGCCCGGATGCGTATGCCGACCCGCCACCGCGCCCGGCTCCAGCTCCACGCGCGCCACCACCGCCTCGTGCCCCGGCGCCGCCACGTCCGACTTCGTCACCACGGTGCGCTTGATCCCCGCGCCCTGCGCCAACACAGCACCCGACACCGCGAACAAAAACGCGGCCACAAAGGCCGACGCATAGACAGGCTGTCTCATGGATTTCCTTCCTTCAGTTTGGGGTGGGGGGAGAGATGGGGATCGTTGCCGAAGAAGAGCGCATCGAGGATGCTGGCGGACCAGCATAGAACGCAGGCGAGGGTGGCCGCCGTCATGGCCGGGCCATCGACCCGCGAGGCGGCGATCTGCTCGGCGATCAGCTGCACGTCGAAAGGCAGCGAACCGTCGGCCAGCCGGCCGGCCAGCGCGTTCATCTGCGTGTATGCCACTTTCAGAATATAGAGAGCGCCCAACAGCGTCGGCACCAGGAAAATACATCCCCGCGCCAACCGCTTGAGCACCAGGATCTGCCCGAGCCCCGGGAAAAGCAGACCGGACAACAAAGCCGCTTTGATCGATTGCCTCATCAGATTTGCGCGTGAAACCTCGGCCTTCAGGCCGGGGTGGCAGGGCAAGGAACGCGCAGCGTTCCTTGCTTTGGTGGCGTGCCAGTCGCGTCCGTTTTTGCCACCAGTGAGTAACCATATCCGTCCGCACGCTGAACGATCTTGCAATGCTTGTGTGATATGCCTTGTACGACCCCGTGTTGCGTTTGTATGTTGAAACTGCCGGTTGCGCGCACTGCGACGCGCCCGGTGTACGCGCCGATCTTCTTGCCTTTTGTGACCAGGGCTTTGACCATATCCCCAGTCTGGAAGCCGTGAATGCGTTTTTTTCGCGTCAGATAGCCGCGTGGGAAACCGTAGGCATCCAGGCGCGTGCGCTGGTAGCAGCCACGCCCGGTCGCTTTGAGCGCCAAGGTGGGTTTGAGCCAGTTGACGACGGCATCGACCATACCCACGCAAACGGCATCGAGCGCATGGGTCTTGGGAATGCCGAGGCGGGTTCTGTTGAACTTTGTCAGACCGCCCGATCCTGTCGTGAGCGGCAATCCAGTCGCTTTGAGCGCATGAGACAAGGCCCAACGCGTGGCGTTGACGGCGGCGGCGTCCTTCAGCGGACGTTTCAACTGGGATTGGATGCGCGCGAGCCGAGCCGGATCGTGGGCCAAAAATTCCCGGACGTCGCGCGCGGCCTTCTTGCGGTTGCATGGCACACAGGACAGAACCAAATTGGAAACACGGTTCGATCCACCCCGAGCCTTGGCGTGCGCGTGGTCGAGGTTGAGCGGTACGTCCTTGGCGTCGCAGTAGGCGCACTTGCGGTCCCACTTTTCAAGCAAGTACTCGCGCACCTCGTACCCCGCCAGCGTGCCTTGCTGGTATGCGATGCCGGCTATCTCTGGGTTTTCCATCTTCTGCATGTCGAAACGCACCAATTCCTGCGCGATAGCTGTCACTGGCGCCAGTTTGCGCAACCGGACCAGCCATGCGAGCGTCGTATCCATCCTATGTCGCAGGCTCGGCGCGAGCCAACCGTGTCCCTGATTCCCACGGTTCTGGAAGCGAGGTTCGCGGTGGCGCAGACTGCCACGGCGGCGTCGGCGCATCAGGCGGCGGGCGTTCAGCGCCTCGCTGATCTGACGGCCCCGGTGAACCAACTCGAATAGGGTTAAGACGTTGGCTGAGCGCTTGACTTCAGCCGTCGCCGCGTCCCGTGTTTCGCTCTCGCGAACCAGGGCAATGCCCGTGGTCTTGCTGCCAGGGTCGAGCTTGATTTTGACCGGCTGGAAGACGCAATCTACGGCCGCGAGATCGACAAGCCGGATAGAGAACGGCAACAGGCGATGTACGCGCGCCCTTCCGGCGGCGAGCAGCTTGCGCGCGCGCTTCTCGCTGCATGGCATCAGCGGCGCTTGCTTCCTGTCCAACACAAATACTGCCACGTTGATACCCCCAATTGCGCTTACGCGCCTAGTGACGGACACGTTGCGGTGCCGCTCCCCTCGACAGTGTTGCAACGCAGCTTAGGTTCTTGCGAACTTTGCGACAGGCCGTTTCGTGCGTACCCTATGCTTGTCTGCTCCTGCCGCTTGCAGAGCTTAGGACTGAGGAAGCATCCCAAGGTGCGTCTTGTACTTCGTTGCAACGTAGCGCGACGTTTTGCGCTAAGTCTGGTCAACCGAGCCTTTACACGCTCCGGCCTTTAGGCCGGGGTGGTTGACGGTCATCCTCCTGAACGATGAGCCTCTATATTACACTTTTGGAAAAATTTGTGCGCCACCTGCTTTGTCCTTTGCATTTGTTTCTCCATGAAATTCCAAATTTGGCTATGCTCAAATGTAAGAATGCCCCGAAATTCGGGGCATTACGAGTTCCGTTTCTTAAAATAAATTTAGCTCAATTCCTGCTCATCCAATATTGAGGTGAAACTGAAGCATCGGAGATGTTTTCCTTGGATATGGAGTCGCCATTGCTGCCATCAAACTGTAAGGTTCGCTAAATAATGGTTGAGTTGGTTTTGATGACGACCTATTAAGTTGGTGGTGGATCATTGTCCAAATCTGGACCACCGGCCACGGCAATAATTTCGAAGTCCGAAAGCGGCTTGGCAGCAAGGCTGAAATCATTGTTAATAGTCGAGATGTCTTTGGCTGTAAATTTCTCCAGTAACTTTTTTACAAATTTCATATTTCTCCTCTCATGGTTAAAAATTATCTGGTAAATATAGCTGGTAATCCATTCCTCATTCAACGCGGTCGTATTGTCAAATCTGCATGCATCCTCGGCGTCAGCCAAATTGCTCAAGGTCGCTGGCGCTTTCATTTTTGAACTTAGTCGCGCATTAGATGCTAATGAAGCAAATTTCTTGTTGCGATCAGGGAGTGCTCATTCTGCAATTAAGCAGTACATTTTGTCAAACTGAAATTATCATCATGGCAAACCAGCTTCCCACCCTTGACCGAAATGATCCTATCCGCAGTCGCGATCGTCTCCGACCGGTGCGCGACCACAATCCTGGTGAGGCCCATAGACTTGACAGTGGCGTTTACGCTTTTCTCATTGGCGATGTCCAATTCGCTCGTCGCCTCGTCCAGGACCAGGATGCTCGGCTGCCGATAGAGGGCTCGAGCCAACAGTATTCGCTGCTTCTGCCCGCCACTGATCCCAACGCCGCTGTCACCGGTAATGGTGTTGTAGCCCATGGGCATGCTTTCAACTTCTGTATCGATAGCTGCCAGGCGAGCGCTTTCCTTGATACGGTCCCATTCAGGCAGGGGATTGAAGAAGCTGATGTTATCGGCGATCGAACCAGAAAAGAGACGGTCCTCCTGCATGACGGTTCCTATCATCTGGCGATACGCGGTCAGCCCCAGTCGCTGAATCGGTTTGCCGCCCACCAGCACCTCGCCGTGCGTGGGCATTAGTAGCCCCAGCATCACTTTGACCAAGGTTGTCTTACCGCAGCCTGAAATGCCCGTGATCGCCACGCATTCCCCGGCTTCGATCCTCAGATCGATGTTCTCGAAAACGTAGGGTTCGGTTGGCGAATAGCGGAACGAGATGCCGCGCAGCTCGATGCTGGGCGTGACCTGCGTCAGATCGACTTCGTCGGCTTCATGGCCGCTCATGACTTCGGCTTCCGCCATCACGATGTCGGCCACCCTTTCGCCGTGCAGCTTGAGCATTTTGAACTCGACGATCTTGTCGACCAAGGCCGCGAGCCGCGTCGAAAATTGATCCTTGTAAGCGATAAAGGCGAACAGCATCCCCGCAGTGAACGAGCGATCCAGCACCGCGCTGGCGGCCAGCCATACGACGAGCACGCGCTCCAGGCCGAACAGCAGCGTTTGCGCCGTTTCGTAGCTGATGCGGATACGATGAATGCGCAACTCCGCATTGAACTGTTCGGCCAAAATGTTTAGCCATCCGGAACGCCGTTGCTCGCCTTTATCGAACAGACGGATACTTTGAATGCCGCTGGCGGTTTCAAAAAAGTGCGTCGTCTGCTTGGCCGCGTGAATGATCTGCTCCGACGTCGCCGTGCGCAGCCCATGGAACAACGCCCAGCGCATCAGGGCATATATCGCCACAGCGATCAGCGAGACGCTCGCCAGGCGAGGGCTGTACAGCAGCATCATGCCGAAGGTGCCGGCAACCATCAGGCCGTCAACCATCGCCTGGACGAAGCCACCGGTGAGCGTCTTCTGAATGGTTGTGATGGATCCGAAGCGGGACATGATGTTGCCCACATGGCGCTTCTCGAAGTACTCCAAGGGCAGTTTGACCAAGTGCGCAAACACATTTCCCAGCCACTGGAAATTGAGCTGCGTGCTGATGGCCGCAACAAACCAGCCACGTACGGCACTGATGGCGGCCTGAATCAGCACCAGTAGTCCAAATCCCAACGCCAGGGTAGTAAGCAGATCGCGGTCCGCAGATACCAAGGCGTGATCCACAACCCACTGGAGAAAGAAGGGAAGGGCGATCGCTATGGTTTCCAGTCCCAGCGCCAGTAGCAGGATTTGCCCGAGGCCGCGCTTCAGACCGGTGATATGGCCCATCAGGCCACGCAAGGTGAAGTGCAGTTTCTGGTCGGTGGGCGTGAAATCCGTGGCCGGGCTCAGCTCCAGCGCGATGCCGGTAAAGTGCTTGCTGAACTCTTCCATCGTAAAGCTGCGCACGCCGATGGCTGGATCATGGATGACGGCCCGCCGGCCGGAAACCGAGACCAGCACGACAAAGTGATCCATGTCCCAGTGGATCACGCACGGCAGCCGCAGCTGCGGCAGATTGTGCATGTCCAGTTTCAGCGGGCGGCTGTCGAGCTTCAGCGCGCGCGCGATTTGTATCAGGCTTTGAAGCGTCGCCCCTTTGCGGGAGATGGGGAAACGCAGGCGCAACGACGCCAGGTCGGTGCGGCAACCGAGGTAGTCCGCGACCATGGCGAGGCTGCACAGGCCGCACTCGCTGGCCTCGGTCTGCAAGAAGATGGGCACCTTGCGGCGCAGTCCGATCATTTCCAATTTAATGCGACTCCATCACAAACGTCCCGATATGCTGAGCAGGGGCTCAAGTACCCATTCCAGCAGGGTTCGATGCTCGAGCACCAGCGTGGCCGACAGCTGCATGCCGGGCTTGAGGGAATACGCTCGTCCCGCAGCGACAACGTCCTGCGCGTCCAAACTCACGCGGACGCGATATACGGGCTCCGAGGCGTCTATCGGCGAGGAGTTCGAGCCAGATGACAAGCCACGGCCTCGCTGCAGCTCGCCCAGGGGAATGGTGGTGAGCGAGATTTCACGTACGCGGCCATGAAACTGGCCGAACTTTTGATAGGGGTAGGCGTCGTAGCGCAACAAGACTTCGGTGCCGGGGCGCACAAAGCCGGCAGCCTTGGTGGGGACGTACAGCTCGGCTTCCAGCAAGCTGTCCTTGGGGAGCAGATTGGCAAGGCGTTGCTCTGCCGTGACGGCCTGGCCTACATCAACGACGATTCCAGCCAACTTGCCAGCTTGCTCGGCCCGCACGATTAGCTGACGTTTCGCTTCGCTTTCGCTGGCTTGCTGTTTCAGTTCCTCGATGCCGCGTTTTATTTGGGAAGCTTCGCGCCCGCCTTGCAATGGCAGATCGCTGAGCAAAGCGTTCAATGCCGCGATGTCGCGCTGCACGGCCAGCCGTTGGCCTTCCAGGGCGGATATCTTTGTCTCCTGCTCGATGAGATCCGCCGCCTTTTGACGGGCGGCGTTCTGGGAGACGCCGCCTTCGGCCGCAAGCTCGTTCAGGCTGCTGGACAGGTCGCGGACGATCTTGGTCTTTTGGCGTTGTAACACCAGTTCGCTTTCGAGCTGCCTCATGCTCGCGTGGAGATTCTCCAGGCGCGCGGATATCTCCTGATGCTTGTTGGCGCTTTGGAGGCCTTGCTGGTCCAATTCCTTGCGCAAGTGGGTGATGCGGGATGCCAGCGCGTCGTTGACGGAGGCTTGCGTTTCGCCTTTGGCACTGGTCCGCTCACTGGATAGGACAAACAATGGATCACCGACGTTAATCGCCTGGCCCTCGGAGGCGCGGATTTGGGTAATGATTCCTTGTTGGGGCGCGGCGAGCTGAATCACGCCGCGATTCGGTATGACCAAGCCGGTCACGGTTTCCTTTCGAGTGAAACCGAAGTGATAGGCAAACAGGAGAAGGCCGGCAACTATCCCGCAGAAAAGCAGCGTTAATGCTGGATATGACCAAGTGCGGGATAGGATGACGGCGCCATGCAGGCGCTGATTTTTATGCGCGACCGCTTCCGGCCTAAATAGATTTCTCTTCACAGATGTTTCTTTTTCAGTTGAAACTTGGTTCGTATCTTAGTGCGGTGGAGGATGGCGGGACCAAGAGCTTTGAAAAATCGAAAGACTCAATACGACGGCCCGATTCATTGCCCGAAATAATTGCGATGTGGTCATTTCAAACTCAGGGTTTCCAAAAACTACCAAGAGCTCTGAGTTGGAGATAATGCCGTTTTAACAAACAATTCAGTGAGCGATATCCCACGAATTCTGTCTGAAGACGAAATTGCAGCCTTAATCACATTTTTGTGCACCTGAGGTAGACATACCCTCCGTTGTAGAACTGGAATGCTCAATTTGATCAACTTCCCAATTGCGCTATGAAATCACTTCTACCACAGTTTCTTTGAATCCCATCATGTCACCAAGGCAACTTTCTGAAAAAACTATCCATTTGACGCTATCTAAACGTTAGATGTTACTAATATTTTAGGAAGTAAAGTCACGTTTCTCATAGGGGAACAGTCCCAGGAATTCATGACATTGCTAAAGAAAATGTTAGCAACAAAGAAGGAGATCTACACCATCGCTGATGCCCAGAGATCAAGAGCGGCCCATGTTAACTGAAAGCCTTGAACATACAAGCCGCGCAATAAACTCTCGCTATTGGAGTGTCACGAGACAATTGTTAAAAGCGAACTTTTTTGCCAAGAAAATTGTCAATAGACGATTTTAGCGTGGGTCTGGCTCATTTTCGACATCTGGGGCGCCAGCTACCGCCGCAATATCTTCCTCAGAAAGAGTCTGTGGGTTATCGATCGGCGAAGATTGTGGGTTTTTATTCATGGTTGACAATTCTCTATTAAAGCTAATTTTTCAAAAACTCCCGATAATATCGCTTTAGGAAATGGCGTCAAAATCTATCGATGCCTTAAACTGGCTGAGGGTCATTATTGACGTCTGGGGCTCCAGAAATAGCAAGAAGCTCGTCATCAGTCAGTAATTTCAGCATTTCTTGTGGCTGATCGTTAAGTGAAATTACTTTGTTGTTAGGAGTTAATGTAAGCTGGTAAAGGAAAATCATGCTATTCTCCATTGTAAATTTGATGAGTGAAAATTCGGCAATGATATGGTCAATATTGGAGTGATCGGTATTGATCTGAGATATTATCAAGTCCGGAAATCAGGGGCGCACATTAACGAAATGTTAAACTGGATCAGGATCATTAACAACTTCTGGAGCGCCAGCAACTAAACCAACTTCGTCGTTGGATAGAATGCTTGGGTCTGAAGATTTGTCTTTTTCTTTTTGCCCATGACGGCTTTTATCCCAGAGGGAGAAAATCAGAGTTCTCATTGTCTTCCTTTGTAAGGTTTTTCGGCTCGTTCTTTAAATAAACCTTCGACAGATTTGCGGCAAGTAATGATGCGTTGTCAATGCCAATCGGTCTGAATTCGACCGTTACTGGCATTTTCGTTTGTAATGTCACGGTGGATTCAGGGCGGTTCCCCTATGAATTGTTGACATTGGTTGGTTCGGTGGTCGTCTCGCCGAGGATTGGGAGGTGGCGGCATAGATAGATTTCAATGCCGCCGCCCGAATTACCTATTGAGGCTCTGGATCATTATTCACATCGGGATCCACCACGAATTCAGTCCCTGCGCTATCACTGAATTTTAGGGAGATTGCCAGTGTTTCTTTCGTAGTGTTCGCGTCGCTGAAAGTAATTATTTTTCCGCTTTTGCTAATAGATGGCACACTTAATTGGTCATTATCTTCCGGCTTTACCGTCATTTTCTTGAATTTGACATCCTTCGGAGTGGGCTCCACTAGTTGATAGTTAATCACCGCGTCGTTGGTAGTGATTGTAATTGACTCCGGGGAGAAAGTTGTTTTATATTTGGTTTTTCCGGTAACTGAATCTTTTTCAGGAATTGCGGTAACTAATACGTTCGTGAACTCGGTTGGTGGAGTCGGTTTGCATGTGGTGGACATCACTAGCCTTTTCTATGTCGTGGTTGGGAAATGTATTGGTTATATCGAAATTCGCGATATGCCATTCGATTGAGTTTATTGATATATGGCGCAGCCTTTTTTTCTTCTCCTATGCAAAGATATACCCTAACTTGCAATGCTAGTGCGCGAAAATCTGAATCATGGAGGGTCGCATTGCTTAACAATGATTCTGCCCTTTTGCAGGCAAACACCACTTCTGCGCTATTCTTTCTTGCGTCTGCAATTTCTGCTTGAATAAGTAGTGCCTGTACAAGATTTAATGTCAGAGATAGACTTTGCTTGTCCCCATTGTAAAGGTGCTCAAGTGTTGTTATCGTCCCCGCTAGAGTACTTTGCGCTTCCTGAATATGTCCCATTCGAAGAAATGCGCTAGCTTTCTCTTGCAGTGCGGATGTTGTCCACTGTGCCAACTCGCTATGTTTGGGATCGAGCTTACTCAATAATGATAATTTCTCATGCAATATGCTTAGTTCGGAAATGGTTGAGATAGACGTAACGTTCACACTGGCTGCAGCAATTCGTCTCAGTTGAACTGCAAGCAACTTAAGCTGCCACTCACGGTTAGTTGGATCCTTTTGGCTTAATCCAATGAATAAAATTTCAGCATTCTTAAGTTTTTCGATTGCGATTCCCTGAGTTCCTAATGCTACGAATAGTTCGCCTTGACGCCACATCGACGTAGCCAGCCTTAGTGCCCATGTAGCGTTACTTGGGGCTGTCGCATGAATTTCTCTAAGTAACGCTTCTTCTTGAACGTATAACGACATTGCTTCGTTTAATTCGCCAAGCCTTGCTTTTGTGCTGGCCAACCAAGACAAACTGTTTGCCAGATCGGCAATTAAGTTCTGCGTTCCTGGTTTTCTTGCAAGTGCGTCTCGCTCATATTTCACTGATGTCGTGAAGGCCGCCGCAGCTTGATCAAAGTTACCTCGTCTCAGTGCGAGCTTTCCTAAGCTATTGTGGGAGTATGCAAATTCAATCATTCCGTCGATGTCAGTAGGATCCAAATTGACCAAGCGATGACTATAGTTACGATATTCCTCCAGATGTCTTCCAGCGAGTGCCCAATCTCGCCGATCTAAATAGATCTGTCCGAGCCAGAATGAATTTGCGCCTAAATCCTTCAATAGGCTCTTGGAGACATTGCCTTCGAAGTCTTGCTTTTGAAGTATGGATCTCGCAGCAGTCAATGCTTTCAATGCTGAACTCAAATCAGCACGCGCATAATTGACCTCTGAAATCAAGTGCAGTGCTTTGGCACGCTGCGCTAAAGATGTCTGATTTTCATCCACCGTTTTAGACTCGGCCAGATACAATAGTGCTTTGCTGCTGATGCCATCCAGCAAATCCAATCGTCCAAGTGGACGGAGTTTTTCGACGAACTCCCCTAGCATGTAACCCATCAAGCCCTCTGCCTCAATACGATGCAGCTCCGCTTCCTGTTGTGAGCTACGAGCTGCGAGACCAAGAACGCCGGCAAGAATGGCCAAGACGACGACAAAGCTCATGACCAAGAGTTTGATACGCTCGCCTAATTTCACACGCCGTAGCGAGGATTGGACATATTCAAGTTCTCGTTCGGCAAGAGAGAACCCCACCAGATCCATAAGACCACGGGCCTGATTAATCTGGCTCCCAGCAGGCAAGAGCAAGTCTCGTGGACGGCCTGCGGCGATCCAGCGATCAGCATCTAGGCTAAGACGAGTGCGTACCTGCAGCGCATTCCGGTGCTTTTCTATCCATTCCGCAACACGAGGCCAGCGGCGCAACAGCGCTTCGTGCGCGACTCCAAAACTCGGGACGTCGCCGGATAGTTCGCTGACGAACAGACGCGCTTCGACCAGCGCACGCACCAAGTCGCGTTCATTAGCGCCCTGCAAGGCTGACCAAGCTGCACGGCGAGCAGTTATGGCGCCTTTTTCCTCTGCAATATCGACCAGCAGCGATAACACATGTGGTAGGGCTGAGAGCTGCGCTGGGGCCAGGGCTGTTACAACCTGCTCAGCTCGAACAGCAATTGAGCCTTCAATTCCACCCAGCTGCCTGAAGACTTCTAGACAGAGCATTCCGTCTTCGCGACGCTGCCGGTAAAGCTCATTTAAGCAATATTGCAATAACGGCAGTGTGTCGGGGTTGCCACGTGCTGCATCACAAAGAATGTCGTCGAGGTTTGCACCAGTCGTTTGATCTTGTTCAAAGTGCAGTTGAGCTGCACGAGCGGGCAAGCGAACTATCTGGGCTATATCTGCGCCATCGGGAGGGGTGAGGTCGAAGTGACCGCCGCGAGATTTCAATGTCATCAGCGCGGATAGGGCAACGACATCGGGGTAGAAGTCGTTGCGGCAGGCCAGCATCACCAGAATCGCACCTGAGCGCGACAAATGTTCCAACACGGCAACGAATCGAATGCGGATCTCGTCGGTCACTCCGGGGGCCCGGAAAATGGCCTCTAGGCGGTCTACAAACAAGCTGATTCGAATTCTTCCGGAGAATCCATCAAACCTTCCGGCGATAGTTTCGACATCTAAAGAGTCCAGTTGCTTGCCTAGAGCCTCTGCATTTTCGCCGGAAAAGAGCAATTTTCCATCAACTTCCGCATCGATAAGCACGGCGGCCAGCGCCTGGAACAGATTTCCCTCCGCCAGATCCGCGCAATCCATGTAGAGCGTGCAAGCCAGCGCGATCGGCGAAGTCGGCCCCGCCTGCGCCTCCATCAACTGCGGCAGCAAACCTGCCCTCACCAAAGAAGTCTTCCCCGAGCCGGAAGGTCCCAGCACCAGCGCCATGGCACTGCCTTGCTCGGTCTGCTTGGTAACCAACTCCCGCAACTGCGAGCACGCCTGCATCCTTCCGAAGAAGATCGCGGCGTGGTTTTCCTGGAAAGCCTCCAGCCCCCGGAACGGCGATCCCTGCAGCCAGCTGCCTTCCTCGGCCGTCTCATTGGCGATCACCGCCGCCATGGCGCGGTAGCCGCGCTTGCGGACTGTCTCTATATAGCGGGGTTCGCTGGCGGAGTCGCCCAGCGCGCGGCGCAGCTGGGTGATGGCCTTGTGGATGGGGTTGTCACCCATCTCGGAACTGCCCCAGCAGGCTTCGAGGATTTCTTCCGTTGGGATGACGGCGCCCGGATGGCGGCATAAATAGCGCAGCACATCCATCGCCCTGGGCTCCAGCTGAGCCTGGGCCGTGCCATTGCTCAGTGTATTGCTGTCTGGATCTATCTGCCAGTCGCCGAAGCGAAAGCCCCTGTCACCCATACCCGCCCGCCGTTGCAAATTAAATTTACTTTGAAAACAAACACTTATGACGCCGGAAGGTTGCCGGAAGGCGCCGGAAGATGAATGTCAATACAGTGCAGTCATTCCGCAGAACAAATATTAGCATTCCCTCAAGAAGGATAGTAGCATGACAAACGTTTCTATGTTAACCAATGGCAACAACATCGACGCCGGCGATCTCATCGCCTCGTTGTCCGACGAATTGCCGGGGAGCGACCGCCTCTTGGGGGGCTTCGACCAGGTTTGGGCGCTGGCGCCGGAGACGGTCAACAAGCAATTTGCCTCGATGCGACAGCATGGTTTGCTGCCGCGGGCGGTCCAGGTGGGAGACTTGGACGAGGCGGGCCTGCTGATCGGCGGCGAGGGCGTGGACAGGGCGGTCCTGGCGACACCCGGCATCAGTTTCGACACCGGCGCGCCGCGCATGGCCCGGCTGTCGCTGACTTTCAATTCCGGCAACATGAGCTTTTACAACGGCTTTGGCAACAGGACCAGCATCCTGAAGCAATCCATTGCCGGCTGGAAAATCGCATTCAATGTCAAAGTGCAGTTGCTGCCGGTCGCCATGCAGGATCTGCTGAACGGCGCCGCGCCCGCCGCGCCCGGAACGATCAACCGCATCGGCCGCTTCGACGAGGCGCATTTCCGCCTTCAGGCGGCGGTGCTGGATTTCGAGCAAAGCGATCTGATGCATCCGGACGCCGCCCACACCGACTTGGCCACCGACAACTCTTTCCTGGCCAACAACTTCGCCAACTTCATCGGCGCCTGGCTGAAAGGCCTGGCCGGTCCCGGCAATCCCTTCGTGCTCGGCTACGCTGTCACGCGCAAGACACATGCGGCGGATATTCTGGAAGGCCTCCTGCCTTGCGGGGCGAATCTGGCCGCGTGCGGCACATTGAATTTCCTGCAGGTAAGTGGCGAGCGCAAGATCGCGCACGAGCCGCGCCTGTACAGCGGAACCGCCGGGCATTTCAATCCGCCTCCGCCGGTGGCCGAGGGCGCCGCCGGCAAGCTGATCGTGTCGCGCGAGACTTTTTTCAAACGCTTCCTGAAGCCGCTGCTGGTGGATCCGATCCAGCGGCGCCTGACCGCCTTGCCGGATTACCTGCATGCGCGCCGCGACCAGGAGGGCGAACTGGATCTGGATGAAACCGTCAACGAGAAGTCGGGCGCGGCGGCCACGCTGGACAACGGCGCCCGCGCGGCCTTCGTGCCGAACGCGCACGGTTGGAGTTACCGGGACCACGTGCTGCTGCACTGGCGCGAGGGCAACCGCCATTTGCACGACCGCGAGTCCGAGCAGGACTTGCAGTTCAGCGTGTCGGTGTCGTCCCAGCCGGACGCGCAGGGCGTGTCCCGGCTGACGGTGGATCTATATAGCTCTCTGATGCGCTACGAGTGGGATCGCATGAACCAACGCGTGGCGCCGTTCATGCGCAAGACTTACATGGGCAAGGGCTGGGCGCGGACCACCATGCATTGGTCGATGCGGCTGCAGTTCGTGCCGGCGCCCAATGGCGGCATCGCGGTGACGGTGGGCGGCAAGCGCGCGCCGGCGGCGACCGATTCGGGCGTGGTCGGCATGTATGTGGTGTCCGATGCGCTGGCCCATTTGCTGAACATGAACAAGATCACCAACGACTGGGAAGGCAACCACGCCGGTTTCGCCGCGCTGCAGGGCAGCGTGATGGTGGAACTGGGCGCGGCGGCCACCGCGATGTTCGGCCAGGCGGCGGGCCAGCTGGTGCTGCCGGCCGGTCCGCAGCTGTGCTATCGCGGCATCCAGTTGAACGAAGACGGAAACATTGAATTGGACCTGGTCCACGAGGAGCGTTGAAATGAGCAAACTGTTTGCCTATGCGGCATTGGATCTGGCCGGCGCCAAGCCGGCGGCGAAGGCCGGCGCGGCGGTACGCTGCAACCAGGGCACCGGCGCGGCCATCCCTTCCGGGGCCTCCAGTTACGCGGCCGCGCGCGTGGCGCGCATCGTGCTGCGCCGCGAGCCGGTGGCCGACGAGGTGCTGGCGTGGACCTCGCTGATCGTCATGCAGGCGAGCGCCGCGCGGGGCAGGGCGGAACTGGCCCTGGTGTTGCTGGCGCTGCCGGAACTGGCTGGGCTGGACGCGGAGGAGCGCACCGCGCGCGCCTACGACGCGGTGATGGGCCGCTATGGCGCGGAGGCGCCGAAGGAAATGCCGATGTGGCGCCGGCGCCAGGCGGAGGCGGGCCTGACGATGGCGCAACTGGTGCGCGGCTATTTCGTGCGTCTGGCCGAGGCGGGCGAAGGCGGCGATCCCTGCGCGGCGCCGGTCGACGCGCGCCGCCCCTTCTTCGTGGTGCGCGACGGCGCCGGCTCGCCGCTGGTGTTCGCGGTGGGCGGCAACCTGCATCTATATATGTTCCGCCGCACGGCGTTCGGCAACTGGTCGCAGACGGACCTGAGCGCGGCGCTGCCGCATCCCATGCGCCACCGGGTGCAGTGCGTGGATGTGCGCCAGGCCGGCGACGGCACGGTCGCGGTGGCGCTGGCGGTGGGGGCGCGCGAGGGGGCGGAGGCCAGCACGCTGTACGTGGCCTCGGGCCTGTCGGGCAGTATGGACGAAGCGGGCTGGATCAAGGCGTTCCGCACCATGCAGATGCGGCGGCGCGGTTTTCCGGAAGGGGCGGTCGCGACGCGCGTGGCTTTCGGGCCGCTGCTGGCGGGCGCCGCGCCGCTGGTGCTGGTGACGGCGCGGGCGCAGGACGAGGAGAACACCTGGTACTTCAACGCCGCCGCGCCGTCCACGCCGATGTCGCCCTTGCGTTTGCAGGGGGGGCTGGCCAGGGTGTTGGGCTACGCGGTGGGCAGTTACCGTTTGCCGGGCGCGTGGACGCTGGTGCGGGAAGGGGGCGCGGCGGCGTTGACCTTCGCGTCCTTCCCCGACCAGTTCGGGTGGGCGGTGAACGTGGAGTACCGCGCGCTGCCCTATCTGGCGTCCAGCTTCCATCTGGCGCAGGGGACGGTGCCGAACGTGCCGGACGTGTTCGTGGCGGGCGAGGGCATCGTGGTGTATCGCGGCGGGCACGACGTGCCGCAGCCGGTGGCCCGGGTGAACGGGGCGGAGCTGGTGTGGAGCGACCGCGATGGCACCGGCGAGCACTTGGCTTACACGGACGGCGCGGGCGGATTGTGGCTGGTGTCGCGCGAGCTGGGTTCGGCGTGGGGACAGCCCCGGGCGATCGCCGACACCATGGTGGCGACGGCCTTGTGCGGCGATCCGGCGCAGTCGGGCGTGCACGCGGTGGGGGTGACGCCGGGCGGCGCGCTGATGTGGATGAAGCTGGACGTGCAGGGGAATGTGACGAGTTGCGAGGAGATCACGCAGGCGGCGGTGTGGGAGGAGGCTCCGCTGGAGGCGGCGGAGCTGAATACCGCGGCGTAGGGGCTTTGCGCCGAAAACCACTGGCAACTGCCGGGGTCAGACCCGATGGGTCTGACCCCGGACTTTGCCGCGGCTTATTCGTAATCGCTGATCGGTGCGCAGCCGCACATCAGGTTACGGTCGCCGTACACGTTGTCGGCGCGGCCGACGGTGGGCCAGTACTTCTGCCTGCGCAGCGACGGCACCGGGTAGGCCGCCACTTCGCGGCTGTACTTGCGGTCCCAGTTGTCGGACATCAGCACCTCGGCCGTGTGCGGCGCGAACTTCAGCGGGTTGTTCGCCTTGTCGAACTCGCCGCTTTCCACCTTGGCGATCTCGCCGCGGATGGCGATCATCGCGTCGATGAAGCGGTCCAGCTCCGCCTTGGCTTCGGATTCGGTCGGCTCGATCATCAGCGTGCCGGGAACCGGGAAGCTCATGGTCGGGGCGTGGAAGCCGAAGTCCATCAGGCGCTTGGCCACGTCTTCGTTGCTGATGCCGGTGGCGTCGGTCAGCGGACGCAGGTCCAGGATGCACTCGTGCGCGACCAGGCCGTCGTGGCCCGAGTACAGCACGGGGTAGTGCGGCGCCAGGCGGCGGGCGATGTAGTTGGCGTTCAGGATGGCGGTCTCGGTGGCCGAGGTCAGGCCGGCGCCGCCCATCATGGCGATGTACATCCAGGAAATCGGCAGGATGGAGGCGGAGCCGAACGGCGCCGCCGAGATCGAGCCGATGCCGTCTTCGCTGCGCACGTAGCCGTTGGAGCGCTGGTTAGGCAGGAACTTGGCCAGGTGCGCGCCGACGCCGATCGGGCCGACGCCCGGTCCGCCGCCGCCGTGCGGGATGCAGAAGGTCTTGTGCAGGTTCAGGTGCGAGACGTCGCCCCCGAAGGCGCCCGGCGCGGCCACGCCGACCAGCGCGTTCATGTTGGCGCCGTCGATGTACACCTGGCCGCCGTGCGAGTGGATGATGTCGCACAGTTCCTGGATGCCGTCCTCGAACACGCCGTGGGTGGACGGGTAGGTCACCATCACGCAGGCCAGGTTCTTGGAGTGCTGCTCGGCCTTGGCTTTCAGGTCGGCCAGGTCCACGTTGCCGCGCTCGTCGCAGGCGGTCACCACCACCTGCATGCCGACCATGTTGGCCGACGCCGGGTTGGTGCCGTGCGCCGACGACGGGATCAGGCAAATGTTGCGGTGGCCTTCGCCGCGCGACTGGTGGTATTTCTGGATCACCAGCAGGCCGGCGTATTCGCCCTGCGAACCGGCGTTGGGCTGCAGCGAGACGGCGGCGTAGCCGGTCACGGCGCACAGCATCTCTTCCAACTGGTCGATCATCTCGCGGTAGCCGACGGTCTGGTCGTTCGGCGCGAACGGGTGGATCGAGGAGAACTCGGGCCAGGTCACCGGGATCATTTCGCTGGTGGCGTTCAGTTTCATGGTGCACGAACCCAGAGGGATCATGGTGCGGTCCAGCGCCAGGTCCTTGTCGGCCAGGCTGCGCAGGTAGCGCAGCATCTCGGTTTCGGAGTGGTAGCGGTTGAAGACCGGGTGCGTCAGGTAGGCGCTCTGGCGGCCCAGCGCTTCGGGGAAGGCGCGTTCCACGCCCGCTTCCACGGTGTCGAAGTCCGGCGCGGCGGGCGCGTTGCTGACGCCGGCGGCGAACACGGACCACAGCGTGGCGATGTCGGCGCGGTTGGCGGTTTCGTCCAGCGACACGCCGACGTGGTTGGCGTCGATCTTGCGCAGGTTGACGCCGTGGGCGACGGCTGCCGCGTGCAGCGCGTCGGCGCGGTCGGTCTTCACGGTCAGCGTGTCGAAGAAGGTGTCGTTGACCGAGTAGCCCAGCGTGCGCAGGTTGGCGGCCAGGATGCCGGTGTAGCGGTGCACGCGCTTGGCGATCTGCAGCAGGCCCGCCGGGCCGTGGTACACGGCGTACATGGAGGCGATCACCGCCAGCAGCACCTGCGCGGTGCAGATGTTGGAGGTGGCTTTTTCGCGGCGGATGTGCTGCTCGCGGGTTTGCAGGGCCAGGCGATAGGCCTTGTTGCCCTGCTGGTCGATGGTCACGCCGACCAGGCGGCCCGGCATCGAGCGCTTGAATTCGTCGCGGGTGGACAGGTAGCCGGCGTGCGGGCCGCCGAAGCCCAGCGGCACGCCGAAGCGCTGGCTGTTGCCGATCACGACGTCCGCGCCCCATTCGCCCGGAGGCGTCAGCATGGTCAGGGCCAGCAGGTCCGCCGCCACGACGACCATCGCACCGGCGGCCTTGACCGCCTCGACGCCGGCGCGGTAGTCGCGCACCACGCCGTTCGCGCCCGGGTATTGCAGCAGCACGCCGAAGGCGCCGCTGACACCGGCCAGTTCGGCCGGGTCGAAGGTGCGCACCTCGATACCCAGCGGCAGGGCGCGGGTCTGCACCACTTCCAGGGTTTGCGGCAGCACGTCGTTGGCTACGTAGAAGAGGTTCGATTTCGATTTGCCCACGCGCTGGATCAGCGTCATGGCCTCGGCGGCGGCGGTGCCCTCGTCCAGCATGGACGCGTTGGCGATGCCCATGCCGGTCAGGTCGGTCACCACCTGCTGGAAGTTCAGGATGGCTTCCAGGCGGCCCTGCGAGATTTCGGGCTGGTACGGGGTGTAGGCGGTGTACCAGGCCGGGTTCTCGAAGATGTTGCGCAGGATGACGCCCGGCGTGTGGGTGTTGTAGTAGCCCTGGCCGATCAGCGACTTCAGTACCTTGTTCTTGGACGCCAGGCCTTTCAGCTTGGACAGCGCTTCCGTTTCAGGCATCGGCTCGTGGAACTGGCCGAGCGGCAGGGCGCTCTTGTTGCGGATGGAAGGCGGCACGATGGCGTCGATCAGCGCGGCGCGCGTGGCGTAGCCGAGCACGTCGAGCATCTGTTGCTGTTCGGCGGCGTCCGGGCCGATGTGGCGGGCGATGAAGGCATCGCGGGCTTCGAGTTGGGTCAGGCTGGTACGGGTCATGATGGCGGGTAGGGCAGAGAGGAATCTGGGATGCGTCCGAAACCACTGGCAACTGCCGGGGTCAGACCCGTGGGGTCCGACCCCAGGGGTTGCATCTGGTTTTGCTGGAATAGGGCCAACGCGGTGCCGGCCCCCAAACAGACGAATTAGCCTTCGGTGGTCTTGCCGTAGGCGGCCGCGTCCAGCAGGCTGTCCAGGGCGGAAACGTCGGTCGGCTTGATCTTGAACAGCCATGCCGCGTAGGCGTCGGCGTTGATCGATTCGGGCGCGTCGGTCACGGCCTCGTTCACGGCGGTCACTTCGCCCGACAGCGGAGCGTAGATGTCCGAAGCGGCCTTCACCGATTCCACCACGGCGGCGTCGTCGCCGGCGGTGTAGCTGGTGCCGACCTTAGGCAGCTCGACGAAGACGATATCGCCCAGCGCGTCCTGCGCGAACTCGGTGATGCCGACCGTGATGGTGCCGTCGGCTTCCAGGCGCACCCACTCGTGGGACTCGGTGTACTTCAGATCTGCGGGAATATTCATGTGTAGCTCCAGTTGGGATTATTGTTAGTTGAATTCGGGTCAGGCAACCAGGATTTTACCGTTGCGGACGAACGGCAGCTTCACGACCGTGGCGGCCAGCTTCTTGTCGCGGATTTCCACGTGCACGGTGTCGCCGACTTGCACGCCGTTCGGCACGCGCGCCAGGGCGATGGCTTGCTGCATGGTCGGGCTGAAGGTGCCGCTGGTGATCTCGCCGGCCTGCTCGCTGCCGGCCACGATGACTTTCTGGTGCGCGCGCAGCACGCCGCCTTTTTCGCGCAGGATCAGGCCCACGAACTGGGCGTTCTGGCCCATTTTCTGGAGGGCGGCCTTGCCGATGAAGTCGCGCTCGCTCACCAAGTCGATGGTCCAGGCCAGGCCCGCGTCCAGCGGGTTGACGGTTTCGTCCATGTCCTGGCCGTACAGGTTCATGCCGGCTTCCAGGCGCAGCGTGTCGCGCGCGCCCAGGCCGGCCGGTTTCACGCCGGCCGCGTTCAGCGCGTTCCACAGCGCCTCGGCCTGCCCGGCGGCGACGCCGATCTCGAAGCCGTCTTCGCCGGTGTAGCCGGTGCGGGCCACCATGGCCTCGCCGAACGGGGTGTCTTTCACGAAGGCGACGTTGAACGGCTTCATCTCGGCGGTGGCCGCCTGCGTGCCGGGGATCACTTCCCAGACCTTGGCGCGGGCGTTCGGGCCTTGCACGGCGATCAGCGCCATCGCGTCGGCCCCGTCGCGGCGCTGGGTGATGGCCAGGCCGCTGTTGGTCGCCTCGTTTTGCGCCTGCATCCAGGCCACGTCTTTTTCGGCGGTGCCGGCGTTGACCACCAGGCGGAACCAGTCTTCGCTAATGAAATAGACGATCAGGTCGTCGATGACGAAACCTTGCGGATTCAGCATGCAGGAGTAGAGGGCCTTGCCGCTCGTTTGCAGTTTGTCCACATTGTTGGCCAGCAGGCCGCGCAGGAAGGCGCGCACGTTGGCGCCCTTGATATCGACCACGCACATGTGGGCCACGTCGAACATGCCGGCGTCGGTGCGCACGGCGTTGTGTTCCTCGATTTGGGAGCCGTAGTTGACGGGCATGTCCCAACCGCCGAAATCGACCATGCGGGCGCCGAGGGCGCGGTGGGCGTTATTGAGTGGGGTCGCTTTGAGCGTCATGGGGCCGTCCAGAAAAAGGGGTTAACAGAAGCAGAATGCACAGCACAATGCAACGCGGACCCCTCTGTCCTTGGTACCTGAGAGATAGCGGATGAGGTCCGCACGCCCCTTCGGTGGGCCGCCGGCGTATTCGCCGCGGCCGCTCTCCAGAGTTTGACCCAGCCGCGACTTCGCGCTGCTGGCCCTTGACCGGTCCTTTTGCCTGAGAGTTTTTGGGTAGTGCCCCTTCGGCGGCAACGCTGGGTTGCCCTCTCCCGATCAAGACTGAGGAATATATGCCAGACGGGCGAGAATGTCAATCTTGCCGGGGCAAGGCGGCGCCCCCGGGACGCCTCGCGAAAGGGCTGCCGCGAAATGATTTTGGCTGGCAATTGTATGTGTGAATCAAGAGCTTATATTGTGCTGTGAAGCGGCGTGAGTATTTCCCGTATATCCGTGATGAAAATACTCAAAGGATTGCGCAATGGCGGCGGCCGGCGAAAGCTAGTTTGAAATGGGTAATGCCGTATGCCGTTAAGTCAAGCGGCCGAAGTCGTTATCAAGTCGTCCCGCGCAGAGTATAGCAGGGAATTCATGGAGCACCGCTCCATGCCTGCGGAACGAGCGGAACGGGGTCACGTAGTCACCAAGCAGGCAGCGATGATTTCAATTCGCCGATGTGGAATGACGCTGACTTAACAGAATTCCCTTAATGCCGTTAAGTCAGAGTCATTCCCGCGCAGGCGGGAATCCAAGTTTGCATGCCAACTTGGCTCCCCGCCTGCGCGGGGACAACGAGGGTCTGCGGCGGGAAATGTCGAAGCTGAAACTTGTCCGGGGAAGGATATTTCCGGTCTGCCTGGTGGTGGCGTGGAAAACCTGGCGTCCCTGTGCACTGGACCACAGGATAATAATCCTCCGCCATCAATGAACAGCGCCGCATTTTTATCTCGTTGACCTGGCTTTGCAGCGCCGTCATGGCCGTCGAATTGCGTTCTTTTGCTCGGTTCAATGGCTGATTCACGCCTGCATTGCTTGGCCTATTGGCCGCCGTCCGATTGACGTTTATGGCCAAAACGTCGGGTTTATGCTCAGTTCGGGCATGATCATGCTAAAAACTAGCGTGATTTGGACGTCGGAACGCCAAAAAGGGGGGCGGCAAGCCATGGTGGAGGTGACAGAGTACTAAGGGGAAGAGAGGCGTGCGGGCAGGGGGCTGGAATATAAAACGCTGCGGCGTATCGGCTACGCCGCAGCGTGTTCCACGGTTACGGCAATGTCAGAATAACCTTGACCGTATCATCCACCGCCGACTTGTCAATATAACCTATCGCCTTGGGATCGTCAGCCACGGCCTTTTTGATTTCGGCGTTGGATTTGTATTCCATGGGTGGAGTGGCCTTCCCGGTAAATACCAGCTTGGTCTAGATCGCTTTAACCCGGGCCTCCTCCATATTCGCAACCTTGCGATAGAAATCCTGGCGGACGGCCGAACCTTCGGCCTGGTCTATCTGCGTAAACATCGTCGATTTTCCGAGGAGGAATTGGGCCGCCTGTTCCGAAAACATGTGGGTGGCCGGATTCTTGGGATTGACGATTACCACGGTTTCAGCGGAGGCCGGCAAAGCGGCCGCCAGCAGGGCGCACAAAACCATCGAGGTCATTTTATTTGTCATGCCGGCCTCCTTAAAAGACGAAATAGAGGGAGGCACCGACCACAGTAACCGCATCCTTAATACCGGTGGGCGGCCCAGCGCCCACCGGCACGAGTTGGTGTTGCCGAAAGCATGCTGGTAATTAAAGTCGGCGCCATTGGCTCCCTCGAGAGGGAAGCGGCCGTAGATTTCGATCGGCGGCCGCATCATGGTGTTGGCGTAGCCGACATTCTGGTAATCCGAAATCAGGAAGGCGGGAATCACCACCCTGCCGATGCGGACATTGACCTCGTCGTTGACCTTCATCTTCAGGAAGGCCCAGGTCAATTCGGTGGTGAGTGAAGGGCTGGTGTTCTTTCGCGTCAGAACCTGGGCGGTGGCCGAGTCGGTTCCCGGATCCTTGTCGCCGCCACGAGGGCGGTGGTATAACTGTAGACGAGTTTTTAGTTCGCACTAACAACATGCCGCGATTGCAAAGGGGCGGAGGGCGAATTGTGGTTTTTTGTGATGGAGGAAGGCCAACGGTTGGCCGCGTTGCCACGCGCACGAATGCCTCGCTCAGGACTTTCACACCCGCGATTTGTTAGAATCTGGACATCAACTTGCGAGGAAAAACCATGGATGAGCAGGACAAATTACAGGGCCACGCGTGGTTTACCCTGTCCGGTGATGTCAACAGCGATATGGTGCATCGGGTTTTCGATGCCGTCGCCGACATGACCGAGGACATGATCACCGACGCGCATATCCTGATCCAGTCAAACGGCGGCTATGTCAGCGACGGCATCTGCTTATATAACTACCTGAGCAAGCTGCCGGTCCGTTTCCACATGTATAACGCGGGCGCGGTGGCGTCCATCGCGGTGATCCTGTTCCTGTCCGGCCAGAAACGCTACGCCAGCAGCACCGCGCGTTTCATGGTGCATCGCTCGCACGCCAGCGCGCCGTCCGGCGCCCGGCCGGAAGCGCTGCGCATCATCGTCGAGGGCCTGCAGGCGGACGACGCGCGGACCGAGGAGATCCTGCGCAACCACGTGGAGTTCAGCGAGGAGCATTGGCAAGTCCACGCTTATTCGGACCTGCACCTGACGGCCGCGCAGGCGGCGGCCGTGAAGATGGTGCACAAGGTGGCGGACTTCATGCCGCCCAAAGGGCGGCGCGTCACCAATATATAGCGCGGCGCGCGGCGGCCCGCTGGCGTGAACTCAGCGGCCGCGCGAACCACTCCGGTTGCCGGTGCGGCCGGTTTCCACCCGTTTGTCCGCGCTGCGCGAACGCCGGCTTTCCTCGTTGCGGTCCACCGCGCCACCCTGGGCTTCCTGACGCCCCACCGATGCCGATCCCTTGGCGCCGGACTGTCTGCTTCCGCTGTCCGCCTGGCTCACGCCCTGGTTGGTGTTATCCTGATAGCCTTGCTTCTGGCCTTTCTGCCTGGATTTCATTTCCATTCCTCCTGGAACCCGCTTGCCGCAAAAAAAATCGCTAATTGTTTCCCGTGGGCTATTGCCTTGTGGCAATAATGTGCAAGAATGTGGTATCGCGGCTGCCCACATCCAATCAGGTTAGACCATGCTTTCACATCCGACAACTTCCGTAGCGCCCAAAAAAGCGGTCACGCCGCGGCATGCGCTGCTGGAGAATCTGATCGAGATCGTCAACAAGCATGTCAGCGACCAGTTCCTGGACTTTTCCAACCGCATCGTCTCCGCGCTGGCCGATGGCGACCTGGAGGGGGATGTGCGCGAGATCCAGGCGCGCATCCGCGCGGGCAACCTGCTGCGCACCAACCATTACGGTTATCTGAGCCTGCTGACCAAGGAAATCGAGCGCGCGCTGCGGCGCGAAATCGCCGAACTGGCGCCCGGACAAAAGGCCAAGCCGCGCGTGGCGGAGCAGGGCCTGTCGCTGGTGCCGTTCGAGGAAATGGACAGCAAGGTCACGCTGGGCAGCCTCGCCAAGCCGTTCGAGGTGCTGTATTCGGATGCGCTGGCCACGCTGAACGTGCGCCTGGCCTTCCTGCTGGACCGCGATATCCTGCGCGTGAACCAGAATCCCTTCCGTCCCGAGGTGTTCCTGGGCGCGCTGCAGCAAGCCTGGCTGGCGTTCACGGCGGACGAGGAGTCGGCCAACCTGCTGCTGCCGCTGCTCAAGCCGGACCTGTTCATCCAGCTGTCGTCCATGTTCGACGAGTTGAACGCGACCTTGCAGCGCAAGGCGGAACAACCCGGATCGGTGGACAGCTACAAGGCGCGCAAGGCGGACAGCCACGACGCCAGCAGCGCCAACCCGGCCCGCAAGCGCAAACAGCAGGCCGAGTTGGCCCAGCAGCTGCGCCAGTTCTTCTCGGTGGCGCAGGATCCCGCGCTGGACCCGGAATTGATGATTCCGGACCTGCCCGACATCGCCAACCTGAAGGCGGGCGCCTGGGCTCAGGGGCCGGCTCAGGGCTTCCAGGGCGGCGCCAGCAACGAGGTGGCGCAGCGCGCCGCGCAGACCACGTCCAAGCAGCCGTTATTGAATTACCTGGCCCAGGTCCAGCAGGTCGCCATGCCGGCGGGCGCCGTCGGGCAGCAGCCGGGGCCGGCGATGATGTTCGGCGCCCCCGGCGCGTCCATGGCCGCCGCCGCGCTGGCTCCCGCGGGGATGGCGCCGGCGGGCTTTGTCCCCGCTGGCTTTGTTCCCGGCTCCTTCGTTCCCGCGGCGGCCATGCCCGCTGGCGGCGCAGTCGGCGGAGCGGCTGGCATGATGGGCGGCGCTGTTGGCGGCGCGCATGGCATGCCTATGGCAGGCGCCATAGGCGGTGCCGCCGGCATCCCGGCTGGAGGCGTGGTCAACGGCACGTTGGCCTCGTCCGGCCACGCGGCGGGCGGCTTTGCCGGCGCGGGCATGGCGGGGCAGGGCGCTGTCGCCTATCCCGGCTTTATCGCCGCGCCGGGCGTGGACCACGTATCGGGGACGCCGGGAGGCTTTCCCTCGCCGCACGCCGGTGGCGGCGCGAGCCCGGCGGCCGGTTTCACCGCCGGCGTGGCGACCGGCTTCGTCCCGGCCGGCGCGCAAGGATTGCTGAATCTGCTGAACGCGGCGGCGGGCGCGGCCGGACTGGCCGGCGCCGGCGCTGGCGCCGCTCCTGGCGAGCCCGGCGCGGCGGCCACCGCCCCCAATGTTTTCTACCTGCCCAACATCAAGAAGAACGCCCCGCAGGGCAGCCTGACGCGCGCCGACGAAAGCACCATCGACCTGTTGTCGGCCATCTTCGACACCGTCTTCCGCGACCAGAACATCCCCCAGGAAATCCGCGACCTGATCCGCTTCCTGCAGATCCCGGTGCTGAAGGCCGCGCTGGTGGACAAGGACTTCTTCTTCCAGGACGCCCACCCCGCGCGGCGCATGATCGACCTGCTGTCGCGCATGGGCTGGGAGCAGCGCAAGAGCCCGGACGATCCCATGTTCCAGGCCATGCAGCGCAGCGTCGAGCGCGTGGGGCGCGACCACGATCACGAGATGTCCGTCTTCAGCGAGGCGGTCAACGAACTGGAGGCCTCGATCAAGGCCGAGGAGGCGGCCGCCGCGACCGCCATCGCGGAACCGATCAAGGCCGCGCTGAAGCAGGAAAAAATGGCCGAGGCCGGCAAGTCCGCCCGCAACGCCGTGGCGCTGCGCATCGGCACCGGCGAAGTGGTGGCGGTGGTGGAGGCTTTCCTGGAAAACAAGTGGGTGTCCGTGCTGACGCTGGCCTACAGCGTGGACGAGGAAAAGCCGGGCGCCGTCAAGAACGCCACCCAGACCATGGACGACCTGATCTGGAGCGTGAAGCCCAAGATCACGGCCGAGGAGCGCAAGCAACTGATCGGCAAGCTGCCCAAGCTGCTGTCCACGCTGAACAAGTGGCTGGACATCATCAAGTGGCAGGACGCGGACCGGCTGCAGTTCTTCGCCGAACTGGCCGAGTGCCACGCCTCCATCGTGCGCGCGCCGCTGGAGGTGTCGCCGGAACGCCAGGTCGAGATCGCGATGGAGGTGGCGCGCAAGGCCGCCGAGCGCCGTCTGGAACTGGAGGCGCAGGCCGCCGCCAAGGCGCCGGAGCCCGAGCCGCCGCTGGACGACGACGCGGCCATCGAGGTCGACACGCTGTCGCGCGGCGCCTGGGTCGAGTTCGACCAGGACGACGGCGGCGTGCGCAAGGTCAAGCTCGCCTGGATCAGTCCGCTGCGCACGCTCTACATCTTCTCCACCAGTTCGCGCCAGGAGGCGTTCTCGCTGTCCGGCGACGAGCTGGCGCAACGCTTCCGCGACGGCAAGGCCCGCGCCTTCCGCACCGAGGGCGTGGTGGCGCGCGCGCTGTCGCAGGCCATCGGCGAGATGGCCGTCAACGACGCCAGTCTCGATCCGCCGGCCAGCGCCGCCGCCTGATCCATCCCCCAGCCGGGCCCGCGCCGGGCGCCGGGAATTCCACCCTCCTTTCCCTCCGCCGCGCGCGGCCGCGCCGGCACGCCTGCAGCCCTCGCTAAACAGCGTTCGTTTAGTAAATTCCATTAAACAACAACGCCTAATTCCAATTCGTTTGACCCGTGCATTTTCGCGATGCAATACTGATTTCACGGGGCCGCAACGAAGCAGCCCTTATAGCAGCTGGCCTACTTCAAGGCGGATGGCCACCAGAGCCATGGCTGCGCGCCAAAAAACAAATCGGAATCAGGAGACTACATGCCGTACCCAACACGAAGAAAGCTTATGAACCTGGCCGTCGCCAGCGCATGCGCCACGCTGGTATTGCCGGCCTATGCGCAGCAGGCCGACGGCGCCACCGTGGTGGTGGTCAGCGGCCAGCGAGCCGCGCTGCAGTCGGCCCAGAAGATCAAGCAGAACGCGGACGAAATCGTCGATTCCATCGTCGCCGACGACATCGGCAAACTGCCCGACCGGTCGGTGACCGAGGTGCTGCAGCGCGTGGTCGGCGTGACCATGGACCGCAGCATGGCGGGCGACCCGCAGCACTACGCGGTCGAGGGCTCGGGCGTGGCGATCCGCGGCTTGAACTATGTGCGCTCGGAATTGAACGGACGCGATTCCTTCTCCGCCAACGGCGGCCGCGCCCTGAACTTCGAGGACGTGCCGCCAGAGCTGATGGCCGGCGTCGACGTCTACAAGAATCCCTCGGCGGAGCAGATCGAGGGCGCCATCAGCGGCCTGGTGAATCTGCGCACGGCCATGCCGTTCGACTTCAAGGGCTTCAAGGGTTCCGTGTCGGGGCAGAAGAGCTACTCCACGCTGAAGGAGGGCAAGGCCACGCCGTCGGCCTCGCTGATGCTGTCGGACCGCTGGAAGACCGGCATCGGTGAAATCGGCCTGCTGGTCGACCTGGCCAAGTCGCAGAGCGACACCCGCACCGACGCCATCAAGATCGACGCCTTCTACCCGCGCGACAACGTGGTGCCCGGCAAGACCGTGTGGGTGCCGAAGGGCGCGCTGTGGCGCACGCAGGACTTCGAGCGCGAGCGCCAGGGCCAGTACGCCGCCGCGCAGTGGCGCCCGTTCACGGGCCTGACCACCGCGCTGACCTACTTCAAGTCGGACTACCACATGAAGTGGTCCGAGCAGGCCATGCTGATGCAGCACACCACCCCGTACGACATCAAGGTGAGCGACGCCACCTACGACGCGAACGGCATGATGTTGACCGGGACGCTGTCCGATCCCGAACACGGCGGCATCAACTACAATCCGGACCGCCGCGTCGCCACCCGCGATTCCTCGACCACCGATGTCAACTGGAATGTGCAGTGGCGCGTGTCGCCGCAATGGACCGTGCGCAACGACCTGCAGCGCATCCGCGCCCGGAGCGAGGGCTTCGACTCCGACGTGGCCACCGGCCTGCAAATCCAGTCGCAACGGCTGGACCTGACCGGCGGCATGCCGAACCTGATCTTCACCGACGCCCAGCGCGCCATGCTGGCCGACCCGAACCAGTACTACTGGGCCTACACCATGGAGCACCGGGACAGGTCCAAGGCCGACAGCAAGGCCTGGAAAACCGATGTGCAGTACGAATTCGACCATTCAGTGCTGCGCGACCTGCGCTTCGGCGTGCGGCTGACCGACCGCAATTCGCACACCCACAACTCCAACCCCAGCTACAACTGGCAAGCCATCACCCAGCCATGGATGCTGGGCTGGAACATCTCGCAGCTCGCCTACCTGGGCGATCCGCGCTTCAGCAACGAGACCAATGTCCACACCTACCCCAACTTTTTCAACGGCAAGACGTCGGTGCCCTCGGTGGTGTTCCCGAACGACAGCCTAGCGGTCGGCTATCCCGGCACCTACGAGGCGCTGCACAAGTATTACGACATCGTCTGCAAGGAGCAGACCACCAAGCAGGGCTGGGGCAGCTGCGATTTCGCGTGGAAGAATTCCACTTTCGGCACCGACCCGGCCGAGATCAACGACGTGTCGGAACGCACCAAGGCCTTCTACTCCCAGTTGCGCTTCGGCTTCGACGACCTGAAGTATCCGATCGACGGCAACATCGGCTTGCGCTACGTGCGCACCAATTCGACCGCGGCCGGCTACACGGTGTTCAAGCCATCGGTGCCGACCTTCCCGCCGGGCGCCAGCGTGTCCGGCGTGGCGATCCCCGATATCGCGGCGTTCTCGGAGCAGCAGGATTTCGCCAATTCCTACAGCAATGTGCTGCCCAGCCTGAACCTGCGCATGAAGGCCAGCGAGAAGCTGCAATTCCGCCTGGCCCTGGGCAAGGCGATGTCGCGCCCGGATTTCTCGCAGCTGCAGGGCTACACCACGCTGATGGAGGAAATCAAGACCAGCACCAACGAGGCCACCAAGGCCATCACCGTCAACAGCGTCAGCCTGACCGGCACCGGCGCGGGCAATCCGATGCTCAAGCCCACCACCTCCAAGCAGCTCGACGTGACGGCGGAATGGTATTTCGCGCCCAGCGGTTCCCTGACCGTCGCGGTGTTCAACAAGCAGTTGAAGGACATCATCGTCAATCAACTGAACACCTACGACGTCGCCGGCGCGGACGGCAAGACGCACAGCTTCACCATCACCTCGCCGGTGAATGGCGCCCGCGGCCACGCGCGCGGCTTCGAGGTCGCCTACCAGCAGTACTACGACAATCTGCCTGAGTGGCTGTCGGGCCTGGGCGTGCAAGCCAGCTTCACCTTCGTCGACAGCAAGCGCAAGCTGTACAACCCGGTCTTCTCGCCGTATTGCACCACCGGCGACGGCGCGGTCAACGTGAACCTGTACGTCAACGGTTGCGACACCGACGGCCGCAGCTTCGGCAACCTGCCGCTGCAAGGCCTGTCGCGCCAGTCCGGCAACCTGTCGCTGATGTATGACAAGGGCCCGGTCTCGGCCCGCCTGGCCTACAACTGGCGTTCGAAGAACCTGCAGGCGGTCAACACCTGGGGCACGCGCGGCACCGACGGCAAGGACACCAACTCGGCCAGCCCGACCTATGGCGCGACCAACATCGCCTGGGGCCTGCCGCTGTGGGCGGACGCCTACGGCCAGCTGGACGCGTCGATCTTCTACAAGATCACCGAGAAGCTGCAGTTCGGCCTGGAAGCGCAGAACCTGAACAAGGCCGTGTTCAAGCAGTTGATGCAGCAGCACGCGGGCACCAGCGGCCATTCCTGGTTCGCCACCGGCCCGCGCTACACCGCGCAGCTGCGTTACTCGTTCTAAGTCCTTCATCCTGATGGCCTTGCGGTCCGCAACCCGGACCGCAAGCGCCGGCGCGCTCCGCGCCATTCCCTCCAAGAGAAAAAATGAAACAAACAACACACGCAAGCGCGCGTCTGCTCGCCTTGTCCACCGTCCTGGCCTTGTCGGCCTGCAGCGGCGGACCGGGCGCGGGGGGCGTGCAGAATCCAACCACGGCCGGCGCCGGCACAGGCACCGGCGCTGGCACCGGCACAGTCGTCGTCCCCGTACCCGTCGCCGAGACTTGCCCGGTGAACGGGAAGAACTGGCCGCTGTGCGGCGCCGACGGCGGCGCCTGGGGCTACGAGAAGGGCCAATACTGCATCGCGCGCAGCTTTTGCCCCGACAACCGCGGCGCCGCGCCGGCGCGCGCCGGCCGCGACGCGCCGGTGGACGCCCTGGCGAACGCGAAGACGCGGGCGGTCTACGCCTACTTGCGCAGCGTCTGGGGCAGGCAGGTCATCGCCGGGCAGTCGGACCTGACCTGGGAGGACTCGATCGACATGGCCGAGCGGGTTTACGCCGACACGGGAAAATATCCCGCGCTGATGGGCTACGATTTCATGAACTACGGGATGACCGCCACCTGGGCCGAGGGCAGGCGCCAGACCGAGGAGGCGATCGCCTTCGCGAACAAGGGCGGCCTGGTGGAGTTCAGCTGGCATTGGCGCGATCCGGCCTTGCTGAAGACGGCACAGGTGAACAGCGCCAACTTCTATGCCCAGGAGGCCGACACCAGCAAGAACACGGCGTTCACGATCCCGCTCGCGCAAGGCGCCCTGGACAAGAACAGCCCGGCCTACCAGCAGATCAACGATGGCATCGACCTGATCGCGGCCGAGCTGAAAAGGCTGTCCGACGCGGGCGTGACGGTGCTATGGCGCCCGCTGCACGAGGCCTCTGGCTACAAGGGCGACGGCTGGTTCTGGTGGGGCCGCAAGCGCGCCGACGGCGCGCCCCAGGCCCACGCCTACATTCTGCTGTGGCGCCATCTGCATGACCGCCTGGTGAATGTGCACGGGCTGCACAATCTCATCTGGGTATGGAACGGGCAGGACCCGGCGTGGTATCCCGGCGACGACGTGGTCGATGTCATGAGCCACGATATTTACGACCAGTCCGACAACAAGAGCTATCGTTCGCAGATCGAGACCTACACGCAATTGCGGAAAACCACGGCGGAAGGAAAACCCATCGCGCTGAGCGAGAACAGCTACATTCCCGATCCGGACAAGATCGCCACGGACGGCGCGTGGTGGCTGTGGTTCATGGTCTGGAGCGATGGCGACGGCGCGCCGGGCGTCACCGGCCCGAACAACTTCTGGACCGGCGAGTACTACAACACCAATGACCACAAGAAGAAGGTCTACAGCCGTTCCAATGTGATCACATTGGAACGGCTGCCGAAATTCTGATACGCCTACCGCAACGGTTTACCCGACAGGTCCAGCGTGCTTTGCGGCAGCTGGACCGTCACGCTGGCGGCGTCCGCGCCGCCGGCGTCCCGCGCCAGCAGCACCTTGTAGCCGCCCTTGGCGATGCGCCAGGTCTTGGAGCGGCTGTCGTAGGTCGCCAGCAGGCGCGGATCGACAGCGACACTGACCTCCGTGCTTGCCCCCGGCGCCAGCTCCACCTTGTCCCAGCCTGCCAGGCGCTTGGGCGCTTCCCACTTCGCGTTCAGCGGCGCCACGTACAGCTGCGGCACGTCCTTGCCCTTGACGGCGCCGGTGTTGCTCACCTTGAAGCGCAATTGCAGCTTGCCGTCCTTCTGGCTGGCGGCCAGGCCGGAATAGCTGAACCGCGTGTACGACAAGCCGTGGCCGAAGGGGAACAGCGGCTTGAGCCCCTTCAGGTCGAACCACTTGTAGCCCACCGCCGCGCCCTCGTGATAATCGACGGCGAAGCGCGTGGTCTGGTCCTTCGGATCGCCGTCCAGCACGGGACGGGGCAGCTGGCTTTCGGACACCGGGAAGGTGGCCGGCAGGCGGCCGGAGGGATTGACCTCGCCGAACAGCACCCGCGCGATGGCCTCGCCGCCGCTGGTGCCGGGGTACCATGCCTGCAACACGGCCGCGCTTTGTCCCACCCATGGCATGGTGACCGGGCCGGATGTCTCCAGCACCACGGCCGTGCGCGGCTGCGCCTTGGCGACCGCCGCGATCAGCGCGTCCTGTCCATCCGGCAGCGACAGCGAGGTCGCGTCCAGCGCCTCGCCCACCCACTGCTGGGCGAACACCAGCGCCACGTCCGCGCCGGCCGCCAGCCGCGCGGCCCGGGCCGGGTCGGTGCCGTCGTCGTAGACCACGGTGGCGCCGGGCGCGCGCGCCTGGATCGCCTTCAGCGGCGAGGAGGGGTGATAGACCACCGGCCCCGGCCAGACCTTGGGCTCCAGCCCCGGCACGGCGTTGCCGCCGATTGGATACACCAGCGACGAGCCGCCGCCGGCCAGCACGCCCACGTCGGCGTGCGCGCCGATCACGACGATCTTCCCGGCGCCGGGTTTCAGCGGCAGCAGGCCGCCCTCGTTCTTCAGCAGCACCATGCCTTCCTCGGCGCCGGTGCGGGTGACCAGGCCGTGCGCGGCGAAGTCGATGGCGCCGCCCTCGGCCACCGGATGGTCCACCACCCCCTTGTCGAACATGGCGCGCAACACGCGGTGCACCATGTTGTCCAGGCGGGCCTGCGTCACGTGGCCGTTGGCGACCGCCTCCTCCAGCGCGCCGCCGAAGTACTGCGACTTGTCGAATTCCCAGCCGGACTGCTGGTCCAGCCCCGCGTTGGCGGCCTGCGTGGTGCTGTGCACCGCGCCCCAGTCGGACATCACATAGCCCTTGTAGCCCCAGTCCTTCTTCAGCACCTGGTTCAGCAGGTAGTCGTTCTCGCAGGCGTAGACGCCGTTCAGGCGGTTGTAGGAGCACATCACGGAGCCGGGATCGGCCTGCTCCAGCACCAGTTGCATCGCCAGCAGGTCGGAGGTCCGGTTGGCGGCCTCGCCGATGCGCGCGTCCAGCACGAAGCGGCCGGTTTCCTGGTCGTTGACGGCGAAGTGCTTCGTGGTCGCGATCAGGTGGTTCGACTGTATGCCCTTGACCTGCTGGGCCACCATGGTGCCGGCCAGCAGCGGATCCTCGCCCGCGTATTCGAAATTGCGGCCGTTGCGCGGCTCGCGCAGCAGGTTGACGCCGCCGGCCAGCATGACGTTGAAGCCGGAGGCGCGCGCCTCCGCGCCTATCATGGCGCCGCCGTTGTAGGCCAGCCGCTTGTCCCACGTGGCCGTGGTGGCCAGGCCGGACGGCAGCGAGGTGCGCTCGCGCGGCGTGGCCGTGGCTTGCGTGGCCACGCCCAGGCCGGCGTCGGTCTCGAACAGGGCCGGCAGGCCGAGGCGCGGGACGCCGGTGATATAGCCGGCCGAGAATGGCAGCGCGGCCGGATGCTTCTTGGTCTTGTTGGCGAAATCGGCGCCGAAGTGGCCCAGCACCCAGCCCAGTTTCTCCTGTTGCGTCATGGCTTGCAGGGCCAGCGTGGCGCGCTGGTCGGCGCTCAGCGACCGGTCCATCCAGGGGCGGGGGGCCGTTTCGGCCGCGTGGGCGGGCGACGCGGCGGCGATGGCGACGGCCGCCAGCGCGGCCAGCGCCTGGCCCACCGCGATGGCGAGCGGGCGTGCGTTCATTTGTGGTTTCATCTGTGTCTCCATGGTTTTATTGTGATGCGCCCGGCGCGGGCAGGGCATCGCCGCGGTATGGGGATTACCAGCGCAAAAGCGCGCGCAGGTGTTCGGCGAGTTCGCGCGCCATCGCGGCGTGTTGTTCGCGGGTGGGATGGGCGTCCTCGGCGTCGCCCGGGTAGTGGGTCGAGGGCATGATGTGCACCCGCGGGCTGCCGACCCGCGCCGCCGTCTCGGCGATGAAGGCGCGCATGGCGGTCTTGCCTTCGCCGTTCAGGATGGCGCCCTCGGTCAGCACGATTTGCGCGTGCGGGTGGTTGCGCAGCATGGTGTTCACCAGGCTGGTGTAGGCGCCGACATAGTTTTCGCGGTCCGGCACGCCGACGGTGAAGTCGTTGGTGCCGATGGCGCTGACGACGACGTCCGGATCGTACCGGCGATGGTCCCACGGCGCCGGCGCGGCCGGGTCGGGGATGGCCAGCTCGTAGAACTCGGGCAGATTGAGTTCGCTCTTGCCCTCCCAGGTGCGCACCAACCCCCGGCCGCCGTAGCACACCAGCGCGACCTGGGCCCGCAGGGCCTGCGCCGCCAGCATGCCGTAGGACGCGCGCGGATTGGTCATGGAGCTCGACCTGGCGTCGCCGGACACGCGGTCTATGCCTTGCGCGCAGGTGACCGAGTCGCCCAGCACCAGCATTTTGCGTTGCTCCGGCTGCGGCCACGCGGCCAGCTGGCCGTCGTGCGCGAAGCCGGCCAGGCGCGTGATGCCTTGCCAGGTCTCGGTGCGCTGCATGATCCTGACTTCGTGCGTGGCGCCGCCGGCGTCCCGCACCAGCTCCACGCGCCGCGTGTCCGGAGTCAGCGCGACCAGGCGCGGCGCCTGGTCGTCGACCTGCACCTCGATGTAGCCTGGATTGCCGGTGCTGGACGCGTCCACGGCCAGCGTTTTGCCGGCGAAGCGCAGGAACAGGCTGGCGCCGGGATAGGCGAGGCGCACGCCGCCGTCGTTGCCGTCCGCCGTGCGGCCCATGCGGTAAAGCGGGGCGTCGGCGGCGCGCACCATGCGCAGGCTGGACGCGGCTTCGGCGGCCTCCGCGGCCGCGACCGGCGCCTGCAGGGCGACGATGGCGGCGGTCGCCATCGCCACCGCCAAGGCCAGGGGGCCGGCCAGGGTGGCCGCAAAGGCGTGATATGGACGGCGCGGCTTCATTTTTGCATCAGTTTGCGTATGTCCGGCAGCATCGCCTCGCCCCAGATGCGGTAGCCCTGTTCGTTGGGATGCAGGAAGTCCGGCATGATCGCTGCCGGAATATCGCCCTGGGCGTCCAGCATCAACGGGCCGTAGTCGCGGAAAAACACCTGCCGTTCGTCGCCCAGCGTGGCGATCAAGCGGTTCAGCTCCGCCACCTGCGCGCGCCTGGGGCTGGCGTGCGATTGCTCATAGGGGAAGACCGCGTTGAGCAGGATGCGGGCGCCCGGATAGCTGGCGCGCAGCTGCGCCACCACGGCCTTGACGCCGGCGAAGGTCTGCTCCGGCGTCTCGGGCGCCAGGTTGAGATTGTTCACGCCGATCAGCAGCACGACGGCTTTCGGATCCAGTCCGCGCAACGGCGCCTGCCGCAAGCGCCACAGCAGGTTGCCGCTATGGTCGCCGCCGACGCCGAAGTTGGCCGGACGGTAGGCGCCGAAATAGCGTTCCCACAGGGCCGGCGTCCAGCCCTCCGTGATCGAATCGCCGACGAACATCAAGTCCACGCCGCCTTGCAGGGCGCGCGCGTTCTGCTGCGCGACCATGTCGTTCCAGCGCTCTATCGTCATCCACGGATAGGCCTTGGCGCGCGGTGCCGGCGTGGCGCCTATGCCGTCCGCGTGGCCGGGGCCGGCGAGCAGCGACAGGGCCAGCGCGGCGGCCGCCGCCAGCCGGGAAGGGCGCGGCAGGGTCATGGCTTCACCGCCGCCGCGGGCTTGGTCGATGGCCGCGAGGGGGCTTTGCGTTCCAGCGCGTGCAGGCGGCCGGCGGCCTGCTTGATCAGCTTCAGCGTGCTGGCGTCGGTGTCGAACACCGAATACAGGCCTTGCTCCTCCTGTGGCGGATCGCCCATGAAGTCATTGCCCGGCTTCCACCAGAAGTCGGCGTTGGCCGCGCGGCCGGCGCCGCCCCAGGCCCAGAAATTGAAGCCGGCGATGGGCTCGCCCCTGGCGGCGCCGTCGGCCACGAAGTCGAACACCTCCTTGTAGAAGCGGTCGCGCCAGCGGGTGCCGGATTTCACGCTGAAGGAGGGACCGTCGCGGTCCAGGCCGAATTCCTCGAGCACGATGGGCTTGCCCAGCGTGCGCGCCAGCGCCACGTGCCTTTGCAGGTAGTCGCGGCTTTTGCCGATCGCCTCGTTCCAGCTGGCGTCTGGCTTGTGCGAGTCGAACCAGCTCCAGTTCTTCGGCCACAAGTGGTAGGTCAGGTAGTCGATCCGGGGCGTGGCGTGCGCGTCGAGGAAGAGCTGGCTATCCTGGGCCGAACCGGCCAGGCCCTCGCTGCCCGTGCTCACCAACTGGCGCGGCGCCAGGCCATGGATGTAGGCGGCCGTCTCGTCTATCCACTTGATGTAGGCGGCCTTCTGCGCCGGCGTCGCCTTGTCGTTGCCGGGGCGCGGCTCGTTCGCCAGCTGCCAGGACATGATGCTCGGATCGTCCTTGTACGCCTTGCCGGTGACGGTGTTGGTGCGCTCGACGATCTTGCGGATCACGTTGCGGTACTCGGCCTGCGCGGCGCCGTTCACGTAGAAGCGCGCGTTCTTGTCCATGAAATCGTCGAAGTCCTTGGTGACGTTGGGATCGATGGCGGGGCTGCCCTCGAACCAGTTCAGGTACTGCGTCATGCCGCCGGACCATTGCCAGAAGTTGTTCAGGTAGAGCACCGCCGTCATGTCGCGCTTGGCCATTTCGGCCAGCAGGAAGTCCAGGCCGGCCAGCAGCTGTTCATCGTATTGCCCGGGCGCGGCGGTGCTGGCGGGGCTCACGGCGCTTTTCATGTCGGTCTTCTCGGACACCGCCAGCACCCGCAGGTTGTTGAGGCCCAGGGCCCGCATGCGGTCCAGTTCCCGGACCAGGCGGGCGCGGTCGCCGCCGATGCCGGCGCCCAGATAGCCGCCGTACCAGAAGTTGGCGCCGGCGATGTAGTAGGCGTGGCCGTTGCGCGAGAACTGGGTCTGCTTGACGGTGACGTAGTCGCTGGCCGGGTTCGCGGCGGGCGCCGCGGCGGCCATGCCGATAACGCCCAGCATGAGCAGGCTCGCGTAGAGGTGGGTGATGCGTTTCATTCAAGACTCCCGGTGGTGGACGGTGTTGGCGTACATATTGGCGTATTTCAGGCCGAAATAGAGGATGAACACATAGCATGCGGCCGGCACCATGAACGAGACCTGCAGGCCGGCCAGGTCCGCCATCAATCCCTGGCAGAACGGCACGATGGCGCCGCCGACGATGGCCATGCACAGGATGCCGGACGCCTGGCCGGTGAGCTTGCCGAGCTTGTGCAGCGCCATGCTGAAGATGGTCGGGAACATGATGGCGTTGCACAGGCCGACCGCGATCAGGCTCCACATCGCGGGCGTGCCGTCGCACAGCATCGCCGCCAGCAGCAGCGCGATGGCGGCGGCGGAGGTGGCCGCCAGCGCCTTGCCCGGGCTGACCCGGCGCATCGCGGCGAAGCCGATGAAGCGCCCGACCATGGCGCCGCCCCAGTAGTAGCTGACATAGTGCGCCGCGTCGGTCGGGGCCAGGGCGGTGATGTTGGGGGCGCCGATGAAGTTGATCAGGAAGCTGCCGATGCTCACCTCGGCGCCCACGTACAGGAAGATGCCGATCGCGCCCAGCACCAGGTGGCGTTGCGCCAGCACCGGGCCGGCGGCGCCAGGGGCGTGCGCCGCGTCGCCGGTCGCGTCGCCGTGTTCGATGACGGGCAGGCGCACCAGCGCGAAGACGATCGCCAGCACCAGCAGCGCCGCCGCCAGCGCCAGGTAGGGGCCCTGCACGGCGGCCGCCTCGGCGGCGCGGAAGCGCTCCAGCGCCGCGCCCGACAACTGCGCCAGGCCGCCCGCGCCCGCGCCTTCCGACAGGATCAGGGCCCCGCCCACGGCCGGCCCCAAGGTGGTGCCGAGCGAATTGAACGCCTGTGTCAGCGTCAGGCGGCTGGAGGCGTGGCGGGCGTCGCCAAGCACGGTGACATAGGGATTGGCCGCCACCTGCAGCACGGTGATGCCGGCGGCGAGCACGAAGAAGCCGAGCAGGAACAGGCCATAACCGGAGCGGGAGGCGGGGTGGAACAGCGCGCAGCCGGCGGCGGCGACCGCCAGGCCGGCGACCGCGCCGCGCTGGTAGCCTATCCTCCTGATCAGCATGCCGGCCGGCAGCGAGACGACGAGGTAGGCGCTGAAAAAGCAGAACTGCACCAGCATCGCCTGCACATAGCTGAGCGTGTAGATGGCTTTCAGGTGCGGTATCAGCACGTCGTTGAGGGAGGTCAGGAGCCCCCACATGAAGAACAGGATGGTGACGATGACGAGCGGCGCGGTGTCGCCGTCGCGTCCCGCCGGGGTGGTGCGCGCCATGGCCTTGGCGGCGGCGTGGTCCATAAGGTCTCCTTGGTGTAGTTGTTTTTGAATGCCAGGAAAGTCTGCATCCGGGCGCGTCCAGGGTCAACCGTCGCGGCGTTTTTCGATGTAGTTTAGTTATATTTACTAAACTTCATTGCCTGCCATCTCCCTGCATTGCGAGGGAAAGCTTGAATCCTGGCCCGGGAAATAGATGTAAGTTTAGTAAAATCCGCTAAACTTGACCGGAATTCAAGGATTTCTTGCAAACGGTTTCATGGGTGTGCGAGACTGCAATGGTGTTGAAGCCGCCGATCGTCTTCCACCGGCGACGGCGCCCCTTTTTTGAATGGAGAGATGATGCCCCATTACCATTTTGCCGCAGGCCTCCGCCCATGGTCGCGATGACACAGGGCAGGGTCACGGTGCACGACGTCGCCAAGGCGGCCGGCCTGTCGGTCGGCACCATTTCGCGGGCGTTGAAGAGCGAGCCGGGCATGACCGAGCTGACGCGCCAGCACGTGCTGTCGACCGCCCAGGCACTGGGTTACGACTTGTGCCGGCTGCGCGCCAAGCGCGTGCGCCGGCTCACCTTCCTGCTGCACCAGCAGCACAACACCGCGTCGAGCAGTCCCTTTTATTCGCAGGTGCTGCATGGCGCCGAGGAGGTCTGCCGCAAGCGCGGCATCGTGCTGTCGTTCATGGCGGCCGGGCCGGCGGAGGGCTTGACCGAACAGATACGCCGGCACGCGCCGGACGGCATCATCTGCGCCGGCTTTTTCGAACCCGAGGCGCTGCACGCCCTGCGCGGCCTGGGCAAGCAACTGGTGCTGGTCGACATGCGGCTGCGCGGCTACAGCTCGGTCAACCCGGACAACATGATGGGCGGCTACCAAGCCACCCGGCACCTGATCGCGCTGGGGCGGCGCCGGGTGGGCTTCATCTGCGGTTCGCTGGGCCACTACAGCATCCGCGAACGGGCGCGCGGCTACCGACAGGCGTTGTACGAGGCCGGCATCCTGGCCGATCCGCGCCTGGAGGCCATCCTGCCCGACGGCGTGGACGTGGAGACCGGCGCGATGGAGGCCATGCGGTCGCTGCTGGCGCTCCCCAATCCGCCCGACGCGGTGTTCTGCTTCAACGACAGCGCCGCGCTAGTGGCGATGCGCTGCTGCCTGGCCGCCGGCCTGAAGGTGCCGCACGACGTGTCGATCGTCGGTTTCGACGACATCGCCAACGCCGTGCTCGGGCACCGCCCGCTGACGACGCTGCGCATCGACAAGCTGGAACTGGGCCGGCTGGGCGTGGACCTGCTGCTGGACGGCCCGCGCGACGAGGTGGTCGAAAAGATTGCCCCGGTCGAACTGGTGGTGCGCGCCAGCACCGTTTGCGGCCCCGCCCGCGCCATGCAGATGACGCAGCGCCAAGCCTAGCCGCCCACCCGATCTTTGTTTTTGACGGACGTGCCCGCCTTTGCGGCGGCCGCGAGGGGGCGCCGCGCGCCCACGATTTATCTTCTTACCGATGGAACCACTCATGCTACCCGACTTCCGTGCGCGTTTCACCTTGCTCAACCATATCAGCCACACCCGGCAATTCTACGATCCCCGTTGCGTCGACCCCAGCGGCGGCTTCTACCATTACTTCAAGGACGACGGCGCGGTCTACGACGCGCACAGCCGCCACCTGGTCAGCAGTACGCGCTTCATTTTCAACTACGCGATGGCGTACCGGCAGTTCGGCCAGGCGGCAGACCTGGAGCGCCTGCGCCACGGCCTGGCCTTCCTGCGCGACGCCCACCGCAATCCCGAAACCGGCGGCTACGCCTGGGAGCTGCAATGGCGCGACGGCGCCGCGACGGTGACCGACGGCACCAACCACTGCTACGGGCTGGCCTTCGTGCTGCTGGCCTACGCCCACGCCGCCATGGCGGGCGAGACGGGGGCGCTGGCGCATCTGGACGAGACGTTCGCGCTGATGGAGGCGCGCTTCTGGGAGCCGGCCCATGGCCTGTACGCCGACGAGGCGCTGGCCGACTGGTCGGCCGTGCTGCCATACCGGGGCCAGAACGCCAATATGCACGCCTGCGAGGCGCTGCTGGCCGCGTTCGAGGCCAGCGGCAAGCGCGCCTACCTGTTGCGCGCCGAGGAGCTGGCGCGCAACATCACGCTGCGCCAGGCGGCGCTGGCGGGCGGCCTGGTGTGGGAGCACTACCATGCCGACTGGTCCGTCGACGGCGATTACAACCGCCACGACAAGAGCAACATCTTCCGTCCCTGGGGTTTCCAGCCGGGCCACCTGACCGAGTGGAGCAAGCTGCTGCTGATCATGGAGCGCCATGGCGAGCACCTGGCCGGCGGCTCGGATTGGCTGCTGCCGCGCGCCGCGGAGCTGTTCGACGCGGCGCTGTCGAAGGCGTGGGACGAGCGCCACGGCGGCATCCACTACGGCTTCGCGCCGGACGACAGCATCTGCGACGACCTCAAGTACTTCTGGGTGCAGGCGGAAAGCCTGGCCGCCGCCGCGCTGCTGGGCGCGCGCACCGGCGAGCAGCGCTACTGGGACTGGTACGAGCGCATCTGGGCCTACAGCTGGGAGCACTTCGTGGACCACCGGCACGGCGCCTGGTATCGCCTGCTCGGCGCCGACAACAGCAAGCTCAGCGACGAAAAGAGCCCGGCCGGCAAGGTGGACTACCACACCATGGGCGCGTGCTACGAGGTGTTAACCGTGCTGAAGGACTGAGTTCACGCTTTTTCTCGAAGGGCCAGGGCGGCGACCAGGCCGTCCGAGGCATCCTCGATGTAGTCGAGCACGATGTCGAAGCCCTGCGCGCCGCCGCTGTAGGGATCCGGCACCACCGCCGATTTCGAATTGGCGGCGTATTGCATGAACAGGCCCAGCTTGTGCCGGTACTCCGGCGGACAGGCCGCTTGCAGCAGCTTGAGGTTGTCGTGGTCCATGGCCAGGATGTGGTCGAAGCACTCGAAGTCGCTGGCCGCCACGCGGCGCGCGCGCTGCGCCGACAAGTCATAGCCGCGCGCCGCCGCGTGGCGGGTGGAGCGCGGGTCGGGCGGATCGCCCACGTGGTAGTCGTGGGTGCCGGCCGAATCGATATCCAGCTTTAGCCCGGCGGCCTGCGCGCGCTGCCGGAACACGCCCTCGGCGGTGGGCGAACGGCAAATGTTGCCCATGCAGACGAAAAGGATGGAGGTTTTTGCTGGCATGGCGTTTCCTATCTATGTTTGCTTTGCGCTAATTGTAAACCGCTCGCCGAGGCTTGGACTACAATCCGGGTGCTGGGGGAAAACGGAACGAAGAGGCGCACGCAAATGATGATGTGGCAAGGATTGAGCGCGCTGGGCAGCCTGGCGGTGACGGGCCCGCTGGGCGTGGCCATCGCCGTTTGGCTGCTGGCCGGGAAGTCGTGGCGCATGACGCTGGCCTGGTGCGGGCTGTTCGGCGCCGGCATGGGCCTGGTGGTGGCCACCAAGGTGGCCTTCATCGGCTGGGGCGTGGGCTCGGCCTCGCTGGAGTTCGCCGGCATCAGCGGCCACGCCATGCGCGCGTCGGCCGTGTTTCCCGTCACCGCCTGGCTGGCCACGCGCAACGCCGGCGATCCGTGGCGCCAGGCCGCGCTGGCCGCCGGCGTGCTGCTGGCGCTGATGAT
Organism: Pseudoduganella namucuonensis; assembly: GCF_900116645.1. Taxonomy (GTDB): domain Bacteria; phylum Pseudomonadota; class Gammaproteobacteria; order Burkholderiales; family Burkholderiaceae_D; genus Rugamonas; species Rugamonas namucuonensis. Next base: position 130,740 of record NZ_FPBO01000006.1, on the reverse strand, counting down.
CGGCGTGTCGCGCGTGCCGGTGCTGGCGCATTCGGCGTCGGAGGTGGTGGCCGGCTGCATGCTGGGCCTGCTGGTCGCGGCGGCCTTCATCTGGAGCGTGCGCACCGAGGAGCACGCCGTACTCGGCCGCCTGCTGGCCGCGCTGTGCATCCCGGCCGTGCTGATCCTGCCGCGCGTCGAACCGCTGCCCACCGAGATGTGGATGACCCGCCTGGCCCTGGTCCTATCGGGCCGCGACCAGCCGTTTACGCGCCAGCATTGGCATCACGCCCCGCCTCCCGTCCAGGGGCCGCAGACGCCCTTCTAGAGGGGACGCACGTGTGTTTTTGGCCTGTTTTTACATCTGAAATGGTATGATAGGCCACTTTTCATTGTGGCAATACCAAACTCGGCTTAGAACGTGCGTTTATCTTCGATTAAATTGTCGGGATTTAAGTCTTTCGTTGATCCCACCAATTTCCAGGTGCCGGGTCAATTGGTAGGCGTGGTAGGTCCCAACGGCTGCGGCAAATCGAACATCATCGATGCCGTGCGCTGGGTGCTGGGCGAATCGAAAGCGTCCGAACTGCGCGGCGAGTCGATGCAGGACGTGATCTTCAACGGTTCCACCCACCGCAAGCCGGCCGGCCGCGCGTCCGTCGAGCTGGTGTTCGACAACAATGAAGGCAAGGCCTCAGGCCAATGGGGCCAGTACGCCGAGATCGCCGTCAAGCGCACCCTGACGCGCGACGGCACCTCCACCTACTACATCAACGGCCAGCCGGTGCGCCGGCGCGACATCCAGGACATCTTCCTCGGCACCGGCCTCGGTCCGCGCGCCTACGCCATCATCGGCCAGGGCATGATCTCGCGCATCATCGAATCGCGCCCGGAAGAGTTGCGCGTGTTCCTGGAGGAGGCCGCCGGCGTCTCGAAGTACAAGGAGCGCCGCCGCGAAACGGAAAACCGCCTGCACGACACGCGCGAGAACCTGCTGCGCGTGGAGGACATCCTGCGCGAACTGAACGCCAACCTGGAAAAGCTCGAGGCGCAGGCCGAGGTGGCGATGCGCTTCCACCAGCTGAACGCGGACCAGGAGGAGAAACAGAAGCTGCTCTGGCTGCTGCGCAAGAACGAGGCGCAGAGCGAGCAGGCGCGCTACTTCCGCGAGATGGAGCAGGCCCAGACCGACCTGGAGGAGCAGACCGCCAAGCTGCGCCACGTGGAGCTGAGCCTGGAGCAGATGCGCCAGGCGCACTTCTCGGTGGGCGACCGCCTGCACACGGCGCAGGGCAATCTGTACCAGACCAACTCCGAGATCGGCAGCCTGGAGGCGCAGATCAAGTTCGTCATCGAATCGCGCACGCGGCTGCAGAACCAGTTGGGCACCCTGGCCGCGCAGCGCGACCAGTGGCAGGACCAGGCGCGGGAATACACGGAGCAGATCGAGGAGGCGGAGTTCAACCTCGAGGAGCTGGCCGCCAAGGTCGAACAGGCGCGCATGATGGCCGAGCAGAAGGCCGAATCGCTGCCGGTGCTGGAGGCGGCCTGGCGCGAGGCGCAGAACAAGAGCACCGAGTCGCGCGCCCGCATCATGCAGGCGCAGCAGCAGCTGGAACTGGAATCGGCGCACCAGCGCAACGCCAACAACATCCTCAACGGCCTGGCCGTGCGGCGCGAACGCCTGCAGCAGGAGAAGAACGGCTTGAGCCTGCCGGACTCCAGCCACCTGTCCAACCTGAAGATGCAGCTGGAGGAAAAGCAGCAGACGCTGGAGGAACAGAGCTACCACCTGGAAGAGGCGCTGGAAAAACAGCCGCAACTCGAAGCCGAGCGGCAGGACGCGCAGCTGCAGGTGAACGCGGAGGCCGCGGCCAACGCCCAGCTGGAGGCGCGCCTGAACGCGCTGCGCCAGTTGCAGGAGCGCGTGCAGACGCAGGGCAAGGTCACGCCCTGGCTGCAAAAGCACGAGCTGGACGCGCTGCCGCGGCTGTGGCAAAAGCTGCAGATCGAAGCCGGCTGGGAAACCGCGATGGAGTCCATCCTGCGCGAGCGCACCTCCGCGCTGCAGGTGTCCAACATCGACTGGGCCAAGCACTTCTTCAGCGACGCGCCGCCGGCCAAGCTGGCGCTGTTCGCGCCGGTCGCCACGCCAAGCTACCCGCAGCCCGAGACGCCGGGCCTGAAGTCCTTCATCAACCTGCTCAAGCTGAACGACCCCGGTCTGCGCGGCGTGCTGCAGGACTGGCTGCACAACGTCTTCATCGCGGACGACGCGGCGGAGGCCTTCAAGGCGCGCGCCACGCTGCCGCCGGGCGGCTACTTCGTCACCGCGCAGGGCCACGTCATCACGCAGTCCAGCGTGCGCTTCTACGCGGCGGACTCGGAGCAGGACGGCATGCTGGGGCGCCAGCAGGAGATCGACAACATCACCAAGCAGCTGCGCGCGCAGCAGCTGCTGGACGAGGAGGCGCGCGCCCGCTCGGTGCGCGCCGAGGCGGCCGTGACGGCGCACACGCGCACCGTCACCGAACTGCGGCAGAAGATACAAAGCCTCACGCAGTCCGTGCACACGCTGCAGCTGGAGGTGGTGAAGCTGTCCGAGATCGAGGCGCGCTTCAACCAGCGCAGCACGCAGATCGCCGCCGACCTGGCGGAGATCGCCGCGCAGGAATCGGAGCAGATGCAGGCCAAGATGGAGTCCGAGGAAAAGTTCGAGCAGCTGGATATGGAGCTGGGCAACCTGCAGGGCGAGCACGAGGACGGCCAGACCGAGTTCCTGCAAAAGGAGCAGAAGCTGGCCGACGCGCGCCAGGCGCTGCGTGACATGGAGCGCGGCGCGCAGGAGGCGGAATACGCCGAGAAGTCCCAGCGCAGCAAGATCGACGAACTGCGCCGCAACATCGCCACCGCCACCACGCAGGCGGCGCAGGTGGGCGACAGCCTGCTGGCCGGCCAGCGCGAACTGGAGGCGCTGGAGGCGGGCACCGCCCACGAGGGCCTGCAGGAGCTGCTGGACCGCCGCACTAGCCAGGAGCGCGCGCTGTCCGACGCTCGCCATGAACTGGACCAGATCACGCAGCAGCTGCGCTCCTCGGAGGAGGCGCGCATGCAGAACGAGCGCAGCCTGCAGCCGCAGCGCGACAAGATCATGGAGATGCAGCTCAAGGAGCAGGCCGCGCGCCTGAACCAGGAACAGTTCGCCGCGCAGCTGGCCGAGGCCCAGGCCGACGAGGCCGCGTTGTCCGGCAAGCTGCACCCGGACATGAAGGCGTCCTACCTGCAGGGCGAGGTCACGCGCCTGAACAACGCCATCTCCATGCTGGGCGCCGTCAACCTGGCGGCGCTGGACGAACTGGCGCAGGCCTCCGAGCGCAAGAACTTCCTGGACTCGCAGAACGCCGACCTGACCGAGGCGATCAACACGCTGGAGGACGCCATCGCCAAGATCGACAAGGAGACGCGCGACCTGCTGCAGGACACCTTCGACCGCGTCAACGGCCACTTCTCCGAACTGTTCCCCATCCTGTTCGGCGGCGGCCAGGCCAAATTGATCATGACCGGCGACGAGATCCTGGACTCCGGCGTGCAGGTCATGGCGCAGCCGCCGGGCAAGAAGAACGCCACCATCCATTTGCTGTCGGGCGGCGAAAAGGCGCTGACCGCGACCGCGCTGGTGTTCTCCATGTTCCGCCTGAACCCCGCGCCGTTCTGCCTGCTCGACGAGGTCGACGCGCCGCTGGACGACGCCAACACGGAGCGTTTCTGCCGCATGGTGAAACGCATGTCCGAACATACCCAATTCCTCTTCATCTCGCACAACAAGATTGCGATGGAGATGGCCAATCAACTGATCGGTGTGACGATGCAGGAGCAGGGCGTATCGCGCATCGTGGCGGTGGATATGGAATCCGCCGCACACTTCGCTTCCGAGGCACAAGCAGCATGACAGACCTACAAATGAGTTTGATCGCAGCCGGCGGCGTCTTCATCGTCGGCGTTTTCTCTTACAACAAATGGCAGGAGTACAAGGCCAAGAAGAGCGTCGAACGCGCCTTCTCGTCCGACCACGACGACGTGCTGATGCGCGTGAACGAGCCCGGCGCCGGCGCGCGCCATGAACCCAGCTTCTCGCTGGACGGCACCGACATCACCGCCGCCGCGCCGACCGGCCACGCGCCCGCCGCCGGCGGCGCCGACACCGCGGTTCCCGCCGCCGGAGCCTATGGCGACGGCGCGGACGCGGCGCCGCAAGCGGTGCGCAGCGCCGACGCCTCCACCCCGGCCGCCGAACTGGCCACCAGCCTGGTCGATCCGCTGATCGACTGCCTGCTGCCGCTGTCCCTGGAGGCGCCGGTGCGCGGCGACAAGATCCTGCCGTCGCTGCAAAAGCTGCGCATGGTGGGCAACAAGCCGGTGCACTACATCGGCCTGCACGTGAACGGCGACTGGGAACCGATCAAGCATGGCGGCGTCTACACCGAGCTGCAGGGCGGCGTGCAGTTGGCCAGCCGCACCACGGCGCTGAACGAGCTCGAATACTCCGAACTGGTGACCCGTTTGCGCGCCATGTCCGACGAGATCGGCGCCGAGCCGCAGATCCCGGACATGATGGAAGTGATGGCCGAGGCCAAGACGCTGCACCGCTTCGTCTCCGGGCACGACGCCCAACTGGGCGTGAACCTGCAGACCAACGGCGCCCCATGGGCCATCAACACCCTGATCGGCGCACTGGAAAAGCAGGGCTTCGACGTGCGTCCGGACGGCCGCTACGTGATGCCGGACGGCGAGGGCGGCCACCTGTTCTCGCTGTCGACCAACGTCACGCTCGCCGAGGAAACCACGCCGCGCCTGACCCTGTTGCTGGACGTGCCCTGCGTGGCGCCGGCGCGCGACGGCTTCGGCGCCATGATCGCCTGCGCCAAGGCGCTGGTGGCGCGCCTGGACGCGACCATCGTGGACGACTACAACCAGCCGCTGTCGGACCAGGCGCTGGGCGAGATCGCCGGCCAGGTGCAGGAGTTCTACGCCGAGATGGACGCATCGGACATCCCGGCCGGTTCCACCCGCGCGCTGCGCCTGTTCTGCTGAAGGCCGCCCGATGAGTGACATGGAATACCAGGCCAAGCTGGAGCGGGCGGCCTGGCTGACCGCGGAATTGAACCGCCACCTGCACGCCTACCACGTGTTGGACGCGCCCACCATACCGGACCCGGAGTACGACCTGCTGTTCATCGAGCTGCAGCGGCTCGAGGCGGCGCATCCCGAGCTGCAAAATCCGGACTCGCCCACCTTCCGCGTTGGCGCGGCGCCGCTGCCGCAGTTCGCGCAGGTGACGCACACCGTGCCCATGCTGTCGCTGAACAACGGCTTCAGCGAGGAGGACGTGGAGAACTTCGACCGCCGCGTGCGCGAAGGGCTGGACGTGCTGCAAGTGGAGTACGCCGCCGAGGTGAAGTTCGACGGCCTGGCCATCAACCTGCGCTACGAGAACGGCCTGTTCGTGCAGGCCGCCACGCGCGGCGACGGCTACACCGGCGAGGACGTCACCGCCAACATCCGCACCATCAAGGGCATCCCGCTGCGCCTGCACGGCGACGGCATGCCGGCGCTGCTGGACGTGCGCGGCGAGGTGCTGATGTTCAAGGAGGACTTCGCGAAGATGAACGCGCGCCAGCGCGAGGCCGGCCAGAAGGAATTCGTCAACCCGCGCAACGCGGCCGCGGGTAGCCTGCGCCAGCTCGATTCGCGCATCACCGCCCAGCGCACGCTGCGCTTCTTCGCCTACGGCATCGGCGCGCTGGAAGGCGCGGCCATGCCCGAATCGCACTCCGCGCTGCTGGACTGGTACGCCGCGCTCGGCCTGCCGGTGGCCAAGGAACGCGCCGTGGTGCGCGGCGCCGACGGCCTGCTCGAGTACTACCGCAAGATCGGCGCCAGCCGCCCCGGCATGCCCTACGAGATCGACGGCGTGGTCTACAAGGCCAACCGCCTGGCGGACCAGCGGCAACTGGGCTTTGTCTCGCGCGCGCCGCGTTTCGCCATCGCGCACAAATTCCCGGCCGAGGAGGCCACCACGCTGGTGCACGACATCGAGGTGCAGGTGGGCCGCACCGGCGCCATCACGCCGGTGGCGCGGCTGGAGCCGGTGTTCGTGGGCGGCGTGAACGTCACCAACGCCACCCTGCACAACGAGGGCGAAGTGCAGCGCAAGGACGTGCGCGTGGGCGACACGGTGATCGTGCGCCGCGCCGGCGACGTGATCCCCGAGGTGCTGGCCGTGGTGCTGGAAAAGCGTCCGCGGCCCGAGCCGCCGCGCTACGTGCTGCCCAAGACCTGCCCGGTGTGCGGCTCGCACGTGGTGCGGGAAGAGGGCGAGGCCATCGCCCGCTGCTCCGGCGGCCTGTTCTGCTCCGCGCAGCGCAAGGAGGCCATCCGCCACTTCGCCGGCCGCCGCATGATGGACATCGAGGGCCTGGGCGACCGCTACATCGACAACCTGGTCGAATGCAATCTGGTGCACAGCGTGGCCGACCTGTACAAGCTGACCTTGGACGACCTGCTGAAGATGAAGCGGCTGGCCGATGAACGCGACGGCACGACGCCGGAAACCGTCGTCCAGGGCAAGATCGCCACCAAGTGGGCAGACAACCTGCTCGAAGCCATCGCCGCCAGCAGGAACCCGCCTCTGGAGCGGCTGCTGTTCGCGCTGGGCATACGGCACGTGGGCGAATCCACCGGCAAGACGCTGGCCGAATGGCTGGGCCGCTTTGCGCTGATCCGCCACGCGCCGGTGGCGCTGCTGCGCGTGCTGCCCGACATCGGCGGCACCGTGGCCGAGGCCATCGCCGAGTTCTTCGCCGAGCCCAAGAACCAGCAAGCCATCGACGCGCTGCTCGAGCACGTGCAGCCCAGGGACGAGCACCCGCCCAGCGCCAAGCTGCGCGAGAAACTGGACATGGTCAAGCTGATGGCCGCGCTGGGCATCCCCAAGATGACCGAGCCCCGCTGCAGGCAACTGGTGGAGCAGGGCATGACACTGGAAGCCCTCGCGCACCTGTCCATCTTCACCGTGTTCGGCCTGCCCGCCGCCACCGCCGCCGCGCTGGAGGAATGGATGGCGCAGCCCGGCAACCGCGGGCAGCTGCTGGCGCTGGACGCGCTGCGCAACGAGCTGCTGGCGCAACTGCCGGAACAGACGGCGTCCGAGGGCGCCCTGAGCGGCAAGACATTCGTACTGACCGGCACCCTGCCCAACCTGAGCCGCGACCAGGCCGGCGCCATGATTGAAGCCGCCGGGGGCAAGGTGGTAGGATCGGTATCGAAGAAAACCGGCTACGTGGTGGCCGGCGCGGAAGCAGGTAGCAAGCTGGCCAAAGCAGAAGAACTGGAAATTCCCATCCTTGATGAAGCGGCGCTGCTGGCGCTGCTGGAGAATAATAAATGACGATAATCCGAAAAGCAGTCTTCCCCGTAGCAGGCCTGGGCAGCCGTTTCCTGCCCGCCACCAAGGCGCAGCCCAAAGAAATGCTGCCCATTGTCGACAAGCCGCTGATCCAATACGCGGTCGAGGAGGCGGTGGCCGCCGGCATCACCGACATGATCTTCATCACCGGCCGCAACAAGCGCGCCATCGAGGACCATTTCGACAAGGCCTATGAACTGGAGGCGGAGCTGGAGGCGTCGAACAAGACCGCGCTGCTGGAAATGGTGCGCAACGTCATACCGAAGCATGTGAACTGCATCTTCATCCGCCAGTCCGAGGCGCTGGGCCTGGGCCACGCGGTGCTGTGCGCGCGGCCGGTGGTGGGCGACGAACCGTTCGCCGTGCTGCTGGCGGACGACTTCATGGACACCAACGGCCACGCCAAGCCGGTGCTGGCGCAGATGACCGACGTGTACGCGTATGAACGCGCCTCCATCCTCGCGGTGCAAAACGTCCCGCGCGAAAACACGCGCCAGTACGGCATCGTCAGCGCCAGCGCCTACCAGGAAAAGCTCGAGATCGTGTCCGGCATCGTCGAGAAGCCCGCGCCGGACGTGGCGCCGTCCACGCTGGCCGTGGTGGGGCGCTACGTGCTGTCCGGCAGCATCTTCAACTACCTGGAAAACCTCGGCACCGGCGCCGGCGGCGAAATCCAGCTGACCGACGGCATCGCCGCGCTGATGAAAAACGAGCGCGTGCTGGCCTACCGCTACGACGGCACCCGCTACGACTGCGGCTCCAAGCTGGGCTACCTCAAGGCCACCACCGCGATGGGCATGAAGCACCCCGAGATGGGCGAGGAATTCCGCGCCTACCTGCGGGACGTGCAATCGGAACTGGAGGTGCGATGACGGTACGTGAAATCCTGCGCATGGGCGACCCGCGGCTGCTGCGGGTGGCCGAGGCGGTCCAGCAATTCGACCAGCCGGCGCTGCACGCGCTGATCGGCGACATGTTCGACACCATGCACGCCGCCAACGGCGCCGGCCTGGCCGCGCCGCAGATCGGCGTCAACCTGCAGATCGTGATCTTCGGCTTCAAGCAAAACACGCGCTACCCGGACGCCCCGCAGGTGCCCGAGACGGTGCTGATCAACCCCGTGATCACGCCGCTGACGGAAGAGAAGGAAGAAGGCTACGAAGGCTGCCTCTCGGTGCCTGGCCTGCGTGGCAGCGTGCCGCGCTACACCAGGCTGCGCTACGAAGGCCAGGACCAATACGGCAAGCGCATCGAGCGCGTGGCCGACGGCTTCCACGCGCGCGTGGTGCAGCACGAAGTCGACCACCTGTACGGCATCCTCTACCCCAGCCGCATCGTCGACTTTCGCACCTTCGGCTTCACCTCCGTGATGTTCCCCGACCTCGACCCCGCCGACGACGATTAACACTTTTACATCGGTGTCAGGCGCGACATTCGGACACGGCCTCGGCTGTAGCGGCCCAAATGACTCGGCGTCCCCGTCCGAATGTCGCGCCTGACACCGATGTGTTTTTGATAATTTTTCAGGCGGGTTCGGCGTGCTCGACCAGCAGCTGGACCTTGGTGGTGCCGTTGTATTCGTTGGCGTCGAGCCGGAACGCGACGCGGGCGCGCACGCCCAGCGATTCGGTGTGGCCGAACCAGATGGCGTCGTAGCGTGCGCCGTTTTTCTCGAGCAGCAGCTTGAGGTGCCGCTCCTTTAATATCCGTTGGCTGACCACGCGGAATTCGTCGCAGAACAGCGGCGGCGCGAAGCCCTGGCCCCATACCTGGCCGTCCATCAGCTCGATGAACTGGGTGGTGTAGCATTCGTCCTCCAGCGGCCCGTCGGTCTCGATCACCCGTTCCAGCTGCTGCTCGTTCAGCCATGAGCGCCCGACCGCCTCGAAGGCCAGGCAGAAGGCGTCGAAGGCCTCGGCGCGGATGCTCAGGCCCGCCGCCATGGCGTGGCCGCCGAACTTGTCGATCAGCGTCGGCGCGCGCTTGGACACCAGGTCCAGCGCGTCGCGCAGGTGGAAGCCGGGAATCGAGCGCCCGGAGCCTTTCAGCCAGCCGTCGCCCGCCGGCGCGAAGGTGATCGTCGGACGGAAGAACTTCTCCTTCAGGCGCGAGGCGACGATGCCGATCACGCCCTGGTGCCAGGCCTCGTCGAACACGGCGATGGTGCAGCTGTTGGCCGGTTCGAACTGGTCCAGGTGCAGCAGCGCCGCGTCCTGCATCTCGGCCTCGATCTCGCGCCGCTTGAGGTTGATTTCGTTGAGTTGCTGCGCCAGCGCCCAGGCGCGGTCCTCGTCGTCGGTCAGCAGGCATTCGATGCCGAGCGACATGTCCTCCAGCCGTCCGGCCGCGTTCAGGCGCGGCCCCACCGCGAAGCCCAGGTCGAACGGCGACGCGGTGCGCGCCTGGCGGCCGGCCACGCGGAACAGCGCGGCCACGCCCGGATGCATGCGGCCCGCGCGCATGCGCTTCAGGCCCTGCGCGACCAGGATGCGGTTGTTGGAGTCGAGCTTGACGACGTCGGCCACGGTGCCCAGCGCCACCAGGTCCAGCAGGCTGTCCAGCTTGGGCTGGGTGGCGGCGTCGAACACGCCGCGGCGCCGCAGTTCGGCGCGCAGCGCGAGCAGCACGTAGAACACCACGCCCACGCCCGCCAGGTTCTTGCTGGGGAAGCCGCAGGCCGGCTGGTTGGGATTGACGATCACGCGCGCGTCCGGCAGCGTGTCGGCCGGCAGGTGGTGGTCGGTGACGACCACTTCGATGCCGCGCCGGTTGGCCTCCGCCACGCCCTCGATGCTGGCGATGCCGTTGTCCACGGTGATGATGATGTCCGGCTGCTTTTCACGCGCGGTCAGCTCGACGATTTCGGGCGTGAGGCCGTAGCCGTACTCGAAGCGGTTGGGGACGATGAAGTCGACATTGGCGCCCATCGCCCGCAGGCCGCGCATGGCGGTGGCGCAGGCGGTGGCGCCGTCGCAGTCGTAGTCGGCCACGATCACCATGCGTTTTTGCGCGGCGATGGAGTCGGCCAGGAACACGGCCGCCGCGTCGATGTGCAGCAGGCCCGATGGGGCGATCAGCGACGCCAGTTCGCTCGACAGTTCCTTCGGGTCGGTCAGGCCGCGCGCGGCGAACAGGCGGGCCAGCACGGGGTGGATGCCGCCCTGGCGCAGCAGCTCCGAGGTGCGGAACGGGCAGGGACGGGTGGCGATACGGGTCATGACGATAACTTCGCGAGTGAGGGCTTGCGCCAGAATTTGCGCAGCGAGCCTTTGGTGATGGTGAATTCGGCGAGCGTGGTGCGGTTGGTGAGCACCAGTTTCAGGCTGGCCAATCGGCCGGACTTCAGCGCCTCCAGCAGGGGCGCGAGCCATTCCTGCTCGATGCGCTGCATGTGCATCAGCCAGGGCGACCAGTCGCCGCCCTTGCCGGGGGCGATCAGGTCGCCCAGCATGACGGTGGCGTCGCCCGATTGCGCCAGCATCGACGCGGCGGTCGGCGCGCGACGCTCCGGCGGCGCCAGCGTTTCCAGCCACTCGGGGCAGCCCGCGACGAATAATGGGCCGTTGCCGCTCAAGGCGCCTGCCGTGCCATCTTCCGCGCCGGCCCACAGCCAGAAGGAGTTCACCGGCTGCAGCCCGCCCTGCTGGCGCGCCTCGTTGACGGGATGCTCGTGCCACAGCATCTGCACCTCGTTTTGCAGCTTGCGGAAGTCGCGCTTGGTGGGGCCGTCGGGCATCCAGTCGGCCAGGTTCTCGCCGGCGGCCGCGTCGGGCGATGCGGTGCGCAGCTCCCGCCAGTCGTCCGCCCGCATGAACCACAGGTTCGCGCTCCCATACAGCAGCGGCTTGCCCACCTCGTCGAAGTAGGGCTGGACCAGGTCGAACAGCGCGCGCGAATCGGCGTCCTCCAGGCGGAGGTGGCGCGGGTCCGCCATGGTCAGGTGGGTGCGCGCCAGCTGCACGTGCACCGGCTGCACGACGAACCACCAGCCCTCGCGGTCCGGCAGTCCCAGGCCGCGCATGACGGCATGCGCGAACGGCGCCTCGTCCGGCCCGGCCGCGCCATGGGCGCGCGCCAGCCACGCCTCGTGCGGCAGCAAGCGCGCCTCCGCCACGGTCACGACCGGCGCCGATTCGTTATTGCGCGAGAGTAACATCGACAGCGCGGGCGTCTGCATGGCGCGGGCGAGGTCGTTGGCGAGTTCCGGCGGTGTGAGGGCGAAAGGCAGGACGAGGGTGAGCTGATTCATGGGGCGTCATTTTACCCGACCGGCGGCGGCGGCGGACATCCGCCCACGGTGCGGTGTTTCACCCTAGGAAATTGATTGTGTGGCACACTTCTGGCTCTGAACGTTTACACCCCTTATCGGAGCCCATGAGTAACATCAAGAATCTGCCGTCGAATTTACCCTTTGAATGGCTGGTCGGCCTGCGCTACACGCGCGCGGGCAAGCGTAGTGGGCGCAACAGTTTCATCTCCTTCATCTCCGCCATTTCCATGGCCGGCATCGCGCTGGGCGTGGCGGCGCTGATCATCGTGCTGTCCGTGTACAACGGCTTCCAGAAGGAGGTCACGGAGCGCATGCTGTCGGTGCTGGGCCATATCGAAATGTACGACGTGCGCGGCGGCGGCATGGCCGATTGGCAATCGGTCGCGCGCGAGGCGCTGAAGAACAAGGAAGTGAAGGCCGCCGCCCCCTTCGTCGAGACCCAGGCCATGCTGGTCCACGGCAGCGACAAGCTGCGGCCCGCCATCGTGCGCGGCATATTGCCGGAGCAGGAGGCCAGGGTCTCCAGCGTGGTGGGCCAGGTCAAGCAGGGCAGCTTCGACGCGCTGCGCCCCGGCGCCTTCGGCATCGTGCTGGGCGCCGAACTGGCGAAGGCGCTGGAGGTGGAAGTCGGCGGCAAGGTCGCCATGGCGCTGGCGCAAAGCGGGGCCAATCCCATGAGCGCCGCGCCCAGCATGCGCATCTTCACCGTGGTGGGCACCTTCGAGGCTGGCCACAATGAATTCGACTCGGGCTTGGCCTATGTGAACCTGGAGGACGGCCAGCAGATCCTGCAACTGGCCGGCCCCTTCGGCCTGCGCCTGCGCGTGGCGGACACGCAGCGCGCGCCCCGGATTGCGGCCGAGCTGAAGTTCGCTATGGGCGAGGGCATGCTGGTGCGCGACTGGTCCAAGCTGAACGCCAACTGGTTCGCCGCCGTGCACACGCAGAAGAACATGATGTTCATCATCCTCACGCTGATTATCGCGGTGGCCGCCTTCAACCTGGTGGCCACGCTGGTGATGACGGTGACGGACAAGCAGGCCGACATCGCCATCCTGCGCACGCTGGGCGCCTCGCCCCGTTCGGTGATGCACATCTTCATGGTGCAGGGCGCGCTGGTGGGCGTGCTGGGCACCCTGATGGGCGTGGCCGGCGGCGTGCTGCTGGCGGCCAACGTCGATGTCATCGTGCCTTTCATCGAGCGCGCGCTGGGCATGAAGTTCCTGTCCAAGGACATCTACTTCATCAGCGCCGTGCCTTCCGACCTGCGCCTGGGCGACGTGGCCGTGATCGGCGCCACCGCCATCGGCCTGGCCTTCGTGGCCACCCTGTATCCCAGCTGGCGCGCCGCCAAGGTGAAGCCGGCCGAAGCGCTGCGTTATGAATAGAGTATGAGCATGTTAAAGAACCTCCCATTTGAATGGCTGGTCGGCCTGCGCTACACCCGCGCGGGCAAGCGCAGCGGCCGCAATGGATTTATATCGTTTATTTCGTTTATCTCGCTGGCCGGCATCGCGCTGGGCGTGGCGGCGCTGATCATCGTGCTGTCCGTGATGAACGGCTTCCAGAAGGAAGTGACGGACCGCATGCTGTCCGTGCTGGCGCACGTCGAGGTGTTCGACAAGGAGGCCGGCATGCCGGACTGGCAGGCCGCCGCGAAGGAAGCCTTCAAGAACCCGGAAGTGAAGGGCGCCGCGCCCTTCGTCGAAACCCAGGCCATGCTGCAGCACGGCGGCGACACGCTGCGTCCCGCCGTGGTGCGCGGCGTGCTGCCGGAGCAGGAGCCCAACGTGTCGGACGTGGCCAGCCATGTGCGCTACGGCAGCTTCGACGCGCTGCGCTCCGGCGAATTCAAGATCGTGCTGGGCATAGACCTGGCTCGTGCGCTGCAGGTGAACGTGGGCGACAAGGTGACGATGATGCTGGCGCAGGGCACGGTCACCCCGGCCGGCGTGGTGCCGCGCATGCGCTCCTTCACCGTGGCCGGCATTTTCCGCGCCGGCCACGCGGAGTTCGACGCGGGCCTGGCCTTCATCCATATCGAGGACGCGCAGCGCATGCTGCGCCTGCAGGCGCCGGCCGGCCTGCGCTTGCGGCTGGCGGACATGCACCGCGCCCCCGAGGTGGCGGAGCAATTGAAGAAGTCCATGCCGGGCAATCTGGAGGTGCGCGACTGGTCCAAGCTGAACGCCACCTGGTTCGCCGCCGTGCAGACCGAAAAGCGCATGATGTTCATCGTGCTGGCGCTGATCGTCGCCGTCGCCGCCTTCAACCTCGTCTCCACGCTGGTGATGACGGTGACCGACAAGCAGGCCGACATCGCCATCCTGCGCACCCTGGGCGCGTCGCCCGCGTCCATCATGAAGATCTTCGTGATCCAGGGCGCGCTGGCCGGCGTGCTGGGCGCGGCGGCCGGCGTGGGCGGCGGCGTGCTGGTGGCCCTGAACATCGATGTGATCGTGCCGTTTATTGAGCAATTATTGGGAGTACAGTTCTTGTCGAAGGATATCTACTACATCACCTCCGTGCCATCGGACATGCGCTGGCCGGACGTCACCAGGATCGGCATCGTCGCCGTGATCCTGGCCTTCCTCGCCACGATCTACCCGAGCTGGTGGGCCGCGCGCGTGAAACCGGCGGAGGCGCTGCGCTATGAGTGACATCAACAACAATGCGGTGGTGCTGTCCTGCCGCGGGCTGGGCAAGACCTTCACGCAGGGCACGTACAGCGTCAAGGTATTGCAGGGCATAGACATCGACGTGCGGCGCGGCGAGCGCGTGGCCATCGTCGGCGCCTCCGGTTCCGGCAAGTCCACGCTGCTGCACCTGCTGGGTGGGCTGGACACGCCCAGCACCGGCATGGTTTCCCTGCTGGGCAAGGACTTCGCTAGCCTGGGCGAGGCCGCGCGCGGCGACCTGCGCAACGCCTCGCTGGGCTTCGTCTACCAGTTCCACCACCTGCTGCCGGAGTTCTCGGCGCTGGACAACGTGGCCATGCCGCTGATGATACGGCGCATGAAGCGCTCGCTGGCGCATGAACAGGCGCAGCAAATCCTGGCGCGGGTGAACCTGTCCAAGCGCGTCACGCACGTGCCGGGTGAACTGTCCGGCGGCGAGCGGCAGCGCGTGGCGCTGGCCCGCGCGCTGGTCACGCAGCCGGCCTGCGTGCTGGCCGACGAGCCCACCGGCAACCTGGACCACCACACCGCCGAGCAGATATTCGACCTGATGCTGGAGCTGTCCCGAACCTTGGGCACGGCCTTCGTCATCGTCACCCACGACGCGGAACTGGCGCGCCGCTGCGACCGCGTGCTGCGCCTGACCGACGAGGGATTGAAACAGGAGGCCTGATCATGTGGATAGACACGCACTGCCACCTGGACGCGCACGAGTTCGGAGGCGACGACGGCTCTCTGGAGCAGGCGCGCAAGGCGCGGGAGCAGGGCGTGTCCATGATCGTTATCCCGGCGATAGACCGGGGCAACCTGGACATCGTCGCCGGCTTGGCCGCGCGCACCGACAACGCCTGCTACGCGCTGGGCATCCATCCCATCTGCGTGCCCAGCGCCACGGAGGACGACCTGGCCGCGCTGCGCGCCAAGGTGGAGACCGCGATGGCCGATCCGCGCTTCGTGGCGATAGGCGAGGTGGGGCTGGACTTCTTCATCCCCATGCTGACCGAGCCGGCCATGCGCGAAAAGCAGATCCATTTCTTCCGCGAGCAGCTGCGCATCGCGCGCGAGTTCAAGCTGCCGATATTGACGCACGTGCGCAAGTCGCAGGACCAGGTGCTCAAGCACGTGCGGCAGATCACCCCCAACGGCGGCATCGCCCACGCCTTCAACGGCAGCTTCCAGCAGGCGCAGGGCTATATCGACGTGGGCTTCAAGCTGGGCTTCGGCGGCAACCTGACCTTCACGCGCGCCTTGCAGATACGGCGGCTGGCGGCGGAGCTGCCGCTGTCGTCCATCGTCATGGAGACCGACGCGCCGGACATCGCGCCGGCGTGGGTGCATCCCGGCGTCAACACGCCGGGCCAGGTGCCGCGCATCGGCGCGGTGCTGGCCGAGCTGCGCGGGGTTGGCGTGGAGGAGGTGCGGGACGCCACCACCGCGAACGCGCGCGCCATCTTGCCGCGCATGGGGATCTGAGCCGGCGGCGGTGGAGGAGCTTACGTCGCGGTGGGGGTGGTAGGGCCGGTAGGGCCGGTCGGAGCGGTCGGTGGGGGAACGACTGGCACTGGTTTCAAATCCTTGAGGTCGCTGCAGAGGGAATTCAATCCGCCATTGAACATCGCCTTCACATACGGCGACAACTTTGCGTCGTGGATGCTGATTGGCCGCTTGCCCGCGCCTGAGCCCAGCGTCCGGCTGTCCAGCGTGGGCAAGTTGATTTCGATGCCCGCCTTGGTCATCTGGCCTGCCAGGTGGTCGATCCAGGCCGCGCAGAACCGGCACGTCTTTTTGAGCCCGCCCACGCATACAGGTTTGTTTAAATAGGGCCCCCGGTTGGTCCCCACGCAGTCAAACGCAAAGCCCAGCAATTTCAGCTCGGCGTGCACATCGGCGCTGTCTTCCAGCACGTTGATGTCCTTGGGCGAAGGGGCCGTAGTCACGAGCCCGACGCCATGCTTGGGCTTGGGTTTGACGTAGGCCGCCGTGCCCGACAGCGGCCCCGCGCCGACGAATTTGCGCAGGAACCATCCCTTGGACTTGTCCGCGTCGGATTTGGCCGTTCCCTTGAGAAGGGCGACCGCCTTCAGTTTTTCGTCGTCCGTCAGTTCGGTGAACGGAAGGGCCGCGAGGGCGCGCGCCGCGGTCGCTGTGTCGCTATAATTGCCGCGGTATTGCACTCCTGCCGCAGACATCCTGTCCAGGAAAGGCATGGCCAGCAGCCAATGGCTGTAGGCCATGCACTTCAGAAAACTGGCTTCATCGTTGACCCCGAACGCGTTCAGGTAGGCCTTCACCGCCAGGTGCTCGCTGAAATTGCCGGCTATGTACAGCTTCCCGCCAAACGTCATGCATTGGACTTCCTGAAGCTCGCCGCCAGTATCACTGACCTCGGTGGCGGTGTCCCAATTCCGGTTGGCGGCACTGGACGCGATGATGGCGGAGAACACACTGAGTTGGTTTGCGGTGTACGGGCCCATTGATATCCTTTCAAGAAGTCGATTTCCAGTCTACCTCCGTGATGTGAAAAGTGCAAAGTGGAATTTTTTGCACGATCTCCTCCCCGAAGCCGTGAGCCCCGTCAATACCCTGCACGGCTCGGTGGGGACAATTGGCGCTTTGGCGGTGCGTTTTCGCCGAGGAGTACAGCATGGCGCGTTGCACGATAGCCGGGTTTGTTGCGGGAGCGGCCTGGCTGAACACGCAGGCCTCGCTGCCGCCGCATATCTATCCGGCGCTGGCGGCGGTCGCAGGCGCCTGCATGGGCGTGGTCTGGCTGATGCGGCTCTCGAAGGCACGGCCCGCAGCCAAGGCCGCCGTGGCGCTGGTCTGCGGCGCGTTGCTGGGCTACCTGTGGGCGGCCCTCGTCGCGCGGGCCGCGCTGGAACCCGAGTTGGCCGCCGCCGACGAGGGCCGCAACATCACGCTGATCGGCACCGTCGACAATCTTCCCAACCGTTCCCCCCAGAGCGTGCGTTTCAACTTCGCGGTCGAGCAGGTCGTCGGCGGCGCGGTGAAAGTACCGCCGCGCGTGGCCTTGTCCTGGTACTCCGGGCTGCGCGGCGAACAGGTGCCGGTGGGCGATGTGCGGCCGGGAGAGCGCTGGCGGCTGACCGTGCGCCTGCAGCGGCCCCACGGCAACGCGAACCCTCACGGTTTCGACTACGAACTGTGGCTGCTGGAGCAGGGCGTGCGCGCCACCGGCTACGTGCGGCAGGAAGGGCCGAACGCCAGGCTGGCGCCGTTCGCCTACAGCTTTAGCAACGTCGTCGAGCGCTGCCGCGCCGTGCTGCGCGACCGTATTCTGAGGGCGCTCGAGGGCAAGGAGTACGCCGGCGTGATCGTCGCCCTGGTGATCGGCGACCAGCGCGCCATTTCGCAATCGGACTGGCAGGTCTTCAACCGCACCGGCATCGCGCACCTGGTCAGCATCTCCGGGCTCCACATCACGATGATCGCGGGGCTGTTCGCGCTGGCCGCGTCCTGGCTGTGGCGGCGCTCCTTTTACACGCGCGCCCAGTTGCCACTGCTGCTGCCGGCGCAGAAGGTGGCCGCCATCGCCGGCCTTCTCGCGGCGCTGGCCTATGTGCTGCTGGCCGGCTTCGGCGTGCCGGCCCAGCGCACGCTGTACATGCTGGCCGTGATCGCGCTGGCCTTGTGGCTGGACCGGCTGGCCAGCATTTCGCATATTCTGTGCCTGGCCGCCGGCGTCACCGTGCTGTTCGATCCCTGGGCGGTGATGTGGCCGGGATTCTGGCTGTCCTATGGCGCGGTGGCCGCGATACTGTATGCCACGGCTGGCCGCACCCACGCGCATCACGGCGAGGCCGGCGCGGACCCCGGCGCAAACGCCGGCGCCGGCACCCGCGCCGACGCGTCCGCGCTGGCACTGGCGCTGGTGGCGGCGGGCGCGGCGATCCCGGCGGGGGGCGGCTCCCTTGCGCATGCCAGCCATGCGCATCGCGCGCCGTTGTCCTGGCGCGAGCGGCTGCGCGCAAACGCGGCGCTCGCGGTGCGCGTGCAGGCCGCCGTCACCCTGGGACTGGTGCCGTTGACGATGCTGCTGTTCTCGCAGATTTCGCTGATCAGTCCCGTCGCCAACGCGATCGCGATTCCCGTGGTGAGCCTGCTCGTCACGCCGCTTGCGCTGGCGGGCAGCCTGCTGCCAGAGTTCCTGGCGGGCCCCGTATTGACGCTCGCGCATGGCGCCATCTGGCTGCTGGCGCAGGCCCTGCAATGGATGAGCGCTTCCAGCTTCGCGGCGTGGAGCGCGCCCGCGCCGCCGCCGTGGGTGTTCTGCCTGGCCCTGGCGGGCACGGCATGGATGCTGGCGCCGCGCGGCTGGCCCGTGCGCTGGCTGGGGGCCTTCAGCTGGATACCGCTGCTGGCGGCGGCGCCCAGCCATCCCGCGCCCGCCGCCTTCCGGGCCATCGCGTTCGACGTGGGCCAAGGCATGGCGGTGCTGATCGAGACCGGTGGCCACCGCCTGCTGTACGACACCGGGCCGTCCTACACGCTGGAGTCGAACGGCGGCAACCGGGTCATCCTGCCGTATCTGCGGGCGCGCGGCATCACCGCGCTGGACGGCCTGGTCGTCAGCCATAGCGACGCCGATCACGCCGGCGGCGCGCTGCCGGTGCTGGAAGGCGTGGAGGTGGGCTGGGCCGCGACGTCGCTGGCGGCCGGCCATCCGGTCGCGCGCGCGGCGGCCCGCCATGTGCGCTGCGCGGCGGGGCAGGGCTGGACATGGGACGGCGTGCGCTTCGAATTCCTCCACCCCGACGCCGCCAGCTACGGCGACGGCACGCTGAAACCGAACGCGCGCAGCTGCGTGCTCAAGGTCGGGATTCCGGGCCGCGCCATGCTGCTGGCCGGCGATATCGAGGCGGCGCAAGAGGCGGAACTGCTGGCGCGCGACGGCGCGCGGCTGCGGGCCGACATTCTGCTCGCCCCGCACCACGGCAGCGGCACCTCGTCCACCGAGCCGTTTCTTCGCGCGGTGAGTCCCGAAATCGGCGTCTTCCAGGTCGGCCACCGGAACCGCTATCATCATCCGCAGGCCAGGGTCTATGAGCGGTACGGCCAGCTCGGCATACGGCGCCTGCGCACGGACCAGGCGGGCGCGGTCGAAATCACCGTGGGGCCGGATGTGCGGGCGACCGAATACCGCCGCGAGCGCCCGCGTTACTGGCATGGCCGCTAGAGGCGGCGCACGTTAGTGGAACCCGTCTATTCTTTTGCTCGCAGGCATCATACAATTACCGGATGAATAAACCAAAGCTGCATTTTTCCCACGCTAACAGCTATCCGGCCGGGACCTACCGCCGCCTGTTCGAACTGCTCGGCGAGCATTACGATATCCAGGCGCTGGATATGCACGCCCACAACCCGCAGTATCCGGTGCAGACCGGCTGGCCGCACCAGGTCAAGGAACTGGTCGACGAGCTGACTGCGCGCTACACCGAACCCGTGATCCTGGTCGGCCATTCGCTGGGCGGGATGCTCAGCCTGATGGTGGCGGCCACGCGTCCGGACCTGGTGCGCTGCGTGCTGATGCTGGACTCGCCGGTGGTGGCGGGTTGGCGCGCCATGCTGCTGCGCGTGATGCGCCGCCTGCCGATCGCGGACCGCCTGTCGCCCGCCCGTTTTTCCGCCCGCCGCCGCAACGTGTGGCCGGACGCGCAAGCCGCCTACGAGCATTTCGCCAGCAAGGACATCTTCCAGGCCTGGGCACCGGGCGTGCTGCAGGATTACATCGACGCCGGCCTGAAGCCGCACCCGGAAGGCGTGCAGCTGCGCTACTCGCGCGAGAACGAGACGGAGGTCTACCGCGCGCTGCCCCACCATATCGGCGCGCTGGTCAAGCGCGGCCTGCGCGTGCCGGCCGGCTTTATTGGCGGCACCGAATCGGTGGAAAACCGCCAGGCGGGCCTGGAGGCGACGCGCCGCCTGGTGCGCAGGAACATGCGCATGGTCCCGGGCGGCCACCTGTTCCCCATGGAGGATCCGCAAATGACGGCCGCCGCCGCCCATGAAATGATCGTAAGGCTGCTGTCGCAGGTTGGAGCGCCCGCCCGCATCAAGCGCCGCCGCCGGTATTGAATCGGAAATTGTCCTTCAAGGCAGGGCCTTATTGTAAAATCCCGGGTGTTAGGCGCCCGGCGCCCCCCTGCAATCTTGAGAAAATGGTTTTGCGATGACGATTAAGAGCGACAAATGGATACGCCGCATGGCGGAGCAGCACAAGATGATCGAGCCGTTCGAGCCGGGCCAGGTCCGCATGGAGGACGGCCGCAAGGTGATCTCTTACGGCACCTCGTCTTACGGCTACGACATCCGCTGCGCTGACGAGTTCAAGATTTTCACGAACATCAACAGCACCATCGTCGATCCCAAGAACTTCGATTCCAATTCCTTCGTCGACATCAAGAGCGACGTTTGCATCATCCCGCCGAACTCCTTCGCGCTGGCCCGCACCATCGAGTACTTCCGCATTCCACGCAATGTGCTGACCGTTTGCCTGGGCAAATCGACCTACGCGCGCTGCGGCATCATCGTCAACGTGACGCCGTTCGAACCCGAATGGGAAGGCTACGTGACGCTGGAGTTCTCCAACACCACGCCGCTGCCGGCCAAGATCTACGCCGGCGAAGGCTGCGCGCAGGTGCTGTTCTTCGAGAGCGACGAGGTGTGCGAAGTGTCGTACAAGGACCGCAACGGCAAGTATCAGGGCCAGCACGGCGTGACCCTGCCCAAGGCTTAATTTCCTCTCGTCCTCAGGAGATCGGCAGGCCGATCTCCACGCACAGCCCGCCATCCTCGCGGTTGCGGGCGTTGATGCTGCCGCCATGCGCCTGCACCACCTGCTGGGCGATGGCCAGGCCCAGACCGTGGCCTTCCACGTCCTTGGGCTGGTCGCTGCCGCGGAAGAAGGGCTGGAAGATCGCCTCCAGGTCCGCCGGCGCCACACCCGGCCCCCGGTCCAGCACGCGGATGCGCAACTGGCCCCTGGCCTCGTCCGGGTCAAGCTCCACCCTGACCGTGCCGCCCGCGGGGCTGTGCTTGATGGCGTTGCGGACGATGTTCTCGATCCCCCGCGCCAGCAGGTCCGGCTGGCCGATGACGGCGACATCCGCCTCGCCGCGCAGTTCGATGGCGCGGTCGTGCGAGGCGGCCTCGAACTCGGCGTCGCCGACGATTTCTTCGAGTAGCTCGGCCATGCTGATTTCCTCCTTGGCCGAATTGAGCGCGCCCGCTTCCAGCCGGGCCAGCGTCAGCAACTCTCCCACCAGCTTGTCCATGCGGACGCTTTCGCGTTCGATCCGCTCCATCGACGCGCGCATTTTTTCCGGCTGCTGGTGCGCCAGGCCGATGGCGGCCTGCAGGCGCGCCAGCGGCGAGCGCAGTTCGTGCGAAACGTCGTGCAGCAAGCGGGTCTGGCCGTCGATCAGGCTGCGCAGGCGGGCGGTCATGTGATCGAAATCGCGTCCCAGTTCGCTCAGTTCGTCGCCGCCGCGCTTGCCGGATGCGTGCGCGAAGCGGGGCGCCAGGTCGCCATGCGAGGCGGCCTCGAAGGCCTGGCGCAGCGAACGGATGGGGCGCGAGAAGTACCACGCCAGCACTGCGGCGAACAGCAGGCTGGCCAGCACGGCGGCGGCAATGGGGACGAATGGCGTGAGCGGCTGGAAGCGCGGGCCGGGACCCGGGCCGCCGGGGCCGCCGGGTCCGCCGGGGCCACCAGGTCCGCCAAAGCGCCCGTCCGGCGGCGGGCCAGGAGCTGGACCGTCGGGACCATCGTTGCCGGGGCCGCGGGGACCGCGGCCGAACGTGGCGCCGGCCGCGCCCATCGCGGCCATTTCGGCGCCGCGCATGATGTCCGACGGGCCGTCCGGCGCCATGCCCGGCGCGCGCGCGGGCAGGAACAGCAGATAGCGGTGGCCATCGGCCGCCTTGGTTTCGCGCACCACGCGCTGACGCTGGCTGTTCGCCAACACCTGCCGCGCTTCCTGCACGGCGGCGGGGCGGGCGATGCGGCCCAGCAGTTCATGTCCCGTTTCATTCACGGCGTACACGCGGTGCCGGTCCATATTCTCCAGCAGCTTGCGCAAGGCCTCCACGCCGCCGAATTCCAGCGTGACGGCGGCCGAGGCGATGGCGTCCTCGGCGCGCGGCCCGGTGTCGATGTCGAGCTGCAGGGGGGATGCGCTGTCGCGGTTCTTCAGCCAGATGGCGCCCCCTATGCCCACTCCGGCCACCATCTGGGCCAGCAGGATGGAGAAGAAGAACTTCCAGAACAGGCGGCCCACGCTCACTCCTTGATGAGCTGATAGCCCATGCGGTACACGGTTTGCAGGCAGGAGCGGCCGTCGGCGATGGTGCCGAGCTTGTGCCGCAGGCTGCTCAGGTGGACGTCGATGTTGCGGTCGAAGCGCGCCATGGGACGCCCCAGGCCCTGTTCGGACAGGATGTTCTTGCTGACGGGCTTGCCCGCGTTGCGCGCCAGGACTTCCAGCAGGTTGAATTCGGTGCTGGTCAGTTCCAGCGCGTCGCCGGCCCAGGTGGCGCGGCGCTGCTCGGGCCACATGGTGAGCTGGCCCACCACCAGCGGCGAACTGGCGCCGCCGTCCATCGGCGCGCCCTGGGTGCGGCGCAGGATGGCGCGGATGCGGGCAGTCAGTTCGCGCGGCGTGCAGGGCTTGGCGACGTAGTCGTCCGCGCCCAACTCCAGGCCGACGATGCGGTCGGTGTCGTCGCCGCGCGCGGTCAGCATCAGGATGGGCAACTGGCTGTGCGCGCGGATGCGGCGCAGCGTTTCCAGGCCGTTCATGCGCGGCATCATCACGTCCAGGATGGCGATGGCGTACTGGCCGGAGAGGGCGGCCGCGGCGCCGGCCTCGCCGTCGTGCGCGGTCTTCACGTCGAAGCCTTCCTGCTCCAGGTATTCCTGGAACATGCCCACCAGTTCAATATCGTCGTCTATCAGCAGTACCTTGCTCATTGTGCGGCTTTGTGGATTGTCGAGAGCCCATGATAACGCACCGATGGAAGCGGAAAGCGGCTTTTACCCCGATTTACAACCGCGTTCTTTACATGGTTTTACGCCGCGCTAACCGCGCTTTACATGCCCGGACCGGACAATGGCTGCACTCAACAAACAACGAGGAGCAGTTATGAAGATCAAGAACATGACGCCGCTGACCGTGGCGCTGGCTGTGGCGCTGGCGCTGCCGCTGGCCACGTTCGCGGAAAGCACCGTGGAGAGTGGCGACGCAGGCTTCGGCCCGGGACCAGGCATGCACACCCCAGGCGGCCCCGGCATGCCGCCACCCGGCGCGGCGCCGGGCATGCGCGGCGGCCATGGCGTTCCCGGCGGCCCTGGCGGCCCCGATGGGCAGCGCCCCGACGGCGCGGGTCCGCAGGGAGCCGGCCCGCACGGTGGACCGCCGCCGATGTTCGCGCCGCCGCCATTCATGCGTGGCCTGGCGCTGACGGAATCCCAGCAGGACAAGGTGTTCACCATCCTGCACGGCCAGGCGCCTTACCTGCGCGAGCAGCAAAGGAATTTGCACAAGGCGCAGGAGGGACTGCACCAGATGAGCACCGTGGAGAAGTACGAGGACGCCAAGGCCGCGGCGCTGGCGCAATCGGCCGCGCAGGCCATGGCCAACCTGGAGCTGGCGCGCGTGCGCACCGAGCAGAAGCTGCTGGCCGTGCTGACCGCCGACCAGCGCAAGCAGCTGGACCAGCGCATGGCCGAGCTGCCTCCCCGCGCACCGCGTTCCTGATCCACACCGCATATTAGGAGATACCGCATGACGATTACATCCCTGACTTCCAGCAGCGCCGCCAGCCAGCTGAGCTACGTAAACAAACTGAACGCCACCAGCGGTGTCGGCGAGACCGGCCAGGCGCGGGGCACGCGGCCACCGCCACCTCCGGACGGAGGCGGCGGCTTCATCGACGCCATCGCCAGCGCGCTGAAATCCATCGGGGTTTCCGACAGCACCAGCGGCACCAGCTCGAGCAGCGGCACCGATGACAGTGACAGCACCACCAGCAGCGCCAACGCGGCGCAGGCGCTGGGCAGCTTCCTGCAGGAGTTGATGGGCGCCTTGCACGAGCAGGGCGCGTCGTCGTCGTCATCGTCGTCCGGCGATGGCCAGTCCTATGGACCGCCGCCGACCGGCGGTCCAGGCGGCCCTGGTGGCCCCGGCGGTCCGGGACAGCTGGCGGCGGACCTGCAAAGCCTGATCGCCAAGCTGGGTTCCTCCAGCGACGCCGAGGAATCCACCGACAGCACGGAAGAGACCAGCGATACCACGACCTCGCTCGAGACCTCGTTTGAAAACCTGCTGGCGGCGCTGGGCACGGACAGTTCGGATTCCAGCGGCAAGCTGGCCAGCTTCTTGCAAGCGCTGTCGGACAACATGCCCGGGGCGGGCACCAGCGGCAACCTGATCAACACTTCGGTATAACCAACAAAGCAGGAGAACCAGATGGAACATCACGACCACGACCACGACCAAGGCCTCGCGGCCGATCTCGATAAAATGTTGAAGCTCTCGACCAGCCGCCGCAAGTCCCTGCTGTGGTTGATGGGAGGCGCGGCGGCGCTGCCCGTGCTGGGTTGCGGTGGCGGCGGTTCGGACGCCAGCTCGACGACCGCCAGCACGACCGGCACCACCACCACCGGCACCACGACCACCACCACGACCGGGACCACGACCACCGGCACCACCACCACGACCACCGGCGCGTGCACCGTGATCCCCGAGGAAACGGGCGGCCCGTATCCGGGCGACGGCACCAACAGCAACAGCAGCGGCGTGGTCAACGTGCTGACCCAGAGCGGCGTGGTGCGCCAGGACATCCGCGGCAGCTTCAATGGCGCCACCGGCGTGGCCGCCGGCGTGAAACTGACCATCAAGCTGAAGATCCAGAACGCCAACGCCAGCTGCGGCGCGGGGTCCGGCTTCGCGGTCTACCTGTGGCACTGCGACCGCGACGGCAACTATTCGCTGTACTCGAGCGGCGTCACCGACCAGAACTACCTGCGCGGCGTGCAGGAGGCGGACGCGAACGGCGAAGTCACCTTCGTCACCATCTTCCCCGGCTGCTACTCCGGCCGCATGCCGCACGTGCACTTCGAGGTCTACCCGACGCTGGCCAAGAGCACCAACGCGTCCAACCGCATCAAGACTTCGCAGTTCGCCTTCCCCAACGCGACCTGCAACGAGGTCTACGCGACGACGGGCTACAGCGCCAGCGTGCGCAATTTCGCGCAGATCAGCTTCGCGACCGACAACATCTTCAGCGACGGCTATTCGCTGCAACTGGCCACCGTGACCGGCAACGTCACCGACGGCTACGTCGCCACGCTGACGCTGGCGGTCATCGCCTGAAGCCCGCGACGCCAGCCACGTCGGGGACAGACCCTCCGCGCCGCGCGTCTCGTAGAAGGTATGAGGCGCGGAACGCGGGTCTGTCCCCGGTTTGAGTTTGCCTCAGCCCATGAAGCCCAGGTCGCGGCTGGCGTAGTTGCCGATATTCGGGAACACGTCGGCGATCTGGGTGGCCGAGAGGCCGAACCAGTTCCCCAGCGTCGCCCCGTACTGGTCCACCGACACGGTGGGCAGCAGGGCGCCGCGCCCAACGTCCAGCGCGTGCCCCAGCCCGATTTGCGGGAACTGGCCGTAAATGTCGCGCCCCTTGACCGCGCCGCCGACCACGAAATGGTGCGCGCCCCAGCCATGGTCGGTGCCGTCGCCGTTGCTGGTGAGCGTGCGGCCGAAGTCCGAGGCCGTGAATGTGGTCACGTTGCGGCGCATGTCGGTCCCGCCGAGGCCGGCCAGCACGCCGTCGAAGTAGGACAGCGCGTGCGCCAGCCGCGCCATCTGCTCCGCGTGGTTGCCCTTCTGGTTGTCGTGCGTGTCGAATCCCCCCAGGCTGACGAAGAACACCTGCCTGCGCGCGCCCAGCGCGCCGCGGCCGGCGATGATGCGCGCCACCGTTTGCAGCTGTTTGGCCAGCATGTTCGGCGCCACCTCGTTGGTGTTCGGCGTGACGAAGGGCGACGGATCCGGCACGCCGCCCGCGCCGGCGGGCGCCATCGCCCCGGCCAGCGTGGCCTGGGCGCGGATGGCGCGCTCCACCACGTCCGCGTATTCGTTCTCGAAGATGTTGTTCTGCAGCCCGGAGGAGACCGACGGCAGCGGATTGACGGTGGCGCCATACAGCGTGCCGGTCAGCCCGCGTATCGGCATGGCGCCGGCCGCGCTGATCTGGTACTGCCGTATTTCGCGGCCGGACAGGTAGACCGCGTTGCCCGCCGCCGAGATGCAGGTGAACGTGGCCTGCGCATTGCCCCCGGCGACCAGGTCGCCGATGCGGCCGCCCCAGCCGAAGCTGGCGCCTTCCGGGCGCGAGGCCTGCCACATCGATTGCTGGTCGTTGTGCGAGAACAGCTTGGGCGGCAGCGGCGCGGACAGGGCCTGGAACTGCGCCAGCGTGGTCGGCTGGACCAGCGTCCCCACGTTGGCGACGACGGCGGCGCGTCCCTCGTCGAACAGGGTTTTCAAAGGCCCCAGCTGCGGGTGCAGCGCGTAGGCGCGGCCCTGGGCGTTCAGCGGCGAGACCGGCAGCACGCCGCCCGGCGCCCCGGCCTCGGGCAGCGCGATGGAGCTTGCGCCCTCGGTCACGCGCAGGCGCCGGTATTCGCTCCAGGACGCGCTGTCGGTGGCCAGCACGGTGTTGTAATGGTCGTTGCCGCCGGCGAGGAACAGGCACACCAGCGCCTTGTAGTCGTCGCCGGCCCCCTCGGCGGCGGCCGAGCCCAGCGCGGCGAGGTTGGCCGCGAAGGGCATGGCACCCATGCCGGTCACGGTGGCGAGGGAGCGCAGGAAGCGGCGGCGCGAGGGGTGATGTGAAGTCATGTGTGAAGTCATGCTTGTCCTTATCGTTGCACGATGTATTCGGGCGAGGCCATGGCCAGGAAGACGGCGGCGTAGACGCGGCTGTTCTTGCCGTTCTCCACGGCGCCGTCGTTGTAGCCGGTGGGCGCGGGCTGCGGCACCGATTCCACGGCGGCCAGCATGCGCTTGCGCAGCCGCTGGGACATGGTCCCGTTCAGCATCAGCAGGCCCACGTGCTCGACCAGCTTGGCCGGCTGGCTGGCCAGCGCCGCTGCCGCCGAGTAGTTCGCCGTGATATCGCGCCCGCTGCCGATGCCGAACTGGATGGCCGTCTGCATGAAATTCAGGTAGCCGGTCACCGAGGGTTCGCCCGCGATCTGCATCTCCGGCGCCACCAGGCCCGAGTAGGCGATCTCCGTGCGCGGCGGCGCGTAGCCCGGCCGGTAGTAGTTGAACACAGACGGCGCGCGCATCGGCGACTGGCCTATGCCTTCCAGCGGATCGTCCAGGTTGCCGACGCGGTAGCGGCCCGACGCGGAGCGCGCGTCGAAGGCGCGCAGCCAGTTCGCCAGGCGCAGCACCGGTTCGCGCAGCTTGTAGGCGGGGATGGCGGCGTCGCGCGCCTCCGGGTCCAGCAGCACGGCGCGGATCACGGCCCGCATGTCGCCGCGCACGCCCGAGCCGTTGTCGGCGAAGGCGGCGGAAACGCGGGCGATGTAGGCGGGGCTGGGGTTGCTCTTGACCAGGCGCTGTATCAGCTGGCGGCCGAAGAAGGGACCCACGTTGGGGTGCTTGAACAGCGTGTCCAGCGCCACTTTCAGGTCCGCCTCGCCGCTGCCGCCGCCGGCCACGCGCTGCCCCAGGAATTGCTTGTCGGAGCTCGAGTGCATGTCCGGGTAGTTCTGCATCGGCAGCCAGTCGCGGTTCGGGTCCGGCATGGCGCCGTAGAAGCGGTGTCCGATCTTGTCGGGCCCGCCCCAGCTCCATCCCGTGAACACCTTGGCCAGGCCGGCCACATCGTCGCGGCCGTAGGTGTCGATGTACCTGCCGTTCGCCGTGCGCCGGCTGCCGTCCGGGTTCAACTCGTACAGGCCGATGGTGAACAACTGCATCACCTCGCGCGCGAAGTTCTCGTCCGGGACCTGGGTGCCGGTCTCCTTGCGGTTGCGCAGGTGGGACAGGTAGAGGCCCATCATCGGATGCAGTGCCACGGCCTCCAGCAGCTCGCGGTAGTTGCCGAAGGCATGGGTGGCCAGCGTGTCGTAGTAGGTGGCCACGCCGCGCGGGTAGTTGGCCACCGTGCCGTCCTGCATGGAGACGACGAAGATCTGCGACAGCGCGAACGTCACGCGCTGGCGCAACTGGTCCTCGCCGCGCATGGCCTGGTGCCAGAAGCTCGCGTAGAACTCGCCGGCGCCGGCTTTCTCGCCGCTAGGCAGCGTGGCCGCGAGCTGTTCGTACATGGTGCGGTGCAGGGTTTGCGGCAGCTTGAACTGGGTGTCGATCCAGGCGGCGGGACCGCTGGCGGCGACGTCGGCGATGCCCTCCGCGTTGGGGCCGAAGGTGGCCTGCGCGAGGAAGCGCGAGGCCTGCGCGGAAGTCATGGCGCTGGCCGCCGTGGTGCCGCCGGCGAGCAGTCGCTTGACCGCGGGCGGGGGAGGGGCTTGGGTGCTTGGGGAGTCGGCGCCGTCGCCGCCGCAGGCGGCCAACAGCAGGGTCAGGGAGGTGGCGAATGTGATCCGTAGCATTGTTTTACCATGGGCAATTTCAGACTTGCAGGATTCTAGGGAGGTCGTGAAATTTGCTGTCTGGAAGCTTGCAATGGTGCGAAGAAATGTTGCGCGATTTAAGCGAACTTAGCAGTGAAATGGCCGAATTTGCGCCGCGCTTCTGTGCGGAAACGAACGTAGCCTCGTATTTTTTACAATTTTGTGGCGCGAAAGCCGCGCCCATGGTGCGGCGCGGGGGCTTTCGATGCGCCGGAGCCGCCCTTGGCGGCCCCGTTGGCGCCTAAGGCCGCTCCGAGCGAAGGATATCCGCGAAGGTGGGGGTGGGATGCGCGCTCGATGTTTCGATGAGCGCGGACCCGCCCTCCGCCGCCTGCGCGTCGGGTTCGGGGACCGTCTCCGGCGGGTTCCCGGCTTGGCCGGCGCGCCTCCTCAGTTCCTCCACCGCGGCCGCCTTGACTTTCGGATTGAGCGCCTGCTCCGCCTCGTGCGCGACCTCGCCGAGGTTCAAGCGGGCCATCACCTCGGCGGTCTTGCCATCCCGCCGCTGGCCCGTGCGCAATTCCTTCCCCGTCTTCAGCTCGGCGGGACGTCCCGTCGCCGCGGCGGTCAACAAGTCCCGCATATCGTCGCGCTTTTTCAATTCCTTGACGGCTTCCCGCCAGGGACCCGCGCCGCCCACCTGGAGCCGCGCCGCGGTCGCGGCCTGCGCGCGCAAGCGCGTGTCGTCCAGCTCGCGCAGCGCCTTGCGCTCCGGCCGCATGCCGTCGGCGGCCTTCGCGGTCATGGTCTTCAGCGGGCCTCTTTCCACGCCCAGCTTGGCCATCGCCGCCCGCAACTGGGTGCCGGTCAAGCCGGAATCGTGGCCGACCTGATGCCCCGGCGCGCCGACGATTTTTTCACGCATATCGACCGCGCCGTCCAGCTTCTTGAGGTGTTCGGGGATATCCGGACCGGATGCGGCCTTCAAGCGCACCACCGCCGAGAACTCGATGCCGCCTTCGCTATTCTGGCCGCGCAGGATCACGACGGAGCGCGCGTCCGGCTGTTCCGACGCGCCGAGATCGCCCGTCCAGACGGGCGCCCCGTTGTTCTCGTCGTTGGGCGCGATCATGCGCGCCTGCACGGCGCCGTGCTTGCTGTTGATCGCCTCGACGACCTGGCGCATCGCGGCCTCGGAGGGCTCGTTGCCGCCCAGGCGCTCCACATACTCGGCCGCCTCGCGCACGTGCAGGCTGCCGTAATCGCCGGTGGCGTGCTGCAGGTGCGCGACCACCAAGCTATGTATGCCGGTCAGCTTATTCTCCGCCTTGGCCAGGCCATGGCGCGCGAGCCACGCGTCGGTTTGCGCCTGGGATTGCCGATCGTACCAGAGCTCGTCATGGTTGCTGGGCTCGCCGGCGAAATAGCCGCGCTGATCCAGCACCCGCGTGGCCGCGTCGCCGCCGCCGGGGGACGGGCGCAGCCCCGTGCCCTTGGCGATGTCCATCAGCGCCGCGGCCGCGTTCTTGCCCGAGGTCGCGATGCGTTTCGTCCTTTGCCAATCCGGCTCGTCCTCCCGCAGGTGGCCATCCCATCCCGCCAGCGTGGAGGCGGTCGCGCTCAGTTCCTTGTAGGTGCTGATCAGCTTCGTGTAGGACTGGAACACCGCCTTGCCTTCCGGCGTGCCGAGGAAGAGGTCGGCCCGGTCGTCGGGCGTCAACCTGGCCTCCTGGCCATTGCGCCGCTTTTCCTCTATCCGCTCCTCGACCTTTTTGTCGAACGCCTCCAGCTGTTCCATGGGGATGTCGAGCGGATCGCTCAGCGAGGCGCGCCGCTCCGTCCTCACCTCGCCGCTCTCCTCGTCGATCGTGAACGACTGCTTCCCCGCCGCCATGCCCTCGGCTTGCCGAGCGTTGCGCACCAGGTCCTGTATCTCGGCCAGGTCGAAGAAGACGAAGCCGCTGTTGGGCCTATCGTGGCCGATGGGGTCGGACTTCCAGGCGAGAAAGTCCTTGTATTCCTTGACGACATCCAGGATCGCCATGGAGCTGAAGAATTGGTTCTTCCGGTAAGGCTCCGCCTCGAACTCCGCACGCAACAGGTCGAGCGGCGATGTCTCCGCCTCCGCCTCCGCGGCCTTGTTCTTCGCTTTCGTTTGCAGCTCGTCCAGGCGCACCAGGGACAGGATGTGGTGCGACAGATCGGTGCCCATCATTTCAAAGATCGGGTACTTCATCTCCTGCGTGCTGCGCACGCCGGCCTTGACCTTGGTGACGGCCGCCGCGTCCAGGGGGATGGCGACGCTCGGCGCGAAGGTGTGCTTGTCCTGTTCCGAGATGCGGAAATACTGCTGCCGGTAGGCGTCGTCCCCGGCCTTGGAATACTTGTGGTGCTTCCACGTCAGGACGATATTCGAGGCCTTGTCCAGCGCGCCGGCGCTGGCCGCCGTCTTCAAGGCGTCCCTCAGCCCGTCCCGTTCCGACGGCGTGATGTCGGCGCCGCCGTCCTTCCTCATCGCGTGCAGGGCCTGCAGGACCAGCCGCTCCACGGCGGCGCCGCCCAGCGGGCCGCCGCCGCCCAGGGTCAGCGACCATTCGCGGAAGTCCCCCGAGCGGGCGACGTTCTGATGCCGCGCCGTGACGTTCTTCCAGGCCAGTGTCGCCGTGAGGCCCGCCACGCCGGTGTCGAGCGACAGGTTGGCCTCGGTGTCTTGCTGATCCATGAGATTCGAGACCAGATCCGGCTGGGCGCCGGCGGTCAGCGTGGCCTGCATCTCCAGTTCGTTTTTGGCGGACACCGAGGTCCAGGCGATGGTGTTGTAACGGTGCAGCGTGTCCTCGTGCAGCGGGAGTTCGGCCTGCACCAGCGCCGCGTTCGTCCTGCCGTAGCTGGCGTCGGCCGCCATGATGCTCCTGGCCAGTTCGGGCGGCACGTCGTCCATTTGCGAAAGCCGCATCTTGAGGATCTCCAGATGGCTGCCGGCGCCGGCCAGCGCGGTGCTGAGGGCGTCGTAGCCGTCGGCCAGGAATTCGCCCCGTTTGGCGGGACTGGAAATCAGTTCCTCCAGGTGGCTCGCGCCGGCCCCCGCAGGGGGCGCCCAGCTGCTGCCGGTGATCTTGCCGTAGGCGTCGCCGTGCAAGGTGGCGTACTGCGCCTTGACCGGATCGCTGGCGCGTTTTTCGGGCACGGCGTTCAGCAGGCCGGCGTTCCGCTGGAACACGTCGTAATCCCGCCCCAGCCTGTCGCATTCCTCCGAGATGGCCCGGGCCAGTTCCTCCAGCGTTTCCTCGGGCGCGAGTATGGTGTCGAGGTAGGCCTTGGGAATATCGGTCACCGGGCCGAAGAGGGCGGCGTCGTAGGGCGTTTCCGGGTCGTGCCCGCCGGTCGCCCGGGCGATCCTGTTCGTCACGGTGTGGTATTGCGCCAGTTTGGAGGCCAGCCGGGTGTCGGTTTGGGCGCTGGTTTCGATCGCCTTCCACAGGTCCAGGCTCTTGCGCATGTCCTTGGTGTAGGCGGTGGAGAGGTGCACGTGGCTGGGCTTCAGGCGCTCGAGGGAAAACTCCTTTCTCCTGCCTATCATCGCCCCCTTCAATTCGCTCATCCCGACGCTCAGGTAGTCCTCGCCCACGTCGGGAACCAGGGCCTTCATCGAGCCCTCGATCACCCCTTCGACGACGGTGCTGGTGGTCTTCTCCTTGCCGCGCTGGCCCGTGCCGCCGGCCGGCACGGACATGGCGCCATAGGCCATGGGACGCTGCAGCGGGAGATAGGCGTCGTTCATGAGCGCTTCCAGTTCGGGGCCGACCTTCCTCGCCATCGCATGGATGGCGCCCGTGTTCTGCGCCCCCTTGGCGACCTTTTGCTCCGTCAGGTGGACGGGGAGGGTGACCGAGGTGTAGTCGGCCAGGGTCAGCGTCTTAGGAACCTTCTGGGCGGACCTGCTCCAGTTCTTCAAGTTGCGCGCCGTCGGGTTGGCGGAATCCGACAGCCGGTTCATATACGATTCGTCGGCCTTCTGCCTGCCGTAGATCTTGGTCTGCTCCGGGAACGATCCCGATTCGGCGTAGTTCGAGCCCATCGACACCTTCAGCTTGCCCGCTATCTTGCCGCCCAGGATACCCCCGTCGAAGATGGCGGCGATCCTGCCCGTCAGGCTGCGCTTGTCCCATCGATTCTGGTCGCCGTCGTCGTCGACCGACAGCTCCTCGGCCGCCTCGAATTCCAGGCCGGCTTCGCCGGTGATCTTGAGCGGGTCCGCCTTGGTGATCTTGTCCTTGCCGAACGCGATGTCGACCGACAGCGCCTTGGTGTTGCTGAGGGCGGCCCCGGAGCGGCCGCTGACCATGCCGGGGTTGACCCCCTTCATGTTCTGTATTTCCGCCTTGGTGAAGGCCTCGAAGGCCGGCGTGGCCGAGGCGGACAGGTGGTGGCGTTTCAGTTCGGTGAACAGCGCCGTCATCGCCGCCAGCTTGTTCTGCCGCTCGCTGCCCTTGCCGGCCTTGCCGGCGTGGGCCTCGCAAATGTCCGCCGCCCTGGCGTAGCAGTCGCGGACCGCCTCGCCCAGGAAGCGGGCGGCCATCTTCTCGGCGATCATCCTGTCCTCGGCGACGGTCATCCGTTCCAGCGCGCCGGCGGCGGCGAGGCTTTCCGCGCCCAGGCGGGCCAGTTCGTCCAGCGCGGTTCGCAATTCGCCGGCGGCCTTGGCGCCCAGGGAGTCGGCGGCGCCGTCCAGGAAGTGCTTGAATTTCACGGACAGGTCACCCAGCAGTTCCGGCCTGACCTCCTTGGTCTTCGGATCGATGAGTTGCGGTCCCGCGGGTTCGGCGTCGTCCCGGACATGCGCCTGCGCGATCGCCTCCGCGTCCGCGTTCGGCGCCGGAGGGAGCGGTTTGAGCTGTTTGAGCAGGCCCTGGAAGGTCGCGTCGTGCGCCAGGCCGAGCGGGGCGATCGGCGTCGACTCTTGCCTCTTGCCCCGTCCAAACCAGCCGCCGCGACTCGTCCCCTGGCCGGACGGCTCGCTGACCGCCGGCTGCTGCTGCTCGTTCCTGGTCTTTTTCTGCCTGAGGAAGAATCGTTTGCGGCCCTTCGCGGCCTGGTCGCGCGCATGCGTTTCCGGCGCGGCGGCCGGGGCGGTTGGCCCAGGCTGGTCCGCCGCCGCGGGCGTTGGCGCCGGCTTCTTGTGGAAGATCGACATCATGGGCTGGAACATCTTGCTTGTGGTAATCATCGCTTCCCCTGGCTGAGGTGATACCGAAGAAGCATGGGCCCGCCGAGCCGCACGGCCCCACGCTCGCTATGGTGATTATTGGTATGTATTTATAAACTAATAGTCAATTCATCTATCTGTGGTGCGCTGCGGCAGGGCGTTCCGGGGTGGGTGACTTTTTTAATAAAAGTCGTTTCGGCGGTGAATGAAAGTCCTTTCGGCGTCGCGGGAATGGCGGCCGCGAAGCGCTTTTCGCCGCTTTCCGCGCCAGGCGCCGCCCCGGCGAAGCTGGCTTCGCCGCCGCCGCCCCGTTCCCTGGGGGCGGCGCGCTGGCATGGCGTTTGCAAAGTCAGGATCAGGCGCCGCGTGGCGCCGCCAACGGAGCCCAGACATGAACCGCCGCCTGCTTGACTACGTTCCCGAAGTGATGCCCTCCGCGCCGTCCGCGTCCGCCCCGGCGCAACTGGAGGAGGGCCTGGAGGAGGGCGCCGAGATGGAGCATGGGGCGGCCCTGCTGGAAGCGGGCGCGGGCCCGGCCCTGGGACGCTTCCTTGCGCGGCTGGTGGCCGGCGCGGGACCCGCCGGCAGGGCGGCCCTGCGCGGCCCGCTGGGCGCGGCCCTGCTGCCCGCGCTGGACCGGGCGGCGCGGGCGGCGCTGCCGCGCGACATGGCGGACCTGAAGCGCAAGGCCGCGACCATCTTCGGGCTGGAGCTCGAAGGCCTGAGCCCCGAGGACAAGGAATTCGCGCTGGCCCGCCAGGTGACCCGGCTGTTGCGGGCGGTCGTCGACGGCGCGCTGGCGCCGGGCGGAGCGGCCGACCCGGCCACGCGCGTGCAGGCCGCGCTGGTGCTGGCGGCGCGGCGCCACGCGCCCGGACTGCTGCGTCAGGGCCTCGAGGCCCGCCCGCGCGGCGGCGCCTGGCGGCGCGAGGGCGGGCGCCTGGTGGTGCTCGATTGTTGAACCGGCGCGGAGCGTCCGCGCCGGCGTTGTTCGTGTGTTTGTCGTTTCACCTTCATCGGGAGCTAATCATGCATGACATCGATCGTACGACCCTGGAATTCGGCCAGGAGATGGGATATGAAGGCGAGCAGTACGAGTTCGGCCAGGGCGAGTGGAGCGGCGAGGGCGGCCTGCTGACCGAGTCGGAGGAAATGGAACTGGCAAACGAGCTGCTGTCGGTGACCAATGAGGCGGAGCTGGACCAGTTCCTGGGCAACTTCCTGAAGAAGGCCGCCTCCGTGGCCGGCTCGGTGATCAAGTCGCCGATCGGGCAGGCGGTGGGCGGGGTACTGAAGGGCGTGGCCAAGAAGGCGCTGCCGATGGCCGGCGGCGCCATCGGCGGCTACTTCGGCGGCCCGCTGGGCGCCAAGATCGGCAGCGGCCTGGCCTCGGCCGCCGGCGGCGCGCTGGGCCTGGAGGCGGAGGGCGAGATGATGGGCGAGGACCGCGAGTACGAGGGCGCGAAAACCTTCGTGCGCATCGCCGCCGACACCGTGAACCGCGCCTCGCAGGCGCGCGGCGGCGATCCACGCGCCGTGGCGCAGGCGGCGGCGACGGCGGCGGCGCGCCAGCACGCCCCGGGGCTGCTGGCCAAGGCGGGGGCGCAGGGCGCCGCGGCGTGCGGGCCCAAGGGACGCGGCCAGGCATCCGGCATGCAGCGCGGCGGCATGGGTGGCATGGGTGGCATGGGTGGCGCGGCCGGCGGCGGCGCGTCGGGGCGCTGGACGCGCCAGGGCGGCAAGATCATCCTGCACGGCGCCTGAACCGCCATGGCCATCAGCACTTACGCCGTGTGGATGCTGTCGCAGGAGGCGCGCGCCCTGCTGGCGCGCCTGGCGCGGGTGCGTCCCTTCGCGCTGATCGAGCCGATGGTGCCCGCCGCGGCCCTGCTGCCGAGCGCCCAAGCGGCCATCGAGGCCCACCTGGCGCAAGGCCGGCACGATCTGCAACGCATGGTGGAGGGCTACCTGGCCTGGCTGCGGGGACCGGCGGCACGCGGCGCGACGGCGGCCGAGGCGCAGCGCCGCTTCACCTTCCTGCGCCTGAAGTTCAACGCCGCGCTGACGCAGTTCGACCTGTTCAACGACGTCATCACGCAGCGCAGCGAGCACGAGAACGGGGTCTGGCTGTCCGGCCTGGACGTGGTGTCGGCGGACGCGCTGGCGCTGCCCGGCGGCTATTACGAGGCGCCGCCCGTGGTGTGCTACCTGGACCGGGGGCCGGGCGCCGCCATCCGGCGCGCGCGCACGCGCCTGCCGGGCGGCGGCGACAACCCTGTGGCCATCGTGCGGGTGCCGCGCGAGCGCATGGTGGGCACCAGCATCGCCTCGTCGCTGGTGCACGAGGTGGGCCACCAGGGCGCCGCGCTGCTGGACCTGGTGAACTCGATGCGGCCGGTGCTGCAGGCCATGCAGAGCGGCGCCAGCGGCCCGCCGGTGGTGTGGCGCCTGTGGGAGCGGTGGATCTCCGAGATCGTGGCCGACTTCTGGTCGCTGGCGCGGGTGGGCGTGGCGGCCACGCTGGGGCTGATCGGCGTGGTCAGCCTGCCGCGCGTGTTCGTGTTCCGCATCAACCCGGACGATCCGCATCCGGCGCCGTGGATACGCGTCAAGCTCAGTTGCGCGATGGGCGCGCTGCTGTTCCCGCATCCGCAATGGCGCCGCCTGGCCGCGCTGTGGGAATCGTTCTACCCGCTGGACGGCCTGGCCGCGCCGCAGCGGGTGTTGCTGGCGCAGCTGCAGGACAGCATGCCGGCGCTGGCGGCGCTGGTGGCGGGACACCGGCCGGCGGCGCTGCGCGGACGGGCCCTGGCCGAGGCGCTGGCGGTGCGCGCGCGCCAGCCGCGCCGGCTGGCGGCCCTGTTCCGGCTGTGGTGCGCCATGCCGCAACAGATGTACGAGGCCGCGCCGGCGCTGGCGTTCGCCGTGCTGGGCCAGGCGCGCGCCGACGGCCGCCTGGAGCCCGGGGACGAAAGCGTGCTGCTGGCCCGGCTGCTCACGCACTGGGCTCTGCGCAGCACGCTCGATATCAGCGCGCTGTGCAGCGACGCGGCGACGCATCGCGGCCAGGGCCGCCCGAACACCGTAGCAATCCCTTAAGGAGAAAGACATGGCAAACATCAAGAACGCGGCGGCCCGGGCGGACCTGCGCGGGGCGATCCAGGCGACGGTGCACGACACGCTGACCGGCACCCCCGTCGTCAACGCCGCCATCAAGCTGTATCACGCGTACAACCAGCAGGGCGTGCGCATGCAGGCCTGCAATGTGGACGAGGTGAAGAACTGGCTGCCCGACGAGGAGCACCTGGCCGCCACCGGCTTCACCAACGCCGACGGCGTGGCGCTGTTCGACCTGCTGGACCCCGGCGCCTACATCGCCGCCTACGACAACATCGTCCCGATGCGGCTGGACGCGCTGTACTACCAGTGCGCCTCGGTGCGCAACGGCTGCACCGAAAGCGTGTGCTTCGACTTTCCGTTCCGGCCGCGGATCGAGATGACGTTCGAAACCAACTGCAAGGAGGTCGACCAGAATTGCGCCTTCGTGGGCGACAAGGCGATCGCCGACGTGCACGTGGACGGCGACGCCGGCCTGGACGCGACCCAGCTGCGCGTGGTGGCGCGCACGCCCTGGCTGCCCTACGGCGCGGACGGGCACCGTTTCATCTCGGCGCTGCGCCACGCGGGCCTGCACCGCTTCGACGGCCAGATCCTGTTCGCGCGGCGCGGCCGCGCGGCCGCGATCGGCGGCGCGGCGCCGCGAGGCGTGATCTCGGCCGCCGGGCTGCCGATGGCGCGCGACTCGGCGGGCGCCTTGCTGACGGTGGACGAGCTGGCGGGCGCGGTGTCGCCCGGCGCCATGGCCTCGCTGGGGGTGGCGGGGGAGGTCGACGTCGACCAGCGCACGCCCAGCCCGATCTCGGGCAACGTCGGCGTTTCGCTGACGCGCACGGAGACCGAGCCGACCGAGGACCTGCCGCTGTGGACGCTGATCCGCAACAGCACCGAGGCGCTATCCTTCACCAACTACCTGCAGTTCCTGGACCAGCTGTTCTGCGACGCCAGCAACGCCGGCTCGCCCGAGTTCGAGCGCCAGCGCTTCCTGACCAAGGGCGCGGCCTTCCAGGGCCTGAAGGGGCGCCGCTTCCTGCCCTTCAACGACAGCGACGCCTACCGCGTGCTGAAGGCGGCCACCGAGGCCTTCGTGATGGTCAACTGCGGCATCCTCAGCCTGCCGCTGGCCTTCAACGCGGCCGAGGACGCGGCCTACCTGGACCGGCGCGACATCCCCAACGGCGGCGACCTGGCCAGCGTGCTGGCGCAGGATTACCTGGAGAAGGTGGACGGCACCACGCTGACCTTGCCCTACCTGGCCGTGATCCGGCGCAAGCTGCCCGACATTCCGCTCAACATCGGCAACCTGGGCCAGCAGGCCGACCTGTGCTTCGGCATCATCCAGGAGCGGCTGTCGAACCCCTGCCTGCTGGAGCTGATCTGGTCGTACTGGCAGGAGGAGGGCATGCTGGTGCAGACCATGAACGCCATCACCCAGCGCTTCCAGAACGTGCGCGCGCCGGGCATGGGGCCGGACCCGCTGGCCAACATCGAGATCGATCCGTTGCGGCCCCTGAACAACCTGCTGTGGGGCTACACGCAGGACGAGCAGCACCGGCTGACGGTGGTGCGCCGCAACTACGAGTACGACCACCACTACGGCATCCGGCTGGACGGCAAGGCGGTGCAGCACTTCCGGCCCGCCGACAGCCGCTCCAAGTTCCTGGAGGCCTTCCACCACCTGCTGCGGCTGCTGACCTCCTTCTACCGGCAGGACGACGACACCACCGTCAAGGCCGACGCCTTCCCCGTGCTGAACGCGCTCAAGGAGGTGCACCTGATCCTGTCGCAGGGCGCGCACAACCAGTTCGGCGATCTGCCCTCGACCGCGCGCATCGAGATGCTGATGCAGCAATGGCTGCTGGCGCGGCCGGAGTTCCGCGAGTTCCTGCCCACGCGCGTGATGGTGGCCTATCCCGAGCCGTGGATGGACCGGGTGGACGCGATGAAGAAGCTGCAGAACTGGACCGACACCAGCGTGATGCATTTCCGCGCGCTGGCCATGTTCGGCGAGCAGCTGCTGCTGTCCATCCGCTACGGCAACTGGAGCGACATCTACGAATCGACCCAGGCCTTCAACTGGGCGCGCTTCTGGCGGCCGCAGGCGCAGGGTTACATCCACGCCTACCGCGCGGCGACCGGTATCGACCTGTCGGCCGACAGCGCCGACGCCACCGCGGACGCCACGCTGCCGTCGATCCTGCTGCGCCAGCGCCTCGCACAGCAGTTGCGGACATGAGGCCGGAGGACGGCGCGCGGTGCGTCGATTTCGCCAGCGCGCTGTACCTGGGCATGCGGCACGCCCGCGCCCGGGGCGCGCTCACGCTGGGCAAGCCGGCGGCGCTGGAGGAGCCGCCCGGGGCGGCCGAGTTGGCGCGGGAACTGGCCGCGCTGCAGGGCTGCGAGGCCGCCACGCTGCTGCCGTCCACGCTGCACCTCTACCTCGACCTGTTCGAGATGCTGGCGCGGGGCCGCACCGCGCTGCTGGTGGACGGCGCCGCCTATCCGATCGCCAGGCTGTGCGCGGCGTGCGCGTTCAAGGCGGGTCCCGCGCCGCGGGTGTTCAGGCACGGCGACAGCGCCGGCCTGGCGCGCCTGGCCGGGGAGTGCCGGGAGCGCGATCTGTCACCGGTGGTGCTGGCCGACGGCTACAGCCCCGGCGACCGGCGCCCGCCGCCGCTGGCCGATTACGCCGGCATCGCGCGCGGCGCCGGTGGCCTGCTGGTGCTGGACGACACGCAGGCGCTGGGCGTGCTGGGCGAGCGGGGCGGGGGCTCGGTGCGGCTGCACGGGCTGGCGGGCGCGCCGGTGGCGGTGGGCGCCTCGCTGGCCAAGGGCTTTGGCGCGCCGCTGGCGGTGCTGGGCGGCGGGGTGGAGCTGGTGGCGCGTTTCGAGCGGCAAAGCGCGAGCCGCGCGCACGCCAGTCCGCCGTCGGCCGCCGTCATCGCCGCCGCGCGGCAGGCGCTGCGCGAGAACCAGGAGCGCGGCGAGCATCTGCGCGGCATGCTGCTGGCGCGGGTGCGGCAGTTCCGCGGCGGCCTGGCCGAAGCCGGCGTCGCCTGCCTGGGCGGGGATTTCCCGGTGCAGGTGGTGCCGCTGCCCGCGCGCGGGCTGGACGAGGGCCACGCGGCGGCGATGGCGGCGGCGCTCAACGCGGTGCCGCTGCGCAGCGGCGCCGGCCCGGCGCTGGCGTTCCTGCTGCGGGCGGACCACGCGCCCTACGACGTGGCCCACGTGGTCGCGCTGCTTATCCATCATCTGAGGGAGGCATCATGAGCGAGGAATTCGAAATACTGGGGCTGGAGTCCGGCGACGAGATGGAGTCCGAACGCGGCATGCGCCCGGTGCGCGGGGGCGGGGGTGGCCGCCCCGGCGGGGGCAGGTCGGTGGGCAGGCCGGCCGGCAAGCCCGTGGGCAAGATGGCGGGCAAGACCGCCGGCGCAACCGCAGGCAGAACCGCGGGCAAGGCCGCGGCCCCGCGCGCCGGCATGCAGCGGCCCGCGCGCGCGCAGGCCGCGCCGCGCGCCGCGCCAGCCGGGCGCATGGGGCCTCCCGGCCGGCCAGCCGCCCCCGGTGCGCCGGGACGGCTGGGCGCAACCGGGTCGATGGGGCGCGCGGGCGGCGCGGGCGGTCCCAGGGCCGGCGTGGGGCTGGCGCGCCCGGGCAGCCTTGGCCGCCCGGGCCGTCCCGGCGGTCCCGGGCCGCGACCGCGGCCGGGCCCCGGGCCTGGACTGGCGCCGCCCTGGCCCCGGCCATGGCCGAGCACCTGGCGGCGGCCGTGGCCCGGTCTATGGCCCTATCCCGGCCCGTACTACGGCATCTGGCCCGTGGGCGCCGGCGCGTATCGGGCGGACGAGCCGCCGCCGGATGGCGCGGACGAACCGGCTGAACCGGACGAGCCGGCGGACGACGGGGCCGAACCGTCCGCCGGCGGCAATGAGGAACCAGCGACGGAGGAAATCATGTACGGCACAAACTGCAAATGCGCGTCCTGCCGCAACACGGCGGCGGGGGGCTTCGAGGTGATGGAATTCGGCCTGGCGCAGGAGGCCATGTTCAGCGAGGCGGAGGAAATGGAGCTGGCCTATGAACTGCTGGCGGTGAGCAGCGAGGCGGAGCTGGACCAGTTCCTGGGCAAGATATGGAAGGGCATCAAGAAGATCGCCAAGCCCATAGGCGGCGCGCTGAAGGGCATCGCGAAGAAGGCGCTGCCGATGGTGGGCGGCGCGCTGGGCTCCTTCATCCCGATACCGGGCGTTGGCACGGCGCTGGGCTCCGCGTTGGGCGGCGCGGTGGCCAAGGCGCTGGAGGTGGAGATGGAAATGGCCGGCCTGGCGCAGGAGGACTGCGACCTGGAGGTGGCGCGGCGCATCGTGCGCATCGCCGGCACGGCCGGGCAGCTGGCGGCGCGGAGCGACGGCAGCCCGGCCGCCATGCGCGACGCGCTGATGCAGGCGGTGCAGTGCCACGCGCCGCACATGGCGCCGGCCCGGGAGTCCGAGGACGAGGCCTACCGCGGCCGCTGGCGCCAGCGCCGCGCGGCCCGCATCCAGCCCATCGACTTCTGAGGCCGCGATGATCATCGACTGCCATTGCCACGCCGGCCCCGGCGACGGCCTGTCCGGCCCATGGGACAGCGACGCGGGGCTGGGCCGCTACCTGCGCCGCGCGCAGGAGGCTGGCATCGCGCGCACCGTGCTGCTGGCCACCTTCCACTCGGACTACGCCGAGGCCAACAGCGCGGTCTCGCGCCTGGTCTCGACGCGGCCCGGCCAGTTCTACGGCTTCGCCTTCGTCCACACGCGGCGCGACCGGGGCCGGATCGCGGACCTGGTGCGCACGGCGGTGGAGCAGTACGGCTTCACCGGCATCAAGGTGCACCGGCACGACGCGCGCATCAGCGGCGAGGTGTGCGCGGCGGCCCGCTACTTCGGCGTGCCGGTGCTGTACGACCCGGTGGGCGAGGTGGCGGTGGCCGAGCTGCTGGCGGCGCAGTACCCGGACGTGAACTTCATCCTGCCGCACCTGGGCAGCTTCGCCGACGACTGGGCCGCGCAGCTGGCGCTGATCGACCACCTGGTCCGGCACAAGAACATCTACACCGACACCTCCGCCGTGCGCCGCTTCGACCTGCTGGAGCAGGCGGTGCAGCGCGCCGGCGCGCACAAGGTCTTGTTCGGCACGGACGGCCCCTGGCTGCATCCCGGGCTGGAGCTGGAGAAGGTGAAGCTGCTGGGATTGTCCGAGGCCGACGAGCGCCTGGTGCTGGGCGAGAACCTGCTGCGGCTGATGGGGCGTTGACGGGGCGCTAATCGGGTTCCCGCGCCGCCGCCTTGCGCCGCAGTTGCAGCGCCCGGTCGGTGATGCCGAGGCGGGCGGCGGCGCGCTGGTTGTTGCCCTGTTCCTGCGCCAGCACCAGCTGGATCGCCGCGTCGGCCGCCGCCTGGCTGATGTGCGACAGGCTCACGCCCAGGTCCACCGCGTGGCCGACCACCGCGGCGAAGGCGGCGTCCGGCCAGGCCCGCGCGCCGTGCAGGCGCTCGTCCGGCGGCACGTCGCCTATCGTCACCGGTCCCGGTCCGCAATGGCGGTGCCAGATGCGCGCCACCGTCTGCCGCAGGTCGCGCACATTGCCCGGATACCCGCGCGTCAGCAGGTATTCGCGCACGGCGGGATCGAGCCGCGGCGGCTCGCCGCCGGCCAGCTGGCGCAGGAAATGGTCCACCAGTTGCAGGATGTCGCCGGGACGTTCGCGCAGCGCCGGGGGGCGACAGCGCCAGCCGGCGATGCGGTAGTACAGGTCCGCCCGGAAGGCGCCGCTGGCCACGTCCGCCTCCAGGTCGCGGTTGGTGGCGCACACCAGGCGGAAGCGGGTGGGCTGCCAGGTGTTGCTGCCCACGCGCTTGTACTGGCGCTCCTGTATCACGCGCAGCAACTGCGCCTGCATGGACGGCGGCAGTTCGCCCACCTCGTCCAGGAACAGGATGCCGCCGTCGGCCAGCGCGAACGCGCCGTCGCGCGCGGCCGCCGCGCCGGTGAAGGCGCCGCGCTCGTGGCCGAAGAATTCGCTGCCCGACAGTTCGGGCGACAGCGTGGCGCAGTCGAGCAGGATCAGCTCGCCGCGCGCGCCGCCGAGGCGGTGGATCAGCTGGGCGATCTGCTCCTTGCCGGTGCCGGTCTCGCCGGTGATCAGCACGGGCGATTGCGTGAACGCCGCCACCTCCACCACGCTGCGCACCAGCGCGCGCCAGGCCGGGCTGTCGCCGACCAGGCAGTCGCGCACGGTGTCCGAGGCCATCAGCCGAGCCACGGCCCGCCAGCGGCGCAGCCGCGCCGTCACCTGCGCGGCGTCGCCGGCGCCGCCGGGCCAGTGCAGGCAGTCGGCCGCGCCGGCGTCCAGCGCCTCCCACGCCGAGCCGCGGGAGGGCGGCGAGGGCGCGCAGCAGATCGCCAGCACGGTGGCGCGCGCGGACAGCTGCGCCAGCAGCGCCGTCGTTGGCGCGTCCCAGGCCGCGAACAGCACCACCCCCAGTTCGCCCGGCGGCTTGGGCAGCACGGCCACGCCCGCGGCGGCGAGTTCACGCCCCAGCCGCTGGCCCGCCGCGTTCAGCGACGGATCCGCCACATATAGCCACGCCGCCGCCGTATCGGTCGTATCGGTCGTTACCATCGTCTCCATGGCACCAATGTAGGCCGCGCCGTGCCGCGCCGTTTGAGCGCGGGCAAGCGCGCAAAGGCCCAAGGACAGGGCGGACCAATGAAAAATCCCCCGGCGCCGCGTCGCGGGGCCGGGGGATTTCCGGGAAGGCCCGCCCGTGAGGCCGGCCGGTAAAGGCTTACTGCTGGACGCAGTCGACGAAGTAGTCGCGCTTGCCGTTCACCTCGCGCTTGACCAGGCCGTGCACGTCCGTCTCGAAGCCGGAGAAGCGCTCGTTGAAGTCGCGCGCGAAGCGCAGGTAGTCGACGATGGTCTTGTTGAAGCGCTCGCCCGGGATCAGCAGCGGGATGCCCGGCGGATACGGCGTCAGCAGGATGGACGTGATGCGTCCTTCCAGGTCGTCGATCGCCACGCGCTCGATCTCGCGGTGCGCCATCTTGGCGAAGGCGTCCGACGG
Organism: Pseudoduganella namucuonensis; assembly: GCF_900116645.1. Lineage (GTDB taxonomy): Bacteria > Pseudomonadota > Gammaproteobacteria > Burkholderiales > Burkholderiaceae_D > Rugamonas > Rugamonas namucuonensis. The sequence goes on along the minus strand of NZ_FPBO01000006.1, from coordinate 86,299 downwards.
CTTCATCGCCGGGATCATGTCCGACAGGTACATTTCCGTCGTCAGGCGCGCCACGTCGTAGGCCTTGTAGAAGTCGTGGATCTGCTGGCACAGGTCGCGCAGGCCCATCTGCTCGTAGCGCGGGTTGGCCTGCGAGAACTCCGGCAGGATGCGCCACATCGGCGCGTTCTTGTCGTAGTCGTCCTTGAACTGCTGCAGCGCCGTCAGCAGCGTGTTCCAGCGGCCCTTGGTGATGCCGATGGTGAACATGATGAAGAAGGAGTACAGGCCGCACTTCTCCACGATCACGCCGTGCTCGGCCAGGTACTTGGTCACGATCGAGGCCGGAATGCCGGAGTCGCCGAACTGGCCGTCCAGCGACAGGCCCGGGTTGACGATGGTGGCCTTGATCGGGTCCAGCATGTTGAAGCCCGGCGCCAGGTCGCCGAAGCCGTGCCATTCCTTGCTGTCTGCGCCGAAGATCCAGTCCTCCTGCTTGCCGATGCCCTCCTCGGCGAAGGTGTCCGGACCCCAGACCTTGAACCACCAGTCCTTGCCCCATTCCTCGTCGATCTTGCGCATCGCGCGGCGGAAGTCCAGCGCCTCCAGGATCGATTCCTCGACCAGCGCGGTGCCGCCCGGCGCCTCCATCATGGCCGCGGCCACGTCGCACGAGGCGATGATGGAGTATTGCGGCGAGGTGGAGGTGTGCATCAGGTAGGCCTCGTTGAAGGCGTCCTTGTCCAGCTTGACCGATTCCGATTCGCGCACCAGCACCTGCGAGGCCTGCGACAGGCCGGCCAGCAGCTTGTGCGTGGACTGGGTGGAGAAGATCATCGATTCCTTGGCGCGCGGACGGTCCTTGCCGATGGCGTGCATGTTCTTGTAGAAATCGTGGAAGGTGGCGTGCGGCAGCCAGGCCTCGTCGAAGTGCAGCGTGTCGATCTTACCGTCCAGCATTTCGCGCAGCGTCTCGACGTTGTACACCACGCCGTCGTAGGTCGACTGGGTGATGGTCAGGATGCGCGGCTTCTTGTTCTTGGCGTCGCGCGCGAACGGGTTGGCGTCGATCTTGCGCTGGATGCTCTCCATCGAGAACTCCTCCAGCGGGATCGGGCCGATGATGCCGAGGTGGTTGCGGGTCGGCATCAGGAACACGGGGATCGCGCCGCACATGATGATCGAGTGCAGGATGGACTTGTGGCAGTTGCGGTCCACCACCACGATGTCGCCCGGGGCGACCGTCGAGTGCCACACCATCTTGTTCGAGGTGGAGGTGCCGTTGGTGACGAAGTAGCAGTGGTCGGCGTTGTAGATGCGGGCGGCGTTGCGCTCGGAGGCGGCCACCGGGCCGGTGTGGTCCAGCAGCTGGCCCAGTTCCTCGACGGCGTTGCAGACGTCGGCGCGCAGCATGTTCTCGCCGAAGAACTGGTGGAACATCTGGCCGATCGGCGACTTCAGGAAGGCCACGCCGCCCGAGTGGCCGGGGCAGTGCCAGGAATAGGAGCCGTCGTTGGCGTAGTGCACCAGCGCGCGGAAGAAGGGCGGCGACAGGCCGTCCAGGTAGGACTTGGCCTCGCGGATGATGTGGCGCGCCACGAATTCCGGCGTGTCCTCGAACATGTGGATGAAGCCGTGCAGCTCGCGCAGGATGTCGTTCGGGATGTGGCGCGAGGTGCGCGTCTCGCCGTACAGGTAGATCGGGATGTCGGCGTTCTTGTAGCGGATCTCCTCGACGAAGGCGCGCAGCGACTTCAGCGCCACGTCGGTCTCCTCCACGGTGCCGCCGCCGAATTCCTCGTCGTCGATGGACAGCACGAAGGCCGAGGCGCGCGACTGCTGCTGCGCGAACTGGCTCAGGTCGCCGTAGCTGGTGACGCCCAGCACTTCCATGCCTTCCTTTTCCATCGCGGCGGCCAGGGCGCGGATGCCCAGGCCGGACGTGTTCTCAGAGCGGAAATCCTCATCAATGATGACGATCGGGAAACGAAATTTCATGCATGTCTCCAAAAAGAAGAAACGCCCCGGGGCTTGGTGTCCGGAGCGGGCTGGGCGAAAAAAAGAAGAACGGGATTCTCGCAGAAAACGCGGGAATCATGTGAAAAAAATACGCCGCCGGCGACCGCTGGCAGCCATCTTAGCGGATTCGTCAGTGGGCGGGCGCGCCGCCGCCAGTCAGCAGGGCGAGCGGGTCCACGTGCAGCATGGCGAAGGCGCCCAGCGCGATGCCGGCCGCCGCCACCGCGTAGGTCGCGTACAGCAGCCAGCGGCGGTGCGTCAGCAGCGTGATGGCGGCCAGCGAGATCGCGATCTGCTCGGCGGTGGTGGCCAGCGCCCACTGGTGGTGGGTGTGCATGGCCGCGTCGGACTTGCGGTTCCATTCGGCGGACGAGGCCTCCCACTTCTCGGCCTCCTTCTTGATGTCCTCCTTTTCGGCCTTGTAGCGGGCGATCTCGCCCTTGTACTTCTCCTGGTCCGCCAGCGGCAGCGTGATGGCCAGCTCGGCCAGGTTCTGCTTGCCGGACTTGGCCTGGTAGTAGTTCCAGCTGTTGGCGGCCTGCGTCTTGTCGATGGCGGCGTTGTTCTTGAACATGGCCGCCTCGTTCTGCGTGGCGCCGCCCTGGTAGCCGAACAGCGCCCCCACCGTGGCCAGGATGGCCGTGGTGACGGCGATGTTGCCGGAGAATTTGTCGTCGCTGTGCGCGGCGTGTTCCACCGCGTGGTCGTGCGGGCCGTGCACGTGAAAACCGTGTCCTGACATGGGATTCCTTTGATGCTGTTTGTTGTATGAACTCAGGCCGGGCGGCGGCGCAGGGTGATGAAGGCGTAGGGCAGGCCGTTGGCCGACACGTGCTCCTGGCGCTCCAGCTCCTGCCATTCCGCGCCCAGCGGCGGGAAGAAGGCGTCGCACGCGAAGGCCTGGCCGATCTCGGTCAGGATCACCTGGTCGGTCACGGCCAGCGCCTCGGCGTAGACCTGGGCGCCGCCGATGATGAAGGCCTCCGCCTCGGCGGCGACCAGCGCGCGCGCCTGGTCCAGCGAGTGCACCGCCTCCACGCCGTCCGCGCGCCACGCGGCGTTGCGGGTGATGACGATGTTGCGGCGGTTCGGCAGCGGACGGCCGATCGAGTCGTAGGTCTTGCGGCCCATGATGACGGGGTGGCCGGTCGTCAGGCGCTTGAAGCGCGCCATGTCCTCCGGCAGCTTCCACGGCAGCGTGTTGTCGATGCCGATGCCGCGCCCGGCGTCGGTGGCGACGATGATGGTCAGTAGTGTCATTTTTTGCGCTTGCGGGACGGTGTGTGGCCAAGGCCGACATTATAGCGTCCCCCGATACGCGCCGCTGCCGCGGCGCCGGGCGCGGGAAGATTGCGCTTCGAATAACGACCGTTGCGCAATTGCATCACGGCAATTCCATTGTCTAGGACGCGGCTCATGAAAACACTTTAATGTGAGCATTGGATAGATTTATCCCTGCGTTTTTCCCGTATCGTGACCTTCCCGAGCCGGTGTTTTATTCCCACAAGGAAATCGAATGCCGCTCACAGTCACTAGTTGGATCGGAGGAAACGCAGATGAAGCATCCACTCATGCACGCCCTGGGCGAGGTGGAATTGGCCGTACTGGCGCTGGCGGATGGCAGCACGTTCGAAGGGGTGGCGATAGGCGCCGCCGGCCAGACCAGCGGCGAGGTGGTGTTCAACACCGCCATGACCGGCTACCAGGAGATCCTCAGCGATCCCAGTTACAGCCGCCAGATCGTCACGCTGACCTATCCCCACATCGGCAACACCGGCGTCAACCATGAGGACGGCGAATCCCCGAAAATCCACGCCGCAGGGCTGATCATCAAGGACCTGCCGCTGCTGGCGTCCAATTTCCGCTCCACGCTGAGCCTGTCGGACTGGCTGCGCCAGCAGGACATCGTCGCCATCGCCGGCATCGACACCCGCAAGCTGACCCGCATCCTGCGCGAGGGCGGGGCCCAGAACGGCGCCATCGCCACCGGCGGCGGCGCCCAGCGCGAACAGCTGGCCGAGCGCGCGCTGGCGCTGGCGCGCGCCTTCCCCGGCCTGAACGGCATGGACCTGGCGCGCACCGTGACCACGCCGCACGCCTACGAATGGACCGAGACCGAATGGCGCCTGGGCCAGGGCTACGGCGCGCAAACGCGGCCGCGCTTCCACGTCGTGGCCTACGACTACGGCGTGAAGGCCAACATCCTGCGCATGCTGGCCGAACGCGGCTGCCGCGTGACGGTGCTGCCGGCCGAGGCGGGCGCGCAGGCCGCGCTGGCGCTCAAGCCGGACGGCGTCTTCCTGTCCAACGGCCCCGGCGACCCGCAGCCCTGCGACTACGCCATCGCCGCCGCGCGCGAGCTGATCGACCGCGCCATCCCCACCTTCGGCATCTGCCTGGGCCACCAGATCATGGCGCTGGCCTCCGGCGCGCGCACCGTCAAGATGAAGTTCGGCCACCACGGCGCCAACCATCCGGTGCAGGACGTGGAGAGCGGCCAGGTGATGATCACCTCGCAGAACCACGGCTTCGCCGTCGACGCCGAATCGCTGCCGGCCAACTGCCGCGTCACCCACATCTCGCTGTTCGACGGCTCGCTGCAGGGCTTCGCGCGCACCGACCGTCCCGCATTCTGCTTCCAGGGCCACCCGGAAGCCTCGCCCGGTCCGCACGACCTGGCGCCCTTGTTCGACCGTTTCATCGGCCTCATGGAGGACCAGCAGCATGCCTAAGCGTACAGACCTCAACAGCATCCTGATCATCGGCGCCGGCCCGATCGTCATCGGCCAGGCGTGCGAATTCGATTATTCCGGCGCGCAGGCCTGCAAGGCGCTGCGCGAGGAGGGCTACAAGGTCATCCTGGTCAACAGCAACCCCGCCACCATCATGACCGACCCGGAGATGGCGGACGTCACCTACATCGAGCCGATCACCTGGCAGGTGGTCGAGCGCATCATCGCCAAGGAGCGCCCGCAGGCGGTGCTGCCCACCATGGGCGGCCAGACCGCGCTGAACTGCGCGCTGGACCTGTACCGCAACGGCGTGCTGGAAAAATACAGCGTGGAGCTGATCGGCGCCACGCCCGAGGCCATCGACAAGGCCGAGGACCGCGCCAAGTTCAAGGACGCGATGACCAAGATCGGCCTGGGCTCGGCCCGCTCCGGCATCGCCCACAGCATGGCCGAGGCCTGGGCCGCGCAGGCCGAACTGGGCTTCCCCGCCATCATCCGTCCCTCGTTCACCATGGGCGGCAGCGGCGGCGGCATCGCCCACAACGCCGAGGACTTCCACAGCATCTGCACCCGCGGCCTGGAACTGTCGCCGACCAGGGAACTGCTGATCGAGGAATCGCTGCTGGGCTGGAAAGAGTTCGAGATGGAGGTGGTGCGCGACCGCAAGGACAACTGCATCATCGTCTGCTCGATCGAGAACCTGGACCCGATGGGCGTGCACACGGGCGACTCCATCACCGTGGCCCCGGCGCAGACGCTGACGGACAAGGAATACCAGATCATGCGCAACGCCTCGCTGGCGGTGCTGCGCGAGATCGGCGTGGACACGGGCGGCTCGAACGTGCAGTTCGCGGTCAACCCGGTGGACGGCCGCATGATCGTCATCGAGATGAACCCGCGCGTGTCGCGCTCCTCGGCGCTGGCCTCCAAGGCCACCGGCTTCCCGATCGCCCGCGTGGCGGCCAAGCTGGCCGTCGGCTTCACGCTCGACGAGCTGCAGAACGACATCACGGGCGGCGCCACGCCGGCCTCGTTCGAGCCGTCCATCGATTACGTCGTCACCAAGGTGCCGCGCTTCGCCTTCGAGAAATTCCCGGGCGCCGACGAGCGCCTGACCACGCAGATGAAATCCGTGGGCGAGGTGATGGCCATGGGCCGCACCTTCCAGGAATCGTTCCAGAAGGCCCTGCGCGGCCTGGACGTGGGCATGGACGGCCTGCGCCGCGCCAACACCGGCGCCGCCGTCATCGCCGAGGAGCTGGCGGTGCCGGGTCCGCAGCGCATCTGGTACGTGGGCGAGGCCTTCGCCCAGGGCATGACGCGGGACGAGGTGCAGCGCCTGTCGCGCATCGACCCCTGGTTCCTGGCGCAGATCCAGGACCTGGTGGAGGTGGAGCAGTGGGTGCAGACCCAGACCCTGGAGGGCCTGGACAAGCCGGTGCTGTACCGCCTGAAGCAGCAGGGCTTCGGCGACCGCCGCCTGGCCGCGCTGCTGAACCGGCACGAGGACGCGGTGCGCGCGCACCGCCACCAATTGGGCGTGCGGCCGGTGTACAAGCGGGTGGACACCTGCGCCGCCGAATTCGCCACCCGCACCGCTTACCTGTATTCCACGTACGACGAGGAATGCGAGGCCCAGCCCACCGGCAAGACCAAGATCATGGTGCTGGGCGGCGGTCCGAACCGCATCGGCCAGGGCATCGAGTTCGACTACTGCTGCGTGCACGCCGCGCTGGCCATGCGCGAGGACGGCTACGAGACCATCATGGTCAACTGCAACCCCGAGACCGTGTCGACCGACTACGACACCTCGGACCGCCTGTACTTCGAGTCGCTGACGCTGGAGGACGTGCTGGAGATCGTCGCGCTGGAAAAACCGGCCGGCGTGATCGTGCAGTACGGCGGCCAGACCCCGCTGAAACTGGCGCTGGCGCTGGAGGCCAACGGCGTGCCCATCATCGGCACCTCGCCGGACATGATCGACGCCGCCGAGGACCGCGAGCGCTTCCAGAAGCTGCTGCACGAGATGGACCTGCGCCAGCCGCCCAACCGCACCGCGCGCACCGAGGAGGACGCGGTGCGCCTGGCCGAGGAGATCGGTTACCCGCTGGTGGTGCGACCGTCCTATGTGCTGGGCGGCCGCGCGATGGAGATCGTGCACGAGCGCGCCGACCTGGAACGCTATATGCGCGAGGCCGTCAAGGTCTCGCACGATTCGCCCGTGCTGCTGGACTGCTTCCTGGACAACGCCATCGAGGTCGACGTCGATTGCGTGTCCGACGGCGGCAATGTCGTCATCGGCGGCGTGATGGAGCACGTGGAGCAGGCCGGCATCCACTCCGGCGACTCGGCGTGCTCGCTGCCGCCGTATTCGCTGTCCGGGGAAACGGTCGACGAGATCCGGCGCCAGACGGTGCGCCTGGCCAAGGGCCTGAACGTGGTGGGCCTGATGAACGTGCAATTCGCGGTCCAGCGCAACAAGGTGGACGGCCGCGTGCGCGACACCGTGTTCGTGCTGGAGGTCAATCCGCGCGCCTCGCGCACCGTGCCCTTCGTCTCCAAGGCCACCGGCCTGCCGCTGGCCAAGATCGCCGCGCGCTGCATGGCCGGCGAGACGCTGCTGGAGCAGGGCGTGACGGCGGAGGTGACGCCGCCCTACTTCAGCGTCAAGGAGTCGGTGCTGCCGTTCGCCAAATTCCTCGGCGTGGACACGATACTGGGGCCGGAAATGAAATCCACCGGCGAGGTGATGGGCTGCGGCCGCACCTTCGGCGAGGCCTATTACAAGGCCCAACTGGGCGCGGGCGTGCGCCTGCCGCGCGGCGGCAAGGCCTACCTGCGCGTGCGCAAGGGCGACCAGGCGCGCGCCGTGGCGCTGGCGCGCCAGCTGGCCGCCATGGGGTTCGAGCTGCTGGGCAGCCACATCACCTCGCTGGTGATCTCCGCCGCCGACATCCCGGTGCGCGAGGTGCGCGACGAGGATGTGATGGCGATGCTGGCCGCGAAGTCCATCGCGCTGGTGGTGGTCACCGTGGACGAGAAGCGCACCGCCATCGGCGCCTCGCGCGCGCTGCGGGTGGCCACGCTGGCTTCCGGCGCCGTCTACTACACCACCATCGCGGCGGCCGAGGCGGCCGCCGAGGCGATGGGCCACGCCGACGATTTCGCGCTGAGCTCGCTGCAGGAGCTGCACGCGCTGGCAGCCAACGCGGGTAACGCCGGCCACGCCGCGCAGGCCGCCACCGCCCTGCGGCCGCGGGGCCGGCTCGAGCCCACCGAGGCCGATCTGGCGGCCGCCTCGGCCAAGCTGCCGGAGCGTCGCCGCGCCGCGCGCGAACGCAGCGTGGGCGTGCCGCCGCTGAAACTGTTCATCCGCCAGCCGTTCACGGAGTCGGACGCGCGGCAGCAGCGCATGATCGCCGACATCCTGCAGTTGATCGACAGCGCCAACGGCATCCCGCACCCGTTCAAGTACCTGACGGGGACCGAGGCCGAAAGCGCGGACACCTTCCGCAAGTCGTTCGAGCGCAATCACCATCTGCCGTTCACGCCGAAGAACTTCCGCCGCCACCGCCTGGCGCTGCTGGACCAGGCGGACGTGATGATCAACATCCGCGTCGGCATGAGCGAGAGCAGCGCGTTCGAACTGGCCTACCACGTGTTCAAGGGCCGGCGCACGCCGGTGCTGTTCCTGGTGTGGAAGGGCGCGCCGATCAAGACCACCCTGATACGGGAGCTCGACGACCTGTGCGACGCGACCTATATCGAGTTTGACGAAGTCGAAGAGCTGAGGGGAGCGCTACATCGCTTCTTCAGCAGCAAATCCCTGCAAGTCCACTAGGCGCGCAGTTATCAAGTAAGGAGTATTACATGCTGGCTAATATCAAGATCAAGAACCTGGTGGTGGTCGCACTGGCGTTCCTCATAACACTCATGCTGGTGATCGGCGTGATGGGCATCTACGGAGCCAATCACTCGGCCGCCCTGCTGAATGATGTGACCCTGGCGGACCAGCAAAACGCCACCGAGCGCACCGCCGTCCGGCTGGACATGGAAACCAACCGCAGCCAGATCCTCCAGGCGCTGCAGCACAACACGGCCTTCGAGTGGCACAAGCTGCACGACCACCCGCTGACCAACCACTGGACCATCATCGACACCACGTCGGCGCGGCTGGCCAAGAACTGGGAGAAATACCTCGCCAGCATCAAGTCGGACGAGGAGCGCAAGCTCGCCGAGGAGTGGTTCAACAAGAGCGGGGGCCTGGGCCTGGACCACATCAAGGCCGCCGCCACCGCCATCAAGGCCGAGCAGTGGGACGACGCCGAGATGGTGCTGATCAAGAAGATCAACCCGTCCTACCGCGTCGGCGACGAGGCCATGAAGGCCTTCACCGCCTTCACCGAGAAGCGCGTGAAAGCGAACGACGAGGCGGTCAAGGCCAGCCTGGAACGCACCCGCAACGTCATGTTCCTGGTGGTGGTGCTGGGCGCCGGGCTCGGCCTGGCCGCCGGCGTGGTGCTGGTGGGCGCGATTTCCGCGCCGCTGAAGCAGGCCATGGACGTGGCCAATCGCGTGGCCGAGGGCGACCTCACCGGCCGGGCCGAGGCGCGCAGCAGCAACGAGATCGGCTCGCTGCTGACGGCGCTGGACAAGATGAAGGGCAGCCTGGCCGACATCGTGTCCGAGGTGCGCGGCAGCACGGACACCATCTCCGCCGCCTCCGGGCAGATCGCCGCCGGCAATATGGACCTGTCGCAGCGCACCGCCGAGCAGGCCGGCTCGCTGGAGCAGACCGCCTCCTCGATGGAGGAGCTGACCGGCACCGTCAAGCAGAACGCCGACAACGCGCGCCAGGCCAACCAGCTGGCGCAGTCGGCCTCCGAGGTGGCGGTCAAGGGCGGCCTGGTGGTGTCCCAGGTGGTCGACACCATGGGTTCCATCAACGACTCGTCGAAGAAGATCGTCGACATCATCGGCGTGATCGACGGCATCGCCTTCCAGACCAACATCCTGGCCTTGAACGCGGCGGTGGAAGCGGCGCGCGCGGGCGAGCAGGGCAGGGGCTTCGCGGTGGTGGCGTCCGAGGTGCGCAACCTGGCGCAGCGCTCGGCGGCGGCCGCCAAGGAGATCAAGGCGCTGATCGACGATTCCGTGAACAAGGTCGACAGCGGCGCCAAGCTGGTGGACCAGGCCGGCGCGACGATGCAGGAGATCGTCACCAGCATCCAGCGCGTGACCAGCATCATGAGCGAGATCACCACGGCCAGCCAGGAGCAGACGGCGGGCCTGGACCAGATCCACTCCGCCATCACGCAGATGGACGGCTTGACGCAGCAGAACGTGGCCCTGGTGGAGCAGGCCGCGTCGGCCGCCGATTCGCTGCACGAGCGCGCGTCCGGCCTGTCGCAGGTGGTCAGCGTGTTCAAGCTCGACGACGTGTACCTGACCGCGGCGCCGGCCGCCCCGGTGGCGCGCGCGCCGCGGCCCGCGGCCAAGCAGGCCGTCAAGCCCGCCGCGCCGGTGCGCAAGCTGGCGGTGGCCCACCCCGCGCCCGTCCAGAAGCCGCGCGCGGTCGCCAACGGCGCGAACAGCGACTGGGAAGAGTTCTGATCGCGTAGGCCGGCGCCAGGCCGCGCCAGGCCCCGCCAATCCGGCCCCGCGTATCCCGCGGGGCCGGTGTTCGTTTACGGCTTGCGCGGGGCGGGACGGTTCTGCTATATAATCGGCCCCATGCGCCGCCTCGTCATTCTCCTGCTGCTGATCTCCATGTCGTTCCAGTCCGCCTGGGCGATGGTCGATCTGTGCGTGGAACTGCCCGGCGCCGTGGTGGCGCAGCAAGGCCCGGCCGCGGACGCGGCCAGCGCCGCCGACGAGCTGCACGAGAAGAACGGTTACTGCAATTGCTGCAACTGCTGCGTCGCCTGCCATGGCGGCAGTGTCGTGCCCACCTCGTGGGCCGGCGACTTCGACGGACCGCTGATGCCCACCGCCGCGATCCGCTCCCATACCGACCCGCTGCACTCCAACTCCTACCTCGAACGGCCCGAGCGGCCCAAGTGGCTGCCCGCCTGATCCGGCGGGCTTCACCCTCCCTTTGATTCCACGGCGCCCACGCGCCCGCCGGATTCCCTCGCCGTAAGACTTGGAGAATTCATATGCATCGCATCATGCTCACATTGGGCGTGTGCGCCGGCCTGCTTGCCTCCGCCCCTGCGCTTGCGCAGGCGGAGCCGCAAGGCGGACCGGCCGCGCCCCCATTCCCGCCGCCGACGCTGGCGCGCGCCCTGCAGGAAGCCTGGGCCGCCGATCCCGGCCTGGCCGCCGCCCGCAACACGCTGGCGGCCACTCCCGGCCTGGCGTCGCAGGCGGCCGCCATCCCCAACCCCGAACTCAGCGCCTTGCGCGAGGGCGGGGACGCGGCCACGCGCAGCACCACGTACCAGATCAACCAGACCGTGGAACTGGGCGGCAAGCGTTCCGCGCGCGTCAAGGCGGCCTCGGAGGCGCAGGCGCTGGCGCGGGCGGAACTGGAGCTGCGCGGCGCGGAACTGCGCGCCGGCGTGACGACGGCGTATTACGACGCCATCGCCGCCGAGGCGCATCTGGCGTACGCGCGGGACGCCCAGGCGCTGGCCGCGCGCGCGGCCGACACGGTCGCGCGCCGGGTGAAGGCGGGCAAGGTGTCGCCGGTGGAGGACGCCAAGGCGCGCCTGGCCGAATCCGCCGCGCGAATCGAGGCGGCGCAGGCGGCGGGTGAACTGGCCGCTGCGAGGCAGCAGCTCGCGCAGTTGCTGGGACGTTCATACGCGCGGTTGACTTCCGGCTCGGATGTCGGTGCCGGCGAATCAAGTGCTTGCGAGAGCCGGCGTGGGCCGGGGACAGACCCGCGTTCCGGGACGCCCGTCCCCGCTTCGGCTTGTGGCGCGGAGGGTCTGTCCCCTGAATCGCGCCTGGGCGCGGAGGGGGTGGCGCTTCCCGAGTTGCCGCCGCCGGCGCTGCTGGCCGCCCGCTACGCCCGCTCGCCGCTGCTGGCCAAGGCCCAGGCCGAATCGGCCCACTCGGCCGCGCTGGCCGGCGTGGAACGCTCGCGCCAGTCCCCGGACCTGACGCTGAGCGTGGGCGTGAAGCGCGAGGGCGAGGCCCAGCGCCGCCAGAACATCATCGGCATCTCGGTGCCGCTGCCGTTGTTCGACCGCAATCAGGGCAGGCTGGCCGAGGCCCTGGGCCGCGCCGACACCGCCCAGGCGGAACTGCGCAGCGCCGCCGTCCGCGTCGAGGGCGAGTACCGCCTCGCGCGGGAACAGGTGATCCAGCGCGCCGAGGAGGCCCGCCTGGTGCGCGACACCGTGATTCCCGCCGCCCAATCGGCGTTCGACGCCAGCGCCAAGGGCTACGAATACGGCAAATTCAACCTCATCGACGTACTGGACGCCCAGCGCACGCTGGTCGCCGCACGCACCCAATACACCCAGGCGCTGCGCGAAGCCTGGCGGGCCTACGCCCGCCTGGAACGCATCCTGGGCCCGGACGAGACGAAAGAAAATCCATGAAACTCCCCATCGCAAAACGCCACATCACGGGCATCGCCGCCGTCGTACTGGTCGGCGCCATCGCCGCGTTCGCATTGCTGCGCGAAGGCGGCGGCCACGAGGAAGACGAGCATGGCCACGGCCACGCCGAAAGCGGCGAGCACGCGGCCGAATCCGCAGCCGGCCCCGGCGCCAAGCCGGCGGCCAAGGAGGTCCGCGCCGAGGACACGGGCGACCAGACCGTGAAGGGGCCGCACGGCGGCCGCATGTTCACCGACGGCGACTTCGGCCTGGAGCTGAAGATCTCGGAAGAGGGCCACGAACCCGAGTTCCATGTCTACGCCTACACCGGCGGCAAGCCGCTGGCGGGCGACCTGGCGGTGACGGTGCAGCTCGAACGCCTGGGCAGGGCGCCGCAACGCATCGAGTTCGCGCGCGAGCAGGACCACTACAAGAGCCGCGCCATCATCGAGGAACCCCATTCCTTCAAGGCCACCATCGACGCGAAGGCGGCGGGCAAGGCGCACCGCTTCGCGTTCGAGCAGGTCGAGGCGCGCGTGACGATGGACGCGAAACAGCTGCAGCGCAGCGGCGTGGATGTGCACGCCGCCGGTCCGGCCAGCATCCGCACGGTGCTCAATCTGGCGGGCGAGGTGCGCGCCAACGACGAGCGCCAGGTGCACGTGGTGCCGCGCCTGTCCGGCGTGGCCGAGCAGGTGCGCGTGAGCGCGGGCGAAAAGGTCGCGAAGGGCCAGGTGCTGGCGGTGCTGTCCAGCACCGGCCTGGCCGACCAGCGTTCCGACCTGCTGGCGGCGCAGCGCAGGCTGGAGCTGGCCAGGCAGACCTTCGAGCGTGAACGCAGGCTGTGGGAGGAGAAGATCTCGGCCGAGCAGGACTACCAGCAGGCCCGCGCGGCCATGCAGGAGGCCGAGATCACCCACCGCGCCGCGCGCGACAAGCTGGCCTCCTACGGCGCGGCGGCCGGCGGCGGCGCGGGGCTCACGCGCTACGAGATCCGCGCCCCGATCGCGGGCACGGTGGCGGCGCGCCACGTCAGCAACGGCGAGGCGGTCAAGGAGGACACGCCCATCTTCACCATCGTCGACCTGTCCGAGGTGTGGGTGGAGGTCACCGTGCCGCTGAAGGACCTGTCGGCCGTGAAGCGCGGCCAGCGCGTGTCCGTCCGCGGGACGTCGTTCGACGCCGACGGCAAGGGCATCGTCTCCCACATCGACGCCGTGGTCGGCGAGGAAAGCCGCAGCGCCAGGGCGCGCGTGGTGCTGGCCAACAAGGACGGCCTGTGGCGTCCCGGCATACCGGTGCAGGTGGAGCTGGTGGCCGCCGAGGAACCGGTGAAGGTGGCAGTGGTGAACGAGGCCCTGCAGGAACTGAACGGCGCCACGGTGGTCTTCGGCCGCTACGGCGACGCCTTCGAGGCCCGCCCCCTGAAACTGGGCCGGAGCGACGGCCAGTCCACCGAGGTGCTGGAAGGGCTGCAGGCTGGCGAGAAGTACGCCGCCAAGAACAGCTTCCTGATCAAGGCGGAACTCGGAAAGGCGGCGGCCAGCCATGAGCACTGACTCCAATCTCTTCGACCGCCTCATCCAGTTCTCGATACGCCAGCGCTGGCTGGTGATGATGGCCGTGCTGGTGATGACGGCGGTGGGCGCCTTCAGCTACACCAGGCTATCCATCGACGCGGTGCCGGACATCACCAACGTGCAGGTGCAGGTCAACACGGCCGCGCCGGGCTATTCGCCGCTGGAGGCCGAGCAGCGCATCACCTTCCCCATCGAGACGGTGATGGCGGGCCTGCCCAACCTGGAGCAAACCCGCTCGCTGTCGCGCTACGGCCTGTCGCAGGTGACGGTGGTGTTCAAGGACGGCACCGACATCCACTTCGCGCGCCAGCTGGTGAACCAGCGCGTGCAGGAGGCGCGCGGCCGCCTGCCGGCCGGACTGGAACCGCAGATGGGACCCATCGCCACCGGCCTGGGCGAGATCTACATGTGGACCGTGGAGGCGCGCGAGGGCGCGCTCAAGCCGGACGGCACGCCCTACACGCCGATGGACCTGCGCGAGATCCAGGACTGGGTCATCAAGCCGCAGATGCGCACCGTGCCGGGCGTCACCGACATCAACCCGATCGGCGGCTACGCCAAGGAATTCCAGGTGGCGCCGGTGCCGGGCAAGCTGGTGGCCTATGGTCTCGATATCGGCGACGTGGTGGAGGCCCTGGAGCGCAACAACGGCAACGTGGGCGCGGGCTACATCGAACGCAACGGCGAGCAGTACCTGGTGCGCGCGCCGGGACAGGCCACCTCGATTGCGGACCTGGCGAACGTGGTGATCTCCACCCGCGCCGGCGTGCCGGTGCGGGTGAAGGACGTGGCCGAAGTGGGCCTGGGCAAGGAGCTGCGCTCCGGCGCGGCCACCGAGGATGGGCACGAGGTCGTGCTGGCCACGGTGTTCATGCTGGTGGGCGAGAACAGCCGCGAAGTCTCGCGCGCCGTGGACGCGCGGCTGGCGGAAGTGAACCGCAGCCTGCCCAAGGGCGTGCAGGCGCGCCCCGTCTACGACCGCACGATACTGGTGGACAAGGCCATCGCCACCGTGCGCCAGAACCTGCTGGAGGGCGCGGCGCTGGTGGTGGCCGTGCTGTTCCTGTTCCTGCACAACTTCCGCGCGGCGCTGCTGACGGCCGCCGTGATCCCGCTGTCCATGCTGTTCACCTTCAGCGCCATGGCGGGTAACGGCGTCAGCGCCAACCTGATGAGCCTTGGCGCGCTGGACTTCGGCATCATCGTCGATGGCGCGGTGGTGATCGTGGAAAGCTGTGTGCGGCGGCTGGCGCACGCGCAGGCCGCGGCGGGCAGGGCGCTCACGCGCGAGGAGCGTTACGCCGAGGTGTTCGCCGCCGCGCGCGAGGCGCGCCGCCCGCTGCTGTTCGGGCAGTTGATCATCATCGTCGTCTACCTGCCGGTGTTCGCGCTGGGCGGCATCGAAGGCAAGATGTTCCATCCCATGGCTTTCACAGTGGTGGCGGCGCTGGTCGGCGCCATGATCCTGTCGGTGACCTTCGTGCCCGCCGCCGTGGCGCTGTTGCTGGACAAGCCGGTGCAAGAGCGTCCGGGCCGCGTCATGGAGGCCGCCACCAGCCGCTACGTGCAGTCGCTGAACAAGGCCTTCCGGCACGCGCCGGCCATCGCCGCCGGCGCCGCCGTCACCGTGGCCCTCAGCGTGTTGCTGGCCTTCCGCCTGGGCACGGAGTTCATTCCCACGATGGACGAGGGCGACATCACGCTGCACGCCATGCGCATCCCCGGCACCAGCCTGACGCAGGCGGTGACGATGCAGCTGGAGCTGGAGACGGCGCTGAAGGCCTTCCCCGAGGTGAGCACGGTGTTCTCCAAGCTGGGCACGGCGGAAATCGCCAGCGATCCGATGCCGCCCAGCGTGACGGACACCTACGTGATGCTCAAGCCGCGCGACCAGTGGCCCGATCCGCGCCGGCCCAAGGCCGCCCTGGTGGCGGCCATGGAGGCGGTGGCCGCCAAGGTCCCGGGCAACAACTACGAGTTCACGCAGCCGATCCAGATGCGTTTCAACGAACTGATTTCCGGCGTGCGCAGCGACGTGGCCGTGAAGGTGTTCGGCGACGACATGGCCGCGATGCAGGACATGGCCGAACGCATCGCCGAGGTGATGGAGGGCGTGCCCGGGGCTGCGGACGTGAAGTTCGACCGCACCACAGGCCTGCCGATGCTGACCATCCGCATCGACCGGGAGAAGGCCGCGCGCCTGGGCCTGAGCATCGGCGACGTGCAAGCCACCATATCGACCGCCGTTGGCGGCCGCGAGGCCGGCGTGATGTTCGAGGGCGACCGGCGCTTCAGCATCGTGGTGCGCATGCCGGAACAGTTGCGCAACGACCCGGACCACATCCGCCGCCTGCCGGTCCGGCTGCCCGCGCGCGAGGGCGCGCCGGCGTCCTACGTGGAACTGGGCGAGATCGCGGTGTTCGACACCACGCCCGGCGCCAACCAGGTGGGACGCGAGAACGGCAAGCGCAACGTGGTGGTGACGGCCAATGTGCGGGGCCGCGACATCGGCAGCTTCGTCGCCGAGGCCGAGCGCAGCATCCGCGCCAAGGTGCCGCTGCCCGCCGGCTACTGGACCACCTGGGGCGGCACGTTCGAGCAACTGCAGTCCGCCGGCAAGCGGCTGCAAGTGGTGCTGCCGCTCACGCTGCTGGTGCTGGCGGCGCTGCTGTTCGCCATGTTCGGCAACCTGAAGGACGGGCTGCTGGTGTTCACCGGCGTGCCGTTCGCGCTGACGGGCGGCGTGCTCGCGCTGTGGCTGCGCGGGTTGCCGATGTCGATGTCGGCCGGCGTCGGCTTCATCGCGCTGTGCGGCGTGGCGGTGCTGAACGGGCTGGTGATGATCTCGCAGATACGCGCGCTGATGGCGCAGGGCATGCCGTCCGGCGACGCGGTGGTCGAAGGCGCCTCCAGCCGCCTGCGGCCGGTGCTGATGACGGCGCTGGTCGCGTCGCTGGGCTTCGTGCCGATGGCGATCGCGGTCGGCACCGGCGCCGAGGTCCAACGGCCGCTGGCCACGGTGGTCATCGGCGGCATCCTGTCGTCCACCGTGCTGACCTTGTTCGTGCTGCCGGTGCTGGCGCGGTTCGCGTACCGCAAGGCGCGGAGCTGACGGTGCGAGAAACTGGCCGGTCGCCGATCGGCGGCCGGTCACATGTCCGGCGCCGGAACCGGCGCCGGTTTGAGCAGCAGCAGTTTGCCTTCCACCACCTTGAATTCCAGCGGCGTGGTCATGACGTTCACCTCGCCGTCGGTGGCGACCTTGATGCGCGGGCGGCCGGGCAGCTTGCGCTTCTTCACCGTCATGCGCTTGAAGCTGAACACCACCACGTCCTCCGCCTCGCCGAGGCGTCCCAGCGCGCCGCGAAGAAACAGGCCCAGCAGGGCCAGGCTGCCCGCCGTCTTGGGGGCGAGCGCCGCCAACTCCCCATCCTCGAGCGCCTCGGACATCGGCGTGATGCCGACTTGCTCCATCTGCAGCCGGTTGTTGCCGACAAACAGGGTGGGCGTGCGCAGTTTGCGCTGGACGCCGTCCTGCTCGATGACGATGCGCATCTGGCGCACCGATCCCAGGATGGTCTTGAGCGCCGACAGCAGCGCCACCAGCCGGCTGCGGCCGTACTGCTTCTTGTCGATCTCGCGCTCCTCCAGAATGGTCGGGTAAAGGCCGATGCTGGCGTTGACGAGGAAGACGCGATTGTTGACCATGCCGATCTGCACGGCCTCCGTGCGCGCGTCCAGCAGGGCGCGGACCGCGTCGCCCAGGTCCTCGGGAATGCCGTGGGTGCGCGCGAAGTAGTTGTAGGTGCCCTGGGGCAGCACCGCGAACGGGCACCCCGAGCCCACCGCCTGGTGCGCCACCGTGTTGATGGTGCCGTCGCCGCCGGCCGCCACCACCACGCCGTTGTTCGCGCGCGCCTCGCGCACGGCCCAGGCGGCGATGTCCGCCAGTTCGTTCCCGTGCTCGACGATCCGGAGATGGAAGGCGCGCCCCGCGCCATTGAGCACATCGGTGATGGTGCTGGTGCGCAGATCGGTCTCCTCGTGACCCGATCCGGCGTTCATGACGATGTAAAACGGCGCGGTATGGTTGGGCATGGCGGGCGGCTGTGGGCTGAAGAGATGACTATAGCCGAAGCCGGGCGGTTGCCGCGCACCGCGGGCCGGCCGGGCCACGTCCATTCGCGCCGGGATGACGAGGAGTGTCAGCGTGTGGCTGGAGCGTTCGGCGCCGCCGGTGTGAACTCGGGATGCGTGATGGTGAGTTTCTTTTCCACCGATCCGGTATAGAGCACGAGCAGCTTGACGTTTTTCCCCTCGAGGGCGCGGCCATTGTGCAGCGTGCCGACCACTTCCGGCAGCACTTCGCCGGCGCGCATGATCTTGGTTTCTCCCTTGCCGAGCTTGACCTCCAGCGTCCCCTCGAGCACGTACGCAAACGACGGGACGGGATGCTCGTGCCAGCCGGTTTGCGCGTCGGCGGTGATCTCCACGATCAACGCCGTTACCTCGGCCTGTCCCTGCGGATAGACTATGGGCTTGCCATCCCAGCTCGTGGTGGTTTTCAGCAGAGGCGTCACCTTGACGGCGGCGGAGTTGTCGAGCGCGCTCGCGGAGTGCGCAAAGCTGAGAAGGGCGGCGGTTGCCAGCACTAGATGTTTCATTCAAAACCTTTCAAGAAAGCAAGGGAGTCTACACGAACATGGGCGTTCGCCGGCGACAGCCAGAGCGCGGCCCGCGCCGGCTACTCGGGCAATCCGGCCTTGCGCCACATGGGCAGGTACTTGGCCTCGTAGAAGGTCTTGTAGGCCGCCGGACTGGAAGGCTGTGGCTTCATGAACTCGGGAATGCCGTAGCGCGGAGCCACCCGGTGCAGGTCGTCGAGCGAGCCGCGGCTTCGGGCGGTGTCGCCCTTGGACGCGTACACCATGGCCAGGATGGCGTAGCAGTTGGCGTAGGCGGGGTGGATCTCGGTCCCTTTCAGGCACCACTCCTGCGCCGCGTCGTTGTCGTCCAGCGCCATGTGGGCGCGGGCCATGTTGGTGAAGATGGTTTCGGGTGGATGCCTGGGGTCGAGCGTGATGGCCTTTTTCAGCATGTCGATGGCGTTCCTCGGCTCCGCGATCGCGATGTACATATTGGCCATGCCGATATACGGCAGCAGGCTTTTCGGCCGCGCCGCCAGGTAGGCCTCGGCGCTGCGCCGCCAGCCGGGGAAGTCGTCGTGCTTGGAGGCGTAGAAGCCGATCGGGTACAGGATGTCCGCGTTGTTCGGGTCCAGTTCCTTGACCTTCTTGGTGATGTCGCGCACCTCCGCCCATTTCCTTTCCTTCGGCTCGGGCTCCATCTGGTTGCCGAAGTTGTAGGCCTGGCGGAACAGCGACACGGCCAGCTCGGACAGCGCGTTGACGTTGTTCGGCTCCAGCGACAGCGCCTGCCGGTCCAGCGCCTCGATCTGCTGCAGCACGGGCAGGGTCTGCGAGCGCAGGCGCAGGGCGGCGGAACGCAGCAGCAGGTCCGCCACCTTGGGACTGGCCACATGCTTTTCGCTGTCGCTGGCGGCCACGATCACCATCTGGCGGCCGATGCTGTTGCCGATCTGGTTGGTCACCTGGTCCTGCAGCGCGAACAGGTTGGTCAGGTCGCCGTCCAGCGTGTCGGCCCACAGGGTGGCGCCGGTCTGCGCGTTGGTCAGGGTGACGCTGATGCGGACCTTTTCACCGCTGCTCAGCACATTGCCCTGCAGGATGAAGCGCACGCCCGCGTCCTTGCCGATCTGCTGCGCCGTCAGCGATTTGTCCTTGTAGCTGAGCGCGGTCGCCGGCGAGCTCACATAGGCGTCGCGGATGCGCGACAGGTCCGCCGTGATGCTGCTGGTGAGCGCGTCGGCGACGTAGGCTTTTTGCTGGTCGCCGGTCTGGTTGGCGAAGGGCAGGACGATGATCGACAGCGCGGCGGCCGACGTGGCCTCGCCGGCGACGGCCGGCGTGGCTGGCGGCGTGTTCGATTTTTGCCAGTGGTAGCCGCCGCCGGCCAGCAGGCAGGCGAGGGCCGCGCCCGCGATCAGCAAGGGCTTGCTCCGCCGCGCCGCCGGCACCGCCGGACCGGGCTTGGCCAGCGGCGTGTTGGCGAGGTTGATGCTGTATGCGCGGATGGGACGGGTGATGTTCTTGATGTGCAGTTCGCCCATGTCCTCGAACAGCACGTCGAGGTCGCCGCGCACCTGGTCGCGCACCGCGCTGGAGACGCAGATGCCGTCCTTGGGCGCGTAGGGCTCCAGCCGGGCGGCGACGTTGACACCGTCGCCGGAGACGTCGTCGCCGTCGATGATGATGTCGCCCAGGTTGATGCCGATGCGCAGCAGGAGCTTTTCGCCCTCGGGCGATCCGGCCTCGTTGGCGTGGTTCTGGCGCTGGATGTCGATGGCGCAGTGCAGGGCGGCCGTCCCGGTGGGGAATTCGGCCAGGAAGCCGTCGCCGGTGGTCTTGATGATGCGGCCCGCGTACTGCGCGACGATGGGATTGAACAGGCCTTCGCGCACGGCGCGCACCCGCGCGAAGGTGCGCGACTCGTCCCGTTCCATCATGCTGCTGTAGCCGACTATGTCGGCCACCATGATGGCGGCCAGCTTGCGTTCGATCTGCGGCACGTTCTTTATCCGTGGTTCGTTAAGAGGCGGGAACTTCCATAAACAGAGTCATTATCGCATCATAGTTTCCGAATTGCATGCAAGACAGGCGGCCGCCGTCATCCCCGCAACACAGGCCGGTGTCGGCCATCCGTTGGCAAATGTGTAGCGTTTTTTCGGCTCCCCGCGGTACGATGCGAGGCTGGCGGCATGCGCCGTAGACATACGTACCCATACACAAGGAGTTGAATTTGAAATCGATTAAAGCACTGGCCGCAAGCGGCGTGATGACCCTCGCGGCTTGCGTATTGCCGGGCGCGGCCACCGCCGCGCCGGCCGCCGCCACTGCCGCCGCCCCCAGCCCGCTGGCCGTGAAAGCCGCGCACGACCTGCTGGCCGCCATGCAGGCCGAGAAGCTGATGCGCACCGTCGCCGGCTCCAGCCGCTATCCCACCGAGCAGCAGCGCCTGGCCGTGATGGCCAAGCTGGACAAGGTGACGCCGGAAGAGGTCTACAGCCGCCTCGCCGCGCCGGTGGCCAAGCTGGTCACGCCCGAGACGGCGGTGGAGATGGTCCGCTTCTATCAGTCCGCCTATGGCCAGAAGGTGCTGAAGAACACCTACAACAGCGGTCCCAGCATCGGCGACACCACGCCCAAGCCCAGCGCCGCCGAAAAGGCCGAGCTGGCGAAGCCGGCCTACATCAAGGCCGACAAGGAGTTGCAGGCCGCCAAACCGGCCATACGCCACGAGATATTCGTGCTGGTGACGGAACTGGCGCGCAAATAAGGTTTCGAAAGGTTCCGAAAGGTTTCGAAAAACAGGAGGCAGACATGAAAGTGTTCCTGGTTGTTTTGAATACGCTGGCCGATTGGGAAATCGGCTACATCACGGCCGAACTGCACAGCAAGCGCATGTTCGCCGACCCGGCGGCCGACTTCGCGCTCGTGAAAGTGGGCCTGTCGGACCAGGAGATCGTGACCATGGGCGGCATGCGGATCAAGCCCGACATCGCCCTGGACGCGCTGCGGATGGGGCCCGACGACCTGCTGCTGATGCCGGGAGGCGAGACCTGGCAGCGGCCGGAAACGGCACCCATGGCTCGCTACGCGCGGGAGCAACTGGACCAGGGCAAGCGGGTGGCCGCCATCTGCGGCGCCACCGCGGCGCTGGCCGGCGCCGGCGCGCTCGACGAGCGGCCCCACACCAGCAACGCAAGGGAATTCCTGGCCATGTCCTGCCCCGCCTACGCGGGCGGTCCGCACTACCGGGAGCAAGCCGCGGTGCGGGACGGGAACCTCATCACCGCGAGCGGCCTGGCGCCGCTGGAGTTCGCGTACGAGGTGTTCAAACTGTTGAACGTGTTCCGTCCGGCGACGCTGGAGGCCTGGTTCAAGCTGTACCAGACCCGCGAGCCGAAGTATTTCCACGCGCTGATGGCGTCGATGGAATAGGGTGCCCCGATCGGCCAGCCCTTCGCTTAAAAAACCGTCCACGCCTTTACAAATGCGCGCCTTTGCGTAATAGTCTCGCGTGAAATCGTTTTCATCGTGAAGGGGAAGTCAATTGATGCGAGGTATCATCGCGGCGCTGTTGGGCGCCCTGGCGGCGGGGGCCGCGTTCGCCGGCAAGCCCTCCGTGTCGGCGGTCGCGGCGCCGCCAACCGGATTTGCCAGCCTGCCCGCGTCGATTGGCGGGCGCGTGTCGAGCGAGGGCGCGGCGGGCGGCTATAAATATCAGTGGCCCGGCGCCTATTTCGAGACCGCCTTCGAAGGGCGAAGCCTGTACTTCAGGGTCGGCCCTGGCGATGTCAACCTGCGGGTGACCGTCGACGCGCAGGAGCCGGCCACCTTGAGCAAACCCGCCCCGGGCTGGTACGTGATCGAAGGGCTGGACGCCGGGGCGCATACCGTTCGCGTCGCGGTGGCCAACGAAAGCCAGGCCGGCCCCAATCTGTTTGGCGGCTTCGCCCTGGCCCCGGACGCGCGCCCGTTGCCGGCGCCGCGACGTGCGCGCCAAATCGAATTCATCGGCGATTCGCACACCGTGGGGTATGGCAATACCTCGGCGGAACGGGAGTGCAACGATGAGAAAATCTGGTCCACCACCGACAATACCCAAGGCCTGGGGGCGCTCACCGCGGCCCGCTACAACGCCGATTACAGGGTCCACGCCATTTCCGGCCGCGGTATCGTGCGCAACTTCAATGGCTTCGCCGGCGATCCATTGCCGGTCGCCTATCCCTTCATCCTGTTCGACAAGGCCACGCGCGACACGGCCGCTTCCTGGCGCCCCCAATTGATCGTGATCTCGCTCGGGACCAATGATTTTTCCACCCCGCTGAATCCCGGCGAAAAATGGAAGACCAGGGCCGAACTGCATGCGGATTACGAGGCGAGTTACGTCCAGTTCGTCCACGCGCTGCGCGCCAGGAATCCGCAGGCGCACTTCCTGCTGTGGTCGACGGACGGCGCCAACGGCGAAATCCAGGCGGAGGTGAAGGCCGTCGTGGCCAGGCTGAAGGCGGCGGGCGAGGACCGGGTCGGCTTCATCGCGGTGAACGGCCTGACGTTCTCCGGCTGCAACTGGCATCCGTCGGTCGCCGACGACAGGACCATCTCGGACGCCCTGATCCAGGCCATCGAGGCGAATCCGGCGGTGTGGAAAAAGACCGACTAGCCCCGCGGTGGCGTATCGATATATGATCCCTGCTGTGAGCAACCATTAGCCTGCGAATGAATCAGCCGCCCTCCCGCGCGATGAAGATGGCCCAGTATCTGGTGGGGCTGTTGTTGCTGCTGACTCCCACGCTGCTGATCTGGCAGCACTTCGGCATGACCCGGGTGCTCGAGCTTTCGCCGCGCCAACCGCACGGCGCCAGGGTGACCGACGACCGCTACGAGAAGGGCAATACCGTGGCGTCCCTGGTGCAAACCAGGGACGCCCTCGTCATGCGCTGCGAGCTGGGGATGGCTTATCAGTGGCCATTTTGCAAGCTGCAATTCCTGTTGGGCGAGGGCGGCAAGGGCGTGGACTTTTCCCAGTTCGACACGATCACGTTCGACATGAACTACGAGGGTCCATCGCCGCGAAAGATCAGGCTCTATCTCATTAACTTCGAACCGGAATTGTCCACCGTCGACGACTGGAACTCGCAGCGCTTCAACCAGATCGAATTCGAGCTCCCCGCGCAGCCCACCTTCACGATCCCGGTCAACCTCCTGCGCACGGCGGACTGGTGGAAGGACATGCGCAAGGTGCCGCTGGCCCAGACCTACACCCGGCTGGACAACGTGACGGCGGTGGAACTGTCGACCGGAGGCATCGGGCGCGCCCAGGTGGTCACGATGGAGCTGCGCTCGATCCAGTTCCGGGGGAAATGGATTTCGAAGACCAGACTGCTCATGTATCTGGTGTACGCGTGGATAGCCTGCGGGATATTCGGGTTGTCGCTCAGCCTGCTGCACTTTCGGTCCGGTCTCCTGGCCAGCCAGTCCCGCCTCGAACTGCTGGCCACCATCAACAAGGCGCTGGAATTGGAGGCGCGCGAGCTGGCCGACCAGGCCCACACCGATCCGCTCACCGGGGCCTTGAATCGCCAGGGCCTCAGGGAGGCGTTGATGAGGCGCCTGCAAACTCCGGAGCACTATGGCGAGGGGATGGCGGTGGTGTTCATGGATCTCGACCATTTCAAGCAGATCAACGACCGGCATGGGCACAACACCGGCGATGAGGTGCTGAGGCATTTTGCCGCCATCATCAGGCGCGAGGTCCGCGCGAGCGACAAGCTGGTCCGCTGGGGAGGTGAGGAGTTCCTGCTCGTGTGTCCGGAGACCCACATCGAGCACGCCGCGATGTTGGCGGAAAAACTGCGGGTCGCGATGACCACGCAGGAGTGGCCGCATGGCCTGCGTGTCACCTCGTCCTTCGGCGTGACCGAGCTGAAACCGGAAGAGGATATCGGCGCCGCCATCACGCGCGCCGACAGTGCCTTGTACGCGGCGAAATCGAACGGGAGAAACCGGGTCGAAGTCGCCTGAGCGGAAAGCCGGCCAGCGCCGTCTTGCGGCCGGCCTATTTGAACATTCGCCGGTCGAACGCGAATGGCCGTACTATCGACAGCAAGATCCGGGCATAGCCGGGGTGGCGCGGGTTGACGACGACGTTGGCCTCCTCCGGAACAATCGCCGAAGGGACCTTCATCGCCAGTTCCGCGCCCCTGGCCAGCCAGGCGCCGCCAAACACCTGGGCCGGACCCGACGTCGGCATGGCATCCCAGCCGTGCGGCAGCGCGGCGATCTCCGGCACATACAGGGGACTGTCGTCGGGAAGATCGATGGCGACGAGCGCCAGCGGGGGGAACGGTCCGGCGCCGGCATGGACGAACTTCTCAAGGCTGCACAGCGAAATCGAGGTGGCGCCGTAAAGCGCAGGCATGCCGATCGGGTTCCATCGGCCGCCGTACAGTGCCGATCCGGCGCATTGCCTGTCCAGGGCGTGCTTGTACCGGGAGATGCGCCATAGCCTCATGCCGCGCCGCCGGTGGCGATCGCGTTCAGCACCTGGCGCACCGACATCGCCCCGGGCTCCGTGTCCAGGTAATCCATGGGCGCCAAACTACGAAACGCAAGGCTGGGGGTGCGCAGCCAGATTTTGGCCGCGTTCTCGTCCTCGAAAACATCCCGCGCCATCCACATCAGATCCGCCAGCCGCCATAAGCGTTCCGACACGGCCGCGTCCAGGTTTCCGCCGCGCTTGACGAGCGAGTGCGCGGTCGTTTCCGGCAGGCGCACGACGGCGCGGATGCGGCTGGCGGGCACCTCGAAATAAGTGCCGGCCTCCTTCAGCATACTGGCGGGAAAGCCTTCGCGGATCGCCGTCATCGCGCCGAGACGGTCGTCCGCCGTTTGCCGCATGAGCGCGGCGAACGCGTTGTCGTCTTCGGCGGCCGGTGCTGTCACTGCTTCGATGCGCATGGCATGCCTCCATTCAGAGGTTTAGAATATACCGAATGGAGGTTTCGTGCAAACGCGCGGCCAAGGGGGGATTATTTGTTTGACTCGCCAATTACTTCAGTTCCTTCGGGGGGAGTTTAGACCGGGGCGCCCGGCGCGCCTGGCGGCACAGGTGGCGCGGCCGCCTCCTTGGGCGGCGGGACCTCCACTTTTTGCATGATGACGAACAGGTGCGAGCCGCGCACCTCGTGCTGCAGGATCGCGAACGCGCCCTTGAAGCCGTAGATCTGGCCCCAGCGGTTGACGTTGTCGAAATAGGCCCGGAAGGTCATCTCGGTGATGATGTTGACGTGGGTGGGGTCCATGAACGCTTCCTGGTGCGGATAGCAGGGCGTGGACGAGACGAAGTAGCCGCCCATCTTCATCACGCGCCACACTTCGTTCATGAATTCGATGAAGGAGTTGCGGCGGTGCGGCGCGTACACCACGCGCGGCAAGTGCTCGATGAAGTCGTAGGCGCTGACGAACTCGAAGGTGTCGTCGTCGAAGGGTATCGGCTCAATGGCCAGGTCGGCCTTGCGCACGTTGGGTCCCAGGCCGTCGGCGATGTCGACGCCGAACAGCTCCTCGGCGTTGAATGGATTGCGCGGGTTGGTGCCGCAGCCCATGTCGAGCGATTTTGTCATCCTGTCTCCGTACTTGGTTGATATGTTGGCTGACGCATGGTCGCATTCTTGGGCCGCATTGGCAACCCACCGCGCGCCCTTTATGCCGCGTTTGTTGTTGGCGGCGCGCCGTCCAGGAAGCCGCGCAGGCAGTCCGCCAGCGGCGCCGGCGCCTCCAGCGGGACCATGTGGCCGCTGCCCTGGATGAGGTGCAGCGTGGCGCGCGGCGAACCATCCAGGGCGGCTACCATCGCGCGCAGGTCGTCGGCGCGCACCATGGCGTCGTCCTCGGAGCCCACGATCATGACGGGGCAGCGCAGTTCGCGCAGGCGCTCCATCAGGTCGGGACGCTCCATGGAGGCGCCGAACTGCGCCAGCATGGTCTCCTTGCCGAGGTCCAGCGACATTTGCTGGATCACGCCGGCGATGGAGGCGTCGTCCACGTTGGATGGATGCAGGAAGCCGCGCAGCTGGCTGGGCGGCATGCCGGCGAAGGCGTGCTTTTCCAGCGCGGCCATGGTGCGCTGGCGGCGTTCCTTTTCCTCTTCACGCAAGCCGCGCGCGGAACCGCAGATCAGCACCAGCGAGGCCACCCGTTCGGGATGGGCCAGCGTGTGCTCCAGCGCGAGATAGGCGCCCATGGAGAAGGCGACCAGGTTGGCCCGCGGCGCGGTGTGCGCCGCGATGAGGGACCGCATCCGGGCCCGCGTGCGCGCCGTGTGGAGCGGCACGAAATTGGGTTCGGCATCCGCGGGCAGCAGCGGCGCCAGCTTGCCCCACAGGCGCTCGTCGCACATGGTGCCGGGGATGAAGTCCAGCCGCACTACACCGCCATCGGGGCCGTGATCGGCGCGTGGTGCTGGTAGCCTTCCAGCGAGAAGTCGGACGGTTCGATCCTTTCCAGCCATTCGGGTTCGTACTTGCCGGTCTTGGCGAAGTCCGGCACGCGGTCGGAAATGACCAGCTTCGGCGCGGGGAAGGGCGCGCGGGTCAGCTGTTCCTTGACCATGTCCATGTGGTTCTCGTAGATGTGCGCGTCGCCGATGAAGTAGCTGAACCAGCGCGGCGTGTAGCCCGTCAGGCGCGCCACCAGGGCCAGCAGCGCGGCGCCCTCGGCCAGGTTGAACGGCGTGCCCAGGCCGATGTCGTTGCTGCGCACGTACAGGCACAGCGAAATCTCCCGGGTGGTCGCGTTCGGGATGAACTGGTACAGCAGGTGGCAGGCGGGCAGGGCGACCTGGTCCAGCACGGCGGGGTTCCAGCCGTGGAACAGGATGCGGCGGCTGCCGGGGTTGTTGACGATGGTGTCCAGGCATTCGCGCAGCTGGTCGATGGCCTTGTACATCAAGACCTTTTTCACGCTGTTTTCCTCCAGCGGGGCGACTTGGCGGTAGCCGTTCCTTTCGGCGTCGGCGATGCGCGCGGACGCGCCGGCGTCCAGCAGCTTGTAGCCGGGCCACTGGCGCCATTGCACGCCGTAGACCGGTCCCAGGTCGTCGGTGCCGGTGCGGTGCGGGTTGTCCAGCCATTGCTGGTTCTCGTTGGCGTTCTGGTCCCAGACCTTGCAGCCGAGCGCGCGGAAGTCGGCGGCGCTGCTGGAGGCGCGCAGGAAGGCGCACAGTTCACCCACCACCGATTTGAACGCCAGCTTCTTGGTTGTCACGGCCGGGAAACCGTCGTTCAACAGGTCGAAGCGCATCATGGCGCCGGGCACGCTGAGGGTGCGGATGCCGGTGCGGTTGTCTTGCCAGCTGCCGGTGTCGAGGACGGTCTGGATGAGGTCCAGGTATTGCTTCATTTGAATCTCCTGCGGTGGTGCGTGTGTTCGGGAATCCGCGATTGTATCAGCCGGTGGCTCAGCGCTTGGCGCCGCGCTTGGGGCCGTAGGCCGGCGGTTTGGCCGCGGCCTTCGCGGCCGAGCGCGCGGTCGATTTCGCGCCGCGTCCACCGGTGACCACCACCGCGCCCTTGGGAACCGCCGGCGCGGATGCCTTGCCGCCGCCCCGGCCGGTGGCGCCATGGCCGCCCGCCGGCCGCGCGCGGGCCTTGCCGGGGCTGGCCGCGCGCGGGGCCGCCGCAACCGGAAGCGCGAACGGCTCGCTGCCGTCGCGGAAGCGAGGATCGGAACTGAGCGGCAGTTCCGGGTCCGGCTTCGCCTCCGGGCCGGCGGGAACGCGTTTCGGCGGCCGCGCGTCGGCCGCCGCGGTGCCTTCTTTCGTGCCTCCTTTCACGCCGCCCCTCGCGCCGCCCTTCGCGGCGGCTTTGGCCGCGGCGGCGGCCTTCACGGCGGCGGGGCCGGTCTCCGGCACACGGTGGTCGGCCTCGTAGCCCGGCACTTCCTGGCGCGGCAGGGTTTGGCGCGTCAGCTTCTCGATGGCGCGCAGCAGGTCCACCTCGTCGGCGCAGATCAGCGAGATCGCCTCGCCCTCGGCGCCCGCGCGGCCGGTGCGGCCGATGCGGTGCACATAGTCCTCGGCCACGGTGGGCAGGTCGAAGTTCACCACCAGCGGCAGGGTGTCGATGTCCAGCCCGCGCGCGGCGACGTCGGTGGCGACCAGGATTTGCGTCATGCCCGCCTTGAACTTGTCGAGCGCGCGCTGGCGGGCGTGCTGCTGCTTGTCGCCGTGGATGGAGTCCGCGCTCACGCCCTGCGAGCGCAGGTAGTCCACCAGCGCGTCCACGCCCTTGCGGGTCTTCACGAACACCAGCGCCTGGCCCCATTCGAGCTTGCGCAGCAGGTAGAGGAACAGCTCGGGCTTGCTCTTCTTGTCGGTGGTGATGGCCCACTGCCTCACGGACTTGGCCGCCGCGTTGCGCGGGCTGACCTGCAGCGACAGCGGATCGTTCAGCAAGCCCTTGGCCAACTCGCGGATCGCGTCCGAGAAGGTGGCGGAGAACAGCAGGGTCTGGCGCCCCTCGGGCAGCGCCTCCAGGATGGCCTCCAGGTCGCGCGAAAAGCCCAGGTCCAGCATGCGGTCGGCCTCGTCCAGCACCACCGACTGCAGCTGCTGGAAATGCAGGGCGCCCTGGCGGTACAGGTCGAGCAGGCGGCCCGGCGTCGCCACCAGCACGTCCAGCCCCTTGTTCAACTTGGCGATCTGCGGATCGATGGGCACGCCGCCGTAGGCCACGTGGCAGCGCATGGGCACGTTGCGGCCGTAGCCGCGGAAGCTTTCATAGACCTGCTCGGCAAGCTCGCGGGTGGGCACCAGCACCAGGCAGCGCACGGCGTTGGGCGCGGCGCGCTCGCCCTCCATGGTCAGGCGCTGCAGCAGGGGGATGGCGAAGCCGCCGGTCTTGCCGGTGCCGGTCTGCGCGGCGGCCATCAGGTCGCGGCCCGCCAGCACGGCCGGTATCGCCTGTTTCTGGATGGGGGTGGGTTCGGTATAGCCCACGGAATCCAGCATGCGCAGCAGCGGATCGATCAGGCCCAGGGAAGCAAAAGTCATTGTTGTTCTTTACAGGTTGGAGGCGGCGGCCAGGTCGGCGCCCAGGTCGGCGCACCACAGCGCGAGGATCTCGCGCAGGCGGTCGTCGCTCAGCGCGAGCAGGTTGTCGCCCACGTACCATTCGGTCACGCTATGGCCGGGCAATTGGGCGTGGCCGGCGCGGTTGAACAGCCACACGCCGTGGCGCTCGGCGAAGGCGTTGCGGATGTCGGTGGCGCGGTCGCGGTTCACCGGCATGTGCAGGTGCAGCAGGCTGGCGTGCGGGCGCGCGGGGTTCGGTGTCAGCCGCGGGTAGGCCCGCAGGGTATCGTACAGCGCGACGGTGCGGCGGTGGTAGTCCGGCATGGCGGCCAGGCGCGCGTCGAACTGCATGGCGGCGGACACCACGTAGGGCGTGCGGTGGATGACGTTGCCGCCTTGGCGCCTGAACCACTCGGCGGCGCGCGCGACGAAGGCGTCGCCGCCCAGCAGCACCGCGCCACCCAGCCCGCCTATGCCCTTGTACAGCGAGACGTAGACGGAATCGAAGCCGGCGCAGATCTCGTGCAGCGGCTTGCCGTAGGCGGCGGCCGTTTCCCACAGCCGCGCGCCGTCCATGTGCAGGTGGATGCGCTGTTCGCGGCACCACGTCTTGATGGCCCGCAGCTCGTCCCAGCCGGGGCACTGGCCGCCGATCTCGCGCGCCGGCAGTTCCAGCGACACGGCGCCCAGCCGCTCGGGCAGCACCTGCAGGTCCTGCAGCGTCCAGGGGCGGAACGGGTCGCCGATCTGCAGCGCGTGGAAATGGCCCAGCAACTGGTGGTTGCCGCGTTCGTGCTTCAGGATGTGCGCCGTGGGATGCAGGCCGACCAGCGTGCTGCCGCGCTCCGCGCAGGCCAGCCGCAGCGCGGTCACCTGCGTCATGGTGCCGGTCATGCAGAACACGCCGGCGGGAAAGCCGAGCAGGGCGGCGATCTTCTGTTCGAAGGACTGGATCAGCTCACCGTCGCCGTAGACGTCGTGGGCGACCTTGTTCGCCTCGCACCACGCGGCCATCGCGCCGAAGGTCTCGGCGGCGGACGGCTGGCGGTGGCCGGGCAGTATGGTGTGGCAGCGCTGGCGCAGTTCGGCGTCGGTCACGGGCGTCTCCTGAAAGAAGGTGATTTTACAGGAGGAGCTGGGCGCGCTCAGTGCGTGACGTGCACGTTGTGGAACTGCAGCGCGGCCAGGTTGGCGTAGATGCCGCCCAGCGCCACCAGCGAGGCGTGGGTGCCGGTTTCGACGATCTGGCCGTCCTCCATCACGATGATGCGGTCGGCGCGCTGCACGGTGGCCAGGCGGTGGGCGATGATGACGGTGGTGCGGCCGGCCATGGCCGCCTCCAGCGCGCCCTGCACCAGGCGCTCCGACTCCGCGTCCAGCGCGCTGGTGGCCTCGTCCAGCAGCAGCAGCGGGGGATTCTTCAGCAGCGCGCGGGCGATGGCGATGCGCTGGCGCTGGCCGCCTGACAGGCGCACGCCGCGCTCGCCCAGGAAGGACTGGTAGCCGTTCGGCAGCCGTTCGATGAACTCGTGCGCGGCGGCCAGGCGGGCGGCCTGTATCACTTCCTCGTCGGTGGCGCCGGCGCGGCCGTAGCGGATGTTCTCCATCGCGTCGGCCGAGAAGATCACCGTGTCCTGCGGCACGATGCCGATGGCGCCGCGCAGCGTGTGCAGGTCCAGTTGCTTGATGTCCACGCCATCGAGCTTGATCACGCCCTGCTGCGGGTCGTAGAAGCGCAGGAACAGCTGGAACAGCGTGGTCTTGCCGGCGCCGGACGGGCCCACCACGGCCACCGTCTCGCCGGGCTTGATGTCCAGCGTCAGGTGCGACAGGGCGGCCGTGTCCGGGCGCGAAGGGTAGGAGAAGGTGACGTCGGACAGGGCCAGCGAGGCGCCGTTGGCCGCGCGCGGCGGCAGCGCCAGCGGATGGGCGGCCGACTGGATCTCCGATTTCACCGACATCAGTTCCAGCAGGCGCTCGGTGGCGCCGGCGGCGCGCTGGGCCTCGCCCATCACCTCGGACAGGGCGCCGATGGCGCCGGCCACGATGGAGGCGTACAGGATGAACTGGCCCAGGTCGCCGCCCGTCATGGTGCCCTGCAGGACGGCGTGCGCGCCCAGCCACAGCACGAACACGATGGTGCCGAACACCAGCACGATGGCCAGCATGGTCAGGAAGGCGCGCGCGCGGATGCGCTTCATCGCCGTGGTGAACGCGTTCTCGACGGAGGCGCTGAAGCGCGAGGTCTCGATCTTCTCGTGCGTGAAGGCCTGCACCGTGGGCATGGCGTTCAGGATCTCGCCGGCCATGGCGGAGGCGTCGGCGATGCGGTCCTGCGAGTCGCGCGACAGCTTGCGCACGCGGCGGCCGAACATCACGATCGGCAGCACCGTCAGCACCAGCAGGCCGATGATGATGGCCGTCAGCTTGGGGCTGGTCACGAACAGCATCACCAGGCCGCCGATGAACAGCAGCACGTTGCGCAGCGCCATGGAGATGCTGGTGCCGACCACGGCCTGGATCAGCGTGGTGTCGGTGGTGATGCGGGACAGGACCTCGCCGGTTTGCGTGGTTTCGAAAAATTCGGGGCTTTGCGTGACCACATGGCGGTACACGGCGCCGCGGATGTCGGCCGTGACGCGCTCGCCCAGCCAGGACACGGTGTAGAAGCGCGCCGCCGTGGCCAGCGCCAGCACGGTGGCCACCGCGAACAGGGCCAGGAACACCATGTTCACGTTGTCCGCGCTGTGCACCCCGGCGGCGGTGCCGAAGCCCAGGTCTATCATCTGCTTGAACGCGGCCGGGATGGCCAGCGTGGCGCCGGCCGCCACCACCAGCGCGACGCCGGCCATGGCGAACTGGCGGCGATAGGGCAGCAGGAAGGGCGCCAGGCCCTTGAAGGCCGCCAGGCTGCCCTTCTTCGCGTCGCGCGCTTCGCTGGAGGCGGATGGGGGAGCGGCGGTGTCCGCGCCGCCGGCGCTGCCGGCGGCGCCTGGGTTGCTGGTAATGCTGTTGTTCATCCTGTTGCCGTTGTTATTAGTCATAGTTTCATGGGCCGTACATAGCCGGTCAGTTCCAGGTAGCCCAGGCCGGCGCGCGCGCCGTCCCTGGCCACCGTCACCGCGCCCTCCCAGTACACCGCGCCCGTGCTGCGGCGCGAATCGAGCTCCTGGTCGTCCTGCAGGGGCGAAATGTGCCACACCGTGGCGCCGGTGGCGAGCTGGGTGGCTACGGGATACTCGGCATTGGTGCGCGGCGAACGCCACTTCCTTTGCGGGGTAAAACTGACCTGGTCCGGCGCGTAATGCGTGATCTTACCGGATGCGTCGCGCCATGTCGCGTGGGCCCATAGTTTACCACCTGTCTTGCCACGGATATGAAACGCCATCAAGGCACCGCCGTCGTCCAGGTTGGCGCCCACCCAATCCCAGCCGCTGGCGTCGGCGTCCAGCACCTGGGTGGACCATTCGTGATCGAGCCAGGTGGCGCCCGTGACGGCCTGCGGCCGGCCCCCGGCGCGGGTGATGGTGCCGCTGGTCTTCAACTGGGGCTCGCTGTAGTAATAGCTGGCCTGGCCGGCGCCCGGGCCCTTGCGCGAATAGCCGTTTTCGCCCTGGAGCAGCGGCGGCTGGGTGGGCGCGAGCGTCAGCTCCAGCGTGAAGGCGCTGGCCGCCAGCGTGACCCGGTAGCTGCCGTCGGCCGCGCGCAGCATGCGCCAGTCGTCCAGTTTGACGTCGGTGTCGCCGGTTTTCGCGTAGGCCAGGCCGAAACCGGCGCGGGCGCTGCGCTGGTCGTGCAGCAGCTTGCCCACCGATGGATCGGACAGCGCGGCGTGGCCGATGATGAGCTGGTGCGGCGCGAACTGGCTGGGGTTGTCGCGGTCGTTGCCGGTGGCGCTGCGGAAGAAGGTGACCTGGTAGCCCAGGTCCTTGCCGTCCGGGGTCTTCAGCCAGCCGGTGGCGTACCACCATTCCGTCTTGTAGTCCGGATGGGCGCCGTAGTCCCGCGGGAAGCGCAGCGAGGCGCCGGGCGGCAAGGGGGTGACGGCGGCCAGCCGCGGCGGCGCTGCCATGGCCGCGCGCGTGGTGGCCAGTGCGAGCAGCAGGAGCGGCACCAGCAGCGCCAGCAGCGCCACGTGCGGCGGCATTGGCCGCGGCATCGGCGCGATGGCGCGGCCGGTCGGCCAACGGTAACGAATTCTCATCTACCAATCCTCCCTGACAGCCCGTATCGGCGCGCCGGACAGCGCCTGGCGCCCGGACAGCAGCGCCGTCAGCGCGGACGCCACCAGCATGGCGGCGGCCACGGTGCCCAGCAGCGGCCATGGCAGGTGCATTTGCATGGTCCAGTGGAAGGACTGCGGGTTCACCACGAACACCAGCACCAGGCTGATGATCCAGCCCAGCACGAAGCCGGTGGCGATGCCCAGTCCCGTCAGCGCGCCGCCCTCCATGGCCAGGATGGCCAGGATCTGGCGCCGGGTCACGCCGATGTGGCGCAGCATGCCGAACTCCTTGGAGCGCGCCAGCGTCTGCGCCGAGAACGTCGCCGCCACGCCGAACAGGCCGATGACGATGGCGATCGCCTCCAGCAGGTAGGTCACGGCGAAGCTGCGGTCGAAGATCTTGAGGCTCATGGCGCGCAGTTCGCCCAGCTCGTTCAGTTCCAGCAGCGCGCCGAAGGGCAGCGCCTTCAGGCCGGCCTTCACGTCCGCCATGGCCGCGTCCTTGGCCAGCCAGATCGCCACGTTGTTGATGTCCCGGTCCCCGGTGATGGCCTGGTAGTCGGCCAGCCGCATCTGCACCGAGCCGGACGGGCGCGCGTAGTCGCGCCAGACGCCGGCCACGAAGAATTCGTGCTCGGCGCCGGCCAGCGGCAGTTTCAGCGTGCCGCCCGCCGTCACGCCATACAGGTCGGTCATCGGTTCGGACACCCACACCGGGCGGGCGCCCGGCGGCGGCGCGAGCGACGGTCCCGTCATGGCGAGCATGGAGTCGGCCTGGCCGGTCTCGATGCCGCGCGCCATCAGCAGCACGGCCGGCCGCTCGGGCGCCAGTTGCAGGCCGCGCACGCGCAGGAAGTCGGCCTTGGCCACGCCTGGCAGTTCGCGTATCGCCCGCTGCTCCAGCGGATTCAGGCCGGCGGTGCCGCCGCCGGCGGCGCTGCTGGCATACAGGTCGGCCGGCAGCACCTCCAGCAGCCACTGGTCCAGCGACACGCGGAAGCTGGACACCATGATGGCCATCGCCACCATCAGGCTGAAGCTGGACAGCACGCCGCCCAGCGCGATGCCGGCCTGGCTGGGCGCGTTGGCCAGCCGCGCCAGCGTCAGCGCCAGCACGGCGGAGCCGCCGGCGCCGTGGGCGTCGCCCCCGCCGGCGGCGGCCCCGCGCCGGTGCGCCAGCCGGAACACCGCGCCGGACAGGCGCGGCATCAGCGAGATGGCGCCCACCAGCATTAGCGCGATGGACAGGTAGCCGAAGACGGGCAGTTCCCACACCGGCGGCAGCAGCGCCATCGCGGCCGCCAGGGCCAGGCAGCCCAGGCCCGGCCAGGCGGGCGACAGGCGCGCCATGGCCGCCTCCTCGCTGCCCGATTTGAGCGCGATGGCGGGCGTGGCGCGCGCCGCCTCGAACGCGGGCGCCGCGCAGCCCAGCACCGCCACGCCGACCCCCAGCGCGAAGTACACCAGCGCGGCCAGCGGCGTGAACCGCACCTCCGGCCGCACGCCGGCGAAGTAGCCGGCGCCCAGGTCGCCGCCGAAGGTGCTCAGCGCCGCCGCCGCCATGCCGTAGCCGGCGGCGATGCCGGCCAGGGAGCCGATCACGCCCAGGGTCCAGCCCTCCAGCATGATCTGGCGCAGCAGCTGGCCGCGCTCCATGCCCAGCACCCGCAGCAGCGCGAACTGGCCGCGCCGGCGCATCACCGACAGGGCCTGGGTGGAAAACACCAGGAAGGCGCCGGTGAACAGCGCCACCAGCGCGAGCACGCTCAGGTTCACGCGGTAGGCGCGGCTCATGTTGGCGTTGCGGCTGTTCTGGTCCTCGTCGTTGGGGCTGCCGACGTGGAAGCGGCCCGGGAAGTCGCGCTGAAGCTCGCGCGCCAGTGCGGCCTTGAAGGCCGCCCGGTCCACGCCGTCGCGCAGCTTGAGGTCCACGCGCGACAGCTTGCCCAGGCGCTGGAAGCGCCACTGCGCGGCGCCCAGGTCCATCACGGCCAGGCGCTGGCCGGCGCGGGCGCGCTGCAACGATCCCGCCACCCGCAGCTCGACGGGCCGGGTGCCCGATTGCAGCACCAGCTTGCCGCCGTTGGCGGCCTTCAGCCATGCGCGGGCGGCCGGCGACAGGAAGATGGCGTCGTCGGACAGGGTGTCGAACGCCTTGTCCTCGGTCTCCGGCACGCCGATCAGGTCGGGCGTCACATGGCCGGCGCGGAACACGTCCAGCGCGATGATTTCCAGCGGGGCGCGCTGGCCGGGCACGGAGGCCTGCAACTGCAGCACCGGCGAGGCCACGGCCACGCCGGCGCGCCCGGCCAGCAGCGGGTAGATCGCCTCGTCGAAGGTGGCCTCGGCGCCGGACACCTGCACGTCCGCCTGCCCGGACAGGCTCTTGATGGCGGACGAGAACTCGTTGAAGGCGGCGGCGTTGATCAGGTGGATGGCGAAGCCCAGCGACACGCCGATGGCGATGGCCAGGATGGCCGTCAGCGCGCGCACGGGGTGGGCGCGCCATTCGCCGAACAGCAGCCAGCGGGACAGGCGGCGCAGCGGCGCGGCCGATGCCGCCGGACCGTTCGCGGGACCCTGCGCTGGATCTGGCGCGGCACCGGTCAAGACAGGCCTTTCAATTCGGGCATTCCAGCGCGAGGCGGTCGCCCGCCTGGCGCGCGCGCGTCTTGGCGCGGTCCAGGTTCTGCACCAGCGCGCCGCGCACCTCGTCGTCGGCCCATTTCTTTTCCAGCTTCAGCTTGCCGCAGCGCTTGTTGCGCGCGGCGGCCTCCCTGCCGGCGCGCGCCAGTTCACGCTCGTCGGCGGCGTCGCGCTGGCGGCGTTCCTTCTCCAGCTCCCTGGCCTCCTTGCGCATGCGTTTGAGGTCGGCGGCGGCGGCCGGATCGGCGGCGGGCGCGTGCGGCACGGCGATCAGCGCGGTGGTCCCGTCCTGGCAAGGGCGCTCGCCGTAGGCGATCTTGCCGTCCACCGTGCATTTGTAGACGGTTTGCGCGCCGGCGCCCGCGGCGCAGGCCAGCAGCATGGCGGCGATGACTGAGCGTTTCATAGGATTTTCCCCGGATTCATGATGCCCAGCGGGTCCAGGGCGTCCTTGATGGCCCGCATCAGGTTCATCTCCAGCGGCGACTTGTAGCGCAGCAGTTCGTCCCGCTTGAGCGCGCCGATGCCGTGTTCGGCCGAGATGGAGCCGTCGAAACGCGCCACGCTGTCGTGCACCACGCGGTTCACCTCGGCCTGGTTGGCCAGGAATTCCTCGTGCGGCACGTGTTCGGGCGGCGCCACGTTGAAATGCAGGTTGCCGTCGCCCATGTGGCCGAAGCAGACCAGCTGGCAGCCGGGGAAGGCCCGCTCCAACAGCGGCGCGGTCTGCTCGATGAAGGCGGGGATGCTGGACACCGGCAGCGAGATGTCGTGCTTGATGTTCTTGCCGGCCTTGGCCTGCGCCAGCGGGATGTGTTCGCGCAGCCGCCACAGCCCCTGCGACTGCGCGACCGACTTGGCCACCACCGCGTCCTCGACGACGCCTTGCTCCAGCGCCTCGCCCATGGCGCGTTCCAGCAGGCCGACCGCGTGCGCCTCCGATTCGCTGCTGGACAGTTCCATCAGCACGTACTGGGCGTGCGCGGCGTGCCCGCCTTCGAAGGGGCGCGGCAGGCCGGGGAACTGCCGGGCCACGAGCCCGAGGCAGAACGACGACATCAGTTCGAAGCCGGTGAGGCTGGCGCCGCAATGGCCCTGCATCAGCGCCAGCAGGCGCAGCGCGGCGGCCGGAGAGGGCAGGGCGGCCAGCGCCGTGATGCCGGCCTTGGGCCGCGGGTACAGCTTGAGCACCGCGCCGGTGATGACGCCCAGCGTGCCCTCGGCGCCGATGTACAGGTCGCGCAGGTCGTAGCCGGTGTTGTCCTTGCGCAGGCCGCGCAGGCCGTCCCATATCTCGCCGCGCGGCGTCACCACCTCCAGGCCCAGGCACAGCTCGCGCGTGTTCCCGTAGCGAAGCACGGCGGTGCCGCCCGCGTTGGTGGACAGGTTGCCGCCGATGGTGCAGCTGCCCTCGGCCGCCAGCGACAGCGGGAACAGGCAGTCGTGCGCGGCGGCCTCCTGCTGGATGGCCTGCAGCACGCAGCCGGCGTCCACCGTCATGGTCCGGTTGAGCGGGTCCACGGCGCGGACGCGGTTCAGGCGCGCCAGCGACAGCACCACGGCGGTCCCGCTGGCGTCCGGCACGCCGCCCAGCACCAGGCCGGTCTTGCCGCCCTGCGGCACGACCGGCACGCGCCATCGCGCGCAGGCGCGCACCGTGTCCGCCACCTGCTCCACGGTCGCGGGCCGCAGCACCGCCAGCGCGCTGCCGGTGAAGCGTCCGCGCCAGTCCGTGAGGAAGGGCGCCATCTCGTCCGCGAGGGTCAGCACATGGCCATCGCCCAGCAGCGTGCGGCAATGGGCGAGGAAGGTGTGCAGCGACGCTGGCGAGGGGGCGCTCATTTGGCGGCGTGGCCCTTGTTGACCTTTTCCAGCAGGTCCTTGGCGATCTTCTTGGCCGCCTTCTTGTAGGGCCGCACATACATCACCGCGCACAGGAAGTAGACGGTGACGATGGCCGCCTCGCTCCAGCCCAGCCAGGACGAGGTGGCGCCCAGGTCGCTCCAGCCGCGCACCACGCCCTCGGTGAAGTAGAGCAGCACCATCATCGAGGTCCATTGCAGGGTGTAGACGTCGCGCTTGACGATGCCGGCCAGCGGGAACAGCAGCGGCGCGGCCTTCAGCGCCATCCAGGACCCGCCCGGCTTCAGCGGCGCCAGCACGGTTTCCCACAGCACGCACAGCGCGATCAGCGACACCATGCTGGCGATGGCGCCCCAGTGGAAGTATTTTTGCGACGTGGTTTCCATCATTGTCCCCGCGATCCGTTTGCGCCCAGTTTGTTCGCCGTCTCGGCCAGGCGGCGGCCCAGGGCCGTGGCCAGGCGTTTCTCGTCCTCGGTCAGCCGCCTGTCGCCGTCCAGGCCGGCCCAGTGGCTGGCGCCGTAGGGCGAGCCGCCGCTGGCGGTGGTCATCAGCTCCGGCTGGGTGTAGGGCAGGCCCAGCACCATCATCCCGTGGTGGAACAGCGGGATCATCATCGTCAGCAGCGTCGACTCCTGGCCGCCGTGCAGGCTGCCGGTGGAGGTGAACACGCAGGCCGGCTTGCCCGCCAGCGCGCCGGACAACCATTCGGCCGAGGTGCCGTCCCAGAAGTACTTCATGGCCGAGGCCATGTTGCCGAAGCGCGTGGGCGAACCCAGCGCCAGCCCCGCGCATTCGCGCAGGTCGTCCGGTTCCACGTAGGGCGCGCCGTCGGGCGGCACGCCGGGCGCGGTTGCCTCGGCCACGCTGGACACGGCGGGCACCGTGCGCAGCCGCGCCTCGCAGCCGGGGACGCCGTCCACGCCCTGCGCGATCAGCTCGGCGAGCTTGCGCGTGGCGCCGTGCCGTGAATAGTATAAGACGAGAATGATGAGGTCTGGGGTGGTCATCTTGGTATTATATGGCGCTTTGGCGTGCGGCATCAGGGCCGCGCGCATGCTTCAACCCTAGGGCTACATGGTTTCCAAGATTATTTCCCCGTTCCTCCGATACATTTTCCGCACCTGCAACGTGGGCGTGGCGGTGCTGCGCGCGCTGTCCTGGCACGAGACGCGCGACATGTTCCGCTTCGCGCGGCGCCGCCTGCGCGAGGAGAGCCTGCCGCAGGTGGCCGGGAGCCTGACCTTCGCCACCGTGTTCGCGCTGGTGCCGCTGCTGACCATCGCGCTGGCCATCTTCACCACCTTCCCCATGTTCACCACGCTGCGCAAGGCGCTCGAGGCCTACTTCGTGCAAAGCGTGATGCCCAAGCAGATCGCCACGCCCATCCTCAACAACCTGACCATGTTCGCCTCCAAGGCCACCCGGCTGTCGGCGGTGGGCGCGGTGGCGCTGGTGTTCACGTCGGTGGCCATGATGGGCATGATCGAGCGCGTGTTCAACCGCATCTGGCGGGTGAAGGCGGAGCGCAGCTGGGCGCGCCGCATCCTGGTCTACTGGGCGCTGCTGACGCTGGGGCCGCTGCTGGTGGGCGTGTCGCTGTCCCTGTCCACGCACGTGTACGTGGCCACCAGCGACTACCTGGGCGAGGTTCCGGTGCTGGCCGCCGTGGTCTACACGCTGCTGTCGATCGCCGCCACCACGGCCGGCTTCACGCTGATGTACACGGTGGTGCCCAACCGCCAGGTGGATTGGCGCGACGCGCTGTGGGGCGGGCTGGTGGCGGCGCTGTTCTTCGAGCTGGCCAAGCGCGGCTTCGCGGTCTTCATCACCCAGTTCCCGACGTACTCGCGCATCTACGGCGCGCTGGCGGCGCTGCCGCTGTTCCTGCTGTGGATCTACCTGTCGTGGCTGATCACCTTGATCGGCGCGCTGTTCGTGGCGGCGCTGCCGGTGGTGAAATACGAGCGCTGGTGGCACGAGGCCGTGCCCGGCGGCGCCTTCGTGGACGCGATGGCCATCCTCAAGGTGCTGCACACGGCCACGCGCTGCGGCGACACGGCGCTGGTCA
Organism: Pseudoduganella namucuonensis; assembly: GCF_900116645.1. Classification (GTDB taxonomy): domain Bacteria; phylum Pseudomonadota; class Gammaproteobacteria; order Burkholderiales; family Burkholderiaceae_D; genus Rugamonas; species Rugamonas namucuonensis. The sequence goes on along the minus strand of NZ_FPBO01000006.1, from coordinate 45,915 downwards.
ACTCGGCCGCCATCCGCGCGCGCACCCGCATGGGCTACGACGAGATGGACAGCCTGCTCGAGCGCATGGCCGCGCAGGGGTGGGTGGGCAAGGTGAAGGCGGAGGCGCCGCGGCGGGTGCAGTGGGGCAAGCGGGTCAGCGAGGGGGCCGACAACTGGGTGCTGCTGGCCAATCCGGCCAAGCTGACCCTGGCGGACGTCTACCGCGTGTTCGTGTTCGGCGGCATGCCCGTCAATTCCGGCGTGGCCGGCGACGACGAGGACCAGCGCGACCTGCAGGCCGAGCGCGACGCCGCCAGCCTGGCGCGCCAGGTCGAGGGCGCCGTCGAGGACGGCCTCGGCCGCACCCTGGCCGAGCATTTCGGCCCGCTCGACTGCCGCTGAGGCGCCCGCGCCCGCCACCGATGCCGCCAGGAAGCGGCGTCAGCAGCGGATTGGGGTCAGACCCCAAGCGGCGTCGGCCGTGGCGGCTAGCGCAGGAAGGCGGTCAGCGCGTCCAGCACGGCGTCGGGCTGTTCCTGCATCATGGAATGGCCGGCGTCGACCCGCACCACCTTGCCGTGCGCGATGGCGCCCGTCAGCAGCCGGGTGGCCTTGGACGGGGTCATCATGTCCCTGCTGCCGATGATGAACAGGGCGGGGCAGCGCACCGCCTGCGCCGCCGCCTCGCCGTTGGCGTAGGCGTCGCAGGCGCTGAAGTCGGTGTGGAACAGCCGCTCGGGATTGAGCCGCGACATGCGCTGCATCAGCCGCCGCGCGCCGCCCATCACGGAGAAACCCGGTCCCGGACAGGACGGCTTTTGCGCCATCGTCGAGTGCGAGAAGATGTTGACCATGTCGATCGCGGCCTCCTCGTCGTCGAGCGCGGCGCTGAGCAGCGCGTCGGACACCTTCATCGGAAACGCCGCGCCCAGCATGGCCAGCCTGGCGACGCGGTCGGACGCCCGGTGCGACGCCTCCAGCGCGATCAGCGATCCCATGCTGTGGCCGACCAGCGCGGCCTGCCGCACGCCGGCCGCGTCCAGCACGGCCATCAGCCACTCCGCCAGGTCCTCCACGCTGCGCCTGGCCGGCCCCCGGCTGCGGCCATGGCCGGGCAGGTCGACCGCCAGCACGCCGTGGCCGTGGTGCGCGAGGTAGCGGCTTTGCAGGGCCCACACCGAGTGGTCGTTTTGCGCGCCGTGGATGAAGACCACGGTGGGCAGGGCGGCGTCGAAGGGCTTGCCGCCGGTGTAGCAATAGGCGGGAGCGCCTTGCACGTCTAACAGCATCTCATGCCCCTTTCTGCGACAGCTTCAGGCCGCGCGCCAGATCCTCGATCAAATCGTCCACGTCCTCCAGACCCACCGACAGCCGCATCGTGCCCTCGGCGATGCCGGACGCCGCCAATTGCTCGGCCGGCACGCGGAAGTGCGTGGTGGAGGCGGGATGGATCACCAGCGACTTGGCGTCGCCCACGTTGGCCAGGTGCGAGAACACCTTGAGGCTGTCGACGAAGCGCCGGCCGGCCGCGCGGTCGCCCTTGATGGTGAACGAGAACACGGCGCCGCACCCCTTGGGCAGCAGCGTTTTCGCCAATTCGTAGTCCGGATGGGACGCCAGTTCGGGATAGGACACGGACGCCACCGCCGGATTCGACACCAGGAACTCGACCACCTTGCGCGTGTTGGCGACGTGGCGCTCCATGCGCAGGCCCAGCGTCTCTATGCCCTGCAGCACGGCGAAGGCGTTGTGCGGGCTCATGACGGCGCCGAAGTCGCGCAGGCCCTCGCGCCGCGCGCGCAGCGCGAACGGGGCCACGGTGGACTCCTCGGCGAACACCATGCCGTGGAAGCCGTCGTACGGCTCGCACAGTTCGGCGAAGCGGCCGGTGCGGTCGTGGGCGGCCTGCCAGTCGAAGGTGCCGCCGTCGACCAGCAGCCCGCCGATGGCGGTGCCGTGGCCGCACAGGAATTTCGTGGCCGAGTGGAACACCAGGTCCGCGCCGTGGTCGAATGGACGCAGCAGGTAGGGCGTGGTGAAGGTGGAGTCCAGCATCAGCGGCAGGTCGTGCTCGTGCGCCAGCGCGCCGACGACGGGCACGTTCAGCACGTCCAGGCCGGGATTGCCCAGCGTTTCGGCGAACAGCGCCTTGGTGTTGGGCCGGATCGCAGCGCGCCACGCGTCGAGGTCGCGCGGGTCGACGAAGGTGGTCTCGACGCCGAAGCGCTTGAGCGTGTAGCCCAGCAGGTTGTGCGAGCCGCCGTACAGCGCGCGCGAGGCGACGATGTGCGAGCCGGCGCCGGCGATGGTGGCCAGCCCCAGGTGCATGGCCGCCTGGCCGCTGGCCGTGGCGATGCCGGCCACGCCGCCCTCCAGCGCGGCGATGCGTTCCTCCAGCACGGCGTTGGTCGGATTCGAGATGCGCGAGTAGACGTGGCCGGCCCGTTCCATGTTGAACAGGGCGGCGGCGTGGTCGGAATCGCGGAAGGCGAAGGAGGAGGTGAAGTGGATCGGGGTCGCGCGTGCGCCGGTGGCCGGGTCGGGCGCGGCGCCCGCGTGCAAGGCAAGCGTATCAAAGCCGGGGTAGTGGGGACCGCTCATGGTTGTCTCGTCGGGTTGTGAGGTGGCAGATCGTAACCCGTTTCGGCAGCGCGCAACAGGGCCGTCTCATAGGAGGAATTTGATTTTGCGCAACGCTGGATTTTTTTCCAGGCATACGCTACATTCGCTACTAAGGCTTACAATAACTACAAAACACCATTCAACGGACAGGACGGCCCAAAATGAAAGTCTCCGAAATTCTGCAAGTCAAAGGCAACATCCTCTACACCATCAAGCCAGACCAGCCGCTGGCGGAAGCCGCCAAGACCATGGCCGAGAAGGACATCGGTTCGCTGGTGGTGATGGAATTCGGCGACCTGGTCGGCATGCTGACCTTCCGCGAAGTGCTGAAGGCGCTGCACGAGAACGACGGCACCGTCGGCGGCGGCACCGTGCGCAAGCACATGGAGGATCATCCCATCACCGTCACGCCGGACACCGAGGTCAACGAGGTGCGCCGCATCATGCTGGAAAAGCACGCGCGCTACTTGCCGGTGATGAACGCGAAAACCCTGCTGGGCGTGATCTCGTTCTACGACGTGGCGCGCGCCGTGCTGGAGGCGCAAAGCTTCGAGAACCGCATGCTCAAGGCCTATATCCGCGACTGGCCGGCCGAGGAGGAGCAGCCGGCGGACTAGGCCCGGCAAGGCCCCCGACGAAAAACGCTATCGGACCGATAGCGTTTTTTTTCGCGCCGCCGCCGGGTCGCGGGCTATGCCACGCCTTCCAGCGCGTCGTTGCTGAGCCAACCGTTCAGGGCGTCGGCCGTCATCGGGCGGGCGAACAGGAAGCCCTGCGCCAGCGGGCAGCCCAGCGTGTGCAGGATCTGCGCCTGGCGCTCGTCCTCGACACCCTCGGCGATCACCGCCAGGCCCAGGTTGCGGCCCAGCTGGATCACCATCTCGGCGATGCTGCTGCCGCGCGCGGAGCCGGTGATCTCGGTGACGAAGGCGCGGTCGATTTTCAGGCGGTCGATCTGCAGGCGCTGCAGGTAGGACAGCGACGAGAAGCCGGTGCCGAAGTCGTCGATCGCGATGCTGACGCCGGTCTGCTTGATCTGGCCCAGCATCTTGATCAGCAGGTCCGGCTCCTCCATCGCCATCGATTCGGTGATCTCCAGCTCCACGAACTCGGGCGGCGCGCCGGTGTCGGCCAGCGCGCGGCGCAGCATCTCGAGGAAGTAGGGGTGGCGGAACTGCACCTGCGACACGTTGATCGACATCATGAAGTTGTCGTGGCCGGCGGCGCGCAGCGCCACCAGTTCGCGGCAGGCGGTGCGCATCACCCACTCGCCCATGTCGATGATCAGGCCGGAGTACTCGGCGATGGGGATGAAGCGGTCCGGCGAGATGAACTTGCCGTCGGCGGTCTGCCAGCGCAGCAGCGCCTCGGCGCCCACCGGGCGGCGCGTGGCCAGGTCGATCTGCGGCTGGTAGACGACGAACAGCTGGTTCTGGCCGAAGGCGGTGCGCAGCGCGTGCATCATGCGCACCCGCTCGCGGATCTCCACGCCCATGCTGCGCGAGAAGTAGAAGTGGCCGGCGCGCTGCTGCGACTTGGCGCGCTTGAGCGCGATGTCGGCGTCCTTCAGCGCGTCCGCGCCGCAGCCGTCGTGCTCGGCCAGGCGCACCAGGCCCAGCGTGGCAGACAGCTGCACGTCCTGGCCGTCGATGCTGAACGGCACCTGGAACAGCGCCAGTATCATGGCCGGGTTGACCTGGGCGGCGTCGCCCAGGACGCTGAAGATGTCGCCGCCGATGCGCGCCACCGTCAACTGCTGGCCCAGCCGCGACTGCAGCCGTTCGGCCACCGCCACCAGCAGCTCGTCGCCGAACTGGTGGCCCAGCGCGTCGTTGGTCTCGGCGAAGTGGTCCAGGTCCACCAGCGACAGCGTGGCGTCGTCCTTGGCCGGGCCGGCCAGGGTGGCGTCCAGGATCTCGATCAGGCGGGTGCGGTTCGGCAGCTTGGACAGCTGGTCGTAGAAGGCGGCGTTGTGCAGGTGCGAGACCAGTTCCACATTGTCCAGCCCCACGGCCACGTTGCTGCAGAAGACCTCCAACAGGCGCTCCTCGATCTCCGTCAGCGCGCGGTCGGTGTCGAGGAAGGCGACGAAGGCGCGGCTGGCCTTGCCGGCGAAGTACAGCGTGATGGCGTCGCCGCCGTAGTGGTTGCGGCGCTCGGCCAGCGTGCGCTCCATGGCCTGGGTCACGCGCGGCTCGTTGAGGGCGCTGACCCGCAGGTTGCTCAGGTGGCCGTGGCGGCCGGCCGCCGCCATCGCCACCAGCTCGTGGCAGCCGGACTCCGGGCAGTCCTGCACGCACAGCACGCCGTTGGCCTTCTGTCCCAGCAGGCCGGCGATCTGCGCCAGCACGCCGGCGGCGAAGTTCTGCACGCCGTGCAGCGACATCAGCTCGGTGCTGGCGTGGACGATCTGGTCCAGGCCGCGGCGGCTGTCGGTGATCTTGCGGATTTGCTCGTAGGAGCGGATCGCGGCCGTCACGGTGGTGAACAGCTTGATGCGGGTCAGCTCGGACTTGGTCTTGTAATCGTTGATGTCGTAGTCGCGGATGGCGTCGATTTCCGGCGCGTAGCCAGGCTGGCCGGTGCGCAGGATGATGCGCACGTCGGCCAGTTTCAGCGTCTCGCGGATGTAGCGCACCAGGTGCAGGCCGGCGTCGTCCTGCTCCATCACCACGTCGAGCAGGATGACGGCGATTTCGCGCTCGTGCTTGAGCATTTCGCGGGCCTGGCTGGCGGAGTAGGCGTGCACGAACTCCAGCGGGCGGTGCTGCATGTCCAGGTTGCCCAGCGCGAAGGTGGTGGTCGAGTGGACGTCCTCATCGTCGTCGATGATCATCACGCGCCAGACCTCGCGCGGAGTGTGCGAAGCGGGCGCGGCCGGATGTTCTTCTAAGAATACCAGATCGTCCTGATCGTCCTTGGCTTGCTCCAGGGGCGTGATCGATGGGGGCATGTGTCGCTTCTCCAGAATATCTCGGTGTTCTTGAATCAAGTATATAGCGGATTGTCAAAGACAACGACGATTTCAATGTCTTATGGTTGCCAATAAGTACCAGTTTGCAAGGATAGCGCGGGAATCCGCGGCTACCGCCCAACAAATCGCGGGACAGGCGTTCGGAGGAAATATATCGTACTAATAAGTACTATTCGGGCGCGTTTGCAACGGCTGTGCGCAGGACTGGTAAAATGGGCTGTTCACCAGATTTTTCCCAGCTATTTTCCCCGTCTCTTATATATTTCTCGACTATGTCCGGCAATTCCTTTGGCAAGCTGTTTACTGTTAGCACTTTTGGCGAATCGCACGGTGTGGCGATCGGTTGCGTGATCGATGGCTGCCCGCCCGGGCTGCCGCTGAGCGAGGCCGACATCCAGCCCGAACTGGACCGCCGCAAGCCGGGCACCTCGCGCCACGTCACGCAGCGCCAGGAACCGGACCGCGTCGAGATCCTGTCCGGCGTGTACCAGGGCGTCACCACCGGCACCCCGATCGCACTGCTGATCCGCAACGAGGACCAGCGCAGCAAGGACTACGGCAACATCGCCGAGAGCTTCCGTCCCGGCCACGCGGACTACACCTACTGGCACAAGTACGGCGTGCGCGACCCGCGCGGCGGCGGCCGCTCGTCGGCGCGCCTGACGGCGCCGGTCGTGGGCGCGGCGGCGATCGCCAAGAAATGGCTGCGCCAGCAGTACGGCACGGTGTTCATGGGCTGCATGAGCCAGCTGGGCGACATCGCGGTGCCGTTCGAGGGCTGGGAGCACGTGCCCAACAACCCCTTCTTCGCCGCCAGCGGCGACGCCGCGCTGATCGCGCGCATGGAGGACGCGATGGACGAGCTGCGCCGCGCGGGCGACTCCATCGGCGCCCGCATCGACGTGGTGGCGCGCAACATCCCGGTCGGCCTGGGCCAGCCCATCTACGACAAGCTGGACGCCGACATCGCCTACGCGATGATGGGCATCAACGCCGTCAAGGGCGTGGAGATCGGCGCCGGCTTCAAGGCGGTGGCGCAGAAGGGCTCCGAGCACGGCGACGAGCTGACCCCGGAAGGCTTCGTCGGCAACAACGCCGGCGGCGTGCTGGGCGGGATTTCGACCGGCCAGGACATCACGGTGTCGATCGCCATCAAGCCGACCTCGTCGATCCGCACGCCGCGCCGTTCGATCGACAAGGACGGCAATCCGGTCAGCGTGGAGACCTTCGGCCGCCACGACCCCTGCGTGGGCATCCGCGCCACGCCGATCGCCGAGGCGATGCTGGCGCTGGTGCTGATCGACCACGCGCTGATGCACCGCGCCCAGTGCGGCGACGTGCGCGTCTCCACGCCGGACATCGCCAAGCAGGCCTAGGACATCCGCGGGGCGTGGCGCCGGCCGCGGGCCCGCGCCGCGCCGGCGCCATTCGAGCATCCATGCCCACCCAGTTCTTCAGTTTTTCCTCCTTCCTCTTCTTCTACTACGCCCACGCGGGCACGTTCTCCACCTACGCCAGCCTGTTTTTCGCCGACCGCGGCATGACGGTGGCGCAGATCGGCGTGCTGATGTCGCTGATCCAGGTGTTGCGCATCTTCGGCCCCAACCTGTGGGGCTGGGTGGCCGACCACAGCGAGCGGCGCGTGATCGTGCTGCGGCTGACCGGCCTGGCGGCGCTGGTGGCGTTCTCCGGCTTCTTCATCGGCTCCACCTTCGCGCACTTCTTCGCCGCCATGGTGCTGCTCAACCTCTTCACCAGCGCGCAGGGCCCGATCTGCGAGGCGCTGATGCTGTCCGAGATGCGGGGCGACCTGACGCACTACGGCCGCATACGGCTTTGGGGTTCGGTGGGCTTCATCGTCGCCGTCATGCTGACGGCCGTCGGGCTGGACCGGTTCGGCACGCGCGCCTTGCCCTGGGCGGCGGGCGCGCTGCTGGTCTGCACGCTGGGCGCCGCGCTGCGCATGCACGACGCGCCGCGGGCGGGGCACGCGGGGCCGCCGCCGGCGCTGCTGGCGGTGCTGCGCCGGCGCGAGGTGCTGGCCTTCTTCCTGTCCTCGGCGCTGATGATCGCGGCCCACACGTCGCTGTACACCTTCTATTCGCTGTACCTGGAGCGCGAGGGCTACAACAAGACCGTGATCGGCGCCATGTGGTCGCTGGGCGTGCTGGCCGAGGTGCTGCTGTTCTATTTCCAGGCGCCGCTGCTCAAGCGCTGGGGCGCGTGGCGCCTGCTGCGACTGGCGTTCGCCGCGGGCGTGCTGCGCTTCGCCATGATAGGGGCGGGCGCGCACTTCATCGTGGTGCTGGTGTTGGCGCAGCTGCTGCACGCGGCCACTTTCGCGCTGCACCATTCGGCCTGCGTGTTGGCGATGCAGCGCTGGTTCGCGGGGCCGCTGCAGGCGCGCGGACAGGCGCTGTATATCAGCCTGTCCTACGGCGTGGGCGGTTCGCTGGGCGGCTTGTTCCTGGCGCAGTGCTGGGAGGGGATGGGTCCCGGCTCGGTGTACTACGTGGCGTCCGCGCTGGCGCTGCTGGCCGCCGGGGCGGCGGCCCTGTCGTTCCGCTGGCAGCGCGCCGCGGAATGAGCGCGCCCGCCTAGCCGACGCGGTTGCCGACCGCCTCCAGCTGGTGGCGGCGCTCCACCGCCTTCACCACCAGCGAGCGGATCTCGTTGAGCAGCGTGAACTCGTTCTGGCTGAGCTGGATGGGCGGGAACGATTCGTCCCAGTCGCCGTACAGGAAGCCGGTGGGCTGGGAATTGGCCAGCAGCGGCAGGATCACGAAACTGCGCGCCTCGGACAGGTTGGCTTTCCACCATTGCGGCAGCTTGGCGGCGAATTTCGGGTCCTTGGCGTTCTCGATGAAGATCACGCGGTCGCTGTTGAGGGCCGCGTGGAACACGTTCGGCTCGTAGGCGTCGTCGAACACCATTTCCGGCAGCATGGCCTTGACGCCATCGCCGAAGCACAGCTTGGCCGAATAGCGGCCCTCGCGGCGGTTGCGCACGAAAGCCACCGCGCGCGAGAAATCCAGGCCGTTGTACACGGTTTCCAGCGCCATGGCCACCATCTGGCCGGGACTGGCCGTGTCGACCATGTCGCGCATGTCGGCCAGGCCGCTGAGCAGGACCTTGTTGCCCTCGGCGCGCTGGCGCGTCTTGGCCAGCGCCTTGGCGCGGCGCTCGGCGGGCTTGGACAGCGGCGCGATCGACAGGTCCGTGGCGGCGACCGCCTTGGCGCGCTCGATCGCCTCGCCCATCTGTTCGGCGTCCACGCCCAGCATGCCCGAATAGCTTTCGGTGATGCGTTTGACCTCGGCCGCGCCGTCCTCGTCGTCGTGCCACAGCGAGTCGGCGCAGCGCGCCGCCATGGTGGACAGGCCGGCGACCCAGTCCGCCGGGCTGACCTCGGCGCCCGGCTCGGCCGGACCCACGCTGCGCATGCCGTTCAGCAGATTCTTCGGCAGGCCCCAGTGGATGGCGGCGGCGCGGCCCACTTCCTCCATCGTCAAGCCCAGCACCCGCATGGCGGCGTCGTCCTCGTTGCCCTCGCCGGCGATCTGCTGCATCACGGCCCAGCGTTCGGGCATGTAGAAGGTGATCATCATGCGGCCCAGCGTGTGCAGCATCGAGCACACCACGGCCTCCTCGGCGTGGATGCTGGACGCGGACGTGGCCACCTGCTGCGCCACCATCCCTGCCAGCACGGCCTTTTCCATTTCCACGTGGGCGATCGACGAGTTGGGCGAGGCCACCGACATCTCCTCGATCAGCTTCAGGCCCAGCGCCAGGTGGCCGATGGCGTCCGTGCCCAGCACCAGCACCGCCTTGCTGACGGTGCTGACGTGCTGGCCGAAGGCCGAATACATGCCGCTGTTGGCCAGGCGCAGCACCTTCTGCGTCAGGACCGGGTCCGACAGCACGGTCTGCGTCATGTTGAATTCGACGTCGTCCTCGCCGCGCATGGCGCTGAGGATGGCGGTGATGGCCTTGGCGAAGCCGGGCATGTCGCCCTGCATGCGGGTGCGGTCCCACAACTGGGCCAGCGTCTTGTTGCCGTCCACCGGCGCGCCGGTGTTGGGATTCATGCCCGCGTTCATGCCTGCACCTGGCGCAGTTCCGGCGGCATCAGGTTGGCGTAGGTGCGCTCGCGCAGCGCCGCCATGGCCACGTGGGCCGCCATCGGTTTGCCGGTCAGGTAGCCCTGGATGTACTGGCAGCCGCGGTCCTGCATGTAGGCCAGCTGGTCCTCCGTTTCCACGCCCTCGGCCACCACGTTCAGGCCCAGGTGCTTGGCCAGGTCCAGCACGGCGTTGCAGATCGCGCCGTCCTTCTGCGAGCCGGGCAGGTCGCGGATGAAGGCGCGGTCGATTTTCAGCACGGAGATGGGGAAGCGCTTCAGGTAGGCCAGGGAGGAATAACCGGTGCCGAAGTCGTCGATCGCGATGCGCGCCTTGCGATCGGCCATCTTGGTCAATATCGTTTCGGCGTGCGCTGGATCGATCATCAGCGTGCCTTCTGTAATTTCTAGAACCAATTTCTCACCAGGTAAGCCGGAGAACGCCATGGCGTCATCCAGCACGTCAAGGAATTTATCATTGCGGAACTGCCTGGGGCTGATGTTAACAGAAATGTACAAAGAGCGTTTGGCGACCTCCTCGAACTGCTTCAGCTGCACGCAGGCGGCCTTCAGCGCCCAGGCGCCCAGCAGGTTGATCAGGCCATTGGTCTCCGCGATGGGGATGAAGCGCACCGGCGGCACCATGCCCAGCGTGGGGTGGCGCCAGCGCATCAGCGTCTCGAAGCCCTCGATCTCGCGCGTGCGCGCGTCGACGATGGGCTGGTAGTACAGCAGGAACTCGCCCTCGCGCACGGCCTGGAACATGGCCGCCTCCAGCGAGATGTCGTGCTCCGGCGGGCCGCTGTGGCGCGCGCTGTAGACCACGCAGCGCGCCTTGCCGGTTTCCTTGGCGCGCGACATGGCGGCGTCGGCCAGCGCCACCAGGCGCACCTCGTCCTCGGCGTGCTGCGGATAGACCGACACGCCGACCGAGGCGCCGATGTAGATGGTGTGCGAGTCGATTTCGAACGGCGCCTGCAGCGTCGCCAGCAGCCTGCCGGTGACCAGCTTGATCTGCGCCTCGGTGAAGGTGCCGGGCAGCACGGCCACGAACTCGTCGCCGCCCACGCGGGCCAGCGTGTCGCTGTCGCGCAGCGTCTTGCGCAGGCGCGCGGCGGCCACGCGCAGCACGGCGTCGCCGATCGGATGGCCGAGGCCGTCGTTGACTTTCTTGAACGCGTCCAGGCCGACGGTGGCGACCGAGAAGCCCTGGCCGGAGCGGCGCGCCTGGGCGATGGTCATGCGGATGCGGTCGGTGAGCAGCAGGCGGTTGGGCAGCTCGGTCAGCGCGTCGTGCGTGGCCATGTGGCGCAGGCGCTCTTCGGTCGTGTGCTGGGAGGTCAGGTCGCGGCCGACCACCAGCATCTGGCGCGACTGGTCGGGCGCGGTGTAGACGGACAGGCGCAGCTCGAACCAGGTTTCCGTTTCCTGCGAGCGGATGCGCGCCTCGATCCGTTTCGCCGCGCCGGGCTGGCCGGCCTCGCCGAGTTCGAGCAGGGCGGTTTTCAGCACGGGCTGGTCGACCTCGGCGGCCAGCGACGCCAGCGTCATGCCGTCCAGCGCGCCGATGCCGACCAGCGCGACGGCGCGGCGGCTGGCGTACAGCACCTGGCCCGCCAAGGACAGCCGGAACACGATGTCGCCAGCCTCTTCGAGCAGGCCGTCCATATCGTTTAAGCTGTCGCGCGCGGGCGCGGGGGAGGAACTGGATAGCATCGTAACGGTCTTATTTCAATGATTGTTGCAAAACCAGAACGAAATGTATCACTGATGGCGCTCTAAAAACATGAAAAAAGACAACAAAACTGTGTCTTTAGAGAAAAATGCGCGCACTGGCGTGAAAATCGCTCTCCATAGAGTAGCAGATGGTTAAGCTTGCCACTGAATTGTGCAGCTATTTTCGGCGTAGTCGCCACGTTTTTTATTAGTAAAGCATCTGCTTGCAATTTTCTTAACCCGGGGCTGGGCTGCACCCAGCGCAACCAGGAGCATCGCCATGCAAACGTCCATGCCAGCGTTCGACACGCACGAAGTCACAAACCAGCCCGCGCCTTTCGAAAACGTCAACCTTTTCCTGTGCGACCCCGCGCTGATGGCGGCGCTGGAACGCGAGGGCGGCGGGGCGGCGGCGGCCGAACTCTCCGCGCTGGGGGCGCAACTGGGCGGGGCAGGGGTGCTGGAGCTGGCGCGCCTGGCCAACGAGCACGGGCCGCGCCTGCGCAATTTCGACCGCGGCGGGCGCCGCGTGGACGAGATCGAATTCCATCCCGCCTGGCACGAACTGATGCGGCTGCTGATAGAGAACGGCGCGCATTCGTCCGCGTGGGACGGCGCGCCGGGCGCGCAGGTGGCGCGCGCCGCCAAATACCTGCTGTTCGGCCAGGTGGAGAACGGTTCCCAGTGCCCGGTGACGATGACCTACGCCGCCGTGGCGGCGCTGCGCCACGCCCCGCGCCTGGCCGCGCGCTGGCTGCCCAAAATCCTGTCGCGCGAATACGATCCGCGCCCGCTGCCGGTGGCGCAAAAGCGCGGCGCGCTGGTGGGCATGGGCATGACGGAAAAGCAGGGCGGCTCCGACGTGCGCGCCAACACCACGCGGGCCGCGCCCGTGCCGCCGTCCGAGGCCCGCGCGCTGTTCGGGGAGGAGGGCGAGGACGTGTACCGCCTGGTCGGCCACAAATGGTTCTTCTCGGCGCCGCAAAGCGACGCCCACCTGGTGCTGGCGCAGACCGGCGACGACGGCGGGACGGGCCCGAGCTGCTTCCTGGTGCCGCGCATCCTGCCGGACGGGGCGCGCAACCAGATCCGCGTGCAGCGCCTGAAGGACAAGCTGGGCAACCGCTCCAACGCGTCCTCCGAGGTCGAGTTCACCGGCGCCTACGGCTGGCTGCTGGGCGAGCGGGGGCGGGGCATTCCGACCATTCTGGAAATGGGCGGCCACACGCGGCTGGACTGCGTGCTGGGCAGCGCCGGCGCGATGCGCGCGGCGCTGACGCACGCGCTGCATCACGCGCGCCAGCGCGAGGCGTTCGGCCGTAAGCTGTCCGAGCACCCGCTGATGCGCAACGTGCTGGCCGATCTGGCGCTGGAATCGGAGGCGGCCACCGCGCTGTCGTTGCGGCTGGCGCGTTGCTTCGACGAGATCGCCGATCCGGCCCAGGCCATGCTGGCGCGCATCCTCACACCGGCGGGCAAGTACTGGGTGTGCAAGCGCGGCCCCGGCTTCGGCGCCGAGGCGATGGAGGTGATAGGCGGCAGCGGCTATGTGGAGGAGAGCCCGCTGGCCAGGCTGTACCGGGAATTCCCCGTCAATTCGATCTGGGAGGGCTCGGGCAACGTGATGTGCCTGGACCTGTTGCGCGCGTTCGCGAAGAGCCCGGCGGCGGCCGAGGCGCTGGGCGCCGAACTGGCGCTGGCCGGCGGCGACGCGGCCCACGCCCGCTACACGGCCGCGCTGCTGGCCGACCTGCGGCAGGGGACCCGGGACGAGTACGGCGCGCGCCTGCTGGCCGAGCGCATCGTGCTGGCGGTGCAGGCCGGCCTGCTGCTGCGCCACGCGCCGGCATTCGTCAGCGGCGCCTTCGTCGCGACGCGGCTGGCGCGCGAACCGGGCGGCGCCTACGGCCGCTTGCCGGCGGGCGTGGACTGCGGCGCGATCCTGGAGCGGGCGCTGCCACAATAATTTGGGCCGGGCCATTCCACAGCCCGCCCTGGACTGGGATAATGCCGGGTATAACCGATCAGAGTGAGTGACCAAACATGAAACAAGACCCGCGCTTCCCCAATCTCTTCATCACCGACCACCCGCTGATCCAGCACAAGCTCAGCCACATGCGCGACAAGGCCACCTCCACGCGCACCTTCCGCGACCTGCTCAAGGAAATCACGCTGCTGATGGGCTACGAGATCACGCGCGACCTGCCGCTGACCACGCGCCAGATCGAAACGCCGCTGATGACCATCGAGGCGCCCGTCATCGCCGGCCGCAAGCTGGCCATCGTGCCCATCCTGCGCGCGGGCATCGGCATGAGCGACGGCCTGATGGACCTGGTGCCGTCGGCGCGTGTCGGCCACATCGGCGTGTTCCGCGACCCCGAGACCCACCAGCCGGTGGAATACCTGGTGCGCCTGCCGGACCTGGTGGAACGGACCTTCATCCTGTGCGATCCGATGGTGGCGACCGGCAATTCGGCGGTGCACGCGGTGGACGTGCTGAAGAAGCGCGGCGTCACCGACGAGCAGATCATTTTCCTGGCCCTGGTGGCCGCGCCGGAGGGCATCACGGTGTTCCAGAACGCGCATCCGGGCGTGAAGATCTATTGCGCCTCGCTGGATTCGCACCTGAACGACCACGCCTATATCGTTCCCGGCCTGGGCGACGCCGGCGACCGCATCTTCGGCACCAAATAGGGACCACGGCCATGGCGACCCTGGTGGATCCGGATTTCAGGGCGCGCCTGGACGCGCTCGGCGAGCGGTATGGCGCCACCGTGCCGGGCGCGATGGAGGCGATTTCCACCGCCGTGTCGCATTGCCGCAACGAAGACGCGGACCTTGACTCGCTTGAAAAACTGCATGCATTGCTGCACGGCATAGCCGGTTCGGCGGGCACTTTCGGCTTCAAAGTGCTGGGCGCCGAGGCCCGCCGTCTGGAGCAGGAACTGCGGCCGTTATTGGGGAAACGGCCCGCGGACGCGCCGGAATGGCCGGCGCTGGCGGCGCGGATTGCGCAGTACCTGGACTGGGCCGCGCGCGACCCCAAAGCCCCCGAATTCGACCTCTAATGGGCTTGCGCACCCGCGCACTTTTGATATTCCTCAACCGCTTCCTGTAAATCTTGTCTATAGTGACACACATGCCGCGCGAATTTGTGCTCGGGAGATGGGCTGCTTTCACTGAGTCACATCTTTGCATTTATTTTCGTGAAGACGATCTTTTCTCGTTTTATTCGGTATAATGCGGGATCGTTAGATTCAAGAGTAGTGCAGTTTGTCTGTCATTTCTTACTTGCTTCAAACGATATCACGGGCGCAAGCCCAACTTAACTGAAATAGGAATTGTAATGGCAACTGGTATCGTAAAATGGTTCAATGACTCGAAGGGTTTTGGCTTCATCACCCCTGACGAAGGCGGCGAAGATCTGTTCGCTCACTTCTCGGCGATCCAAACCGCTGGCTTCAAGTCGCTGCAAGAGAACCAACGCGTTTCTTTCGAAGTTACCGCCGGCCCTAAAGGCAAGCAAGCTTCGAACATTCAGCCTCTGTAATACGCTGAATCTTACGAGATAAGAAAATCCTCGGTTTCCGAGGATTTTTTTTCGCCCGTACCTTTTGCCGTAGGGCGCGCATCCGGCGGACCGAGCTGCGCTTGCTTCGCCCTACGCCTTGCGCCAATAGCCCGCCTGCGCGTAGCTCCTGCGCAAAAAGTCCACGAAGGCCCTGATCCTCAGCGGCAGGTGATTGCGCTGCGCAAACACCGCGTAGATGTCGTTGCCCGGCGCCGCGTGTTCGTCCAGCACCGTGTGCAGCCGTCCCGCCTCGATGTCGCCGCCCACCTCCCACATCGAGCGCCACGCCAGGCCCTTGCCCGCCAGCACCCAGTCGTGCAGCACCGCGCCGTCGTTGCAGCCCATGTTGCCGCCGACCTTGAGCGTGACGATCTTGCCCTCGTGGCGGAAGGTCCAGCCGCGCTGGCTGCCGTCGCTGCTGATGGCCAGGCAGTTGTGCTTGGCCAGGTCGTCCAGCGTGCGCGGCGTGCCGTGGCGCTTCAGGTAGGCCGGCGTCGCCACCAGCACCCGTTGATTGTCGGCCAGTTTCACGCCCACCAGGCTGGAATCGGACAGCGTGGCGATGCGGATCGCCACGTCCACGCCCTCGCCGATCAGGTCCACCATGCGGTCATTCAGGTTCAGCGTGGCGCGCACGTCGCGGTTCTCGGCCAGGAAGGAGGGCAGTAGCGGCGCCACGTGCTGGCGTCCGAAACCGGCCGGCGCCGACACCAGCAGGTGGCCTGTTGCGCGCGCGCTGCGTTCGGCCACGGCCGATTCGGCGTCCTCCAGGTCGTTGAGGATGCGCTGGCAGTCCTCCAGGAAGGCCGCGCCCTCGTTGGTCAAGGCCAGTTTGCGGGTGGTGCGCTGCAGCAGCTTGACCCCCAGCCGCTGCTCCAGCGCGTCGAGCCTGCGCCCAATAACGGCGGGCGCTATGCCTTCCGCGCGGGCCGCGGCGGAGAGGCTGCCCTTGGCCACCACCTCGACGAAAGTGGAGATCTGTCTGAACTGTCCCATGCCGAGGAGTTTCCTTATTTGTGCAAAAAACGCATGGATGAAGTGATTTTTAGTCTTGTTTCCATAACTAATTAGTGAATATACTGCAAAAACGATGTGGGCGCTAAGCGCCTATACTGAGGATTCCCCCCTTACCGCAGAACGGAGATAACATGACGCAAGCCACCATCACTTTGCCAGCAGGCATGGAAATAACGGGCGCCATCAAGCCAGGCTACGAGAGCGTGCTGACGCCCGAAGCCCTGGCCCTGGTGGCCAAGCTGACGCGCGCATTCGAGCCGCGCCGCCAGGAACTGCTGGCCGCGCGCGTGGTGCGCGCCAAGCGCATGGATGAGGGCGAGCGTCCGGACTTCCTCAAGGAAACCGCGCACATCCGCGCCGGCGACTGGACCATCGCCCCGATCCCCAAGGCGCTGGAATGCCGCCGCGTGGAAATCACCGGTCCGGTCGAACGCAAGATGGTCATCAACGCCCTGAACTCGGGCGCCGACAGCTACATGACCGACTTCGAGGATTCCAACACCCCGAACTGGGACAACCAGATCACCGGCCAGATCAACATGATGGACGCCGTGCGCAAGACCATCTCGCTGGAACAGAACGGCAAGTCCTACAAGCTGAACGACAAGACCGCGACCCTGGTCGTGCGTCCGCGCGGCTGGCACCTGGACGAGAAGCACGTGCTGGTGGACGGCAAGCGCATCTCCGGCGGCATCTTCGACTTCGCCCTGTTCATGGTGCACAACGCCAAGGAGCAACTGGCGCGCGGCGCCGGCCCGTACTTCTACCTGCCGAAGATGGAATCGCACCTGGAGGCGCGCCTGTGGAACGAGATCTTCGTGATGGCCCAGGACGAGCTGGGCATCCCGCAAGGCACCATCAAGGCCACCGTGCTGATCGAAACCATTGTCGCCGCCTTCGAAATGGACGAGATCCTGTACGAGCTGCGCGAGCACAGCTCGGGCCTGAACGCCGGCCGTTGGGACTACATCTTCTCCTGCATCAAGAAGTTCAAGCTGGACAAGGACTTCTGCCTGGCCGACCGCGCCAAGGTGACGATGACGGCCCCGTTCATGCGTTCCTACGCGCTGCTGCTGCTGAAGACCTGCCACAAGCGCAACGCGCCGGCGATCGGCGGCATGGCCGCGCTGATCCCGATCAAGAACGATCCGGAAAAGAACGAGATCGCCATGGGCGGCGTGCGCAACGACAAGGCGCGCGACGCGACCGACGGCTACGACGGCGGCTGGGTCGCGCACCCGGGCCTGGTGGAACTGGCCATGGGCGAGTTCAAGAAGGTGCTGGGCGACGCGCCCAACCAGATCAACAAGCAGCGCCCCGACGTCGAGGTGACCGCCGCCGACCTGCTGAACTTCCAGCCCGAGACCCCGATCACGGAGGCCGGCCTGCGCTACAACATCAACGTCGGCATCCACTACCTGGGCAGCTGGCTGGGCGGCAACGGTTGCGTGCCCATCCACAACCTGATGGAGGACGCGGCCACCGCCGAGATCAGCCGTTCGCAGGTGTGGCAGTGGATCCGTTCGGAAAAAGGCGTGCTGGACGACGGCACCAAGGTGACCGCCGAGATCGTGCGCAAGATGATCGACGAGGAACTGCCGAAAGTGAAGGCCACCGCGCCGGACGGCGAGAGCCCGAACTACGAGCGCGCCGCCGAGATCTTCGAGGAAATGTCGACCTCGAGCGCCTTCGCCGAGTTCCTGACCCTGCCGCTGTACGAAGAGATCTAGGAACGCCTCAACCCAGCTGTTCCGCCCTGCGCTGCGCCAGCGCGGGGCGGTCCAGGAATTCCCGCAACGCGGCCTCGTCGATGCGGTTCCCCGCCATGCGCCACAGCAGGGAGTCGATGCGGTCCGCGCCCCAGAAGTAATCCCCCTCGAACTCGAAGGTCGGCACGCCGAACATCCCGGCCTCGACCGCGTGCGCCGTGGTGGCCGTCAGCGCCTGCTTGATTTCCGGCGTCACCGCCGCCTGCGCCAGCGCCTCGCCGTCCAGCCCGCACTCGTTGGCCAGCACGATCAGCACCTCGGACGACGACACGTCCAGCCCCCGCTCCCAGCACGCCGCCAGCATCTCCACCGTGAAGCGCCGCCGCTCCGCCAGGTCCGTGATGGCCATGCTCATGCGCAATGCCATCAGCGGGTTGAAGGGGTGCCCGGGCGGCCCGGTGAAGCGCAACCCCATCTCCGCCGCCAGCCGCATCACGTCGCGGAAGGTGTTGACACGTTTGACCGGGACCTCGACCGGCCCTTTCTGGCCGTGCGCCTTCAGCAGCCCCGCGAACAGCACCGGCACGCATTCGACCACGCCGTTGGTGGCCTCGATGCAGCGGATGTCCTTGCTGGCCAGCCAGGAATAGGGGCTGACCGGATCGAAATAAAACCGCACCAGTTTCATATTGGCCCTCAGAAAGAGTTTTTCCACTGCCGCAAAGCCGCGAACACGGCCACAGGCGCCTCGCCGCCCTCCAGCTTGCCCGCCGCCGTCAGCTGCGCCGCGATCGCAGGCTCAGCGTAACGCAGGAAGGGATTGGTGTCGCGTTCCACGCCTATCGTGCTGGGGACGGTGGGCGCGCCCCTGGCCCGTTTGGCCGAGTCCGCCTCCACGCGGGCCCGCAGCGCCTCGTTGCCCGGTTCCACCGCGCTGGCGAAGCGCAGGTTGGACAGGGTGTATTCGTGCGCGCAAAAGACCTTGGTGGCCGGGGGCAGGGCCGCCAGCTTGTCGAGCGAATCGACCATCTGCGCCGGCGTGCCCTCGAACAGGCGGCCGCAGCCGCCGGCGAACAGCGTGTCGCCGCAGAACAGCCACGGTTCCCCGCCTTCGGCGTCGCCGTCGCGCACATAGGCTATGTGGCCGCGCGTGTGGCCCGGCACGTCCAGCACGGACAGGCGCAGCGCCAGGCCGGGCACGTCGACCGTGTCGCCCTCGGACAGCGGCCTGGTGACGGCGGCGATTCCGTCATGGCGCGGCCCGAAGACGGGGACCGCGTAATGCTGCAATAATGTGGGTACGCCGCCTATGTGGTCGGCATGGTGGTGGGTGAGTAAAATGGCGGTGAGCAGCAGGCCGTGTTCGCGCAGCGCCGCCAGGATGGGGCCGGCGTCGCCCGGATCGACGGCGGCGGCGTGGACGCCGTCATGTATCAGCCACAGGTAATTATCATTGAAAGCGGGCACCGTGAGGACACTGAGCGGGCGTGGGGCGGTAGGAGTCATGGGGTCGGGGAAGAAGTGGCATGGATAACGCTGCATCCGAAAAATCCATTATAGCGCTGGACAGCTGGCTGCAAACGCCCGCTGGCGTCTATGTCCGCGCCTGGGAACAGTCCCTGCTCGACGCGCTCACCGCCGACATCTTCGGCTACAACGCGGTGCAGATCGGCATGCCGCAGATCGACGCGCTGGCCGCCAACCGCATGCCCAGCAAATGGCTGGCAGACACCCGGCCGCGGCCGCGCGCCGGCAACACGGCCGCCGCGCGCCAGGTGGCCGTCACCTTCGACTACGCCGAGCTGCCGTTCGCCTCGCAAAGCCTGGACCTGGTGGTGCTGCCGCACGTGCTGGAGTTCGCCGCCGAGCCGCACCAGGTGCTGCGCGAGGTGGAGCGGGTGCTGATCCCCGAGGGCCAGGTCATCATCTGCGGCTTCAATCCGCGCAGTCTGTGGGGCCTGAGCCACCTGACGGGACGGGTCACGGGATCGCACTTTCTGCCGCCGGCCGGCGAATTCATTTCTATGCCCCGTATGAAAGACTGGTTAAAATTGCTGAATATGGGCGCGACGCACAGCCATTTCGGCTGCTACGCGCCCGCGTGCCGCACCGAGCAATGGCTGCAGCGCTACGTCTTCATGGACCGCGCCGGCCCGCGCTGGTGGCCCTATCTGGGCGCCGTGTACATGGTGCAGGCGATCAAGCGCGTGAAGGGCATGCGGCTGATCGGGCCGGCATGGAAGAAATCGGCGAAGGCCCCGGTGGCGGTGCCGGTGACCAACAGAACAAGCAGCACCAACAGAAAGCAGGAACGGCAGGATGGATAAGGTTGAGATTTTTACCGACGGCGCATGCAAGGGCAATCCCGGCACCGGCGGCTGGGGCGCGCTGCTGGTGGCGGGCGAGGCGGAGAAGGAAATCTTCGGCGGCGAGCACAACACCACCAACAACCGCATGGAGTTGCAGGCGGTGATCGAATCGCTGAACGCGCTCAAGCGCCCCTGCGACGTGGTGCTGCACACCGACAGCCAGTACGTGCAGAAGGGCATCAGCGAGTGGATACATGGCTGGAAAAAGCGCGGCTGGACCACGTCCAGCAAGGAACCGGTGAAAAACGCCGACCTGTGGCAGGCGCTGGACCTGGCGCAATCGGTGCACAAGGTGGACTGGCGTTGGGTGCGCGGCCACAACGGCCATCCGGGCAACGAGCGGGCCGACGTGCTGGCCAACCGCGGCGTCGACTCCGTGCGCCGCAAATAAGGTCGCCACGCCGCGCTTTGCTATACTGCGCGGCTCGCCAAGTTTCCCGCAACTCCACGTACCCAATACATCCATGCGTCAAATCGTACTCGATACCGAAACCACCGGCATCAACCCCAAGCTGGGCAATCGCATCATTGAAATCGGCTGCGTCGAACTGTTCAACCGCGCGCTGACCGGCAACAATTTCCACGTCTACATCAACCCGGAGCGCGATTCGGAAGAGGGCGCGTTGAACGTCCACGGCCTGACCACCGAATTCCTGCGCGACAAGCCGAAATTCGCCGAGATCGCCCAGCAGTTCCGTGAATACATCCAGGGCGCCGAGCTGATCATCCATAACGCGCCGTTCGACATGGGCTTCCTGAACCACGAGTTCCGGCTGGCCAAGCTGCCCCCGTTCGACGACCACGTGAGCGGCGTGATCGACACGCTGGTGAACGCGAAGGAAATGCGTCCGGGCAAGCGCAACTCGCTGGACGCGCTGTGCGACTTCTTCGGCATCTCCAACGCCCACCGCAAGCTGCACGGCGCGCTGCTGGACGCGGAATTGCTGGCCGATGTCTACCTGGCCATGACGCGCGGGCAGAACAGCCTGGGCATGGACGTGGAGGAGGAGGTGTCCGAGGGGGGCGTGGCGCTGGAGCAGATCGCGCTGGCCGAGGTGATCGTGGTGCGCGCCTCGGACGAGGAGCTGGCCGCGCACGAGGAAACGCTGTCGGGGCTGGACAAGGCGGTCAAGGGCAGCTGCATCTGGCGCGCTTCGCTGGCGCCCTTGGCGGCCGCCGCGTAAAAGTCGCGTTTGACCCTTTTACAAACGCAAATCGTACGCTATAATGCGTGCACTTCGGGAGGTTAGCTCAGGGGTAGAGCACTGCATTCACACTGCAGGGGTCGCAAGTTCGAAACTTGCACTTCCCACCAAGAATTCGCTTTAAAATCAAAGGCCTACGTTTTCACGACGTAGGCTTTTTTTATTCTTCGGAGAAAAGTACGGAAAAAGTACGGAGTCTCAGGTTTTTTTTCCAGGGAAAATATTTGCCATTATTTCGAAATTGCCGGCACTTGTTTTGTGTTTCGAGCTTTCTGTCGTGCTTCATACGAATTCATTTTTCTTGAGATTTAGTTGTTCACGGGAGACAAAAAAGCCGGGTTGCGATTGAATTAGCGTGCCTGCCTGTGGCGGCATGCTTGCGGGCGAACACAACTGCAATTGGGGAGCCAAGTCAGGTCATCGACCTGGTGACTGGTTAGCGAAGTTGATTGCGGAGCAGAGGAAGGTGGCTGGGGAACGCGGCGTACCGCTAAGCGGAACGCCGGGTGCCGCTGTGCGGACGATTGGATTTCGCGGACAGCGGTTGCTACGTGTCGGATTGAGTTCAACGCGTTGTTGTCAACCGGTGCAGCAGCGTTCCAGCTCTACTGGAAAATTGCTTTTGCAGAATCTCTGACCGGGCCGAGTACGGCTGTAGCGGCGCTTGGTCGCGATCACGTTTGCGCTCTTCCAGCCATTGCTCGATCTCGTTTTTCGACCATCCGGCCGAGCGGGATGTAAGCTTGAGCTGACGGGGGAACAGTCCTTTACGTATCTCTTTGTAGATGGCGGATCGCGATTTTCCACATATCGCCATCACTTGATTTATTTTCAAAACGTAGTCCTTCATATCGATTTCGACCGGCATAACGCCTCCTTGTTAATGTGTAGGTGCGCCCGTACCAACGCTTGGACGAGATGTACGATTTCAGTCAGGTAGGCGTGGAAACGACGGACCAGGATGGCTGGTAGTCGGCCACGAAAAATGGAAGAAATGGGATGGGGCAAGCCATCTAATAAAACGTGTACGACCTTCGTACGCAAATCGGGGAAGCGATGACGTTACTCATCCTCCCTGGCGAGACCAGGTCGAAGGCGGAGCATAATTTTGCCTGTTGGATATGGATGCTCGCCACTTCAGCAGGGCCAGCTACTGCATCTGCAATTTAGATGGTATGGGAATAATGTCAAATTTCTATGCACCGGATTACCCGTACATCCACGCGCGTTCTCCTTGATCGCAGAGCGAATACCGCATTTTCACGCCAAGCCGGAATCGCCCCGGGTGCCGTCTCCGTGCGGATGTGCTATGGCGCCCTCGTTGATCGACGTCGCCGGGGCGGTCGATGTGGAGGCCTCGGGCGTGGCAGGTACGGGAGCATGCAAATTGGCCCGGTGTTCGAGCGCTCCCCTGACAATACGGGCGGCCTTGGCTGCTCCACGCACTGTCTTTTTGAACTTCGATTTCTCAATGATCAGCTGGCTTGGCGTAATGACCTCGTCTATACACAGCGTCTCCAGCATGGGCATGAGCTGGTCTACCTTTTCGATCAGTTCCAGGAGCCGCCGGTCGAGCATCGAGAAGACCTTTGCCTCGAAGGCCAGCGGTTCCACATCGTAGGTGGCGAGCTGGCTTATGCCGTTCGCCGTGCATTTGGCCTCAGCGTCCGCCAGGGCCTGGTTCAGGCGCGTGAGACGGCTGTCGAGCATGGTCCGCAACTCGCGCTCGATGCGCTCCACTTCCGTGTCGGCGACCTTCATCCGGGCGAACACGGTGATGTAGTGGAAGTTGATCTGGCTGATCTCGAAGCAGCGCAGGTACAGGCGCTTGCCCTCGGGACTACAGAGCGTAATGCCCACCTTTCTGCTGGCCGATTCAATGCGGTCCGTTTTCGCCGCCGACTGGCGCGCCAGCAGCTTGCGGTTGGTGGCGCCGTGGCCGGTACTGACGAGTATCGGGGTGTCGGTTTGCGCGTTCATCGGATCCCCCCAAGAATATGCGGTGTCCCCGAGCGTAGCCCGCCGCGACGATTCGCCATAGTGGAAACCCCGCCTAAATCGCCCCTGTTTTCGCATTACCTCCAGCGCCATCGCGCCGCAAGGAGGCGGGCGCGTAAATCCGGTGCACAGAATTTGACTTCGGCCGCATCGCTGCCTACAGTGCTTGCAGCGGCGCCCCGCGCGCCGTACCGATTTTCCCGATGGTAGCTGGCAGCCCATCGAAAACGGTTTTGCCGTGGCAGCACAGCCAGCATGTCAATGAAGGGTAACCAACCCCTGTCACTCCCCATGGGACAAGCTCCCATGCGGGCGATTGTCCCGTTCATTTTTTACGGAGGCAATCGTGGAAGATATTTCCCAGATCGAAGATGCCGATTTGTCCGGGCGCGCGTGCGCGTCACTGGACCTGCTCGACGACGAGCCGGTCGAGGAGTTCAGCGAGGAAGAAGTGGTGGGCCTGCACTGGTGGCTGCTGCGCAAGGTACGCCTGCTGGAAATTCCGAGCACGCCGTTGGCCGAGAAGTTCGAGCTTGTGCGCTGGGTGTTCACAGACGCACTGCGCGACCGGCAGCCGTTTTCGTTCGTCAATTGCATGCGCGTGGTTGCGTGCAGTCCCCTGTCGCGGTTGCCCTATGTGGGCGTCTGCGACCCGGAGGAGGTGCGCGGCTGGATTGGCGCCCATCTGCGGCACTGGTTCGAGGCGTCCCTGGCGTGCTATCCCGCATGGGTGCGGCACGCGGTGATGTCCAACCCGGAATGGGTCGCCGATCACTTGGCGGCCAATCCCCAGTGGATCAACGAGCAGATGCGCCGGCGCGACGAACGCGGCGACCTGTTCTCCCAGGTTGAAGTCGCATGAGGAACAGGAGGCGCTATGACACCCGAGCAGGAAGAGTTCGACCGGCGGTTCCAGGCCGCGCGTGCCAGTGCCTTCGGACGCTGGACACCGCTCCTGCGTGCGCTGGGCGTCGACGGGAAAGTGCTGAACCGGCGCAATCAGCCATGCCCGATCGCGGCGTGCGGCGGCACCGATAGGTTCCAGTACACCGATAAGTTTGGCGACGGCAACTACGTGTGCCGTGCCTGTGGCGTCGGCGGCGGCTTCAAGCTGTTGATGGGCTACTTCGGTTGGAACGCCGGCACCGCGTTGCGGCGCGTCGAGCAGAGCTTAGGGTTGCTGCCGGCGTCGCCACAGGCGCCCGGGCCGCTCAAGGATGCGCGCAGGCTGGTGCATCGCATCCTGTCCGAGTCCCGGACGATCACCTCGGGCGACGAGGTTGACCGCTATCTGAGGTTCCGCGGCGTCGGCATGGACGGCTACCCGGACATGCTGCGCCTGCATCCGGCGCTGGGCTATTACGAGCTGGACCCGTCCGGCGGCAAACCGAAGCTGGTGCGCAACTATCCGGCGCTGGTGGCGGTGGTGCAGGACCAGGGCGGACAGGTGGTGTCGCTCCTGCGAACCTACCTGCAGGACGGCCGCAAGGCGCTGGGTGCCGAATCGAAGAAGCTTCTGTGTGGCGGCGTGAACGGCGCCGCCATCCGATTGGGCGAGCCGGCCGGCGAATTGTCGGTATGCGAGGGCGTCGAGACAGGTCTGGCGATCCGGAAGCGCACCGGCCAGCCTGTATGGGTGGGCATCAGCGCAAGCAACCTGGAACGCATCTGGATTCCGGACCAGGTGACGCGGCTGCGCATCTACGGCGATAACGACGCCGACGCCATGTTCGACGGCCAGGCCGCCGCCTATGGGCTGGCGAGGCGTTACATGAAGTGCTGCCGTCACGGGGAAGGCCATCAGGCCGAAGTGTTCATCCCCCGTAGCGCGGGTGCGGATTGGGCCAATGTGTCCGAACGCCATGCCGCGCACGAGGACCTGGCGGCGTAGGTTTTGGTGAAGTGGTGGTGGTCGGCCGCAAGGCCACTGGTTCGGCGCGCAAGCGCCGGTGCGGCAGCGATGCCGTGTAGTTCAACCCTGCGGGGACCGTCCCCGGCAGGGATGGTCCGTCCGCGTTTTTTATGACTGGAGAATCATCATGAAAGCAGGATGCACCCTGATGGACCTGGCGGCCGAACTCGAACGCCAGGCGGCGGCCAAGCGCGACCTGATCGTGCCGGCCAAGAAGATGCGCGGCTGCACCACGCCCTCCGGGCAGTTTCGCCTGGTGATCGACGAGGCCGGCGGTGAAGTGCGCTATCCGCTGGATGATTTCGTGTGTGGGCAATTGGCCAAGAAGCTCGACATTCCCTTGTCGTACTTCAAGCGCATGCGCGAATACAACCCGGAACTGCTGGACCAGAACGTCAACGGCTGGCTCAAGGTCAACTCACCGGATAGTTATCTCGTGCGGACCCTGGACGGCCATGCCCGCGCGTTCCTGTCCACGCGCTATCGCAGGCTCGACAACTTCGATCTGGCGAAGAGCATCGTACCGGTGTTGCAGGAGCTGCCCGGCGCGCGCTTCGAGTCGGTGGAACTGACCGGCAAGAAGCTGTACATCAAGGTGGTCAGTTCCAGGATCCAGTGCGAGGTGGTGCCGGGCGACGTGGTGCAGGCGGGTGTCATCGTCAGCAACTCGGAAATCGGTTGCGGCACGCTGCGGGTGGAACCGCTGCTGTTCCGCCTGGTGTGCAGCAACGGCCTGATCGTGCAGGACCGCGGCATGCGCAAGAATCACGCGGGTCGCAACCTGGTCTCGGACGACGAGGAAGTGCTGGTGTACCAGGACGACACGCTGGCGGCGGACGACACGGCCATCTTCCTCAAGGTGCGCGACCTGGTGAAGACGGCGGTGTCGGAAGCGACCTTCGAGTTGGTGTCGGAGAAGCTGCGCAAGACCATCGGCATCAAGATGGTCGGCAATCCGGTCAAGGCGGTCGAAGTGCTGGCCAACCGCTATGCGCTGAACGAGACCGAAAGCGCCGGCGTGTTGCGGCACCTGTTCGGGGAGCGTGAATTGACCGGGTATAGCCTGGTCAACGCCGTGACGGGCTATTCGCAGGAGGTGGAATGCTATGACCGCGCCACCGAATTCGAAGAGCTGGGCGGCAAATTGCTGGAGCTGTCCGGCGGCGATTGGAAGCAGATCGCCGAGGCGGTTTGACGGCTGAAGGACAGTCCCTGGGACCGGCGGCGCGAACGCGCCATGCCGGTTCCGGGGATGGCCTGATAGCGGAGAGGTGAGGGCGTGCTTAGAAGTCGCAGACGTTGATGGCCATGGTGACCCTGCCGCGCACGCGCACGCCGTCATCGGCGCGCAGCACATCTTCGCCCACCAGGACTTCGCCGTACTGGGTGTTCTCGCACCGTAGCAACAGGCCGGCGCCGATGCGCAATTCGACGTGGCGCACGATGGTCTGGCCTAGGTATTCGAGCACGTAGACCCCGTTGCAGGCGATGTGGTTTTGCGTAGGATCGTAGAAGTAGGGGCTGCCGTGCAGTATCCGCGGCGCCATGTCGTGGCCGTGCATGATGGCCACGGCCTGCCCGCTGGCGACATCGGTTTTGCTTGTCACCGCGCCGAACCAGGCGGGCCGGGCAGGAGAGAACTGGAACTGTTGAAGCAGGTGCGGCGGCAGGCGGTCGACGGCGAAGGGCAGGCGGTGGCTGGTCAGTCCGAGCAGCCAGCCGGTATCGACGTCAAGCTGCAACGACAGCACGGCCAGCGAAGCCGGATCCGGTAGCCCCGGATGATCGGTGTCGATCCAGCGGGCCACGGTCTGCTTGGCACGGCCGGTCAGATGACTGAGGAATAAGACGAACTCATGCGATGGAACGTGGCGCGCATCCAACTCAGCGATAAGCCGATCGCGTAGGCCGGGAATCAGCCCGACATCGAACTGCTGAGCCTGCTGCCGGGTAAGCGGTACGCTGCGTTGGTCGGGCACCATGGGAGGGGATTTTTGTCGAGTTGTAGAGGGAGAAGGGGGAGGTGTCGATAGCACTTGCTTGCGCTCCCATAAATTAATATCAAGATGCTATGCAGCCTATAGCATCCACCGGAGTAAGCAGTGAAGTCAATCCCCATCCGTTTTTGCAGTGCACAGCGACAGCAGTTGCTATTGACCGGTCCCAACGTGCGGTGTAGCCTGCTTCGCGATAGGCGGCCACTGCTGCACTGCACAGCGCAAGACCTCGCGTTGTTGCAAACCGGACCTCACCTGAGACCACGCCCCGGCAACGGGGCAACACGGAGTAACCATCATGGACAACGCCCCACACCTGTCGGATGTACAGCAGTTGAACCTGAATTTCCTGTTGACCGTCCAGGCCGCCCTCAAGCACGACCGGCTCACCGCCAGCTTCAAGTTCCATCTCGATGCGGAAAGCGCCGCCTTGCTGCCGAGCATGAGCGTGCGCGACTTGATCGTCCTGGCCGAAAACATGGCCCACGAGAGTTTGTGCCAGCCGATCGGTAATTTGCCGGCCCTGTTGACGGCGCCGCGCAGCCTGGCCGGCATGTTGTGCACGGCGGGCGCCGGCCGCGCGGCCGTCAATACGCCGGCAGGCCAGCCTGGCATGGCGACCGGTTGAGCCGATGCCATGGCCGCCAACGATGCCGATGCGCACATCCGGGCGTTGCAGTTGGCCCGTGAGTGCATCGCCCTTGGGGCGCGCCTGGGGACCGTGGCCGATGTCACGGGATTGAGCCAGGCGGCGCTGCGCACGCACTTCTACCGTCGGGACCGCGCCACCAACGGCCGCCGTCCCGAGTCCAGCGACTGGGTATTCGACGGTAATTTGTGCTTGCGCGCGGAAGGCGCGGAATTCGCCAACATTTTCACGGCGCTGCTGGAGAGGCAGCGATGCGCGCCTGCCGACGCGCTCGTCGCGGCGTACCGGCTCTTTGTCGAGCGCAGTGCGCATCGGTCCGAGCTGACCTTCGACAAGGCATTCCTGCTGGTGAGCGACCTGTGCGGCGTTTGGAAGCGTACGGCGCCCAGCCTTGCGATGCATCGCTGTCCGCGCTGTCTCGCACGCTACATCGCGGCTGTTGGCGCGCCACCGCCGATGACCAAAGGGTGTGTCTTCTGCATCCTGGTGCAGCGCTTGCCGCGCGATCCACGTGTCCAGGCGCACTTCGTGCGAAGGCAGCGCGTCGTACCCAGCATCGTGGCGCCTGCGGAAGCCGACTCGGAAACAGGGGCTTAAACGCTTGTTTTTCGGGTGGACTGGCGAAGGTGGCGGCACCGATACTGGTAGCCCGCCAACTTCCGGAGCCGAGCCATGTTCATCGCGAATCTGTTTGCCCGGTTGCGGCGCGGCGGCGACGCCAGCGGGACCACACCGGGAAGCGCCGACCCGGTGCCTGCATCGGGCACCGCCCAACGTGCCGGCGTCAAGGTCGCCAGCGTGGAAGAATTGCTGGCCGCCCACAAGGACGTCATCGCCCGCATCAAGCTGTGCTACGGATGCGACAACGCCACCTTCGAGACGGACCTGCTGCAGCCCATCCGGGCCTATGCCGCCTACGTCAACGCGCTACCCGCCACGCGCGCCAGCCACTACAGCCAATCCGGCGGGTTGCTGCGCCTCGGGCTGGAAACGGCTTTCTATGCGCTCCAGGCGACCGATTCGCAGATCTTCGCAGGGCGCGAGACCATCTCCAAACGCCGCATCCTGGAGCCGCGCTGGCGGCGCGCCACCTTCATCGCCGGGCTGTGCGGTGAACTGTACCGTTGCCTCGGCCAGCTCAAGGTGTACGATGGGCCGAACCATGCATGGCAGGCGTACCTGTTGCCCCTCTCGACCTGGCTGCGCGAGCGCCGCTGCACGCATCTCACGGTGCAATGGCTGCCAGGAGCCGAGCGCCGCGCGCTCGGCCTGTTCGCGCTGCCATTCATCGTGCCGCCGGCGACCATGGAGGATCTGGCGCACGGCAACGACGTCATCGTGCCCAATATGCTGGCCTCGATTTCCGGGCTGGCCACCTACCACGACCATAACGTCATGGACCGTCTGGTGCGGCACGCCGCGGCGCTGGTGCTGCAGCGCGAACGCGGCGCGCCTGGCGGCAATGCGGCTGAAGGCGAGGTGCCGGTGCATCTCGCGCGCCATGTGATCGAGGCCATGCGCGAACTGGTGCAGTCGGACCATAGCTGGCTGCCCAACGTCGCGCGCTCGCGCCTGTGGTACGGCGATGATGGGCTGTACCTGGTGTGGCCCAACGGCGCCGCCGACATCATTCGGCTGCTGGCCGACGAGCAACTGCCGGGGGCGCCCGACAACGCGCTGGCGGTCCTGGATATTCTGGCCGCCGGCGGCATTGCGCCGCCATCGTCGTCTGGAGGCTATATCGTTTCCATCCAGCCCCCCGGCGCGCGGGAGGCGATCAGTGCCGTCCCGCTCGCGCCACCCGGCCTCCTGCTGGCCGACCTGGTGCCCACCCCTGAACCGTTGCACCGGTGCCTGAAAGTGCACGGCCCATGCGCCGAGCAGCCACCGGCATGTCCGCCGGAAGATAAGGGCGACCCATGGTGCGATGCGGTGGAGGAGCCACCTGTTGCTCCGCCAGTGCCGGGCAGGCCCGAGCGCAAGAAAGCCGCCAGAACGGCAGAACGCCAGGAGGCAATGCCGGCGCAATTGTCTTTGCCGGCCATGCCCGCGCCCGACGGCAGCGTGGAAGAGGGGACTGCCGCCCCTGTCCCTCGCGGAGTATGGCGCGCCGGGCGTGGCGGCCAGTTACTTCCCATCCATGACGCGGCGACGAATCTTCCACGTCACGCGGAACTGCGCCCTCCGATGCGCTTGAACCGTTCCGTGGCGCGGGCACTGGCGGCGATCGTCGGTTCCCTGCACGGCGAACGTCCCGCCTGCCACGTCGTGGCGGGCTCGCTCTTCGTTCCATTGACGTCGTTCGCGCGGCAAGGCGTCGATGCGCGCCAAGCCTGGCGGGCACTGGCCGATGCCGGCATGATCGAACCGGACGAGAGCGGGGAGGGCGTGCAATCCGCCGTGATTGATGGTGCGAAGGTGCCCGGCGTTCGCCTCGCTCCCCAGTTCGTCACGGGACTGGCAGTGGATTCGGTCGGCGCGAAGGAGAGTACCCATGCTGATGCGTAGCTACGAGATGCCCTGGCGCAGTCCGATGGAACTGGTGGCGAGCGCCGTGTGGTGGGGAGCGGCGTTGGGGACGCTGGCCCTGACGCCCGCCACGGTGCCGCAGAGGCTCGCGCTGCCGCTGCTGGCGGTGATGATACCCATGGGTATCATGCGCGCTCGCCAAGGCCTGCGCATCATCGGCGTGCGCGCGGCGCTGTCCGGGCGTGCGATGGAAAAAATCACCACCAGGCGCCTCGCGCAACTGGCGTCCGACCCGGACATGGTCGTGTTCGGCTTTGGCTTCGAGTGGCAGCCGGTGCATTCCCAGCGGCTGTACGAGCTCGCCAAGGTCGACTACCGCGAACTGCGGATTCCGCCGCAGGTGTTGCGGCTGCTCGGTTATGTCGTCGAGCCCCAGCCGGATGGAGAGATCGGCCTGCCGTACATCCAAGGCGTCGAGCAGCGTGAAACGCTGCTTGCGCGGCCTCTGCAGAATTTCGAAGGCGGCACGCTGGTGGTGGGCACCACGCAGTCCGGCAAGGGCGTGTGCCTGGGCTGGCTGATCACGCAGGCGATTCGGCGCGGCGACGTGGTGATCATCCTGGACCCGAAGAACTCCAAGCGCCTGCGGCGTCTGGTGGAGCGGGCATGTGCGGACTACCGGGAAGAGGATACCTTCCTCTGGTTTCACCCGGCGTTTCCGGAAAAGGGGGTACGCCTGGACTTCACGTTCAACTGGCAAAAGCCCACCGAGATCGCATCGCGCATCCAATCGATCCTGCCGCCCGATACGGCCGGCGCGTTTTCGGCCTTCGGCTGGGATGCCGTCAACGTGGTCACGCAGGGCATGGTGCGGCTGGAGCGACGGCCGAACCTGATGAAGCTGACGAAGTATATCGAGGCCGGCATCGAGCCCATCCTGGAAGAGACGCTGAAGCGTTTTTTCGAGGAGCTGCTTGGACGCGGCTGGCGCACCAATCCGGATCTGGTGCGCCTGCTGGAAAAGGCCCGCAAGGGTAGCATCAAGTCGCCGTCGCCCGTGGCCAGTGCCGAACTGGTGGCGTTTGTCGAATACTACGAGCGCCACGTGCACGAGTCGCGCCACGACAAGGCCATCGATTCACAAGTGCGCGTATTCCGCCACAACCGCGAGCACTACCAGAAGATCACGGCCAACCTGCTGCCGATCCTGTCCATGTTGACGTCGGGCGACCTCGGCCGTTCGCTGTCGCCGGAGCCGTTCGACGCCAGCGACGAACGCCCCATCATGAATCTGGAGAAGATCGAGCGCGGCGGCCACGTGCTGTTGATGTGCCTCGACTCGCTGCCCGATCCGGCAGTGGCCTCGGCCATCGGCGCCATGTGCCTGGCGGATCTTGCCGCCCGTTCCGGCATCCGCTACAACCTGGGCGGGCACCGCCGTATCTCCCTGTTCGTGGACGAGGTGTCGAACGTGATCAACCAGCCGCTGATCGAGATCATGAACAAAGGCGCCGAGGGCGGCATCTATACCACTGTCGCCATGCAGACCATCGCCGACCTGGCCAAGCGCCTGGGCAGCCAGGAAGCGGCCCGCATGGCGCTGGGCAACCTGAATAACTTGATCGCCTTCCGCACCAAAGACCAGCCCACGCAGGAATTCGTCAACGAGACCTTCGGCCAGACGGCGATCCACAACATGAAGGTGGGGCGCAACACGGCCCGCGACGGACATCTGGGTGACTTCACCTTGGTCGAATCGACCCAGATCGCCGAAGAGTTTAACGAACTTGTGCCGACCTCTTTGCTGGGTAAATTGCCCAATCTGCAGTTCTTTGCCTCCGTTTCCGGCGGCCACCTGTGCAAGGGCCGGTTCACCTTGCTCGATCCCGGGCCCGCACCGGACGAAGGGGGAACGGCGGAGGCCGCGCCATGATCCGAGGCGTCACCATTGCGTCGCTGATCATGCTTCTGCTGCTGGTGTTGTACCTGCCGGCGGTGACGCCGCCCTCGGCATTCTTCGAGCGCATCCGCAGCGAATATGCAGCCCATGGTGAAGCTTGGGGAGATGCACGCGCGCACAGGGCGCTGGAAAGCGCGCTGGC
Organism: Pseudoduganella namucuonensis; assembly: GCF_900116645.1. GTDB lineage: Bacteria > Pseudomonadota > Gammaproteobacteria > Burkholderiales > Burkholderiaceae_D > Rugamonas > Rugamonas namucuonensis. Next base: position 13,504 of record NZ_FPBO01000006.1, on the reverse strand, counting down.
GTTGCTTGATCGCCCGGTGGTGGCCCCATTGATGCCGGGGGCGTCCGTTCAACAGGGGAGGGCAACGACGGCGGCGGGGCATCAGTTCGACACGGTGGGCAGGCGGCTTCTGGATAGCGACTATTTGCGCGCGTTTAATGCCCTTGCGCTGCTGGCGAGTTTTCGGCTCGCTCTCCTGGGGCAACTGGCACCCGGCCTGCTGCTGCTCGCGGTCGCCTACGTGGTGGATGGCGTGGTGCGGCGCTGGGTCAAAGGCCGGGAGTTTGTTCACCATCATCCTGATGTGTGGACTGGCAGCGTGTGCGCCGCTTGGCTTGTGGCGTGTGCTGCGGTGATGGGGTTAGTGCTACCTGTTGCGTTGCCGCTGGCATTGCTGCCCATCATGGGCGGGGGGGCTTGCCTCTGCATCGCCGTCGCGATCGCCAATTATCCAGTGGGACAGGCGCGCGGCCGAGCCGCGACCTGAGCTATTCCGGCCAGAGGGAATCGTCTCGCCTGATCGCTGCCTGCCAGGGCTTACGCGGAGCCGTTGTGGTTGACAATGTAGGCGCGCCGCGCAGGCATGGCGCAATGCATGAGGGCCACGATGCTTTGCCTCGATTCCCAAGGCTTTGAACTTGCCATTGGCGAAGTCGAATAGCGCCGCCGGCGTCAACGCGCGATGTGGCGCCGTCAGTCCGAGGAATATCTCCGGTGCAGAAGTGTGAGGGCGCACGGTGTCGATATAGCGAGCCAATGCTTCTGCGACCGCTGGCACCAGCGGATACCTATCGACAACACGCGGTTGAGAACGCGATCCGTCCGATCGCTATCGGCAAGAATAACGTTCAGCGCGTGGCTGCACTATCCGTCAGCACGTTGCTATGGTTGGGCTTTGCGTGAATGAGATTTGCAGGCAGAAGGTTGCTTCCATCATCAACCCAAACCCGTAGCCCGTCGGGTAGGGGGCGATTCCCCACGATTGCAAACATTATCCCGGTCACGTAGCTTTTGGCGCTTAGCGCATAGTCTCTAGCCAGGCGCCTGTCGTCGCTTGAAGGCGACGGAGTTGGTTCCGGATGTGTATGCCACAAGCCGACACAGTGCAGCCCTGATTCGAACAGCACTTTGCGCTCCGCATACGCTTCCTTGGGATCGAACTTCACCTTAACGCGAGAGGCTGACTTCGCCCGTAGTTTTGTGGCGCGTTCAATAACAATCACGGACGCGGTCAGATCGCGTGCATACAGCTGGCCGACCGATTCTGGTGCGCGCGAATCCAGTTGGGCATGACTCCCCAGGAGCTCGACGACGTCCTTCGTGAGATGCATTGACCACGTGGCCCCGGAAATCTGGAAGAGGGCTTCTTTCATTCTTTGCCCAGAAGGTCTACAAGTCGGCGCGTTATGGAAATCCCATCGTTGGGCGCACCTTGGCTAGGCACGATTGGATTAGTCTCGATGCCAGGTACCCCAAGCCCATCGAAGAAGGCCTGGCTGCGGACATAGCTCCATACTGTGGAAACCTCCAGCGGTCGGTCAATGATGCTGATAATCCGTTCGCTGCAGAACCCGGCTGCTTGCATAATGTCCGAGCTGCCATAAGGATGGAACCCATCGCTGCATGCTGGCAGCTGGACCTTGGTTGAAGCTGGATATGTGGCCGCGCTTACGTTCGGGTGTACCGGATCCGTTGCCGGCCACGGGGCATCCAGCATCGACGCAACCACGTGTGTTGCTGAGCAAAAAGGCTCGACCCAAGCGTGCGCTACCGGCACATCTCCGAGAAGTCGATCACGGTTCAAAGCCAAAAATTGACGCACGCCAGAATCGGCAGTGCAGTCGATGACCAAGTCATGCTTCCCAGGTTTGCAGTGTTCGAGAACCCACCGTTGCGCCGTCTCCGCGAAGCCTTGGACGACAATTCGTGGAATCTCTTTCGTTATGCATGCCGCCACGGAGGGCGCCTTGCCACGACGGACCGCGGACATGCCCAAAACATGCCGCGAAATGTTGGGACCGTCGAAAATCTCCATGTCCACGATGTCGATTTTTCCTACGCCGCTTCGAGCCAGCACCTCCGCGACCTGACATCCAAGCGAACCGCAACCGAGCAATAGCACGCGCTTGGACAGCCTTTGGTTGACTACGGCGGTCGCGTGATCGCGGGCAAAAATCCATTGCGGGTCAATACGATGAATGATGATCGGCGTTACATGCAATGTCTCCACGATGGAGACTGCAGGTGGCGACAGCTGGTAGCCATATAACTCGGTGCCGAGAGCAAAAACTACCAGGAGCGGCTGCTGACCGAGTGCCACCTTATTATTACCAGCCGGGCCTTCATGTACTGCACTGGCCGCCGACCGCAGCCACGTTTCGAGGGACAGCTCGCCACCAGTCGCGGAGTGCGCGAGGTTCACAATTTCCTGAAACGTTTGAGGCCATGTCGCTGGCGTCCACAGCTGCGCTTCGGGCAGGCGAATAAAAATCGAACTGCCGCGCATGAAGGTGCCCTCAGCCCAGGAGTGACGCTTTGCCAGCGCGTCTGGGTCATGGTCCTTTGACGTGACAACCTGAACGGCTATGCGCTGCCTCTTTGAGCTAGTACGCACATACGCGGCAATGCTTCCTTCCATCCAGCTGTCAACGGCTGGTACGTCAACAAACGTAACCCGTGGCGGCGGACGTGCACCGCGCGCCTCGAGCGCTTGAAGGTTAAACCGGTTCCAGTATGACGCGCGCTCCTGATGAAATTCGCGCTCAATCCAAAGCGGACTATTCGATTTGTGGAGGAGCTGCGTGCTGAACTGGTCTAGTGCCACTGCAACAGCCGTGATCGGGGAAACATAGTCTTCCGGCCGTGGAGCCGTTGCCAGGCACACCCGGCCGTCTTCTTCGACATGCGGCAGCGCCAGGCAATGCTTGGGATCGACGAATAGCTCGCACGGGGCTGCAGGAAACTCCGGATTCAATGAAATCTTGACGGCCTGTATCGGATAGCCCAGGCCTGACAAATCCAGCCACCACTCGGCGCGCGAGCCGTAATGAACGGCTCGAACGGCGCCAGCTTTGTGGTAATCGGACGCGGCTAGCCAATCCGCAACTTCGCTGACAGCTGCGGGAAATTGGTGCCGGCTAAACATCTTCTCTGTCACCCGGTGAATCAGCCTAAGGTATTCGACGACCCTGGGTTAATTGGGGCTTTGGGATTAGCGCTCGCGAGACCGGAAGAAATCAGCCCGCCCAGCTGAGTCGGTGCAGCCGGCCGGCTCGCGTTCCATGCATCCACGCCTGCGGCACCGAAGACCTTTCTGATGGTGGCTTCGTCGGCGCGGTCGGCGTTTAGGTGGGTGAGGTTTTCCAAATCGTCCAGGAGCGTGTTGTGCCAACGTCCAAACTGGTTTGCTCGCGCTTTACCATCATGGTTCCACTTGTCGGCAAAATTCTCGCCGGCCAGCTTAGGGTTCAGTACTTTGTAAATTCCGTTGGTTTGGTCAATAAACTCAGGCATCTTCGCGACCAAAGTCAGGGCGGCGTCGAGGGGGGAACTAAACACTGCGCCGCTTGCACGCAGATCGTCATAGGCCTGCGCAGCCAAAGTCACGATGATGATGGAAATTGGATTCGTATCTTTGTCGTGCTGGGATGCTTCCCAGTACATGTTGTCACGGTGCAGCTTCATAAGCTGTACCGCGCGACGCAGTACGTCATCAATCCCGATTTTCTCGGACGGGAGTGGGTTTACAGTCGCGGAATCCATCACCAGGCTGCGGTAGAAGGTCTCAGAGAACTGGAAGCGATGCTTCGCAATCTCGCAGAACCAGTCAGCAAATTCCCGTGGATTCGTTGGCGCCCACTGCGTATCTGGGTCGCGAACACGCATGCCTTGACCGGCATAAGTCAGCCCCTTTACCGCCGGCGTCACATCGAAGTAATAGGGTTTGCCGGTGTAGGGCAGGCGCCAGCAGCGGCGTTTTTCTTCAGGCACGCCAGTAACGCTTTCATTACCTTCCAAAGCCTTGCCGAACAAGCTGAACATCTGCTCCGGGCCCAAGCGATCATAGCCGGGGCCCAGCAGTTCGACGAAGATATCCAGGTCGAAGTTCGTGTTGCCACGAGGGCGAATGGTCGTCTGTGTCGCCATCGAGCCCTGCGGGGAGACGATGACGTCGTGTTCTGGGATGTTCAGTTTGCGCGCAATCGAAGCGCCGAGAGCCTTATAGGCGCGTTCAGCATCTGCCCGCGCGTCAGCATCAAGTTCAAGCCTGTGGAGCAGACCTCCAATCAGCACTTCCCACTGGCGTAGTTCGCTTCGGTCCGTAAGCGACTTCAAGATGCGTTGTGCGACGACGGGCGGATTCTTCATGTTTGCCTCTCAGGTCTGAAGTGAAACGGATTGGCCGTTTCGGATTGCGCTGACTGCAGTAGCGGATATTGCGATGGTTGGTGCAAAAACTGATTCGGGGCCATTAGGCAGCGTTTCGTTGATATAGAACGTAGCCTGGTGGCGGGCTTGCATTTTCTGGCCTACCAGCAGCGCTGCCGACGTAGGCGCGCCTACGAACAGGTGGACCTTCTTCACCTTCCAGGTGTCTTGCAAGGTACGCAAGGCGTCGTCGACTGCTGCGCCAAAATGCACCAGGTCGTCTGGATGGCGGATGATGGCCGGATTTGGGTTGTCGACCGTAATTTCGAGGGTGGGCATCGCCAGCGCGTCGTTGACGACGACGGGGGAAGGTAGCCGCTTGGTGGTAATCCCATAAGTGAGGGACACCAGGAGCGCAGCTTCATCCGATTGCGCAGTGTTGGGCTTCAGTTCCTTGACTTGGTACTTCCCGGGTGCTGGACTTACCCCGTCATCGGGCCATGCCCAGCGCGTTTCCATGTGCTCGCCGACTTTGTTGCGGTGAGGCTGGAACACATGCGTACCGGCCATATCGCCTAGAATGCGGCCGGCGAGAATCAGAATTGACGTTCCGTGCAAGGGGAAAACAGCCAGCGGTGGGCGCGGGCGCCCGCTATTTCCGACGCCATTCAACTTCGATTGAAACAGCGGCAGGTCGAACTGCAACGTCTTGAACACAGTCGGCCAGTACGCGTCGTCGTGCGGCGCATGGTGGGCGCCACCGAAAGAAAATACGGAATCAGCTGCCTTTGGTGAAGAGCGAAGCTTCGCCTTCCACAGCGCGGAATCCACATCACGGTCGCTGATATGCGGCATCTGGCCGGTGACGTTCCCAACGATATACAGCCGCTCGACTTCTGGGTAGCGCAGCGTGTCGAGCAAGCGCCGCACTTCGTTAATTGCGTCATTGCGCATATTCTGGAGCTTGTCGGTTGGGTACGAATCCGGGTCCACCTTGTCTACCAGGCGGTGGCACTTATCACACAGCAGCAGGAAGTTGTCGGGGGCGTCCGCCAGCTGAGCCGACAACGTTGCGTGGCCGCGCGGACCATCTTCCGACGCCGCAATAATGTGAGCGAAGTAGCTAAAATTCCCGGCGCGGCCTGTGACCAAATGTGCTGAAAGGTCTTCACCGCAACCGGCGAACTGGCAGCGGTTTGCCGCTAACCCTGCGACTTTGGCCTTAGTCTCTGGGCTGGCGTGGCCATGGCGGCCGTCCAACGACTTCATCCAGCTCGTAAGCTGTGTAACGACCAGCTGGTTCTTCGGCAGGGCAGACGGGTCAAGCGCCCAAGGCTTGGGCTCTAGAGTGTTGTGTACCCAGAGGCGCTTCGCGATTGATTTCGCCTTGGCCACCGCAAAAAACTCGGTGCCCAGCTCGCCAGCGCAGGCGATGGCCCAAGGCCCGGTATCGGAGCTGCCGCTGAATAGAGCTGCCGTGTATTTATTGACAACAACCAGCACGTTCTGCCCAGCTGTCAGCTGGGCTTTGACGATGGCTGCCAATTCTGTATCCGTTAAGGTCGATGGCTTGCTGGGCTGAGCCAGCGCGGCATTGCTTACCGCCGCGGTTTCAACTTTCTGAACTCCTCCCACATCCCCTCCTAGCGCGTCATGAGTAAGACGGCCGCCAGGAAGTGCGATTGAAAGCCGTGATTTGTTAGCACTCTCATCAGGTGAGTGCTAGTGGATAATGTAGTCAAGCAACTACTGGTGATCAAGGAGAAAACTCGATATCTTGAGTTAACTATTTGTTGATCTGTAAACTGGTTATATATACAGTATTCTATAGCAAAATTCCTGCAGGACACGATGTTATTGATGGGCGAATCTTGGCTGGGTGCGTGCGCATATGTGGTGCAGCCCGAGCCGTGGCGTTCATATCACTGGAGGTTGGAAAATCGCATGTGGCAGATATTAGGATTAATGGGGCTGGCTGTCTGGGCCTTCTCAAGCAAGGAGCGAAAACGACCTGCGCCAGTACAGCTGCAGTTCGAGCGATTTCATAATGCGATAAAGCTGGATGCGGACGACGAGCAGCGCAAGCTGAGGGAAAAGCGGGAAGTGCTTCTTCGGTCTCTTGCCGATGGTCTTCCTCAGGACTTTCCGAAGTTCGCCCACTTCGTCCAAGGCAGCTATGCCATGCGAACTGGCGTGGTGCCACTCGACGGCAACTACGATATTGACGTAGGGCTCATCTTTGAGTGCACGGAGAGGGAGTTTCCTGACCCGGTCGCCCTAAAACGCCGTGTTCGGGACGCCCTGGCAGGATATGGGCGAACCGTCGACATCCGCCGCTCCTGCGTTACTGTTACTTATATACGTAATGGGCGACCGGACTATCACGTGGACCTTGCGTTGTACGTGCGGGGCAAGAGCGGAAGCCTTCTTCTTGCGAAAGGCCGTGAATTTTCTGGTGCTGATCAGTGTAAGTGGGTCCAGGCCTTCCCGAAAGAGCTTACCGCATACATCTTGGGGCGTTTTTCAGGGGGAGAGCAGGCCCAATTCCGCCGATGTGTTAGGTACCTTAAACGATGGCGCGACCACCGGTTTAATTCCGATGGTCCGATTAGCATCGCACTCACGGTCGCCGCGGCGCACTGGTTTCAGCCTAAGCACGGCCCCGATGGGAAGCCATCAGACCTGGAGGCATTGCACGCACTGGTAAAAAAGATGCTTGAGAAGTCTGGTGCCGCACTAGGCGTGGCGGGGCGCGTCATTATCAAAATTCCTGGGCCAGGTGGCTGCGACCTGATGGCCGGGATGACTAATCGGAAAATGGCTGGGTTCCGCGAGCGCCTGTCCGAACTGGATCGCGCCCTGGCGCAGTGCTACGGGCAGGTGGATGTGTCAGCTGCTTGCTTGGAATTGCAAGGTCAGTTCGGGGTGGGTTTTACAAATACGGTGTCGCAGAACAAGGGAGTGCCCGCGCGGAAAGGAAAACTGAAGCGCATATAGAGGCATCTTGATGGGGCCTGGCAAGGTGACGAGGGACGTCCTTGACACTGTAATATTTTCTGATACACTTTAAATGCGTATCAAAAAAGGAACCCATAAAAATGGTTAAATACCCTGAACTTGGAACATTGCTGGTATCCCTGCGGAAGGCGCTCGGCTGGACTCAGCATGAGTTTGCCGCCCGGGCTAGCGTGACCCAGCAGACCGTCAGCAAGTGGGAGCAGGGCGTCTCCCGCCCGCGGCCCAAGGAACTGCCGAATCTGGCGCTGCTGCTGAAGACGGAATTGGCGTTGCTCGAAGCCGCTGCAGGGTATGCATCCCAAGAAGCCATCCAGGGCGGAGTTCCCGGTGCGTCGACGTACGATGTGGATTTGCCCCTGCACTTCCTGCGGCCGGACAGCTTCGAGAATTTCTGCGCCGACTTCCTTGCACGCTACTACCGCGCCCGTGGCGGGGTGGTGAACCGCTATGGCGGCACTGGCAGCAAGCAACACGGCATCGACATCGAAGTCCGTGGTTCATCTTTCGGCGTGCACTCCTTCCAATGCAAGCGTGTGGAGGAGTTCGGTGCGCAGAAAGTTAACGCGGCCGTGGGAACGCAGACCTACAAAGCAGATTTGAAGGTCCTGCTGCTGTCTAACATCGCAAGCCCGCGTGCCCGAGAAGCTATCGCGCAGCATGACGGTTGGCAGCTGTGGGACCGTGTGGATATTTCGGCAAAGTTCCGCGAGCTGCCCCTGGTCGACCGGCGTGACCTGGTGGACACGTACTTCCGCGGTAACCGTCAGGCACTTCTGGGCGAGCCCGAAGCGGGCCCGTTTCTGACTCCTACGGAATTCTTCAAGGGCTTCGTTGAGCCAGGCCGCTATTTCACCCATGGCTGGGAGCTGATTGGTCGCCAGGATGAGCTGCAACAGCTGATCGGTCTCCTGAAGGATGACAGCTTCATGGTGACGATGTTGTTGGGTGCGCCGGGCAATGGCAAAACGCGCGTTCTGCGTGAAGTTGTCGATCTCTTTAAGCGCGAACGGCCGGAAGTCTCAGTCCGCTTTGTCTCGCCCACAGAAGATGTGAAGACCCATCACCTGGAGGAGCTTGGTCAAGGCGCGAAGCTGCTTATCGTCGATGACGCGCACGACCGAGATGACCTTGGCCTGCTGATGCGCTACGCCTCGGCGCCTGGAAATAAGGCCAAGCTGCTGCTGGCACTGCGGCCGTATGGCCGTGCGATGGTTCGTAACCAGGCTTCGCTTGCTGCGCTGGATAGCAGGCAGGTGGCTACGGTGGAGCTGCGCGTCCGCACGAAGGAAGATGGTAAGGCGCTGGCGAAGTACGTTTTGCGTGAATGCAAAGGTCCGGCTGGCGCGGCAGAGGCTATCGCTGAGCTGACGTACCTGACTCCGTTGGTGACCGTGCTGGCGGCGCAAATCGTCGCGAAGGAGAACCTGGCGCCAGAACTGATTGGCAACAGCGAAAACTTCCAGGAGCACGTGCTTGCCCGGCTCGAGAAGATCATCGCAGGTCAAATTGTCACCGGCAGTGACGTGCCGAAGCTGCAGTCGGTGCTGGGAATGGTCGCGCTGCTGCAACCGGTGGTCTTTGATGATCCAGGCTTGCTGAATATCTTGCGGGACGTTGAAGGCCTGGAGCAAGAGGACGTTCAGCGCCTGCTGCGTTTGCTGAGCGAGGGCGGCGTGCTATTCAAGCGCGGTCTTCGCCATCGCTTGGCGCCAGACCTCCTTGCTGACTCTATCATCCAGCGGAACTTCATCGACATTAACGGCGCGGCCAGCACAAAGGTTCAGCAGGTATTTGACCTTGCGGATTCTCAGTATTTGACGAACCTGTTGGTCAATCTCGGCCGCCTGGACTGGCGCATGCATAACGGTGCCACCGATAGCAGCACGCTGCTGTCCAGCGTCGAGAACAAGCTGCAATGGGTGAACGAGTACCACAATCCGCACATCGAGGCCGTCGAAGCAGTCGCGTACTACCAGCCACGCCTGGCGCTGGGCTTCGCTCGCCGGCTTATCGAAGATGGCCACGGTGACGTATCTGGCGTTTGCGGCATGGTGCGTAACGCCGCGTTCAACTTCGAGTGCCTGGAGGATGCGTGTGTTCTCTTGTGGCGTGCCGGCAAGTCAGACGCCCGCCCGCTCCATCAGCAACCGAGTCATGGCATCCGCATTCTCAAGGAGCTCGCCGAATTCGCGCCACAGAAGCCGGTGGACTACGTGGAAAAGGTAGTCGATTTTGCCCTGGACCTGCTGAACGTGCCTTCGGCCTTACATGGCGTGTACACGCCGTTTTCGATCCTGGAAGGCGCTCTCCGCACGGACATGGAAGAACAGTCTTCCAGCGGCCGCACCTTCACTATTACCCGTTACCAGTTAGACCTTGAGTTGGCAGAGGCAGTGCGCACGCGTGTGATTGACGCGATAGTCAACTGCCTGGCCGATAGTTCGCACCGGAAGGCTTTCCTTGCGGCGGAGCTGCTTTCGGAGGCATTGCGCAGCCCGATGCACGATGATGACGAAGATGTGGTTTGGAACGTCATGCACGCGAAGCTACTGGAGCGCGTCAGGGATGTCCTGGATGACGCAGCGGTGCATCCGGCTGTGCTGGTGAGGGCCGCGCAGTCCGTAAGTTGGCATGCCGTTTATAACAAGGATGCCGTCTGCCAGTCACGGGCCGATGCCATCCTTGGGCTGTTGGATCGTGATCTGCCGACCAGGGTGGTCCGCCTGGTCGCGGACGCGTGGGGTAGCGACACATGGCATGACGATGAATCCTTCAGCCGTAAGGGGCACCAGGCGGACTTGGAACATGCTATCGAAAACCTGTCCCGGGAGTTTCCCGATGCCGAGCGCCTGTACGAGTTCGTGGAGCACTGGCTTAAGGAAATCGTGAAGGTGGGTGGCGCAGGTTGGGCGACCCCGCAGCCCTTCATCGACGCCTTGTTGCAGAAGCGTCCCGACCTGGCCAAGGTGATGATGGCAAGGCAAGATGACGTTCAATCGCTGCTTAAGCAATTCGCTGGAACTGCCCTGGCGGTGCTCATGGCTGACCCCAGCCGGCACGAACTGCTCGCGGAGCTTCTGGATGATGACTCCCCGAGCGCATGGAAGCTTGTCGCGGAGGCCTATGCACGCCAGGCTGGCGACTTCTTTACCGAAGCCGACATGGACGTTGTGCGGCGAATTTTCCGGTCGCGTGAACCTGTGGTGCTACAGCATGCGGCATATATCGCGCGCCAAATCGCTGCGAAAAAGCCCGCGCTGGCGGTGGAGCTGATTTGCACCGTGGACTTCACCGTCGATGCCGTGGCGACGCGAGAGTTCTTCATGTGGCTTTCGCATAGCAGCACGATCCCGCCTGAATCCATCACGAAACAGCAATGGGAAACCCTGATTCAGCGTATCGCACTTCTACGCCAGTTCGATGACAACTGGATTCGCGCGTTCCTCAAGAAGGCAGTAATCGCACATCCCGGCGAGGTCATCAAGATGTTGCAGGCAAGGCTGCTGGCCGGTGCACGGAATTTCGATTACCACAGCCTGCGGCGCGACCGCAATGGCACTGGGCTCGGGCTTCTTTCGCATCCAGACGGTGTAACGCTTCTGCGGGACTTCTTGGCCTGGGCGGTAGGCCAAAAGTCCGGCCGTGACCTGTCAATGGATATAGGCTCGACCGTATCTGGCCTGTGCGGGAAGTATGGCCCGGCTCTCCTGGAACTGCTGCTGGAGGTGCTTGGCGGCGGAACGCAATCGCACGTGGATGTCGTGGGCAGCATATTCCGCAGCGCCCACCAGACGTTCGTGATCGAGCAAACGCCATTTATCCGCCGTGCGCTTTACTTGGCAGACGTTGTCAGCGAGCAGGCCGCAAAGAATCTGTCCTCGGCCCTATGGACCGCGACGGTCACCGGCCACAGGGGGGGCACCGTTGGAGAGCCGTTCCAGGCTGATCTGGATTTGAAGGCACATGCGGAGGTCGTCTTGAAAGGGCTTAGCAAGCTGGACCCAGCATACGGCCTGTATTCCAGCCTGCTTAAGCATGCGAACGAGAACATCGAGCATCAGGCTAGGGAGAAGAAGGCAATGCTTGAGGAGGAAGAGGATTGATCCTGCGGCGCAGGAGACCTTGTATTCCGGCGAGCTTATGCGCCGCACATGGAGAGTAACGAATGAAGATTGAAATTGAAATTCCAGACACTGTCGAACTTGACGGCATCGCCGATGAGGATATGCAGCGAATGATCCAGGCGGCTGTCTGCACTGACCACTGGTACGAATACTCTGGCGTAGACATTGACCTAAGCGCGGCCAGCGTGAAGGTGGTTGATAGCGCATGGACAAGAAAGCCGGCCAGATCGTTCTTGGCATGGTTGAAGGCCCAAGCGAAGCGCGATGACGTGGTCGGCGATTTGGCGCGCGACGTTGCGAGAGACCCTCGTGCACCGAGCGGCCGGGCGACGAAGGGGCAGTGGCGCGACCATCTTGGCGGCAGCCAGCATCTTGCCGCGGCCCTGAGCGAAGCTTGGGCGGAATTTCTGAACGCAGAATAGGACGGGAATAAATGCGCTCAAACCAGCGACAACGTGCGGTAGACGAAAAGCCGACCAAGCTCTACATCATCGGGAATGGATTCGACTTATGGCACGGTATCCCGTCAGGGTACTGGAACTTCAAAGAGTACGTACGCCAACATGACCGCGAGGTATTCCAGGCCGTCGAAAACTATCTACCTGCGGGCGATGATTGGGCGTCCCTTGAGTCGGCATTGGCCGATATCGACGTGGATAACATCATCGACGACCTGGGCCAGTTTATGCCTTCCTACGGCGATGACGATTGGAGTGATTCCGGGCATCACGACTTTCAGTACGAAGTCGAGCAGGTTGTCGGGCGGCTTTCAACCAGGCTTTTGGGGCTGTTTGGTGAGTGGATAAGGGCCTTACCGATTCCAACGTCTCACTCCGCAAAGGCGCTACTGAAACGCGTGGATGCGGACGCGACCTTCCTGACCTTCAACTACACCTCGACACTGCAGGACCTGTATGCAGTGCCTGGCGAACACGTACTGCATATCCATGGTGAAACCAAAGTGCGGGACGAAGAGTTAATCCTTGGCCATGCATGGAATCCCGCTGATAGGAAATCCCTCAATGATCGGGATGACATTTCGGAGATTGATATCCGTCTGATGGAAGCACACAGCATCATAGACGGCTACTTTTCGCGGACTTTCAAGCCTTCAGAGAAATTGATCCTGCAGCATCAAGCATTTTTCGATCAACTCGATGCTGTAGAGACTGTCTACGTGCTCGGCCACTCCTTGTCCGATGTGGACCTACCATATCTTAAAGCGTTGCTAAAAGTGCCAGCGGTCGCAGCAGCACACTGGTATGTGGCTTGCCGCGAGGAGAGGGATCAGCTAGAGCGATGCGAACGGCTGATCCAAATTGGGGTTGATACTAAAAATGCAGTGGCCGACCTCTGGGTAAACCTTTAGCATATTTGGAATAAGACGTGTTCTCCCGGTATTGGTCTTGCGCTCGCATTCATGGCCGATCCCCACTGGTTTTGCCTAGCAACGACGTGCCCGGTACATGTTTGAAACCAAGGCGCAGCAATTCCGGGTTGACCTGGATCTGGATATGCCTTGACCACCGTTGGCTCATGTCGTCTCCGCCATGAGCCTAATGCGGAAACGCGGCCTAAATCGGTGCCATATCGAGGTGAAGACTTGGTCCTCAGGTTGTACGATCATGCCATCAACCCCGACGTGGGGGAACGTCATGATGAATCGCCACGAGTATTGTAGACACTCCTGAGCCATAATTTAGGGCAAAGGAGCAGTTATGAGCGACAAGAGGTACACCGAAGAATTCAAGATTGCGGCAGTCAAGCAGGTAACTGAGCGTGGTCATCCAGTCAGCGAAGTCGCCGAGCGACTTGGCGTCAGCATTCACAGCATCTACGCCTGGGTAAAGCGCTATGAGACGCCACCGGCGGAGCGGGCTGCGGCAGATGCTAAAGATGATGAACTGCGACGCTTGAAAGCAGAGCTGAAGCGAGTAACCGAGGAGCGCGACATCTTGAAAAAAGCCGCGGTGTACTTTGCCAAGACGTCCGGGTAAGGTACACCTTCATCCGGG
>NZ_FPBO01000090.1 GCF_900116645.1 Pseudoduganella namucuonensis | reverse complement strand
ATTAGCGTAACTTTCGCTACGTTATCCCCCACTCTTGGGTACGTTCCGATATATTACTCACCCGTTCGCCACTCGCCGCCAGGTTGCCCCGCGCTGCCGTTCGACTTGCATGTGTAAAGCATGCCGCCAGCGTTCAATCTGAGCCAGGATCAAACTCTTCAGTTCAATCTCTGTTTTTCCGATACTGCTATCGGAGGTCGCTCACTCAAAATACTGACGATTCCTCTTTCGAGGTCACGTTTAATATATTGTGTAAGCGTTTAATAATTTGAGCTAAGAGGCTTGCGCCTCCGGCATCATCATCAAACGCCCACACTTATCGACTGTTAATTTTTAAAGATCTTTTCTGCAGTTTTCAGCGAATCGTTTTGTTCGCAGCAGAGAGATGAGATTATGCGGTGTTTCGTGCAGCTCGTCAACATCTTTTTCTTCTTCACTTCGCTGCACTTGCGTGCGGTGTTGCGAGGGACAGAACTATAGCAAATCATTCCCCGCCTGGCAAGCACCTCCGATACCTACTCCGCTTGCCCACGCTCGCGCATCAGGTCGGCCAGGCTGCGCCTGGCCGGCTTCAAGGGCTCGCGGTGCTGGGTCCAGCCCAGCTGGCTGGCCGGCGCGAGCGCACGCAAACGCGTCGCGGCCCAGCGGAACACGCGATACACCGCCGGCCGCGCGAACGCGCCGCTCCAGAAGCGCCACACCAGCTTTTCGCTGCGGCTGAACTTCGCTCCCTGCCCGCGCAGGGGGTGCTCCACCTCCTCGTCGGGATTGCGGTTCGCCTCGGTGCGCAACCGCACCAGCAATTCCGGTATCGGTATCCGCACCGGACACACCTCCCCGCAGGCCCCGCACAGGCTGGACGCCGTCGCCAGGTCCGCCGTCGCGTCCAGCCCGAGCAGGTGCGGCGAAATGATCTTGCCGATCGGTCCCGGATACGTGGTCCCGTAGGCGTGGCCGCCGATGCGGGCGTAAACCGGGCAGTGATTCATGCACGCGCCGCAGCGTATGCACTGCAGCGTGGAGCGCAGCTGCTCGTCCGCGTAGGCCTGCGTGCGGCCGTTGTCCAGCAGGACCAGGTGCATCTCGCGCGGCCCGTCCAGTTCTCCCGGCCGGCGCGGACCGGAGATCAGGTTGAAATAGGTGGTGATGGCCTGCCCGGTGGCGGAGCGCGTCAGCAGGCTGGCCAGGGGCACGATATGCTCGATGCTGGCGACCACCTTCTCCATGCCCATGATGGCGATGTGCACGTCCGGCACCGTGGTCGACAGGCGGCCGTTGCCCTCGTTCTCCACCAGCCACAGCGTCCCCGTGTCCGCGGCGGCGAAATTCACCCCCGACAGGCCGATGTCGGCGTCGATGAATTCCTGGCGCAGCGCGCGGCGGCCGGTCTGTATCAGCGTGTCCACGTCCTCGGTGTAGGGCGTGGCCGGTATATGCTCGGCGAACAGCGCGCCGATATCCTGCCTGGTCTTGTGGATGGCGGGCATCACGATGTGCGAGGGCTTCTCGCCCGCCATTTGCACGATGTACTCGCCCATGTCCGACTCGATGCAGCGCACGCCGCGCTCCTCGAGGTAGTGATTCAGCTCGATCTCCTCGCTGGCCATCGACTTGCCCTTGACGACGCTGCGGGCCTTGGTCTGCTGCGCGATGCCATGGATGATGCGATTGGCCTCGTCGGCCGTTTCGGCCCAATGCACCTGCACGCCGGCCGCGTTGATGTTCTCCTCCAGCTGCACCAGCAACTGCGGCAGGTTGGCCAGCGCATGCTTGCGGATCGCCTCGCCCAGGTCGCGCAACTTCTCCAGTTCCTCGCCATCCGGGAACTGCGTGACGCGCTTCGCTTGCAGGAAGTCCATCGCGCCGCGGAAGCTGGAGCGCAGCTTGGGATCGTCCAGCGCGATGCGGGCGCGTTCGCGGAAATCGGCCGAAGGCACGAAGGTCAATGGTGCGCTGCTCATGGCTTTACTCCGTCTTTTGCTTCATCCATCACGATGACGACCCACATCCAGCGCGGACCGTGCGCGCCGTAGGCCAGGGTTTGCTGAATGTCCGAAGTCTTGGAGGGGCCGGACGCCAGCACCAGGTTGGCCGGCAAGCCGTCGCTCCAGCGCTCGGCGCGTACCGCCGCGTGCATGTCCGGGAACAGCGTGCTGGCGTAGACCAGCGCGACGTGCAGCGGCGGCGCCAGCGACACGGTGCGCGGCGTGCCGGCGTCCGGCGCCAGTATCAGCGTGCCGGTGGCGGCGATGCCGGAACGGGCGACGGTGAATCCCGCGTCCACGGTATCGAACAGTTCCGCCTTCCAGGCTTCGATCGGCCGCGCGAACGGCATCGCCTCGACGCTGGCTGGCAATGCCTTCTGCAGGGCGGCGCCCTCCTCGCCGGCGGGGTCCAGCAGCAGGCGACGGGCGCCATGCTCCGCCAGCTTCGCCGCCAGCTGCGCCGGCCACTCCTCTTCGCTCGCGCACCAGACGTCGGCGCGCGACGCCGTCATCGCGCCGGCCATTTGCCGCGCCAGCTCCTCCACCGACGCCGGCCGGCGCGCCTGCGCGTAGTGCATGGCGATGCGGCCGTCGATGCCGGCCCGGCCCACCGTGGGGTCGGTGGGGGCGGCCGCGCGCAGACGGCCGAGCATGCGCTCGCGTGCGGTCATCGTCATTGCGCGCCTCCTTCCGACGCGGCGATGCCGTTCGCGCGCCGCCACAGGAAGCTGGCCATGTGCTCCACCGTCAGCGGAGCGCCCTGGTGGCGCGCCGCGTGGCCGATGTTGAGCAGGCAGCCGCAGTCGGCCGACACCAGCCGTTCGCATCCGGTGCCGCAGGCCGAAGCCACTTTGTCCTTCACCATGGCGCCGGAAATGTCCGAGTGCTTCAGGCAGAACGTGCCGCCGAAGCCGCAGCATTCGGATTCGCGCACGTGCTCGACCCGCTCCACGCCCGGCAGGCTATCCAGCAGCGCCACGCCGTGCGCGCGCGTGCCCATCTCGCGGCGCGCGCCGCACGAGGTGTGCAGCACCACGCGCTCATTGTCCTGCGGCTGTGCGGGATACCGCACGTCGAGCACCCGCACCAGGTATTCGCTCAATTCGAACACCCGTTCGGCCAGGTCGCGCGCCTTGGGTCCTGCGACCGGATCGTTTTCGAACAGCTTGGGCCAGTGATGCCGCATCATGCCCGCGCACGATCCGGAGGGAACGATCACTGGCCAGGGCTGGGCGAACAAGTCCAGCTGCGCCAGCGCGACGGCGCGCGCCTGCTCGGGATTGCCGCTGCTGTACGCCGGCTGGCCGCAGCAGCTCTGGCCGCGCGGGAAGTGGACCGTGATCCCTTCCCGCTCCAGCAGGCGCACCGCGTCCAGTCCCGCCTCGGGCATGAACAGGTCGATGACGCAGGTGCCGAACAGGTAGACCTGCTGCGAAATGGCCGGATAGTGACGTTCTTTCATATGTGCTCCGCTATGCGCGTGCTTGCGCGAACCGCCATCATTCCCCGATACTGTCAGGGTCGCAAATTGGTTGGACCAATAAAGGGAAAAGGAATGAGGTCGGGACAGAGCCAGGTGGAAGCCGTGATGCGCAAGATCGAAACGGCCTTGCTGGATGGGACCTATCCGGCCGACGCCCGCCTGCCGGCCGAGCGCGTGCTGGCCGAGCGTTACGGGGTCGCGCGCAACACTGTCCGGGAGGCGACGCAGCGCCTGGCCGCGCGCGGCCTGCTGCGCAGCAAACAGGGGGCCGGCGTGTTCGTGACCGAGCAGTTGCGCACCGGCGTGGCCTCGCCCTGGAGCCAGCTGGTGGCGGACCACCCCGCCGTGCGCGGCGACGTGCTGGAATTCCGCCGCGTGCTGGAAGGCGCCACCGCCTACTTCGCGGCCCTGCGCGGCACCGACGAGGACCGGCAGCGCATACGCGCGCAGCTCGATGCCCTGGAAGCCGCGCGCCAAGCGAACGACCAGCCGGGGGAGGCCGCGGCCGACACCAAACTGCACGAGGCGATCGCGCTGGCGTCGCACAACACCATGTTCCTGCACCTGCATGCGAGCGTGATCATCATGCTGCGCGAGCACATCACCATCACCGGCAGCAGCCTGCGCGCGCTGGAGGCGAACGACGCGGACCAACTGCTGCTGCAGCACCGCGCGATTTGCGACGCCATCTGCGAAGGGCGTCCCGACGACGCGCGCAACGCCATGCAAGGCCATATCGACTTCGTCGCCAGCCGCGTGGCGGCCAGCGGGGAATGAACCCTAAATGCGAAAAACCCCGCCGGATTTCTCCGACGGGGTTTTTCTATATAACTAGCCTGACGATAACCTACTTTCACACTGGTTGCAGCACTATCATCGGCGCAAAATCGTTTCACGGTCCTGTTCGGGATGGGAAGGGGTGGGACCGATTTGCTATGGTCATCAGGCTTTGACTTGTACGAGACATTGCTCCCGATTGGGCAGCAAGGCTCTAAAACTTGGAAGAATTCGGATTTATTATTGTAGCGATCGCGTATCAACTACGCACAACATGCGTACTTCCCGCCTACAACTTATCAATGTTATAGGGACAAGCCTTACGGGCAATTAGTACTGGTTAGCTTAACGCATTACTGCGCTTCCACACCCAGC
>NZ_FPBO01000044.1 GCF_900116645.1 Pseudoduganella namucuonensis | reverse complement strand
TCGGGCGCGCCGCCATCACGCACACGTTCGAGCGCGCCACGCCCAGCGCCGAGCAGACCGCCTTCACTGGCCGTCCTTGTCCAACAAGGGCGAGCGCGCAATCCACTTTTTTTCTCGAGCGAACTCGACTGCCTCCTTCAGGATCTCCGCTTCCATCGTCTTTTTGCCAAGCATCCGTTGCAGCTGCGCGATCTGCGCGCGGGCGGCCGCCAGTTCGCTTGCCGGCACCACCGATTCTCCAGCAGTCACGGCCGTCAGCGCGCCTTCGCGCTCAAGCTTGCGCCAGTTGAACAGCTGGCTCGCGCCGACGCCGTGCTTGCGTGCGACCAGCGATACGCTCATGCCCGGTTCATACGTCTCGCGCACCAGCGCAGCTTTTTCCTCGGCGGACCAGCGCCGGCGGCGTTCCTGGCTCACGGTTACCACTTCGATCGTTTGCTTGTTCCTAGTCATATGCACAGTCCTATTCCTATCCGTAAGAATAGCGCATAGGCCGTGTCCGGTGAATCAGGGGGCTATCTCAGCAATTGGGCGAACGCGATCAGCTGTCATATCATGGCGTTGTGCTGCAAGCGTGCCCAGGAGCGCATCGCGCCGACTATTCGGTCTTCGTGAGCCCCCGGAAGTTAGACACTAACTCTGGAGGTTTTCATTGGCAAGGCAAACCACACAATTCGAACCGGCATCGCGCCTCAATCGTCGATGCCGCCGCCCAGATAGGTCGCGTGCACCCTCGGATCCCGCGCCAGCTCGCGCGAGGCGCCGCTCAAGGTGACCTTGCCCAGTTCCAGCACGAAGCCGCGGTCCGAGCTTTCCAGCGCGGCCAGCGCGTTCTGCTCGACCAGGATGATGGACACCCCGTCGTCGCGCAGCCCCCGCACGATGCCGAGGATCTCGGACACGATGCGCGGCGCCAGGCCCAGGCTGGGCTCGTCCAGCATCAGCACGCGCGGCTCGGCCATCAGCGCGCGGCCCAGCGCCAGCATCTGGCGCTCGCCGCCGGACAGCGTGTTGGAGCGCTGCGCGCGCCGCTCGGCCAGCCGCGGGAAGCGGTGGTAGACGCCGTCCAGCTTGCGCTTGCGCGCCGCGCTCGAGTCGCCCTTGCTGTAGCTGCCCAGCAGCAGGTTGTCGAGCACGGGCAGGTCGCCGAACAGCTCGCGCTTTTCCGGCACCAGGCACAGGCCGCGCTCCACCCGCGCCTCCACGTCCACCCCGTCCAGCGACTCGCCGTCCAGGCGCACCGCGCCGTTGGACGGCAGCAGGCCCATGGCGGCGGCCAGCAGCGTGGTCTTGCCGGCGCCGTTGGGGCCGATCACGGAGATGATCTCGCCCGGCATCAGGCGGATCGAGATGCCCTGCACCGCCTCCACTTGCCCGTAGTTGACCTTCAGGTTGTCGATTTCAAAGATGGGCTTCACGCGGCGGCTCCCAGGTAGGCGGCTTGGACCTTGGAGTCGCGCCGCACGGCGGCCGGATTCCCCTCCATCAGTTTGCTGCCGAAGTTCATCACGACCAGGCGGTCGACCAGATTCATCACAAAGTCCATGTCGTGCTCGACGATCATGATGGTCACGCCGTCGCTGCGCAGTTGCTTCAGCAGCTCGGCCAGCACCTGCTTTTCCGCGTGGCGCAGGCCGGCGGCGGGCTCGTCGAGCACCAGCATGACGGGGTCGGACATCAGCGAGCGGGCGATCTCCAGCATGCGCTGGGTGCCCAGCGGCAGCGAGCCGGCCAGCTCGTGTTCGCGCCCGGCCAGGCCGACGCGGGCCAGCTGGACGCGGGCCTCGTGGAAGATGCGCCGCTCCTCCTCGCGGTCCAGGCACAGGCCGGCGGCGACCAGGCCGCGGCTGGTGCGGCCATGGGCGCCCAGCGCGACGTTGTCGAGCAGGCTCATTTGCGGACGCAGCTTGACGTGCTGGAAGGTGCGCGCCATGCCGAGCTGGGCGATGTCGCGCTGCGACATCTTCGTCACGTCGCGGTCCATGAAGGACACGCTGCCGGACGTCAGCCGGGCGGCGCCCGTGAGCAGGTTGAACATGGTGGACTTGCCCGCGCCGTTGGGCCCGATCAGGCCGACGATGTCGCCCGCATGGATCTCGAAGCCGACCTCGTTGACGGCCACCAGGCCGCCGAAGCGCTTGACCACCTGGTTCGCGGTGAGGATGGTCTTGCCGGCCGCAGGCTGCCGGCGCCGCTCCAGCGGACGCACGTCGGCGTCCGTCTCCAGCCCGGCCGGGGACAGCGCGCGGCGGTAGTGGCCGGCCAGCTTCAGCACGTAGCCGCACAGGCCGGCGCGCGCGCGGTGCAGCAACAGCAGGAACAGCAGGCTGAAGACGATCACCTCCATCTGCGCGCCGCGGCTGGACAGGTGCGGCAGGATGTCCTGCAGCGTGTTGCGCATGAGGATGACGATGGCCGAGCCGACCAGCGCGCCCGGCAGCTGCAGCAGGCCGCCCACCACGCCCATCAGCAGGTAGTCGATGCTGGCGCGCACGTCGAACGACGAGGGGCTGACGAAGCGGTTGTTGTGCGCGTACAGCCAGCCGGCCAGGCCCGCCAGCAGCGCCGCGTAGACGAACAGCTTCAGGCGCAGGTGGTAGGAGTCCGCGCCCACGCTGGCCAGCAGGCTGCTGCCGCCGCGCAGGCTGCGCATCGCCCTGCCCTGGCGCGATTGCAGCAGGTTGCTGCTGAACAGGTAGACCAGCCCCAGCGCGCCCCAGATCAGGTAATACATGGCGCCCGAGGAGGCGAGGGACACGCCGGCCAGTTCGACCGCCTTGATGTTGCCCATGCCGGTGTGGCGCCCCAGCCCGTCCATATTGCTGAGCACCAGCGGCACCGACAAGCCCCAGGCGATGGTGCTGATGGGCAGGTAGTGGTTGCCCAGCCTGAGCGTGAGCATGCCGATGATCAGCGCGGCGCCGCCCGTCATCAGCAGGGCGAACGCCAGGCCCAGCCAGGGCGACACGGCGTGCGCCGAGGTCAGCCAGGCGGTCGAGTAGGCGGCGATGCCGACGAAGGCGGCCTGGCCGAAGGAGGTGACGCCGCCGACGCCGGTCAGCATCACCAGGCCCAGCGCGATCATGGCGCCGATGCCGATGTCGTTCATCAAGCCCAGGCCGAAGTTGCCCAACACCAGCGGCAGCAGGGCCAGGACCGCGGCCGCGGCGATGGAAGCCAGCCGGATATAACGCGTGCTGCTCATTGGGAGATCTCCTCTTCTTCCTCTTCCGAGTGGGGGGCGTAGTAGGACCGTATCATCAGCACCGGTATCAGCATGCTGAAGACGATGACGTCCTTCAGCGCGCCGCTCCAGAAGGAGCCGAAGCTTTCCAGGACGCCGACCGCGATCGCGCCCAGGCCGGTCAGCGGGTAGCTCGTCAAGCCGCCGATGATGGCCGCCACGAAGGCCTTGAGGCCGATGGTGAAGCCGGAGTCGTAGTACAGGGTGGTGATTGGGGCGATCAGCACGCCGATCAGGCCGGCCAGCAGCGAGGCGCACAGGTAGGCGGTGAGCGCGGTGCGCGCGGGGCGGATGCCGACCAGCCGCGCGCCGGTGCGGTTGACGGCGGTGGCGCGCAGGGCCTTGCCGAGCAGCGTGCGCTCGAAGAACAGGAAGAACATCACGCCGAGCACGATGGCGGCGGCCACCATCAGCAAGGTCTGCATGGACAGCGAGAAGGTCTCGCCCAGGTTCAACGCGCCGTCCACCAGCGCCTGGGTGCGGTAGCCCTCGGGACCGAAGAACATCAGCCCCAGGCCGGCCAGCAGGAAGTGCATCACCAGCGCCGCCATCAGCAGCACCAGCGACGAGGCGTCGGCGATGGGTTGCAGCAGGATGCGCGCGGCCAGCGGGGCCACCGGCACCACCAGCAGGATGGCGCCCAGCACCTGCAGCGGCGCCGGGGCGTGCGTCTGCACCAGCGCCCAGGCGGCGGCGCAGGGCAGCGCCGGCAGCACGCCCCAGCCCAGCACCGCGGCCGGTATCTTGCGGAGCTCGCCGGCGCGCGCCAGCTTGACCGCCTCGCAGCCGACCGCGATCGCGGCCAGCAGCAACACCAGCCACACCGTGGGCGGCAGCTTGCCGCTTTCAAACGCCGCCAGGCTCAGCGCGGCGAACACCGCCACGTCGCCGAACGGCACGAACACGACCCTGGTGACGGAGAAGACCAGCACCATGCCGATGCCCGCCAGCAGGTAGATGGCGCCATTGGCTATCCCATCCGTCAAAAGTATCAACATCACATCCAAATCCATCACATCTCCCCTAGTAACGCGCTGAATGAAGCCGAACAACGTGTCGATATTATGCGCCGCAATGACATAAATCAAATTTATGCCATTGATACCAAGGATGAAAATTTCTTATCTTTATGCGGGCTCGAAAACAGCGACGGAAAATCAGTAGCATTCATGTGTCGCATCGTCTACATCAATTTGCCCTATTTTTGACGAAAACCTACTATTCCCCGCACCTTCACTGATAACAACCGGGAGTAGTACATGAATAGCAGGAAATTGTTTGCGCTGGCCGCCGCGTCGCTGTGCGCCGGCGCGGCCCATGCGGCCGATTCGGTGACCATCTATGGCCTGATCGACGCCGGCCTGACGCGTTACTCGGACGCCGCCGTCGCCGGCGGCTCCACGTCGCTGACGAAAATGGACACCGGCGTGGCCAACGCCAACCGCATCGGCTTCAGGGGCGTGGAAAACCTGGGCGGCGGCGTGGATGCGTTCTTCACGCTGGAAACCGGCTACTCGCTGGACGACGGCACGCTGGGCCAGGGCGGGCTGCTGTTCGGGCGCCAGGCCTTCGTCGGCCTGGGCAACGCGGTGGGCAGCGTCAGCGTGGGACGGCAGTACGACTTCATGATCAGCCAGAACGCCTACGCCACCGGCGCGGCCACCGTGGCCGGCCTGCTGGCCTTCGGCCTGCACGCCAACGGCCGCACCGGCGGCGTGCTGAACGACCGCATCTACGCCGGCGACCGCGTCAACAATTCCGTCAAGTTCCAGAGCCAGAAGTTCGGCGGCTGGAGCGTCGGCGCCATGTACGGGCTGGGCGAGGTGGCGGGCAACAGCGCCGCCGGGCGCAGCTACAGCGCCCGCGTCGCCTACGACGACGGCCCCTTGAGCGCCGGCTTCGCCCTCACCGACCTGCGCGACGCGGCCGGCCTGTACTCCACCCGCATCTACGGCCTGGGCGCCAACTACCAGTGGGGCGCCGTGCGTCCGTTCGCCTTGGTGACGCGGGTGCGCAGCGACGCCGGCGCCAAGCCCGGGGCCGACAACTACGAGATCGGCGCCACCTGGGCGGCCGGCGCGCTGGTCGACCTGTCGGCCGGCGCGCAGCACCAGAGCCGCAACAACGGCATCGGCGGCGCGGACCAGTTGACCTTGGTGGCCAACTACAAGCTGTCCAGGCGCACCAATGTGTACGCCGTCGCGGCCTTCCTGCGCGACAAGGGCTATCCGGCGCAGACCACGGCGGCGCTGGGCGCGGTGGCCGGCGACGGCAGCCAGAACGCGCTGCGCGTCGGCGTGCGCCACCTGTTCTGACCAGACGGCGCGGCCATGGGGACAGCCCCTCCGCGCCACAAGCCGCGGCAGGGGCACGGGGCCCGGATCGCGGGTCTGTCCCCGGTTTCAAGCCGCGGAGGGCCCGGCCGCTCAGACCAGCCGGCCGTACTCCTGCACCAGGTCCGTGATGACCTCGCGCAGCCAGCGGTGGCCGGCGTCGTTCTCGAAGTCCTGATGCCAGTGCAGCGTGACCTCGGCCTCGGGCAGGTCCACCGGCAATTCATAGATCGAGAACTGGTCCGCGTCGTTGAACAGCCGGGCGATGCGCAGCGGCAGGGTCACGGCCAGGTCGGAGCGCGCCAGGATGCGGGGCAGCACCGAGAAGTGCGGGATGTCCAGCGCGATCTTGCGGTACACGCCCTTGGCCCGGAAGGTGTCCTCCAGCTGGTGGTGGCTGCTTTCGGCGGACTGGATCAGCACATGGGACAGGGCCAGGAACTCGTCCAGTTCCAGCTTGGCCCGGTCCGGCAACTGCGCGCGCTTGCGCGTCAGGCACACATAGCTTTCCTCGAACAGCAGCGCGTGGCGCGTGGACGACTTCAGCGCCGGCAGGTTGCCGATGGCGAAGTCCAGCTGGCCGGTGCGCAGCGCCTCCTCGATGGCCGCCGACGGCACCTGCTCCACGTGCAGCCGCGCGTGCGGCGCGTGGGCGTACAAGTGCTCGCACACCGGCGGCAGGAAGAACATCTCGCCGGCGTCCGTCATCGAGGCGCGGAACACGCGCGTGCTGAGCGCGGGATTGAACTGCTCGGCGTAGCTGAGCGCGTCCTGCACCGCCTGCAGCGCGCGCGAGATCGGCTTGGCCAGCTCCAGCGCGGACGGCGTCGGCTGCATGCCGGTCTTGGTCCGGATGAACAGCGGGTCGTCGAAGATCACCCGCAGCCGGCGCAGCGCGTAGCTGACCGCCGGCTGCGACAGGTGCAGGCGGTCGCCCGCCAGGGTCAGGCTGCGCTCGTCCGCGATGGCCTGGAACACCCGCAGCAGGTTCAAATCCATATTGTTGAAGGTCGTCATACCAAAATCCGCCAGATTGATTATGTGCATATGCTACATGAATTTGATCTATTTAACTACCAGACCTAGAATTGCTCTCGACCCTCAGCAAAGGAACGGACCGCACCATGACCACCACTACCGCCAACCCGGGCAACGCCTTCGTCTCCGTCTTCGAACTGGGCGAGTTGGGCGACGGCGGCGCCATCGTCGGCGTCAAGGATTGCATCGACATCGCCGGCATGCCCACCCGCGGCGGCAGCCGCGCGCTGGCCGGCGCGGCGCCCGCCACGGCCCACGCCGACGTGGTGCGCCTGCTGCTCGACGCCGGCTGGAAGATCGTCGGCAAAACCAATATGCACGAACTGGCCTACGGCATGACCGGCGTCAACGCCTGGACCGGCACCCCGCGCAATCCGCAGGACGGCGCGCTGATCCCGGGCGGCTCGTCCAGCGGCTCGGCCGCCGCCGTCGGCGCCGGCCTGGTCGACATGGCGCTGGGCAGCGACACCGGCGGCTCCATCCGCATGCCGGCGGCCTGCTGCGGCGTGATCGGCTTCAAGCCCAGCTTCGGCCGGGTGAGCCGCGCCGGCGCCCATCCGCGCCACAGCACGCTCGATTGCGTCGGCCCGCTGGCCCGCACCATGGACATGCTGATCGCCGCCATGGCGGTGATCGCGCCCGATTTCAACCTGGGCGCGGCGCGCCAGGAGCAGCGGCGGGCGCGGGTGCGCCTGGTCGACTGCGGCGGCGACCCCGCCATCGCGCAAGCGGTCGAACTCGCGGTGGCGCGCGCCGGCTGGCAGGTGGACGGCGTGGGCCTGCCCGGCATGGCGCACGCCTTCGAGGCCGGCATGGTGCTGATCAACGCCGAGACCTCGCGCGCCTTCGGCCACCTGGCCGGCCGCGGCGAATTGAGCGCGGACGTGGAAAAGCGGCTGACGCTGGCCGCCGCCACCACCGCCGCGCAAAGGGACAAGGCCGAGCGCGTGCGCGAGGCCTTCACCGCCGAGGTGGACCGCGCGCTGACGCACGCCGACGCGCTGGTGCTGCCGACCCTGCCGCGCCTGCCGCCCACGCTGGCGGAGGTCGAGGCCGGCCTGCCGGTGCTGGCCATGAGCGCGCTGATACGGCCGTTCAACCTGAGCGGCCACCCGGCCCTCACCCTCCCCCTGCCGCTGGCCGGCGGCAAGCTGAAGGCGGGCCTGCAGCTGGTCGGCCGCAAGGGCGAGGACGAAAAAATATGCGCGCTGGCGCTGCACCTGGAGCGTGCGCTGCGCGCCACGACTTGAAGTTAGCAAAGGAGAACAAGATATGAATGCCCCACTGCGTTTCCACCCCAGAGTGCCAGGCACGTCCCACGCGGACCTGGTGCAGCCCGACGGCGTCGACCCGTCGCTCTACAACGACCCCGCGATCTTCGAGGCGGAGCTGGACAAGATCTTTTACAAGACCTGGATCTGGGTCGCCCACGAGAGCGAATTGCGCGAGCCGGGCGACTTCAAGACCGCCACCATCGGCCGCCAGCCCGTCATCGTGGTGCGCGACCGGAGCGGCAAGATCAACGTGCTGGAGAACCGCTGCCGCCACCGCGGCGCCACGGTCTGCGAAAAGCACAAGGGCAACGCCACCGGCTTCACCTGCCCCTACCACAGCTGGTCCTATGGCCTGGACGGCAAGCTGCGCGCCCTGCCCTACCCGGACGGCTACACGGACCTGATCGAAAAGTCCGACCTGCCGCTCAAGAGCCTGCGCGTGGGCAGCTACGCCGGCATGGTGTTCGCCAGCTTCAACCAGGAGGTGCAGCCGCTGGAGGAGTTCCTGGGCGGCGCCCGCCACTGGATGGACCTGTTCATGAAACAGGGCGCCGGCTACCCGATCAAGACCATGGGCGAGCACAAGTTCAAGTTCGACGGCAACTGGAAGATCCAGCTGGAGAACACCACCGACGGCTACCACTTCCCGGTGGTGCACAAGACCTTCATGCAGTCGGTGGACGAGGAGACCTCGGAGATGCTGTCCTTCATGACGGACGAGGCCTCGGTGACGCGCGCGCTGGGCAACGGCCACAGCGTGATGGTGATGGTGCCCGAGCACGTGGACTTCGACCAGGACGACGGCAGCGAGCAGCTGCAGGCGCGCTTCGCCGACACCATCGCCGAGCTGTCCAGGGATTTCCCGCCGGAGCAGGTCAGGCGCATCGTGCGTTCGCTGCACGGGGCGGGCTTCAACCTGAACCTGTTCCCGAACGTGGCGATGTCGATGTCCTTCTTCCGCGTGCTGCGCCCGATCTCGGTGACCGAGACCGAGATCCGCCACGTGGCGCTGGGCATGGACGGCGGCCCCGAGGTGGCCAACCGCGAACGCATGCGCATACACGAGCATTTCCAGGGCCCGTTCGGCTTCGGCAGCCCGGACGACGCCGAGGCCTGGGAGCGCGTGCAGGCCGGCTCCTACGCCGGGCGCGACGTGCCCATCCTGGTCAACCGCGGCTTGAACCGCGAAACGGTGGAGCCGAACGGCGACAGGATGTCGCACTCGACGGACGAAACGGGCATGCGCGAAGCCTATGACATGTGGAAAAGGATGATGAGCAATGACGAATAACAACGCGGAACTGAGCGGCCTGGCCGGGCCGCTGGGCCGGGCGATCGCCTACATCTGGGCGGAAGCCGAAATACTGGACCGCAAGGACTACGCCGGCTGGGCCGCGCTGTGGGCCGAGGATGGCAAATACATCGTGCCGATCGAGCACGGCACCGACGACTACGCCGGCCGCCTGAACTATGTGTACGACGACGCCCGCATGCGCCGGCTGCGCGTCGAGCGGCTGTCCTCCGGCCACTCGATGTCGGCCGCCGACGCGGCCAAGACGGTGCGCACGGTGTCGCGTTTCCGCCTGGTGTCCGAGGCGGGCGGCGTGGTGGAGGTCAACTCCTCGCAGGTGGTGGTGGGCTACAAGCGCGGCAAGCACACGCTGTACGCTGCCGACCTGACGCACCGCATCGACCTGGCGGGCGAGACGCCCAGGCTGCTGCAAAAGGTGATCCGCCTGGTCAACGCCGAGGACAGCCTGAGCGCCATCGGCTTCCTGTTATAGGCCCCGCCATGAAACTGATCGTCGAGAAAATCGTTGACGAGACGCCGGACGTGCGCTCGTTCCGGCTGGTGCGGGCCGACGGCGCGCCGCTGGCTCGCTACGAGGCCGGCGCGCACGTCGACGTCACCGCGCCGGGCGGCGTCACGCGGCAGTATTCGCTCTGCGGTTCGCCCGGCGACGCCCACGCCTACACCATCGCGGTGAAGCGGGAGGCGGTGTCGCGCGGCGGCTCGCAAGCCCTGCACGAGCGGGTCTCCGTGCGCACGGAGCTGGAGGTGGGCGCGCCGCGCAACCTGTTCGCGCTCGACCCGGACGCCGGCGAGCACGTGCTGTTCGGCGCCGGCATCGGCATCACGCCGCTGCTGGCGATGGCCCACCAGCTGATCGGCGAGGGCAAGCGCTTCACGCTGCACTACTTCACCCGCGCGCCGGAACACACGGCCTTCGCCGACCTGCTGGGCGCGCCCCCCTTCGCCCACCACGTGCGCTTCCACTACGGCGTGCAACAGGACGCGATGGCGCACTACCTGGACGCCTGCATGAACGCGGCCGGCCCGGACGCCCACGTCTACACCTGCGGCCCGGCGCCGTTCATGGACGCGGTGGTGCGCTGCGCGGCGCGCTCGCGCGGCGAGGACGCGATCCACCTGGAGCATTTCCAGGCCGGCGCGCCGGCCGCCAGCAGCGCCGGCGGCGACGGTCCCTTCGAGGTGCAACTCGCCGGCTCGGGCCGGATCGTGCCGGTGCCGGCGGGCACCGCCATCGTCGACGCGCTGGCCGCCATCGGCGTCGCCATCGACACCTCCTGCCGCGAGGGCATCTGCGGCACCTGCGTGGTGCCGCTGCTGGAGGGCGAACCCGACCACCGCGACAACTGCCTGTCCAAGAAGGAAAAGGCGCGCAACGACCAGATCTGCCTGTGCGTCTCGCGCGCCAGGTCCGCGCGGCTGGTGCTCGATCTCTGAACAAGGATACCCATGTCCCACACACCCATACCCCAGACACGCGTCGAGGCGGTCGAAGTACTGCTGCTCGACATCCCCACCATCCGTCCCCACCAGCTGTCGGTGGCCACCATGCGCCAGCAGCACCTGGTGCTGGTGCGCATCCGCGCCAGCGACGGCGTCACCGGCTGCGGCGAGGCCAGCACCATAGGCGGCCTGGCCTACGGCGAGGAGAGCCCGGAAAGCATCAAGGTCAATATCGAGCGCTACATGGCGCCGCTGCTGCTGGGCGCCGACGCCACCAGCCCGGCCGCCTGCATGGACAAGCTGTGCGGCGCCGTGCAGGGCAACCGCTTCGCCAAGTGCGCGATCGAGACCGCGCTGTTCGACGCCCACGCGCGCCGCCTGGGCGTGCCGCTCAGCGACCTGTTCGGCGGCCGCGTGCGCGACAGCCTGCCGGTGGCCTGGACCCTGGCCAGCGGCGACACCGCGCGCGACATCGCCGAGGCGGAGAAGATGCTGGACCTGCGCCGCCACCGCGTCTTCAAGCTGAAGATCGGCCTGCGCGCGCCGCGCGCCGACGCGGCCCACGTGGCCGCCATCAAGCGCGCCCTGGGCGACCGCGCCAGCGTGCGGGTCGACGTCAACCAAGCCTGGGACGAGACCGACGCCATGCTCGGCATGCGCTTGCTGGAGGACGCCGGCGTCGACCTGGTGGAGCAGCCCATCGCGGCCGGCAACCACGAGGGCATGCGCCGCCTGCGCGAGCAGAACCGGGTGCCGCTGATGGCCGACGAGGCCTTGCACGGCCCGGCCGACGCCTACCGCCTGGCGGCCGCCCGCGCGGCCGACGTGTTCGCCATCAAGATCACCCAGTCGGGCGGCCTGCGCGGCGCCCGGCAGGTGGCCGGCATCGGCGACGCGGCCCACGTGGCGCTGTACGGCGGCACCATGCTGGAGGGCGCGGTCGGCACCATCGCCTCGGCCCAGTTGTTCGCCACCTTCGGCGCGCTGGCCTGGGGCACGGAGCTGTTCGGCCCCCTGCTGCTGACCGAGGAGATCCTGCGCACGCCGCTGGTGTACAGCGACTTTTCGCTGCAGCTGCCGTCCGGCCCCGGCCTGGGCATAGAGCTCGACGAGGACAAGCTCGATTTCCTGCGCCGCGACAAGGCGCCCGCCAAGACTTATTCGATCGCCTGACATCCGGAGGAAACACCCATGCTGTTCCAGGTAACCATGAACGTCCAGCTGCCGCCCGCCATGCCAGGGGCGGAGGCGGACCAGCTGAAGCTGAGGGAAAAGGAGCTGGCCGCCGAGCTGCAGCGCGACGGCCGCTGGCGCCATCTGTGGCGCGTCGCCGGCCGCTACGCCAACGTCAGCATCTTCGACGTGTCCTGCCCGGCCGAGCTGCACGAGCTGCTCACGTCCCTGCCGCTGTTCCCCTACATGGAGATCTCGGTGGCGGCGCTGTGCCGCCACCCGTCCTCCATCCACGACGACGACCGCTAACCAGACCACCCGCCGCAATATCCAGTAAAACCGATAAAACCAAGGAGACCAAGATGGACAAGCAAGCAATCGCAGCCCTGCTGCAAAAAATCGAAAGCACCGAGACCGGCGCCGGCAATCCCCGCGTCCAGGCCATCGTCAACCGCATCGTGCACGACCTGTTCGTCACCATCGAGGACCTCGACATCCAGCCCGAGGAGTTCTGGAGCGCCGTCAACTACCTGGGCGAGGCCGGCCGCTCCGGCGAATACGGCCTGATCGCCGCCGGCCTGGGCTTCGAGCACTTCCTCGACCTGCGCATGGACGAGGCGGAGGCGCGCCAGGGCGTCAGCGGCGGCACGCCGCGCACCATCGAGGGTCCGCTGTACGTGGCCGGCGCGCCGGAGAGCCATGGCTCGGCGCGCCTGGACCAGGACCCGCAGCCGGGCGAGGTGCTGTTCATGCAGGGCCAGGTGCGCGGCGCCGACGGCGCGCCGCTGGCGAACGCGCTGGTGGAGGTGTGGCACGCCAACCACCTGGGCGGCTATTCCTTCTTCGACCCCGGCCAGACCCCGTTCAACCTGCGCAGGAGCATCCGCACCGACGCCGAGGGGCGCTACCGCCTGCGCACCCTGGTGCCGGTCGGCTACAGCGTGCCGCCGGGCGGCGCCACCGACAGCCTGCTCAAGCTGCTGGGACGGCACGGCACGCGGCCGGCCCACATCCACTTCTTCGTCTCCACGCCGGGCTACCGCAAGCTGACCACCCAGATCAACATCGAGGGCGATCCCTACCTGTGGGACGACTTCGCCTTCGCCACGCGCGACGGCCTGGTGCCGCCGATGACGCGCGTGACCGACCCCGCGGCCCTGCGCGCGCACGAGGTGGACGCGCCGTTCCTCTCGATCGACTTCGATTTCGAGCTGCACCCCGAGCGCCACGGCCTGCCGGCCGCCGAGATCGCGCGCGCCCACTTCACCGCCTGAGTCCCGGAGCGCCGCATGCCCATCCTCGATCCAGGCCCGCGACAGATCGCGTATCAGCTGGAGGGCCCGGCCGGGGCGCCGGTGCTGATGTTTTCAAACTCGCTGGGCACGACGATGTCCATGTGGCGGCCGCAGGCCGAGGCGCTGCGGCACAAGTTCCGCGTGCTGCGCTACGACACGCGCGGCCACGGCGCCTCCGGTCCCGGCGCGCCCGGCTGCACGCTGGCGGGGCTGGGCCGGGACGCGCTGCGCCTGCTCGACGCGCTGGAAATCGAACGCGCGAGCTTCTGCGGCATCTCCATGGGCGGCCTCACGGGCCTGTGGCTGGGCGTGCATGCCGGCCACCGGCTGCAAGGCCTGGTGGTGGCCAACAGCGCGGCGCGCATCGGCACGGCGCAAGGCTGGCGCCAGCGCGCCAAACAGGTTCGGGCCGGGGGCATGGACGGCGTGGCCGACGGCGCCGCCGGACGCTGGTTCACGCGTGGCTACGCGGCCCGCGCGCCGGAACAGGTGGCGGTGCTGATCGCGGGCCTGCGCGCCTGCCCGGCCGAAGGCTACGCCGAATGCTGCCTGGCCCTGGCCGAGGCCGACCTGCGCGACGAGATCGGCGCGATCGACGCCCCCACGCTGCTGATCGCCGGCCTGCAAGACCCCGTGACCACGGTGGACGACGCGGAGGACATGCGCGGCCGCATCCGGCACGCGGCCTGCGCGCGGCTGGACGCCTCCCACCTGTCCAACATCGAGGCGGCGGCCGGATTCACCCGCGCGCTGGAAGACTTCCTGGCCTGAAAAACCCGGAGCGCAACCCTGGGGTCAGACCCTCCCGGGTCCGACCCCGGCATTTGCCGCTGGTTTCAATCAAGCCGCCGCGCCGCCGGCCACGTCCCAAGGCACGCAATCCAGGCGCTCGGTGCGGAAGCGCGCGATCAGCCAACGCCCGTCCGGCGCCGCGCTGAATTCCACTTGCAGGCGCGCCGAAATGGCTTCCGAGCGGCCATCCTCGTAGGTCGAAATCTGCAGCATGATCCACTGCCCGTGAACCCGTTCGCCATCCCCCGCCACCGTCACCTGGTCCGACGTCAGGAAATGCAGGTTGCGCTTGAAATGGGTGGAAGGCGCCAGGTAGCCGCCCAGGAAGGCGGTGATGGCGGCGCGCCCGACCTGGCGGCCGAAGGTCCGCGCATAGCGCTCGCCCACGCCCTCCCACGCCGCGTCCTCGGTGAACAAATCGCCCAACCGGGGAAAGTCCCGATCGTCGCAGGGCTGGTCGCACAGCGCCATGTAGCGCGCCAGCGTGTTGCGCACGGCGCGTTCGGCTTCCAGCCGGTGCAGGCGCGCGGCCAGGGTTCGCAGGGTGGTATCGGCTTGTGCGGCGGTGGTCATAAGGGGTCCTGGAGTATGGTTGCAGCCATTCTAGGACCGGCACCGTCGTGGATCAAATCGGTGCGGAACATGCGCGCCATGAATCCCGCGGATATTCCCGCCGCGGCCAGGCGCCTACTGCAGCGGTAGCGAGAAGCAGAACACCGCGCCGCCCTCCGGAGCGGGCTGGGCCCAGATATCGCCCCGGTGGCGCGCCACGATGTTCTTGCACAGCGCCAGCCCGATGCCGTTGCCGCTCACCTTGGAGGTGAAGAAGCCGTCGAACAGGCGCTCGTGCAGCGCGGCGTCGATGCCGGCGCCGTGGTCGCGCACCGCCAGCACCGCCTTGCCGTCCTGGCGCGCGCTGCCGATGCGGATACCGCGCCCGTCCCCGGGCCTGTGCTGCATGGCCTCGATGGCGTTGAAGGCGAGGTTCAGGATCACCTGGCCGATCAGCACCCGTTCGCAGCTGACCATCAGCGGGCCGTCGCAGGGCTCCAGTTCGACCGGCACGCCGGCCTCCTCCGCCTTCACTTCGATGAAGTAGCGGATCTCGGCCAGGATCTCGTTCAGGTCCACCAGCGCCTCGGCCTGGTCCAGTTTCACCACGTACTCGCGCACGCTCTTGATGATGGCGGCCGCGTGGTCCACCTGGCGGCCGGCGTTGCGCAAGCCCCAGGCGATGGTCTCGGGCGACGGGTCCGGGGCTTGCAGGCGCAGCACGGCGCCCTCCAGGTAATTGCGGATGGCGGCCAGCGGCTGGCTCAATTCGTGCGCGATGGCCGTGGCCATTTCCCCCATGGCGTTGTAGCGCGCCAGGTACTCCAGCGCCTCCTGCTGGTGGCGGCGCGCGTGTTCGGCCTCCACCTGCTGCGTGATGTCGCGGAAATGCAGCAAATGCCCCTTCAAATCGTTTTCGATCTCGATGTGGCGGCAACTGGCCTGGTGCCAGCGGCGCGCGCCGCCGGGCGGTTCGATCGTGTAGCTGAAGGGGAAGGACAAGGCGTCCGGCAGCGCCAGTTTGAGCAAGTCCCGCAGCTCCCGGCGCGAGGCCGGGTCGCACAAGTCGGTGAACGGCGGCAGCGGCTGGTCCGGCGCCAGTCCCAGCAGCTTGCGGCCGGCGTCGCTCAGGTATTCGATGCCGCCGTCCGGCCGCAGCACGGCCAGGCCCTCGTCCGAGTCCTGCATGAATTCCTTCAGCCGGCTTTCCAGCCGCTTCATCTCGCGCTTGACCCGCTCCTCCCGCTCGATGTTGCGGAACTGGACCATCACCACGTCCCGCCGCGCCAGGTGCACCAGCGTGGCGATGGCCTCGGACAGGATCTCCTCGCCGTTCTTGGCCCGGTAGCACCACTCGATCACGTTCATGCCGTTCAACACGGCGCCGTGCAGCCAGCGCAGGCCGGTCTCGCGCTCGTACGGCTTGGCCGAACTGCTCATGTCGGGCGCCTTCAGCGGCAGCAGTTCCTCCAGCGTGAAACCCAGCATGGCGCAGGCGGCCGGGTTGGCCCACAGGATGGCCTTGCTCTCGGCGTCGTGCAGGATCACGCAGGAAGACAGCGCTTCCATCATCCGCTTGAAATCGTCCAGTTCGAAACCGCCCATGATGCCCCGCCGTCCAAGTTGCCCCGCGGCCGATTATACGGCGCGCCCCGCGCCGACCGGGCGGCACTAGGGGTTTTCTTTAGGCGCACCGCCGATATCACTTAGGAATTCCCGAATCCCCCGAATTGTGGCGGGAGGAAGGGCCCCATACACTCGTTGTCAAGCTTACCAACATGGAGAAACAGATGCCGCACCAAGCGCCACAACAAGCAAGCGCCAGCCAGCCCGAGACCATGGCGCAACTGCTCGCCGACATACGGGAGCGCCACGCCGAATTCACCCGCCTGCGCCACATACCGCGCGACATCGTCGACCGCCTGAAACAGCAGGGCGTGTACCGCGCCTCGACCCCGGTCTGCTTCGGCGGCAGCGGCATGGCGCCGGCCGACTTCCTGCAACTGGTGGAACGCATATCGCAGGCCGACGGCTCGGCGGGCTGGGTGGCCAGCTTCGGCAGCGCCGCCATCTACCTGGCGGCCCTGCCCAGGGCCACCCAGGCCATCCTGTACGCGGATTCGCCCGACCTGGTGTTCGCCGCCGGCGTGTTCCCGGTGCAGCCGGCCACCGCCGCCGCCGGCGGCTGGCAAGTGAACGGCACCTGGAAGTTCGCCAGCGGCTGCAAGGGCGCCGACGTGCTGGGCGTGGGCATAGGCGCGGGCGCGCCCGGCCAGCCCGGCGCCAAGGTGCGCACCGCCGTGCTGCCACCCGCCCAGGTCGAGATCGTCGACAACTGGGACGTGATGGGCTTGAGCGGCACCGGCAGCCACGACCTGAAAGTCCATCAACAGTTCGTGCCCGAGGAGTGGACCTTCCTGCGCGGCGGCGAGCCGGCCATCGACGAACCGCTGTTCCGCTACCCCACGCTGGCCTACGCGGCCCAGGTGCTGGGCGCCGTCAACCTCGGCATCGCCCGCGCCGCGCTCGACGAGATCGGCCAGATGGCCGGCGGCCGGGTCGCCATCACCGGCGCGCCCAGGCTGGCCGACCGTTCCTACGTGCGCATCGAGGTGGCCAAGGCCGAGGCCAGGCTGCGCTCGGCGCGCCATTTCCTGTACGAGACCACCGGCGAGACCTGGCGCGCCATCCTGGCCGGCGACCCGGTCGCGCCCGAGCAGGTGGCCATGCTGCGCCTGACGGCGGTGGAGGTGGCGCGCGCCGGCTACGAGGTGGTGGACAGCATGTTCACGCTGGCCGGCACCACCGCCATCTACACCAGCCATCCGCTGCAGCGCTACCTGCGCGACGCCGCCGTCGTCAAGCAGCACGCCTTCCTCGGCGAAGGCGTGTACGACGGCGCCGGCGCGGTGGCGCTGGGCGTGCCGCCGATGCCGGGCTTCCTGTGACCGCTTCCCTACCCCACGCTGGAGATACCATGTCCGACCCACAAAAAGATCCGCTGCGCGTGCTGTTCTGCATCGGCGTCACGCAAAATTTCTTCGACCTGCCGGAAAGCGGCATCGCCGCCGTCTGGAAGGGCTACGGCGAGATGATGAGCGCCCTCGCCGCCCTGCCCGGCGTGACCGTCCTCGGCACCATGGACGACGACCGCACCATGGTGGGCGCGTCCGCCTCCTGGCCGTGGACCGTCTACATCATGGCCGACGTGGCCGACCTCGACACCGTCGTCGCCGGCTGCAACCTGTTCCGCACCGTCAAGGTGGGCGGGGACCGGCTGTGGAAGTACGGGAAGATCGAGGCGCGCATCGGCCGCGCGCTGATCATCCAGGGGGGCTGACGCCATGGCGGCACACAACAACGTGGCGCTGGTCAGCGGCGCCGCCCGCGGGCTCGGCGAGCAGGTGGCGCGCCGGCTGCACGCGGCGGGCTACCGCGTGGCCGTGGCGGACATCGACCTGGACGGCGCCGGCGCGGTCGCGCGCGGCCTGGACCCCGGGGGCGGCAGCGCGCTGGCCCTGCGGCTGGACGTGCGCGTCAAGGCCGACTTCACGGCGGCGCTGGCGCTGCTGCAGGAACGCTGGGGCGGCGTCCACGTGCTGGTCAACAACGCCGGCCAGTCGCGCGTGGCGCCGCTGATGGAGATCACGCCGGAGGACTTCGACGCCGTGGTGGCGGTCAACCTGAAGGGCGTGTTCCTGGCCTGCCAGGTGTTCGGCGCGGCCTTCGCGCGCCAGGGCTACGGCCGCGTCATCAACATCGCCTCGCTGGCCGGGCAGACCGGCGGCACCGCCACCGGCGCCCACTACGCGGCCGCCAAGGGCGGCGTGCTGACGCTGACCAAGGTGTTCGCGCGCGAACTGGCCGCCGACGGCGTGACCGTCAACGCCATTTCACCGGGTCCGCTGGACCTGCCCATCGTGCATGAAAGCGTGCCGGCCGAGAGGCTGGCCGCCATCACCCAGACCATTCCCACGCGCGCGCTGGGCGACGCCGGCTTCATCGCCGACGCGGTCGTGCTGCTGGCGTCGCCGCAAGCCGGTTCGGCGACCGGCGCTTGCTGGGACATCAACGGCGGCTTGTTCATGCGCTGAGCCGAGCGCGAGGTGGACGGCGGCACACCGGCCACGCCTATGCGCTGGAGACCGGCGCCGGGTCAGCCCCGTCCCGGCCGCACCCGGCGCACCTTGTGGAACAGGCGGTTGAAGTACATCAGGCTGTCCCGCTCTTCGCTGATGTCGATGCTGTCCAGCTCCACGAACATGACCGAATGGGAACCGACCTCCTTGCACTCCCCGATATGGCCCTGCAGCTTGACGAGGGCGCCGTCCAGCACCGGCTGGCCGGCCACCCCGCCGCGCCAGCCGGCCAGCGCGAAGCGCTGTTCCATGGGCAGTTTCGTGGCGCCGGAAAAATGCAGCGCGAGCTGCTCGTGCTGGCCGCCCAGCACATTGACGCACAGGTGGGCGTTCCGCTTGAAGACGTCGTGCATGGCGCTGCCGCGGTTGATGCAGACGACGATGGTGGGCGGGCTGTCGGTGACCGAACAGACGGCGCTGGCGGTGATGCCGCAGCGCCCCGCCGCGCCGTCGGTGGTGACGATGCTGACCGCGGCCGGCAAATGCGCCATGGCGTTGCGGAATTCGACGCGCCGCGCCTCGCTGGCATGGTTGACGCTCATGAGTACTCCCTGGTGGATGGATGCCCGCCAGTTTGGGGGAAGCGCGGCCGCCGGACAATCCGGCCGAACAGCATGCGCGCTAGGGATTTCCCCTAGCGGGCCGGCCACACCGCCGCGCCTTTTGCTGGTATAACTGGTGTGTTTTTTTGAGGCGACGATGATGACCACCCCACTCGTGTATATCGTGGACGACGACGAGGGCGCCCGCAACTCCCTGGCCTGGCTGCTCAGTTCCGTGAACATCCGCACCGAATGCCACGCCGGCCCCGAGGCCTTCCTGCGGGCCTACGACCCGCTCAGCGTGAGCTGCCTGGTGGTGGACGTGCGCATGCCCGAGGTGAGCGGCTTCGAGCTGCAGGAGCGGCTCAACGCCATCGGCGCCGAGCTGCCGCTGATCTTCGTCTCCGGCCATGGCGACATTCCGATGTCGGTGCGCGCGCTGCGGAACGGCGCAGTCGACTTCTTCGAAAAGCCCTACAACTCGCAGCAGATGCTGGACCGCATCCAGCTGACCTTGAAGGCGGCCGCCAGCGGCCAGCCCGCGCGCGCCCGGCGCCTGCTGCTGCGCGAGCGCATCAAGCTGCTCAGCCCGCGCGAGCGCGAGGTGCTGGACCAGATACTGCACGGCGCGCCCAGCAAGGTCATCGCGCGCGAGCTGAACATCAGCGTCAAGACGGTCGACGTGCACCGCGCCAGCATCAAGGACAAGCTGGAATGCCAGAGCACGGCGTCGCTGGTGCGCGACGTGCTGCTGGGCTTGGGCGCGGACTTCCTGAAGCGGCCCTGAGCCGGCGCCCGTCCGCGCCCATGGCGCCATGGCGGCCACCCGTGCAATCGATTACATGTACAATGCAATCCATTACATCAGCAGAGGAAAACACATGGTCGCAGTCGCCGACGTCGCGCGGCACGCCGGCGTATCCACCGCCACCGTTTCACGGGTACTGAACAATCACGCGTCGGTGCGCGGCGAGACGCGCGAGCGGGTGCTGCGGGCCATCAGCGCGCTCGACTACCGGGTGGACGTGTCGGCCCGCTCGCTGCGCACCGCGCAGACGCGCCTGATCCTGGTGCTGCTGCCGGACCTGGGCAACAGCTACTACGCCAGCATCGTGCGCGGCATCAGCGCCGTGGCCCGCTCGCACGACTACGAGGTGCTGGTGTGCGAAACGGTGGTCAACGAGGCGCGCGAGCGGGCCCACGTGCAGATGCTGAGCAGCCGCCTGTACGACGGCGTGATCTGCATGGACCCGTACACGACGCAGCGCCTGGTGGCCGAGGAGGTCAAGGGCCAGCCCTGGGTGGCCTGTTCGGAATTCGTGCCCGGCGACCAGGTGCCCCACGTCAGCATCGACCACTACCTGGCCGCCAAGGACGCCGTGCTGTACCTGCTGTCCAAGGGACGCCGCCGGATCGCGTTGATCAACAGCGACAGCCGCTACCTGTACGCCGGGCAGCGCCTGAACGGCTACCTGGACGCGCTGCGCGCCGCCGACATCGGCGAGCGCGAAGGCTACATCCAGAACACCGGCGGGGTCGATTACTACCTGGGCGAACTCGCCGCCCGGCGCATGCTGGCCGGCGCCGACCGGCCCGACGCCATCCTCGCCGTGTCGGACACGCTGGCGATCGGCGCCATCAAGGCGGTGGTGGCGGCCGGACTGGCGGTGCCGGACGACATCGCGGTGATCGGCTTCGACGACATCCCGTTCGCCGGCATCTTCGAGCCGCCGCTGACCACCATCGGCCAGCCGCGCGAACTGCTGGGGGAGCGCGCCATGCACCTGCTGCTGCAGCGCATGGCCGGCCAGTCGCCGGCCTCGGAAACCCTGCCGCACCGGCTGGTCATCCGGCAGTCCGCCTGATCGCGAACCCGTCCCGCCCCGCCCGTCAGCGCTTGCGCCGTTCCAGCAGCGGCGCGCTGACGCCTTCGATCCCGACCAGGCTAAGCACGCCGAGCATGCCGATCTGGGCCTCTTGCCAGCCATCCCTCGGGTCTATCCACTCGTTCAGCGTGTGGTATTCGCCGGCCTGGGCGGCGCTGCTGATGATGACGGCGGGGATGCCCAGGCTCATGGGCACATTGGCGTCCGTGCTGTGGGTGGCGAAGGCCGGCGCGGCGCGGCCGTAGCCGGTGATGGCCTGCACAAAGGCCTGCACGATGACGGCGTCGCCGGGAGTGGCCCCGCCCGGGCGCTCGCCCAGCGCCGTCGTCTCCACGCTGACGCGGTCCGAGTTCCAGCGCCGGTTCTCCTCCGCCACCGCCTCCCGCACGGCCGCCAGGATACGCCGCTCGGCCTCCAGCAACTCGGGCATGCCGTTGGAGCGGATGTCGACCGCGATGCGCGCCTCCGCCGCGATGGTGTTGACCGAGGTGCCGCCGCTGGCGGTGCCGACGGTGAACGAGGTCTTGGGCCGCTCCGGCGTGCGCACCTCGCCTATCCCGGCGACCGCGCGCCCCATCGCGTGGATCGCGCTGGGCAGGCCGAAGGCCTCGAAGCTATGCCCGCCCGGCCCCTTGAAATGGAACTGGTAGCGGTGGCTGGCGGTGCCGGTGGTGGTGATCTCGTCGGGCCGGCCCGGCGGCCGGCCGGCGGGCTCCAGGCCGACCATGCCGTCGATGTCCCGATGGTCGCGGAACAGCGCCTTCATGCCGCGCAAATCGCCCAGCCCCTCCTCGCCGACGCTGCCGACGAACATCAGGTCGCCCACGGTCTCGACCCGGTTGTCGTTGAGCGCCTTGAGCCAGGACAGCAGGACCGCCAGGCCGCGCGTGTCGTCCGCGATGCCGGGCGCGTAGAGGCGGCCGTCGCGCTCCTTCACGCGCACGTCGGTGCCCTCGGGGAAGACGGTGTCGAGGTGGGCCGCCAGCAGCAGCCTGGGGCCGCCGCCCGAGCCCTTGCGCACGCCGACCACGTTGCCCTCGCGGTCGATGTGGGCGTCCGCCAGGCCCAGTTCCCTCAGCCGCGCGAGGAAGTAGGCGGCGCGCGCCTCTTCCTTGAACGGCGGGGCCGGGATTTCCGTGATGGTGCGCAGTTCGGCCAAGGCCCGCGCGTCGTCGGCCTTGAGGTCGTCCAGGACCTTCCTGACGATGGGCGCGCCGGCCACGCGCTGATAGTTCAAGCCCACCGCCGGATTGTGGGCCGTTGCGCCGGCCGGGACTCCCGCCAGGACGCCGGCCAACAGCGCCATGCCATGCAGTTTCCGCATTCCCTTGCCTCCCTCGATGAAATACCGCACGCGTCCTCCGGTGCGCGCTACTCGGCGGCGCCATAGGCCAGCGGCGCGCCGCCGGCCGGCGCGGCGCGCGGCGCGCGGAAGGCCGCCGCGAACATCAGCATCACGACCACGGCGATCCCCGCCGGCACCAGCCAGATCACGCGCCAGTCGTGCAGCGCCGGCGTCAGCGTGTTCCAGCCGTAGACCAGGCCGGCCACGTTCGAGCCGATCAGCACGCCGACGCCGGCCGTGACCAGCGCCAGGAAGGACTGCGCCCGCACCCGCGCCCGCGGCGGGAACTTGCCGTCCACGTAGATCTGCCCCGCCACGAAGAAGAAGTCGTAGCAGACGCCGTGCAGCACGATGCCCAGCAGCGCCAGCGGCATCACCGGGCCGTGCTCGTCGAAGCTGTAGGCGAACAGCACATAGCGCAG
This sequence comes from Pseudoduganella namucuonensis, assembly GCF_900116645.1. Taxonomy (GTDB): domain Bacteria; phylum Pseudomonadota; class Gammaproteobacteria; order Burkholderiales; family Burkholderiaceae_D; genus Rugamonas; species Rugamonas namucuonensis. Next base: position 41,220 of record NZ_FPBO01000044.1, on the reverse strand, counting down.
GCACCACGCGGCCATGCCGGCCAGGATCACCCACTTGATCCCCATGCGCGCCAGCAGCACCGGCAGCAGCAGGATGAAGCCCATTTCCGACACCTGCCCCAGGGTTTGCAGCGCCACCGGTTCGAAGGTATGCCCGAACAGCGCCACCCGCGCGCCGATCTCCACCAGGAAGGTGTTGCAGTAGGCGTAGTAGAACGACAGCGGAATCACGATCAGCAGCGAGCTGGCGATGAAGACCCAGAACGGCCGGTCCCGCATGCCGGCCACGATGTCCAGGCCGAACAGCGCCGCCAGCCGGGTCGATCCGCCAGCGGCGCCGCGCTCGCGGGCCGGGGTGTCCGGCAAGGTCAGCGCGTACAGGCCAAGCAGCACGCCCGCCAGCGCGGCGATTTGCATCGGCAGGGGGGTCTGGGCCGCGCCCGGGATCGCGCCGACCGCCAGGCCGCCGCCTATCCAGCCCAGGGTGCCGAACACGCGCACCGCCGGAAACTCGCGCGCGCTGTCGCTCATGGCGTTGAAGGCGATGGCGTTGGCCAGCGGCACGGTCGGCACATAGGCCAGGCAGTGCAGCAGCAGCACGGCCAGGAACAGGGTCGGGCTGTCATGGATGGTGGACAGCCACAGCATGCTGGCGCCGGCCACCAGCGACAGCGCGGCCATCACCTTCTGCGCCGCGAAATAGCGGTCGGCCAGGCTGCCCACCAGCAGCGTCGAGACGATGGCGGCGATGCCCATCATGCTGTACGAGACGCCGATGATGTGGTCGAACTTCAGGCCCTGGCTCAGGTAGGTGCCCAGGGTGACGAACCACGCGCCCTGCACGAAATACTGGCCGAACATCATGGCCGACAGGCGGACTCTCAGTTGCGTTTTCATTTTGTCTCCTCCTTCTTGTTGTTTTACCGCGGCAGCGCGACCCAGCCCGCGTTGGCCCGCTGGCTGGCCAGCGCCGCGGAGATCAGCTGCAGGCCGCGTATCCCCGCGTCCAGGCCGGGCACCCTGCGCGCCCCGGCCAAGCCGGCTTGCCCCGCCTGGTGCGCGCGCACGTCGTGGGCGAAGTCGCGGTACAACTGGGCGAAGGCCTCGATGAAGCCTTCCGGATGGCCGGGCGGCAGCCGGCTGGCCGCGCCGGCGGCGGCGGGCAGGCCGCGCATGCCGCGCGTGAGGCGGCGCGCCGGCTCGCCCTGCACGCTCAGCCACAATTCATTGGGCGTCTCCTGCTGCCAGCGCAGCGAGGCGCGCGCGCCGTACACGCGCAGGCGCAGGCCGTTCTCCTCGCCGCTGGCCACCTGGCTGGCCCACAGCATGCCGCGCGCGCCGTTGGCGTAGCGCAGCTGCATCTGCACGTGGTCGTCCAGGCGGCGTCCGGCCACCAGGCTGCTCAAGTCGGCGCTGATCTCGCTGGGGGTCATGCCGGTGACATACTCCGCCAGGTGCGCCGCGTGCGAGCCGATGTCGCCCAGGCAGCCGGCCGGCCCGGCCAGCGCCGGGTCGGTGCGCCAGGCCGCCTGCCGGTCGCCGCTGTCCTCGATGGGCCGGGCCAGCCAGTCCTGCGCGTATTCCACCTGGACGATGCGGATCTCGCCCAGTTCCCCGGCCTCCACCAGCTCGCGCGCCGCGCGCACCAGGGGGTAGCCGCTGTAGTTGTGGGTCAGCCCGAACAGGCAGTCGTGGCGCTCGGCCAGTTCCCGCAGCCGCAGGCCATCCTTCAGGGTGGTGGTCAGCGGCTTGTCGCACATCACGTGGATGCCCGCCTCCAGGAAGGCGCTGGCCACCGCGTGGTGCAAGTGGTTGGGCACCACGATGCTGACCACGTCGATGCCGTCCGGCCGCGCCGCCTCGCGCGACGCCATGTCGCGGAAGTCCGTGTACAGGCGTTGCGGGTCCAGCCGCAGCGCGCGCCCGCTTTCCAGCGCGCGTTCGGCGTCGGACGACAGCGCGGCCGCCACCAGTTCGTACTCGTCGTCGAGACGGGCGGCGTAGCGGTGGATGGCGCCGATAAAGCCGCCCTGCCCGCCGCCCACCATGCCCAGCCGCAGGCGGCGCCCGGCCAGCGCTTCGCGCGGCGCGCTCATGGCCGCTCCCCGCCGGCCGGGGCCAGGCCCAGCATGCGCCGGTTGGCTTCCTCGCTGGCGCCGCTGGCGGCGAAATCGTCGAAGGCGCGGTCGGCCTTGCGTATCATGCGCTCGCGGATGAAGGGCGCGCCCTCCGCCGCGCCCTGCTCCGGATGCTTGATGCAGCACTCCCATTCCAGCACCGCCCAGCCGTCGTAGCCGTACTGCGCCAGCTTGCCGAAGATGGCGCGGAAATCGATCTGGCCGTCGCCCAGCGAACGGAAACGGCCGGCGCGCCGCAGCCAGGGCTGGAATCCGCCATACACGCCCTGCCGGCCGGACGGCCGGAATTCCGCGTCCTTGACGTGGAAGGCCTTGATGCGCTCGTGGTAGATGTCGATGAAGGCCAGGTAGTCCATCTGCTGCAGCAGCATGTGGCTGGGGTCGTACAGGATGGCGGCGCGCGGATGCTGCGCCACCGCCTCCAGGAACATCTCGAAGCTGGCGCCGTCGCACAGGTCCTCGCCCGGATGCAGCTCGTAGCAGACGTGGGCGCCCGCCTCGTCGAAAGCGTCCAGTATCGGCAGCCAGCGCCGGCCCAGTTCCGCGAAGGCCGCTTCCACCATGCCGGCCGGCCGCTGCGGCCACGGATACAGGTAGGGCCAGGCCAGCGCGCCGGAAAAGGTGGCGTGGGCGCGCAAACCCAGCCGCCGCGTCGCCCGCGCCGCCAGCATCAGCTGGCCGGCCGCCCACTCGGCGCGGGCGGCCGGCTTGCCGCGCACCTCGGGCGGCGCGAAGCCGTCCATCGGCGTGTCGTAGGCGGGATGGACCGCCACCAGCTGGCCCTGCAGGTGGGTGGACAGCTCCGTGATTTCCAGCCCGGATTCGGCCAGCGTGCCGCGCACCTCCTCGCAATAGGCGTCGCTGGCGGCCGCCGTCTCCAGGTCGAACAGGCGCCGGTCCCAGGTGGGAATCTGCACGCCCCGGTAGCCGAGCGCGCCGGCCCACCGGGCGATGCCGCGCAAGCTGTTGAAGGGAGCCCGCTCGCCGGCGAACTGCGCCAGGAATATGCCCGGGCCGCGTACCGCCGTCTCCGTTTTGATCATCCAAATCCTCCTAGTCGGCAGGCCGGGGGCGCGACGCGCCCCCGGATATCCGCCATGCTACCCCATTACGCGATAGAAATGTAATGGATTACATCATTCATTCAAGCGCGCCTCCGCGCGAGCCCGGCGTCACCAGCTATGGGTCAGCTTCACGCCGAAGGTGCGCGGCGCCGAGTAGGCGTAGTTGTAGCTGCCGAAGTTGGCGTTGGCCACGGTCATCACCTTGGCGTTCTCGATGTTGCGCACATAGGCCTGCAGCGTCCATTTGCCGCTGTCCTCGGCGTAGGTCAGCATGGCGTCGCTGCGGTGGTAGCTCTTTTGCGTCTGGCGCGCGTAGTTGTCCACGCCGAGGTAGGACTTGCTCTCGTAGTGGGTCTGGATGCGCGGCGTCAGCGTGCCGCCGGGGACCTCGAAGCCATGCTCGTAGCCGGCGCCGATCTGCCAGCGCGGCGCCTGGGCCGGTTCATTGCCGGCCAGGTTGCGGGTGCAGACGCCCTGCGTGTTCTTGTTGGTGCAAAAATCCTTGAACTCGCCCTTCAGGTAGGCGATGGAGCCGTCGAACCTGTCGTTGGCGGTGGGGCGCGCCTGGAACTCGAGCTCGCCCCCGGCGATGCGCGACTTGCCCGCGTTGACCGTGTAGGAGGTGCCGCCGTTGTTGACCGCCACCTGCTGGTCCTTGTAGTCGTAGGTGAAGGCGCTCAGGTTGAGCTGCAGGCGGCGCTGGAAGAACTGGTTCTTGGAGCCGACCTCGATGGCGCTGATGGTCTCCGGGTTGTACGACACCTGGCTGACCGTGGCGCCGGCGCCCAGGCCGGTGATGACGGAGGTGAAGCCGCCCGCCTTGTAGCCGGTGCTGTATTTCGCGTACAGCAGGTTGGTGGGGGTGAGCTGCCAGTTCAGGCCCAGGTGGTGGGTGTTCTTGCGGCTGGAGATGTTGCCGGGCTGGGGCGCGACGCCGTTGCCCAGGTTCTGGTAGCCCGAGCGCGTCTTCTCGTCCTGCGAGCCGCGCAGGCCGATGTCCACCGTGAGCCCGTCGACCACCTCGTACGAGGCCTGGCCGAACAGCGCCTTGGAGACGGCCAGCACGTCGTAGTCGAAGACGAAGATGGTGCCCGGGGAATTGGCGACGGCGTAGGTCTGGTAGTAGCTCAGGAGATCCATCTTCTCCTTGAAGTAGTAGCCGCCGAACTGCCATTTGAGCCGGCCCTCGCCCTGCGACACCATGCGCAGCTCGTGCGAGGTGTCGACCGGGCGCTCGTTCGCGCTGAAATAGTTGGCGTTGCCGCTCAGGCCATCGAGGTCGCGCAGGTGCAGGTAATGCATGTCGCGGTAGCCGCCCGAGTAAATCAGGCTGGCGAAGTCCAGGTCGTAGCTGGCGTTCAACTGCAGGCTCTTGATGGTGGTGTCGATGTACTGGTTGGGCGTGCCGTGCGGCTGGCCCTTGGCGTCGACCACCGGCATGACGTTGTTGTTGACGGCGCCGACGATGGGCACCCCCTCCACGCTGGGGCCGACGCCGCCGATGTGGGTGTGCTGGCCGGTCAGCAGCACCTTCAGGCGGCTGGTCGGCGTGTACTGCAGGTGCACGCGGGCCGAGGTGGTGTCGTCGTCGTCGCCCGGAACGGCCGGCGCCTCGTTGGTGCGGTAGCCCTTGTGGCGCGAGCTCTGGAACGCGGCGCGCGCCGCCCACTCCTCGCCCAGCGGCAGGTTGATCATGCCCTCGGAGGTGACCAGGCCGTAGTTGCCGATGCCCAGGCCGACCTTGCCCTCCAGCTCCTTGCCCGGCTTGGCGGTGATGAAGTTGATCGCGCCGCCGGTGGCGCTGCGCCCGTACAGCGTGCCCTGCGGCCCGCGTAGCACCTCGACGCGCTCCAGGTCGAACACGGAACCGGACAGGCCGGTCGGACGCTGGATGTAGAAGCCGTCGGTGCTGATGGAGACGGCCGGATCGCCGATCTCGGTGGTGTCGCGGCTGGACACGCCGCGCATGGTGACCACCACCTTGGCCGCGTCCTGTCCCAGGCTCACGCCCGGCGCCAGCTTGGTCAGGTCCTGCAGCGTCGCCACGCCGTTCTTCTCCAGCGTCTTGGCGTCGAACACGGTGATGGCGGCCGCCGTCTTCTGGGCGGTCGAGGCGCGCTTTTGCGCCGTCACGATCACTTCCTGGATCTGGCCCTTGTCGGCCGCCGCCGGCGCCGGCGCCGCCGTTGGGGCCGCCGCCGGCGCCTCCGCCGCGCCCTCGCTCTGCGCCCGCGCCGGCGCGGCGCAAGCCATGAACGCCGCCACCGCCGCCGCCACCGCTGTTTTCTGGAATTTGCTGTGCTCTAACATGATGATCCCCCCGATTGGGCTGTGCCCTGGATATATATGTGGATGCTGCCCGATGCCCCGCCGCCGTGCCGGCCGGCGGGTCAAGTAATGAAATGTAATCCATTACAATTCGAATCTTAAAAAAAGCCGGTTACGGCCGCCATTGCTACAAGATAGTGCAAAACAGATGCTGCGTTGACAAACTTTGGAAAAGCGTTGTTTTTCGGAAAATCAAGCCAGGGCGTCCTTCACATAGGCCAGGCATTTCGCCAGTTCCCTCACCGCGTCCTCGGTGCCGGCATACTCGTACTCGATGGTGCACGGGATGCGGTAGCCTTGCGTCTTGTTCAACTGGAGCACCGCCTTGATCGGCGTGTCGCCCCGTCCGAAGGGCTGGTTGCGGCCGTCGTTCTTTTGCCGGTCCTTGACGTGCAGGTTGCTGATGCGCTTGTGGTGCTTGCGGATGAAGGGCAGCGGATCGAAGCCGGACGCGCAGTAGTGTCCCAGGTCCAGATTGACCCAGTACAGCGGCGACATCGCCAGCGCCTGCTCGAAGCTCTCCGGCGTGGCGAACTGGTTGGGATCGCTCAGGTTGGAGTGGTTGTGCATGGCCACGACGATGTTGTGCCGCTCCGCGAACGGCACCGTGCGTTTGGCCATCGTCAGCGTGGTCGACGCCGTGATGATCCTGGTGCCGAGCAGCTTGGCGATGGCGAAGCCGCGCTCCACTTCCGCGTCGGTGCAGTCGTCCTTCAGCAGGAAATTGAAGGCCAGGATCTCGATGCCGGCCCGCGCGAAACGCCGACCGACGTCGGCGAAATAGGCGTCCGGGGTGGACAGGCGCCACTGCCTGACCGCCTCGCGCGCCGCGATCAGCTCCGGCGCCTTCCTCTGCCCGACCGGCATGGCGCCGTACAGCGAGGCCTGGCTGGCCTTGCCCGGCCCGGCCGAGGCCCAGGGCGCGTGCACCGACAGCTCCGGCGGCTGTATGGTCGGCTCGAACAATTCGCATTGCTTGACGCCCAGCGCGGTCATGGCGGCGATCATCTTGTCGACCATGTCGCCGGGCGTGTTGAGCAGCTCGCGCAGGCTGTAGGTCTGGACGCCCAGCGGCACCTCGCCAGCCCCGGCTTCCGCCGCGCGCGCCGGCAGCGCCGCCGCCAGGGCCGCGCCGGCCAGCATGCGCATCATGTCCCGTCGTGAAAAGTACATGTATTCCTCCTTGTTGTAATGGTCTTATGCGCGAAGATTCATGTGGCGGCGGCGCTAGCCGCGCATGGCGTCGCGGCCTACGCCGCGCCCCAGCGCGGCCGCCGTCCGCCCGCCCAGGCCGAAGTCGGTGTTGGGCACGTCCTTGATGATGACGCGCACCGCCGCCGGGTCGGCGTCGATGGCGCCCGCCGCCGCCTCGGTCAGCGCGGCGATCAGCCGCACCTTTTGTTGCGGGCTGCGGCCCGCGATCAGGAAGGCTTGCATCACCGCCTGCGTGGGCGCCGGCCGCTCCGCCACGCTCTGGCCGCCGATGCCGAAATGGGCGGCCGGCACCTCCGTCAGGATCACCCGCACCGAATCGGCCGGCGCGTCGATGGCGGCGACGACGGCCGCGGTCAGCGCCGAGATCAAGTCCCGTTTGCCGCCGTCGCTGCCGCCCTCGACGACGAAGGTTTCTATGGTGGGCATCTGTGTTCTCCTTTGCTCTGTCGCGGTGTTAATACGCTGACACCATGGTAGTTCCAGGCTTCCCCGAGAGCAAATTGATGCGAATCATTTGTTGCATGAATCCGGTGGATTTTGGTGCGCCGGCGGGCTCAGTCCCTCGCGGGCAGCCAGCGGGGCTTGGTGTCCGTGTGCAGTTCGCGCGTCACGGGGCGGTCGTATTCGGGCTCCAGCGTCCCCAGGGACACCGCGATGCGGTCGGGCGACCGGGTGCTGCGCCAGGTCAGCGTGGAGCCGCAAACGCGGCAGAAGCCGCGCCGGCCATGGTCGGACGAGGCGTATTCCGTCACCAGATCCGCGCCGCGCTCGAACACGAAGCCGGCGCTGCCGACGTTCGCGTAGGAACCCGCCGCCGCGCCATGCTGCTTCTGGCACATGGTGCAGTAACAATGACTGGCGTGGTGGACGGGGCCCTCGGCCCGGTAGGCCACGCCGCCGCACAAACAGCTGCCGTGTAACATGTTGATACTCCATTCTGGATTTAACGCTATGTTGGCGCCCGTGCCGCGCGGTGGTCTGCCCACCGGCTTCAGCGGCTCGGGTTGACTGGTCGCAGTATTCGCTTGGTCAGATGCGCGAGGAAGTCGCGCGCGGTGGGCAGAAACATCCGGATGTGGATCACATCCTCAGCTTCATCATAGGTGTAAATGACTCGGATTTGTTCGCAGATCCGTTGCCTTACTTCCAACCCTACTTCCTGTGCTTCCTGAACGATGCCGCCACTTTGGGGGAACTTCCTGATCTCGGCAAACAGGGTCTTAAAGTTCTGCTTGAAGTTCTCGTACGCCTGTTTTGTGTGCGTATCGCGGAAGCCGTTCCTGATCTCGAAGAAGTCCTCCTGAGCGCTTTCAAGAACCAACAACTTTGTCATCAGCTCAATCGTCCTTGTCCAGGCTACCGAGGAAATCCTCCTCGCTCACCACCTTGCCTTCGGCGATTTCCTTCGCACTCATCGCCATCAACTTCATGAAGGCCATCTGTTCGTTCACGCGACGTAGTTCTTGAAGCTGCGACTGGTAAGCCTTGATGGAAATGACGACCATCTTGGCTTCGCCGTTCTGGGTAATGATGATCGGCTCTTCCTGGCCATTATCAAAATTTTTGACTATCTCGGTCGTATTGGCCTTGAGGAAAGAGATAGGCTTGATTTGTTCCGTAATGTCCATGATTGTTCCTCGCGCGTGCCGGATTCAGTAGCCTGAATATACACCAAATTTAGTCCACAACTTAGCCAAGGCGACGAAGCCGGACGGCCGGCGCCGGGTCAGGAGCGGCTCTCCTTCGGCGCCGCGTTGCCGGCCGGCGCCGGCTCGGCACGCTTCCAGCCGACTTCGCGGCGCAGCGCCTCGGCGTCGGGCAAGGGCATGGACATCATCCATCGGGTGCGCAGCCAGTCGCGGACTTGCTGCTTGGTGGGCGTGGTGGGGATGGCATCGTCGTGCATGGTGCACCTCGCTGGTGGTCGGACTCTTTCAACCGAGGCTATCACCGGCCTTGCGCCGAGAATGTCGATGCCACGACAATCGCGCGGGTTTCCGAAGCCTTTCGCACGGCCCCTTGCGCATTCACGCGGCCAAGGGGCCGCAGCGCAGGGCGACGCGCTCGTCCCTCACCCGCTCCGCCTCCGCCAGGCACCAGCCCAGTTCGCGCCGGATCTGCTCGCAGTCCGGCGGCGCCTGGCTTTCCGTGCGGCGCCGCCGCAGCCATTGCCTGACCTGCTCCTTGCTTGGCTTGACGACGACGTCCATGCTCCACCTCCCACACCACCTGAAATTGTACAAAAATGCCTCAAAAGCCATCACCACGACCAGGATGGACAGCAACCATTCTCAATGAGATCGACGTTTTCATAATATATGACGCTCGACCATTAATGCATTTAACAAACTATAAATACAATATAGGACAAGGCGCACCAACATGCAATATGAAAGGTGAAACAAATCACGCCAGGCGCGGGCGCGCGGCGGGCTCCGGCTGGGCCTGGGGCTGGAACACGGCCACGGCCTGGGACAAGGTGCCGGCCTGCCCGGCCAGCACCGCCGCCGCCGCGCTGACCTGCTCCACCAGCGCCGCGTTCTGCTGGGTGGCGCCGTCGATCTCCTCGACCGCGCGGTTGAGCCGCGCGATGTCGGCGGTCTGGCGTTCGGACGCGCCGGCGATGTGCTCGACGATGCCGGCCACGCGCGTCACCTCCGCCAGCATGCGCTCCATGGTGGCGCCGGCCTCCCTTGCCAGCGCCGCGCCGGCCGCCACCTCGGCGCTGGAGCGCCGTATCAGCAGGCCGATGTCGCGCGCCGCGGAGGCGGAGCGCTGCGCCAGCGTGCGCACCTCGCTCGCCACCACCGCGAAGCCGCGCCCGTTCTCGCCCGCCCTCGCCGCCTCCACCGCCGCGTTCAGCGCGAGGATGTTGGTCTGGAAGGCGATGCCCTCGATCACGCTGACGATCTCGCCCACCTTGCCCGCGCTGGCCTCGATCCGTTCCATCGTGCCGATCACGCGATCGACCGCGCCGCCGCCCTCGCGCGCCACCAGGCCGGCCCGCTCCGTCATGCGCAGCGCCTCGCCCGCGCTGCCGGCGTTCTCGCGCGCGGAGCCGGCGATGGCCTGCACGTTGGCCGCCGTCGCGTCCAGCGACGCGGCCTGGCGCTCGGTGCGGATCGACAAGTCCCGCGTGCCGCTGGCGATTTCACGGGTGGCGTTGCGGATCTCCGTGGAGCCGGACTCGACCACAGAGACGGCGCGCGACAGGTCGCGCTGCATGGTGCCGAAGGCCGCGATCAGCCGGCCGATCTCGTTGCGCCCCGCCGGCGGCAGTTGCGCGCGCAGGTCGCCGGCGGCGATCCTCTCGCAGTTGCGCACCGCCGCCTCCAGCGGCAGCAGCAGCGTGCGCACCACATTGCGGTGCGAGCACACCGCCAACGCGATGCCGCCGGCGATGGCCGCGCCGGCCACCAGCATCTGCCAGTCCATGAAGCGCACGCTGTCCTGGTAGCGCGCCTGCGCCAACTCCTTGTGCGCGGCCACCAGCTCCCGCGTGGCCGAGACATAGGCGTTCCACAGCGGATCGATATTGGCCTCCACCTCCGCCACCGTGGCCGCGTCGCCCTCGTAGCCGGCGCGCGCGTGGCGGGTGGTCTCGGCCAGCGACGGCAGGAAGGCCGCCTCGAACCTGCCCGCCAGTTCGGCCATGCGGGCGCTGGCGGGTATCTTCCGGTAGGTGTCCCAGCCGCTCCTGGCCGAGCCCAGGTAGCCCTGCGTGGCCGCCAGCAGCGCCGCCTTCTGGCCGGCCTGGGCGTCCATCATGATGCGCGAGGTGACCACCGCCTCCAGCATGTCGCCGCGGATCTCGGCCAGCATCTCGATGGCGCGCGCGTCGCTGGAGTAGATCAGGTCCATGCTGCGCAGCGCCTGCTTGCCCGCGTACATGCCCATCGCGCCCAGCAGCATGATGGCCGCCGTGAACACGCACGAGAACAGCAAGAGGCGCGCGCGGATCGACACGTCCCGCCACCATCCCCGGGTGCTCATTTGAGCAGCCCTCGGCGCGAGTAGCGCAGCTGCGCCCCATCCGCGCTGGTGGCGAAGGCGGTCAGCGGATCGGCGCCGGCGGCCGCGGTTTGCCAGCTCCGTCCCTCGTCGCCGCTCTTGAGCAGGCGGCCGTCCAGCGAACTGGCCCACACCGCGCCGCCCTCCGCCTTCAGGTGCGTGATGGAACCCGTCGCGCCGGCGTCGATGGCGGTCCAGCTGGCGCCGTCGTCCGCGCTGCGCAGCAGGCGGCCGCCCAGCCCCGCCACCAGCAGCGCGTTGCCGGCCGCCGTGCCGCTCCACAGCGAGGCCTTGCTGCCCGTGTGCAAATACTGCCAGCTGGCGCCGTCGTCCCTGCTGCGCAGCACCGTGCCGCGCTCGGCGGCGATGTAGACCTGCCCCGCCGCCGACGGGAAGATCTTCAACAGGTTCAGGTCCGCGCGCTTGCCGCCGTCCTGCGGGGGCAGTCGCAGCTGGCGCCAGGTCTTGCCGCCGTCCTCGGTGGATAGCAGCAGCGACCACAGGCCCGCCGCCCAGCCGTGCAGCGCGTCGCGGAAGTACACGGTCAGCAGCGGCTGGTCCACGGTGGCGTCCTCGCGTTGCAGGGTCCAGGTCTCGCCGCCGTCGGCGGTGTGGACGATCACGCCGCCGTGGCCCACCGCCCAGCCGTTGCGCTCGTCGGCGAAGCTCACCGCCGTCAGCGTCATGTCGGCCGGCACGCCGCGCGCCTGGCGCTGGGTCTTGCCGCCGTCGTCGGACAGCAGCACATAGCCATGCTCGCCCACGGCCACGATGCGCGCGCCGGCGCGGGTGGCGTCCAGCATCATGGCGCTGGCCGCGTGGGGGTCGTCGCGGGCCGGCTGGGCGGCCTGCGCGTTCAGGCTGGCCGCCAGCAGCGCCAGCGCGGCGAGGTTCAGCGTCTTCTTGATGGTCTTCATTTCCATTCCTTTCAATGCTGCAGCGCGGCGCTCAGTTTCACCGGGCCGCGGCGCGGGAACAGGCGCTCCAGCAGCACGGCGAAGGCCGGCAGCGCGGTCATGGCCATCACCAGGTTCACGATGAACATGAAGGCCAGCAGCTTGCCCATGTCGGCCTGGAACTTCAGCGCCGAGAACGACCAGGTGGCCACGCCGATGGCCAGCGTGATGGCGGTGAAGATGGTGGCGATGCCGATCTCCTGGATGGACTTTTCCAGCGCCGTCTCTATCCCCTCGCCCATCGCCAGGTGCATCTGCAGGCGGCTGTAGATGTAGAAGGCGTAGTCGACGCCTATGCCCACCGCCAGCACCATCACCGGCAACGTCGCCACGGTGAGGCCGATCTGCAGCTGCTTCATGAAGGCGTAGCCGATGAAGGTGGCCACCGTCAGCGGCAGGCAGCAGGCCACCACCGCGCGCAGGTCGCGGTACACGGCCAGCACCAGCAGCACGATGGCGCCGTACACGTACAGCATCATCGGCAATTCGGAGTGCTCCACCTCGTCGTTGACGGCGGCCAGCACGCCCGCGTTGCCGGCGGCCAGGCGCACCTTCATGCCCTGCAGCGGATGGCCGTCGCGGTAGGCGCGCGCGGCGGCGATCACGCGGTTGATGGTTTCGGCCTTGTGGTCGGTCAGGTACAGATTGGTGGCCAGCATGCCGCAATCCTTGCTGACGAAGCCGCGCACGCGCCCCACCTCCACGCCCAGGGCCGCGTAGTTGGCGGCGTCGAGCGGCACGCTGTACATGCGCGGGTTGCCCTCGTTGTAGCCCTCGTTGTAGATCTTGACCTGGCCGGCGAAGGAACTCACCGACATCACGCCCGGCACGTTGCGCATGGCCGTGTCGAAGCCGTCATGGTAGCGGCCGAAGGCCACCCGCTCGCAGGAGGACGGCGGAACCTCCAACACGACCGTCAGCCAGTCCAGCCCCGTCGCGTAGTTGTCGGCGATGGATTTCGCGTCCAGGTTGTAGCGCGAATCGGCGCGCAGCTCGGGCGCGCCCGGCTGCAGGGTGCCCACCAGCCTGTCGCTGCTGTACCAGGCCGACCAGGCGAACAGCGCCAGCGTGGCGGCGGCGATGCCGGCCGCCGTTTTCGGACGCGCCGCGCGCGACAGCGGCCGCAGCCAGCGCGCGCGCCGCTGCTGCGAGAGCATCGCGTCCCGCGCGTAGCCCTGCCCCACCTTCAGCAGCGAGGCGGCCAGCGGCAGCATCACCAGGTTGGTGACGATCTTGTAGGCCACGCCGATGGAGGCCGTGATGGCCAGTTCCTTCACCATCGGAATCGGGATCATGACCAGCGTGGCGAAGGACACGAAGGCCGTCAGCAGCGCCAGCACGCCCGGCACCAGCAGGCCCCGGAAGCTGGCCTTGGAGGCCCGCTCGCAGCTCATGCCGGCGGCGATGCCGCGCACGATGTAGTTGATCTGCTGGACCCCGTGCGACACGCCGATGGCGAACACCAGGAAGGGCACCAGCACCGCCAGCGGGTCCAGCCCGTAGCCCAGCAGGCGCAGGGTGCCGAACTGCCACACCAGCGACACCAGCGAGCACGCCACCGGCAGCAGCGTGAACGGCAGCGAGCGGCAGTACCAGTACACCGCCAGCGCCGTCAGCAGCAAGGCGACCAGGCAGAAATACACCACGCCCGCCGCGCCGTCGGCAACGTCGCCGATCTGCTTGGCGAAGCCGATGATCTGCACCTCGAAGTCGGCGTTCTCGAACTTGGCGCGGATATCCTTTTCCAGCCGCGCGTTGTAGGCCACGTAGTCCACCTTGCGGCCCTGCGCGTCGAACTCCGCGATCTCGGCGATCACCATCGCGCTGTCCTGGCCCTTGGACACCAGCGTGCCCACGAAGCCGCCGTTCACCGCGCTCTGGCGCACCTGCTCCAGCGTGGCGGCGTCCAGCCGCTCCGGCGTGACGGTGCCCGGAATCACCGGATCGGCGCGAAAGCCCTCCTCGGTGATCTCGTTGATGTAGGTGTTGGGCGTCCACAGCGACTGCACGCCCAGCCGGTTGATATTCGGCAGGAACATCACGGCCTGGGTCAGCTCGTTCAGGCGCGTCAATCCCTCCCTGGTCCAGATGCCGCCCTTCCTGGCCTTCAGCACCACGTTCAGGCGGTTCGCGCCCAGCACGTCGTCGCGGTACTGGTTGAAGGTCTGGATGTACTCGTGGCTGGTGGGCATCTGCTTCTCGAAGCCGGCGTCCATGCGCAGCTGCAGCGCGAAGAAGGCCATGGCCGCCGTCAGCGCCATGAGCGCGCCCAGGATGGGCACGCGCAGGCGGAACGCCGCTTCCTCGAAGCGGCCGATGCTGAAAAATCGCTTCATGCCGCCGTCCATCAGAAGTTACGCGACAAGGTGGCGCCGAAGAAGCCGCGGTCGCGCAGCGGCTGGTCGAACACCGTGGAGCCGCCCCAGAAGCGCGCGTAGTTCACGCTCACCTGCCAGCTGGCCGGGTTCTTGATGAAGCCGACGATGAAATTGGCCGACTTCGCGCCCTGCATGAAGGTGGCCGTCATGTTCGGCGTGCGCCCCTTCACGGCGTGGAAGAAGTACACCTCCGGCACCACCTGCCAGCCCGGGATCAGCGTGCCGTCGTAGACCCAGCTGAAATCGAAGTTGTAGCCGTAGGAGCCGCGCGTGCCGACCGCGCCGGGCACGCCCGGGCCGGTGGCGTCGGCCGCCGCCGTGCTCTCGTAACCCCAGCCCCAGCCGCCCGCCGCCACCGGCACGCCCTGGTACCGGCCTTGCAGGTCCGGATAGCGTATCGCCACCGCCTCGGCCAGCAGGGTGCCGGTGCTGGCGCCCAGCAGGTTCAGGATGGCGCCATGGTCGCCCGGGGTCAGGCTCAACAAGCCGGTCACGTGCAGCTGGAACTTCTTCTGCTCCACGTGGCAGGCGCCGTTGGCCAGGCAGGCGCGCACGCCGAACACCGGCGTCAGCGAGTTCTCCGCCAGGCCTGGCGCGGAGCCGTTCAGCGCGATCGGGTCGCGCGGACGGTAGCTCAGCTCCGTGCCGATGGCCCAGTTCCCGAGCGGGAAGTTGGCGCTCACGCCCAACAGCTTGCGGTCCTCCAGGTAGCGGTAGGCGTAGCCGCTGGCCGAGGCCAGCGAGGTTTCCACCACCGGCGACTTGTCGTGGTAGTTGATGGCGTAGAAGCCCAGGTTGAGCGAGGTGCCTTCCGGCTGGTAGCGCAGCGCGGCGCCGTACTGGCCGCCGTTGCGCGGCTCGCCGGCGTTCGGCACGTCCGCCACGTCGGCGCCCTTGCCCACCGTGGCGATGGACCAGTAGCTGCCCACCGGCGGGAAGTAGTTGCCGTTCCAGCCCTGCTGCGCGTAGGCCTCGATACTCAGGCCGTTGCCCAGGCCCGTGGAGACGTTGACCATGGGCGCGGGCAGCACCGCCTCCTTCAGCTGGGTGCCCGGCTGGGCCAGGCGCATCAGGTCCACCGCGTTGGTCTGGTTCATGCCGCCGGGCAGGAACAGGCTTTCGCCCCAGTTCACCACCTGGTTGCCGGCGCGCACGCGCACGCGCTCCTCGCCCACGGTGAAGGATTTGCTGACCCAGAAGTCCAGCAGGCGCACTTTCTGGCGCAGGTCGTCGCGCGCGCCCGGCGGGAACGGCGCGGGGCCGCCCGAGCCGCTCTGGATGCCGGTGGTGTCGGTGGCGGCGAAGTCGCGCAGCCAGCTCACCCTGCCCAGGAACTTCACATCCCCGGGGAAGTTCAGCAACAGTTCGTGCGTGCCCTTCAAGTAGGTGGTGAAGCGGTCGTGCCGCGCGTAATTCAGGTTGCCCTGGTCGTTATAGGAGCTGAACACGTCGGCGCAGCCGGCGGGCGCGCCCGGGCCGCCGGGCTGGGCGGGCGTGGCGCTGCCGGCGAAGCTGCCGATCACGCTGCCGCAGGCCGGGCCGCCGGCCCGCATGCCGACGCCGGCGGAGACGGTCGAATCGAAATTGCCGCTCACCGTTTCGCCCTTGATCTCGATCCCCTGCGCGGCGGACGCGCACAGCAATGCCGCCGCCAGCGCGGCCGCCTTCATTTTAGTTGTCATGGTTTTTCCCCGAATGCGGTGCGGATTAACGTTCGCTGATGGCGCGCAGGCTGTCGGCGCTGAAGAAGCCGGGCTTGAAGCGCGGGCTGGCTTTCGGATCGGTGGCCCAGCTCATGTCCTTGCCGGCGCCGGCCGAGTGCATGTCGAACACGTAGCGGCCCTCGGCCAGGTTGTACTGCGCGAACGCGGAAACGTCGCAGCTGCCGGTTTCATACACGGGGATCAGATAGCCCTCGCGGTGCTTCCACAGCTTGCCCTGGGCGTCGTAGTCGTCGGCCAGCATCAGGTTCCAGCTGTCCTCGTCCAGGTAGAAGGTGCGCTGCGGCGCCGAGTGGCGCGTGCCGGCCTTCACGCTGGCCTGCACCACCCACACGCGGTGCAGCTCGTAGCGGCGGGCGTTGGCGGCGATGCCGTCTTCCTTGGCCACGTCCTCGAACCTGGCCTGGAAGTTGTAGGCGCCGAAGGAGCCGTAGGGGACGTAGATCTCCTTCTTGCCCACCAGCTTCCAGTCGAAGCGGTCCAGCGTGCCGTTGAAGACGAAGGGCTCGTCCAGCGTGTACTGGTTCTCCATGCCGATTTGCGGCGAGTCGTAGGCGTAGGCAGGCATGCGGCGCACGCGGCGCTGGCCGGGGAAATAGTAGAAGGTTTCAGTGGATGGCTGGTTCAGGAAGAAGGTCACCGCCAGCGCCTGCCCCGCCAGCGCGGTCGGCGTGGAATAGGCGAAGTAGGTGTTGTACTCCACGCCGGACAAGGAGCTCAGCTTGGCACTGCCCTTGGCGCCCCAGGGGAAGTAGCTGGTCTGTTCGGAACCGGCCATGATCCATTCACTACTGCCCTTGCGCGGCGAAACGGCGGTGGTCACGTGCTTGTAGTCGATGCCGACGCCGTGGTAGCGCATCTTGGCGTTGTACATGGCCTCGGTGCCGTTCTGCGGGAAGGGGAAGGGCACGCCCGGCACGATGGCCTCGACCAGGCTCCAGCCGTCGGCCCCTATCTTCGCCGTGCCCACGTTCTTCTTCGTGTTCTCGGCCACGAAATCGGGCGCGCCGCAATAGCGGTGGCTGGGGTAGACCTCCATCTTGTAGCCCTTGACCTGCTTGAGCAGTGCGAGCTGGCCGGGGGTGAGCTTGTCGGCGTGCTTGTCGGCGTTGGCGGCGTCGATCACCTCGACCGGCTTCTCATCCTTGTACTTGAAGTAGTCCTTGCGGTATTTGCCATGGCTCCAGCCGGGCAGTTGCACCTGCTCGCCGTTCCAGGCCGGGATGCCCTTGGCCGGATTGCCCGCCTTTTCGGCGCCCAACGGCGTCAACGTCGTGCCAAGATCCGACACCGACGCCGCTCCCGCCGCCCCCATCAGCCCAACGCACGCCAGGCCCGCCCACTTTGATCGTTTCAACATGTGACACTCCCTTGAGATCGGGCGCTGGACGCGCCCTGTTTTTGAAATTACAGAACCACCGTGATGACTTTCTCTTCCGTGCAGGCCTCGATGCCGCTGTAGCCCAGTTCGCGCCCCAGGCCGCTGGTCTTCACGCCGCCCCACGGCAGGCGCGCGTCGATCGGCGCCCAGCCGTTGATGCCGACCGCGCCGGCCTTGACGGCCCCCGCCACCCGGTGCGCGCGCGCCAGGTCGCGCGTCCAGACGGTCGCGCCCAGGCCGTAGCGGCTGTCGTTGGCGATGGCCAGCGCCTCCTCCTCGGTGTCGAACGCCAGCAGCGTGCCCACCGGGCCGAAGATCTCCTCGCGCGCGATGCGCATGCTGTTGTCGCCGACGAACAGCGTGGGGCGGATGAAGCAGCCCTTGGCGCTTTCCACCGCGCCGCCGGTGAGCATCGTCGCGCCCTCCTCCAGGCCGGCGCGGATGTAGCCGGCGATGCTGTTGTACTGCGAGCGCTTGGCCACCGCGCCCATGCCGTTGGCCGGGTCGGTCGGGTCGCCCACCTGGATGCCCTCGGCGGCCTGGCGCAGGCCCGCGGCCACCTGGTCGAACACGGCGCGCTGCACCAGCACGCGGGTGCCGGCCGCGCACACCTGGCCCTGGTTGAAGAACAGGCCCATGGCGCAGCCGCGCACGGCCGCCTCGATGTCGGCGTCCTCGAACACGATCTGCGGAGACTTGCCGCCCAGTTCCATCGCCACCCGCTTGAACAGCGGGCCAGCGGTGCGCATGATCTCGGCGCCCACGGCGGGGCTGCCGGTGAAGCTCACCTTGTCCACGCCGGGATGCACGGCCAGCGCCGCGCCGGCAACGGCGCCGCGGCCCGTCACCACGTTGACCACGCCCGGCGGGAAGCCCGCCTCCGCCACCAGCGCCGCCAGGTGCAGCGCGGACAGCGGGGTTTCCTCGGCCGGTTTGATGACCACCGTGCAGCCGGTGGCCAGCGCCGGCGCCAGCTTCCAGCAGGTGATCATGAACGGCGTGTTCCACGGCACGATGGCGCCGATCACGCCGACCGCCTCGCGCACCGTGTACGACAGCGTGGGACGGCCGAAGTAGCCCGGTGTCGGTATCGTGCGGCCCTCGACCTTGTCGGCCCAGCCGGCGAAGTGGCGCAGCGTGGACAGGCCGTTCGGCAGGTCCAGTATTTTCGGCTCCATGAAGGGGCGGCCGATGCACAGCGCGTCCAGCGTCGCGATCAGTTCCGCGTCGCGCTCGACCAGGTCGGCCAGCTTCAGGATCAGCGCGCCGCGTTCCGGGCCGCTCATGCGCGACCAGGCGCCGCCGTCGAACTGCGCGCGCGCCGCGCGCACGGCCGCGTCGATCTCCGCCGCGCCGCCGTTGGGCACGCGGGCGATGACCTCGTCGCGCGCGGGATTGACCACGTCGATGTGGCCGTCTCCGCCCTCTTGCCACTGGCCGTCGATGTGGTGGCGATAATGCTGGCGCAGGCCGTATTGTTCCGCGAGTGTGCTCATGCTGGTGTCTCCATTGGTGTGCATATCGTTTATATTGAATTCATTCGTGCCGCCAGTTCATGGCGCTCCGGCCAGGGCCGCTGGCATGATTGAAGCTTATACAAGGCCAGCCAGCCGCGTTATCCGGAATCGGCAGATCACAGCCAGGACGCGGCCGGGAGCCCGCCGATACTGGCACCCGCCTTCGCTCGGCGACCGCTTTCGAGGCCGGATCGGACCCGCGGCACGGGCCTTGCGGCCCAGGCCGGCACGCGTGGACGGGGCGGCCCTGTGGCGGCGCCGCGACAGCCGGACCGCTAATTGCGGATTCCGGATACGCCCACCGCCCGCCGCGAGCGTAAGATCAGGCGCGGACCACGCCTCCACGCAAACCGTGGCCTACTTCCCTTTCAGGTAGCAAACGGCGGCGGCCCGCTCGTCCGCGTTCTTGATGCCGGTGAACGGCATGGCCGTGCCGGGCATGGCCTCGGCGGGGCTCTTCAAGAACAGGTCCAGCGTCTTCTCGTCCCACGCCGCCGCCGAATTCGACAAGGCGGGCGAATACCGGAACCCCTCGGCGCCGCCGATGCGGCGTCCCAGCACCCTGGACAGATTCGGTCCCAGCATATGTCCCTGTCCCCTTTCGGCCGTGTGGCACATCGCGCATTTGGTTTCGAAGGCGCGGGCCCCGCGCTCGACGTTGCAGGCCGGCGCCGCGGCTGCGGGGGTGGTGGCAGCGGCGGTCGCGGTGGCGACGGCGAAGCCGATCAGTGCCAGTGCCGCGCGCATCATGCCTTGCCCCGCAGGTATCCGATGACCTCGTGAGCCGTTTCGGCGCCGCTTTCGATCGCGCCGTCGATGAAGCCACGCCATCCCTTGGCGCTGTCGGCGCTGGCGAAGAAGACATTGCCTTCGATGCGGCGCAGTTCGGCGAAGGAATGGCTAAGCTGGTTTGGCCGGTACCAGCACCACGTGCCTTTCGAATACGGATCGGCGCCCCATTGGTAGCCCATGGTGGCCAGCACCTCCGCGCCCGGCAGCAGGCCGCGCAGCGCCGCCTGCACCGCCTCCTCGTCGTTCTGGTCCAGCTTTCCGGGCGGGCTGAAACACACCAGCAGCGTTCCGTCGTCGCGCTGCCGCTCGGTCCACGCCATGGTGATCGGGTTCGGGAACGGCGACATGCCCATCCAGTTGCCGACCTTCTGCTTGATGTGCGCGTAGAATTTGCCGCCATTGCCGGTATGGCCGGCCCGGGAGGCCGCGCGCTTGGCGTTGGCGATGTCCGGCGAGAAGGCGATCGCGTCCAGCACGTTCATCGGCACGGCGCACACCACGGCCCGGGCCTTGAAGGATTTGCCTTCCGTCGTGGTCACCACGGCCATGCCGCCGCCACGGCCGACCGAGGACACCGGTGTGGAAAGCAGCAGGTCCGCCTTCGCGTCGCCCAGCATCGCGCTCGCCAGCGCCCCGGTGCCTTCCGCGATCTTGTACCTGGACAGCTTGTCGAACAGCCGTCCCATCTCGAAGTCGCCCAGCGACCACCACTTCAACATGTCCACGAAGCCGCCTTGTCGCGGGTCGTTGTGGCAGTTGATGGCGAGCATGCTGCCGACCATGGCGCGCGTATCGTCCTTCAACCGCAACTGGTCCAATCTATCCTGCAGGGAGAGCCGGTCGAACCTCATGAACGCGTTGCTGAACAAGGGATCCTGCGCCCGCGGGAAGATGGTGCTGCCGCCCTTTCCGTCCACATCGCAGTACCGGCCCATGGCCTCGGACAGCCGCGGGAAGGCCGCTTCGGGCTTCAGTTTCCTCAGCCGGCCATCCGACAGCAATGCCAGGTCGTCCGGCGAGGCGCCGGGGCTCTCAACGATGCCGAGGCCGTACCGGTTCACCTCGCTCCACACATAGCCCTGGCTCCAATGGATCCAGGTCCCGCCCAATTCAATTTTATGGCCGGCGTACCGCGTACTGAAAGTGCGCCCGCCGATGCGGTTGCGCGCCTCCAGCAGCAGTGTGCGCGCGCCCCGCAACGACAGGTCGCGTGCCGCCGTCAGGCCCGCGAAACCGGCGCCGATGACGATGACGTCGTACTCCGCGCCATCGGGCACCTGTGCCGAACGGGCCGCATCCAGGGCTGCCTCCCCGGCGGTCGCCTTGCGCGACGCCAGTCCGGCGCCCGCCACAGCCAGACCGCCCGCCTTCAAAAAGCGGCGGCGCTTGTTTTCCTTCTCCATGCCGATCTCCATGTGCCAGATTTATTTTAGGTCAATAGACCTAATTAGGTTGTGCGACCTATTATGAACGAATGCGAACGCCAGTCAAGCGCCATATCGCTTGGCAGGCTTTGCTGTCACATATCGGCAACGAAAATCAAAATGGCTTGCACCACGTAAAAAACCACATAAAATGTGTCGTTCGACCTATTTTATGGAGATGACGATGAAAACTGTTTTCCTTGCCGGCTGCCTGGCGGCCACGCTTTCCCTACCCGGCGCGCATACATATGCGTCCGAAGCCGTCCCCGCCGGCATCCGGCAGCAACTCAAACTGATAGAGGAGAAGTGGGCGAGCAAGGATGCCGACGCCATCCACCGCCAGGTCTTCATGGCCGACGCGGTGGTGTCCGGCGAGGGCATGCCGGCGCCCGCGCGCGGCGGCGCCACGCTGCGCCAACTGCTGGCCGGGATGGTCGCCGACGCGAAATCGGTCAAGCTGGTTGTCGACGGCGGCCGGGCCCTGGGGCCGGCCGCCACGCTGACCTGGATGACCTGGATCGTCACGCCGCGCGCGGAGGGCAGCCCCGAGATGCGCATGCAAAGCCTCACCGTGTGGAACAAGACACCGGAGGGCTGGAAGATCGCCGCCGACATGTTCGCCCAAGGCGACCTGACGAAAAAGTAGCTTCCGCCCGCCGCGGCGGCTACGGGACGCGCGAATTGTTTGTACAATTCGCGCACCCATTTGGAATCACACCATGATCGACCACGGCTCATTTATCAAACTGATCGAACGGATCTTCCCTCCGCCCGAGGACGCAGCCCCACGCACCCAGAAGGGACGCCAGACGTCCGACCGAGTGCTGGCCGAGGCCATGCGGATTTTTTCAACCGAGGGGTATGCGGCGCTGTCGATACGCGGCATCGCCGACAAGCTGGAGATGTCGCAGTCCAACGTCCAGCACTATTTCGCCTCCACCGACGCGCTGCTTTCCGCGATGACCGCCCGCATCCTGGAGCAGTACAGGAGCGCGTTCCTGCGGGTTTTCGGCACCGAGGAAAAGAGCGCGGAGTACCAGTTCGACCAGTTGCTGAAATTCCTGCTCGACGACGTGAAGAAGCCGCAGACCCAATCCGTGTTCATCCAGCTTTGGGCGCTGGCCCAGTTCCACGAACCCGCCCGCAAGATGCTGAACGAGTTGTACCGCGTGGAGCGCGAGGTGTTCTGCTACTTCATCCGCCAGTTCAATCCCGCCCTGCCCGACCGCACATGCGCCCAGCGCGCCGCCCTGATCTCGGTCCAGATCGAGGGCCTGATGCTGCTCATTCCGCAGCAAACCAAATTCGGCGGGGAACTGACGGGCCTCGAGCAGCATTGCATCGACATGATCTGGCTGCAGGTGCGCGCGCCCGCCTCGCCGGATCAATAAGGTCCCGCACTCATCGCGTATCGCCCGGCGCGGGGAAACCCGCGACGATGGCGGCGCGCGCGGCCGCCACGTCCAGCGGCGGCGCGGCGCGGAAGCGCGCCACTTCCTCGGCGGTGTAGGGCTTGAAGTCCGCCGGCAGCGTGCCGGGCGCGAATTCCCTCAACTGCCAGTTGGTGAGCGCGGCCAGTTCCGCGTCGCTGATGCTGGAATTGCGGGCGCCCGGCGCCTGCACCAGGAAGGCGCGGCCCGCCAGCGTGGCCGGGAAGTGGCCAAGCGCGCCGCGCATGCTCGGCACCCCGTGGGCCGGCGAGCCGCTGCCGTCCGGCAGGTGGCAGCCGGAACAGTGCAGGGTGTACAGGGTGCGCGCGCGCCGCGGCGAGATCTCCCGGGTGGCGTTCCCGCCCGGCTCGGCGGCCGCTCCAAGCGTGGCCCCGCACAGCGCGGCCGCCGCCAGCCAGCGTGCGAGGGAAGGCTGCGCGATCGCGTTCATTTCGCCAGCGCCTGTTTGCGCATGGCGCGCAGTTCGGACACGGACGCCGGCTTGGCGCGCAGCGCCGCCACCTCCGCCACCGTGACCGCGCCCTGCTGCCCGTTCACTTCCCGCAGCAAATAGGTGCTGACGGCGGCGATCTCCTCGTCGCTGAGACGGTTCTGGGTCGGCATCACGCCGTTGAACGTGCCCTCGTCTGTGGAGATGGGGCCGTGCATGCCGGCCAGCAGCACGCCCGGCGCGTAGGCGCGCGCCTTGGCCAGCTTGTCCCACTGGCTGCCCTTGAGCGCCGGGGCCAGTCCGGCCGCCCCCTGCGCCTGGTCCTGGTGGCACATGGCGCAGCTGGACTGGTAGACCTGCGCGCCCTGCGTCTGCTGCTGCCCCGCTTGGGCCTGCGCCGCGCCCGCGGCCAGCGCCAGCGACGCCGCCGCGATGTTGAAAACGGCCTTCATGTCACGCCTCCGCCAGTCCCACCACGGACGCCGTGGTGCAGTGGAACATGGAATTGTCATTGCTCATGCACCAGTTGATGTCGTTGTGCAGGCCCAGGTTGTAGCCTGGGCGCTCGCGCAGATTGGTGTTGCACATGCAGCGGCCGCAGGCGGTCTTGCCACAGCAGTCGTTGTAGCTCACCAGGTAGTCCTTGCCGTCCTTGGGGTTGTGGCAGGTGCCCACCCAGCTCACCTTGGAGGCGTTGGTGCCCGGCGGGCATTGCGTCAGCGAGCCGCCGCAGCACGAGCACAGGAAGCCGTCGATGGCGCAATAGCGCCAGTACTCGCAGGCGGTGGCGTCCTCGGCGGCCGCGTTGGCCTTGCCCTTGCCGGGCGCGCCATGGGTCGCGGCCTTGGCCTCGCCGCGGTCGAACGGCAACACCGGCAGGATGAAGGCGGCCCCCACCAGCGCGCGGCTGATGCGGTTGAGCGCGTGGCGGCGCGATACGCCCTGCGCCAATTGGCGGGTCTGGCGTTCCGCCAGCTTGTCGAACCAGTCAAACATATTGAAACTCCTTAGTGGCTATGGCTGTGGCCATGCGGGTGATCGTGATCGGGCGGCTGCGACAGGAATTCCTGCACCGACGCCACGCCCAGCTCCTGCGCGGTCAGCAGGCTTTCCAGCTGTTCGCGCGAGTTGATCAGCCCCTTGGCGCTGACCACGCCCCGCGCGTCGATCAGCACCGCGTACGGCAGGCGCGCCACGCGGTAGGCCATGCCCAGCTGGGCCGACAGCACATAGGGGAAGTCGGCCAATCCGTACTCGCGCTGGAAGGCCTGGTGTTCGACCTGGTCGCCATCGCTGGCCAGCACCATGCGCAGCCAGCCGCTTTCGTCCTTCCGCATGGACTTCAGCACCGGAAGCAGCTTCTTGCACACCGGGCAGGTCGGCGACAGGAAGAACAGCAGCGTGCTGGCGCCGGGCGCGCCGGGCAGCTGCAACTGCGCCTGGTCCATGGTGCGCAAGGCCATGGCGGGCGCGGGCTCGCCCACCCTGGGGCCGGAGTCCGTAACCAGCGCGCCCATGGGCGCCACCCGCTCAAACAGCACGCCCACCTGGCGCGCCAGAGCAATCACCATCGCCACCAGCGCCAGCAAGGCGCACCACAACAATCCATTCGATATCAGCAATGCGGTTTCCATTTTTCTCTCCAGTGAATTCGTTCAAGGTCAATCCAGCACGCGCTGCGGCGGCAGGTTCGCGAGGATCTGGTTGACGGCCAGGTAGATGCCCATCAGCGCCAGCGCGCCGGCGTCCACACTCAGCCAGTCGATCCAGCCGACCGCCCGCGACGGTTCGGCGGCGGCCGTCCACGCCATGGCCAGCGCCGGCGCGGCCAGCAACAGGTTGCGCCACACCAGCGCCCAGCGGATCACCTGGCTGCCGTCCGCGCCGCCGCAGCCGCAGTCGATGGTGTCGCGGCCCTGGCGCAGGTTCCAGGCCATGGCGCCTGCGTAGGCCGCCAGCAGCAGCGCCGACGCCAGCGCGGCCAGCGGACGCGTGGCCGAGGCCAGCCAGCCCAGCGCCAGCAGCGCCTCGCAGACCGGCAGCAGCGCCGCCGCCGGCGTGTCCAGGCCGCGCGGCAGCACGCGGTAGTCCGCCACCTGCTGCTGGAACAGCCGCCAGGCCAGCAGCTTGTGGGTGGCCGCCACGCCGAACAACAGCGCGAAGAAGGCGCTCGGCAGCATGGTCAGCACCGGGTCCGCGCTCATGGCGCCTCCACGTGCAGCGACGCGGTGCCGACGGCCTCCGTGACGAACACCTTGCGCATGGAAGGCAACTCGTAGCCCACCAGCTGGCTGGTGGCGCCGTTCAGCGCGTACAGGTAGCGCGGCCCGCTCTGGCCCATCGCCAGGGCGATCGCGTCCGGCGCCTTGTGGCGCGCCACGCGCTTGCCGCTGGCCAGGTCCAGCGTCCAGATCTCCCGCGCCGGATACTTGTGCGTGCCCTCGGCGCCCTTTGGATGCATGCCCACCATCAGGCGCTTGCGCTGCGCGTCCAGCGCCAGCGGCTGGTAGCCGCCGGGGCGCCAGCCGCGCTTGCGGTCCGCCTCCGGCACGAAGGACACGGACTGCTCGATCACCGCCTGGGGGCCGCGCAGGTCGGCGCGGTGCAGCGTGCCGGTGAAGGTCACGAAGTGGTAGCGGCCGTCGAGTTCTTCGCTTTGCACGAACACGGGGTCGTCGCCGGAGTCGAAGAACTTGGTGGACACGGCGCGCTGCGCGACCTTGCCGCTTTCGTCCAGCGTCACCGTGGCCAGCTTGCCGTCGCCGCACAGCATGGAGAAGCGCAGCGCCTCGGCGGACGACGGATAGATGCCCCAGCAACCGGCGCTCGGCACCTCGGCCAGCATCGCCTTCCGCCGCAGGTCCACCACGCTGATCGAGGTGGCCGGCGTGGCGTTCTGCACGAACAAGTAGTTGCCGTCGTGCGAGGTGCGCAGCAGGCCTTTCAGGTAGGCCGCCTGGGCGCGCTTGCGCGGCAGCTCCACGTCGCCGGTCATGCGCAGCGTGTCGGCGTCGTAGATCTCCACCATGTCGTGGCGCTCGCCGTGCGTGTGGCGCGTCATGTAGGTGGTGGCCACGTAGAGCTGCTTGCGGTCCGGCGACAGCGTGTACTGGCCGGAATAGCCCGAATCGACGATGCCGGCCCACTTGCCGTCGCGGCCATCCAGCACGTGCACACGCCCGTCGTTCAGGTGGCCGATCGAAAAGTCGCCCACATAGACGCGGGGCATGTCGGCCGGCAGCGCCACGCCATCCTTCAGGCGCTCGGGTTCGAAATCGGCCGCCATGGCCTGGCCGGCCGCGCCCAGCGCGCACATCGCGGCACCGGCCGCCACGCCGCGCCGCAGGGACAGGGCCCAGCGGCTTCCTCGTTGTATCGAAATCATTGCTCTTCCCATCATCCGTTGTCAGGTTGCCGCCAATGCTGGTGGCTTGATGGAAGCTTAAGCATCGCGGGCGGCGAGCGTTATCCGGAATCGGCAGATCGCACGCGGGAAGCGGAATCCGGACCGGCGCGGCGGCGCGCTTTCACCCCGTGTTCGCCCGGTTTTGGCGCCGGGGAGGCGTCGGCGGCCAGGCCCGTACCCGGCCATCGCGTATCACAGCAACAACATCGGCGTATCGAATTGCGTTTTCCGGATATCACCCCGGCTTGCAAGCGCGTAGTATCAAGACGCACACCCACTCGCCCCCACCGACCATGGACTCCGATCCCACCCACATCCAGCGCTGGAAAACCGACGACATCGAGGAGCAATCCGGCCTGCTGCACGGCTGGGAGCAGGAATACCGCCAGCTCAGCTGCGGCAAATTCACCGGCAATGTCTCCACCGCGCGCGGCCCGCGCATGACCATCCTGGGCGAAAGCACCAACCAGTCGCTACACGAGAGCATCGTGCCGCCGGCCGGGGAGCTGGTGTTCGGGCTGGTGCTCAACCGCGACAACGCGCTGCAGGTCAACCGGCGCGAGGTCAGCACCAGCGCCCTGCTGGTGCTCGAGGGCGGCACGCAATACGACTTCTGCACCGACGGCAGCACCGACCTGCTGGGCTTCTCGATGGAGCGCGAGGTCTTTTTCGACAACGACCAGGGGCGCCACGCGGAACTGCTGCGCAACGCCATCAGGCAGAACGTGGTGCCGCTGGAGCCTGGGGCGACGATGATGCTGCGCCAGTTCTGGCTGATGCTGTCGCAGATCCTGCAGCGCGAGGAGACCTGGCCGAGCAGCATGCCGCTGTCGCTGCTGGCCGAGACGGCGCTGAACAACATCCTGCTGGCGCTGAACATGAGCAGCCTGCAGCCGGGTGAATCGCTGCCGCAGTCCTCCGAGCGCCAGGCGCTGGTGGTGCAGCGCGCCATCCGCTACATGCGCACCAACCTGGAGCGGGACTTCAGCATCGCCGACGTGTGCAACGCCACGCACGTGAGCCAGCGCACCTTGCAATACCATTTCGAGAATTGTTTGAAGATGTCGCCGCAGCAGTACCTGAAGGTGCTGCGCCTGAACACGGCGCGCAGCATGATACGCAAGCTGGGCGAGGCGCGCGCCGGCAAGGCCGCGCCGACCAGCATCGCCGAAATCGCCGCGCGCTGCGGCTACGCGCACGCCAGCCGGTTCGCCGGGGACTACAAGCGCCAGTTCGGCGACCTGCCGTCGGAGACCTTGCGGGGCGGTACGCCGCCAGCCTGAGGAGGAAGTTCACGGGGCGCCGCGCGGCGCCCCGTCCCGCCTTATTGCCCGCCGCGCGCCAGCGTCAGCGCCTGGCGCAACACATCCAGGTCGCCGATGTGGTTGGCCAGCAGCAGCACCAGTTTCGCGTTCAGCGCCTGGCTCTGCGCGTCGTCCAGGCCATGGTGGGTGTCGATCAGCAGTTCGTAGAAGGCGTCGCCGTCGGCGATGTTGGGCGCCAGGTTCAATCGCGTGCTCATGCCGCCACCTCTTGCGGGTTATGGGTTGCCCGCGCCACGGCGCGGCCGATCTTTCCAGCGTCGTAACTCCGCCAGCGCGCGCACACGTGCTGGTCCGGCCGCAGCAGGTAGCAGGTGCCCGGACGCGCGTCGTAACGCGCCGCCAGCAGGCCATCGCGGTCCTCCAGCAGGCCCGGACCGCCCCGCCCCGGCGGCGCCACCAGCAGCGTGCGCACCGGGATGGCGCCGGCCGCCAGGGTCCGCATGGCTTCGGCCCGCGCCGCGTCCACCGCCCCGCCGGTGAAGCACACGGCGGTGAAGCCGTCGCCCACGTGGGACAGGAACCAGTCCGCCGCGCCGTCCACCGTCACCGGCGCGTCCAGACAGGGCGAACCGGGACGCATCGATGGCGCGAACGGCTCGCCGTCCGCCGTGTTGAGCGGCGAATCGCCGTACACCGCCGGCACCGAGAGCCGCCCGCTGTTCACCAGCTTGCGCGCGAACGCGTGGTCCTTCGCCAGCGACAGCACGGCGTCCCGGAACACGCGGCTGATGGCGCTTTTCGGCGTGATGAAATCCGTGGCGCGGGTGGAGTTGAGGATGTTCTCGTCGGCCGCGTATTCCCGCTCGGAGGCGTAGGTGTCCAGCAGCGACGACGGCGCCTTCCCCTCCAGCACCAGCTTCAGCTTCCAGGCCAGGTTGTCGGCGTCCTGCACGCCGCTGTTGGCGCCGCGCGCGCCGAAGGGCGACACGCCATGCGCCGCATCCCCCGCGAACAGCACGCGGCCATGGCGGAAGCTGTCCATGCGCAGGCAGCAGAAGGTGTACACGCTCATCCACTCCAACTCGAACTCGGCGTGCTCGCCCAGCAGCGCCTTGATGCGCGGGATCACCCGTTCCGGCGTCTTCTCCAGCTCCGGATCGGCGTCCCAGCCCAGCTGGAAGTCGATGCGCCACACATTGTCCGGCTGGCGGTGCAACAGCACCGACTGGCCGGGGTGGAACGGCGGGTCGAACCAGAACCAGCGCTCGGTCGGGAAGTCCGCCTTCATCTTCACGTCCGCGATCAGGAAGCGGTCGCGGAAGACGCGGCCCTTGCTCTCCTGCCCCAGCATGGCGCGCAGCGGGCTGCGGCCGCCGTCGGCCGCCACCACGTAGTCGGCCCGCAGGCGGTAGTCGCCGTCCGGCGTGGACACCGTCAGCTCGACGTGATCATCGCGCTGCTCCAGCCCCGTCACGCGGCTGCGCCAGCGCAGGTCCAGCGCGGGCAGCCGCACCGCGCGGTCGTGCAGATAACCCTCCACGTAGTACTGCTGCAGGTTGACGAAGGCGGGACGGCGGTGCCCCTCCTCCGGCAACAGGTCGAAACTGTACAGCGGCTGGTCCTTGAAGAACACCTTGCCCACGTGCCAGCTCACGCCCTTTTCCGCCATGGGCTCGCCGCATTCCAGGCGGTCGAAGATCTCCAGCGTGCGCTTGGCGAAGCAGATCGCGCGCGAGCCGGTGGACAGCGTGTTGTCGTCGTCGAGCAGCACCGTGCGCACGCCCTGCCGCGCCAGGTCGATGGCGGTGGCCAGGCCCACCGGGCCGGCCCCCACCACCACCACCGGATGGCGCGCCGGCTTCGCCGCGTCCATGTCGGCGCTGCGGCGGTACTCGAAGGCCATGCTCTGATAGTCTTTATCCATATCCCCTCCGTGGTCAGTCTTGCAGCGCGTGCCACATTTCCTTGTCGCGCTCGGCGGTCCAGATGCGCGGATGCTTGATGCCCTTGGCCTCGTCCACCGCGCGCGTCACGTCGAACGGCAGGCAGTGCTCGTAGATGAAGACGTGGCCGAACTTGGGATCCATCTTCGAGCGCACGTGCGCCATGGCGCGCTTCAGGTCCATGTTTTCCGCCACGGCCTCCTTGGCGCTTTGCAGCAGCGTGCCGACGAAGTCCTTGGTGTAGTCGATGCCGGCGTTGACCTCGGCGGCGTTCAGCAGGGCCGGGCCGCGTCCCGGCACCAGCTTCTCGGCGCCCAGCGCGCGCAGCGCCTCCAGCGTGGCCGGCCATTCCTCCAGTTGCGCGTCGCCGGTGTAGGCGGCCGCGTCGTACTCCACCAGGTCGCCGGAGAAGCAGATCTTCTGCGACGGCAGCCACGCGATGGTGTCGCCCTTGGTGTGGCCCATGCCGATGTGCGCCAGCCTCACCTCCAGCTTGCCCATGAAGATGGTCATCTCCTTCTCGAACACCATGGTCGGCCAGCTCAGGCCGGGCACCGATTCCACGCCGGCGAACAGGCGCGGGAAGCGTTCGATTTCCGAGCGCATGTCCTGCTCGCCGCGCTCGACGATCAGTTCATGGGTGCCGCGCGAGGCGATGATCTGCTGCGCGCCCTCGGCGAAGTAGGCGGAGGCGCCCAGCACCCGCACCGCGTGGTAGTGCGACAGCACCACGTACTTGATCGGCAGGTCGGTGACCGAGCGGATATGCCTGATCAACGCCTGCGCCATCACCGGGGTGGCGGTGGTGTCGATCACCATCACGCCGTCGTCGCCGATGATCACGCCGGAATTCGGGTCGCCCTCGGCGGTGTAGGCGTAGGCGTTGTCGGACAGCTTGATGAAGCTGGTTTTCTTTTCTTCCAGGTCTGCCTGGGAGGCGAACTGTTTTGCACTCATGACGATTTATCTCCAGTTTGTTGGGCCAGTCACCACAGCATACGATCGGGAGTATTATGTGTAAATCGCACAGCCATCATTACACGTATGAATCCCATACATAACACTGAACTGGACCTGAACCTCTTGCCCGTCTTCGACGCGCTGATACGCGTGCGCAACGTGAGCCGCGCGGCCGAGGAGCTGGGCATGTCGCAGAGCGCCGTGAGCCACGCGCTCAAGCGCCTGCGCCTGTTCTTCGCCGATCCCTTGTTCCTCAAGACCGGCGCCGGCATGCAGCCCACGCCCAAGGCGCTGGAGCTGGTGCGGCCGGTGCTGGCGGTGATGGGCACCGTGCGCGCCGACCTGCTGGTGCACGAGGGCTTCGACGCCGCCACCTCCCGGCGCAGCTTCGGCCTGTGCCTGACCGACATGGGGGAGCTGATCTTCCTGCCGCGGCTGATCGAGCGGCTGCGCCAGGTGGCGCCGTCCTGCACCCTGCGCACCTTGCAGGTGGCGCCGCGCCAGGTGTTCGCGGCGCTGGAGAGCGGCGAGGCGGACCTCGCCATGGGCTCGCTGCACTCGATGCCGGAGGGCCTGTTCCAGCAGCAGCTGTTCATGCGCACCTTCGTCACCATCGTCAACCGCAACAACAAGGGCATAGGCGCGGCCATGTCGGCCGAGCGGTTCTTCGCCATGGAGCACATCGTGGTGTCGCTGTCCGGCCGCCGCGAGGACAGCTACGACAGCGTGATCGACCAGCTGGACGGCCGGCGCCGCGTCTACCTCACCACGCCGCACTTCCTCACGGTGCCGATGATCATCGAGCAGAATCCGCAACTGATCGCCACCGTGCCGCGCGAACTGGCCACGGAGTTCGTGCGCTACAAGACGGTGCGGATGGTGGAGACTCCGGTCAAGCTGCCGCCGTTCGCCATCCGCCAGCACTGGCACCCGCGCTACCACCACGACGCCGCCAACACCTGGCTGCGCAAGCTGGTGAAGGACGTGTTCGACGGCCGGCCCGAGTAGGCGGTATATGAACATTGTTCATATCAACTATGACAGGCCCGCGATTTACACATAACCATCCACCTCCTACCATGCGTTGACCGACCGGCACGCCGAAGGCCCGCGGCCCGCTCAACGCATAAGGAGACCATCATGCACACCACACTCGCCGGCGTCCAGCCGGCCCAGGCCACCGCCGATTCCGGCACCGACAACGCCCTGTACCGCAAGGTTTCCCTGCGCATCATCCCCTTCCTCTTCATCTGCTACGTGGTGTCCTTCCTGGACCGCATCAACATCGGCTTCGCGCAATTGCAGATGAAGCAGGACCTGGGCTTCAGCGACGCCATGTACGGCCTGGGGGCCGCCGTGTTCTACGTCGGCTACGTGCTGTTCGAGGTGCCGAGCAACCTGCTGCTGGAGCGCTTCGGCGCGCGCAAGACCTTCGTGCGCATCATGCTGCTGTGGGGCGCCGCTTCGGTGGCGATGATGTGGGTGTCCACGCCCACGCAGTTCTACACGCTGCGCTTCCTGCTCGGCGTGTTCGAGGCCGGCTTCTTCCCCGGCATCGTGCTCTACCTCACCTACTGGTATCCCGCGCTGCGGCGCGCGTCCGTGCTGTCGTTCTTCTTCGCCGGCGTGGCCGTGGCCGGGGTGCTGGGCGGGCTGGTGTCCGGATGGATCATGCGCGACATGGCGGGCGTGCTGGGCATGCGCGGCTGGCAGTGGATGTTCGCCATCGAGGGCTCGCCGGCGCTGCTGCTGGCGCTCGTCGCCCACTACTACCTGGACGACCGCCCGGCCCGGGCCTCATGGCTGAGCGGCGCCGAGAAGGCGCGGCTGGCGGCCAACCTGGCCGATGAGCAAAGCGGGACCGCGCCGGGCGCGGGCCGCCGGGGCCTGTCCTCCGTGCTCGCCAATCCGCTGGTCTACCTGTTCGCCTTCATCTACTTCACGCTGACCTGCGCCTCGCTCACGCTGAGCTTCTGGATGCCCATCATGATCCGCGAGCTGGGGGTGGCCGACGTGCTCCTGGTGAGCCTCTATTCGGTGATCCCGAACGCGGTGGGCGCCGTCGCCGTCATCGTCATCGCGCGCCGCTCGGACCGCGGCGCGCAACACCGCAAATACTTCGCCTGCTGCGTGGCGGGCGGCGCCATCGCGCTGTCGATGCTGGCGCTGAACCCGGGCGGCCTGCCGGCGGCGCTGGCGCTGCTGTCGCTGGCCACCGCGCTGATCTTCTCGGCGCTGCCCATCTTCTGGGCCATCCCCACCGCCCACCTGCCGCAATCGGCGCGGGCCGGCGGCATCGCCGTCATCAGCAGCGTCGGCATCACCAGCGGCATCGCCGCGCCGTGGGTCATCGGCCAGATCAAGACCGCCACCGGCGGCATGGAATACGCGCTCTATCTGCTGAGCTCGCTGCTGGTGCTGAGCGCGGTGGCCCTGCTGGCGGGTTTGAAGCGCCGCTGAGCCCGCCAGTCCTCGATCGGACGAGCTCGCTTCTATTGCAGAGCGCAATGGATTACGCGGCGCGATAAGGCACGCGGACACGGCAAAAATGCGTCCTTGTGTGAGATAGACCACATACGCGCCGCCCGGGCTTTGTCACAGTGAGCCTTTGCCTATCGAGGGTTGTAATGGAACCGAGGGAAGAGAGCAAGATGAAAGGCGCGGATCAGCGTCGGAATGTCGAGGTGGCGAGGAAGGTGGACGCGGCGCTGGAACTGGTGCCCGTCGAGGGCGTGGGTCCGGCTTTCGAGTTCATGCAAATACTGGGCGTGGAGCGCAGCGTGGCGTTGCGGGTGCTGACCGCGCCGCGCTTCCATCGCAAGGTCGATAGACGGCAGGGCTCGGCACTACAGGCCGAGCACACCGAGACGGGGGGCCGCCCCCCGCTGGAACGTTAGGCCTCGGCGTAGGCGTTGGTGGCGCGCGCGCCCCACAGCGCGTAGAACAGCGTGTACAGCTCGCACGCCGCCGTCAGCAGGAAGGACGCCTGCAGGCCGAAGGTGTCGGCCAGCCAGCCCTGCACCACCACCAGCGCGCCGCCGGCGATGGCCATGATCAGCAGTCCGGCGCCCTTCTCCGTCAGCGGGCCCAGGCCGCGGATGCCGAGCGTGAAGATGGTGGGGAACATCACGGAGTGGAACAGGCCCACCGCGATCAGCGCCCACATGGCCAGCTGGCCGCTGGCGAAGGTCGCCACCAGCATCACGGCGCAGGCGCCCACGCTGGCGCCGGCCAGCACGCGCTCGGCGGAGATGGTGCGCATCAGCGCGCTGCCGACGAAGCGGCCCACCATCATCCCGCCCCACAGCAGGAACAGGTAGTGCGCGCCCTGCTCGTGGCTCAGGTTGCCGATGTCCGGCAGGGCCACGAAGTTGATGAACAGGTTGGCCACGCCGATCTCGGCGATCAGGTAGATGAAGATGGCCGGCACGCCGAACACCAGGTTGCGGTGGCGCCACAGCGAATGCGTGGCGCGCTCCTCGGCGGCGGCGGGCGCCGCGCCCGCGCTTTTCGCCGCGTGCATCTCCGGCAGCGGATAGCGCGCGATCACCAGCGCCAGCACCACCAGCACGGCCGCCACGATCAGGTAGGGCAGTTGCACCGCCTGCGCGTCCGCCAGGCGCTCGGCCTGGGTCAGCACGTGGCCCGCCTCGGCGGTGCCGGCGTTGGAGCGGCCCAGGATCAGGTAGGCGCCGAACAGCGGCGCGAAAGTGGTGCCGAGGGAATTGAAGGCCTGCACCAGGTTCAGGCGCGAGGACGCCGTCTGCGGCGAACCCACCACCGCCACGTAGGGGTTGGCCGCCACCTGCAGCAGCGTGATGCCGCAGGCGATCACGAACAGCGCGCACAGGGTGACGATGTAGGAAGGCAGGCGGGCCGCCGGTATCATCATCAGCGAGCCCGCCGCCATCACGCACAGCCCCGTCACCAGCGACTTCTTGTAGCCGACCCTCTCGATCAGCCGCGCCGACGGGATGGAGGCGACGAAATAGGCGATGAACCACACCGATTCGATCAGCGTCGTCTGCGTGTAGTTCAGGTCGAACACGCTGCGCAGGTGGGGCAGCAGCGTGTTGTTGATGACGGTGATGAAGCCCCAGGTGAAGAACAAGCTGGCCAGCAGGGACATGATCGAACGGTGGCTGGTGCTCGCGAACGGGGTCGCGGCCAGCGGGGCGCTGGCGGTGGAAAGCGGCGGGGCCATGGGGGATCCTTGGTGAGGGTGCTTGCCAATACCGTAACGCATCGCCAAGCCGCTGACCAATCACAAAAAAACCCGCCGCGATACGCTTTTCGATATGGCCCAAGGCAAAAAAAGCATACCTCCCGACTGAAATATTAGTGCTTTAATAGCGGCTTCCACGCTACCATTCCGTCACCATCACCGCATCGACGCCCCCATGACACCAATCACCATCCCGGCCCGCCTGGCC
Source organism: Pseudoduganella namucuonensis (assembly GCF_900116645.1). Lineage (GTDB taxonomy): Bacteria > Pseudomonadota > Gammaproteobacteria > Burkholderiales > Burkholderiaceae_D > Rugamonas > Rugamonas namucuonensis. The sequence continues at coordinate 6,428 of NZ_FPBO01000044.1, read as the reverse complement.
GCCGCCCTGGCGCTGACCCTGCCCCTCTGCGCCGGCGCGGCCACGCTCTACGATGGCAAACAGCTCGCCACGCTGGTCCACGAGGACCACCCCACCCTGGCGCTGGCCGCCCGCATGCTGGGGCGCGACCTGCAAGCCCTCGGCGGCCAGGCGCCAACGCTGGGCACCCGCTTGGCCGATTGCGGCGCGACCTGTGTCGTCATCGCCCGCCACGATTCGGCGCTGGCGCGCGCCGTCGCCGACGAAGCCGGCGTGAAGCTGGACGAACTGCGCGGCGAATGGGAACGCTACAAGCGCGTGGTGGTCCCGTCCCGCGCGCCCGGCCGCACTTACGTGCTGATCGCCGGCTCCGACCCGCGCGGCGCCGTGTACGGCGTGGTGGACCTGACGCGCGAGATCGGCGTCTCCGCCTGGGAATGGTGGGCCGACGTGGCGCCCCGCCGGGCCGCCGCCGTGGCCATCGCCGACACGCCGGTGCTGTCGTCCGCGCCGTCCGTGCGCTACCGGGGCGTGTTCCTCAACGACGAGGACTGGGGCCTGCAGCCCTGGGCCGCCAAGACCTACGACACGGCCAGCAAGGACATCGGCCCCGCCACCTACGCGCGCATCTATGAACTGCTGTGGCGCCTGAAGGCCAACACCGTCTGGCCGGCCATGCACGACTCGACCAAGCCGTTCTACCAGATCGCCGGCAACGCCGAGATGGCGCGCGACTACGGCATCGTGGTCGGCACCTCGCACGCCGAGCCCATGATGCGCAACAACGTGCGCGAATGGCGGAAGGAGGACGGCGCCTTCAACTTCTTCACCAACCGCGGCAACATGCTGCGCTACTGGCAGGCGCGCGTGGACCAGGTGAAGGACTTCGACAACATCTACAGCCTGGGCCTGCGCGGCGTCCACGACTCGCCGATGGAGGGCGCGGACACGCCCGAGCGGGCGCGCGACGCCGTGGCCGAGGTGATCGACCTGCAGCGCGCCATGCTGGCCAGGTCCAAGGGCCGCAAGGTGGAGGAAGTGCCGCAGGCCCTCACCCTCTACAAGGAGGTGCTGGACGTGTACAAGGCCGGCCTGAAGGTGCCCGGCGACGTCACGCTGGTCTGGCCCGACGACAACTACGGCTACATCCAGCAGCTCAACACGCCGGCGGAGAACGCCCGCCCCGGCGGCGCCGGCGTCTATTACCACCTCTCCTACTGGGGCCGGCCGCACGACTACCTGTGGCTGGGCACCACCCACCCCGCGCTGGTGCGCGAGCAGTTGGACCGCGCCTACCAGACCGGCGCGCGCGCCATGTGGATCGCCAACGTGGGCGATATCAAGCCGCTCGAATACCTGACCCAGTACTTCCTCGACCTGGCCTTCGACCAAAGCCTGTCCGCGCAAACGCCGGAACAGCACATGCGCGCCTGGTACGCCAAGCAGTTCGGCGCCGCGCGGGCCGCGCCCATCGCCGCGCTGATGCGGGAATTCTACGACCTGGCCTGGGAGCGCCGCCCCGAATTCATGGGATTCGGCCAGACCGAGCCCACCACGCCGAACGGCGCCAACGCCTATGTGCGATCCGGCGGCGACGAGGCGCGCCGCCGCCTGGCCCGCTACGAGGCCATGGCCGGCAAGGCCGAGGAGATCGCCGCCGCGCTGCCGCCGGAACGGCGGGACGCCTATTTCGAGCTGGTGCTGTACCCGGTGCGGGCCGCCGCCAGCCTGAACGCGCGCATCCTCAAGCTGGAACTGGCGGCGGTGCTGGCGCGCCAGGGACAGGCGGGGGCGCGGGAGCAGGTCGACCAGGCCAGGGCCGCGCACGCGGCGCTGGTGGCCGACACGGCGCGCTACAACGCGCTGGCCGGCGGCAAATGGCGCCACATGATGGACCTGGCGCCGCGCCGCCTGCCGGTGTTCCTCGAACCGGTGTACCCCGGCTATCCCGCGCCTGCCAGGCCGCTGGCGCTGCCGGCGAACAAGGCGCGCGCCGTGTCGTTCGCGGCGGCGTCGGCCCGCCCGAACCCGCAATGGGAGGTGGTGCCCGGGCTGGGCAGCAAGGGCGGCAGCCTGCGCAGCCTGTTGTCGCTGCCGTCGGTGGACGCGGCAGGCGCGTCAGCCGTGGCGGCCACCATCCCTCCGCTGGAATACAGCTTCGAGCACAAGGGAGCGGGCGCGGCGACGATCAAACTGGTGGCCGTGCCGGTGCATCCGCTGACCTCCGCCAACGGCCTGCGGCTGGGCGTCAGCGTGGACGGCGGACCGGTCGAGGTGCTGGATTACCGCACCCACGGACGCAGCGACGAATGGAAGCGCAACGTGCTGGGCAATAGCGCCGTGCGCGCCCTGTCCCGTCCGTGGTTGGCCGCCGGCGCGCACACGCTGCGGGTGTACGCGCTCGACCCCGGCTTCGTGCTGGACCGCGTCGACGTCGTGCCCGACGGCGCCCCCGACCACTACGGCGCGCCGCCCGAAAAATAACCCTGGGTTATTTATGCGCCAGCGCCGCCGGGGCCCGCGCCCCGCACGCCGGACGGATGCATTTTCTCCGTCGTTCGGCTACCATCGGCATAAGCAAGAACGCCTATCCGGTGACCCGCAGATGAAGCCGCTAGACAGGAACGAGCAGGCCCGCCTGGCCGAGCTCTACTCGTTCAACATCCTCGACACGCCCGCCGACGCCGGCCTGGGCCGGCTGGCCGGCCTGGCGGCGCGGCAGTGCGGCATGCCGATCGCCGTCGTGACGATGGTGGACGCGGACCGCCAGTGGTACAAGTGCGCCATCGGCCTGGACTTCCGGCAGACCTGCCGCTCCATCTCCTTCTGCGCCCGCACCGTCGAGGCGGGCGAGCCGCTGGTGGTCGGCGACGCCCGCCGCGATCCGCGCTTCGAGCGCAACCCGCTGGTCACCGGCCCGCCCCACCTGGTGTTCTACGCCGGCGTGCCGCTGACCACGGCGCGCCACCACGTGCTGGGCGCGCTCGCCGTGTTCGACACCCGCCCGCGCGCCATCACGCCGGGCCAACTGGGCCTGCTGGAGGTGCTGGCCGAGCAGGTCATGGCGCGGCTGGAGCTGCGCCGCCACGCCGCGCTGCTGGAGGCGCTGCGGGCCTCCGGGGAGCGCTACATGCACGCGGCGCGGGCCTCGCTGTGGGACTGGCAGCTGCCGGGCACGCGCATCGAGTACGGCGAGCGCTTCCGCGCCATGCTGGGCTATTCCGCCGCCGAGTTCCCGGACTGCACCGACAGCCTGCTGGCCGTGCTGCACCCCGACGACCGCGCGGCCACGCGTTTCGCGCTGGCCCGCCACCTTCGGCGGCGGCGGCAGGAGCCGGTGCGCCTGGAGTTCCGCCTGCGCACCCGGGCGCGCGGCTACCGCTGGCTGGAAACCACCGCGCAGGGCATCTGGGCGCCGTCGGGCCGGCCGCTGCGCGTGGTCGGTTCGACGGTGGACATCCACGAGCGCAAGGTCACCACGGTGGAGCTGGCGCGCAGCAACCGCGCCCTGCAAATGCTGAGCCGCTGCAACGAGGAGGTCACCCGCGCGGCCGACGAGCCACAGCTGGTGGCGCGCGTGTGCCGGCTGGCGGTGGAGCTGGGCGGCTACGACATGGCGTGGGTCAGCCAGGCCAACGACGACGCGGCGCGCAGCATCAAGCCGGTGGCCTGGTACCCCGACGACGAGCGCGGCGCGCTGCTGGCGGAGCTGCCGTTGACCTGGTCGCTGTTCGGCGCCAGCGGCGAGCCCTGCGGCCAGGCCGTGCTGAGCGGCCAACCGGTGGTCTGCGCGGACTTCCCGGCCGCGCTGGGCGAGGCCGCGCCCGCGCTGCGGCGGGCCGGCTTCCAGACCCTGGTGGCCCTGCCCCTGCGCGACAAGGACCACAACTTCGGCCTGGTGGCCCTGATGTCGGCGCGCGAGCGCGAGGTGTCGCCGGAGGAGGTGTGCCTGCTGCGCGAACTGGTGGACGACCTGGCGATCGGCATCGCCAACCTGCGCGCCGAGAGCGAGCGCGACCGCCTGCGGCGCGCCGTGGTCAAGGTCGCGGCCGGGGTGTGCGCCCGCTCCGGCACCGCCTTCTTCGAAAGCCTGCTGGGCAACCTGGGCGAGGCGGTGGGCGCGCGGGCCAGCTTCGTCGCCCGCCTGCTGCCCGGCGAGCCGCCCACCGCGCGCACGCTGGTGGCCATGGTGGACGGCCGGCTGGTCGACAATTTCGACTACCGCGTGGCCGGCAGCCCGTGCGAGAACCTGGCCGGCGCCGACCACTGGGTGGTCACGGACCGGCTGCGCGCCAGCTTCCCGCCGGCCAGCCCGCTGGGCGGCCTGGCGCCCAGCGCCTACGCCGGCCAGGCCCTGATCGACTCGTCCGGCCAGCGGCTCGGTTTCCTGTGCGCGCTGTTCGCCGAGCCGCTGCAAACGCACGACGTGATCCTCTCGACCATGCGCATCTTCGCCGCGCGCGTGGCCTTCGAGCTGGAGCGCGAGATCGCCGACGCGCGCATCCTGGACCAGGCCGCGCTGCTGGACAAGGCGCAGGACGCGATCATCGCGCGCGGCCTCGATTCCACCATCCTGTTCTGGAACAAGGGCGCCGAGCGGCTCTACGGCTGGGCGGCCGAGGAGGCCATCGGCCGCTCGCTGCCGGAGCTGGTGCAGAGCAGCGGCGGCGACCTGCCCGGCATGCACGACGACCTGATGCGCCGCGGCGAGTGCAGCGGCGAGCTGGAACAGCGCCGCAAGGACGGCGGCGCGCTGGTGGTCGAGGGTCGCTGGTCGCTGGTGCGCGACAGCGACGGCGCGCCGAAGTCGGTGCTGGAGATCAACACCGACATCTCGCGGCGCAAGGCCGACGAGCGCCAGATCCGCAGGCTGGCCTTCTACGATTCCCTGACCGGGCTGCCGAACCGCGCGCTGCTGCTGGACCGGCTGGGCCACGCCTTCGCCGCCTGCGGCCGCGCGCGCGGCGCCGGCGCCCTGCTGTTCATCGACCTCGACAACTTCAAGAGCCTGAACGACACCCTCGGCCACGACCAGGGCGACGTGCTGCTGCGCCAGGTGGCCGGGCGCCTGCGGCACTGCGTGCGCACCAGCGACACCGTGGCCCGCCTCGGCGGCGACGAGTTCGTGATCCTGATGGAAAACCTGCCGCCGGCGGCCGGCGAGGCCAGCTCGGCGGCGCGGCTGCTGGCCGACAAGATCCTGGCCGCCTTCGTCGAGGTGTTCGCGCTGGGGATCACCGAGCACCGCGCCACGCCCAGCATCGGCATCGCCCTGTTCGACGGCCGCGCCGGCTCCATCGACGAGTTGCTGCGCTGGGCCGACCTGGCCATGTACCAGGCCAAGGCGGCCGGGCGCAACACCATGCGCTTCTTCGACCCGCGCATGCAGGCCGCCGTGTCGAGCCGGGTGGCGCTGGAGGCGGACCTGCGCAACGGCCTGCTGCGCGGCGAGTTCGTGGTCTACCACCAGCCGCAGTTCGACACCCACCTGAAGCTGATCGGCGCCGAGGCGCTGGTGCGCTGGCGCCATCCGGCCCGCGGCCTGATCTGCCCCGGCGAGTTCATCGCGCTGGCCGAGGAGACCGGCCTGATCGTCCCGCTGGGCGGCTGGATGCTGGAGCGCGCCTGCGCGCACCTGGCCCGCTGGGCGCGGCGCGCCGAGACCCGCGAACTGACGCTGGCGGCCAACGTCAGCATCCGCCAGTTCCGCCAAGCCGGCTTCGTCGAGGAGGTGTTGGACGTGCTGGCGCGCACCGGCGCCAATCCGGCCCGGCTGAAACTGGAGCTGACGGAGAGCCTGCTGATCAGCGACGTCGAGTCCACCGTGGCCACGATGGCCGCGCTCAAGCGCGCCGGCGTCGGCTTCTCGCTCGACGATTTCGGCACCGGCTACTCGTCGCTGGCCTACCTCAAGCGACTGCCGCTGGACCAGCTCAAGATCGACCGCTCCTTCGTGCGCGACATCACCACCGACGCCAACGACGCCGCCATCGCCCGCACCATCATCGCGCTGGGGCACAGCCTGGGTCTGGCCATCATCGCCGAGGGCGTCGAAACCGAGGAGCAGCGCCAGCTCCTGCAGGAGAACGGCTGCGACGCCTTCCAGGGCTTCCTGCTGGGGCCGCCCGCCGCCGCCTAGCCCGGATATTTCATGAGAAGAGGTCGGCGGCCACGCCATGAAGCGCGTTGTTATTGGTTCTCACGCCTAACAACAACCGAGGACCGCCGATGCCAAATTGTACCGTTGAACCAGTGGATTTGGGGAGGGTCGGACGCCGCGTGATTGAGGCGGCATTCGATGGCGGCGATATCGTCAGTGATGGTGGCGTGCTGCTGCTGCGGCAGGTCGACCAACGCATTGGCTTGACCAAGTCGATCGCGCGCGTGTTCGATGACCAGCGCCGTCGCGCCAGCGTTGCACACAGCATGCGGGACCTGCTTGCGCAGCG
>NZ_FPBO01000005.1 GCF_900116645.1 Pseudoduganella namucuonensis | reverse complement strand
CCGGGAACAGCGTGGCCACCTTGTTCAACAAGGCGCCGCCCGGCACGGCGGGAACGAAGTCCAGATTGTTCACCACGTCGTCCACCGGATCGAAGCGCAGCGACCGTTGCGGCGCCTGCAGGAAGCCCTCGATGTAATCGGCGCCGGCGAACTTCTGCAGCGTCGGCGCGCTTCCGCGGCCGTCCCGCGGCACGGCGGCGCGTTCCCAGCGATACCAGGGCGCGACCAGTTTCCATGGGTGCTGGACGGCGGCTACCATATATTCCCCGCTCCCGGCGTGTAACTGGCCGACACCACGGAATTGGTCACCAGCGTCTGGCACTGCACCAGGCCGTCGCACATCACGGTGGGCGCGTGCAGATTGATCAGCGACGCGTTCACATCGACCATGCTGTTGGCGGTGATGCTGATCTTGCCGGAGATGTCGAGCACGATCTTGCAGCCGTTGCTGTGCGTGATGCTCACCTCCTGGGCCGAGTCGTCCATCACGATCTGGTGGCCGCTCTCCATCGACAGCGTGACCTTGAAGGCGCCTTGCGTGTCGTCGAACTGCAGCTGGCTGCCCGAACGCGTTTTCAGCGTGCGCAGGTTGTTGGCCGATTCGGCCCGCTCCGGCAGCCCGGCCTTGCCGTTCCAGCAGGCCCCCACGATGTAGGGACGGCGCGGATCGCCGGCCTCGAAGGCGACCACCACTTCGGTGTCCACCTCGGGCAGGATCTGCAGGCCGTGGCCGTCGTCCGCGTAGGGCGTGAGCAGCCGCGCCCAGGCCGTGACGTTCTCGCCGGCCGCGCCGAAGGACGGGAATTTCACCTTGATGCGGCCGGTCGATTCGGGATCGACCAGGTCCACCACCGTGGCGGGATAGACGCCGAACCAGCGGCCCTCCTCGCCGTCCAGCTGGCGCGGGGCGCTCACGATCCGCTCCCTATCCAGCCGCGTTCGGCCTCGAAATGGGTGCGCATGCCCTGCTGCCTGTCGAAGCAGTGCCGCACCCGCGTCACGTAATAGCCCTCTCCTTCGAACGCCGGGCCCACGCGCTCGATCTTCACCAGGCTGCCCACCGTCATGGTGGGGCTGCCCAGCGTGATGCCGCGCACGGTAACGAAGCGGCGCGCGCGCCGCTGCAGGTCGGCCTTGGCCCATGCCCGCGCCTCGGCGTCCGTGGACGGCGCCTCCCGCACGCGGTAGCCCACCCGTTCGCCGAACGCCTGCTGGAGAATGCTGGGGCCGCCGCGCCCACCGGTGGCTTCGGCCGAGGCCACGCCGCCGCCGGCCTCCTCGTCGATGGCATCCTGCTGGGCGTCGTCGAAACCGCCCACCTTCACGGCGGTGCGCTGGTGCGCCAGGTCGGCGCGCAATTCCACCGCCAGCAGGTCGTTGCCTTGGATGAGGGTGATGTTGTTGCCCTGGCGCTTTTCGCGGCTGGCCATGTGCAGCTTGCCGTCGTCTATCCACACGTCGGCCGCGAGACGCCGCGCCTGTCCGCGCAAGAAGGCCAGGTCGCTCTGGTTCCACTGCTGAACCACCGCCATGCCGGGACCATCCACCTGCGCGTCCGCCTGCAGGCCGTGCTGGCCGGCGATCTCGCGCAACAGGTCGGCCGGCGTGGCGTTCTCGTAGGTCTTGAAGCGGCGTGTCATGCGCAGTTGCATCAGCTTGTCCTCCGCGTAGATCCTCACTTCCGGCTCGTGGCTCTGCTCCATCGCCAGTTCCAGGGCGCTCAGCATGCCCTTGAACACCGTGCGCGGCAGGCTGGCCGGCCCCATCGCCACTTCCAGCGACACGCCGAAATCGAGGATGGCGCCGTCCTGGTAGAGCAAGCGCTCGTCCCGCGCGCCGCGCTCCGGCCCGATGGCGGAGAACACGCAGCGCAGCCGCTTCATGCCTTGCGCGTCCTCTTCGATATCCAGGCGGCTCACGTCGCGCGCGAGATCGCCCTTCTCCTCGCCGCCCACGTAGAAGCGCGGCAGCGTTGAATCGGCTAGCAGTTGGCTGGTATCGGGCATGTGGCGCTTATCTCCTCGGTCTTCGCTCAGTCTTCGTAGTCCACGGCGCTGGTGCGCGCCTCATCCCACTGCACCTGCCTCAAGGTCTGCTGCCAGCGCATCACCGCGGCGGGTTCGGGCAGGTTGCGCTTGGCGTTCGCGCCGCCGGATTGCTCGCCGCCGCCATCGACGACGACTTCCGACTCCACTTGATCGATGGCGACCGGCATGGCTTATCCTTTCTTGCCGCCGCAGGCGCAGCCGCAGCTTCCCGGCGTGCGGCGCCCCAGGCGGGTGACTGTGCTGTTCGTGCCTCCCGCGCCCGCGCGCAGGGCCTGCCAGGCGGGCGTGGTGGCGTCCACCGTCAGGGGCGGCGGCGTTCCGCCGCGTTGCGGGCGCATGGGCACACCGGCGCCGAAAGGCCGTTCGCCCAGTTCCGCCCCGGCCCCATGCGCCAGGCCGAACGCGGACTGCGTGGCCGACGCCGCGTAGCGCTGGCCGGCGCTGTGCACCTGGCCGATGGCGCCGGACATGCCCCCTTGCCGGACGATGGCCTGCCCCGCCCGCACCGGATTGGCGGCCGTGCCGGCGCCGCCGTTGTCGCCCGCGCCGCCGGTGCGCCCGGCGGCGGGCGCCTGGCCGCCACCGGAGCCCGACGCGCTTCCGCCAACGAGCGGCAGGGACGCGGCCACCAGCCCCAGGTCCCCACCCTGGCCGCCCCCGCCTGACAGGCTGCTGACGCGGGCTCCGTCCGGAAGTCCCACCTCCAGACCGGCCGGCAAGCTCAGTGGATTGCCGACACCGGCGGCCATGGCCCGCCAGGCGTTCGGATCGAGTCCGTTGCGCGCCGCCATCTGCGCCAGGCTCTCGCCCGGCATGGCCTGCGCCACGCGTTCCGGCGTCCTTCCGCCGGAGGTCCCCGGCGCACCGGCCGGCGGATCGAGCGGACCTGGCGGCTGCGCGGACGGCGCCGGCAGCGGATCGTACTGGTAGCGCGGATCCTGGCCCTTGATGGTCACGCCGACCTTGGCGCGCAAGGGCGTGCCGTCGGCGGCGAACAGGTCCAGGTCCACGCTGACCGATTCCATGGTGCCCTGCACCAGGAAGCTGCCCCATTTGAACTGCACCCTGGCGGGCGCCTGGTCGCGCGGCGTGTTCCCGCGCGGACGCACGAAGTTCTCCACCACCATGGTCTTGCGCGTGACGGGCACCGGCGCCGCGGTCGTGCCCTCGTCGCAGGTGTCGAACACCAGCTCGAAGGTGAGCGTGACGACGCCGTCGCCTGGCCGCTGGCGGCTTTGGCTGCCGGCCTGCTGGCCGCCGCCGGTCTTGTTCGTGATCTGCATGCGCAGCGACGTGGGATTGAACTGCACGTCGATGGGCGTGCCGATCTCGGTGCCGCGCGCGTCGGCCGCCACTTCGCACAGCGAGGCTTTCACGAGCTGTGTCATACGCCGCCTCCATCGGGCATCATCAGGCGCAGGCCCTCGTGGGCGATGGTCAGCTCCTCGATGGCGATCTCGCCGGTCTTGCCGTTCAGTTCAGGGCCTTTGATCTTGGACGGCAGGCCGCGCTCGAACACCCAGGTCGCGCGCACGTTGTTGTCCGCGCTTTTCACATAGATGATGCCGTCGTAGCGTCGGATCGGCCGCTCGCCATTGACCACGCTTTGCAGCCAGCGCCACAGGTCCGCATTGGCTTTGGCGCTGTCGCCGGCGTCGTGGAACATGCCGCGCTTGAGCACCAGCGGCTGGAACTTGGCCCGGCCCGCGCGCCGCACGATGCCGTTGTTGCGGCCGCCCTCCTGGAAGTCCTGCACGTCCATCTCGACCTCCAGGCCGGCGCACTCCTGGAAGCCGCCCGTGCCCAGGCGGTCGGCGTTGGCGGGTTCGGCGTCCGTGTCGCCCGCGCCCAGCAGGCGCTGGGTGCCGGCCACGATCACGCTGGAGCGCACCAGGCTGATTTCGAAACGGAACGCGGGCAGCAGCAGTTCTTCCATCTCAGCTCTCCAGGGTCAGGGTGCCGTCGCCGTCGCGGCGCAGTCGCAGCACGATGAATTCCAGCGGCTCGGCCGGCGCCACGCCTATCTCCACCAGCAATTCGCCCCGGTCCAGGCGCGCCTGCTCGCGGCCGATGCTGACGAAATAGGACTCGCCCGGCGTCGCGCCGGCCCAGGCGCCGGCCCGGAACAGGCGCAGCAGCAGGTTCTCGATCGCATGGCTCAGGTCCCGCCACAGGGTCGGGCCGTTGGGCTCGAACACCGCCCATTGCGTCTCGCGCAGCAGGGTGCGGCGCAGCATCAACATGATGCGGCGCACGGACAGCTGCCGCCACTGGCGGTCCCGCGACAGCGTGCGGGCCGACACCAGCTCGACCCCGTCCGGCGCGCGCACGAAGCAGTTCATGCCCAGCGGATGGAACACGCCGGCGCGGTCCCTGGGCTGGGGTTCGGCCAGGTTGACGATGGCGCGGGCGACCTCGTTGGCCGGCCCGAAATGGATGCCGCGTTCGATCTCCTTGCGCGCGATGATGCCCGCCGCGACGGCGGCCGGCGGCAAGGGCCTGAGCTGGCCCGGCCCCGTGCCGTCGCCGCCCAGCAGCTTGCGCGAGGCCACCAGCCACGGATGGTAGGCCGCGCCCCAGCTGCTGTCGAACTGCGCGCGCCAGCGCTCGGCCTGGCCTTGCGACAGGCCGGGCGGCACGTCCAGCAGCGCCACCATGGCGGCGGTCTGTTCGCAATGGTCCAGCACCTGCTGCTGCAGGGCCGCGATGGCCATCAGGTCCACGCTGTGGCGCGGATCCAGTATCAGTTGCCGCAACTCGGACGGCGGCAGGTTGTGCGCCGATGGCGGGACGGCGACGTCCACGCAGGGCGCGAAGTCGGCGCCCGCCGTGTCGCGCACCACCTCGGTGGCGACGTCGTCGCCCGCCCACTGGGCCGGCACGTACAGGTCCGGCACGACCACGTGCGTGACATCCGGGCAGGCCGCCAGCGCCGCGATGCCGGCCGCGTAGGCGCCGTCGTCGGTCTCCGCGGCGGACCAGCCACTGTCGAAGAAGTCCTCGTGCAGCAGTTCGGCGTAGCGGTCCTCGCCTTCCTCGAACGGTGCGGACAGGCCGTGCAGCAGCTCCACCGCGGGCTGCAGCGGCCACAGTTCGGTCCCGGCCCACGCGGGGTCGGGCCAGATCAATGACGACTCGTCGCACAGCAGGCTGGCCATGGCGCGCGGATGGCCGGGCGTGAGCCCCATGCGCTCGAAGCGTTCGCTCTGCCCCGCGCCGTCGCGCACGCCCAGCCAGGCCTCGACGCTGTCCACGCGCACCGGCGCGAACACCGGCGCCGGTTCCAGCTCCAGCGCCCAGCGCGACCCCGGCAGGAAATCGTCGCGCCGCTCGCGCACCGCGCGCACATAGCACAGCATCGTGTCGCCACCGGCCGAGGCCAGCCGCAACAGTGTGCCGACGGGCGCGGCGCCCGCCCGGTCCACCGTCACGGTCGCGCCATCCTCGCAGGCGAAGCCCAGGGCGTAGGTGCTGTACCCCATCTCCACCCGCAGGCCGTTGCCCCAGCTGCCCTCGTTGCGAGCGAGGAAGCCGAGCGGCCCTACGGTGATGCCCTCCACGGCGCCGGCGGCCCAAGCGTCGCGGTACGGCGCCGGATCGCCCAGGGCGGGCGGCGCGTACTCGTGCACCACGCGCACGATGTAGGCGCGGCGGCCACCCTGTTCGAAGAACATGGCCACCGTGTAGGGCAGATAGCCGGGGCCCTCGAACGCGCCGAACAGGCTGCGGTACTGGTCGAAACTGTGCACCAGCACCGGGGTGCTGCGCCGGTAGGGACGCGCCTCGTCGCTCATCATGGCGTGGCCGCCGGGATGCCAGCGGTCGACCACGGGCTGGTAGGCCGGCCCGCGCGGCGCCACGCCGACGAAGGCGCAAACGTCCATGTGCTGCGGGTGCAGGCGCGGCGCGGCGACGTCCGCCACGGCATAGACGCCGGGCGCACCAAGTGGCAATCGCGAAGATGAGAACATGCGCTATGTCTCCCGGTGGTGCCTACTCGTACGTCACGCCTTCGTGGGCGATGTGCAGTTCCTCCATCGCCACCTCGCCGCCGCCCTTGGCCGCCAGGGTCGGCCCGACCCACTTCTTGGGCTGGGCGTTGCTCAGCCTGAAGGCGGCCACCGGCTTCTTGGCCTCGTCCAGCACCGTGATGGTGACGGCGCGGCGGCCGTTGCCGCCCTGCCGCACCTCCTTCACCCAGTCCGCCAGGTCGGTCGAGCCGACCAGACCGCGCTTGAGCGTCACGTCCTCCTGCTTGAAGGTGTTGGCGATCTTGCGCACCGTGTTGACCGCGTCGTTGCCGTTGCGGTACTCCGAGTAGTTGATCTCGACGCCCAGGCCGCTGACGTCGGAGAAGCCGGCGATGGGCTTGGACTCGTCGCCCGTGCCCAGCGAGACCAGGAAATTGAAGGCGCCGTATGGATTGTCGCGCGGTGTGGCCATGATTTACTCCTCTCTGAGCTGGTTAGACCTTGGCGTCGCCGGTCCATTGGCCGACGCGGAAAATCACGAATTCGGCCGGACGGCTGGGCGCCACGCCCACCAGGCAAATCATGCGGCCGTTGTCGAGGTCGTTCTGCGTCATGGTGCCGCGGTCGCAGCGCACGAAGTAGGCCTGGTCGGGCTTCTCGCCGATCAGCGCGCCGTCGCGCCACATCACCTCCAGAAAGTCCTCCACCATGCGGCGGATGTTGGCCCACAGCCGCTCCGAGTTCGGCTCGAACACGGCCCACTGCGTGGCCTTGTCCAGCGAATGCTCCAGGTAGATGAACAGGCGGCGCACGTTCACGTACTTCCATTCCGGGTCCGAACTCATGGTGCGCGCGCCCCACACGCGGCTGCCGCGTCCCTCGAAGAAGCGCAGGCAATTCACGCCCTCCGGGTTCAGCACGTCCTGGCGCGCCTTGTTGATGTTGATCTCGAAGTTCGTCAGGCCGCGCACGATCTCGTTGGCGGGCGCCTTGTGCACCCCGCGTTCGATGTCGCTGCGCGCGTAGATGCCGGTGACGAAACCGGACGGCGGCAGCAACAGCTTGGCTGGGGGCACGCCCGGCGCGACCGGCACCAGCGGATCGAGGATCTCGATCCACGGGTGGTACAGCGCACCGTACTTGGTGTCGAACTTGCCCCGGTATTCGCGTATCTCGGAGATGGAGCTCTGGGCCGGGCCGTCCACCACCGCGATGCGGTAGCGGTACTTCTCCGCGTGCGCGATCAGGCGCCCGCTCGCATCGATGATCAGCTCCAGGTCCGGCAAGGCGCCGGCGTCGGGCATGGCGACGATGGCGATGTCGTCGATCTCGCCCAGCGCCTCCAGGCCGGTGGCCTTCACCTCCACGTTGTCCGGATCGGCCTCCTTGCCCTCGAAGACCGAGGGTCCCGGCAGGGTGCCGTCGTTGCCGCCGCTCAGGCGCTTCTGCACCGTGCCGCGCAGGTCCAGCATCAAGCGCGCGGGGCCGAAGGGCACGGCGTCGTCGGCCGTGTAGTCGAGGTAGACGATGGCGTTTTCGTCCTCCGGATCGTCGCGGTGCAGCACCCGGCCGACGTAGCGGTGCTGGGTGCGGCCGGCGGACATGTTCTCGTAGTTGTCCAGCCGCCCGTTCGGGCCGTAAACCAGCACGCGCAACTCCACCAGCAGCACCTGCATGTCGTTGATGGTGTCCGGCAGCGCCACCTTGTTGCCATTGTGGTCGATGAACTCCTGCTTGCCGTTCTCGTCGACCACCACCACGTACAGGCGGCCCTCGACCAGCGGATCGTTCTCCTTGGGCAGCGTGGCCGGCATGGGCGTGAACAGTTCCACCACCGAGCCATGCGTGGCGCGCCGCACCTGCACGCCCCACAGGTGCTTGTCCAGGATGTCGTTCGGGTCGTCCGGCCACTTGAAGGCCAGATTCTTGCTGCGCACCACGCGCGTGTCGACGAGGGCGTTACCGTATTCGCCCGGCCAGCGCGCGCGCCAGGTGGCCACGCCGGCCACCAGCTTGCCGCTGCGCGCCAGCGCGGGATCGGCGTCGGTGTCGACGAACACGCGCGACACGTACAGCCGTTTGCCGCCGTTGGCGAAGAAGGCGCGCGCCGCGTGCGCCAGGTAGTTGACGCGTTGGTCGGCGCCCAGGCGCAGCGGTTCCAGGCCGCCGTACACGCGCTCGAATTCCGTGAACGAGGTGATCAGGCGCGGCGCCGTGCTCCCCGGGCCGTTCGCGTACTGCACCGGACCGTAGCGCGTGATGCCGGCATAGCCGGTGGTGCTGGTCGGTACACCCTCTATCGATTTGGAGCGGAAGCTCACTTCCTCGACATACACCCCTGGAGCTAAGTACTCTGGCATTTCGCCCTCCTTTGGTCTGCAGCTACGTTAAGCGAACAGCAGCGTGGTGCCCGCGCCGCTGGCGGTCTCCCCCAGGCGCAGCGCCAGCACCTTGCTGGCTCCGGCCGTATAGCCTGCGGGCACAGCGTGGCCGCGCAGCACATCGTTGATGCCATCGGTCCCGCCCTCTTCCAGCGGCAGGCTGGCCAGCGGATCGGCCGGATCGACCTGGGTCGCGGCCGGCGGCAAGTGGGGCCACAGCCGCACCTCCACCGGGTTGCTCAGCGTCGCGCCGCTGACGGCCTTGTTGTCCAGCACCAGCACGAACTCGCCGCGGTCGTCGCCGTGCGCGTAGCCGATCGGCGTGGCGTCCGCGAACACGGCCACGCCGGCGGGCACGGTGGCCACCAGGCGTACCCACGGTATCGGCTTGGCGCTGGCCAGGTCCGGGCCGCGCAGCACGCGGCCCCGCACCGCCGTCGCGTTGCCCGGCAGCGGATAGGCGGACCCCGGCCAAAGCCAGGGACGGCGGATGTTCTGCGGCGTGGCCGCCGGCGCGTCGCCATCGACGGCCGGCGTCAGGCGCAGGCGGCGCGGCACGTACAGGCGCGGGTCCAGCGCGGTGGCGTAGACAGGCTTGCGCGGCGGCGCGGCGGGTGGCGCCGAGAACACCCGCAGCGACCAGCGCGCGTCGCCGCCCGCCAGCGCCAGTTCGAAGCGCTTGCGCAGCAAGCCCTCGTGGCGCAGCGCGTGGCGCGCAGCGCCGTGCGGCTCGAACTGCCGGTCTATCTCGTAGGGACCGAGCTTTTCCAGCACCGCCCACCAGGGCCCGTTGGCCGGCGCGCGCGTGAGCGCGTCCAGCCAGGCCAGGCCCAGCGCGAGCCGGTGGCGCAGGCGCGCCACCTCGACCGTGTCGGCCGGCTCCAGCGCGCGCGGCAGCGGTGCGTTCACGCGGTCACCCGCAATGGAATCTGCGCGTCGGTGACCGGTGGCACCGGGCGGCTTTCGCGGCTGTCGATGCGCACCACGCGCGCCACATAGGGGACGGACAGGCGGTAGTCGGTGGGCAGCGAATCGAAGGTGCGCATCAGCGCCTCGGTGGAGATCTCCTCCATCACCACCTGCACCGACTCGGTCGGCGCGCTTTCCGGCTCGTCCGGATACGGCAGCGAGGGCTGGTACAGCAAGGGGCCGGACAGGATGGGGGTGTAATCGAGCGCCTGCATGGCGCGGCCCAGGATCATGTGTTCGTGTTCGGCGTTGTCCGCCCACGGGGTGAGCAGGAAATGCAGGTCCAGCGGCAAATGTCCCTGGCCGTCGACCGAACCCACGGCGGACCAGGCGGCGCGCATGGTCTTGTTGAAATCCACCCGGTACAGCAGCAGCGACAGCGCGTAGGGGCCGATGGCGGTGGGCACGTTGCTCGACTTGAGGTCGTCGGTCTTGATCAGCACGGCGCGCGTCACCTTGGTGGGCACCGGCTGGCGCTCGTTGAACGCCATGGTCAGCAGGCGCTCCAGGCTTTTTCCAACCGCGGCGATTCCAGCATATCCGGACATATGATTGGGCCATTTCATGTCGCCGGCGGCGCCGGCGCAAAACCTTCAATACCGGCCCAGGCGCGGACCGACGGCGGAGTTGCTCTGACTTCATAGCCCCATAGCAAGATGGGCAAGATTGTGTGGCGATTATAGTTGTCGAAAAAACCCCAATTCTCTCCCATTGTCACTTTGCGTACATTGCGCAACATTTTTTTTCCACCCAAGACACAATTCCCGGCCAGCCGCGCAAACAATTGACAAATAAACATCGGTGTCAGGCGCGACATTCGGACATTTACTCCGACTTGTCCGAATGTCGCGCCTGACACCGATGTTTATTTGACATCTTTGCTGATAGCTAGAAAAGCAACACTATCCCCAGCGCAATATGGGCCTTCTTTCTTTTTTTTGTGTAACATTGCATCGGGCGGATAAACTCCTTCCCAGCACGTGCAGTAGCTTCATCCCGGACACTGCGGCCGCCCACACAAGACACGCCAGATTTGAACTCTAGTTACCGCAGAAAGCTCGTCGTCCTGCTCCCCTCGCTCAGCGCCGTCGTCTGCGCCGGGGGCTGGTGCGCGTCCGCGGCGGCGGCCAGCCCGGAGGCGCTGGCGGTGATCTTTCCGGACATCGGCCAGCCCTACCGCAAGGTGTTCACCGAGATCATCGAGGGCATCGAGGAACAGTCCAAGCTGCGCGTGCGCGGCTATCCGGTGGCGCAGAACGCCGATTTCGGGGAACTGCAGGCCACGCTCAAGCGCAACGGCGGCAAGGTGGTGATCGCGCTGGGCCGCCAGGGCCTGCAGGCGGCCTCCGCCTTCGACGCCTCGACCAGCGTGGTGGTGGGCGGCGTCAGCTCGGTGCCGGACGGCGACAAGCTGCGCGGCATCAGCCTGACGCCCGACCCCGCGCTGTTGTTCTCGCATCTGAAGACGCTGGTGCCGGGCGTGCGCCGGGTGTATGTGGTGTACAGCCCACAGTACAGCCAGCCGATGCTGAAGCTGGCGCGCGAGGCGGCCCGCGGCCAGAACCTGGAATTGCTGGCGATGGACGCGCCGGACCTGGCCACCGCCGTGCGCCGCTACGAGAGCGCCTTCGCCAGCGCGGACGGCCGCACCGACGCGCTCTGGCTGCCGCAGGACCCGGTGACCGTGGACGAGGGAACCATCCTGCCGCTGGTGCTGAAGGAGTCGTGGAACCGCAACGTCGCCATCTTCTCCACCAGCATCCTGCACGTGAAAAAAGGCGTGCTGTTCTCGCTGTATCCGAACAACTTTGAACTGGGCAAGGACCTGGCCAGCCTGGCCATGGGACTGCTCAACGGCGACAATCCCCGCGCCGGCGTGACGCCGCTGCGCGCCGTGCGCACCGCCTTCAACACCCGCACCGCCGGCCACATCGGCTTGAACGTCAGCGCGTCGCAGCAACGGGCCTTCGATTTCATCTATCCGGAGCCATAACAAATTGTTAATTGTTACCGCACGGAAGTAAATTTCTTTCTATTAAGCCAAGCGACAGCATATACTACCGCCTGTATTCAGGCCCCTGCATATCGCCAGTTGGATATATGTCCGCTCTCGGGGCCGCAACGGACAGTATAATGATTAATTTGACAACGAATGCCGGCCGCCGCACGCGCGCCGGCGTCGCCCTGCTTACCGCTTTGGCCACCGCCACCACACCGGCGGCCGCAAGCTCCGGACTGGCGGCAAACCGCGGCATCGATCTGCCCGGCGCGGGCGCCACGGCGCGCTCGACCGTGGGCGCCATCATGGACCGCATCGAATCGGGCGCCGCCCCCGCGCGTCCCGACTTCGTGCGTCCCATCACCCTGGCGCAGCTGGAGGACCAGCTGCGCCGGCCGGAAATGCAGGCCTCCATCGGCAAGGGCACCATCGCGGTGCTGTACCCGAACGTGGACGCGCCCTTCCGCGCCGCCTTCACCAGCATCATCCAGGGCATCGAGGAGCGCACCAGGCTGCGCGTGCGCAGCTATCCGGTCGATCCCAAGGTCGACACGGCCGAACTGAACGCCACCCTCAAGCACAACGGCACCAAGGTGGTGATCGCGCTGGGCCGCCAGGGCCTGAACGCCACGGCCGGCCTGGACCGCGAGATCACGGTGCTGGCCGGCGGCGTGCTGCTGCTGTCGGAGGCGGAAAACGTGGCCGGCATCAGCCTCACGCCCGACCCGGCCATGCTGTTTTCCCGCCTGCGCGCCCTGCTGCCCGACCTGCGCCGCGTGGTCGTGGTGTACGATCCGCAGAAAAGCGACTGGCTGATCAAGCTGGCGCGCGAGGCCGCCCGCTCCCAGGGCCTGGAATTGCAGGCCCACGTCGCCACCGACATGTCCAGGGCGGCGCAGATGTATCCGCAGTTGATCGCCGCCGCCGACAACCGCCGCGACGCGGTCTGGCTGCCACACGACAGCACGACGGTCGAGGAGTCGACCATCCTGCCGCTGGTGCTGCGCGAATCGTGGAACAGCGGCGTGCCGCTGTTCTCCAGCAATGTGCTGCACGTCAAGAAGGGGGCGCTGTTCGCCATGGCGCCCAACAACGTGGAGCTGGGCCGCACCCTGGCCAGTTCGGCCCTGGGGGTCATCGCCGGCGACGGCAAGCGCCGCGGCCTGACGCCGCTGCGCGAGCTGCAGACGGCGATCAACCTGCGCACCGCCAGCCACATGGGCCTGAACCTGGGCCACCAGCAGCAACGCAGTTTCGATTTCGTGTTCCCGCAGCCCTGATCGCGGCCTGGATGGCAGGCCTGAATTACAGTCACCAATTGCAGCTTAAACTCGGTCACTATGTTTCGTAACTACTTGCGTCGCACCGGCTTCCGCCGTCAACTGACAGTCATCGTGTCCGCCGCCATCCTGGGGCTGGCGCTGTTCTCCTCGCTGATGAATTCCTGGGAGGCGCGCGGCCGCATGCGCGACCACTTCAGCGAGCAGGGCCAGCGCATCGCCGACAACCTGGCGCGCCAGAGCACGCTCGCGCTGCTGTTCCACTCGGCCGAGAACGCGCGCGACGTGGTCAGCACCACCCTCGCCTTCCCCGACGTGACCGGCCTGCAGATCAGCGACGCCAAGCACAAGGTGCTGCTGCTGCAGGAAAACCACCGCGGCGGCAAGCTGTCCGCCATGCCCGGCGCCCAGGCCAGCCCGACCCACGCCAGCATGGTCGGCGAGTCGCAGGAGGCCTGGCTGTTCGCCGCCCCCGTGTACGGCGGCCAGAGCGAGGCCTCGCCGTTCGACATGCAGGAGCAGCAGCCACAACTGCTGGGCTATGTGCACGTGCAGGTCGGCAAGGACACGCTGGACCGCCTGACCTGGTCCCTGCTGGTGGGCAACCTGGCGCTGACGGTGTCGTTCGCCTTCATCCTGCTGGGCCTGGTGCGCGTGCTGACCCGCCACATGATCAACCCGCTCAACGCCCTGTCCGACCTGATGCGCCGCGCCGAGGCGGGCGAATCGGGCATGCGCGCCGCGCCGGCCGGCCCGCGCGACCTGATCGACATGGCGCTGGCCTTCAACAAGATGATGAACGTGCTGGAGCAGCGCGAGGCCGAACTGAAGGAGTCGCGCGACGCCGCCGTCAACATGGCCGAGATGAAGGCGCAGTTCGCCGCCACCGTCAGCCACGAGGTGCGCACGCCGCTCAACGGCGTGGTCGGCATGCTGGACATGCTGAAGGAGATGCGCCTGACCCAGCGCCAGCAGGAATGCGTGGAGGTGGCGTGGAACTCCTCGCGCACCTTGATCGACCTGATCAACAACGTGCTGGACTTCTCCAAGATGGACGCCGGCAAGCTGGCGCTGGAGGAGGCCGACTTCGACCTGCGCAAGCTGCTCGAGGAAGTCATCGAGCTGGTCGGCCGTCCGGCCCAGCAAAAGGGCCTGGACGTGGCCTACCTGCTGGAGCCCGGCGTGCCCGAGCGCATCACCGGCGACGCGCTGCGCCTGCGCCAGATCCTGATCAACCTGCTGGGCAACGCCGTCAAGTTCACCGAGAAGGGCGAGGTGTCGCTGCACGTGGCGCGCGCCGAGGGGCCCGTGTTCGGCCTGGCCTTCGAGGTGCGCGACAGCGGCATCGGCATGAGCCGCGAAATCCAGGCGCACCTGTTCGAATCCTATGTGCAGCCGGACCCGTCGACCACGCGCCGCTACGGCGGCACCGGCCTGGGCCTGGCCATCTGCAAGCAGCTGGTCGGCCTGATGAGCGGCGAGATCCGCGTCGACAGCCAGCCCGGCAGCGGCACCACCTTCCACTTCACCATCGTCTGCAGGCCGGCGCCCGACCAGCTCAGCTTCGAGGCCGACCCGGCGCTGGCCCATGTGCGCCTGCTGGCCATCGACGGCAGCGCGACGGTGCGCGCCTTCATCCGCCAAGCCCTGACCCAGCAGGCCATGACCTGCTACCTGGCCGAGGGCGGCCGCGAGGCCATGGTGGAGCTGAAGGCCGCCTCCGAGGCGGGCCAGCCCTACCACGTGGTGCTGATGAACATCGGCGCCGCCGACGACCAGGGCAAGGACATCGCCGAGCGCATCGCCGCCGCCGGGCTGTCGCCGCACCTGCTGCTGATGGACCGCCACGGCCAGGGCGGCGCCGGCGCCGGCGGCGCCACCCACGCCACGGTGGCCAAGCCGCTGCGCCTGGGCCGCCTGCTCAAGGCCCTGCACGAGCTGCTGGCCGGACGGCGTGAAACCGACGACCAGCAGGCCGCCCACGGGGCGGCCGCCTCGGCGCGCCAGTTCCGCGTGCTGGTGGCCGAGGACAACCGCACCAACCAGATGGTGGCGGCCGGCATGCTGGCCATGAACAACTGCGTGTGCGAGTTCGCCTCCAACGGCCGCGAGGCGGTGGAGGCGGCCCAGCGCGGCCGCTTCGACCTGATCCTGATGGATTGCAGCATGCCCGAGATGGACGGCTACGAGGCCACCGCCCACATCCGCACGGCCGAGGACGCGCTGGGCCGCCGCACCCCGCTGGTGGCGATGACCGCCAACACCCAGCGCGGCGACGCCGAGAAATGCATGGCCGCCGGCATGGACGACTACCTGGCCAAGCCCATCACCCTGGTCGAGCTGCGCCACAAGCTGCAGAAGTGGCTGCCGCACGGCCTGGGCGGCGCGACGGGCGCCCTGGCGCTGGCGCAGGCCGTCCCCGGCGAGGCCGCGCAGGAGCCGTCCGACGCCGGCCCGCTGGACCGCGCCGTGTTCGACAAGCTGCGCGAAATCCTCGGCTCGGCGCTGCCGCACGCGGTCTCGCCCTTCCTGGAGGACTCGCCGGTCTACCTGAGCGAGCTGGAACAGGCGGTGCAGGCCGGCGATTGCGAAACCGCGCGCGCCCGCTCGCACGCGCTGAAGGGCTCGTCCGGCAACCTGGGCGCCACCATGCTGGCGCAGCTGGCGCAAAAGATCGAGGAACTGGCCATCAACCGCCGCCTGGACCAGATCGCCCCGCTGCTGCCCGGCCTGCGCGCCGAGTACAACGGCGTGGCCGGCTTCCTCAGCGCCGAGATGAACGGCGACTCGCAGGAACCCCACGTGCCGCTGGAGGAACTGGCGCAGGTGCTGGTGGTCGACGACGACCGCAGCACCCGCAGCACGCTGCGCTACACGCTGCAGCGCGACGGCTTCCAGGTCGAGGAGGCCTCCGACGGCGAGCAGGCGCTGGCCATGCTCAAGCGCTTCCAGCCGGACGTGATCCTGATGGACGCCGTGATGCCCGTGATGGACGGTTTCACCGCCTGCGCCAAGCTGCAGGAAATGCCGGGCGGCAGCACCATCCCGGTGCTGATGATCACCGCGCTGCAGGACAACTCCTCGGTCGAGCGCGCCTTCGCCGCCGGCGCCAGCGACTACATCCCGAAACCGATCCACTACGCCGTGCTGTCGCAGCGGGTGCGCCGCATCATCGAGGCCAACCGGGCCGAGAAGCGCATCCGCCACCTGGCCTACAACGACCTGCTGACCGGCCTGCCCAACCGCACCCTGTTCTTCGAACTGCTGGCGCAGGGCATCGAACAGGCGCGCGCCGCCGACAACCTGCTGGCCGTGCTGTTCATGGACCTGGACCGCTTCAAGTACGTCAACGACAACCTGGGCCACGACGTCGGCGACCGCCTGCTGGTGGCGGTGGCCCAGCGCGTGCGCCACAGCGTGCGCAACGTCGACACCGTGGCGCGCCTGGGCGGCGACGAGTTCACCGTGGTGCTGGGCGAGCTGGACGGCCCGGCGGCGGCGGCCAACGCCGCCCACAACATCTGCCGCGTGCTGGCCGCGCCGTTCCAGATCGACGGCCACGACATCTTCGTCACCAGCAGCGTCGGCATCGCCATGTACCCGCACGACGGCGGCGACGTCGCCACTCTGGTCAAGCACGCCGACAGCGCCATGTACCGCGCCAAGAAGACCAACACCGGTTTCCAGTTCTACGAGGCCTCGATGGAGCACTCGATCTCGGAGCACGTGCGCCTCGAAAGCGACCTGCGGCGCGCGCTGGAACAGCAGCAGCTGGAGGTGTACTACCAGCCGCAGGCGCAGCTGGAGAACGGCCACATCGTGGCGATGGAGGCGCTGGTGCGCTGGCGCCACCCGACCCGCGGCATGGTGTCGCCGGCCGAGTTCATCCCGCTGGCCGAGGAAACCGGCCTGATCAACCCGCTGGGCGACTGGGTGCTGCGCACCGCCTGCGCCCAGTTGAACGAGTGGCTCAAGCAGGGCCTGCCGCCGCTGCGGGTGGCGGTCAACCTGTCGGTGCGCCAGCTGCTGCAGAAGGACTTCATCGAGACCGTCGAGGCGGCGCTGGCCGACACCGGCCTGCCGCCCCACCTGCTGGAGCTGGAGATCACCGAGAGCACGCTGATGGAGAACGCGCAGGACACGCTGAAGGCGCTGCACCGCCTGCACGGCCTGGGCGTGCGCCTGTCGATCGACGACTTCGGCACCGGCTACTCCTCGCTGTCCTACCTGAAGCGCTTCCCGGTCGACATCATCAAGATCGACCGCTCCTTCGTGCGCGACGTGCCGCAGGACGCGGACGACGTGGCCATCGTCACCGCCATCATCGCGCTGGCGCACAGCCTGCGGCTGGAGGTGGTGGCCGAGGGCGTGGAGACGGAGGCCCAGCTGAACTTCCTCAAGGCCCGCGGCTGCGACCTGATGCAGGGCTACCACCTCAGCCCGGCCATTCCGCCCGAGCAGTTCGCGCAATCGATACGACAGCGCGAGGCGGCCTTGCTCAAGCTATAGCGTTCGTCCACGACAGCATCATCGTTGCCTGAGACGCTGGAGCAGGGCTGGCAATTTGCCATAGGAGCGCGTGACCGCCGCCCAGTGCAGTTCGTAGACGGTTCATGCATGCTGCCATGGGCGGCGGCGTGGGCGGATCGACCGCCACCGCTTCGCTGAGCGCCACGCTGTCGGTGGCGCCGACCGCAGCGGCGACGCGCGGGGTGTTCGACGTGATGAGCAGGTGGCTCCGCTGCGGACCCGACCTGGCCGCTTGGCGCCACCACAACACGGCCACCGCCCGCGAACCGATGAGGTGTGGCCCGGCCCCCATGTGCCCAGCTTCACTCCGAACGGCGCCAGCCCCCCGCTGGCGATGCGCCAGTCACTGGCCACGTTGGTCGACATGGATAAGGCCGGCGCCAGGCCGGCGGTGACTTGGCCGCACCAACAGATGGAGCGTGCGCGCGTTCGAGGTTGAGAGTGTTGCTTTTTCACTACCCGCAGCTGCGGGTGAACCACGCGGCGCTGCAAGCGGCCCTGACCACCGACATGGGCCTGTCCGCGTGTGGGCAACAATTGCTGAGCATTGCAGTGCGCCACACCCTGCAGCGGCATCGTCTATGCCGGCCAGGCATCGCGCGCATGGCCGCACTCCTGACTGCTCTCCCGGCGTGCCTTCGCTGTGTTTTTCTGGTCGCGCCATATCAGACATGGTCGCTCTTAGAAATATTATTTCTATCTATAGAATTATTTTTGATAAGACTTGCGCAATTTTCATTGATTTTGGGATAGTATTTCCAACAACATATTTATTAATATTAAGCAAACAATGATCCCATAATGCCGTAACAATCCAAGGAGCCTTGCATGTTGGAGAACGCCCAGATTGAGCAACAAGAACACGCAGTCCACCCCGCGACTGGCTTGCAACCACCGGCCACGGAGCGCGACGAGGACACAGCCGATCTTTTGATCTCGTATCTTGAACAGATGGGTGTTGAGTACGTATTCGGCGTGCCGGGCGGCGCCATCGAGCCGCTGTACAACGCCATCGCGCGCAACCTGCGGCACGGCGGCAATCTGAACCAGATCGTTGCCCGCCACGAGGCCGGCGCGGCCTTCATGGCCGACGGCTACGCCCGCGAAACCGGCAAGATCGGCGTCTGCGTCGCCACCTCCGGCCCGGGCGCCACCAATCTGCTGACCGCGGTTGCCACCGCCTATTCCAACAATATACCGATGCTGGTGATCACTGGGCAGCCGGCGCTGCCATCCTTCGGCAAGCAAACGCTGCAGGAATCGTCCTGCACCGGAATCGACGTGCTGGGAATGTTCCGCCACTGCACACGTTACAACTCGTTGGTATCCCATCCGCAACAGCTCGAATGCAAGCTGCTCGCGGCACTGCAGCACGCCACCCGCAGTCCGGCCGGTCCAGTGCACCTGAGTATCCCGGTCGACGTGTTTCGCGCCCCCGCCACCAAGCGAGCCCCCCCATACGACATGGGATCCCTGCTGCGCCCGGCCGCGCTCATCGACCCCGACGCAGTGGAGACGCTGCGCGGCATCTTGGCGTCAGCGCGCAAAATCCTTATCCTTGTGGGCAACGGCTGCGGCGACTCCATCCACTCCATCCTGCAATTCGCCCAAATCAAGGGCGCCACCTTCATCACCACCTCGGAAGGCAAGGGCTTGGTCAGCCCGCAACACCCGTTGTACCGTGGCGTGTTCGGCTTCGGCGGCCACGCGACGGCGGAGGAGGCATCGCACGCCCCCTCGGTGGACGTGATTCTGGCCGTCGGCACCAGCATGGGCGAATGGGACACCGGCGGCTGGAACGCCAGCCTGCTGAACGGCCGTCTGGTCCACATCGCCGACACTGAGGAGCACCTAGCGCGCACCCCGATGGCGCGCTTTCATCTGCGTGGCAACGTGCGCGCCATATTCGACCGCCTGGTCGAGCGCATTCCCGAACCGGACCAGCGCAACGTCCCATCGGTGATGGGGGCCCGCGCACCCGGCGACCGGCCAGCTCTGGGCTGGCACCCCTCCGACGCACTGGACTCTATGGACGCATATTGCAGCGACGCCACCCCGATCAAGCCACAGCGCCTGATGAAGGAACTGGGCGCGCTGTTCCCGCACGGCACCCGCTTCCTGGCCGATGCCGGCAACAGCATCGCCTGGGCCATCCATTGCCTGGAACCGCGCGATCGGCGCATGGGGGAACGCCGTATGAGTGGCGACCGTCCGCGCGGCCCGGGTAAGCGCCGTAGCGCAGGCGGTTGGCTGCGCCTGACCAGCCAATTCGCGCCGATGGGCTGGGCCATCGGCGCGGCCATCGGCACCGCCGCCGCCAATCCGGACGTGCCGGTGGTGTGCATCACCGGCGACGGCAGCATGCTGATGAACGGGCAGGAACTATCGGTCGCGGTGGCCGAGCAACAGTGCGTGATCTTCGTGGTGCTGAACGACGGCGCGCTGGGCATGGTCAAGCACGGTCAGCGCCTGTGCGGGGCCGAGCAGATCGGCTTCGCGCTGCCGCCGACCGACTTCGCCGCCATTTCGCGCGCGCTCGGCGGCCGCGGCTACACGATCCACTCTGCCGCGGACATACAGGCGCTGGACATCAAGTCCATCTGCACCTATCCCGGCCCGACCCTGCTGGACGTGTATATCGACCCCGAGGAAGTGCCGCCCATCGGCAGCCGCCTGCGCGTCCTGCAAGAGGGGGTCTGATCATGAGCGACAACTTCAGCGAAGTGATCCACACCCGCATCTGGCAGGAGCAAGCCGAGCCGGACAATCCGTTCGCGGCGGCGCTGTGCCGCTGCCATGGCTACGACGTGTACGGGCAGTTGCTGGGCAAGGCCAGCTACATCGAATACCTCTACCTGCTGCTGAAAGGCGAGCGGCCAGGCGCCGCGGCGGCGAGCTCCTTCGAGATCTTGGCGGTGGCCCTGGCCAACCCGGGCCCGCGCGATCCATCGGTGCACGCGGCGATGGCCACCGGCGCCACCGGCACGCCGGCCTCCTCCTCGCTGATGGCCGCCATCGCCGCCGGCGCGGGCGGCGCAGGCGGCGCGCGCGAGGTGCTGCTGGCCATGCAAACCTGGGCCGATTGTGGCACCGACTTGGAGGCTTGGCTGGCACGCCTGGCCGCGCCGGTGCCAAACCATCCGCTGTTCTGGCCGCAGGCGGAGCACGCCCCGGGCTTCGATCCGCACGGCGTGCGCTGCGCCACGCCCGTGCTGCAGTTGCTCGCGGCCCTGAGCGCCATCCTGCCGGAAGGCCGGCTGGCTTGGCTCGCCGAGAACCGCGCCGCGCTGGAACAGGCCAGCGGCACGCCGCTGGCGCAAAATGGCGTGGTCGCCGCCGCGTTCGCGGACCTGGGATTGACGCCGGCCCAAGGGGAAATGTTCACGCTGCTGTGGCGCCTGCCCGGTGCCGCCGTGCATGCGCTGGAACAGACCGAGCGCGGCTTCAAGCAATTCCCCTTCTTCGAGCTTGCGCTCGAGAACGATCCCGGCCCGCAGCGGTCTCCACAACAACAGCGTGAGGCCGCATGAACAAGGGCTGTGTACTCGAGCAATTCGATGGACCGATGCTCACCCGCGCCGGGCGGGTGTTTCCGGGCGAACGCGCCGTCTTCGGCGGCCACGATCTGCACAGCGCCTTCGCGGATGCCGGCTGGGTTGATTTGTATGTGTTCGGCATCAGCGGCCTGCGCCTGCAACCGGCCCAGCTCAAGGTATTGGAAAGCGTATGGGTCTACACCAGCTATCCGGATGCGCGCCTATGGTGCAACCGCGTCAGCGCACTCACGGCCAGCAGCCGCGGCACGGGCGCGCAGGCCCTCGCCGCCGGCATCGTCGCCTCCGAAGCAAGCTTGTACGGCCTGGGGCCGGAGACCACCATCGGCGATTTCCTGGTGCGCGCGCTGGCCGCGAAGTGCGGCGGCGCCGATCTTGACCAGTTGGTGCGCGCCGAGCTCAAGCAGCACCGACACATGATGGGCTATGGGCGTCCGGTGGGCGCCGACTTCGTCGACGAGCGCATCCCGGTTTCGCTGGCCAGGATGGAAGAGCTGGGAGTGGCCATGGGTCCCCACCTGCGTCTGGCCTTCGAACTTGAAGAGGCGCTGGGCCGCGTGACCGGCAAACGTCTGCCGATGACCATGGCCACCATGATGGTCGCGCTCCCGCTCGACTTCGGCCTCTCGGTGCGCCAAGCCTACCTGTGCATTCTGCCGCAGTTCGTGGCCGGCATGCTGCCGTGCTACGCCGAGGCGCTGGCGCGGCCGTCCGGCGCCACTTTCGCCTTGCGCTGCGAACGCATCGCCTACGACGGCGCCCCGCCGCGCGCATGGGATGCGTGTCCAACTTCGCCCCACAAACCAACCTGATGAGTATCCAACATGGATGACAAGCCAAGCAGCCATTACCACCCCCAGCAAGTGCAAGACGTCAATGCCGCATCTGACAGCGTCCGCTTGTCCGACCTGACCGCCGAGGCTCTGATGGCCGCCGCGCGCGAACAGACCGGCCTGGAACGCTTCGGCGACGAGTGCTTCCTGCCGGGCCTGCGCGCCCTGCTCGCCTCGCTCACCACGGAGGCGCCACTCAACGCCTTCGGCCGCCTGCATGTGCAGCAATCCACCATCGGATTCCTGAAAAACCGCCTGTGGGCCAATGCATGCTTCGAGGCGCATCCGGAAATCCTGGAGCGCGAGATCACCGCGCCCATCATCATCGTCGGCCCGCACCGTTCCGGCACCACTCGCATGCAGCGCATGATGTCGGCCGACAGCCGGCTGTCGCATCTGCGCACCTGGGAAGGATTCAACTTCGGCCCACGCCCGGAACTGCCCGAACTGGGCCGCGCCGAACGGCGCCAGGAGGTGAAGGATTTTCTGGGCGCGGCCGACCTGCTCTATCCGGGCGCCCTGGTGGGCCATCCGATGGACGCCGACTGGGCCGAGGAGGAGCTGCACCTGCTCGACAGCTCGTGGTGCGGCTTCTCTCCCCTTGGGCTCTACAGCGGTATCGACAGCTACTATGAATGGTTCATGAAGGCCGACAAGACCGCCGCCTACGAGTACATGGTTCAGCTGATTAAACTGATCTCCTGGTCACGCGGCGAGCCGGAGGGCAAGCGCTGGGTGCTGAAAAACCCGCAGCACATGCTGAACCTGGACACCCTGCTGAAGGTGTTCCCGGACGCGAAAATCGTGTTCACCCATCGCGATCCGCTCAAGACCGTGGCCTCCGTGATGTCGCTGATGTGGCACTTCGCGGTCCAACACACCGATGCCAACTGCCGCGGCCCGGTGCGCGACCTGTGGCTGGATTTCTGCGAACAAGCGGCGCGCCGCTGCATCCAGCAGCGCGAGCTGGTGCCCGCCGGGCAGCAGCTCGATATCTATTATGAGGAAATGAACGCGGACTGGCGCACGGCCATGCGACGCGTCTACGATTTCGCAGGCCTGCCGTGGAGCGCCGAAGCAGAGCAGGCTATGGCGGCGTGGCTGGCGCGAAGCGAAAGCGACAATCTCCACGGCGGCCATCGTTATTCGCTGGAAGACTTTGGCATCACCGAGCAGGAGGTTGACGCGCGCATGCTGTTCGCAAGAAGTCGTCATGGCATTCCCTATGAGTCAAAACGGAGCTAAGGCCATGGACCAATCCACCGAGTTATCCGAGCAGTACCTGATCGCGGCAGCGCGCGCGGCCACCGGACTGGAGCGTTTCGGCGACGAAAGCTTTCTACCTGGCTTGCGCGTAATGCTCGCCGGATTGGCGTCCGAAGCCAGACTGAACCACTCAGGCCGCCTGCGCGCCCAGAGCGCGATCCTGATGTCGCTGAAGAACCGGCTGTGGGCCAACGCCTGCTTTGAAGCCCATCCCGAAATCCTGAACCGCCGCATCGTCGCGCCCGTCGTTATCGTCGGCCCGATGCGGTCCGGTACTACCCGGCTACAGCGTGTCCTCGCTGTCGATGATCGCCTGCAGCACTTGACAGCCTGGGAGGGCTTCAATCCTGCGCCGCGTCCGGGCCTGCCAGACCATGGCCGTCACGAACGCCATTTGGAGGTCAAAACTTTCCTGGACAGGCGGCGTGAAGTCAATCCGGCGGCCTACGCCGCGCATCCCATGGATGCCGATTGGGCCGAGGAGGAAACCTTGCTTTTGAATCACTCATTCTCCGGCTTTGCCTTCCTGGGCACGTACGACATGCCTAGTTACCGCAACTGGTACTTGGCTAGCGATCGTAGCGACAGCTATCGCTACATGGTAAAGCTTCTCAAACTCATCTCGTGGTCGCGCGGGGAGCCCGAGGACAAGCCATGGCTGCTCAAAGCGCCACCGCATATGCTGGCGCTCGACGTGCTGGTCAAGGAATTCCCGGACGCGCGACTGCTGTTTACGCACCGCGATCCGATCAAGACGACCTGCTCAACCATGTCACTGATGTGGGCCTTCTACCACCAGAACACCGAGACGCCCTCGCGCGAGGCGCTCCGCGATATCTGGCTGGACATGTGCGAACGAATGGGCGTCGCCTGTATGCGCGCACGCGACGCCCTCCCGCGCGCGCAGCAGTTCGATGTCTACTATGAGGAAATGGACAGCGACTGGCGGTCCGTCATGCGGCGCATCTACGCTTTCCTTGGCCTGGGCTACGATGCGAGCATCGAAAGGCTGCTCGCCGCCTGGATCGAGGACAGCGCCAGAAGCAATCATCACGGCCAGCACCGCTACAGTCTGGAGGAATTTGGCACCACGGCCACCGAAGTCGATGCCCGTATGATGGCGTACCGGCAGCGCTACGCGATTCCCTACGAAAGCCACGGCCCAGCATAACCTCGTTGCGTTTGGTAGCCAGCCCCGCCAAAGCGGGGTTTTTTTTTGAGTGAATCACTTCGTCTAGGACAATACAAAGCTCCTAAGCTGCAAGGAAAACATTTCTTATAAGAATATAACTTTTCTCTATAGAATATTTCGTCAAATTCTCACACATTGTCACTTTTTATCTTGTTTTTGAGATATGATCTCGCATCGCAACATTTATTGCATATGCACAAACAATATTGCACATATGACAAATAATATTAAGGAGCTTTGCATGTTTGAGAACGTCGAGTTTGAACAGCGGCACGAGCAGTCAAGTCAACCCCGCGCCACCGCGCCCATGCCTCCAGAACACGAGATGGACATGGCCGATCTGTTGGTCGCCTACCTGGAGCAGATGGGCGTCGAATACGTCTTCGGCGTTCCCGGCGGCGCCATCGAGCCGCTTTACAACGCGATCGCCCGCAACCAGCGCAAGGGCGGCAACCTCAGCCACATCCTCGCCCGCCACGAGGCCGGCGCGGCGTTCATGGCCGACGGTTACGCGCGCGAGACGGGCAAGATCGGCGTCTGCATCTCGACCTCGGGGCCTGGCGCCACCAACATGCTGACCGCCGTGGCCACCGCCTACAGCAACGACGTGCCGATGCTGGTGATCACCGGCCAGCCGGCGCTGCCCTCCTTCGGCAAGCACTCGCTGCAGGAATCGGCCTGCACCGGCGTGGATGTGCTGGGCATGTTCCGCCACTGCACCCGCTACAACTCGCTGGTATCCCACCCGCAACAGCTGGAGTGGAAACTAATTACCGCATTGCAACACGCGACCCGCAGCCCGGCCGGCCCGGTGCACCTGAGCGTGCCGATGGACGTGTTCCGCGCCCCAAGCTCCCAGCAGGCGCCGAGCTACGACATGAGCAACCTCTTGCGTCCGGCCGCCCTGGTCGACCACGGCGCCATCGAGACGCTGCGCGGCATGCTGTCGATGGCGCGCAACGTGGTCATCCTGGTTGGCGGCGGCTGCGGCAACTCCATCCACTCCATCCTGCAGTTCGCCTCCCTGAAGGGCGCCACCTTCGTCACCACGCCGGACGGCAAGGGACTGGTCAGCCCGCAGCACCCGCTGTACCGCGGCGTGTTCGGCTTCGGCGGCCACGCCACGGCCGAGGCGGCGCTGAACGACCCGTCGGTGGACCTGATCGTCGCCGTCGGCACCAGCATGGGGGAATGGAACACCGGCGGCTGGAACGCCAGCCTGCTGAACGAACGCCTGGTGCACATCGACGAGTCCGAGGAACACCTGGCGCGCACGCCGATGGCGCGCTACCACCTGCGGGGCAGCCTGAGCGCCATCTTCGACCGCCTGGTCGAGCGCATGCACGAGCTGGGCCAGCACACCGACCCCATCGTCGAACGCCGCCGCGCCGCGCGCGACGAGGCGGCCCGCACCTGGCTGCCCAGCGACACGCTGGAAGCGCCGGACACCTTCCACAGCGACGCCACCCCGATCAAACCCCAGCGCCTGATGAAGGAACTGGGCGAGCTGTTCCCGCCCAGCACCCGCTTCCTGGCCGACACCGGCAACAGCATCGCCTGGGCCACCCACTACCTGCAGCCGCGCGACCGCCGCATGGGCGAGCGCCGCTTCGGCGGCGGCGAGCGCAGCCGCGACCTGGGCAAGCGCCAGAGCACCGGCGGCTGGCTGCGCCTGACCACCCACTTCGCCGCCATGGGCTGGGCCATCGGCGCGGCCATCGGCACCGCCGCCGCCAATCCGGACGTGCCGGTGGTGTGCATCACCGGCGACGGCAGCATGCTGATGAGCGGGCAGGAACTGTCGGTCGCCGTGGCCGAGCAGCAATGCGTGATCTTCGTGGTGCTGAACGACCGCGCGCTGGGCATGATCAAGCACGGCCAGCGCCTGTGCGGCGCCGAGCAGATCGGCTTCGCGCTGCCGCCGACCGACTTCGCCGCCATTTCGCGCGCGCTCGGCGGCCGCGGCTACACGATCCGCTCGGCCGCCGACATGCAGGCGCTGGACATCAAGTCCATCTGCACCTATCCCGGTCCGACCCTGTTGGACGTCTACATCGACCCCGAGGAGGTGCCGCCCATGGGCAGCCGCCTGCGCGTCCTGCAAGAGGGGGTCTGATCATGAGCGACAACTTCAGCGAGGTGGTCCACACCCGCATCTGGCAGGAACAGGCCGAGCCGGACAACCCGTTCGCGGCGGCGCTGTGCCGCTGCCACGGCTACGACGTGTACGGCCAGTTGCTTGGCAAGGCCAGCTACATCGAATACCTCTACCTGCTGCTCAAAGGCGAGCGGCCAAGCGCCGCGGCGGCAGGCGCTTTCGAGATCCTGGCGGTGGCGCTGGCCAACCCGGGCCCGCGCGATCCATCGGTGCACGCGGCGATGGCCACGGGCGCCACCGGCACGCCGGCCTCCTCCTCGCTGATGGCCGCCATCGCCGCCGGCGCGGGCGGCGCCGGCGGCGCGCGCGAGGTGCTGTTGGCCATGCAAAGCTGGGCCGATTGCGGCACCGACCTGGACCTTTGGCTGGCGCGCCTGGCCGCGCCGGTGGAAAACCGGCCGCTGTTCTGGCCGCAGGCCGGGCATCCCCCCGGCTTCGATCCGCACGGGGCAAGCTGCGCCACACCCGTGCTGCAGTTGATGGCCGCCCTGCGCGCCAAGCTACCCGCCGGCCAACTGGCTTGGCTCGACGCCCAACGCTCCACGCTGGAACAAGCATGCGGATTGCCACTCGCGCAAACCGGAGTCGTCGCCGCCGCGTTCGCCGACCTCGGCCTCACGCCCGCCGAGGGCGAGATGTTCACACTGCTGTGGCGCTTGCCCGGCGCGGCGGTTCACGCCCTCGAGCAGACGCAACGCGGCTTTCGTCAATTCCCATTTTTCGAGATGGCACTGGAGAACGATCCCGGTCCCGTCCAACGCAAGGAAACGCCATGAGCAAGGACAATGTACTGCAGCAGTTCGAGGGAACCATGCCCACTCGCGTCGGGAAGGCCTTTCCCGGAGAGCGCGCCGTGTTTCGCGGTCTGGACCTGCACACCGCCTTTGAACAGGCCGACTGGATCGACCTGTATATCTTCAGCATCACCGGGCGCCGGCTCAGCGCGCCGGAGTTGAAGGTCCTGCAAACAATCTGGGTGTACACGAGCTATCCCGACGCGCGCCTGTGGTGCAACCGGGTCGTGGCGCTGACCGGCAGCAGCCGCGGCACGGCGGCTCAGGGTCTGGGGGCCGGGCTGGCGGCATCGGAGGCGGCCATTTTCGGGCGCCAGCCGGAAGCCGGCGCCGCCGACTTCCTGGTGCGCGCGCTGGCGCGCAGGAACAGCGGCGAGGATCTCGAACAGATCGTTCGCGAGGAGTTGGCCCGCCATCCTCGCCTGATGGGTTATGGCCGCCCGGTCGCGGTGAATTTTGTCGACGAACGCACCCCGGTCACACTCGCGGCGATGGAGCGGGAAGGCATTCCCATGGGCCCGCACCTCCAACTCGCCTTCGACATCGAAATTGTGCTCGAACGCATCCTGGGCCGGCGCCTGCCCATGACCTATTCATCTGTCGTTGTGGCCATTCCGCTTGATATGGGCTTGTCGCCGATGGAATGCTACCTCTACATGCAGCCCTCTTTCGTGGCCGGCATGGTCCCGTGCTATCTGGAAGCGCTTGAGCGGCCGACCGGCGCCACCTTTCCGCTGCGCTGCGCCTCGATCGAATACGACGGTGCGGCCAGCCGCGAATGGAAATAAGACCCCTCGTCCACGCCACTCCTCTTCCTTTCCAGAATACCCCATATGGACAACAAGCCAAGTTCCACCTATCACCCGCCTGAGGTACAGGCGATTAACGCCGCAACCCCGGGCGTGCAGCCGGGTGACCTGACGGTTGAGGCCCTGATGGCCGCCGCGCGCGAGCAAACCGGCTTGGAACGCTTCGGCGACGACTGCTTCCTGCCGGGCTTGAGCGCGCTGCTCGCCTCCGTGAAGACCGACGCCTCGCTCAATGCCTTCGGCCGCCTCAGCGTCCAGCAAAACGCCATCGGTTTTCTGAAGAACCGGCTGTGGGCCAACGCCTGCTTCGAGGCCCACCCCGAGATCCTGCAGCGCGAGATCTCGGCGCCGATCATCATCGTCGGCCCGCACCGCTCCGGCACCACACGCCTGCAACGCATGATGGCGACCGACAGCCGGCTATCGCACCTGCGGACGTGGGAAGGTCTCAACCCCGCTCCCCGTATCGGCCAGCCAGACCTGGGCAAGTCCGAGCGCCACGCCGAGGTCAAGCAGGCATTGGCCACTGCGGACATCCTGTATCCCGGCGCGTTTCTTGGCCACCCCATGGACGCCGACTGGGCCGAGGAAGAAATGCACCTGCTCGACAGCTCATGGTGCGGCTTCTCGCCCCTGGGCCTGTACAGCGGCATCGACAGCTATTACCAATGGTTTCTGACCTTTGACAAAACGGCCGCCTATCGCTACATGGCGGACTTGCTCAAGCTGATTTCATGGTCGCGCGGCGAGCCGGAGGGCAAGCGCTGGGTGTTGAAAAACCCGCAGCACATGCTCAACCTCGACACCCTCCTGGCGGTGTTCCCGGATGCGAAGCTGGTTTTTACCCATCGTGACCCCATCAAGACGGTCGCCTCGACCATGTCCCTGATGTGGCACTTCGCGGTCCAGCACACGGACGCCAACTGCCGCCGTCAAGTACGCGACCTGTGGCTGGACTTCTGCGAGCAGGCCGCGGGCCGCTGCGTCGCGCAGCGCGCAACCATGCCGCACGCGCAGCAACTGGACGTCCATTATGAAGCGATAAACCGCGACTGGCGGGCCGCGATGCGCAGTATCTACGACTTCGCCGGCATGGACTTGAGCGCCGAAGCCGAGCAAGCCATGGCGGACTGGCTGACGCATAGCGAAGGCCACCATGGCGGTCATCGCTACAGTCTGGATGACTTCGGTCTCACCGCCCAGGAAGTCGATGCGCGCATGATGTTCGCCAGGGAGCACCATGGGATCGCCTATGAATCGGGGCGAGGCTGACAGGGGCGGGTAGAGGATGCGCCCCACGGCGGCCGAGGTCCGGCCGCCCCCCACACTAGCTCCGCAATCCGCGCCGCGTCAACCCGCCCTGGCTGGCATGTTGTTTTGTCACCGCGTTTACCTATGCACCAGCTTCCTTGTATGCGAGAATCCACGACGCAAGCAGAGGGTGGCTGGACGACTGATCGAGGCGTCTCGCCTTTCTTCGTGCAAAAACTAAAACGATGCCAGCCCTATAAAGCGGAAGCACAACATGCGATTGATCTATTGCGTACCTATCCTCTTCGTTACAACCCTCCCTCTGCAATCGGCTGTCGGCGCACCGACTGATCTCAGCGAAGAAGATGAACTGGCCATGATTTATGGCGACAAGTCATCCGTCAGTATCGCCACCGGCACCGCCCAGCCTCTTCGCCGCGCTCCGGCTGTCGCCACCGTGATCACCGCCGAGGAAATCGCAACGATGGGGGCGACCGACCTGGATCAGGTCTTGGAAACGGTGCCAGGCATGCATGTAGCCCGAGCGGCCCTCAACTACGAACCGCTTTATGTCACGCGGGGCATCTACAGCGCCACCAACGCGCAAATCCTGGTGCTGCAAAACGGAGTGCCAATGACCACGCTGCTGACCGGTAGCCGCGGCCCGTTGTGGGGGGGCTATCCACTCGAGCATATCGCGCGCATTGAAATCATTCGAGGCCCGGGCTCGGCCTTGTACGGGGCCGACGCCTACAGCGGCGTGATCAACATCATCACCAAAGGCGCGGCGGAGACGCAGGGTACCCAGTTCGCCGTCGGTAGCGGCTCGTTCAAGACACGCGACGCCTGGCTGCAGCATGGCGGCAAGCTGGGTTCGGTCGACGTCGCCGCCTATCTGCGCGTTGGCGGCACGGACGGCTTCCGTGAAATCATCACGGCGGATGCACAAACCGCGCGCGACAAGATCTTCGGCACCAATGCCTCGCTTGCGCCGGGTCCTGTCAATGTCGGATATGACTCCATCGATGGCAATCTTGACCTGGGGTTGGACAAATGGCGTCTCAGAGCTGGCTACAAACTCCGGTCCGATATGGGAACGGGTGCCGGCGTCGCCTCCGCCCTCGATCCGGTGGGCAAGGAGCGCAGCGAACGCATCACCACTGACATCGGCTGGACCGACGCCGAGTTCGCCGACGACTGGAGCGTCGGCGTCACCGCCAGCGCGCTGCAATACAAGCAGCGCATCACGACCGACCTGCGCCTTTCGCCGCCGGGCACCCGCTTCCCGACCGGTCTGTTCCCCGATGGATTCATTGGCCACCCGGACACTTCCGAGCGACAGATCCGTGTGTCGGCGTTCGCCATGTATTCCGGTTTCGGCGGCCACAAGGTGCGGATCGGAGTCGGCCACGACAACCTGAACATGTATCACACGGCGACCTTCAAGAACTATATCTTCAATGCCGCCGGTGTCCCGGTCCCGACGGGGCCGGTGATCGACTACTCGCAGATCCAGCCCTTTCTGCTGCCACAACGACGCAAGATCAGCTACATCAACGCCCAGGACGAATGGCGCTTCGCACGCGACTGGACACTGACCGCGGGCGTGCGCCATGACCGCTATTCCGATTTCGGCGGCACCACCAACCCGCGCCTCGCCGTGGTTTGGGATGCGGCGTTGGATCTGACCGCCAAGCTGCTGTATGGCCGCGCCTTCCGGGCTCCATCGTTCAACGAGGAATTCGGCATTAACAATCCGGTCAATCGCGGCAATCCGAACTTGCAGCCTGAAACCATCGGCACGCTGGAAGCGGCGTTCGCCTGGCAGGCAAGCAAAGACCTGCAATTGAACTTAAATGTCTTCAAGTATTCGATGCAAGACATTATCCGCGCCATCGCCAACGCCAACTCGGCCGGTCCTGGAACCACCTTTAGCAATACAGGCAACCAGGACGGCAAGGGCCTCGAGCTTGAAGCCGTATGGGAAGCCTCGCGCTCCGTGCACGTGGCGGCCAGTTACGCCTACCAGCGCTCGATCGACACTGTCACGAACCACGACGCCGGTTACGCGCCGCGCCACCATTTCAACGGCCGTGTCGATATCCGGATTCCTGGCATAGGTGTCCTCAGTCCGCAGCTCAACCGGGTGGCGGATCGTTACCGCTCCGCCGGCGACATGCGTCCCAAAGTACCCAATTACACCACGTTTGACCTGTCGCTCAGTTCCGGCCGGAACATCGCCAACTGGGACTTCTCGATCGCGATTCGCAATATGTTCAACGCGGATGTGCGTGAGCCAAGCGTGGCGCCGGCCGTGATTCCAAACGACCTGCCGATGGCGCCGCGCTCTATTTACGTGCGCGCCATCTACAGGCTTTAATTTGAAACGAAAGAGGCCTCATGAAAAAACTGGAAGGTAAAATCGCTCTGATCACCGGCGGCACCAGCGGCATCGGGCTGGCGGCCGCGCGCCTGTTCCGTGAACAGGGTGCGCAACTGGTCCTCACCGGCCGCGATCCTGGCCGAATCGCTGAAGCCGCCGAGGAATTCGGCGGCGGCGCCTTGGTCCTGCGCAGCGAAGCAGGCAATCTGAAGGATATCGACGACTTGATGACGCGGGTTAGGGAGCATTACGGCCGCCTCGACGTGCTGTTCCTGAACGCCGCCGTGACCAACCCCGCTCCAATCGAGCTTGTCACCGAGGCCATGTTTGACGAGGTCGTCGATGTCAATTTCAAGGGTGAGTTCTTCACCATCCAGAAGGCCCTGCCACTGATGGGCGCCGGCAGCACCATTGTCGTCACCACCTCGATCACCAACCAGACCGGTTCGCCCGCCTTCAGCGTCTACGGCGCCAGCAAAGCCGCGCTGCGCTCGCTGGTGCAGTCACTGTCACTGGCCCTGATCCCACAGGGTATTCGGATCAACGCTATCTGCCCCGGCCCGATCGATACCGGTGGCTTCCAGCGCCTCCCGCTGCCGGCCGAAGTGCACAGCGCCGTCAAGGCCGACATCAGCGGCCGCTCGCCGATCAAGCGCTTCGGCACGCCGGACGAAGTGGCCAAGGTCGCTCTGTTCCTGGCCTCGGAGGACTCAGCCTACGTGGTCGGCGAAGAGATCGTGATCGACGGCGGCATCAGCCACGTCTGCCTGCCCTGACTTCCACGTAGCGGTGCCGACCGGACGGTGTAGCCGCGCAACAAGTCACTATTCAGATGATAGCTTATTGCCATATTGCTTACGCATCACGCTACAATGGCAAAAACATCATCTGGAGATGGAACGTTGAAGTCCTCCCGCGCACTGCGCCTCTACGTCGCGGCCTTGTTCGCCCTGCCCTCCGCCGCGGCGCTCGCCGAGCCTTCCGGCGACGAGGAGGATCTGACCCTGGTGTACGGCGGGGCCTCCAGCGTCAGCATCGCCACCGGCAACGCGCTGTCGCTGCGGCGCGCCCCGGCCGTCGCCGCCGTGGTGACCGCCGCCGACATCGCCAACATGGGCGCGACGGACCTGGACCACGTGCTGGAAACCGTGGCCGGCATCCACGTCGGCCGCAGCGCCAACACCCACGCGCCGCTGTATGTGGTGCGCGGCGTCTACAGCACGCAGGCGCCCCAGGTGCTGGTGCTGCAGAACGGCGTGCCCATCACGATCCTGTTCACCGGCAACAAGGGCAATCTGTGGGGCGGCTATCCGGTGGAACTGATCTCCCGCATCGAGATCATCCGCGGCCCCGGCTCGGCCCTGTACGGCTCGGACGCGTACGCCGGCGTCATCAACATCATCACCAAGGGCCCGGCGGAGGCGGCCGGCACCGAGTTCGGCGCGCGCCTCGGCTCGTTCCGCACGCGCGACGCCTGGGTGCAGCATGGCGGCAACAGCGGCCCGGTCGAGGTGCAAGCGTATGTGCGCGTGGGCGGGACGGACGGTTTCCGCGGCGTCGTGGCGGCGGACGCCCAGACCCGCAACGACGCCCTGTTCGGCACCAGGGCCAGCCTGGCTCCCGGCCCGGTCGACACCGGCAACCGCGCGGTGGACGCCAACCTGGAACTGGCCTACGGCGACATCCGCGCGCGCCTCAACTACAAGCTGCGCGACGACGTGGGTCCCGGCGCCGGCATCGCGTCCGCGCTCGACCCTTCCGGCCATGGCCGGAGCGAACGCTTCATCACCAACCTGGCCTGGACGGCCCCGGAGTTCGGGCCGGACTGGGGCGTGGGGCTCAGCCTCAACACGCAGCAGTACGCGCAGGAGATCCCCACCCCCTACGTGTTGCTGCCGCCGGGCGCGCGGCTGCCGACCGGCCTGTTCCCGAACGGCATGCTGGGCGCGCCCGAAGTGTGGGAGCGCCACGTGCGCCTGGGCGCCTACGCCGACTACAGCGGCTTCGCCGGCCACCACGTGCGCATCGGCGCCGGCCACGACGACCTGCACATGTACCGCACGCGCGAACGCCGCAACTTCAGCTACGCACCGAACGGCACGCCCATCCCGCAGGCGGCGCTGACCGACTTTTACGGCCCCGCCATGTTCCTGGAGCCGCAGCGCCGCCGCATCGACTACCTGTACGCGCAGGACGAGTGGCAGCTGGCCAAGGACTGGAACCTGACGGCGGGCGTGCGCCACGACCGCTATTCCGATTTCGGCGGCACCACCAACCCGCGCCTGGCGCTGGTGTGGGACGCCAGTTTCGACCTCACCGCCAAGCTGCTGTACGGCCGCGCCTTCCGCGCGCCGTCGTTCAACGAGGCCTACAGCGGCGCCAATCCGGTCGCGCTGGGCAACGCCAACCTGAAGCCGGAAACCGACGGCACGCTGGAGGCGGTGTTCGCGTGGCAGGCGCAATCGGAACTGCAGGCCAACCTCACGCTGTACCGCTATTCCATGGGCAACATCATCCGCCTGGTGCCGCGCGCCGTCGCGGGCACCGGCGCCGTCTACCAGAACACGGGCAGCCAGAGCGGGCGCGGGGTGGAGTTGGAAGGCGCGTGGCGCGCCAGCCCCGACCTGCGCGTCACCGCCAACTACGCGTGGCAGCGCTCGATCGACAAGGCCACCAACACCGACGCCGGCTACGCGCCGCGCAACCACCTCCATGGCCGCGCCGAATGGCGGTTCAGCCGCGGCTACATGCTGAGCCCGCAATTGAACTGGGTGGCCGGCAGGCGCCGTCCCGCCGGCGACGCGCGCGCGCCCGTCGCCGACTACAAGACGGTGGACCTGTCGCTGTCCAGCCCGCACGGCAAACGGCACTGGAATGTCACGGTCGCGGTGCGCAACCTGTTCAACGCGGACGCGCGCGAACCGAGCGCCGCCCCGGGCCTGGCGCTGCCGTTCGACCTGCCGACGGCGGGCCGCGCCGTTTCCGTGCAGGCCAGCTACGGCTTGTAGCCGGCCCCGGCGCACGGGCCCGCGCCCGGCGCGCGCCTAGTTGATGGTCAGCTTGCGCGCGCTCTTGTTCGGCAGTTTCGGCAGCGTCAGTTCCAGCACACCGTCGCGGTAGGACGCCTGCGCGCCGTTCTCGTCGACCGGCTGGTCCAGCGCGAAGCTGCGGTACAACTGGCCCACGTAGCGCTCGCTGCGCACCACCGTGTTGCCTTGCTTCTGTTCGTGTTCGCGCCGCGTCTCGGCCGCGATCACCACGCGGTTGCCGTCGATGTCGACCTTGATGTCCTCCTTCTTCAGGCCGGGCATCTCGGCCTTCACGGTATAGGCCTTGTCGTCCTCCTCCACGTCCAGCCGGATCAGGCTGTGCGCGCCGGTGTCGCGCGCCGCGGGATGGCGCATTTCGCGGAAGAACTCGTCCATGCCCCGGAACGGGTCGAGCCGGGCCAGGTCGCTGAAGGATTCAAAGGGGGTCAGATGATGTGCCATGGTGTCACTCCTTTCCCTAAGGCTAAAGTTAAGGGCCGGGAAGAAACAACGGGGCGCCCGGCCGTGGCGCCGGTGTCAAGCTAATTATTAGCTTAGCACATCGCGCGGAAGATGGTGGCACGTTAAAAAAGTTTCAATTGTTCAATTAAATTCAATGTATTTTTTTTACCTGTTATGATCGACGTCTAAAATCACCACCGGAGCGCGCATGAGCAGCCATACCACGGGTCACCTGGCCCAAGTCCTGACCCAGCACCACGACGGCCTGCTGGACGCCTGGATCAGCAGCATGCTGTCGCGCTCGGTGCGGCGCGACAAGGCCGGCGAGGCCGACGTGCGCCACCAGGCGGCGCGCCTGCTGCCGCTGCTGGTGCAGGCCGTCGACAAGGGTCAAAGCTACGACACCGACGCGCCCTCGTGGGCCGAGGTGCGCCAGTTGCTGGTCGAGATCTCCTCCAGCCGCGTGCGCCAGGGCTACACGCCCACCGAAACGGCCACCTTCGTGTTTTCGCTGAAGGAGCCGCTGTTCGCGCTGCTGCGCAAAAACATGGAGGGCGACCCGGGCGCGCTGGCGACGGAACTGATCGACACCGGCGCCCTGTTCGACCGCCTCGGCCTGTTCACCGTGGAGCAGTACCAGAAGAGCCGCGAAAGCGTGATCCTGCGCCAGCAGCAGGAGCTGATGGAACTGTCCACGCCGGTGGTGCAGCTATGGCGCGACGTGCTCGCGCTGCCGCTGATCGGCACCCTGGACAGCGCCCGCACCCAGGTGGTGATGGAGAACCTGCTGCAGAAGATCATCGAGACCGGCGCCTCGATCGCCATCATCGACATCACCGGCGTGCCCACCGTGGACACGCTGGTGGCCCAGCACTTGCTCAAGACCGTGGCGGCGGCGCGCCTGATGGGGGCCGATTGCATCATCTCCGGCATCCGCCCGCAAATCGCGCAGACCATCGTGCACCTGGGCGTGAACCTGGAGGACGTGACCACCAAGGCCTCGCTGGCGGACGCGTTCCAGACCGCGCTGAAACGCCTGGGCGCCTCGGTCGCCTACAACCAAGCCGCCTGAGCCACGCATGGAACGCATTCCGATTCTGAAGATGGGTCCGCTGCTGCTGGTCACGATCCAGGTGGACATGCATGACCGCCTGGCCATGACCCTGCAGGACGACCTGACCGAGCGCATCGTCAAGGACCGCGCGCGCGGCGTGCTGATCGACATCTCCACGCTGGACATCGTCGACTCCTTCATCGGCCGCATGATCAGCAACACGGCCGCCATGGCGCGCGTGCTGGACGCGCACACGGTGCTGGTCGGCATGCAGCCGGCCGTCGCCATCACCCTGGTCGAGCTGGGCCTGACCCTGCACGGCGTGCAGACCGCGCTGAACGTGGAGAAAGGCGTGCAACTGCTGCAGCGCCAAATCGAATGAGCGTGGCCGACGAAGGCGCCCTGGTCCTGCCGCTGCGGGCCGACGAGGACGTCGTGCGCCTGCGCAAGACGGTGCGCGAGCACCTGGTGAACCTCGGTTTCAGCCTGATCGACCAGACCAAGATGGTCACCGCCGCCAGCGAACTGGCGCGCAACACCCTGCGCTACGGCGGTGGCGGCGACGCGCGCCTCGAACGCCTCCAGAACGGCATCCGCGCCGGCCTTGCCCTGTCCTTCATCGACCAGGGCCCCGGCATCGCGGACCTGGCGCTGGCGCTCAAGGACGGCTACACCACCGGCGGCGGCATGGGCCTGGGACTGTCGGGCGCGAAGCGCCTGGCCGACGAATTCGATATCGCTTCCGCCCCTGGCGCCGGCACCACTGTCAGGATCGCCAAATGGAAACCATACTGAACCCCTCGACCGGCCAGCCGCGCTGCCTGGTCTCCGACAACAGCCACGTGGCGGCCGCCCGGCGCGCCGCCGGCGACCTCGCCGCGCGGCTGGGCTTCGACCCGGTGCGCTCGGGCGAACTGGCCATTGTCGTCACCGAGGCCGCCAGCAACATCCTCAAGCACGCCGGCCACGGCGAGATCCTGCTGCGGCCGCTGCGGGTGGGCGGCCACGCCGGCGTCGAGGTGCTGGCCATCGACCACGGCCCCGGCATGGCCAACCTGCCGGCCAGCATGGAGGACGGCCGCTCCACGGCCGGCAGCTACGGCGTGGGCCTGGGCGCCATGCTGCGCCTGTCCTCCACCATGGACGTGTTCTGCGCGCCGGGCCAGGGCTGCGTGATCGCGCTGACCCTGTGGCCGCGCGGCGCCGCCGAGCGCGAGGCGCTGGACGCGCCGCTGCGGCTGGGCGTGGTGTGCCAGCCGATGGCCGGCGAGACCGAGTGCGGCGACGGCTGGGCGCTGGCCCACGACGCCACCTGGGCCACGGTGCTGGTGGCCGACGGCC
This sequence comes from Pseudoduganella namucuonensis, assembly GCF_900116645.1. Lineage (GTDB taxonomy): Bacteria > Pseudomonadota > Gammaproteobacteria > Burkholderiales > Burkholderiaceae_D > Rugamonas > Rugamonas namucuonensis. The sequence continues at coordinate 259,779 of NZ_FPBO01000005.1, read as the reverse complement.
TCGGGCACGGTCCGCTGGCGGCGGACGCCGCGCGCGCGGCCTTGCACTCGGCGATGGAGCGCCCCGAGCGCACCGCCACGGCGCTGATGGAGGACGCGCACGCCGCGCTGCGCGCCACCCGCGGCGCGGCGCTGGCCATCGTCCGCATCGACATGCTGGCCGAACAGCTGCGGATGGCCGGCATCGGCAACATCGCCGTCCAGGCCTGGCACGACGGCGAGCGGCGCCAGCTGGTGTCGCACAACGGCATCGTCGGCAGCAACATGCGCAAGGTGCAGGAATTCGGCGCCGGCTGGGGCGGGAACGGCATGCTGATCCTGCACTCGGACGGCTTGAACACGCGCTGGAACCTGGACGATTACCGCGGCCTGGCGGATTGCCACCCGGCCGTGGTGGCGGCCGTGCTGTACCGCGATTTCACCCGCGGGCGCGACGACGTCACCGTGCTGGTGCTGCGCGACCGGAGGGGGATGCATTCATGAGCCTGCGCGTCCTCAGCCTGAGCGTGGCCGCCGAGGTGGACGTCGTGGCCTCGCGCCAGCGCGCGCGGCAGATCGCCGCCCTGTGCGGCTTCGGCACCCAGGACCAGGCCAGGATCGCCACCGCCGTCTCGGAGCTGGCGCGCAACGTCTACAACTACGCCAACAGCGGGCGCATCGAGTTCGCCGTCGAGGGCGTCACGGCGCCGCAGGTGCTGGTCATCACCATCGAGGACCGGGGGCCCGGCATCGCCGACCTGGACCTGGTGCTGTCCGGACGCTACCAGTCGCGCACCGGCATGGGGCTGGGCCTGATCGGCGCGCGCCGCCTGATGGACCAGTTCGACATCCGCAGCGCGCCCGGCCAGGGCGTGACCGTGACGCTGAAAAAGCTGCTGCCGCCGGAGGCGCCGCTGCTGTCGCCGGCGGCGGTGGGCGCCATGGGCGCGCAGTTGCACGCCCTGCCCGCCGACGTGGCGCTGTCGGAGATGCGGCAGCAGAACAAGGAACTGCTGGCCACCCTGGCCGAGCTGAAGGCGCGCCAGGACGAGCTGGTGCAGCTGACGCGCGAGCTGGAGGACACCAACCGCGGCGTGGTGGCGCTGTACGCGGAACTGGACCAGCAGGCCGACCACCTGCGCCGCGCCGACGAGATGAAGACGCGCTTCCTGTCCAACATGAGCCACGAGTTCCGCACCCCGCTCAGTTCCATCCGCGCGCTGTCCAAGCTGCTGCTGGGCCGCGCCGACGGCGACCTCGGGGCCGAGCAGGAAAGGCAGGTCGGCTACATCCTCAAGAGCGCGGACTCGCTGTCCGAGCTGGTGGATGACCTGCTGGACCTGGCCAAGATCGAGGCCGGCAAGATCGACGTGCACGCCGAGCACTTTGACGCGGCCGACATGTTCAGCGCGCTGCGCGGCATGCTGCGGCCGCTGCTGGTGAGCAGCCGCGTGGAGCTGCTGTTCGACATGCCGCCCGAGCCGCTGCGCATGAACAGCGACGAGGCCAAACTGTCGCAGATCCTGCGCAACTTCATCTCCAACGCCCTCAAGTTCACCGAGCAGGGGCAGGTGCGCGTGTGGGCCGAGGCGCATGGCGCCGAGGTGCGCTTCCTGGTGCGCGACAGCGGCATCGGCATCGCGCCCGAGCACCAGCACATCGTGTTCGAGGAGTTCAGCCAGTTGCCCAGCCACCTGCAACGGCATGTGAAAGGCACGGGACTGGGCCTGCCGCTGTGCCGCAAGCTGGCCGCGCTGCTGGGCGGCTCGGTCGGCGTGGTCAGCGCGCCGGGCGAGGGCTCGACCTTCCACGTGACGCTGCCGCGCCACCTCGCGCCGCATTCCGCCTCCCACGCCGAGCCGCACGCCGCCCCGTACGCGCAGGAGCGGGAGCGCGACGGCCTGCCCGTGCTCATCGTCGAGGACGACGCCACCACCATGGTGCTGTACCGCGGCTACCTGCGCGGCACGCCGTTCCGCGCGGTGTGCGCGCGCAGCCTGTGGGAGGCGGAACAGGCCTGGAACGACGAGGCGCCGGCGGCCGTCATCCTGGACCTGCGCCTGAACGGCAGCGACACCTGGCGCTGGCTGGCGCAGACCAAGAACGACGAGCGGCGCAAGCACGTGCCCATCCTCATCGCCTCCGAACTGGCCGACCGCCAGAAGGCCTTCGCGCTGGGCGCCGAGGCCTACCTGGTCAAGCCGCTGACGCGCGAGGACCTGCTGGTCCAGCTGCGCACCCTGTGCACTCCCCACCATCGACGCGAGGTCTTATGACGGCACGTTCCGAGGACCCGTTGATCCTGAATGTCGACGACACCGAGGCGGCGCGCTACGCCAAATCCCGCATCCTGCAGCGCGCCGGCTTCAATGTGATCGAGGCCGCCAGCGGCGCCGAGGCGCTGCTGCGCGCCGCGCGCGACAAGCCGTCGCTGGTGCTGCTGGACACCAAGCTGCCCGACATCAGCGGCTTCGACGTGTGCCGCCAGTTGAAGGAGGACCCGCACACCGCCATGGTGCTGGTGCTGCAGACCTCGGCCTCCTACCTGGCCACGCCGGACAAGGTGCGCGCCCTGGACAGCGGCGCCGACAACTACCTGTTCGAACCCATCGAGCCGGAGGAACTGGTGGCCAACGTGCGCGCGCTCTTGCGCCTGGGCCGCGCCGAGCAGGAGCTGCGCGAGGTGAACCAGCGCAAGGACGAGTTCCTGGCCATCCTGGCGCACGAGCTGCGCAATCCGCTGGGGCCGATCCGCAACGCGGTCGAGCTGCTGCGCCACTTCTCGCCGTCGGCGCCGCCGGCCGAGGAGAAGGCGCGCCAGATGATCATCCGCCAGACCGACCACATGGTGCGCCTGGTGGACGACCTGCTGGACGTGTCGCGCATCTCGCAGGGCAAGATCACGCTGCGCCTGGCGCCGGTGGAACTGGGCGAGATCCTGCGCGGGGTGGTCGAGACCGCGAAGTCCACCGTCGCCGCGCGCCGCCACACGCTGACCGCGCAACTGCCGTCCCAAGCGGTGTGGGTGGCGGGGGACGGCGTGCGGCTGGCGCAGATCGCCGGCAACCTGCTCAACAACGCCTGCAAGTTCACGCCGCCGGGCGGCCAGATCCACCTTAACGCCGAGACCGTGGGGGCGCAGGCGTTGATACGGGTGCGCGACAACGGCATCGGCATCCGTCCCGGCGACATCCACAATATCTTCAACCTGTTCTCGCAGGCCACCCACGCCGACGACCGGGTGCAGGACGGCCTGGGCATCGGCCTGTCGCTGGTCAAGACGCTGGTGGACCTGCATGGCGGCAGCATCCGCGTCGACAGCGCGGGCGAGGGCCATGGCAGCGTCTTCGAGGCGCGCCTGCCGCTGTGCGCGGCGCCCGCCGCGGAGCCGGACCAGGCCGACGAGGAGCGGCGGCGCGCGGCGGCGCAGCCGGCGCACCGCATCCTGGTGGTGGACGACAACCTGGACGCGGCCGAGATCGTCGCCTCGCTGCTGCGCTACGCGGGGCACGAGGTGACCGTGGCCCACACCGGCGGCGAGGCGCTCGATCAGGCGGCCGCCGGCGTTCCGGACGTGGTGTTCCTCGACATCGGCCTTCCCGGCATGAGCGGCATCGAGGTGGCGGCCGAGATGCGCCGGATGCCGCAGCTGGCCGCCACGCGGCTGGTGGCGCTGAGCGGCTACGGCCAGGCCAGCGACCGCAGCAAGTCGCTGGCGGCCGGATTCGACCTGCACCTGACCAAGCCCGCGACGTTCGAAGCCTTGTCCGACGCGCTGCGCGCGATCCGCTAGCGGGCCTCGTCCTCCCACACGGCGGCCGCCGCGCGCTCGATCACGGGCCGCCACGCGGCCTCCACCGGCAGCAGGAACACCTCGGCCAGCGCCCTTTCGATCTCGGGCGCGGACAGGAAGCGGCGCTCGTTGGCGCCGCCGGGGCGGCGTATCGTCAGGCGGTTGCGCAGCAGCGCGTAGCGCGCCTCGGGCGTGGAGCGCGCCACGATCAGGTCGTGGCGGAAATGCGATTGCGGATAGGTGGAGGTGTAGTAGTTGGCCATCTCGTAGTCGCCGTCGCGGCACAGCGCCGGCGAGACCTGGTAGACCGGCATCCAGTCGTCCCCCAGCAGGATCTCCAGCAGATGCTCGTTGCCCACCGGCGTCAAGCGATAGTGCTCGTGCGGCGTGGGCTGGGGCGTGTCCAGGCCGAAGCGGATGGGCGCGGTCGGCACGCCGCCGCCGAAACCCACGTCGCACAGCCAGGGCGTCCCCTCCACCGTCACGCGCAGCACCATGTGGGAGCGGGGCCGTTGCAGCGCCTCCTCGCCCGCCATCCAGCGCACCTGCGCGATCAGGGATTCGACCCGGTAGCCCAGCGCGGCCAGCACGCGCCGGAACAGGCTGTTCTGCTCGAAGCAATAGCCGCCGCGGCGCGCGTGTATCAGCTTGGCGTCCACCGCCTCCGGCGCAAGCGACACCGGCCGGTCCAGCAGCACGTCGATCGCCTCGAAGGGAATCGCGGCGGGATGCAGCCGCTGCAGGCCGCGCAACGTTTCCAGCGTGGGCGCGCGCGGGCCCGTGTAGCCGATGCGCGCGAAATATGCGTCCAGTGAGTCCATGGTCCCGCCTTCTTCGAAAGGTTAGCGAAAGGGCATCATCATGCCACATGGCCACACAGTTGAGCGCCTCACTTCACGCGCTGCTTTTCCAGCTTGCGCGCCAGCGTGCGACGGTGCATGCCGAGCCGGCGGGCGGCCTCGGAGATGTTGAAGTCGGTCTCGGCCAGCACCTCGTGGATGCGCTCCCACTCCAGCGTCTTGATCGACGTGGAACGGTTGGTCATTTCGATGTCGGCCGCGCCGGCCACGTGGTTGAAGGCGGCCTCGATGTCGTCCGTGTTGGACGGCTTGGCCAGGTACTGGCAGGCGCCCAGCTTGATCGCCTCCACCGCCGTGTTGATGCTGGCGAAGCCGGTCAGCACCACGATCAGCATCTCGGGGTCGTGCTTGTGCAGCATCTGCACGCACAGCAGGCCGGAGGTGTTGTTCTTCAGCTTGAGGTCGACCACGGCGTAGCCGGGCGAGTGCTCCTCCAGCAGGGCCTCGGCCTCCTCCAGCCCGGTCGCGTGCAGCACCTGGTAGCCGCGCCGTTCGAACGAGCGGGTCAGCGTGCGGCCGAAGGCCTCGTCGTCCTCGATGATCAGGAGCAGGCGCTCCTCCGCGTCCAGTCCGTCGTTCAGTTCTTCACTCATGGCTTTCTTCCTCGTCCGCCGCGATCGCGGCCAGCGGCAGCGACAGCAGCACCGCGGCGCCGCCTTGCTCCAGGTTGCTGGCGGCCACCGTGCCGCCCATGGTGCGGGCCACGTTCACCACCAGGAACAGCCCCAGTCCCCTGCCCGGCTTGTCCTTGCTGGACTGGTAGGGCTTGCCCAGGTGCGCCAGCATCGCGGGCAGGAAGCCCGGACCGCGATCGGTGACCCGCAGTTTCAGCTCGTCCGCCTCGCGCCACGCCTCCAGCCGCACCCAGGCCGGCGAGGCCTCCAGCGCATTATCGAGCACATTGCAGATGGTTTGCTTGAGCGTGGAATCGAACACCACCGGCAAATCGCCTTCGATGCGGTTTTCGTACTCCAGTTCCACCACCGGACGGCTGCCGCGCCACTCGGCCATCAGCCCATCCAGGAAGGTGTTGATGGTGGTTTTCACGGACGATTCGCCGCGCGCCTCGCCGGCCGACAGCAGGATGCCGCTGACGATGGACTTGCAGCGGGCCAGCTGGGTCTGCATTTCGGTGAGCTCCTCCAGCAGTTCGGGATTGCTGCGGAACTCGGGCATGCGGCGCCAGTCGCCCAGGATCACGGACAGGGTGGCCAGCGGCGTGCCCAGCTCGTGCGCGGCACCGGAGGCGAGCAGGCCCATGCGCACGATGTGCTCCTCCTCGGCGGCGCGCTGGCGCAGCTTGGCCAGCTGGGCGTCCGCCGCCCGCATATTGTCGGAAATACGGGTGATGAACACCACCAGCAGCGCGGCGTTGATGGCGAAGCAGATCAGCATGCCCTGGATATAAAGGCTGAAGTAGCCGCGCTCGTGGAACAGCGGCAGCGCCAGCGGCTTGGAGACCACGGCCAGCCCCGCCAGGCAGGCGCTGGTGATGGCGACGATGGTCCAGGTGGACCAGGCCTCCAGCAGCACGGCGCTCAGGATCACCTGCAGCAGGTAGAGGAAGATGAAGGGATTCGAGGTGCCGCCGCTGAGGTAGAGCTGGGCCGTCAGGCTGGCCACGTCGACCAGCATGGACAGGAACAGCTCGCCGTTTGTGACGGCCCATTTCTCGTGCCAGCGCAACTGGCTGGCGATGTTGAAGGCGATCAGGCAGGCCAGCACCTCGAGCATGTAGACCAGCGGCAGCTGGATGCCGAAGCCGCCGGCCACGACGGCGATGGTCGTGACCTGGCCCACCACGGCGATCCAGCGCAGCTGGATCAGGTGTTGCATGTTCTGGTGGCCGGCGGCGCGGCCCACGTTGGCGGCGGCGGCCGCCGGTTCCTTCAAGACTGCAAGAATTTCGCTGTTCCCCGACATTGATCCCCGCCCGGTTTATGCTTTTTTCGAACGCCGACGCTCGTCGCGCGCCACCCACAGGAAGGCGCCGGCGGTCATCAGCGCCAATGCGTACCAGGTGAGAGCATAAACCAAGTGGTTGTTGTGGAAGGAAATAACGGTGAGGCCGCCGGTCGGGCGCGGCGCGGCGTCGCCGCCTTGCGCCCCGTTGTCCGGCTCTTGACCGGCGTCCGCGTCGACGAAGTACGGCGCGACGCGCGCCAGGCCGCGCGCGGCGGCGATGGCGCCGATCTGGCGCGCGTACCAGCGGTCGTTGGCGGGGTCGTTCTCTTGCAGGAAGCCGGAACTGCCCTCGCCGATGCGCAGCAGGCCGGTGATGGTGGCCGGCGCGCGGCCGCGCGCCGCGGCGCAGGCGTCGCCCTTCGCGGTCGCGGGAGCCGGTATCCTGGCGGCGTCCGGCGGCGCGACGAAGCCGCGGTTGACGAACACGATGGCGCCGTCTTCGCGGCACATCGGCGTGAGCAGCCAGAAGCCGCCGCCCAGGTCGGACAGCGCCTTGACCTTGGTGGTGTATTCGGTGAGGAGGACGCCCGTGAGGGCCACGTGGCGGTATTCATGTTCGGCGGCGGTCACGCCGGCCCAGGCGTCGGGGCCCGGGGCCGGCGTGGGCCGGGCGTGGACGCGGGCGTCCACGCGGTCTATCAGGTCCAGTTTCCACTGGAGGCGCTTGACCTGCCAGGTCCCCAGCGCCACGAACACGGCGACCAGGACGACCGCGCAGACGGCCAGCGCCCGCCGCGCGCCCGCCGAGCGGGGGCGCTGGCCGGCGTCGGCGTCGTCGCGCGGCGCGTCCATTACGGACGGATCCGCATGTCGTGCGCGTCGGGCATGCCCGGCATCATGTTGTGGTTCATGTGGTACATGACCCAGATCGAGCCGGACAGCACGATGACGACCACCACGGCCGAGAAGATCATGGCCAGCATGTTCCAGCCGCCCTCGGACTTGGCGTTCATGTGCAGGAAGTACACCATGTGCACCACGATCTGCACCGCGCCCAGGCCCAGCAGGATCAGCGCGGTGGTGCTCGAGTCGCTGAACACCTTGCCCATCACCAGCCAGAACGGGACCGCCGTCAGGATCACCGCCAGCACGAAGCCGATGGTGTAGCTCTTCAGGCTGCCGTGGTCGTGGCCGTCGTCGTGGCCGTGGTGGCCGTGGTCGTCATGGCCATGGCCGTGGCCATGGTCGTGGTTGTGGTCATGGCCGGCCATTACAGGACTCCCATCAGGTAGACAAAGGTGAACACGCCGATCCAGACCACGTCCAGGAAGTGCCAGAACATCGACAGGCACATCAGGCGGCGCTTGTTTTCCACGGTCAGGCCGTGTTTTTTCAGCTGGAACAGCAGCACCACCAGCCACACGCAGCCGAAGGTCACGTGCAGGCCGTGGGTGCCGACCAGCGCGAAGAACGAGGTCAGGAAGGCGGAGCGCTGCGGACCGGCGCCCTCGTGGATCAGGTGCTGGAACTCGTACAGTTCCAGGCCCAGGAAGGCCAGGCCGAACAGGCCGGTGACGATCAGCCAGAACAGCGTCAGGCCCAGTTTCTTCTTCTGCGATTCCAGCATCGCGAAGCCGTAGGTGATCGACGACAGCAGCAGGAAGGCCGTGTTCAGGGCCACCAGCTTCAGGTCGAACAGTTCGGCGCCGGTCGGGCCGCCCGCGTAGTTGCGGCCCAGCACGGCGTAGCTGGCGAACAGGATGGCGAAGATGAAGCAATCGCTCATCAGGTAGATCCAGAAGCCCAGCAGGGTGCCGTTCTCCGGATGGTGCTCGCGCGTGAAATAGCGCGAGCTCACGTCGGCGGTGGGGATATGTGCGTTAGACATGGGCTTCCAGCAGTCGGGTGTGCGCATCTTCGGAACGAGTGACTTCCTCGGCCGGGATGTAGTAATCGCGTTTGTAATTGAACGTGTGGACGATGATGGTGGCCATCATGATGGCGAAGGTCACGCCGGCGAGCAGCCACATGTGCCAGATCAGGCAGAAGCCGACCACGCCGCTGATGCCGGCGATGACGATGCCGGCCCAGGTGTTCTTGGGCATGTGGATGGACACGAAGTCCTTCAGCGGACGCTGGTAGCCGTTCTTTTTCATGTCGGCCCAGGTGTCGTTGTCGTGCACCACCGGGGTGAAGGCGAAGTTGTAGTCCGGCGGTGGCGACGAGGTCGACCATTCCAGGGTGCGGCCGCCCCACGGGTCGCCGGTCACGTCGCGCAGCTTGGCGCGGTCGCGGAAGGAGACGTAGAACTGCAGCAGCATGGCGCCGATGCCGCCGGCGATCATCACCGCGCCCACGGCGGCGATCTGGAACCAGATCTGCAGCGAGCTGTCCTCGAAGTGGCTCATGCGGCGGGTCACGCCCATCAGGCCCAGCACGTACAGCGGCATGAAGGCGAAATAGAAGCCGACGGTCCACAGCCAGAACGACCACTTGCCCCAGTAGGTGTCCAGCTTGTAGCCGAAGGCCTTGGGCCACCAGTAGTTGATGCCGGCGAACACGCCGAACACCACGCCGCCGATGATGACGTTGTGGAAGTGGGCGATCAGGAACAGCGAGTTGTGCAGCACGAAGTCGGCCGGTGGCACGGCCAGCAGCACGCCGGTCATGCCGCCGATCACGAAGGTGATGATGAAGCTGATGGTCCACATCATCGGCAGCTCGAAGCGGATGCGGCCGCGGTACATGGTGAACAGCCAGTTGAAGATCTTGGCGCCGGTCGGGATCGAGATGATCATCGTGGTGATGCCGAAGAACGAGTTCACCGACGCGCCGGAGCCCATCGTGAAGAAGTGGTGCAGCCACACCAGGTAGGACAGGATGGTGATCACGACGGTCGCGTACACCATGGAGGTGTAGCCGAACAGGCGCTTGCTGCTGTAGGTGGAGACGATCTCGGAGAACACGCCGAACAGCGGCAGGATCAGGATGTAGACCTCGGGGTGGCCCCAGATCCAGATCAGGTTCACGTACAGCATGGGGTTGCCGCCCAGCTCGTTGGTGAAGAAGTTGGTGTCGAAGGTGCGGTCCAGCGACAGCATGGCCAGCACGGCGGTCAGCACGGGGAACACGGCCACGATCAGCACGTTGGTGCACAGCGCGGTCCAGGTGAACACGGGCATCTTCATCATGTCCATGCCGGGGGCGCGCATCTTGACGATGGTGACCACCAGGTTCACGCCGGACAGCAAGGTGCCGACCCCGGCCACCTGCAGCGACCAGATGTAATAGTCGACCCCGACCCCGGAACTGGCCAGGATGCCCGACAGCGGCGGATACGCCAGCCAGCCGGTGCGGGCGAACTCGCCCACGAACAGCGAGGCCATCACCAGCATGGCGCCGAAGGCCGTCATCCAGAAGGAGAAGTTGTTCAGGAACGGGAAGGCCACGTCGCGCGCGCCGATCTGCAGCGGCACCACGTAGTTCATCAGGCCGGTCACGAAGGGCATCGCCACGAAGAAGATCATGATCACGCCGTGGGCGGTGAAGACCTGGTCGTAGTGGTGCGGCGGCAGGAAGCCGGCCTGGTCGCCGAAGGCGATGGCTTGCTGGGCGCGCATCATCAGCGCGTCGGCGAAGCCGCGCAGCAGCATGATCAGGCCCAGGATCATGTACATGATGCCGATTTTCTTGTGGTCGATACTGGTGAACCAGTTGCGCCACAGCGGTCCCCACAGGCGGAAGTAGGTCAGCGCGCCGAACAGGCCGAGGCCGCCCAGCACCACGCCGGCGAAGGTCACCAGCAGGATGGGCTCGTGGAACGGAATCGCGTCCCAGCTCAGCCTGCCTAAGATGAGGTCAGTTTGCGTTTGCGCTTGCATTTTCAGTCTTCATGGAAAAGGTTTTTGCTTGGGGCGTGAAGCACAGCTCGGCCGCGGTGCGGGCGCGGACGATGTCGTCGGCCACCATCTTGTTGATGCAGGTCTTGCCGTCGCCGACGCAGCGGTTCAGGATCGCCTCGTACAGGTCGGCGGACACGCCGGCGTAGTGGCGCACGGGCTCGCGCTCGCTCGGCTTTTCCAGTTCCAGGTAGCTCACGCGGTCCAGCGTGTTGCCGGCGCCCTTGGCCTTTTGCACCCACTGGTCGAAATCGCCCTGGCTCACGCCGTGGTACTTGAAGCGCATGTGCGAGAAGCCGTCGCCGCTGAAGTTGGCGGAGAAGCCGTCGTACACGCCGACCTTGTTGATCACCGCGTTCAGTTCGGTCTCCATCGACGGCATGGCGTAGATCTGGCCGGCCAGCGCGGGGATGTAGAACGAGTTCATCACGGAGGAGGCGGTGATCTTGAAGCGCACCGGCACGTCGACCGGGGTCACCAGTTCGTTCACGGTGGCGATGCCCTGCTCCGGATAGATGAACAGCCACTTCCAGTCCAGCGCCACCACCTGGATCTCGATCGGCTTGACGCCGGCGGCCAGGGGACGGTTCTCGTCGATGCGCGACAGCGGACGGTAGGGGTCCAGCTTGTGCGTGCTGATCCAGGTCAGCAGGCCCAGCACGATGATGATCAGCAGCGGCGCGCCCCAGATCACGAGTTCGAGCTTGGTGGAGTGATCCCAGTCTGGATCGTAAGTGGCGGAAGTGTTGCTGGCGCGATAACGCCACGCAAAGAACAGAGTCAATGCGATGACGGGCACGACAATCAGCAACATCAGCAGAGTGGACACAACGACAAGGTTGGCCTGCTGAGCGGCGATATCACCGGACGGGTTCATGACCACCGTATTGCAGCCGGCAAGCCACAAAAGGGGAAGAAGCGACAGTCCGCGACGAGCTATTGAAGGAATCATGCGGTAATGTACGTTACATAAAATGAATAACATGCTACTGTAACGCCAACGGCGGACGCTGGACATTGGACACTTTGTCCTACCCCCCAGCGCCTTCAGATTCAGTGCGCCGTTGTAAAAATTATTACGCGAGACAAGGAAAAAGCCATGACGACAACATTCAACGGCGATTTTCCCGCCGATCACCCAACGCGCCAAACCAGCCAGGGCGCACGCAACATCAATGCCAGGGACGGGCATATCGCTCCCGGTGAAATAGCCATCGGGGTGGTGATAGGTCGAGCTTCCGAGTACTTTGACTTCTTTGTCTACGCCATCGCCTCCGTGCTGGTGTTCCCCCAAGTGTTCTTCCCCTTTGAAAGCCGGCTCGAGGGCACGCTGTACTCCTTCACCATCTTCGCCTTCGCCTTCATCGCCCGCCCCATCGGCACCGTCATCTTCATGGCCCTGCAGGAACGCTTCGGGCGCGAAACCAAACTCACCGCCGCCCTCTTCCTGATGGGCATCTCCACCGCCGGCATCGCCTTCCTGCCCGAATACGCGCACCTGGGCACCGCCTCCATCGTCATCCTGTCGCTACTGCGCATCGGCCAGGGCGTGGCCCAGGGCGGCTCGTGGGACGGGCTGCCGTCGCTGCTGGCGCTGAACGCGCCGGCCAACAAGCGCGGCTGGTACGCCATGCTGGGCCAGCTGGGCGCGCCGGTGGGCTTCATCATCGCCGCCGGCCTGTTCGCCTACCTGCTCGCCGAACTGGAGCCGGTGGACTTCCTGTCGTGGGGCTGGCGCTACCCGTTCTACGTGGCCTTCGCCATCAACGTGGTCGCGCTGTTCGCCCGGCTGCGCCTGGTGTCCACGTCCGAGTACTCCAAGCTGCTGGACGAGCACCAGCTGGACCCGGTCAACGTGGTGGAACTGGCGCAAAACCAGGGCCGCAACGTGCTGATCGGCGCGCTGGCCGCGCTGGGCAGCTACGCGCTGTTCCACCTGGTGACGGTGTTCCCGCTGTCCTGGATCAACCTGTACTCGACCCGCTCGCTGAGCGAATTCCTCGAGCTGCAGATCCTTGGCGCCTTCATCGCCGCCGGCGGCATCATCGTCTCCGGCCTGCTGGCGGACCGCGTCGGCCGCCGCACCACGCTGGGCGCGCTGGCGACCATGATCGCCGTCTTCAGCGGCTTCGTGCCGATGCTGATGGATGGCGGAGACTTGGGCCAGAACATCTTCCTGCTGGTGGGCTTCGCGCTGCTGGGCCTGTCCTACGGCCAGGCCGCCGGCGCCGTGACCGCCAACTTCCAGACCAAGTACCGCTACACCGGCGCCGCGCTGACGTCCGACCTGGCGTGGCTGGTGGGCGCGGGCTTCGCGCCACTGGTGGCGCTGGGGCTGTCGGCCAACTTCGGCCTGGCCTATGTCAGCCTGTACCTGCTGTCCGGCGCGGTCGGCTCGCTGGCCGCGCTGAGCCTGAACCGCGCGCTGGAAATCAAAGACTGACGCACCATATATAGATCGTCCCGAGCCCGGCCAAGCGCCGGGCTTTTTTTTCAACTAAAGCGCCCAGGGCTATTTTATCCACGCGGAAAAATAGGCCCTGGGCGCTTTTTGCTGTCAGGAACGGATGGGGGCGGGCCGGGAGGCGCCGTGGAGCCAGGCGAAGACGAGGCTGGCCAAGGCGGCGCCGGCCAGTTGGGAGAGGATGAAACCGGGGGCGTCCGCCGGCCGGATGCCGCCGCCGGCGCTGCCGATCGCGCGCGCCAGCGTCAGCGCGGGATTCATGAAGGCGCTGGACGAACTGAACCAGCAGGCCGCCATCACGTAGGCCGCCACCGCGAACGGCGCGGCCACCGGCCGGCTGCGGCCGCATCCGATGAACACGCTCAGCAGGCCGAAGGTGGCGACGAATTCGCCCAGCCACAGCCCCGCGCCGGTGCGCACCTCGCTGGCGGCCACCAGCAGCTCCAGCCCGAACATGCCGTGCGTGGCGGCCACGCCCGTCACCGCGCCGGCCAGCTGGGCGGCGATGTATGGCGCGACGTACCCCGCCGGCAGCTTGCCGCGCCAGGCCTCGGACAGCGTCAGCACCGGATTGAAGTGCCCGCCCGAGATCCCGCCGAAGGTGAGGATCAGCACGGCCAGCCCGGCGCTCGACACCACGGAACCGACCAGCAGCGCCAGCGCCGCGTCGCCACCGGCCAGCCGCGCGGCGACCACGCCGCATCCGCCGGAGATCGTCAACAGCAGCGCCGTGCCCAATCCCTCCGCTACCAGCCGCTTGGCAATTCCCATGGCCACACCTTCCCATTGTGATGGTTGAAAGGCGTCACTGTAGGCACCGGCGGGCCCGCCGTGATCTGTCCGGCGCAATATCCACTATGCCCGCGCCGTGAGCGTGGCCGGCCCATCCTTGACTTTGCCCGGCGTTATTGCTCCAATCGCAAGATGCTCCTCAATAAACTCATCCACCTGATCCTGCTGCCACCGCTCAGCCTGCTTCTGCTGTACGCGACCGGCCTGCTGCTGCGCCGCCGCCATCCCCGCCTGGGGATCATCGCGCGCCGCGGCGCCGTGGGGCTGCTGCTGGTACTGAGCACGAACATCGCCGCCACCGCCCTGCTACGGCCGCTCGAACGCATGGAACCGCCGTTGCTGGCGCCAGCGGCCAGGGGCGCCCAGGCCATCGTGATCCTGGCCGCCGGCAGCATGCTGCGCGCGCCCGAGTACGGCAACCAGGACGTGCCGGACTACATCACCCTGGCCCGCCTGCGCTACGGCGCCAGGCTGCAGCAAGAGACCGGCCTGCCCATCCTCGTCAGCGGCGGCAACGCCGATCCGGTGCGCGGGCTGCAGCCCAAGGCTGAGGGCATGGCCAGGGCGCTGCGCGAGGACTTCCGCACCCCGGTGAAGTGGGTGGAGGCCGGTTCGGAGACGACGGCGGAAAACGCCGCCAACTCGGCCCGCATGCTGGCCCCGGCCGGCGTGCGCCGCGTGCTGCTGGTGACGGACGCGATGCACATGGCGCGGGCCAGGCTGGTGTTCGAGCGCGCCGGCCTCGAAGTCGTGTCCGCGCCCACCGCCTATTTCACCACGCACGCCTTCTCGCCGCTGCAACTGCTGCCCAGCGCGTCCGGCCTGTCCGGCTCCTATTACGCGGTGTATGAATGGCTGGGCTTGTTCTGGTACAAGCTGCGTTACTGACCGGGGCCAAGGCGCACCGCGATGGTGCATGCTCTCTGGCACGTTTCTTGATAGGTAATATTTATCGAAGCCAGGGACACTGAAGATGCCGAACTTTTTCAATGAAATGCGCGCCGATACCGACGGCGGCGTCCGTGAACATTACCGCGAGTTTTGCCGCTGGCTGGAACAGCAGCCACCGGAAACGATAGAACGCAAGCGCGCCGAGGCGGACCTGATGTTCCGCCGCGTGGGCATCACCTTCGCCGTCTACGGCGACGACGCGGGCACCGAACGCCTGATCCCGTTCGACATCATCCCGCGCATCATCCCCGCCGGGGAATGGACGCAGTTGCAGACCGGGCTGGTGCAGCGGGTCAAGGCGCTGAACATGTTCATCCACGACATCTACCACGACCAGAACATTATCAAGGCCGGCATCATCCCGGCCGAGCAGATCTACCGCAACGCGCAGTACCGGCCCGAGATGCAGGGCATCTCCGTGGCCTCCGACATCTACGCCCATATCGCGGGGGTGGACATCGTGCGGGCCGGCGCCGGCGAGTTCTACGTGCTGGAGGACAATCTGCGGGTGCCGTCCGGCGTGTCCTACATGCTGGAGGACCGCAAGATGATGATGCGGCTGTTCCCGGAACTGTTCGCCCGCAACAAGATCGCCCCGGTCGACCACTACCCCGACCTGCTGCTCGACAACCTGCGCTCGGTGGCCCCGATGGGCGTGGACGATCCCACCATCGTGGTGATGACGCCGGGCATGTACAACTCGGCCTATTTCGAGCACGCCTTCCTGGCCCAGCAAATGGGCGTGGAACTGGTGGAGGGCAAGGACTTGTTCGTGGCCGACAACTCGGTGTACATGCGCACCACGCACGGCCCGCGCCGGGTGGACGTGATCTACCGCCGCCTGGACGACGACTTCCTCGACCCGCTGGCCTTCCGCCCCGACTCCGCGCTGGGCGTGCCCGGCCTGCTGTCCGTGTACCGCGCGGGCCGCGTGACCCTGGCCAACGCCATCGGCACCGGCGTGGCCGACGACAAGTCCATCTACCCCTACGTGCCGGACATGATCCGCTTCTACCTGTCCGAGGAGCCGGTGCTGAACAACGTGCCGACCTACCAGTGCCGGAAGAAGGAGGATCTGGCCTTCACCCTGGCCCACCTGCCCGACCTGGTGGTCAAGGAGGTGCACGGCGCGGGCGGCTACGGCATGCTGGTCGGCCCCGCGTCCACCAAGGAACAGATCGAGGACTTCCGCAAGCGCCTGCTGGCGCGGCCGGACGGCTACATCGCCCAGCCCACGCTGGCGCTGTCGAACTGCCCGACCTTCGTGGAAAGCGGCGTCGCGCCGCGCCACATCGACCTGCGCCCCTTCGTCCTGTCCGGCAAGACCATCTCCATGGTGCCGGGCGGCCTGACCCGCGTGGCGCTGCAGGAGGGGTCGCTGGTGGTGAACTCGTCGCAGGGCGGCGGCACCAAGGACACCTGGATACTCGAACGCTAAGGAGATAAACATGCTGAGCCGCACCGCCGACCATCTGTTCTGGATGGCCCGCTACACCGAACGCGCCGAGAACACGGCCCGCATGCTGGACGTGAACGTGCAGACCTCGATGCTGCCCCAGTCCGAACAGGACGCCGAACAAGGCTGGCGCGCCATGCTGGGCATCTCGGAACTGCAGTCCGCCTACGACAAGAAGCACAGCAAACTCGACGCGCGCAGCGTGATCGACTTCATGGTGCGCGACCCGTCCAACCCCTCGTCGATCGCGGCCTGCCTGACCGAGGCGCGCGAAAACGCCCGCGCCGTGCGCGGCACCCTGACCACCGAGGTGTGGGAGATCCAGAACCAGACCTGGCTGGACTTGCAGAAGCGCCTGAACAACGGCGTGCTGGAGAACGACCCCAGCCTGTTCTTCGAATGGGTGAAATACCGCTCCCACCTGTCGCGCGGCGTGACCCTGGGCACGATGTTGAAGGACGACGCGGTGCATTTCATCCGCCTCGGCACCTTCCTGGAGCGGGCCGACAACACGGCGCGCATCCTGGACGTGAAATTCCACGGCGCCCGCGCCAGCGAACAGGGCGACGAGCAGGCCCAGCGGGACTTCTACTACTGGGCGGCGCTGCTGCGCTCGGTGTCCGGCTTCGAGATCTACCGCAAGGTCTACCGCGACGTCATCACGCCGGCGCGCATCGCCGAGTTGCTGATGCTGCGCGCGGACATGCCGCGTTCGCTGCTGGCCTGCATGGACGAGGTGGTGCAAAACCTGGCGCTGGTGCGCAACGACCTGTCGCGCGACACCGAGCGCTTCGCCGGCAAGCTGCACGCGGAACTGCGCTTCGGCCACCTCGCCGACATCCTGGACGCGGGGCTACACGACACGCTGACGGAGTTCCTGCGCCGCGTCAACGAACTGGGCAACCGCATCAGCCGCGATTTCCTGGTGCCGATGGCCGCCTAGGCCGATTTTGGAGACGAGATGCAATTATCGATACGGCACGAAACCAGCTACCACTACAGCACGCCGCCCGCCTACACCATCCAGCAGCTGCACCTGACGCCGCGCGCGGAGGCGCACCAGCATGTGCTGAGCTGGCAGTTGTCGACCGCGGGCCAGTTGCACGGCTACACGGACGCCTACGGCAACCTGTCGCACATGCTGACCCTCACCCAGCCGCACAACAGCCTGTCCATCGTGGCCACCGGCGTGGTCGAGACCACCCAGCCGGTGCAGGGGCGGATCGCCAACGGCGATTCGCTGTCGCCGCTGATCTACACGGTGCCGACCCGCTTCACGGGCGCCACCCCGGGCGTGCTGGAACTGGCGGCCGCCTGCCTGCCGGACGGCAAGGCGCAGACGCGCCACCTGATGCTGCTGGCGCAGCACATCTTTGGTGCGGTGAAGTATCAAAGCGGTGCGACCGAGGTGAGCACGACGGCCAGCGCCGCGCTCCGGATGGGCATAGGCGTGTGCCAGGACCACGCCCACATCTTCCTGGCCTGCTGCCACGCGCACGGCATCCCGGCGCGCTACGTGTCCGGCTACATCGACCCCGGCAACACCGGCCACGCCGCCAGCCACGCCTGGGTGGACGCCTGGGCCGAGGACCGCGACTACACCGGCTGGGTCAGCATCGACGTGACCCACGCGCGGCTGATGACGGACGCCTATTGCCGCCTCGCCATCGGCCGCGACTACGACGCGGCCGCCCCGGTGCGCGGCGTGCGCCGCGGCGGCGGCGACGAGGCCATGTCCGTCAACGTCCAGATCGTGCCGCAGTGAGGCCGCCCGGCCCGGAGAGTGCTAGAATTATCTTTTGCCTTAAATAAACACAAGATGACTTACTGCGTAGCGATGCGTCTGGACGCGGGCCTGGTTTTCCTCTCCGATTCACGCACCAACGCGGGCGTGGACCAGGTCAGCACCGCCCGCAAGATGAATGTGTTCGAACTGCCCGGCGAACGCATGATGGTGCTGATGACCGCCGGGAACCTGTCGATTTCGCAGTCGGTGCGGCAGCTGCTGTCGGACCACGTGAACGCCGCCGGCCACACCATCTGGACCGCGCCCAATATGTACGAGGCGGCCCGCATCGTGGGCGAGGTGGTGCGCCAGGTGCACGAGCGCGACGCCAAGGCGCTGGCCGATTTCGGCATCGAATTCAACGTCAGCATGCTGTTCGGCGGCCAGATCAAGGGCGAGCGCTGCCGCCTGTTCCAGATCTACTCGGCGGGCAACTTCATCGAGTCGCACAACGAGAACACCTATTTCCAGATCGGCGAGGCCAAGTACGGCAAGCCCATCATCGACCGCGTGGTGACGCCGGCAACTCCGCTGGACGAGGCCGCCAAGTGCGCGCTGATCTCGATGGATTCGACGCTGCGCTCCAACATCTCGGTCGGCCTGCCGCTGGATCTGCTGGTGTATGACAACAACTCGCTGGCGGTGACGCGCTTCGTCACCATCGACGAGAAGAACCAGTACTTCCAGATGATACGCAGCACCTGGGGCGAGCAGTTGAAGACCATTTTCGAGGGCATCGCCGCGCCGGTGTGGAACGCGGCGCCGGAGACGACCGGCAATGTGCTGTCGTCGGCCGGCAAGGCCAGCATGCCGGTCCGGGTGGCGCTGCCGCCGGGCATCGAGCCCACCACCCTGCCGGCCGCGCCGCTGCAGTCGCTTGCGCAACAGTTCCACAACAAGCAGCAGTAGCCATTCCCCGGGGGCGGTGCAGGCCGATCAACATTCCCCGTCGCCCCGCTTGATTTGCCGTGATGATCGTTGATACTGAGGGCAGGAGGGGATATGAATAATCTGGACCGCATCACGATCAACCCCGCTGTCATGCGGGGACAACCTTGCGTAAGGGGAATGCGCGTAACCGTGGGCATGATCATCGCGCAGCTTCAGGCCGGCCAGAGCATACCCGAACTGTTGGACGACTTTCCCTACCTCGAATACGAAGACATACGACAAGCCCTTGAGTTTGCCTCTGCAAAGGAAACCCAGCAGAGCGCCCTATGAGGCTGCTCCTGGACATGAACATTTCGCCCCGCTGGGTGAGTACCTTTATGGCCGCTGGCCACCTGGCTGTCCATTGGACGAACGTCGGGCCAGGCAACGCGAGCGACACAGACATTCTGGACTATGCCCGACGGCACGACTACATCGTCATCACTCAAGATCTGGACTTTGGGGCGCTTCTTGCCGAATCGCGAGCTACCAGGCCCAGCGTTGTACAACTCCGCTTCCATGCCGCGCGTAGCGCCCAAGTCGCGGCCAGGGTTGCCGATGAATTGGATCGCGCGTCGTCGGCTTTGCTGGCTGGCGCATTGCTGGTGATCGAGCCACCTCGCGCGCGTCTGACGCCACTGCCCCTACTTTGATTGCGTGCTTCCCGCCTGGCCGGGCAGCGTCAGGACGAAGCGGGTGCCTTTCCCCAGCTCGCTTTCGACCTCGATCTTGCCGTCCAGGACGCCGTACACGATGTTGTAGACGATGTTCAGCCCCAGTCCCGAGCCGCCGCGCCCCAGCTTGGTGGTGAAGAAGGGGTCGTAGATGCGGCCCATGTTTTCCGGCGCGATGCCGCCGCCGTTGTCGCTGACGACCACTTCGACGGCGCCGTCGCCGGCGGCGCGGGCCGAGATCATCACGACGCCCCCCTCCCGCCCCTCGAAGCCATGGCTGAGGGCGTTGGTGATCAGGTTGATCAGCACCTGCCCGAACGGCCCCGGATAGCTGTCCATCTCGATATCGCCCGGCACCTCCTGGCGCACCTTGATGCCGGACTTCTTGAAGGTCGGCATCAGCACCAGCAGGATCTCGTTGGCCAGGTCCGCCAGCAGGAAGGCGCGGCGCTGCGAGGTGGCGCGGTCCACCGCCACCTGCTTGAAGCTGGCCACCAGGTCCACCGCCCGGTGCAGATTGCGCAGCACGATCTCGCCGCCGCCCTGGATGTCCGCGACGTAGGCCTGCAAGGTCGAGCGCTTCAGCCCCTCGGCCAGCTGCTTCTGGAAACCGCGGGTCTGGTCGATCAGCGTGCTGACCGCCAGCAGGCTGTTGCCGATGGGCGTGTTCAGCTCGTGGGCGACGCCGGCCACCAGCGAACCCAGCGCGGCCAGCTTTTCACTGCGCACCAGCTCGTCCTGCGCCAGGCGCAGCGTTTCCAGCGATTCGGCCAGCTCCTTGTTGGTCTCCACCATCTGCGCCGTGCGCACGGCGACCTGTTCCTCCAGCTTGTCGCGGTATTGCATCAGCTCGATCTCGCCGCGCTTGCGCTCGGTGATGTCGGTCGAGACGCCGCCCAGCGCCCAGGTGTGGCCGTATTCGTCCTTCAGTGGGAACTTCTCGGACAGGTAGATGCGCATCTCGCCGGTGCTGTCCGGCACCGATTCCTCATAGGCGTTCGAATGGCCGCTCTCCAGCACGGCGCGGTCGTTGGCCTGGATGGTGGCGATGGTGGCCGGCGGGAACACCTCGGTGTCGTCGTGCCCCAGCGGGTCGACCGTGCCGGGAGGCAGGATCTGGCGGAAACGCTCGTTGACCAGCAGGTAGCGCCCGCTCAAATCCTTGATGTAGATGACGGCGGAGGATTTCGCCACGATGTTCTCCAGCAGCGACTGGCTGCGGCGCAGCGCTGCGTCGCGCTCGGCGATGGTGCTGAGCATGTCGTTGATGGCCCCGGCCAGCTGGCCCACCTCGTCGCGGCCCTCGGCCTCGGCCCGCAGGTCGTAGCGCTGCTCGCGCGTGACGCGGTGCGCCATCGACGACAGCGCCAGCAGCGGCCGCGTCACCAGCTTGCGCACGCTGAGGGCGTGCAGGATGCCGCCCACCAGCAGCGTCATCATCACCATCGCCAGCACCAGGCCGTACTGCCGCAGCCGGTCGGCCAGCGGCGGCAGCGCGTAATCGACCTGCAGGTAGCCGACCACCTCCTGGCCATAGCGCACCGGCGCCAGCATGGCCAGGAAATCGCCGTGGAAGCGGTGGCCGGCACCGTCGAGTTCGGCCGGCCAGTCGCACTCCAGCTTGCCATCCCGGACATAGCGCGCGAAAAACCCGCGCCGCGCGTCGAACAGGCAGGCGCCGTGGATGTCGGCGCTGCCCCTGAGCGCTTCCAGCGTGCGCGCGGCGGCCGGCCGGTCGCCGAAGTTCAGGTCCACGTCCAGGTTGAGCGACACCAGTTGCATGCGGCCGGCCAGGTCCGACACCAGTTTCGGCCGGGCGACGATGAAATCGTAGGACACCAGCGCCACCAGCGCGGCCAGCATCGCGGCCCCGGCGGTGAGGATGGAGACCAGCACCAGCTTGCGCTGCAGCGCGACGTCGCGCAGGGGCTGCCGCAGGCCCGGGCGCGCCGCGCTCATTTGGCGGCCCCGCCGACGACGCGCTCGGCCAGCGCCAGCACCCGCGGGTTCAGGCTCATGCCCGATTGCTTGGCGGCGGCCAGGTTGACTTCGAAGCGGATGTTGCCCTCGACCAGCATCATGTTGATCATGCCGCCATCGGCCAGGAAGGAGGCGGAATCGCCTATGGTCAGCACCGCCTGGTCGCGCAGCCTGGCCAGCAGCGCGGCCTGGCGCGGCCGCTCGGAGGGGCTGATGTAGAGCGCGTGGCAGGGCGCGGCGTCCTCGCCGCGGGTGATGGTGCGCAAATCCAGCGGATGGCTGCCGGCCGCGCGGCTGTGCAGCTGGCGGGCGATGTCGCCGCTGCCCTGGCCCATCACGCACACCACCAGCGGCGCGCGCGCGTCGGCCAGCACCGAGGCGGGCCAGCTGGCGTAGCGGGTGAAGTTGAGGATGTAGGCGGCCTTGATCTGCTGTTCCGGGGCGGGCGGCGTTTCCTGGGCGCCGACCACCAGGCACATGGCCGCGACCGCGGTTGCCAGACTGCCGGCGCGACCGTGCCCGCTCCGCCGGCGGCCCTGTGCCATGGTCATGCCGGTGTGGCCCCGGTTCGCCTTGCGTCCCTGCGCATGCTGTGCCCTCGTATCACTAGGAAACTAGTTTGATTCTAGCGTAAGCGATCGCGGCCGGGCCAGCAATTTGGGTCGTGACGAAAAGACCACAACCGCCGCCGCGGGACGCTTGTGGCGCGGTGGAAGATGGGGAATACTGGTCGCCACACCGCACTCCTGCCAAGGGCCATGCATGAAGGATGTCTCCGCGCGACGCCGCCATTTGCTGACAGCCCTTTGCCTCGCGTGCGCCGGGGCGCGCGGGGCCGACCAGGAGGACGCGGTTTTCGAGCTGAGCCTGGAGCAGCTGCGCCAGGTGAAAGTGCTGACGGCCACCAAGACCGCCACGCCGCTGTACGCCACGCCCGCCGTGGTGACCCTGATCACGGCCGACGACTTCGCCCGCTACGGCTACCTCAGCCTGGCCGAGGCGCTGGCGCACAAGGCCGGATTCGTCGAGAGCGACGACGGGCTCAACCACCATTTCGGCGTGCGCGGGCTGAACGCCGGCGCCCAGTCCGCCAGCCGCGGCATCAAGATCCTGCTCGACGGCCGGCCGATCGCCTTCCGCGGCACGCAGCAGCAATTCATCGGCCTGGAGTTCATCCCGGTGGGCATGATAGAGCGCGTCGAGATCGTGCGCGGCCCGGTGTCCGTGCTGTACGGCGCCGACGCCCTGCTGGGGGCGATCAATGTCATCACGCGGCGCGACGGCGCCGGGCAACGCGTGGTTGTCGGCTACGAACGCGGCGGTGGCGGGCGCGACAGCGCGCTGCTGTCCGGCAGCGGCGCTCTGCGGTCGGGGCCGTACTGGCTGGCCTGGGGCGTGCAGGCGGCGCGCGCGGACCGCGCCGGCCTGGCCCTGCCCCGCGTGTCGCCGGACTACCAGCGTTACGGCCGCGCGCCGTCCTCCCCGGTGGACGACGCCGACCCGCGCAGCCTCTATCTGCGCGGCGGCTGGCGGGACGGGGACGACGAGCTGGGCGGCAGCGTGTTCTGGCAAAAGCAGGACGGCGACCACGTGTTCGCCAGCCCCAATCCCCTGCTGCGCCCGCCCACCCATGTGGCGCTGCGACAGGGCACGGCGCACGTCAACTACAGCCGCGCCTTCGGCGCGCGGCACAGCGTGCGCGCGGCCCTGGGCTACGGCGAAGGCGGACCGGCGTCCGGCGACCTGGTGCGGACCGGCGCGCCCGACTACCACCTGCTGCGCGACCTGGGCTACCGCGCCATCGACGGCAGCGCGGAGTGGCTGTGGCAGCCGGAAGCGGGGGGCAGCCTGCTGCTGGGGCTGGACGTGCTGCGCGACCGCGAGACGCTGGAATCGTTCCGCCGCCACAACGTGGCCGACGGCACGGACTTCCAGCTCAGCCAGCCCGGCGAGAAGACCTTGCGCAACACCGGCGTCTACGTCCAATGGCAATTCCCGCTGCCGTGGCGGCTGCGGGGGATCGCGGCGGGCCGCGGCGACCGGCATTCGGTCTATGGACGGCAGCAATCCTACCGCGCCGGCGTGGTGGGCGCCCTGCCCGGCGCGTGGCAGTTGAAGCTGCTGGGCGGCACCGCCTTCCAGGCGCCCTCCACCTCGCTGCTGTACCGCACCGCCGTGCAGCCGGGCGACATCCGGGGCAATCCCGCGCTGGCGCCGCAAAAGTCGCGCACGGTGGAATTGCAGCTGGCCAGCCCGCCATCGGCGCACTGGAGCGCCGCGCTGACGCTGTATCACACCCGGGTGCGGGACCTGGTGACGCTGGAACAGGAGTTCTTCAACCTGGTGGCGCGCAACAGCAGCGACAGCACGGTGCGCGGCGCGGAACTGGAGGCGCGCTACCGGCGCGACTGGTTCAACGCCTACCTGAACGCGAGCCGCGCCAACAGCGCGCGGGGCGTGAACCGCTACACGCTGGCGCCGCTGGCGCAGCGTCCCGAGGGCGAACTGTTCCCGCGCGACAGCGCCAATCTGGGCGCCAGCGCGACCTTGCTGGACCAGCGCCTGGTGCTGAGCGTGGACAACCGCTACGTGGGCCCGCGCCCGGCCGCCACCGCGAACGTGCTGCTGGCGAACCAGCGCTACACGCTGCGCGGCTACGTCGACACCACGCTGACGGCGCGCTGGGCCCTGGGCGGCCACGCCCATGTGCGGCTGCAGGTGCGGGACCTGGCCAACGGCCGCCATGTCGATCCGGGCGTGGGCGGCATCGACTATCCATCGCCGGGGCGGCGCTACGGGGTGCAGTATGAATACCGGTTCTAGGCGAAGGACACTGGCCGCGCTGGCCGCGCCGGCGCTGGCGCTCGGGCTGGGCGCCTGCGGCGGCGGTGGACGGGACGCATCGACGCCCCTGCCGGCCAACCCGATCCAGGCCATGTTCGACCCCGCCGCCATCAATATCGGCTCGGTCGGCTGGCGCACCTCGACCCGCGACGCCTTCCTGCTGGCGGCGCGCCAGGTCAACGACGCCGGCGGCGTGCTGGGCAAGCGTGTCAACGCCATCGCGCTGGTGGCGCGGGACAACGCCGAGGCGCAGGAAATGGGCCGGCAACTGCTGGACGGCGGCGTCTCCATCCTGAACGTGTCGACCTCGACCCGCGTGCTGAACCTGCTGCCGCTGGCGCAGGCCAGGGGCGTGCCCATCCTGACGGAGTCCGGTTCCTCGCCCGCGCTGACCACACTGGCCGACGGCGACCTGGTGTTCCGCGTCGGCGTCTCCGACGTGGACGCCACGCCGGTGCTGGCGAGGGTCGCGTTCGACGCCGGCAAGCGGCGCGCGGTGGTGCTGGTCAACGAGGGGGACGCGTTCGGCGCCGGCCTGGACAGCCTGTTTTCGCCGGCCTTCCAGGCCATCGGCGGCCAGGTGGTGCGCACGGTGGCCATTCCGTTCGGGCTCAAGAGCGGCTTCGCGCCCTACCTGAAGCAGGTGTTCGACGCCAATCCGGACGTGATCCTGAACGGCATCCTGGCGGCCGACATCTCGGCCAATGTGCTGAACGAGTCGCTGTCCAGCCAGTACGCGGGCCTGTGGCTGCTGCCGGGCACGGCGGCGGGCAACCAGACCTTCGCCGACAACCTCGCCGATCCGGGCCAGATCAAGGGCGGCGCCAGCGGGGCGGCCGCCACCTTCGGCCTGTACGACAGCGCCTCGTACCGCTATTTCCGCGACAGCTACGTGGCGCAGTACGCCAGCGAGCCGCAGGACTTCACCGCGCCCACCTACGACATCGTGATGGCCATGGCGCTGGCCATCGAGCGCGCCGGCCGGGTCAACGGCACCGCGTCGCCCACGCCGGCCATGATACGGGACAGCCTGCGGCCGGTGATGAACGCGCCGGGCGCGGCGGTCCGTCCCGAGGCCATCGGGGCGGCGCTGGCGCTGGTGCGGCAAGGCGCGGACGTCGACTACGGCGGCGCCTACGCCGACATCGCCTGGGACGCGCGCGGCGACATCGCCGGCGCCATCCCCTTCACGGTGTTCCGGCTGGACGCCCAGGCGCGGCGCTGGGACGGGTCGCGGCAGATCGTCATCGACATTCCACGCTCCGCACCGTAGAGTTTCCTAAATTCATTATTTGTAAATTAAACTTGAATTTATCTCATCATCATTCATAATTAGAAACACCGCGCGGTCCGCATTCCTGCTGTGCGGGCTGGTTTCTAACGAATGGTTACAATTGTTACCCTGCTCCGCTGGCAACGCTGCCTTTCCGGCAAAATGAGCATGCTAATATCCCTTGCACTGCACAAAACGCCCTCCAGCGAGGCGCGCGCTGTGCAGTGCACCAAATAGTAAAAAAATAAAAGTTCTGTTGTTTTTAAGAAATAAGTGGTAGGATAGCATCTCGCGTGGCGACTGCTATTTTCGAATAAAGGCAAACTCCAAGATGGAATTATTCAACAAATCCGGCGTTTTGGTAGCAACGGTGCTGGTCGCCGTGGGCGTACTGATCGGAGCGCAGGCGAAAGAGGACATGGTTCCTCCGGCGCCGGTGATCGAGGCGACGGCACTGAAAATGAATAGGTCCGGGGATTTTGCTGCAGAGCGGCGACTGCGCGAGTGGGCCGAACAGGGCTCCGCCGTGGCCCGCCGCGAGCTGGCGCTGCGATACCAGGCCGACAGCGGCCGCCGCGTCGAGGCCATGAAATTGCTGGAACAGGCCGCCCGCGCCGGCGACGCGCTGGCCACCGACCGCCTGTCCGAACTCCACCGTGAAATCCGCGAAGCAGAGCTGGGCAACCTGAAGGAAGCCGCCGCCACCCACACCGCCGCCAACAGCTGGAACCGCTACTAGGCGGCGGCCAGTCCGATGGACCGCCTGCGCGCGCTGGAAGTCTTTGTCGAAGTGGTCCGCAAGGAGGGCTTCGCCCGCGCCGCCGAGGCGCTGGACACCTCCCCCGCCAATGTCACCCGCTACATCAGCGATCTCGAAAGCCATCTCCACACCCGCTTGCTGAACCGCAGTTCGCGCCGCATGTCGCTCACCTCCAGCGGCGAGGCGCTGTTCGAGCGCGCCAAGTCCATCCTGGACGAGGTGGCCGAGGCCGAGGCCATCGTCTCGTCGGCCGCCATGCAGCCGCGCGGCCTGCTGCGCATCAACGCGCCGCTCAGTTTCGGCGTGCAGCACCTGGCGCCGCTGTGGCCCCGCTTCATGGAGCGCTATCCCGATGTGCAACTGGAGATCGCGCTGATCGACCGCGTGGTCGACATCGTCGAGGAGGGCTACGACATGGCGGTGCGCATTTCGCGCGCCGGCTCCACCGCCCACGTGGCGCGCAAACTGGCCAGCTCGCGCCACGTGCTGTGCGCGTCGCCGGACTACCTGGCGCGGCGCGGCACGCCGCGGACGCCGTCCGACCTGCTGGGGCACGACTGCATAGGCTACAGCTACATGGCCAGCGACGACTGGGTGGTGTTCGATCCGGCGGGCAAGGAGCACACCGTCCGCGTGCCCTTCATCCTGCGCACCAACAACGGCGACACCGCGCGCGCCGTGGCGCTGGGCGGCCAGGGCGTGATCCTGCAGCCGACCTTCCTGGTCGGCGCGGACCTGCGCGAGGGGCGGCTGCTGCGGGTGCTGCCCGACCACCGGCTGCCCGACATCGACATCCAGGCGGTCTACCCCAGCCGCCGCCACCTGAGCGCCAAGGTGCGGGTGATGATCGATTTCCTGGCCGAGTCCTTCCAGGACACCCCCTCATGGGATCTCGCCGCTAGGGCTTAAGGGAGAATCGGTCCGGTCCGGCCCGCGTTAGAGTGGCTGCTTTCAATCGAGGAGGCGGCATACATGACGGACGGCACAGCGGAAAACACGGCGGCGCGGCAGGCGACCACACTGGGCTTCATCGCCGGCTACGTCGACACCCTGGGCTTTGTCGCCCTGTTCGGCCTGTTCACCGCCCACGTGACGGGCAACTTCGTGCTGATCGGCGCCGAGCTGGCCGGCTCCGGCCGCGGCGGCGTGTTGATCAAGCTGCTGGCGTTCGCCGCCTTCGTCGTCGCCGTGGCCTGCACCCGGCTCTACATCCTGCGCCTGGAACGCGGCGGCCACGCGCCGCTGCGCTCCGTGCTGGGCCTGCAGTTGCTGCTGCTGGGCGCGTTCATGGCGCTGGGCCTGCTGGCGGACCCGCTGCGCGCGCCGGACGCGCCGCTGGCCCTGCTGGCCGGCGCGGCGGGCGCCGCCGCCATGGGCGTGCAGAACGCCTACGCCCGCCTGCTACTGCAGAACCTGACCCCCACCACCGTCATGACCGGCAACGTCACCCAGCTCGTGCTCGACCTGGTGGACGTGGGGCGCGGCGCGGCCGACGGCACCGTGCGCCAGCGCTGCGTCAAATTCATGTGGCCGGTGGCCGCCTTCGGCCTGGGCGCGATCGGCGGCGCGTTTGCATATATTTACGCCGGGTTTTACGGCCTGCTGCCGCCGATGGCGCTGCTGGCCTGGCTGATGGCCGCGCAGGCGCCCGGCGACCGTCCCCGAACCGTCCCCGTTAACCGCGTTTAACATCACTTAACTTGCCCTGCCTACGTTGCCCGGCGATCATAAATGCAACAGAAGCAACAGCTCCCGCTGCTGCGCCACGTAGGAGAAAGACCATGCAGCCATCCCCCACTTATGTCCACATCATGCATGAAGACGCGGTCATGACGGCCGGCTTGCGCGCCATCCTGGGCGAACACGCGGAGTTCGCCGTCTCCACCCACGCCGTTTGCCCGCACGCGCTGAGCATGGCCCATGTGATCGTGGCCGATTACCAGGGCGCCATCGCCGCCAGCCGCCAGATGCCGCAGGACCGCTACAGCCACGCCCCGCGCGTGCTGATCGTGACCCAGTTCGACAAGGAATGGGAGGTGCGCATGGCGATGGACAGCGGCGTGCACGGCTACCTGCTGCAAGGCTGCAGCGCCGAGGAGCTGGTCAAGGCGGTGCGCCAGCTGGGCCAGGGCCTGCGCTACCTGAGCGAGGCCGTCACCCGTTGCGTGGCCGACAGCCTGAGCCGCGAAACGCTGACCGGCCGCGAGACGGACGTGCTGCGCCTGCTGGCCCAGGGCTGCTGCAACAAATCCATCGCCCGCGAGCTGGGCATCGGCGTGGGCACGGTCAAGACCCATGTGAAGGGCCTGATGAGCAAGCTCGACGCCACGGCCCGCACCCACGCGGTGGTGGTGGCCACCCAGCGCGGCCTGATCAGCGCCGTGCAGCGCGCCGGCTCCCACCTGGGCCGCGCGCAAAACAACGGTTTCCACAACCCGTCGCTGCTTAGCCTTCACAGTTGAGGGCGATCAACAGCGGCGGCCCGGCCTACACCTACGCTGGGGGTCTACTTCTGTCGAGGAGAGCCCCATGCCCCCCCTGCCCCCGTCCCTGCGCGCCGCGCTGGCCGCCGCGCTGATCGCCTCCACCCTGCCCGCCTGCAAACACGGCGCCGATCCCGACCACCTGGTCGCCGGCGCCAGGGAATACCAGCGCAAGGGCGAGAGCAAGGCCGCCGTCATCGAACTGAAGAACGCCCTGCAACACGCGCCCGGCCATGGCGCGGCGCGCATGCTGCTGGGCGACGTGTATCTGGACAGCGGCGACGTGTTGTCCGCCGACAAGGAATTCCGCCGCGCGCGCGAGCTCGGCGCGCCGGCGGCCGAGGCGCTGCCCCGGCTGGCCCGGACCATGCTGCTGCAACAACAATACGAGGAGACGCTGGCGTTGATGCCCGCCGAGGGCGGCGCGCCGGAACTGCTGGCCTTGCGCGGCTACGCGCTGCTGGGGCTGCATCGGCGCAACGAGGCGGCCGCCCTGTTCGAGCAGGCGCTGAGCCGGCAGCCCGGCCACGTCGCCGCCCTGCTGGGCAAGGCCAGGCTGGCGCTGCAGGTCCAGGACGCGGCGCAGGCCCACGCCCACGTGGACGCCGCGCTGGCCGCCCGGCCGGTCGATCCGGACGCCCTGCGCATGAAGGGCGATTTGCTGCGCATGGATGGCAAGCTGGACCAAGCGCTGGCGCGCCACCTGGAGATCATCAAAAACCTGCCCGGCAACCTGCAAGCCCGCGTGGACGCCGCCGGCATCCAGATCGAGGCCGGCAGGCACGCCGAGGCCAAGGCCATGCTGGCCGCCGCGCGCAAGATCGCCCCCGGCGGCCTGCAGGTGATTTACACGCAGGCGCTGCTCAATTTCCGCGAGAAGAACCTGCATGGCGCGCTCGAGCACCTGCAACTGGTGCTGCGGGCGGCCCCCGACCATCTGCCCAGTCTGCTGCTGGCCGGCGCCGTGCAGTACGAGTTGAACAATGGCGCGCAGGCCGAGCAGTATCTGGGCCGCTTCCTCCAGGCCGAGCCCGGCCACCTGTACGCCGGCAAGCTGATGGCCGGGCTGGCGCTGCGGGCCGGCAAGGCGGACGAGGCGATCCGGCTGCTGGCGCCGCTGCTGGAAAAGCATCCCGACGACGTGGAATTGCTGGCCGCCGCCGGCGACGCGCACATGCGGGCGCGGCAGTTCACCCGCGCCGCCGAGCTGCTGCAGCGCGCCACGGAACTGGCGCCGGCCAAGCCCGCCTTGCGGGCCGCGCTGGGCGCCAGCCATCTCGGCAAGGGCGACGGCCCGCGCGCCATCGCCGAACTTGAGCGCGCGCTCGGCATGGACGCGGCCACCCCGCGCGCCGGCCCCCTGCTGGTGCTCACCCACCTGCGCAACGGCGACCACGCCAAGGCGCTGGCGGCCGTGCGCACGCTGGAGGCGCGGGGCAACAACCCCGCCGTGCAAAACCTGAAGGGCGGCGTGCTGCTGGCGCAGCGCGACACCGAGGGCGCGCGCAAGGCGTTCGAGGCGGCGCTGGCGCTGGAGGCGGGCTATCTGCCGGCGCTGCAAAACCTGGCGCAGCTGGACACGCTGGCCCGCCAGCCCGAGCGCGCGCGCCAGCGCTACGAGGCCGCGCTGGCCAGGGACCCGCGCAACGGCGTGCTGATGACCGAGCTGGCCAGGCTGGCCACCGCCCAGGGCCGGCCGGCGGAGGCCATGGCCTGGCTGGAGCGCGCCAGCAGGCAGCAGCCGGACGCGCTGGCCCCGTCGCTGCTGCTGGCCAACTATTACCTGCGCGCGGGCGAGCGGCAAAAGGCGTTGACGTTGGCCCAGAAGCTGCATTCGGCCCATCCCGCCAGCGCCGAGGCGCTGACGGTGCTGGCCGAGTCGCAGACCGCCAGCGGCGATCACGAGGCGGCGCTGGAAAGCCACGCCGCGCTGGCGGCCATGCAGCCGGAGTCGGCGCTGGCGCAGATGCGGCTGGCCGGCACGCTGATGGGCCTGAACCAGCGCGACGAGGCGCTCGCCGCCGTCCGCAAGGCGCTGGAACTGGAGCCGGACCTCGGCGTGGCGCAGCAGACGGCGGTGCGGCTGCTGACCGAGCGGCGCGCGTGGCTGGAGGCGCTGGAGGTGGCGCGCGCGGCGCAGCGGCGGCATCCGGACGCGGGCCTGGGCTACAAGCTGGAGGGCGAGATCCTGATGGCGCGCGGCCAGGCGCCGCAGGCCCTCAAGCTGTTCGAGCAGGCCTACGGCCGTGAACAGAGCGGCCCGATGGCGATCGCGGTGCACCGCGCGCTGAGCGCGACGGGCAGGAGCGGGGACGCCGCGCAGCGCATCCGGCAATACCTGGAATACCATCCGCGCGACACCCCCACCCGCCTCTACCTCGCCAGCGCGCTGAGCCAGGCGCGCGACTACGCGGGCGCCGTCGCGCAATACGAGCGGGTCGTCGAGGCCGATCCCGAGCACGTGGTGGCGCTGAACGACCTGGCCTGGGCCAGCCAGCAACTCAAGGACAAGCGCGCCCTCGCCTACGCCGAGCGGGCCTACCGGCTGGCGCCGTCCAATCCGGCGGTGGCCGACACGCTGGGCGGGATCTTGCTGGAACAGGGCCAGCCGGAGCGCGCCCTGCCCATGCTGAAGAAGGCCAGCGACGCCGCGCCGCGGGTGGGCGACATCCGCTTCCGCTACGCCAGCGCGCTGATGAGGACGGGCGACCGTCCGGCGGCGCGCCGCCAGTTCGAACTGCTGCTGGCCGACCGCGACTTTCCCCGTCAGGACGAGGTGAAGGCGCTGCTGGGCGGCTGGTAGCGCCCGGGCGCGATGACGCCGCGCGGATCGAGCGCGGCCTTGATGCGGGCCGCCACGCGCCAGTGGCTGTCGCCGCCGGGGTCCAGGTCGGCCATCGACTGCAGGCCGACGCGGTAGGGGACGTAGCCGGCCGCCATGACGGCGTCGAACATCTGGCGGTAGCACATCATGGCGCGCGCCGATTCGTCCTCGTCCTCCTTGTCGTAGGCCACCGTCAGCACGCCGCCCAGCGCGCGTTCATTGATCATGCTGTAGGTGGCGAACAGGTCGAAGCCGTGCAGCCGGAACACCGGCTCGGCCAGCGCGTGCACGCGCAGCAGGTCGGCGCCGCGCAGGGGCAGCACGGGCGAGATCCACAGCAGGCCGCAGTTGTCGCGCGCGGGATCGGCGTGCGCCGGGAAGTCCGGCGGCACGCCGCCGCGCCGCCGCCAGTAGGCGCCCGCCAGGAAACGGCCGTCCGGCACGCCGCGGTTCATCGCCAGCAGCGAGCGTCCCAGCGCCACCCGCGCCGCGATGCGCCGCCCGACGGCCGTGCCGCCCAGCAGGCGCGCGGCGAAGGCGCCGGCGTCGAGCTTGCGGTCGTCCAGGAAGCGGGGCGCGGCGCCGGTGTGGCGCAGCGCCCGCCGCAGCGCGTGCTTGGCGGCGGCCACTTGCCGCCCGCTGCCGTACAGGGCGCCGGACACGATCCAGGCGCCGATCCCCGCCTCCCGGCGCAGCGCCTCCCGCAGCGCCGGCGGCAGCGGCGACACGCCGCCGGCGCGTTCATGCGGATAGGTGGCGCCGCCCGAGATGACGCGCAGGTCGTTGCCGATATGCACGGTGCTGCGCAAGGTGCCGTCCAGCCGCAGCGGCCGCAGCGCGTCGACCACGGCGGCGATCTGCTCGTGCCGCGGCACCATGCACAGGAAGTGGTTGACGACGGCGGTTTTCGGCATCAGCCACAAGCCCAGGCTGGTGACGATGCCGTAGTTGGACTGCGTGAACAGGCCGTCCAGCCACGGCCCCAGACCGTACGGAAACACCCGCGTGCCCTGGGCGCCCGCGTAGTGGCCGAAGCCGGTTTGCAGCAGCTCGCCGGTGGCCAGCACGATCTCCATGCCGCTGATGTGCAGCAGGCGGTTGCCGTAGGGGGAGTGGCCGAAGCCGCGCTCCAGGATGTTGCCGACCAGGCTGGTGTCCGGCCCGGCGCCGGTGCAGTCCATCCACAGCGGCAAGTCCCTCTCCAGCAGGTAGTCCGACAGCTGGCGCTGCGTGACCCCGGGCTCGACCACGGCGTAGGCCAGCTCGGCGTCGACCTCCAGGATGCGGTTCATGCCGCCCAGGTCGACGATGACCTGGCCGTCCCGCGGCGCGCAGGCGTCGCCGTAGCCCCAGTTGCGGCCGGTGCTGATCGGGTACAGCGCCATCCCGTGCGCGGCCGCGCCGCCGACCACGTGCACCACCTCGTCCCGTGTCAGCGGCCGCAGCACGGCGGCCGGACGCGTGCTCCAGGACGAGGTGCTGCGCGCGTAGGCGTCCAGCGTGGCCGGGTCGTCGCGCACCCGTTCGGGCCCGAGCCGCGCGCGCCAATGCGCCAGCGCGGCGGCGAGGCCGGCTTCCATCGCTAGCTCCGGCCCCGCATCAGCCGCGCGGTGATGCCGGGCTCGTCGCCGATGGGGAAGAAATAGGGGTAGAAGGAGCGCTCCGCCGCCTGCTCCATCTGGCCGCCGAACTGGCGTATCCGCTCGGCCATGTGCTCCAGGTCCATGCGCAGCAGCACGGCGGGCGCGCCCACCCGCGTGCACTGGCGCTCGCCGCACAGTTCCTGGAAGCCCAGCATGCGCTTGTAGAACATCGCGTGCCGCGGATTGACCTCGATCACGTAGTCGCTGTAGCTGTGGATGTTGTGGGCGTAGATGTAGGAGATGTGGATCAGGCCGGCGAA
Source organism: Pseudoduganella namucuonensis (assembly GCF_900116645.1). Lineage (GTDB taxonomy): Bacteria > Pseudomonadota > Gammaproteobacteria > Burkholderiales > Burkholderiaceae_D > Rugamonas > Rugamonas namucuonensis. The sequence goes on along the minus strand of NZ_FPBO01000005.1, from coordinate 226,224 downwards.
CACGCGGCGCGTCACGCCCTTGTCGATGGCCAGCCGCGACGGTTCGCACAGGCGCCGCCCCGCGGCGCGCAGCAGGTCGAGTTGGTCGCGGAAGTTCTCGTCGGCCGGCAGGCCGATGTCCGGGTCGTCCAGGCACAGCGACATGGTGCCGACGGTCCGGCCGCCCGTCTCCGCGTACAGCGTGATCCGGTTCAGCGCGTGGTGGGCGGACGGATCGACGTCGTAGCCGCGCCAGCCGTACATTTTTTTCAGCAACAGCGTCGCCGCCTCCCGCTGCCCGCGCGAATTGGCCATGCGCAGGTGGAACACCTGCTGGTCGATCGCGTGGTCGAGCGCCGGATCGGGCGGGGCCTCGCCTATCATCAGGTCGCTCAGGCCGGGGGCGGCTTGCGCCTCGAATGAGATGATGGTGTCGTCTTGCTTGGGCACGGATGCTCCTCGCTTGGGGATATCCGTGAGACAGCCGGCCTGCGGCGGAGTTCCGCGCGGGCCGGCGTTTTTCAGCGGCGGTGTCGCTTTTCTTGGCAAAATGACATGGGCGCGCCGCGGCGCCGGCGCAAGCGCTTGATTTTAATGGGGAAAAAAGCTTGGCATGAACGCTGCTATCACAAGGTAGACCGCAAGCCTTTGCGGCCCACACCCCGCTCGTCAACCAAGGAGTAGCACGCCATGCAAACCACCAAGAAAGCTTATCTGCTGACCGCACTGGCCGCCAGCCTGGGCTTCGCCGCCGTTCCCGCCCAGGCGGCCACCTTCGCCTCCTCGATCCTGAACATCACCAACTTCCGCCTGCTGCACGCGAACGGCACCGCCTACAGTGTCGGCGATTTTTCCACCTTGGCCGGCAACAACAACGCCCACGCCACCGCCGAACTGAACAACGTGTTCGACAACGGCGCCGACACCCGCTCGATCACGGCCGCGGTGGCGCCGAACGTGGCCCACCAGTGCGTGGGCGCCTGCTTCCCGCTGGCCGAGGACAACTTCGCGCCCATCGCGGGCCTGCCGCCGGTGACCACCACCTACGGCTACGCGGACCAGCGCCTGACCGGGGCGGCCATCCGGGTCGGCGCGACGCCGGCCGGCGCCAACGCCTCGACCCGGGCCGACGCCTCCACCTCCGTCAACGCCGTCGCGGCCGGCAACTCGGACGTCGGCACCTCCACCACTTTCGCCTTCACCATGGGCGCCGCCGACGACACGATGACGGTGTCGTTCACCGGCAATCCCTACACGCGCGCGCTGGTCACGCCGGGCGCGGGCGCCGTCTCGGACGCCAACGCCCGTCTCTCGTGGAGCCTGAACATCATCAACATGACCACCCACGCCAGCGTCCTGAACTACGCGCCCGACGCGCTGAACTCGCTCAGCGCGGTCAGCGCCACCCACGCCGCGCCCGACAACGTGGTCTACGCGCCGGGCGCCACGCTGTTCAGCGCCGTCAGCGGCCTGCTGAAGGCCAACCAGACCTACCAGATCACGATCCAGCACAATTCGTTCGCGAACGCGACGCAAAACGTGCCGGAACCGGCCACGCTGACGGTGATGGCGGCCGGCCTGATGGGCATCGCGCTGGTCCGCCGGCGCCGCGCCGGCTAGCGTCCGGAACGGCGGTTTGACGCGGCGCAAGCGGCGGCCAGTTAATGACCGGCCCGCTTGCGCCCGTCTCTATAATCCGTGCCATGGGAGCCTGCGCACATGGAAGAGTTCATCAACCAGTTGCTGACGAACGCACGCGGAATCTGGAAATACCGCTGGCTGGCCGCGGGCGTGTCGTGGATGCTGGCGGTGGCCGGCTGGGCCGGCGTCACGGCGCTGCCGGACGACTACCAGAGTTCGGCGCGCGTGTATGTCGACACCCAGAGCATACTCAAGCCCCTGCTGTCGGGCATGACCAGCGTGCCCAACGTCGAGCAGCAGGTCGCCATCATGAGCCGCACCCTGCTCAGCCGCCCCAACGTCGAGCGCGTCATGCGCATGGCCGACCTGGACCTGGAAGCCACCTCGCCGCGCGAGCATGAACGGCAACTCGAGGAGCTGATGGGCAAGATCCGCATCGCCGGCACCGGCAGCTACGACATCTACACCATCACCTATCACCACCACGACCCGAAGAAGGTGCGCGACGTGGTGCAGTCGCTGCTGGCCATCTTCGTCGAGGGCAGCTTCAAGGGCAAGAAGGCCGACACGCAAAAGGCCATGCAGTTCATCGACGAACAGATCAAGACCTACGAGGCCAGGCTGGTGGCCGCCGAGAACACGCTGAAGGAATTCAAGATGCAAAACAGCGCGCTGCTGCCACGCCAGGGCGTCGACTACGGCGCCCAGCTGCTGCTGTCGGCCGACGCGCTGGGCGCGGCGCGGCTGGATCTGGCCGAGGCGGAGCAGTCGCGCGACGCCATCCGCTCCCAGGTGGACGGCGCGGCGGCGGACGGCGCGCTGGCCGGCGCGGCCACGCCGGCGCTGGACGCGCGCATCGACGCGCTCAACAAAAACCTGGACGGCCTGCGCCTGCAATACACCGACCTGCACCCGGACATCGTCGCCGCCCGCCGCCTGTTGGCGCAGCTGGAACTGCGCCGGCGCGAGGAGAACGCGGCGCCCGCGCCGCGCGCCGACCCGGCCCTGCTCCACAGTCCCGTGCAGCAGCAGTTGCGGGTGGCGCTGACCGAGGCCGACGCCCGCGTCGCCGCCATGCGCGTGCGCGTGCGCGAACTGGGCCTGCGCCACGAGCGGCTGCAGCGGCAAAGCAAGGCGGTGCCGGAGGTCGAATCGCAGCTGGCGCAACTGAACCGCGACTACGACGTGAACAAGGAGAATTATGAAAAGCTGCTGGGCAAGCGCGAGGCGGCCAGACTGTCGGGCGACTTGAGCGCCACCACCGAGATGATGAACTTCCGCATCATCGATCCGCCCACCATGCCGGCCCGCCCCGTGGGCCCGAACCGGCCGCTGTATTACAGCGCCGTGCTGGCGGCCGCGCTGGCGGCCGGCGGCGTGGCCGCGATCGCCACCAGCCAGGCGCGGCCGACCTTCCTCAGCGCGGCCGAGCTGCGCGCCTTCACCGGCCTGTCGGTGATCGGCACGGTGGCGATGAACTGGACGCCGGCCCAACTGGCGCGGCGCCGGCGCGACAAGGCCGGCCTCGGCACGGTGCTGGCCACGTTGCTGCTCGGCTACGGGGGGGTGATGAGCTACGCCCTGCTGCTCGAATGAAGGACGCGGCGCCGAGCGAGCACCCGGGCGCCGCCCCGCGCGCCGTCGCGATCGACCTGCGGCGGCTCGCGGAACTGGGCATGGTCACGCACGAGGGCGGCCGCTCGCCGGTGGCCGAGGACTTCCGCATCATCAAGCGGCCGCTGCTGCGCAACCTGCGCGCCGAGGACGGCAGCCCCCGCCCGCACGCCAACCTGATCATCGTCTGCAGCGCGCTGCCCGGCGAAGGCAAGACATATTGCGCCATCAACCTGGCGCTCAGCATCGCCATGGAACGCGACACCACGGTGCTACTGGTCGACGCCGACGTGGCCCGGCCATCCATGCCGGGCGTGCTGGGCCTGGGCGAGCACGCCGGCCTGATGGACATCCTGCTGGACCAGCGGCTGACACTGTCGGACGTGATCCTGAAAACCAATGTGCCCGCCCTCAGCATCCTCCCCGCCGGCCGCAGCAACCGGCAGGCCACCGAACTGCTGGCCAGCCGGGACATGAGCGAATTGTTGAGCGAGATCGCCAACCGCTACGCCGACCGCATCGTGGTGTTCGATTCGCCGCCGCTGCTGCTGACCACCGAGGCCGGCGTGCTGGCGGCGCAGATGGGCCAGGTGGTGCTGGTGGTGGAGGCCGAATCGACCACCCAGGCCGCGCTGCGCGAGGCGCTGCGCCAGATCGAGTCCTGCAAGCATATACACCTCGTCTACAACAAGACCCGCGCCCTGCCGGCCAGCGCCCGCCATGGCTACGACCGCTAGCGGACGCCCCGTCCAACCCAGCCAACCACAAGGAGCCGCGCCATGCTGCCGCTGACCGAGACTGCCGTTGCCGCGCCGGCGCCTGGCGCGCCGTTGCCGCTGATCGTGCACCTGATCGACCGCCGGGCCGGCGACGGCGAGGAAACCAGCCTGCTCACGCTGCTGCGCCACATGCCGCCGGGCCGCTACCGCCACATGATACTGAGCCTGCGCGGCGACGCGGAGTGGGAACTGCGCCACGACGGCAGCACCGCGCAGGTGATCGGGCTGCAATCGCGCCTGCGCGTGGGGCCGGCCGGCGGCGTCCAGCCGCAGGACCGGGGCCTGGATTGGCACGGCGGCCTGCGCCTGTTCGGCGCGCTCAAGCGCCTGCGGCCGGTGCTGGTGCACACGCACAGCGCGGCCGCGCAGTGGCTGGCGGCCGCCGCCGGCGTGCCGGTGCGGCTGGAACGCGCCAGCATGGCCGGCGCGCCGCGGCGCCATGGCGTGGGACCGTGGCTGTCGCGCCTGTTCGGCCCGCCGCCCGGCCACGGCGCCGGCCACCGCGCGGTCGACAGCGTGCAATTCCACCCGCGCCTGGGCCCGGCGCCGGCGTCGGTCGGTCCGCCCGGCTTCCTGTGCGACCAGGCCTTCGTGATCGGCGCGGCCGGCGCGATGGACGAGGGGCACGGCCACGCGCAACTGGTGCGCGCCTTCCTGCTGCTGCTGGAGGGCTGCGACCCGCGCGAGGCGCCGTTGCGCCTGCTGATCGCCGGCGACGGCCCGGAGCGCGCCCACTGCCAGGCGCTGCTGCGCCAGGCCGGCGCCGAGCGGCTGGCCTGGCTGCCCGGCGCGCGCGACGACGTGGCCAGGCTGATGCGTTCAATGGATGTGTTCGTCGCGCCGGCCGCCCATGGCTGCAGCGGCCAGCACATCCTGGAGGCGATGGCCAGCGGGCTGGCGGTCGTGGCGGCGACGGGCGGCGACCACGCCCAGCTGATACAGGCCGGCTGGACCGGCACGCTGGTGCCGCCGGGCGAGCCGCCGGTGCTGGCCAACGCCATCGCCGACTACGACCGCATCCCCGGCCTGGCGCGCCGGCACGGCCATCGCGGCCGCCACCACGTCATGGCCCACCACAGTCTGGCCGCGATGGCGGCGCGCTACCTGGCGCTGTACGACAGGCTGCTGGCGCGGCGCGGGGGGTGAGCGGCCGCGGTCACCGGATGCCGTGGTGGCTCATCAGGTCGTACAGGGTCGGGCGGCTGACGCCCAGCAGCTCGGCCGCCCGCAGGATGTTGCCGTCGACCCGCCCCAGCGCCTTGATCATCACGCGGTATTCGGCCGCGTCGCGCGCCTGGCGCAGGTTGATGTTCTCGGCCTCGGCCGCGCCGCACGGCGGCAGGCCCAGGTCCTCCAGCGTGATCTGCGGGCCCTCGGCCATGATGACCGCGCGGCGGATGCAGTTTTCCAGTTCGCGCACATTGCCCGGCCATTGCCAGGCCTCGATGGCGGCCAGCGCCTCGGGCCGGAAATGCAGGGTGTGGCGCCGCTCGCTGGCGCAGCAGCGGTTGCGGAAATGGTGGGCCAGCAGCACCGCGTCGCCGACCCGCTCGCGCAGCGGCGGGATGGTCAGCACGATTTCGCTCAGCCGGTAATACAAGTCCCCGCGGAAGCGCCCGTCCTCGACCAGCTCCTTGAGCTTGCGGTGGGTGGCGCACACCACCCGCACGTCGACCGCGATCTCGCTGCGTCCGCCCACCCGCTCGATCACGCGCTCCTGCAGGAAGCGCAGCAGTTTGGCCTGCAGCGGCGGCGCCATGTCGCCGATCTCGTCGAGGAAGAAGGTGCCGCCCTGCGCCAGCTCGATCTTGCCCGGCGTGCGCTGGGCCGCGCCGGTGAACGCGCCCTTCTCGTAACCGAACAGCTCGCTCTCCAGCAGCTGCTCCGGTATCGCCGCGCAGTTGATGGCGACGAAGCGCCGCTCGCGGCGGGTGCCGAGCCGGTGCAGGCCGCGCGCCAGCAACTCCTTGCCGCAGCCCGATTCGCCCAGCAGCATGACGCTGGCCGACGACGGCGCGACCTTTTCCACGCCGCGGCACAGCTTGAGCATGGCCGGGTCGCGGCTGATGATGCCGGACAGCGGCGAATCGGCCTCGATCTGGCGCATGCGGCCGTGCTCCTCCTGCACCCCGTGCAGGAACAGCGCGCGGGCGATCACCAGTTGCAGCAGGTCCGGGTCCAGCGGCTTTTGCTGGAAATCGTAGGCGCCCATGCCGATCGCGTGCAGCACGTTGGCGCGGTCCTGGTTGCCCGACAGGATGATCACCTTGGTGCCCGGCGCGATGGCCAGCACGTCGCGCAGCAGCGTCAGGCCGACGCCGGCGCCGTTCGGTTCGGGCGGCAGCCCCAGGTCCATGGTCACCACCGGCGGCTGGTGCCGCCGCAACTGCGCCAGGGCCGCGGCCGGGCCGTCCGCCGGCAGCACCTCGTAAGCATCCAGGGTCCAGCGCAGCTGGCGCTGCAGGCCGGGATCATCCTCCACCACCAGCACTTTCGTCTTCGGCATGGCGCCCTCCGCGTTGGGCTTGACGGTTCCGATCGGCGCCGCCGGCCTGCGCGGGCGCCCGCGCCACCGCGCGCGCGGTGGTGCAACCCATGATGCCGCCCGGCATGCCCGGCGGTATTGAGCGGTCACAACACTGACTAAAATGGCCGCCGCGCCGCACGCGCGCGGCAAATCGTCTATAGTCTTACTTCTTTACAAGCAAATATGACGATTTAGACCATGAAATTCGATGTTGCTATAGTCGGCAGCGGCCTGGCCGGCCTGTCGGTGGCGCTGCACCTGGCCGAGACGCGCAAGGTGGCGATCATTTCCAAACGCCAGCTGCTCGACGGCGCCAGCAACTGGGCCCAGGGCGGCATCGCCGCCGTGCTCGACTCCGGCGACAGCCACGACCAGCATATCGCCGACACCCTGGTGGCCGGCGGCGGCCTGTGCGACGAGGCCGCCACCCGCTTCATCGTCGAAAACGGCCGCGCCGCCATCGAATGGCTGATCGAGCAGGGCGTGCCGTTCACGCGCGACGCCACCGCCGAATTGGGCTTCCACCTGACGCGCGAGGGCGGCCACAGCCAGCGCCGCATCATCCACGCGGCCGACGCCACCGGCCACGCGGTCCAGATCACGCTGGAGCAGAAGGTGCGCGCGCACCCGAACATCAGCCTGTTCGAGCACCATTGCGCGATCGACCTGATCACCTCCGACAAGCTGGGCCCGCGGCAGGCGCACGACACCGCCCAGCCCAAGTGCCACGGCCTGTACGTGCAGGACGTCAAGACCGGCCAGGTGCACACGGTGGCCGCCGAGCACACCGTGATGGCCACCGGCGGCGCCGGCAAGGTCTATCTGTACACCACCAACCCGGACACCGCCAGCGGCGACGGCATCGCCATGGCCTGGCGCGCGGGCTGCCGCGTGTCCAACATGGAATTCATCCAGTTCCACCCGACCTGCCTGTACCACCCCTACGCCAAATCCTTCCTGATCACGGAAGCCATCCGCGGCGAGGGCGGCCTGCTCAAGCTGCCGCCGGAAGCCGGCGCGGCCGCCGGGGCCCGCTTCATGCTGGCCCACGACGAGCGCGCCGAACTGGCCCCGCGCGACGTGGTGGCGCGCGCGATCGACTTCGAGATCAAGAAGCGCGGCCTCGATTATGTGCACCTGGACATCAGCCACAAGCCGGCCGAATGGCTGATCGAACACTTCCCCACCATCTACGCGCGCTGCCTGGAGCTGGGTATCGACATCACCAGGCAGCCGATCCCCATCGTGCCGGCGGCGCACTACACCTGCGGCGGCGTGGTCACCGACCTGTACGGCCGCACCGACCTGCCCGGCCTATACGCCGTGGGCGAAACCGCCTGCACCGGCCTGCACGGCGCCAACCGCCTGGCCTCGAACTCGCTGCTCGAATGCGTGGTCATCGGCCGCGCCTGCGCGCAGGACATCGAGGCGCAGGAACGCAACGGCTCGCCCTACCTGCCGGACTGGGACGAGAGCCGGGTCACCGACGCCGACGAGGAAGTGGTGATCGCCCACAACTGGGACGAGCTGCGCCGCTCGATGTGGAACTACGTGGGCATCGTGCGCACCACCAAACGCCTGGAGCGCGCCCAGCACCGCATCGCGCTGCTCAAGGAGGAGATCGACGAGTACTACCGCAACTTCCGCATCACCAGCGACCTGCTGGAGCTGCGCAACCTGGTCGACGTGGCGGCGCTCATCGTCAACAGCGCGCTGCAGCGGCGCGAAAGCCGCGGCCTGCATTTCAGCCGCGACTATCCCGCCACGCTGCCCAAGGCCCTGCCGTCCATCCTGACGCCGCCGACCCGGCGCTAACCCGCGCCCGGCCCGCCGCGCCTATCGGCGCCGGCGGCGCCTCAGGGCACGTCGACGTCGTAGCGCAGGCCCATGCGCTTCAATTCCCCGGCCGCGATCAGGGCGTCGAACACCGTGTCGAAGCGGCGCCGGACCGCCTCGTGCTCCGCGTCCCTGGGGAAGGCGAAATAGCCGTCCTGCACACCGATCACGTTGGGCAGCGCCTCGACCTGGCCGGCGATGCGCAGGGCCGCCACCACCGGCTCGGTGTTGCGCCGGTTGCTGGCGAACAGCGCCACGTGGCGATGGGTCAGCATCAACAAGCCGTTTTCGACATTGTTGGCGACGCTGATGCGCAGCCGGGGCCGGGCCGCGTCGAACTCCCCGCCGTAGGCCCAGCCATTCATCACCACGATGGGTTTGCCCTCCAGCGCCGCGTAATCGCCCTTCCACTGCGCGCCCGAGCCGCTCAGGGCGTAGAACACCATGTCGTCGCGGTAAAAGGCGGAACGCGAGAACGCCATCTTCTCCAGCCGCTCGGCCGACTTGTAGGGTCCCACCAGGATGTCGGCCTGCCCCTGCGCCACCAGCGCCTGCGCGCGCGCCCAGGGATAGAGCTCGAAGCGCACGGTGTCGCCGTTCTGGCGCGCCACCTTGCGCACGATGTCGGGCCCGATGCCGTAGAACTGGCCGTCCGGCCTGCGTTCGAACACGCGCTCGAAATGCGCGCCCACCACGAGCAACTCGCGCGCCCAGCCGGGGGCCGCCCCGGCCAGCAGGCCGGCGCACACGCAGCAACGCAAAACGGATAACATGAACATGCAGTCATAATACCGAAGAAAAACATGCGTTTGCGCAAACTTGCCGTCAATTACGGCCACAAATCATGGAAATGACACACAAGCACGCCATCGAACCGAGGCCGGCGCTGCCCGCCGACATCCCCGCCATGGAGGCGCTGATCGCGCGCTCGGGCATCGCGCTCAGCGCCGGCTTCTACACGCCGGAGCAGGCCGAGGCCATCACGCGCCACGTGTTCGGCGTCGACACGCAACTGGTGGCGGACGGCACCTATTTCGTCATCGAGCGGGAGGGGGAACTGCTGGCGTGCGGCGGCTGGAGCAAGCGCGCCACGCTGTTCGGCGGCGACCAGGCCAAGAGCGGCCCCGACCCGCTGCTCGACGCGGCCACGCAGGCCGGCCGGATACGGGCCTTCTTCGTGGCGCCCGGGGCGGCGCGGCAAGGTCTGGGACGGAGCTTGATGCGCCATTGCGAGGAGCAGGCGCTGGCGGCGGGGTTCCGGACGCTGGAACTGGCCGCCACCATGCCCGGCGTGCCGCTGTACCTGGCCGCCGGCTTCGAGATCGTGGAGCGCTTCGAGCTGCCGCTGCCCGGCCCCGTGCTGGTTCCGCTGGCGCGCATGCGCAAGCGGATAGGCTGAAGGAGGGGCCGGCGGGCCGATAGGCTTAGCCGTTGAAGCCCTTGCCCTCGGCGGCCAGCTTGACCAGCAGCGGCGCCGGTTTCCAGGCGTCGCCGTGGCGGCCGCGCGCCAGGCGCTCGATGGTGCCCAGCACGTTGGGCAGGCCCACCGTGTCGGCGTAGAACATCGGGCCGCCGCGGTGCAGCGGGAAGCCGTAGCCGGTCAGGTACACCATGTCGATATCGGAGGCGCGCAGCGCGATGCCCTCCTCCACGATCTTCGCGCCCTCGTTGACCAGCGCGTACACCAGGCGCTCGACGATCTCCTGGTCGCTGATCTTGCGGCGCTCAACGCCCAGGTCGGCCGAGTGCTTGACGATCATCGCGTTCACGTCCTCGTTCGGATAGGCCTTGCGGTCGCCGGCCTTGTAGTCGTACCAGCCGCCGCCCGTCTTCTGGCCGAAGCGGCCCATTTCGCACAGCAGGTCGGCGGTCTTCGAGTAGGTGATCTCCGGCGATTCCACGTAGCGGCGCTTGCGGATGTACCAGCCGATGTCGTTGCCGGCCAGGTCGCCCATGCGGAACGGGCCCATGGCGAAGCCGAACTTCTCGACCGCCTTGTCCACCTGCTCCGGCAGGCAGCCCTCCTCCAGCAGGAAGCCGGCCTGGCGGCTGTACTGCTCGATCATGCGGTTGCCGATGAAGCCGTCGCACACGCCGGAGACGACGCCGGTTTTTTTCAGCTTTTTCGACAGCGCCAGCGTGGTCGCCAGCACTTCCTTGCCGGTTTTCGCGCCGCGCACGATCTCCAGCAGCTTCATCACGTTGGCCGGGCTGAAGAAGTGGGTGCCGACCACATCCTGGGGACGCTTGGTGAAGCTGGCGATCTGGTCCACGTCCAGCGTGGAGGTGTTGGAGGCCAGGATGGCGCCCGGCTTCATCACCTCGTCGAGCTTGCGGAACACGGTTTCCTTGACGCCCATCTCCTCGAACACCGCCTCGACCACGATGTCGGCGTCGCCGATCTCCTCGTAGCTCAGGGAACCGGTGATCAGGCCCACGCGCTGGTCGAACTTCTCCTGCGTCAGCTTGCCCTTTTTCAAGGTGTTCTCGTAGTTCTTGCGGATCGTGGCCAGGCCCTTGTCCAGCGCCTCCTGCTTCATTTCCAGGATGGTGACCGGGATGCCGGCGTTGGCGAAGTTCATCGCGATGCCGCCGCCCATGGTGCCGGCGCCGATCACGGCCGCCTTCCTGATGGCGCGCACCGGGGTGTCGGCCGGCACGTCGGGCACCTTGCTGGCCTGGCGTTCGCTGAAGAAGGCGTGGCGCAGCGATTTCGACTCGGGGGTCTGGATCAGCGCGATGAAACGCTCGCGCTCGAACTTCAGGCCGTCCTCGAACTTCATGGTCACGGTGGCGGCCACGCATTCCACGCATTCCAGCGGCGCCGGGAACGGGCCCGACATCGCCTTCACGGTGTTGCGCGAGAACTGCAGGAAGGCCTCGTGATTGGGGTAGTCGACCTTGATGTCGCGCACCCGCGGCAGCGGACGCGCGTCGGCCACCTTCCCGGCGAAGGCGACGGCCGATGCCAGCAGGTCGGCGTCCGGCGCGAACATCTCGTCGAACAGCGCGGTGCCCTTCAGCTTCTCGGACGCCACCGGCGTGCCGGAGACGATCATGTTCAGGGCCATTTCCAGGCCCAGCACGCGCGGCAGGCGCTGCGTGCCGCCGGCGCCGGGCACCAGGCCCAGCTTCACTTCCGGCAGCGCGATCTGCGCGCCCGGCATCGCCACGCGGTAGTTGCAGCCCAGCGCCAGTTCCAGCCCGCCGCCCATGCAGACGGTGTGGATGGCGGCGACCACCGGCTTGGTGGACTCCTCCACCGTGCGGATCAGCGAGTGCAGATTCGGCTCGGCCAGCGCCTTCGGCGAATTGAACTCCTTGATGTCGGCGCCGCCGGAGAAGGCCTTGCCCGCGCCGGTGATGACGATGGCCTTGACGGCGTCGTCCGCCAGCGCCTTCTGGACGCCCTGCACCGCCGCCAGGCGGGTCGCGTGGCCCAGGCCGTTGACCGGCGGGTTGTCCAGGGTGATGACTGCAACAGAACCTTGTACGTGATATTCGGCACTCATGTCTCTTCCTTCTTGTAGTGTGAACAGGCTGCAAAAACCTAACTATAACGCAAAAACGAACGGTCGTATTATTTTTTTTAAGCCGTCGCGCCGGCGTCGCTTGCCTCCCGAAAGTGTTGCCCTACGTCCACTCCAGCGACATGCCCCCGCCGCTTTTTATTGTATCGGTGGAGAATCGGCGTAATAATCTTTAACACCTTTGACGCCAATCAATAAATCGGCGGCCTTATTCAGTTATCAACGGGAGCCTCCATGGGCAGCACGATTATGCAGCAAGCCGATACGCACGAGCTTGAATTAGTGGCAATTAATACCGCGTTGAATCGCGTGCAGGCCGTGATTGAATTCAACCTGGACGGCACCATCCTGCAAGCCAATGACAATTTTCTGCGTACGCTAGGCTACTCGCTGGACGAGGTGCAAGGCAAGCATCATTCCATTTTTTGCGAACCGGCCTACGCCGCCAGCGACGCCTACCGCAAGTTCTGGGAAACGCTGCGCGCCGGCCAGTTCGACCAGGGCGACTACAAGCGCCTGGCCCGCGACGGCCGTGAAATCTGGATCAACGCCTCGTACAACCCGGTGTTCGACACCGAGGGCCGCCCCTACAAAGTGATCAAGTTCGCCACCGACATCACCGCGTCGAAGATGCGCAACACCGAGTTCGAGGGCAAGGTCAGCGCCATCGACAAGGCCCAGGCCGTCATAGAGTTCGACATGCAAGGCCACGTCCTGAACGCCAACGACAACTTCCTGGCCGTGATGGGTTACGCGCTGGAGGATATCCGCGGCGAACACCACCGTTTATTCTGCGACCCCGTTTATGCGAATACCATTGAATATAAGAAATTTTGGCAGAAACTCAACCGGGGTGAATTCGATTGCGGCCGATATAAGCGCGTCGGGAATAATGGCAAGGTTATCTGGATCCAGGCGACTTACAATCCGATATTCGATCTGAACGGCAAACCCTATAAAATCGTCAAGTTCGCCATCGACATCACCGAGCAGGTATTGCTGGAAGAAAGCATCCACGCCAGGGCCGAATCGGACGGCAACAAGGTGACGCAACTGTTGCAGGCGGTGGCGCGGGCCGCCAAGGGCGACCTGACCAGCGAGGTCCAGGCCGCCGGCGACGAGCCGCTGGACCTGCTGGGCATCGGCATCGGCAAGATGATGGCCGACCTGCGCGGCGTGATCGGCCAGGTGGTCGGCTCGGCAACCGGCTTCGCGGACGCGTCGCAAACCATCGCCGAGCGCGCCGGCGTGGTCGCCTCCGGCACGCAGGCGCTGGGCGCCACGGTGGAGCAGATGAACGCCTCCATCGACGGCCTGAGCAAATCGATCGATTCCATCGCCGCCAGCACCGCCAGCGCCGACGCGCTGGCCAAGGCCACCCAACAGGAGGCCGAAACCGGCGCCAAGGCCGTGGCCCGGTCGATCGAGGCCATGGACCTGATCAACCGTTCGTCCGAGGACATCGGCGAGATCGTCAAGGTCATCAGCGAGATCGCCAGCCAGACCAATATGCTGGCGTTCAACGCCGCCATCGAGGCGGCGCGCGCCGGCGAGCACGGCCTGGGCTTCTCGGTGGTGGCCGACGAGGTGCGCAAGCTGGCCGAGCGCTCCTCGCAGGCGACCAAGGAGATCTCCAAGCTGATCAACGAATCGGTCAAGCGCGTCACCTCCGGCAGCGACATTTCGCGCCAGGCCAGCGACGCCTTCGACAAGATCGTCAGCGGGGTCGGCAAGACCGGCCAGGCCATTTCGGAGATCTCGCAATCGGCCAGGGAACAGCTGCTGGCCGCGCGCGAGGTCAGCGCGGCCATCCAGTACATCGCCGAGGAGGCGGAAAAGTCGGCCGGCAGCTGCGACAGCATCGCCCGCTCCACCGAGGGCTTGAACGAGCGGGCGGCGGACCTGAACAAGACCGTCTCCGGCTTCGTGGTCTGAACCCATGGCGGGCCCCGCCCAGCCCGCGGGCGCCACCCTGGCCCGCGCGCCGGCCACGCTGCCGCGCGAGGTCGGCATGGGCCGGCTGGCGGCCGGCTCGCGCGGCGACACGCTGGTGGCCGTGCTCGGCTCGTGCGTGGGTCTGGCCCTGCTGTGGCCCCAGGGCGGGCGCTGCGCGCTGGCGCACTGCCTGCTGCCGGCCGCGCCGCCCGGCGAGCGCGGCATGGGCGCCCGCTACGTGGACCAGGCCGTGCCCTCGATGCTGACCGTGCTGGGCGCCACGCCGGCGGACTACGCCGACATCGACGTCGTGGTGGCCGGCGGCGCCAGCATGCTGGGCCCCGGCACCGGCCTGCTGACGGTGGGCCGCCAGAACATCGTGGCGGCGCTGGCCGTCCTGCAGCGCTACGGTCTGCGCGTGACCGACAGCGACCTCGGCGGACATGCCGGCCGGCGCATGCTGATCGACTGCGCCCGCTATCAATGCGCCATTCAAACCATCACCACTCCGGCCCTGGAGGCCGCCGACCATGGAAAACACCGACACCGCAGCGCCCGCCACTGAACTGTTCGGCTCCTTCATGCTGGGGGAGGACGAGTTCGCACTGCCCGCCAGCTGCATCCGGGAGGTGGTGAACTTCCCCGAGCGGCTCACCGCCTTGCCGCTGTGCCCGCCCTATCTGGAGGGCATGTTCACCCTGCGCGGCAGCGTGATCCCGGTGGTGAACCTGGGCCGCCTGTTCGATCCGGACGCGCCGGCGGCCGCGCCCAGCCACAAGATCGCCATCATCGACCACCAGGACGTGCTGGTCGGCATCCTGTTCCACGCCACCGGCGAGATCCTGCGCGTGCGGCCCGAGCAGCGCACGCGGCTGGCCTACGACGGCGCCGCCGCGCCGGGCGTGATCGCCGGCACCATCCTGCTGGACAACGGCGCCAGGCTGCTGCAAATCCTGGCCCCGGCCAGCCTGGTCCGCGTGGAAAACGTGCCGCAGGTGGTCGCGCTGCGCATCGCGGCGCAGCCGGCCGGCGGCGCGCGCGCCGCGCTCGGGCGGCGCCGCCACTGCGTCACCTTCCGCTCGGGCGGTTCGCGCTTCGCGCTGGAGATGGCGGCCATCCAGGAAATCATCCGCGTGCCGGAGCTGCAGGGGTCGGTGCTGAACAGCAAACTGTGCCTGGGACGCTTCAATTTCAGGGGCAGCCAGGTGGCCGCGGTGGACTTCGCCACGCTGCTGGGCGGCGAGGCCGCCGCGCCGGGCCCGGAGCGGCGCGTGATCGTGGCGCGCATCGACCACGCGACCATCGGCTTCCTGGTCGACGAGGTGGACAGCATTGTCCATTTCGCCAGCGAGGAGCTGCTGCCGATTCCCTTGCTGAGCAAGGCGCGCGCCGCCATGTTCGGCGGCTGCCTGACGCGGCCGGACGGCGCCGACATCATCCTGCTCGACCACCAGGGCATTTTCTCCCACGCCGAGATCACCCGGATGCACCAGGGCCACGCCGCGCTGTTCCTGGACCAGGGCCAGGTCCGCGCCGAGCGCAAGACCCGGCGCAAGGTCTACCTGACGTTCCGCGTGCAAGAGAGCTACGCGCTGGAAATCACGCAGGTGCGCGAGATCATCGACCGCAAGGGCGACATCACGCGCCCGCCGGGCATGCCGCCCCATGTGGCCGGCGTGCTCAACCTGCGCCAGCGCATGGTGATCCTGATCGACCTGCGCCAGCTGTACGGCATGGCGCCGCTGGAGCAGGAGGAAGGGACCAAGGTGCTGGTGATCGAGCGCGGCGAGGAGCGCTACGGGCTGGTGGTGGACGGCGTGGAGACCATCGTCACCATCGACGACAGCCATCGCTACGGCGCGCCCCAGCTGATGCGCGGGGGCCAGCGCGCCGGCGGGCCGCAAAGCGAATCCAGCGAAGTGCTGGAACTGCCGCTGCCCGACGGCGGCACCCGCACCGTCTGCATGTTCGACTGCGCGCGGCTGCTCGACAAGCTGGCGCCCGAGGGCGTGGCCGCCTAGGCTAGACCTCCAGCCACTCCTTGCGGACGGCCGCGTCGGCGCGCAGCTGGGCCGGCGTGCCCTCGAACACGATGGCGCCGTGGCCCATCACGTAGACGCGCTGCGAGATCTCCATCGCGATCGCCAGCTTCTGCTCCACCAGCAGCACCGACACGCCCTTCTCCTTCAGCGCCATCAGGTACTCGCCCACCAGCGTCACGATCTTCGGCGCCAACCCCTCGGTGGGCTCGTCGATCATGATCAGGTCCGGATCGCCCATCAGGGTGCGGCACAGGGTCAGCATCTGCTGCTCGCCGCCGGACAGCACGCCGGCAGGCACGGCGCGCCGCTCGCGCAGCCGCGGGAACATGCCGTACATGTCCTCCAGCGACCAGCGCCCGCCGCGCTTGCCGGACTTCTCGCCCAGCACCAGGTTCTGCTCCACCGTCAGCGTGGGGAACACGTCGCGGCTCTCCGGCACGTAGCCCAGTCCCTTGTAGGCGATCTGGTAGGCCTTCAGCCCCAGGATGTCCTCGTTCTTCAGTTTGACCGAGCCGGTGGCGCTGACCTGGCCCATCGCGGCCTTGACCAGGGTGGAGCGCCCGGCGCCGTTGCGGCCCAGCAGGCTGACGATCTCGCCCGGCTTGACGTGCAGGTCGACGCCGTGCAGCACGTGGCTCTTGCCGTAGTAGGCGTGCAGGTTGCGGATCTCAAGCATATTCGGTCTCCTGTTCCGTGCCCAGATAGGCCGATTGCACCTCCGCGTTGCCGCGGATGCGTTGCGGCGTGTCGCAGGCGATCACCTCGCCGTACACCAGCACCGCGATCTTGTCGGCCAGGCCGAACACCACGCCCATGTCGTGCTCCACCATCAGCAGGGTCTTGCCGACGGTGACCTTGCGTATCAGTTCCACCGCCGCGTCCGATTCCGAGCGGCTCATGCCGGCCGTCGGCTCGTCCAGCAGGATCACGTCGGCGCCGCCGGCGATGGTGATGCCGATCTCCAGCGCGCGCTGCTCGGCGTAGGTCAGCACGCCGGCCGGCACGTGGCGCTGGCGCTGCAGGCCGATCTGCTCCAGCACCTGCTCGGCGCGCTCGTGGGCGTCCCGCAGCTTGCCCAGCTGGTGCCAGAACGAATACTTGTAGCCGAGCGACCACAGCACCGCGCAGCGCAGGTTCTCGTAGACCGACAGGTTGACGAACAGATTGCTGATCTGGAAGCTGCGCGACAGCCCCAGGCGGTTGATCTGGTACGGCTTCTTGCCGCTGATGACGCCGCCGTTCAGCCTGATCTCGCCGGACGACAGGGGGAAGCGTCCGGAGATCAGGTTGAACAGGGTGGACTTGCCGGCGCCGTTGGGGCCGATCACCGCGCAGCGCTCGCCCTTGGCGATGCCGAGGTTGGCGCCCCGGATGATCTCGGACTTGCCGAAGCTCTTGCGCACGTCGCGCAGCTCCAGCGCCATGGCGGGAACATGCGCGGGCATGGTCGGATTGTGCATGGCGCTCATGATGCGCTCCTTATTTTAGCGGCGATGACGGCGCTGGCGTCGTTCCAGGCCTCGGCGAACGCCGGTTGCGCGCGGCGCCAGCCCAGCACGCCGGCCAGCATCAGGCCGCCGGCCACCAGCCACGGCATGGCATGGCGGGTGTCCGCCGCCACGCCGAACAGGTTCTTGACGCTGCCGTTGGCCGCCTCCATGGTCAGGTGGTACAGCATTTCCACGCACAGCACCAGACCCAGCACGGCCGGCAGCGCGGCCAGGCACACCCAGCCCAGCGGTCCGGCCACGCGGCCGAACTGGCCGAACTTGGCGGTGCGCAGCAGCAGCATCAGCAGGCTGCCCAGTCCGCCAGGCGCGTAGCGCACCAGCAGCACGAAGAACAGGCCCAGATACAGCTGCCAGGCCGGCGTGTAGTCCGACAGCAGCACCGAGAACAGGATGCCGACGATGGCGCCCAGCAGCGGCCCGAAGAAGAAGCCGATGCCGCCGATGAAGGTGAACAGCAGGATACTGCCCGAACGGATCGCGCTGACGTTCTCCGCGCTGACGATCTCGAAGTTGATGGCGGACAGCCCGCCGGACACGCCGGCGAAGAAGGACGACAGGATCAGCACCAGGTAGCGCACCCACTGCGTGTCGTAGCCGATGAACTCGACACGCTCCGGATTGTCGCGCACGGCGTTGATGATGCGGCCCAGCGGCGTGTGCGTGTAGGCGTAGACGGTGACGGTGCAGACGAACAGCCAGAACGCGATCAGGTAGTAGACCTGGATCTGCGGACCGTAGCTGATGCCCAGGATCTTGTCGCCGATCACGCGGTTGGTGGTGACGCCGCCCTCGCCGCCGAAGAAGTCCGGGAACATCAGCGAGCTGGCGAACACCAGCTCCACCAGGCCCAGCGTGATCATGGCGAAGGTGGTGCCGGCGCGGCGCGTGGTCACATAGCCGAACAGCACGCCGAAGGCCATGCCGGCGAGGCCGCCCACCAGCGGGATCATGCTGGTGGGGATGGGCGCCTGGCCGGCGCCGGCCAGGTTCATCGCGTGGATGGCGAAGAACGCGCCCAGGCCCGAATACACGGCGTGGCCGAAGGACAGCATGCCGCCCTGCCCCAGCAGCATGTTGTAGGACAGGCCGAAGATCATCACCGTGCCCATCTGGGACAGCAGGGTCAGGCCGCCGCCCTTGCTGAAGACCAGCGGCGCGGCCAGCAGGATCAGGGCGTAGGCGCTCCACAGCAGCCAGCGGCCCAGGTTCATAGGTTGAAAGCGCACGGTGCTCATTCGCGGGTCCCCAGCAAGCCCTTAGGGCGGAAAATCAGGATCAGTACCAGCAGCAGGTACGGCAGGATGGCCGCGCTCTGCGCGATGGTCACGTTCATCAACGCGTAGAACGGCGTGCCCGGCGAGACGGAGGCGCCCATCTGGCCCAGCAGGCTGGCGAAGGAATAGTCCAGCGCCACGGCGGTGGTCTGCATCACGCCGATCAGCAGCGAGGCGATGAAGGCCCCGGCCAGCGACCCCATGCCGCCGACCACCACCACCACGAAGATGATGCTGCCGACGGTGGCCGCCATGGCCGGTTCCGTGACGAAGGCGTTGCCGCCGATGACGCCGGCCAGGCCGGCCAGCGCGCTGCCGCCGCCGAACACCCACATGAAGATGCGCGGCACGTTGTGGCCCAGCGCCTCGGCCGCCTCGGGATGGGTGAGCGCGGCCTGGATCACGAGGCCGATGCGGGTGCGGGTCAGCACCAGCCAGATGCCGCCCAGCATGGCCAGCGCGACCAGCATCATGAAGGCGCGGTATTTGGGGAAGCTGGTGGTGAACAGGGTGAACAGCGGTCCGTCCAGTTCCGCCGGGATGGCGTACTGCACGGCGGCGCGGCCCCAGATCAGCTGCACCAGCTCGACGATGAGGAAGGACAGCCCGAAGGTGAACAGCAGTTCGGGGATGTGGCCGAACTTGTGCAGCGGCCGCAGGCCGTAGCGCTCGACCATCGCGCCCAGCAGGCCGACGGCGACGGGCGCCAGCACCAGCGCGGGCCAGAAACCGATCTGGCTGCTGATGGTGTAGGCGATGTAGGCGCCCAGCATGTAGAAACTGGCGTGCGCGAAGTTGAGCACGCCCATCATGCTGAAGATCAGCGTGAGCCCGGACGACAGCATGAACAGCAGCAGTCCGTAACTCACACCGTTCAGCAGTGTAAATAAGGTGAATTCCATAGATATCCGGGGAGAATGCGCCGCGTGGGGCGGAATGGCGCGCCGGGCTCGGCGCCCGCCGCCATTCCGCCGGATGCAAGCGGTCCAGCAACCATCCGGCGGGCCGAGCGCCCCGCCCTACGCGTTCTGAAGATTTAGCCTGGGCGTTTCATCTGGCAGGAGGTGGGCTGGCCGGCGACGTAGGCGTCGATCTTCTTGTCCATGCGCCAGCCGTAGCCGGTGCCTTCCTGGTCGTATTTGATGTCCTTGCCGTTGGTCTTGGTCCAGGTGCCGATGTACAGGTTTTGCTGCAGTTGGTGGTCGGCCTTCTGCATCATCACGCCGCCGTTCAGCGACTGCGTCTTCATGCCCTCCAGCGCGAACGCCACCTTGACCGGATCGGCCGTGCGGGCGGCCTTGATCGCGTTCGACAGCATGGTGATGATCACGTGCGTCTGCGCCGCGTAATAGTCGTCGTTGTACTTGGCCTTGAACGCCTCCACCACTTCCTTGCCGTTCAGCGTCTCGTTGTTGGCCATCCAGTTGCCGATGATCTTGGTGCGCTCGGCGCCGGCGGCGCCCATCGCGGTCGGCACGCCGGTGGTGATGCCGTAATAGGTGTAGAAGTTGGCCTTCAGGTCGGCGTCCTTGGCGGCGCGGATCAGCAGCGCCAGGTCGGCGCCCCAGTTGCCGGTGATGACGGTGTCCGCCCCCGCGGCCTTGATCTTGGCGATGTAGGGCGAGAAGTCCTTGACCTGGCCGATCGGGTGCAGGTCGTCGCCGACGATCTTGATGTCTGGCCGCTTGCGCGCCAGGTATTCCTTGGCGGCGCGGCTGACCGCGTGGCCGAAGGCGTAGTTCTGGCCGATGATGTAGACCGCCTTGATGTTCTTGTCCGGCGCCATGTAGCTGGTCAGCGCCTCCATCTTCATGTCCGAGTTGGCGTCGAAGCGGAAGTGCCAGAAGCTGCACTTGCTGTTGGTCATGTCGGGGTCGACCGCCGCGTAGTTCAGGTAGACGACCTCCTTGCCGGGATTGCGCTCGTTGTGCTTGTTCACCGCGTCCAGCAGCGCCAGGCCGACGCCGGAACCGTTGCCCTGCGTGATGTAGCGGTAGCCCTGGTCGATCACGGCCTTGAGCTGGGTCAGCGATTCCTGCGGGCTGCCCTTGTTGTCGAAGCCGACCACCTCGATGGTGTTGTCGCCGGCCCACTTGCCCTTGTTGGCCATGTCGGCGATCAGCTGGAAGCTCTTGAGCTGGTTTTGCCCGACCGGCGCGAACGGGCCGGACAGCGGGTCGATGAAGGCGATTTTCACGTTCTCGGCACTGGCGGCCGAGGTCATCAGGGTCAGGCTGATTGCGATTGCGAGCTTGCGGTAGGTCATGGTCTCCATCCTTCTTTATCGTTTTAGTAGGGCCTTCGTACAGCGGTCAATCAAGCGGTGGGCAGTTTGTGCTCCTTATATAGTTCACGCAGTTTGTTTTTCTGAACCTTGCCCGTGCCGCCCAGCGGCAGCGTGTCGGCGAAGACCACGTCGTCCGGCAACCACCATTTGGCGATCTTGCCCTCGTAAAATTTCAACAACTCTTCGCGGCTCACCGCCATGCCGGGCCGCACCACCACCACCAGCAGCGGGCGCTCGTCCCATTTCGGATGCGCCACGCCGATGCAGGCGGCCTGCATCACGGCCGGATGCGCCGTCGCGATGTTCTCCAGGTCGATGGTGCCTATCCATTCGCCGCCGGACTTGATCACGTCCTTGCTGCGGTCGGTGATCTGCATATAGCCGTCGGGGTCGATGGTGGCCACGTCGCCGGTGGGGAACCAGCCGTCCTGCAGCGGGTCGCCGCCCTCCTCCTTGTAGTAGGACGAGATGATCCATGGTCCTTTGACCAGCAAGTGGCCATAACTGCTTCCGTCCCACGGCAACTCCTTGCCGTCGTCGTCGACGATCTTCATGTCCACGCCGTACACCGCGTGGCCCTGCTTCTGCAGGATCTTGCGCTGCTCTTCCCTGGGCAGTTCGGCGTGCTTGGCCTGCAGCATGCAGGCCGTGCCCAGCGGCGACATTTCCGTCATGCCCCAGGCGTGCACCACTTCCACGTCGAACTCGTCGATCAGCGCGTTCATCATCGCCGGCGGGCAGGCCGAGCCACCGATCACCGTGCGGCGGAAGGTGGAGAACTTCAGCTTGTTCTGCGTCGCGTAGTTGATCAGGCCCAGCCACACGGTCGGCACGCCGGCCGAGAACGTGACCTTCTCGGACTCGAACAGCTCGTAGACGGATTTGCCGTCCAGCGCGGCCCCCGGGAACACCAGCTTGGCGCCGGACAGCGGGACCGAGTACGGCAGGCCCCAGGCGTTGACGTGGAACATGGGCACCACCGGCAGCACGGTGTCCTTGGCGCTCACGTTGAGCGCGCCCGGCATCGCCGAGGCGTAGGCGTGCAGCACGGTGGAACGGTGCGAATACAGCGCGCCCTTGGGATTGCCCGTGGTGCCGGACGTGTAGCACAGCGTGCAGGCCGAGTTCTCGTCGAACCGCGGCCACGCGTAGTCGTCCGAATGGGAGTCGATCAAGTCCTCGTAGCACAGCAGATTGGCGACGCGCGTTTCCGCCGGCATGCGGTCGCGGCCGCACATCAGCACATAGGTCTTGATCTGCTTGCACTGCGCGGCCACCGCTTCCACGGCGGGCAGGAAGGTCAGGTCGAACAGCAGCACCTGGTCTTCCGCGTGATTGATGATGTAGGCGATCTGGTCTGGATGCAGGCGCGGATTGATGGTGTGCAGCACCGCGCCGGAACCGGACACGGCGTAATACGCTTCCAGGTGGCGGTAGCCGTTCCAGGCCAGGGTGGCGACGCGGTCGCCGATCTCGATGCCCAGGCCCTGCAAGGCGTTGGCCAGGCGGCGCGCGCGCTGGTGGCACTCGCGGTAGGTGTAGCGGTGGATGTCGCCCTCGACACGGCGCGAAACGATTTCGCTATTGCCGAAATGACGCGCCGCAAACTCGATGATGCTGGAGACAAGCAGCGGCTGGTTCATCATCTGGCCCATCAATGGGCTCCGAGGCAACGGACTCTGCGGATAGGACATCGGGTCTCCTTGGTGTTTTGCTTTATTAGTATGAATCTTCTATAAACAAATAATGGAACGTGCGTGCTATTTTCGTCAAACAGTTTCGATGCTGCACCGCACCATTTGCCACAAAGCGTGGCCGCGAGGGCGGTAAGCGAGTGTAACCGGACTTGTGGTCCGTGTGGCCCTGCATAGAATCGGAGCTGTGCGTTAAAATCAAGGATTCACTCTCTACAGCTACTGGAACCGCCATCAAAAAGCTGCCCATGGACAACTCGTTCGCGAGCCTGCCGTCCGATTTCTACACCCGATTAATGCCGACTCCCCTGCCCGCCCCGTATCTGGTGGCGACCAGCGCATCGGCCGCCGCCCTGCTGGGGCTGGACCAGGCGACGCTGGCGGAACAGGCGTCGCTGGACATCCTGGCCGGCAACAGCGTGCCGGACGGCGCGCAGCCCCTGTCGGCCGTGTATTCCGGCCACCAGTTCGGCGTCTGGGCCGGCCAGCTGGGCGACGGCCGCGCCATCCTGCTGGGCAACGCCGACACGCCGTCCGGGCCCATCGAGCTGCAACTGAAAGGCGCGGGCTTGACGCCGTATTCGCGCATGGGCGACGGCCGCGCGGTGCTGCGCTCGTCGATCCGCGAATTCCTGTGCTCGGAAGCCATGGCCGCGCTCGGCATTCCGACCTCGCGCGCGCTGGCCGTGGCCGGTTCGGACCAAGGCGTTTATCGCGAATCGGTGGAAACCTCGGCGGTCGTGCTGCGTATGGCGCCCACCTTCGTCCGTTTCGGCTCCTTCGAACACTGGTTCTACCGCAAGCAGCCGGAGCAGCTCAAAATCCTGGCCGATTACGTGATCGACCGTTTTTATCCCCAATTGCGCGCCGAAGAGAACGCGTACGCGGCCTTCCTGCGCGAAGTCACGCGCCGCACCGCCGAGCTGGTCGCGCAGTGGCAGGCGGTCGGCTTCATGCATGGCGTGCTGAACACGGACAATATGTCCATCCTGGGCGAAACGCTGGATTACGGCCCGTTCGGTTTCATGGAGGCGTTCGACCGCGGCCATATCTGCAACCATAGCGACCAAGGCGGCCGTTATTCCTATGGCAACCAGCCGCAGATCGGCCACTGGAATTGCTACGCGCTGGGCAAGGCGCTGCTGCCGCTGATCGGCGAGGTGAAGGCCGCACAGGACGCGCTGGACGTCTACCAATCGGCCTTCGCCGCCAAAGCCGACCAGTTGATGCGCGCCAAGCTGGGCCTGGCGACCGCGCAGGACGACGACCGCGACCTGATGGAGGCGATGTTCACGGTGATGGAGGACAATCACGCCGATTTCACCCAGTTCTTCCGCCGCCTGGGCGCCCTGCGCGTGGACGCGGTGCCGGACGCGGCGGCCATGGCCGAAGCCGGCGCGAACCATCCGGACGCCCCGGTGCGCGACCTGTTCCTCGACCGCGCCGCATTCGACGCCTGGGCGCAGCGCTACCGCGCCCGCCTGCGCGCCGAAAACAGCGTCGACGCGGACCGTAAGCTTGCGATGGATCAAGTCAACCCCAAATACGTGCTGCGCAATTACCTGGCGCAGGTCGCGATTGAAAAAGCGCAGAATAAGGACTTCACCGAAATCGCGCGCCTGCTGACAGTTTTGGAACGCCCGTACGACGAACAGCCTGAACACGAAGCCTACGCGGCGCTGCCGCCGGATTGGGCAAGCCACCTTGAAGTCAGCTGTTCTTCCTGAGAAAGCCACCATGACAGACAAAATCGTTAAAACCGACGCCGAATGGAAAGCCATGCTGGACGGCATGCAATACCAGGTCACCCGCCACGCCGCCACCGAGCGCGCCTTCACCGGCCAATACTGGGACCACCACGAGCCCGGTATATATACCTGCGTGTGCTGCAATACGCCGCTGTTCGCGTCCGACGCCAAGTTCGATTCCGGCTGCGGCTGGCCCAGCTATTTCGAGCCGCTCAATCCGGCCAATGTGATCGAAGTGGTGGACCGTTCCCATGGTATGCTGCGCACCGAAATCATCTGCGCCGTGTGCGACGCCCATCTCGGCCATGTTTTCCCGGACGGCCCGCCGCCGACCGGCCTGCGTTACTGCATCAATTCGGCGTCCCTGCGTTTTGATCCCCAAGACTGATACCCCAAGACCGACCTAAGCCTGTCCATGAAAAAGTTCCTGTTCGACCTACTCCCGCTGATCGTCTTCTTCGCCTGCTACAAGATCGGCGGCGCGCATCCGGAGGCCGCCCAACACTGGGTCAACGCCAACCTCAGCGGCTTGCTGTCGGGCGGCTCGGCCACGGCCGACCAGGCGCCGATGGTGATCGCCACGCTGGCCGGCATCCTGGCCAACGCGGTGCAGATCGGCTACCTGCTGGCGCGCGGCCGCAAGGTCGACTTCATGCTGAAACTGTCGCTGTTCATCTTCGTCGTCTTCGGCGGACTGACCATCTATTACCACGACGAGATCTTCATCAAATGGAAACCGACGCTGATCTATTGGCTGTCGGCGATCGGCCTGCTGTCGGCGCGCTATATCTTCAAGAACAACTTCCTGCGCAGCACCATGGGCTCGCAGATCACGCTGCCCGACGAGGTGTGGGAACGCCTGAACGTGATGTGGGTGCTGTTCCTGCTGGCCTTGGGCGCCATTAACCTGTTCGTCGCGTTCGTGCTGTTCAAATCCGATACCGCCTCCTGGGTCAGCTTCAAGGCGTTCGGCTCCACGGCATTGACCTTCGCGTTCATTATCGGCCAGACTTTCTACCTGGCTAAATACATCAAGGATGAGGAAGCGTAATGGAAACCCGTATTGAACGCATAGAAGAACGCCTGCGCGCGGCATTGGAACCGCTGGAAATAAAGCTGGAAGACGAGTCGGCCATGCACGCCGGACACGCCGGCGCCGCCTCCGGCGGAGGCCATTATCAGCTGCGGATCGTTTCCTCCAAATTCGAGGGCCTTAAACTCGTCACAAGACATCGACTCGTGTATGATTCCGTGCACGATATGATGCGTGGGGAAATCCACGCGTTGGCCATTACCGCATTGGCACCGTCCGAAGTTTGACTCTTCAAAAAAAACTTAGCCCTTAGGATTTGAAATAATGAATTTGAAGCCAGCACGTTTGCTGATCGCACTTCTCGCCGTGGTTGCGGCACCGGCGTTTGCACAGAACATCGCCGTCGTCAATGGCAAAGGCATCCCGACCTCGCGCGTGGAAGCCGTGGTCAAACAGGTTGTTGCCCAGGGCCAGCAACCGGACTCCCCGCAGCTGCGCGAAGCGATCAAGAAGGAAATGCTCGGCCGCGAAGTGCTGATGCAGGAAGCGGAAAAACAGGGCTACACCAAGAACGCGGATGTGAAGCAGGCGCTGGAGGACGCGCGCCGCGCCATCTTCATCAACGCGCTGGTGGGCGACTACGTCAAGAAGAACCCGGTTTCGGACGCGGACATCAAGGCCGAGTATGATCGTTTCGTGGCCCAGGCCGGCACCAAGGAATTCCATGTGCGCCACATCCTGACCGAAACCGCCGCCGAGGCGGACGCGGTGATCGCCAAGCTGAAGGGCGGCGCCAAGTTCGAGGATCTGGCCAAGGATTCGAAAGACACCGGTTCCGCCGCCAATGGCGGCGATCTGGATTGGGCGACCCCGTCGTCCTTCCCGAAAGTGTTCTCGGACGCCTTCGTCGGCCTGCAAAAAGGCCAGGTGACCGAGAAAGCCGTGCAAACCCCCAATGGTTTCCACGTGATCAAAGTGGATGACATCCGCGACGCCAAACTGCCGACGCTGGAAGAAGTGAAACCGCAGGTCGCGGATTCGCTGACCCAGAAGAAGCTGCAGGCTTACCAGGAAGAGCTGGTCAAGAAAGCCAAGATTCAGTAATCTTTCTGTTGTAAGGTACGGCGCCTTGAAGGCGCCGCTATTATTTTTTATAGGATGTGATAATGATTTTGAAGCCTGCCCGTCTGTTGTTGGCCTTGTTCGCAGTTGCTGCCGTGCCGGCCTTTGCCCAAAACGTCGCGACCGTTAATGGCAAAGCCATCCCCACTACCCGCCTGGAAGCGGCCGTGAAGCAATATGTTGCCCAAGGCAAGCAACCCGATTCGCCGCAACTGCGCGACGCCATCAAGAAAGAACTGATCGCACGCGAAGTGCTGATCCAGGAAGCCGATAAACAAGGCGTGGGCACCCGCGCCGACGTTAAAGGCGCGCTGGAAAACGCCCGCCAAAGCATCATCATCAACGCGATGCTGCAAGACTACGTGAAGAAAAACCCGGTCAGCGATGCTGAAATCAAGGCCGAGTACGACAAATACAAAGCGACCGTGGGCGACAAGGAATACCACGCGCGCCATATTCTGGTTGAAACCGAACAGCAGGCGAAAGACATTATCGCCAAGCTGAAAGGCGGCGCCAAATTCGAAGAATTGGCCAAGCAGTCGAAAGACGGTTCGGCCAATAACGGCGGCGACCTGGACTGGGCAACCCCATCGTCCTACGTCAAGCCATTCTCCGACGCCATGGTGGCGTTGAAAGACGGCCAGATCACTGAAACGCCAGTTAAATCGCAATTCGGCTACCACGTCATCAAACTGGAAGGCTCGCGCGCGGCCAAACTGCCAGGCCTGGAAGAAGTCAAAGGCCAAGTGGCGGAAGCGCTGACCCAGAAGAAAGTCGCCGCTTATCGCGACGAACTGGTGAAGAAAGCCAAAGTGCAGTAATACGCTTAACCGCGATATAAAAGGCGCTTCTCCGGAAGCGCCTTTTTTTATTCATGCCGCCATAATCCGGGCCTCCGCAGTCCGCTTGAAGAGCCGCCGCCGACGCGGCTTTTTTTACGCCCGGGCTCTGCCGAACACCGGTTTCACGCCCGAAACTGGCTTGATCAAGCCAGACTCTGGCATAATTCCCCTATGACAGCCCTCTTCCATGCCGATCTTGGCCGTGCTTTATTGGCCGTCGCCGAACCCGCGCGCGCCGAACCCATGAGCGCTTATATGCGCAATCAATTCCCATTCCTGGGCGTGCCCACTCCCGCCCGCCGCGCCGCCGGAAAGTCATTGCTGCGGGCGCTAGGCGAATTGAATGCCGAGGCATTGCTGGCGATGGCGGATGAATTGTGGGAACTGCCCGAGCGCGAATACCAATACGTCGCGCTGGATATGCTGGCCATGCACTGGAAGAAATTCAATGTCGAGCACATCCCGGAATTGATGCGATTGGCGAGGAGGAAATCCTGGTGGGATACGGTGGACGCGATGGCGGGGATAATCGGCGACGTGCTCCGCCACAAACACGATTTTATGGATGAGGCCATCAACCACGAGGATTTCTGGATACGCCGTATCGCCTTGCTGCACCAATTGGGTTGGCGTGATAAAACGGATAAGGCGCTATTGCTGGGATATTGTCTTCAACTAGCGCACGAGCAAGAGTTTTTCATTCAAAAAGCCATCGGCTGGGCATTACGCGATTATGCGCGGCACGATCCCGCCGGGGTGCGCGCATTTATCAATACGAACAAGTCTTTACTTGCCCCGCTCAGCTATCGGGAAGCGAATAAGCATTTATGATTTATCGCAACGCCGATGGTCCAGGGCGACGAGACCCCCCGTATTCGCTTAAAGCTATCCTCCCGCGCTGATAAGGTCCATGGCGCCGCCCATATGGCCGCGGCGCTCCCGCCTGCTAATCTGGCGTCATGGACAGATTATCTACACTAGGCCAGCGTGCGCTTGCACAGCCCGGCATTACCAGCCAAGCGGAATGGCAAACCCGGGTCGAGCTGGCGGCCTGCTATCAACTGTGCGCCCTCTACGGATGGGACGACGGGATTTACACGCATATCTCGGCGGCGGTTCCCGGCGAACCCGGACATTACCTGATCAATCCCTTCGGTTTCCGATTCGACGAGGTGCGCGCCTCCAACCTCGTCAAGGTGGACGGCGGCGGCAATATCGTTTGCCGATCCCAGCACACCATCAACAAGGCCGGCTTCGCGCTGCACGGCGCCGTGCACGCGGCCCGCCACGACGTCGCCTGCGTGATGCATTTGCATAATGCGGACGGCATCGCGGTCGGCATGCAGCACGCGGGACTGCAGCCGCTGTCGCCCTACGCGCTGCGTTTCTACGGCGAGCTGGCCTACCACGACTACGAGGGCCTGGACATGTCGGTCGCCGAGCAGGAGCGTCTGGTCCTTACTCTGGCGCAGCGTCCCGCCATGCTGCTGCGCAATCACGGCACGATGACCGTCGGCCGCACCATCGCCGAAGCATTTGTATTAATGGAAATATTGGACAAGGCTTGCGCGATCCAGCTGCGCGCCCAGTCGGCGGGCACGCCGCTGCGCCAGCCGTCCGAGGCCGTGTGCCTGAAGGCCCACCTGGAACTGGTGGGCGACGGCGCGCCGGAGGGCCGCCTGGAGTGGCCCGCCCTGCTCCGCAAGCTGGACAAGATCAACCCTGGCTATCGCACTTAAGAGGAGTCAACATGCCCACCATAAACGTCCAACTGTTCGAAGGCCGCACGCCCGAGCAAAAGCGCGCCTTCGTCGCCGCCATCACCGAAGCCACCTGCAACACCCTGGGATCGTCGCCGGAGTCGGTCGATGTGCTGATCCACGAGGTGAAGAAGGAGCACTGGGCCACAGCCGGCAAGCTGTGGTCGGACCAGTAAGGGATTTAGTGTTTTAGCTCGCCGATCAGCGCGACGGAGTCGAATTCGCGCTGATTGGCGGCGTGCCTGACGATAATAAGGCACATGATGCCGGCCACGAACAGGCCGAACAGCACGATGATGGTGTCCAGTTCCAGGTTCAAGGTCAGCATCAGCGCGTACATGGCCAGCATGCCGATGATGGACAGGTTTTCGTTGAAGTTCTGTACCGCGATGGAGTGACCCGCGCTCATCAGCACATGGCCGCGATGCTGCAGCAAGGCGTTCATCGGCACCACGAAGAAGCCGGACAGCGCCCCGATCAGTATCAGCAGCGGATACGCCAGCACCTTGCTCTGCACCCAGGGCATGCCCATCACGATCAGCCCCATCGCTATGCCGAAGGGCAGCACTTTCAGCGAATTCTTCAGCGTCACCAGCCGCGCCGACGCCACCGCGCCCAGCGCCATGCCGATGGCGACCACGCCCACCAGCGTCGTCGCCTTCTCATACGGCATGTTCAAGGTCTGTTCGGCCCATTTGAGCACGATGAATTGCAGGGTCGCCCCGGCGCCCCAGAACAGCGTGGTGACGCCCAGCGAGATCTGGCCCAGCTTGTCGCCCCACAGGGTGCGCACGCAGCCGGCGAAGTCGCGCATCAGCTTGAGCGGGTCCTGCGGCTGGCGCGCGTAGCGGGCGCCCGTGTCGGGGATGAACAGGTTGAACGCCGCCGCCAGCACGTACAGGCTGCCGGTGACGAACAGCGCGGCTTCGATGGCGCTGGGCACGCCGGTGTGCAGCGGCGGCAGGTTCAGGCGCAGGAAAAATTCGGCCGCGCTCTGGCTGACCAGCAGGCCGCCGACCACCGTGCCGAGGATGATGGACATCACGGTCAGCCCCTCGATCCAGCCATTGGCGGGGACCAGTTTCTCGGCCGGCAACAGTTCAGTGAGGATGCCGTACTTGGCCGGCGAATACACGGCGGCGCCAAAACCGACCACGGCATAGGCCAGCAGCGGATAAACGCCGGCGAACAGCATGCCGCAGCCGCAGATCTTGATGAGGTTGGCGATGAACATCACCCGCCCCTTGGGCATGGAATCGGAAAAGGCGCCGACGAAGGCCGCCAGCACGATGTAGAACACCACGAAGGACTGCTTGAGCATGGGGGACAGGAAATCCGGACTGTCCATGCGGGTCAGCAGGTCGATCGCCACGAACAGCAGCGCGTTGTCCGCCAGCGACGAGAAGAACTGCGCCGCCATGATGGTGTAGAAGCCTCGATTCATTGTCTGCGTGTAGAGCCGGGAAAGTGTGCTTTATACCATAGAAAAGCACGGGCATTCCTTAAGATCAACCAGCAGCAAAGACCGGGGACAGACCCGACGGGTCTGTCCCCGGATTTCGGGGTGGGTTTTAGCCGATGAACTTGCGCGCGTTGCGGAACATGCGCATCCACGGCGAATCCTCGCCCCAGCCGTCCGGGTGCCAGGATTGCTGCACCGTGCGGAACACGCGCTCGGCGTGCGGCATCATCACCGTGAAGCGGCCATCCGCCGTGGTCACCGAGGTCAGGCCTCGCGGCGAGCCGTTCGGGTTGTGCGGATAGGTTTCAGTCGCCACGCCGCGGTTGTCGATGAAGCGCAGCGCCGGGATGGCTTCGACGATGTCGCCGGTCTGCGTGAAGTCCGCGTATCCTTCGCCGTGGGCGATGGCGATCGCGGTCTGCGTGCCGGCCATGCCCTGGAAGAAGATCGACGGCGAGTCCAGCACTTCCACCATCGAGAAACGCGCCTCGAACTTCTCGGACTTGTTGGTGGTGAACTTCGGCCAGGCGTGCGCGCCGGGGATGATGGATTTCAGGTTGCTCATCATCTGGCAGCCGTTGCAGACGCCCAGGCCGAAGGTGTCGCCGCGGCCGAAGAAGCGCGCGAACTGTTCCGCCATCGCCGGGTTGAACAGGATGGACTTGGCCCAGCCCTCGCCCGCGCCCAGCACGTCGCCATAGGAGAAGCCGCCGACGGCGATCGCGCCCTGGAAGTCGTCCAGCTTGACGCGGCCCGAGATCAGGTCGCTCATGTGCACATCGACCGCCGCGAAGCCGGCCTGGTGCATGACCCACGCCGTCTCGATGTGCGAGTTGACGCCCTGCTCGCGCAGGATGGCGACGCGGGGACGCGCGCCCGTGGCCAGGAACGGCGCGGCCACGTTGTCGGCCAGGTCGAAGGTGATCTTCGGCGTCATGCCTGGTTCGGTCTCGTCCAGCAGGCGCTCGTACTCGGCGTCCGCGCAGGCGGGATTGTCGCGCAGGCGGGCGATGCGCCAGCTGGTTTCGCTCCACAGGCGGTGCAGCGCGGAACGCGGCTGGTTGTAGATCAGCTTGGCGTCGCGGGTGAATTCGATCACGCCGCGGTCGTTGGTCTTGCCGATGATGTGGCTGCAGGCGCCCAGGTTGAAGCTGCGCAGCACGTCCATGACGGCCGATTTCTCTTCCGCGCGCACCTGCACCACGGCGCCCAGTTCCTCGTTGAACAGCGCGCGCAGCGTCTGCTCGTTGCGGCGCTCGGCGATCTGGCCGGCCCAGTTCTTGGCGTCGCCCTGGTCGGCGCCGTGGCCCGTTTCCAGCGTCAGGATGTCGAGGTTGATCGACAGGCCGGCGCGGCCGGCGAAGGCCATCTCCGTCAAGGTGGCGTACAGGCCGCCGTCCGAACGGTCGTGATAGGCCAGCAGCTTGCCGTCGGCGTTCAGTCGCTGGATGGCGGTGAAGAAGGCTTTCAGGTCTTCCGCGCTGTCCACGTCCGGAGCGTCGTTGCCCAGCTGGCCCATGACTTGCGCCAGCGCCGAGGCGCCCATGCGGTTCTTGCCGCGGCCCAGGTCGATCAGGATGATGGAGGTCTCGCCCAGGTCGGTGCGCAGCTGCGGCGTCAGCGACTTGCGCACGTCGTACACGGGCGCGAAGCCGGACACGATCAGCGACACCGGCGACAGCACGGCCTTGCTTTCGTCCTCGTCCTTCCAGGTGGTGCGCATGGACAGCGAGTCCTTGCCGACCGGAATCGAGATGCCCAGCGCCGGGCACAGGTCCATGCCGACCGCCTTCACGGTGTCGAACAGCGCGGCGTCCTGGCCGGGCTGGCCGCAGGCGGCCATCCAGTTGGCGGACAGCTTGATGTCGGAAATGTCCTTGATCGGCGCGGCGGCCAGGTTGGTGATGGTTTCACCGACGGCCATGCGGCCCGAGGCCGGCGCGTCGATCACGGCCAGCGGCGTGCGCTCGCCCATCGCCATGGCCTCGCCCAGGTAGCCCTCGTAGCTCATCGCGGTCACGGCGCAGTCGGCCACCGGCACCTGCCACGGGCCGACCATCTGGTCGCGCACGGAGGTGCCGCCCACGGTGCGGTCGCCGATGGTGATCAGGAAGGATTTGTCGCCCACGGTGGGCAGCAGCAGCACGCGCTTGGCGGCCTCCTCCAGGTTGATACCGGTGAGGTCGATGGCCGGGTAGTCGTTTTGCACGTGATGCACGTCGCGCTGCATCTTCGGAGGTTTGCCCAGCAGCACGTCCATCGGCATGTCGACCGGCGCGTTGCCCAGGTCGTTGTCGACCAGTTTCAGCTGGCGTTCCTCGGTGGCGGTGCCCACCACGGCGAACGGGCAGCGCTCGCGGTCGCACAGGTCCTTGAACAGCGGCAGGTCGTCCGGCGCGATGGCCAGCACGTAGCGTTCCTGGGACTCGTTGCTCCAGATCTCTTTCGGCGCCATGCCGGATTCCTCCAGCGGAATCTTGCGCAGGTCGAACAGCGCGCCGCGCTTGGCGTCGTTGGTGATCTCCGGGAAGGCGTTGGACAGGCCGCCCGCGCCCACGTCGTGGATGGAGATGATCGGGTTGTCCTCGCCCAGCTGCCAGCAGCCGTTGATGACTTCCTGCGCGCGGCGTTCCATTTCCGGGTTGCCGCGCTGGACGGAATCGAAGTCCAGGTCGGCGGTGTTGGTGCCGGTGGCCATCGACGAGGCGGCCGAGCCGCCCATGCCGATGCGCATGCCCGGGCCGCCCAGCTGGATCAGCAGGCTGCCGACCGGGATGTCGTTCTTGTGCGTGTGCTGGCCCGAGATGTTGCCGATGCCGCCGGCGATCATGATGGGCTTGTGGTAGCCGTACACGGTGTCCTGCGCGCCGGCGAAGGACTTGCCGACGTTTTGCTCGTAGGTGCGGAAGTAGCCGCCCAGCACCGGACGGCCGAATTCGTTCGAGAACGCGGCGCCGCCCAGCGGGCCGTCGATCATGATCTGCAGCGGGGACGCGATGCGGTCCGGCTTGCCGTACGCCTTGCTGGTGTCGCGGCCGTCCAGCGGCGCGGTCACGGAGGCGGCGTTTTCCCAGGCCTGGACGGCGCCCGGCAGCATCAGGTTGGAGACGGTGAAGCCGGTCAGGCCCGCCTTCGGTTTGGCGCCGCGGCCGGTCGCGCCCTCGTCGCGGATCTCGCCGCCGGCGCCGGTGGAGGCGCCCGGGAACGGGGAAATCGCGGTCGGGTGGTTGTGGGTCTCCACCTTCATCAGCGTGTGGATCAATTCCTTGGACGCGCCGTACTCGTGGCCCTCGCCGCGCGGATAGAAGCGCGTCACTTCCGCGCCTTCCATGATGGACGAGTTGTCGCTGTAGGCCACGATGGTGCCCTTGGGCTGCTTCTCGTGGGTGTGCTTGATCATCTTGAACAGCGACTTGTCCTGCGCCACGCCGTCGATGGTCCAGTCGGCGTTGAAGATCTTGTGGCGGCAGTGTTCGCTGTTGGCCTGCGCGAACATCATCAGTTCCACGTCGGTCGGGTTGCGTTGGGCCTTGGTGAAGGCGTCCAGCAGGTAGTCGATCTCGTCGTCCGACATGGCCAGGCCCAGGTCCGTGTTGGCCTTTTCCAGCGCCATCTTGCCGGCGCCCAGCACGTCGATGGCTTCCAGCGGCTTCGCCTCCAGCGTACGGAACAGGCCGGCGGCCTCGTCGGCGTGGCGCAGCACGGACTCGGTCATGCGGTCGTGCAGCAGCGCGGCGACCGCCTCGGCCTGTTCGGCGGACATCTTGCCGGCGCCGATGCTGCTGCCCAGGAAACCGGATTTCAGGTGCACGCGGTAGGCCACGCCGCGCTCGACGCGCTTGATGTGGGCCATGCCGCAGTTGTGCACGATGTCGGTGGCTTTCGAGGCCCATGGCGAGATGGTGCCGAAGCGCGGAATGACCACAAACTCTTCGACGGGGCTGTCGTTGTGCTCGGCGTGGGCCGGCTCGCCGTAGGTCAGCAAACCCTCCAGGCGGGCGGTGTCGTCGGCGGACAGCGGCGCGGCGGCATCGATGAAGTGCAGGTGGCGCGCTTGCACGGCCGTGATGGCGGGCAGCACGGCTTGCAGTTGGGACAGGAGGCGTTGGCTACGGAAGGCAGACAGGGCGTTAGAGCCCGGCAAAATCAACATGGTTGGGAGGCGGTTGAGCAGCTTGTGGCTGCGGATTAAAGAGAAAACCTATAGCGGCAGCGTCAAACCTGTGCAAACGGGTTTGAAACGGCCTCAAAATCCTTTGCCCGGCATTATACCTTGTTCAACCCTCCCCGGGCAGGGGCTCGGCGCTATACTCTGCCCCGCCCGCCGCCATAAACAGTGCCGCCAAAGCAACATTATTTGCCATATTTGCCTCATTCCAGCCTTGCGGCACATCAATCGGGCGGCAATTGCGCCAATTTTGCCTATCCTTAGAGTATGCTAAAGCAGAATTTACCCAATGTCCGCCGCTGCGCCCGGCCTCGGCCCAAGAGAGTAAACCCATGCCAGACTATAGCAACCTGTCGGTCCTGATCATCGACCCCAACCAAGGCATGCGCGCCAGTCTGCACAATATGCTGACCCAGGTGGGCATCTCCAAGATCGACCACGCGGTCAGCTCGGGCACGGCGATCCGCCAGCTCGGCAAGAAATCCTACGACGTCATCCTGTGCGAGTACGACCTCAGCAGCAGCGCCGACAACGCCGGCCAGGACGGCCAGCAATTGCTGGAGGACTTGCGGCACCACAAGGTGATCGGCCAGTGGGCGATCTTCATCATGCTCACCTCGGAAGGCGTGTATGGCCGCGTGATCGGCGCGGCCGAGCTGCTGCCCACCGACTACATCCTGAAGCCGTTCACGGTCGACACGCTGTCGCAACGCATTTCGCGCGCGCTGGAACGGCGCGCCACCTTCCTGCCGATCTACCAGATGATAGGCCAGGGCAAGGCGCGCGAGGCGGTGACCGCCTGCATCAACGCCGAGGTGGCCCAGCCGCGCTACGCCACCGACTACGTCCGCCTGCGCGCCGAGCTGCTGGTGAGCATGGGCCAGGTGGCCGCCGCCGAGCAGGCATACGCGGCCGTGCTGCAGAACAAACAGCTGGGCTGGGCGCAGCTGGGCCAGGCCCGCTGCATGTTCCAGCTCAAGCGCTACACCGACGCCCAGGCGGCGCTGGAGGCGCTGCTGCTGCAAAACCCCAAGTTCATGGCGGCCTACGACCTGCTGGCGCAGGTGCACCGCGCGCTGGGCGCCGACGAGGACGCCAAGCGCGTGCTGCGCGACGCCATCGCCATCTCGCCGCACATGGTGCGCCGCCTGCGCAACCTGGGCGAGGTGGCGCTGGCCACCGGCGACGTCGAGGGCGCGGAGAAGGCCTTCAAGCAGGTGGTGGCCAAGGCCAAGTATTCCGAGTTCCGCGACCCCGAGGACCATGTGAACCTGGTCAAGACCCTGGTCACCAAGGGCGACGCCAACGGCGCCGCCGGCGTGGTGCGCGACCTGGAGCGCTCCATGCGCGCCAGCCCCAACGCCGACGTGTGCCGCGCGTATTCCGCCGCGCTGGTGCAGGAAATGAACGGCAACGCCGAGGGCGCGGTGGCCGAGCTGACCACGGCGCTGGGCGCGCTGGGCGAGGCCAAGGTGTCGAGCGCGCTGAAGCTGGGCCTGGCGCAGACCTGCATGGCCAATGAACTGGACGAACAGGCCAACACGCTGTTCGCCGGCCTCACGTCCGATCCGTCCAGCGGGGTCACGGACGCGCAGATCATGGCCCTGTGCGAGAAGGCGGGCCGCGCCGACATGGCCGAGCGCTACGGCGCCAAGGTCGATTCCGAGGTGGACCAGCAAGTGCGCAAGGCGGCGGAGAAAAGCCGCCAGGGCGACCTGCGCGGCGCCGTCGGCGTGCTGCAGGACGCGCTGCGCCGCCGTCCGGACAACACCGGCTTGTGGTCCGCCACCGCCAACGCCATCCTGCGCCAGATGGCCGATCTGGGCTGGGACGCGCCGCTGGCGGCCCAGGCCGCCGGCTTGCTCAAGCGCATGCGCGAGCACAATCCGGACCATCCCTTGTTGCCGAGCCTGATCAGCCAGTATACTGCGCTGAGACAGAAATACGCGCCACAGGCGTCCCCCAACCCGCCCCCCGCGGCGCCCGCACAGGCCGCCGCTGAAAGTCGTTGATGCAGGATTTCGCGGAATTATCGGTCCTGCTGGTGGACCCGAACCAGAGCATGCGCACCAGCCTGCGCAACATGCTCAACCAGGCCGGCATCGTCCGCATCGATGACGCGGTCAGTTCCGGCACGGCCATCCGGCAGATCGCGAAGAAAACCTACGACCTGGTGCTGTGCGAATACGACCTGAGCGGCGGCAGCGACAACGGCCAGGACGGCCAGCAGTTGCTGGAGGACCTGCGCAACCACGCGCTGATCGGCCGCTGGACCATCTTCATCATGCTCACGTCCGAGGGCGTTTACGGCAAGGTGGTGAGCGCCGCCGAACTGCTGCCCAACGACTACATCCTCAAGCCGTTCACGGTGGAGGTGCTGCTGCAGCGCATCAACCGCGCGGTGGGCAAGCGCTCCGCCTTCCTGCCGGTGTACCAGCTGCTGGATCAGCAACTGGTGCGCGACGCCATCGCCGAGGCGGGCGCGGCCGAGGCCAACCACCCCCGCCTGTCCACCGATTTCGCGCGCCTGCGGGCCGAACTGCATTTCGGGCTGGGCGAGATGGCCGAGGCGGAACTGATCTATCACACCATCCTGGCCGGCCGGCCGATAGGCTGGGCGCACCTGGGCCTGGCGCGCTGCCAGTTCGCGCTGCAGCGCTTCGAGGAGGCGCAGGCCACGCTGGACAAGCTGCTGGCGCAGAATCCGAAATACATGGCCGCCTACGACCTGCTGGCGCGCACGCACGAGGCGCTGGGCCAGGCCAACCAGGCCAAGAAGGTGCTGGAGGACGCGGTCGCCATTTCGCCGCACATGGTCAGCCGGCTGCGCCACCTGGGCGCGGTGGCCTACGAGACCGGCGACATCGGCGTGGCCGAGAAGGCCTTCAAGCAGGTCGTGGCGAAAGCCAAGTACTCCGAGTTCCGCGATCCGGAAGACCATGTGAACCTGGTCAAGACGCTGGTCAAGAAAGGCGACGCCAACCAGGCCAGCAGCGTGATCCGCGACCTGGAGCGCTCGCTGCGCGGCAACTCCAACACCGAGGTGTGCCGGGCCATTTCGGCGGCCCTGCTGATGGACATGTCCGGCCAGGTCAACCAGGCCGCCAAGGAACTGGGGAACGCGGTGGCCGCCGTCACGCAGGCCAAGGGCCTGTCCAACCAGCTCAGGCTGGGGCTGGTCGACAGCTGCCTCAAGCACCGGCTGGACAAGGACGCGGCCGACGTCGTCATCGACATGATGAACGACGACTCGGGCGGCCTGTCGATGGAGGAGGCGGTGGGCGTGTTCGAGAAGGCCGGCCGCCACGACATCGCGCGCGAGGTGGGCGAGCAGATCAACCAGCACGTGGACGAATTGCTGGAAAGCGCGGCCAGCGCGCTGGCCGAGGGCGACCACCGCGCGGCCGTGGCGGCGCTCAGCATCGCGCTGCGCAAGAAGCCGAGCAACCTGCCGGTGCTGTACGCCACCATCGGCGCCATGCTGCGCCAGCTCGACGAGCTGGGCTGGGAAGCGCCGCTGGGCGAACAGGCCGGCATGCTGCTGGACCGCCTGCGCCGCATCGACGGCGCCAATCCGGAGTTCGACAAGCTGGAGCAGCAGTTCGCCGGCACCCAGCGCAAGTTCGGGATTTCGACCACCGCTTAGACGTTTCACGGTTACATGTAGTTACCCAGGAAACATTTCCGGAACAGCCAGTTCGTTTTCTCAGCCGTTATAGTCCTATCGCGCCGACACGGTGCTTAACAGGAGAGAACGAAATGGAACATACCGCCACCACCCGCCGCATCCACCCACTGGTCGCCGCCGCGGCCGTCTCGGTCACCGTCCTGAGCTTGACCGGCATCGCCGCGATCACGGGCATCCTGCCGGGGACGCACGGCGCGAACGACACCGCGAAGCAGGCCTCGACGGAAGCGGTGGGCGCGCCATTCGGCACGCAGGGCGCGCAAACCTCTTCCCTCGCCCCCGCGACGGTCGCCGCGACGACGCCCGAACCGGCCGCCACGACCTCGCCGGCGCCCGCACCCGCGCCGGCGGTCAAGCAGGTCGTTCACCATAAAACCGTGGTGCATCATGAATACCCGCGCGCCGAGCGTCCCGCCGTCGCCCAGGCCGAACCGGAGCGCGCGCAACAACCCGCGCCGGCGCCGCAACCGGCTCCGGCCGCCCAGAACAGCCCCCTTGGCATCGGCATCGGCGCCGTGGTCGGCGGCCTGGTCGGCAACCAGATCGGCGGCGGCAATGGCAAGAAGCTGGCCACGATCGCCGGCGCCATCGGCGGCGGCTACGTGGGCAATGAAATCGCCAAGCGCAACCAGCAGCCCCAGGAGCCGGCGGACAAGTAAGCGCCGGAATCGGCCGACGCCCGGTTCAGCCGGCCGGCTCCGGGCGCCGGCCGTATCCGCCGCCGCCCGGCGTCTCGATGATGAACACGTCGCCCGGCGCCATCTCGGTCTTGCCGATGTGGCCCAGCTGTTCGATGCGGCCGTCGGCGCGCTGGACCAGGTTGCGCCCCACCGCCCCCGGCTCGCCGCCCGCCATGCCGAACGGCGCGTGCAGGCGGTTGTTGGACAGGATGGCGGCGGTCATCGCCTCCAGGAAGCGCACCTTGCGCACGCCGCCGTCGCCGCCGCGCCAGCGGCCCGCGCCGCCCGAACCGGCGCGGATCTCGTAGCTTTCCAGCCGCACCGGGAAGCGGAACTCCAGGATCTCCGGGTCTGTCAGGCGCGAGTTGGTCATATTGGTCTGCACGACCGAGGTGCCGTCGAAGCCGTCGCCGGCGCCGGAGCCGCCGCTGATGGTCTCGTAATACTGGTAGCGCGCGTTGCCGAAGGTGAAGTTGTTCATCGTGCCCTGCGACGCGGCCAGCACGCCCAGCGCGCCATACAGCGCGTTGGTGATGCAGGTGGAGGTCTCCACGTTGCCCGACACGACGGACGCCGGATAGTGGGGATTCAGCATCGATCCCGGCGGGATGATCACATGCAGCGGTTTCAAGCAGCCCGCGTTCAGCGGAATCTCGTCGTCGACCAAGGTGCGGAACACGTACAGCACGGCCGCCATGCACACGGCGGACGGCGCGTTGAAGTTGTTGTCCAGCTGCGCCGACGTGCCGGTGAAGTCGATCTCGGCGCTGCGGTCGGCCTGGTTGACGCGCACCGCCACCTGCACCTGCGCCCCGTTGTCCAGCTTGAGCGTGTACTGTCCGTCGCTCAGCGCGCTGATCACGCGGCGCACCGATTCCTCGGCGTTGTCCTGCACGTGCCGCATATAGGCTTGCACCACCTCCAGCCCGAAGTGCGCGACCATCTTGCGCAGCTCGTCCACGCCCTTCTGGTTGGCGGCGATCTGCGCGCGCAGGTCGGCCATGTTCTGGTCGGGATTGCGGGCGGGCCAGGCGGCGCCGGCCAACAAGGCGCGCGTTTCCGCGTCGCGCAGGCGGCCGCCGTCCGCGCCGTCGACCAGCTTGAAATTGTTGATCAACACGCCCTCCTCCTCGATGTCGCGGGAGTCGGGCGGCATCGAACCGGGCGTGGTGCCGCCGATGTCCGCGTGGTGGCCGCGCGAGCCGACGTAGAACAGGATCTCGCGCTCGTGGTGGTCGAACACCGGCGTGATCACCGTCACGTCCGGCAGATGGGTGCCGCCGTTGTACGGGTCGTTGAGCATGTAGACGTCGCCCGGCCGCATCCGGCCGGCGTTCTCGCGCATCACGGTCTTGATGCTCTCGCCCATGGAACCCAGGTGCACCGGCATGTGCGGCGCGTTGGCGATCAGGTTGCCGGCGGCGTCGAAGATGGCGCAGCTGAAGTCCAGGCGCTCCTTGATGTTGACCGAGTAGGCGGTGTTCTGCAACCGAAGTCCCATCTGCTCGGCGATGGACATGAACAGGTTGTTGAAGATCTCCAGCATCACCGGGTCGGCCGTGGTGCCGATGGCGCGGCGCTCGGGCAGCGCCTCCACGCGCGTCAGCACGAGGTGGTCCTGCGGCGTGACCTCGGCCCGCCAGCCCGGCTCCACCACCGTGGTGGCGTTGGCCTCGGCGATGATGGCCGGGCCCTGGATGATGTCGCCGACGCGGGTGGCGTCGCGCCGGTACAGCGGCGTGTCGCGCCACAGGCCCGCGCCGAACATCGGCACGGTGGCCGAAGGCGCCAGGCCGCCATCGCGCGGCGGCTGCTGCGGCTCGGCCTCGGCCGGCGCGTCGGACGCGCCCACCGCCTCCACCGACACGGCCTCCACGATCAAGGCCTTGTGCGGCATCAGGAAGGAGAAGCGCTTCTTGTAGGCGGCCTCGAACTGGGCCTTCATGCCATCCAGCGCGTCGAACAGCACGATCAGCGCCGAATCCGTGCCCTCGTAGCGCAGGTGCACGCGCCGTATCAGCGCGATGCGCTCGGCCGCCACGCCCTGCCGCAGCAGTTCGCCGCGCGCCTCGTCGCCCAGCGCGGCCAGGCGCACGGCCAGGTCCTGTTCGCCGCCCTCCATTAATTTGCTCTCGACCGCCGCCTCGCGCATCGCGGTCTGGTCGGCCAGGCCCATGCCATAGGCGGACAGCACGCCCGCCAGCGTGTGGATGAACACCGTCTTCATGCCCAGCGCGTCGGCCACCAGGCAGGCGTGCTGGCCGCCCGCGCCGCCGAAGCTGGTGAGCGCGTATTCGGTCACGTCGTGGCCGCGCTGCACGGAAATCTGCTTGATGGCGTTGGCCATGTTGCCGACCGCGATCTCGATGAAGCCCTCGGCCACCCGCTCCGGCGTGGTCGGCGCGCCGGTGGCGGCCTCGATCTCGCGCGCCATGGCGGCGAAGCGCGACCGGACCTCGTCCGCGTCCAGCGGCTGGCGGCCGTCCGCGCCGAACAGCATGGGGAAGTACGCCGGCTGGATCTTGCCCAGCATAACGTTGCAGTCCGTGACGGCCAGCGGACCGCCGCGGCGGTAGCTGGCGGGCCCGGGATTGGCGCCCGCGCTGTCCGGGCCGACGCGGAAGCGGCTGCCGTCGAAATGCAGGATGGAGCCGCCGCCCGCCGCCACCGTGTGGATGCTCATCATCGGCGCGCGCATGCGCACGCCCGCCACCTGGGTCTCGAACACGCGCTCGAAGTCCCCCGAGTAGTGGGACACGTCGGTGGAGGTGCCGCCCATGTCGAAGCCGATGATCTTGTCGAAGCCCGCGTGGCGGCTGGCGCGCACCATGCCGACGATGCCGCCGGCCGGGCCGCTCAGGATGCTGTCCTTGCCCTGGAAGGCGCGCGCGTCCGTCAGGCCGCCGTTGGACTGCATGAACTGCAGGTTAACGCCGGGCAGTTCGCCCGCCACCTGGTCCACATAGCGGCGCAGGATCGGCGACAGGTAGGCGTCCACCACGGTGGTGTCGCCGCGCGCCACCAGCTTCATCATCGGGCTGACCTGGTGCGACACCGACACCTGGGTGTAGCCGATCTCGCGCGCCATCGCGGCCACGGCCGACTCGTGCGCGCCGTAGCGGTAGCCGTGCATGAAGACGATGGCCAGCGAGCGCAGGCCCTCGTCGTAGGCGGCTTGCAGGCCGGCGCGCGCGGCCGCCGCGTCCAGCGCGAGCACCACCTCCCCGTGCGCGCCCATGCGCTCGTCGATTTCGATCACGCGGCGGTACAGCAGTTCGGGCAGCACGATGTGGCGGTCGAACAGGCGCGGACGGTTCTGGTAGGCGATGCGCAGCGCGTCGCGGAAGCCGCGCGTGATGGCCAGCGCGGTCGGTTCGCCCTTGCGCTCGAGCAGCGCGTTGGTGGCCACCGTGGTGCCCATCTTCACCGCCTCCACCCGCCCGGCCGGCACCGGCTCGCCCGGCGCCACGCCCAGCAGGTGGCGGATGCCGGCGATGGCCGCGTCGCGGTATTGTTCGGGATGCTCGGACAGCAGCTTGTGGGTGCGCAGGCGCCCGTCCGGCATGCGCGCCACGATGTCGGTGAACGTGCCGCCGCGATCGATCCAGAACTGCCAGTCCATATGCCCCCCGCGCCAATGTGAAGCAGTTATTGTAGTGCCCCGAAAGCGCCGTCGGCCACGATTTATTTCAATGCTAAAATTGAGCACTGAATAACTGATGTGTATCGGCAGGCCGCCATGAATCCACTGTACACCGTCGCGGAAATCCGCCAGATCGAGGAGGCCGCCGCGCGGCGCCTGCCGGAGGGCGCGCTGATGCAGCGCGCCGGCCAGGCCGCCGCCAACGCGGCGCTGGACCTGCTGCCCTTCTCCACCAGCCGCGCCCGCGTGCTGGTGCTGGCCGGCCCCGGCAACAACGGCGGCGACGCGCTGGAGGCCTCGGCCCATCTCGCGTTCGCGGGCGCGCAAATCACCATCCTGCATTTCGCCGGCGGACAGCCCACCAGCGCCGAGCGGGAACAGGCGCTGCAACGCGCGCGCGGCAGCACGGCCAAGTTCGAGGAACTGGCGCCCGCCGCGATCGCGGCGCAGGAATGGAACCTGGTGGTCGACGGCTTGTTCGGCATCGGCCTCAAACGGCCGCTGGAAGGCGCCATGCGCGCGCTGGTGGACGCGGTCAACGCCCTGCCCTGCCAGCGCCTGGCGCTGGACGTGCCGAGCGGGCTGGATGCGGACAGCGGCGCCATCGTGGGACCGGACGGCGCGGCCGTGCGCGCCACGCACACCATCACCTTCATCGGCGACAAGCCCGGCCTGCACACCTGCGACGGCCGCGACTGCGCGGGCGCGGTGCAGGTGGCGCGGCTGGACATCGAGCCGACGCTGTTCCAGTCCTCGCGCCAGCACCTGAACGACGTCAAGTTCTTCTCGCGCCATCTGCGGGCGCGGCGCCACAACACGCACAAGGGCAGCTATGGCAACGTGGCCGTCATCGGCGGCGCGCGCGGCATGGCGGGCGCGGCGATCCTCGCCGCCCGGGCCGCGCTGATGAGCGGCGCGGGCCGCGTCTACGCCTGCTTCGCCGAGGACGCGCCGGCGTACGACGGCGCGCATCCGGAACTGATGTGCCGTCTGGCCGGCGACTTCGACATGGACTCCGCCGCGCTGGCGGCCGGGCCCGGCCTGGGCACGGGGCCCGCCGCGCGGGCGGCGCTGGCGCGCGCGATCGGCAGCGGCAGCCCGCTGCTGCTGGACGCCGACGCGCTGAACCTGCTGGCGGCCGAACCGGCGCTGCAGGCCGCGCTGGCCGAGCGCGGCGCGCCCGTCGTGGTCACGCCCCATCCGCTGGAGGCGGCGCGCTTGCTGGGCGTGTCGGTCACCGTGGTGCAGGCGGACCGGCTCTCGGCTGCGCGCGAACTGGCGCAGCGCCTGCGCGCCGTGGTGGTGCTGAAGGGATCGGGCACGGTGCTGGCGACGCAAGACGGGCACACCGTCATCAACACCACGGGCAATCCGGCGCTGGCGACGGCCGGCACGGGGGACGTGCTGTCAGGCCTGTGCGCAAGCCTGCTGGCGCAGGGATGGCCGGCGTGGGAGGCGGCGCTGGCCGCCGTCTGGCTGCACGGCATGGCGGCCGACGTGCTGGTGACCGAGGGCGCGGGGCCCATCGGCGTCACGGCCGGCGAGCTGATACCGGCGATACGCACGGCCCTGAACCGCATGGTGCAGCACCACGCGCGCTAAACGATGCG
The DNA here is from genome assembly GCF_900116645.1 of Pseudoduganella namucuonensis. Classification (GTDB taxonomy): domain Bacteria; phylum Pseudomonadota; class Gammaproteobacteria; order Burkholderiales; family Burkholderiaceae_D; genus Rugamonas; species Rugamonas namucuonensis. Next base: position 181,819 of record NZ_FPBO01000005.1, on the reverse strand, counting down.
GCCCGCCGCGATGGTGATGATGCGGCCGCAACGCGCCGCGATCTGCGGATCGTGCGTCACCAGCACCAGCGTCGAACCGCGCTCGCGGTTCAATTCGAACATCAGCTGTATCACCGCCTCGCCGGTGGCCGCGTCCAGGCTGCCGGTGGGCTCGTCGGCGAACAGCAGCGGCGGCTCGCCGACAAAGGCCCGCGCCAAGGCCACGCGCTGCTGCTCGCCGCCGGACAGATACTTCGGATAGTGCCGCAGCCTGCTCGACAACCCCACCCGTCCCAGCATGGCCTCGGCCTTGGCGCGCGCCTCCGGGTCGCCCGCCAGTTCCAGCGGCAGCATCACGTTCTCCAGCGCCGTCAGGTGCGCCAGCAGCTGGAAGGACTGGAACACGAAACCCAGCTTGGCCTTGCGCAGCGCGGCGCGGCCGTCCTCGTCCAGCGCGTAGATGTCGGCGCCGTCCAGCATCACCTTGCCGGTGCTGGGGCTGTCGAGTCCGGCCAGCAAGCCCAGCAATGTCGACTTGCCGCTGCCGGACGCGCCCACGATGGCGAGCGTCTCCGCGCTTTGCACGGTAAAATCCACGCTGTGCAATATGGTCAATTCGCCGCTGGCGTCGGCCACGCGCTTGCTCAGGCCCTCCACCACGATGGCGGCGGCGTTGCCCTGGGTTAGTCCGCGTGGCGCCAGGGCCGGCGAATCGGGAATGAAACTGCTGGACGCTTTGGGAAATTCAGGCATGGTCTTGTTGAAAAGTATACGTCGATTGCTGTGGTTGCCATTGGTGGCGCTGCTCATGGTCAGCGCCGCCGCGAGCGCCTATTCTGCACCAAAAACCATATTGGTGGTGGGCGACAGCCTGTCCGCCGAGTACGGCCTGGCGCGCGGCGCCGGCTGGGTGGCCTTGCTGGAACAAAAGCTGCGGGAACAAAAGATCGACGCGCGCATCGTCAACGCCAGCGTCAGCGGCGAGACCACCAGCGGCGGCCGCACCCGCCTGCCGGCGCTGCTGGGCAAGCACAAGCCGGACATCGTGGTCATCGAGTTGGGCGCCAACGACGGACTGCGCGGCCTGCCGGTGGCCGCCGCCGAGGCCAACCTGCGCGCCATGGTGAGCGCCGCGCGCGCCGGCGGCGCCCGCGTGCTGCTGGTGGGCATGCGCATGCCGCCCAACTACGGCCGCGACTACGCCGACAAGTTCTTCGCCATGTTTGGCGCGCTCAGCAAGGACGTGAAGGCGCCGCTGGCGCCGTTCATGCTGGACGGCGTGGCCGAGAAAACCGAACTGTTCCAGCCCGACCGCCTGCATCCGCTGGCGAGCGCCCATCCCATCATCCTGGGCAACATCTGGCCGCATCTGCAGCCGCTGCTGAAGGCAAAATGAAATACCCTGAACTGAGCCATTTCGCCGACCTGGTCGACCGCCTGCACGAATTCGACGCCATCATCGACGTGCGCACCGAGGCCGAGTACGCGCTCGACCACGTGCCCGGCGCCATCAACTGCCCCGTGCTGGACGACGAGCAGCGCATCGTGGTCGGCACCACCTACAAGCAGGTGGGCGCGTTCGAGGCCAAGAAGATGGGCGCGGCCATGGTCGCGCGCAACATCGCGCAGCACATCGACGCGCTGTGGCAGGACAAACCGCGCGACTGGCGGCCGCTGGTCTACTGCTGGCGCGGCGGCAACCGCAGCGGCGCCATGGCCCACATCCTGGCCAAGATAGGCTGGCCGGTGGCGCAGTTGGACGGCGGCTACAAGGACTACCGGCAATACGTCAGCGCCGCGCTGGAGCGGACGCCGGCGCTGGACTTCCGCGTGCTGTGCGGCACCACCGGCAGCGGCAAGAGTCGGCTGCTGCAAACGCTGGAGTCGGTCGGCGCGCAAGTGCTGGACCTGGAACAGCTGGCCGCGCACCGGGGCTCGGTGCTGGGGAGCATCCCCAGCCATCCGCAGCCGTCGCAAAAGGCCTTCGAAAGCGCGATCTGGGACCGGCTGCGCCGCTTCGATCCCGCGCTGCCGGTGTTCGTCGAATCCGAAAGCAAGAAGGTGGGCGAACTGCGGGTGCCGGGCGCGCTGATGGACAAGATGCGCGCCTCGCCCTGCGTCGCGCTGCGGCTGTCGCGCGAACACCGGGTGGCGCTGCTGATGCAGGACTACGCCCACTACACGCACGACGCGGCGGCGCTCAACGAACAGCTGGGCCTGCTGGCCGCGCTGCACGGCCGCGACAAGATCAACGCCTGGCGTGAACTGGCCAACGCCGGCCGGATGGCCGAGCTGGTGGGCATGCTGCTGAGCGAGCACTACGACCCCGCCTACCTGCGCTCCATCGACCGCAACTTCCCCGGCAACGCCGACGCACAGGTGCTCGAGCTCCCCGGCATCGCCCCGGACGACTTCCGCGCCGCCGCCCTCGCCCTGCACCGCCCCTAAAAGTTACCCCAGCTACATCGGTGTCAGGCGCGACATTCGGACAAATGTCCGAATGTCGCGCCTGACACCGATGTGTTTTTGATAAGTGCGAGGACAAAAAAATGCCGCTGGGTTAGAGCGGCATTTTTGCTTAGTTGGCGGTTTCGGGCTTCGTGGCCTTGGCGCCGCTGAGCAGCTTGACCTTGGCTTTGTGCTTGAGCGCGTCCACGTATTGGTACAGCTCTTGCGACGCCACCATGTTGGAGATCTGCTCGGCCTCGGCCTTGCGCTGCGCCGGGTCTTGCTCGGCCGGCTGCTGCACCTTGCCGATGCGGTACACGCCGTAGCCCATGCCGGGCAATTCCACGCCGACGTAGGCCGGCAGCTTGGCGGTGTCGGCTTTCATCACCTCGGCCAGCGCGGCGCCGTTCAGGCCGTTCGGGTTGGCGCGCGACACCAGCTTGGCGCCACCGAAGCCTTCCGCGCCGCCCGACGCCTTGGCCGCGGCGATCTTGGCTTCGCCTTCCTTCTTGGCCATCTTGACGGCTTCCTCGGCCGTCACGCGCTGGCGGATCGCGGCGTCCACCTCGGCCAGCGGACGCTTGGCCGCCGGCTTGAATTCGACGATGCGGCCGGCCACCAGGGTGCTCGGCGCCACTTCCACCGCCTCGGTGTTGCGCTTGTTCTTCAGCGACTCGTCCGAGAACAGCGCGGTCAAGAACTTGGCGTGGTTGAACGGCGCGGTGCCCAGCGCGGGCGACGGGGTGCGCGCGACGTGCTCGGCGGTTTCGATCTTCAGCTTGAGCTTGTCGGCCACCGGCTTCAGGCTGTCGGCCTGCTCGTACACGGTGTTGGTGAAGGCCTCGGCCATCTCCGAGTACTTCTTGGCGGACTTCTGCTTCTTCAGGTCGGCGGCGATGTCGTTCTTCACCTCGTCCAGCGGCTTGACGGCGGCCGGTTTCAGCGAGGTGACGGTGACGATGTGGTAGCCGAACTCGGTCTCGACCGGACCGGCGATCTCGCCCTGCTTCAGCGCGAAGGCGGCGTCCTCCAGCGGCTTGGGCAGCGCGCCTTTTTCCAGCACGTCCAGGTCGCCGCCCTGCTCGGCCGACACCGGGTCCTCCGATTTGGCCTTGGCGATCTTGGCGAAGTCGGCCGGGGCCTTCTTCACCTCGGCCAGGATGGCATCGGCCTTGGCCTTGGCTGCGGCCTTGTCGGCGGCGCTGGCGTCCTTCTTCACGGCCACCAGGATGTGGCTGGCGCGGCGCGCCTCGGCGCTGCCGTAGCGGGCCTTGTTCTGCTCGTAGTAGGCGGCCACGTCGGCGTCGGTCACGCTGACCTGGTCGGCCACGGCGGCGGCGTTGAACACCACGTATTCGATCTTGGCCTGCTCGGGCACCTCGAACAGCTTGGCGTTCTTGTCGTAATAGGCCTTGACCATCTCGTCGGTGACTTTCACCTGCGGCAGGAATTGCGCCGCCGGCAGCAGCAGTTCCTGCACTTCGCGCTCCTGCGCGCCGAAGTCGGACAGCTTGGCGGCCACGGAGCGCGGCGCGAAGCCGGTCAGCTGTACGGCGCCGCTGACCTGCTGCAGCGCCATGTCGCGGCGCAGGCGGGCCTGGTAGCCTTCCGGCGTCATGCCTTGCGCGGCCAGCAGCGAGCGGTAGCGCTCGATGTCGACCTTGCCGTCGGGCTTGATCATGCCGGGGATGTCCTTGATGCCGTCCAGCAGGATCTCCTGCAGCTTGGCGTCGCCGACGGTCAGGTGGCTGCGCGCGACCTCGGCGCCCACAGCGCGCTCGGCGATCAGCGACTCGAGCACGTTTTGCTTGAACTCGGGCGTGTCGAACAGCTTCTGGTCGAACTGCTCGCCCATGCGCTGGCGGAAGTTGTCGAGCTGGGTGCGCTGCGCGGCTTCCCATTCCTGGCGGGTCACGGGCTGGCCGTCGATGGTGGCGACGGTGTTCGCCCCGTCGCCGGAATTCTGGTATCCGCTGACGCCGACCAGGACAAACGACGGCACGATCAGGATCGCCAGTAAAATCTGCATCAACTTTTGATGCGTGCGTATAAATTCAAACATGGTCCGCCAATTCTGATGAGTGGATCTGGAGCTCTACAAAAAAAGGCGAACCTGCGTTCGCCTCGCACGCGATTCTACCGTGCGCCGCCCGGCCAGGGCAAGGCAAAACGGCAAGAATGACAAAACGTCACGGCTAAAGAAAAACCCCCGCAACCTTGCGGCTGCGGTTTCATCTTGTTCTTGGCGGAGCGGACGGGGCTCGAACCCGCGACCCCCGGCGTGACAGGCCGGTATTCTAACCAACTGAACTACCGCTCCAGCATACTCAAGGCATAGCCGGCAGTGAACTGGTGGGCGCTGAGAGGGTCGAACTCCCGACCTAATGCTTGTAAGGCATCCGCTCTACCAACTGAGCTAAGCGCCCAGTCCAACTGCCTGGTGAGCCGTGTCGACTCACCGAAGTCCGTTAGTTTACAGCATCCTTCAAAGCTTTGCCAGCTTTAAATTTGGGGACCTTGGCCGCGTCGATGACGATTTCCTCTTTGGTGCGCGGGTTGCGGCCGGTGCGGGCGGCGCGTTCGCTCACCGAGAAGGTGCCAAAGCCGACCAGGGTGACGCTGTCGTTCTTGGCCAGGGTGGTGGTTACGCCATCGATCACCGCGTCCAGCGCGCGCGCGGCCGCCGCTTTCGAAATGTCAGCGGAAGTAGCGATATGGTCGATCAGTTCAGTCTTGTTCACAAAAGTCCCCGTCACAAAGGTTTATATCGTTTATACCGTTTTCGGGCAGCGCTGGCGCCATCCTCCAAGGGCAGAGAAAAATCTCAGGCCGTATTAAACAAGCGGGGTCAACCTTGTGTCAAGGGAAACACTAGCGAAAATCGGGCTAAAAATGCAAACAGGCGCCATAAAGGCGCCTGTTTGTGGCCGGCCAGGCAATAAACGCCCGGCGGCGGCTTAGTGCTTGACCACTTCGCCCTGGCCGTCGACCTTGGCGGCGGCGGCGGCGACCGCCTCCACCGGCGGCGTCTCGACCACCGGCTCGGGCTGGCGCTCGAGCGCGATTTCCAGCACCTTGTCGATCCAGCGCACCGGCACGATCTCCAGCTTGTTCTTGACGTTGTCAGGAATCTCGGCCAGGTCCTTGACGTTCTGCTCGGGGATCAGGACCGTCTTGATGCCGCCGCGATGCGCCGCCAGCAGCTTCTCCTTCAGCCCGCCGATCGGCAGCACCTCGCCGCGCAGCGTGATCTCGCCCGTCATCGCCACGTCGGCGCGCACCGGGATGCCGGTGAAGATCGACACCAGCGCCGTCGTCATCGCGATGCCGGCGGACGGACCGTCCTTCGGCGTGGCGCCCTCCGGCACGTGGATGTGGATGTCGCTCTTCTCGAACACCTCGGCCTTGATGCCGAGCCGCGCGGAACGGCTGCGCACCACGGTGCGGGCCGCCTCGATCGACTCCTTCATCACGTCGCCCAGGGTGCCGGTGCGGATCACGCCGCCCTTGCCCGGCATGGTCACGGCCTCGATGGTCAGCAGATCGCCGCCCACCTCGGTCCACGCCAGGCCGACCACCTGGCCCACCTGGTTTTCCTTCTCGGCCACGCCGAAGTCGTAGCGGCGCACGCCCAGGAACTTGTCCAGGTTTTTCGGCGTCACGGCGACCTTCTTGTCCGAACGCTTCAGCAGCAGCATCTTGACGACCTTGCGGCAGATCTTGGAGATTTCACGCTCCAGCGAACGCACGCCCGCCTCGCGGGTGTAGTAGCGGATGATGTCGCGGATGGCCGCCTCCGACACCGAGATCTCCTCTTCCTTCAGGCCGTTGTTCTTGACCTGTTTCGGCAGCAGGTAGCGGGTCGAGATGTTGGTCTTCTCGTCCTCGGTGTAGCCCGACAGGCGGATCACCTCCATCCGGTCCAGCAGCGCCGGCGGGATGTTGTAGGAGTTCGAGGTCGCCACGAACATCACGTCCGACAGGTCGAAGTCCACCTCGATGTAGTGGTCCGAGAACGTGTGGTTCTGTTCAGGGTCCAGCACCTCGAGCAGGGCCGACGACGGGTCGCCGCGGAAGTCCGCGCCCATCTTGTCGATCTCGTCCAGCAGGAACAGCGGGTTGCGCACGCCGACCTTGGACAGCGACTGCAACACCTTGCCCGGCATGGAGCCGATGTAGGTGCGGCGGTGGCCGCGGATCTCGGCCTCGTCGCGCACGCCGCCCAGCGCCATGCGCACGAACTTGCGGTTGGTGGCCTTGGCGATGGACTGGCCCAGCGAGGTTTTACCCACGCCAGGAGGACCCACGAAGCACAGGATCGGGGCCTTCAGCTTGTCGACGCGCTGTTGCACCGCGAGGTACTCCAGGATGCGTTCCTTGACCTTCTCCAGGCCGTAGTGGTCGCCCTCGAGCACCTTCTCGGCGTTCGCCAGGTCGTTGTTGACCTTGGACTTCTTCTTCCACGGCAGCGAGACCAGGGTGTCGATGTAGTTGCGCACCACGGTCGCCTCGGCCGACATCGGCGACATCAGCTTGAGCTTCTTGAGCTCGGCGTTGGCCTTGTCCAGCGCCTCTTTCGGCATCTTGGCGGCGGCCACTTTCTTTTCCAGTTCGTCCAGGTCGGCGCCGTCCTCGCCCTCGCCCAGCTCCTTCTGGATGGCTTTGACCTGCTCGTTCAGGTAGTACTCGCGCTGCGACTTCTCCATCTGGCGCTTGACGCGGCCGCGGATGCGCTTCTCGACCTGCAGGATGTCCAGTTCGCCCTCCAGCTGGCCGAGCAGGTGCTCCAGGCGCTTGGCGACGTTGAAGATCTCCAGGATCACCTGTTTCTGCTCGAGCTTGAGCGGCAGGTGCGCGGCGACGGTGTCGGCCAGGCGGCCGGCGTCGTCGATGCCCGACAGCGAAGCCAGGATCTCGGGCGGGATCTTCTTGTTCAGTTTGACGTACTGGTCGAACTGCTGGACGATGGCGCGGCGCATCGCCTCGATCTCCGAATCGTCGCCGATCTCGGAGTCCAGCGGCGTCAGGTCGGCCACGAAGTGGGTCGGCGCGTCGGTGATCTTCTTGATGCGCGCGCGCTGGGCGCCCTCGACCAGCACCTTGACGGTGCCGTCGGGCAGTTTCAGCATCTGCAGGATGTTGGCCACGCAGCCGATCTCATAAATATCGGAGGCGGACGGCTCGTCCTTGGCGGCGGCTTTCTGGGCGGCCAGCATGATGCTCTTGCCCTGTTCCATAGCCGCTTCCAGCGCTTTGATCGACTTGGGCCGACCGACGAACAGCGGTATCACCATATGCGGGAAAACGACGACATCCCGGAGTGGCAATAACGGCAGCTGAGTTTGCTCAGTTAATTTGGAAGTTGTCATGGCGTACCTTATGTGAAAGCGTCTACCTGAAATTGGCGGTTAAATGCCAAATCACAAGACCGGCGGCAATAATAATTCTCCAAAAAATCTAATATTGCTAAATGGAGAAGTTTCAGAGAAGCTGCCGTGCTCTAAACGTGCTGCTTTAATAAGCAGACTAAATAAAAAAGCCACTGGCGACGCAGGCGACGCGAGTGGCTTTTCGAATGAAGCCTGTTTGTCTTATTGGATTAAATTGTACCGCCTTGCCCCATGGATGCAAAACGAATTTTGCGCATGTGTGCGGTCGTTATTTAATTTTCACCGGACGCTTTTGCCGGCTCCTGATAAATAAGCAATGGCTTGGCGCCGCTGGTGATCGTATTTTCATCGATCACCACTTTGCTGACATTGGTCTCGTTCGGCAGCTCGTACATCACGTCCAGCAGCGCGTGCTCCAGGATGGAGCGCAGGCCGCGGGCGCCGGTCTTGCGCGCCAGCGCCTTCTTGGCGATGGCGTGCAGCGCGGCGGGACGGATCTCCAGCTCCGCGCCCTCCATGTCCAGCAGCTTGGAGTACTGCTTGACCAGCGCGTTCTTCGGCTCGATCAGGATCTGGATCAGCGCCTCCTCGGTCAGCTCGGACAGCGTGGCGACCACCGGCAGGCGGCCCACCAGTTCCGGGATCAGGCCGAACTTGATCAAGTCCTCCGGTTCGGCCTCCATCAGGATCTCGGACGCGGCGCGCTGTTCCTTGCTCTTCACGATGGCCGAGAAGCCGATGCCGCTCTTCTCCGAGCGGTTGGAGATGATCTTGGCCAGGCCGTCGAAGGCGCCGCCGCAGATGAACATGATGTTGGTGGTGTCGATCTGCACGAAGTCCTGGTTCGGGTGCTTGCGCCCGCCCTGCGGCGGCACCGAGGCCATGGTGCCCTCGATCAGCTTCAGCAGCGCCTGCTGCACGCCCTCGCCCGACACGTCGCGCGTGATGGACGGGTTGTCCGACTTGCGCGAGATCTTGTCGATCTCGTCGATGTAGACGATGCCGCGTTGCGCCTTTTCCACATCGTAGTTGCAGCTTTGCAACAGCTTCTGGATGATGTTCTCCACGTCCTCGCCCACGTAGCCGGCTTCGGTCAGCGTGGTGGCGTCGGCGATCACGAACGGCACGTTCAGCATGCGCGCCAGGGTCTGGGCCAGCAGCGTCTTGCCGGAGCCGGTGGGGCCGACCAGCAGGATGTTGGACTTGGCCAGCTCGATGTCGTCCTTCTTGCCCAGGTGCTTCAGGCGCTTGTAGTGGTTGTACACCGCGACCGACAGGATGCGCTTGGCGGTTTGCTGGCCGATCACGTACTGGTCCAGCAAGTCCTTGATTTCATGCGGGGTCGGCAGGTCGGACTTGGCGCCGGTGACGGACTCGATGCTGGAGGTCTCGTCGCGGATGATGTCGTTGCACAAGTCGATGCATTCGTCGCAGATGAAGACGGACGGGCCGGCGATCAGCTTCTTCACCTCGTGCTGGCTCTTGCCGCAAAACGAGCAGTACAGTAATTTTTCGCCGCTGGAGGATTTTTTCTCGGACATGGGACTTGTATAGGTAGTTACGAGGCAGATGAGGCGGTACAAGCCACATGCTACCTGAAATGAAAAAGAAACGCCCGAACGTTTGTCGCGTCCGGGCGTACTTTTAGCGTTGCTGCCAGGAATTCATCAAACGCGGCTGGTCAACACTTTGTCGATCAGGCCATATTCCGCGGCCTCGTCGGCCGACAGGAAGCGGTCGCGGTCCGTGTCCTTGGCGATCTGCTCGATCGTCTGGCCGGTGCGCTCGGCGAGGATGCTGTTCAGGCGGTGGCGCAGGTACAGGATTTCCTTGGCCTGGATCTCGATGTCGGACGCCTGGCCCTGGGAGCCGCCGGACGGCTGGTGGATCATGATGCGCGAGTTCGGCAGCGAGAAACGCTTGCCCTTGGCGCCGGCGGCCAGCAGGAAGGCGCCCATCGAGGCGGCCATGCCGGTGCACAGCGTGGAGACGTCCGGCTTGATGAACTGCATCGTGTCGAAGATCGCCAGGCCGGCGGACACCGAACCGCCAGGGGAGTTGATGTAGAGCGAAATGTCCTTGTCCGGATTTTCGCTCTCCAGGAACAGCAGCTGGGCGACGATCAGGTTGGCCATCTGGTCGTTGACCGGACCCACCATGAAGATCACGCGCTCCTTCAGCAGGCGCGAGTAGATGTCGTACGAGCGCTCGCCGCGGCCGCTTTGTTCAATCACCATCGGCACCAGGCCGAGCATTTCAGTGTCGAGAGCCGGATTACGGTTCATCATGCAATGTTTTCCTTGTGAAGCAGAACGCACCCCGAGGGGTGCGCGCTGGATTACGCTTGCGCGTTGCTTCCCATCAACTCGTCGAAGGCGACTGCCTTGGACGTGGTTTTCGACAGGCCCAGAACGAAGTTAACGACGTTTTCTTCCAATACAAGGGCTTCGACCTCGGCCAGGCGGCGGCGATCGCTGTAGTAGTACTTCAGCACTTCGCGTGGATCTTCGTACGATTGCGCGAAGTCTTCCACTTGCGCCTTGACCTGCTCCGGCAGCGCTTGCAGTTTGTTTTCGTTGACCAGTTGCGACAGGATCAGGCCCAGGCGCACGCGGCGCTCGGCCTTGTCGGCGAACAGTTCCGGCGGGAACGGCACGTCCTTGACGTTCATGCCGCGCTGCGCCATGTCCTGGCGGGTCATCTCGGCCAGGCGCTCGGTGTCCTGGGCGATCAGGGCTTGCGGCACGTCCAGGGTCGCGGTTTTCACCAGCGCGTCCATCACGGCTTCCTTGTTGCGCGCTTTCACGCGGCCGTTGACTTCGCGTTCCAGGTTGACCTTGATGTCTTCGCGCATTTTGGCCAGGTCGCCGTCGGCGACGCCCAGCGATTTGGCGAATTCGGCGTCGACTTCCGGCAGGTGCGCCCATTCCAGCTGTTTCAGGGTGATGGTGAACTGGGCGGTCTTGCCGGCCACGTCCTTGCCATGGTAGTCCTCGGGGAAGGCCAGGTCGAAGGTCTTGGACTCGCCCACTTTCAGGCCGACGGTGGCGGCTTCGAACTCGGGCAGCATGCGGCCCTCGCCCAGCACGAACACGAAGTCGTCGGCCTTGCCGCCGGCGAATTCAACGCCGTCGATCGAGCCGACGAAGTCCACGGTGACCTTGTCGCCGTTGGCCGCGACAGCCTCGCCGCCGTCGCCGTGCTCGCCGGCCACGCCCTTGGCGTGGAAGTGCACGCGCTGCTTGCGCAGGATTTCGATGGTCTTGTCGATCTCGGCGTCGGTCACCTCGGTCTTGACGGTTTCGATTTCCACCGTCGACAGGTCGCCGATGACGACTTCTGGATACACCTCGAAGGTCGCGTCGAAGGTCAGCTGGCCTTCGGGAGCGTCATTCTTTGGTTCGATTTTCGGATAGCCCGCCACGCGCAGGTTGTTCTCGTTGGCGGCGTCGTTGAAGGCGCGGCCGACCTTATCGTTCAGCACTTCGGTTTCGATCTGATAACCGTATTGTGCGGCGACCATTTTCAGGGGCACTTTACCAGGACGGAAGCCTGGTGCCTTAGCCGACTTGGCTTGCACTTTCAGGCGTTTCTCAACTTCCGAGCGGACGTCGGTCAGCGGGAAGGAGATCGTGATACGACGTTCAAGTTTGCCCAGGGTTTCGACTGCAGTTGCCATGTAAAAATCGTCCAAAAAATATAAAGAATACTGTGGTGCGAGGAGGGGGACTCGAACCCCCACACCATTGCTGGCGTCAGGACCTAAACCTGGTGCGTCTACCAATTTCGCCATCCTCGCGGCGTATTTGTACAAAAGCAAAGGGCGACCATTAAGTGAAAACGGGTCGCCCTTCCCCGCCTCGGCGGGGGCTTTCAACTTCAACGCGGTATTTTACTGTTTTTTTCAGAGTAAGGAAGGGTTTTTTGACTTAACCACAACTTAGTTGTGAAACTCGTCGCAACCCTTTGATTATTCGGCTAGCGCGGTGGCGCGAACCGGCTTTTTCACCCTGAACCAGGCCGCGTACAAGGCCGGCAGGAACAGCAATGTCAGCGCCGTCGCCAGTATCAGGCCGCCCATGATGGCCACCGCCATCGGCCCCCAGAACACGGAGCGCGACAAGGGGATCATCGCCAGCGCGGCGGCGGCCGCAGTCAGGATGATGGGACGGCAGCGCCGCACCGCCGATTCCACGATGGCGTCCCACGGCTCCGCCCCGCCCTTGATGTCCTGTTCGATCTGGTCGACCAGGATCACCGAGTTGCGGATGATCATGCCGAACAGCGCGATGATGCCCAGGTTGGCGACGAAGCCCAGCGGCCGGCCCAGCGCCAGCAGCGCGAACGCGGCGCCGGCCACGCCCAGCGGCCCGGTCAGGAACACCAGCAGCGCGCGCGAGAAACTGTGCAGCTGCAGCATCAGCAGCGTGAAGATGATGAAGATGGCCAGCGGCAGGTTGGCCGCGATCGAGGCCTCGGCCTCGCTGCTGTCGGAGGCCGCGCCCTTCACCGAGATGCGGTAGCCGGCCGGCAGGTTCTTGCGCAGCGCCTCGAGCTTGGGATCGATCTGGCTGGACACGGTCGGCCCCTGCACGCCGTCCACCACGTCCGACTGCACCGTGATGGCCCATTCGCGGCCCTCGCGCCACACCACGCCCGGCTCCCACACGAAGTGCACGCGCGCGATCTGCTCGATGGTGACGGCCTTGCCGCTGGCCGTGGGCAGGGTGCTGTTGTACAGCTCAGAGATGGTGCGCCGCTCGTCCTGCGGCTGGCGCACCTGGATGTCGATCAGCTTGTTGTTCTCCCGGAACTGGCCGATGGTCACGCCGCTCAGCATGGTCTGCGCGGCGCGCATCACGGTCTGGTTGGTGATGCCCAGCGCGCGCATCTTGTCCTGGTCCAGGTCCAGGCGCAGCACCTTGACGGACTCGTTCCAGTTGTCGTTCACGCCCAGCGTGTTCGGATTGGCGCGCATGATGTCTTTCACGTCGTCGGCGATGGCGCGCACCTTCTCCACCTCGAAGCCGGTCACGCGGAACTGCACCGGATACGGCACCGGCGGCCCGTTCGGCAGCAGCTTGACGCGGCCGCGCACCTCGGGGAAGTCCTTCTTGAACACGTCGATGATCTTCTGGCGCAGGATCTCGCGCGTCTTCAAGTCCTTGGGCAGCACCACGATCTGCGTCACGTTGGTCTGCGGCAGGATCTGGTCCAGCGGCAGGTAGAAGCGCGGACTGCCGGTTCCGACATAGCTGGTATAGCTGGCCACACCCTCCTGGCGGCTGATGAAGGCTTCGAACTTCTTGGCCTGCGCCTCGGTGGCGGCGAAGGACGAGCCCTCCGGCAGCCACATCTCCACCATCAATTCGGGCCGGCTGGAATCCGGGAAGAACTGCTTCTCGATGAAGTTGAAGCCGTACACGCCCACGAAGAACACCGCCAGCGTGGCGGCGATGGTGGTCTTGCGCCAGCTCACGCACCAGTTGACCAGCCGGCGGAATTTGCGGTAGCCGGGCGTGTCGAACAGCTCCTCGTGCGCGCCGTCGGCGTGCGGCTGCACCTTCAGCAGCAGGTAGCCGATGTAGGGCGTGAAGATCACCGCCACGAACCACGAGATCACCAGCGCCAGCGCGTTCACGGAGAACAGCGAGAAGGTGTATTCGCCGGCCGCCGACTTGGCCATGCCGATCGGCAGGAAGCCGGCCACGGTGATCAGGGTGCCCGTCAGCATGGGCAGCGCGGTGGAGGTGTAGGCGAAGGTGGCCGCGTCGAAGCGCGAAAAGCCCTCCTCCATCTTCCGCACCATCATTTCGACCGCGATGATGGCGTCGTCCACCAGCAGGCCGAGGGCGATGATCAGCGCGCCCAGCGAGATCTTGTGCAGGTCGATGTTCAGGACCAGCATGAACAGGAAGGTCACCGCCAGCACCAGCGGGATGGTCAGCGCCACCACCAGGCCGGGGCGCGCGTCCAGGCGCAGTTTGGGCTTGCTGTGCAGGCCCAGCGCCAGGAAGCTCACCGCCAGCACGATCAGCACCGCCTCGATCAGCGTGTTGACGAATTCCCCGACCGAGGCCGTCACGGCCGACGGCTGGTTGGCCACGCGCTGCAGCTCGATGCCGACCGGCAGCTTGGCCTTCAGCTCGGCAACCGTCTTCTCCATCGCGGCGCCCATCTTGATGATGTTGCCGCCCTTTTCCATCGACACGGCCAGGCCGATGACCTCCTTGCCGTTGAAGCGCATCTTGTCGCCCGGCGGGTCCTGGTAGATGCGCTTGATGGTGGCGAAGTCGCCCAGGCGGAAGGTGGTGCCGTTGGCCCGCAGCTCCAGCTGCTCCAGGTCCTCCACCGTTTTCAGCGCGCCGGTCACGCGCACCTGCATGTTGTCGGTCGGCGTCACCAGCACGCCGGTGGACTCGATGTTGTTCTGCGTGGCGATCTGGTTGATCACCGCCTCCATGGGAATGCCCAGCTGCGCGAACTTCTTGTGCGAGAACTCGATGTTGATCTTCTCGTCCTGCACGCCGAGCAGGTCCACCTTGGCCACCAGCGGCACGCTCAGCAGTTGCTGGCGCACGAAGTCGGCGTAGTCCTTCATTTCGGCGTAGTTGAAGCCGTCCGCCGACAGCGCGAAGATGGAGCCGAAGGTGTCGCCGAATTCGTCATTGAAGAAGGGACCGATCACGCCCTGCGGCAGCGTGCCGCGTATGTCGCCCAGCTTCTTGCGCACCTGGTACCAGGAGGCGGCCGTGTCCTGCGAGGACGCCGATTCGCGCAGCGCGACGATGATCAGCGTTTCGCCCGGCTTGGAATAGCTGGTGATCTCGTCGATGTTGGGCGTTTCCTGGAGCTTTTTCTCCAGCTTGTCGGTGATCTGCTCGGCCATCTGCAGCGCCGTGGCGCCCGGCCAGATCACGCGCACCACCATGGCGCGGAAGGTGAACGGGGGATCCTCGTCCTGGCCCAGGTTGGAATAGGCCAGCATGCCGCCTATCAGCAGCACGGCCATCAGGTAGCGCGTCAGCGGTATGTGTTCCAGCGCCCAGCGCGAGAGGTTGAAGCCGTCCTTCATTTGGCCGCTCCCGCGGCCGCCGAGGACGCCGACGCCGGCGCGGCGGGCGCGCTGGGCGCCTCGGCGCCCAGGATGGTCACTTTCTGCCCCGGTTTCAGCAGGTTGACGCCGGCCGTCACGATGGTCTGGCCGGGCTTCACGCCGCTTTTCAGCACCAGCTCATTGCCCGCCATCGCGCCCGGCACCACCGGCACCAGTTTCACGGCGCCGTTTTCCACCACCCACACGTTGGTGGCGTTGCGCTCGTACAGCAAGGCCGTCATCGGCACCTTGATCATCGGCACCGGCGTCTTGGACGCGAAGCGCACCATCGCCGTCATGCCCAGGCGGGCCTCCTCCATGCTGTCCGGGATGGAAACCTTGGCGGTGTAGGTGCGGGTGGCCGGATCGGCCGCCGGCGACACCTCGCGGATCTTGCCGGGCACCCAGTGCTGCGGATTGGCCCACAGCCGCACCTGCACGTCGGCCACGCCGCGCAGCAGGTCCACCTTGTTCTCGGGCAGGCCGATCACGACCTCCTTCTCGCCGGTCTTGGCCACGCGCACCACCGGCGTGCCGGGCGCCACCACCTGGCCCACCTCGGCGTCCACGCCGGTCACCACGCCGTCCACGTCGGCCACCAGCGTCGCGTAGCCGGCCTGGTTGGACTGGCCGCGATAGCCCGCCATCGCCGCGTCGACCTGGGCCTGGGCGGATTTGTAGGCGGATTCCTTGCCGTCGAGCACGGTCTGGCTGACGAAATTCTGCGTCTTCAAGTCCTGGTAGCGCTTCAGCTCGCCGCGCGCGAAGTCGCGGGCGGTCTCGGCGGCCCGCAGCGCCGCCAGCGCCTGCGCCTGCGACAGCTTCGCGTCCTGCGGGTCGAGCTGCATCAGCACCTGTCCCTTCTTCACCACGGCGCCCGGATCCACCTTGCGCGCCACGATCTTGCCGCCGATGCGGAAGCCGAGCCGCGACTCCACCCGCGCCCTCACCTCGCCGGAGAACTCGGAATTCACGTCGATGTCGCTTCCTTGCAGCACAATGGCGCGCACGGGGCGGATGTCCTCGGTCTTGGGGGCTTGTTCGCGGCAGCCGCTAGCCAGCAGGGCGACGGAAAGCAGGGTGAAAAGCAGGCGCGGGCGCGGATTTTTCGAGGGAGACACGGTGTTTTCCTTTACTATGCGGGCCGACGCGATTGCGGCCAGGATTGCGGCCAATACATAATGCCACTATTATGCCGATCGGAAACTAATGACTTTCCGTTAATTAAAAATTATAAACCGCGCCAACCCGTTTGAAAATGACTTTCGCGTCATTTAATTTGAGCGTACCCTCAAGATCCCATGCCTGTAGACCATTACGAGAACTTCCCCGTCGCCTCCGTCCTGCTGCCGCGCCGCCTGGTGCCGGCGGTGGAGGCGATTTACGCCTTCGCCCGCGGCGCCGACGACCTGGCCGACGAGGGCGACGCCACGCCCGATCAGCGCTTGGCCGCCCTCGCCGCCTACGAGGACGCGTTGGGCGCCATCGCGCGCGGGGAAGCCGGCCTGGCGCCCATGTTCGAGCGGCTGGCCCAGGTCATCCGCGAGTACGGCTTGCCGATGAAGCCCTTCCACGACCTGCTGTCGGCCTTCAAGCAGGACGTGGTGGTGACGCGCTACGCCACCTACCCGCTGCTGCTGGACTACTGCGCGCGCTCGGCCAACCCGGTCGGGCTGCTGATGCTGTCGCTGTACGGCCAGGCCGACGAGGACAACGTGCGCGACTCGGACGCGATCTGCTCCGCGCTGCAGATCATCAACTTCCTGCAGGACGTGGCGATCGACCTGCACAAGGAGCGCATCTACCTGCCGATGGAGGACCTGGCGCGCTTCGGCGTGTCGCCCGCCGCGCTGGACCGGCTGGACGGCAGCGCCAAGTGGCGCGCCCTGATGCGCTTCGAGGTGGCGCGCGCCCGCGCGCTGATGCTGAGCGGCGCGCCGCTGGCGCTGCGCCTGCGCGGACGCATCGGCCTGGAGCTGCGCATGGTGGTGCAGGGCGGCCTGCGCATCCTGGAGGCGATCGAGGAAGTGGAGTACGACGTGTTCCGGCGCCGGCCCCAGTTGACCAAGCGCGACTGGCTGAAGGTGGTCTGGCGCGGGCTGTGGATGCGTGAAATCCGCCCCCAGCCTCGGCCCATCCCTTAGAATAGCGCCTTCGATCGCCCTCCCCTTGCTTTTTTGACTATGTCTCCCGACGAATACTGCCAGCAGAAAGCCGCCGCCAGCGGGTCCAGTTTCTATTACAGCTTCCTGTTCCTGCCCGTGGAACGGCGCCGCGCCATCATGGCCTTGTACGCCTTCTGCCGCGAGGTGGACGACACGGTGGACGAATGCACCGACGAGCAGGTGGCGCGCGTGAAGCTGGCTTGGTGGCGCAAGGAGATCGCCGGCATGTACGAGGGCAAGCAAAGCCACCCCGTCACGCAGGCGCTGCAGCCGCACCTGGCCACGTACGCGCTGAAACAGGAACATATGCAGGCCATCATCGACGGCATGGAGATGGACTTGAACCAGACCCGCTACCTGGACTACCCGGCGATGACGCGCTATTGCTGGCACGTGGCCAGCGTGGTCGGCATCCTGTCGGCCAGCATCTTCGGGGTGACGCGGCCGGAGACGCTGCAATACGCGGAGAAGCTGGGCCACGCCTTCCAGCTCACCAACATCATCCGCGACGTGGGCGAGGACGCGCGCAAGGGCCGCATCTACCTGCCGATCAACGAGCTGCAGCAGTTCAACGTGACGGCGGCCGACCTGCTGAACGCGCGCCACAGCGAGAGCTTCGAGAACCTGATGAAGTTCCAGATCGCCCGCGCGCACCAAGCCTACGACGAGGCGTTCGCGCTGCTGCCGAAGGAAGACCGCCGCGCCCAGCGTCCCGGCCTGATGATGGCCGCGATCTACCGCACCCTGCTGACCGAGATCGAGGCGGACGGCTACCACGTGCTGAACCAGCGCATCTCGCTGACGCCGATCCGCAAGCTGTGGCTGGCGTGGAAGACCTATATCCGTGGCTGATCCACGCTGCCTAAACCGGGGACAGACACGCGACCACCGTCCCGTGCCTGCGCCGAGGTGTGTGGCGCGGTGTGCCTGTCCCCTGGCCAGCGGCGCGTCCTTGCGATGAAAATCGCCATCATCGGCTCAGGCTGGGCCGGCTGCGCCGCAGCCGTCGAACTGGCGCGCGGCGGCCGCGAGGTCACGCTGTTCGAATCGGCCCGCGCCCTGGGCGGCCGCGCGCGCCGTGTCGAGGTCGACGGCCGCGCGCTGGACAACGGCCAGCACATCATGCTGGGCGCCTACGCCGAATCGCTGCGGCTGATGAAGCTGGCCGGCGTGGACTTGCGGTCCGCCCTGCTCACCGTCCCGCTGCAAATGCGCTACGCGCCCGGTTCCGGCGGCATGGATTTCATCGCCCCGCGCCTGCCGGCGCCGCTGCA
This sequence comes from Pseudoduganella namucuonensis, assembly GCF_900116645.1. Taxonomy (GTDB): domain Bacteria; phylum Pseudomonadota; class Gammaproteobacteria; order Burkholderiales; family Burkholderiaceae_D; genus Rugamonas; species Rugamonas namucuonensis. The sequence continues at coordinate 163,467 of NZ_FPBO01000005.1, read as the reverse complement.
CCTGCTGGGCGCCCTGCTGCGCGCCAAGGGCCTGGGCCGCGACGACAAGATGTCCCTGGCCCGCTTCTCCACCACGGCGCGCTGGATGGACTGGACGCTGCACGACGATTGCAGCGTCAGCGAACTGCTGCTGCGCTTCGACCAGACCCCGCGCCTGATCCAGCTGATGTGGCGTCCGCTGTGTCTGGCGGCGCTGAACACCCCGCCCGAGCGCGCGTCCGCGCAGGTGTTCCTGAACGTGCTGCGCGACAGCCTGGGCGCCAGCCGCGCCGCGTCCGACATGCTGATCCCGCGCGCCGACCTGAGCGCGCTGTTCCCCGACGCGGCCGCCGCCTACGTCGTCAGCCATGGAGGCAAGGTCCATACCGGCGCCAAGGCGGCGTCGATCGCGCCGCTGCCGGATGGCCGCTGGCGGGTGGACGCCACCGGCGCCGCGCTCGGCGATGGCTGGCACGAGACGTTCGACGCCGTCGTCCTGGCCGCCGGCGCCCACGCCAGCGCCGCCCTGCTGCGCAACGCCGCCCCCCACTTGACCGGGCTGGCGGAGCTGCTGGACGGCTACGCGCCCGAGGCCATCACCACCTGCTACCTGCAATACGGCACCGCCGTCCGGCTCGACCTGCCCTTCTTCGCCCTGCTGGACGACCCGGCGCAGGGCCATTGGGGCCAGTTCGTGTTCGACCGCGGCCAGCTGGATGCCAACCAGGCCGGCCTGCTGGCGGTGGTCATCAGCGCCTCCGGCGCGGCGGCGCAACTCGGCCAAGCCGAACTGGCCGCCGCCCTGGCCGCCCAGCTGGCGTCCGTGCTGCGCCGGCCCGAACTGGCGCAGCCCAACTGGAGCCGCGTCATCACCGAAAAACGCGCCACCTACGCCTGCGCCCCCGGTCTGCGGCGCCCCGCCAACGCCACCGGCCTGCCCGGCCTGCTGCTGGCGGGCGACTACACCGCCGGCGACTATCCCGCCACCCTGGAGGGCGCCGTCCGCAGCGGCGTCGCCGCCGCGTCGGAGTTGCTCCAGGGCAAACCAAAGCAACGATGAAGCGCCCCGGCTATCCGCCCATGCTGTCGTCCATCCCGCCCATCCTGCATCCTGTCGCACCCCGCTGGCCCGCGCGGGCCGGTTTGCGTACAGTCGCATCATCGGCAATGGACAACAATGGAGCGAGCGATGAGCCTGACACTGACACTGAAAACCCTGGCGGTACTGGCCCTGGTGGCCCTCGCCACGCTGGCGATCGTGCAAAGCGAGCACATGGCCGCCATGCCCACGATGCAACACGCGCCTTTTTAATTGAGAGGCAGGAGTTCCGGCAATGAACAAGCAGGCATATCTGGACACGCTGCGCAAGGCCCTGGCGGGACTACCGCCGGAAACGGTCGCCAAGACCCTGGCCTATTACGAGCAGCGCTTCATCGACGGCGCCATGGCCGGCCGCGGCGAAGAGGAAATCTCCGCCGAGCTGGGCGAGCCGCGCAAGATCGCGATGACGCTGCGCGCCAATGTCCACCTGAACGCCTTCGAGCAAAAGAAAACCCCGGTCAACCTGGCCCGCGCCACCGTCTCCTTCCTGGGCCTGGCCGTCTTCAACCTGTTCATGGTGGTGCCGGCGATGGTGTACGGCTGCCTGCTGATGGCGGTCTACGCCTGCGCCTTCGCCTTCTACATCGGCGGCATCGCCATCACCGCCAGCGGCCTGTCGGGCACCAACGAACTGGTGCTGGACGGCCCGTTCCGCGAATTCCTGCACTTCGAGCATGACGAGGAGGGCCAGCGCCACACCCAGACCAAGGTGTCGATCGGCCACACCGGCATCGAGGTGTTCCAGGAACCGGTGCCCGGCAGCCATCCGGACGCCGACGACGGCGACGACGACGACACCAGCAAGCCCGGCAAGATCATCGAGCGCGCGGAACAGATGGCCGCCTCCGGCGTGCACATCTCGACCGACCTGGACAGCGAATCGCGCGTGGTGCAGGCGGCGGCCGGCATGGGCCTGGTGCTGGTGGGCATCCTCCTCTGCCTGCTCAGCCTGGTCATCACCAAATACACGGTGATCGGCATCAAGCGCTACATCCAGATGAACTTTTCACTGCTGCAAGGCCGCTGAGGCGGCCGGGAGATCGACATGCGTTCCCTCATCAAAGTCGGCATCAGCCTCCTGCTGCTGGCCTTCGTCCTGATCGCGGTGTCCTACAGCATGCTGAGGACGCACGGCCAGACCAATCCGAGCAGCGCCGCCGGCCGCGCGCCGGGCAGCGAGGTGCGCCAGATCGGCAACGGCATCACCTCGGTCGAGCTGAGCGGCCCCATCGACCTGGTGCTGCGCCAGGGCGACAAGCCCTACCTGAAAGTGCGCGGCGAGCAACGCCTGCTGGGCAACGTGGAAACCGCGCAGGACGGCAAGACCCTGCACATCGGCACCAAGGGCATGCTGTTCCACCACCGCCGCCCCCTGCAGGTGGAACTGGTGCTGCCCTCGCTGGCCGAGCTGGAGGTGCACGGCACCGGCGACAGCACCGTCAACGGCTTCAGCGGCGAGAAACTGAACGTGCAGCTGTATGGATCGGGCAATGTGAACTTCAACGGCCGCTTCAAGCAGGTGGCCGCCGGCGTGCACGGCAGCGGCGAATTGAACCTGAACACCGGCAACAGCGAGGACGTGGCGCTGGAAATGGTGGGCTCGGGCCAGATCAAGACCAGCGGCAGCTGCAAGACGCTGAACGCGGACGTGAACGGCTCGGGCGACCTGGACGCGCAGCACATGGCGTCGGACCGGGTGACGGTGAACCTGAAGGGTTCGGGCAGCACCAACGTCTTCGCGCGCCACTCGGCGGAGCTGACGTTGCGCGGCAGCGGCGACATCCGCGTGTACGGCAACCCGGACAACCGCAACGTCAGCCGCACCGGCTCCGGCGAGGTGAGCTGGAACCATTAGGCGAGCCGGGACCATGTTCGGTGGCGGCGCGCTTTGCCGCCCGGCACGGATTTTATCTTTTCGGGGGTCTGTACTAGACTGGTTTCCCCCCTTCGACACTCGTCGTGGAAAGGAAAAATCATGTCCAATGCAAGCAATGGCGCCTCCACATCGATCTGGATGGCCACCAGTACCGTTCCCAGCTACGCCCCGCTGGCGGGCGGCGTGGAAACCGGCGTGTGCGTGATCGGCGCCGGCATCGCCGGCCTGACCACCGCCTATCTCTTATCGCGGGAAGGCCGCAAGGTCGTGCTGATCGACGCGCTCGGCGTCGGCGCCGGCGAAACGGGCCGCACCACCGCGCACCTGTTCCCTCCCGACGAATGGTATGCCGGGACCGAGAAATCCTTCGGCGCCGACGGCGCCAGGCTGATCGCCGACAGCTTCGCCCGCGCCATCGACATGGTCGAGACCATCATCCGGCACGAGCAGATCGACTGCGAATTCCAGCGGCTGGACGGCTATCTGTGCACCCTGCCCGGCGCGGCGCCCCAGCACGTGGACCGGGAATACGAGGCCGCGCGCCGCGCCGGCGTCGACGCCGAACGCTTGCAGCGGGTGCCGGGACTGAGCTTCGACACCGGCCCGTGCGTGCGCTACGGGGGGCAGGCCCAGTTCCATCCACTCAAATACCTGACCGGGCTGGCGCACGCCTTCGTCCGCAACGGCGGCGAGATCCATGGCGGCACGCGCGCGGTCGGCATCGAGGGCAACGAGGACGAGCAGGTCGTCACCACCGAGGGCGGCCACATCCGCGCCCAGGCCGTGGTGGTGGCCACCAACACGCCGTTCAACGACCGCGTGGTCATGCACACCAAGCAGAGCGGCTACCGCAGCTATGCGATCGGCCTGCGCGTTCCCAAGGGCAGCGTGCCGCGCATGCTGCTGTGGGACACGGGCGATCCCTATTACTATGTGCGCCTGGCCTCCGCCGGCGCGGCGGCCGACCATGAAATCCTGGTGGTGGGCGGCGCCGACCACAAGGTCGGCCAGGACAAGCATCCGGAACACCGCTACGAGCGGATCGAACGGTGGGCGCGGGAACGCTTCCCCATGGCGCAGGCGGTGGAGTACCGCTGGTCCGGCGAGGTGATGGAGCCGGCCGACGGGCCGGCCTACCTGGGGCGCAATCCCATGGACGCCAGCAACGTCTACATCATCACCGGCGATTCGGGCAATGGCATGACGCACTGCACGATAGGCGCCATGCTGGTCACCGACCTCATCATGGGGCGCGCCAACCCGTGGCAGGCCATCTACGACCCGGCGCGCAAGGTGAAACACGGCATTTCGGACTTCGTCATGGAGCAGGCCAACACGATCGCGCAGTACGGCGAATGGATGACCGCCGGCGAACTCGATTCGGTGCGCGAGATCCCGGCCGGCCAGGGCGCCATCGTGCGCGACGGCCTCCACAAGCTGGCGGTGTATCGCGATGAACAGGGCGGCTTGCACGCGGTGTCGGCGAAGTGCACGCACCTGGGCTGCGTGGTGCACTGGAATTCGGCCGAGTGCTCGTGGGATTGCCCCTGCCACGCCTCGCGCTTCGCCACGGACGGCACCGTGCTGCACGGCCCGGCCGCCTTGCCGCTGGCGGAAGCCGCCCTGCCGGAAGACAACCGCCGTCCGCCCGACGCGGGCGACACGCGGCCGGCGCCGCCGCCGAATTGACTCCGCGGCGTCCGTAACGCGCGCGGGCCGGCACGCATCCGGCGGAATAGCTCTTCGAGCCGCTCCGCCCTACGTCCCCCGCAGCCAGCGCAGCGCGTCCCGCCCGGCGGCGACGCCGCTGGCCAGGCAGGCGGTGAGCAGGTAGCCGCCGGTCGGCGCTTCCCAATCCAGCATCTCGCCGGCCACGAACACGCCCGGCTTCGCCCTCAGCATCGTGCCCTCCAGCGCCTCGAAGCGCACCCCGCCGCCGCTGCTGATGGCTTCATCGATGGGGCGCGGCGCGCGCAGGCGCACCGGCAAGGCCTTCAGCAACCGCGCCAGCCGCGCCGGATCGGCGAATTCCTCGGCGCTGGCGCATTCGCGCAGCAGCCCCGCCTTCACCCCCTTGATCCCCAGCCGGCTTTGCAAGTGGCTGGACATGGAGCGCGAGCCGCGCGGCTTGGCCACCTCGCCCTCCACGCGTTCGGCACTCAGGTCCGGCAGCAGATCCAGATGAATCAGCGTATCGCCGCGCTGCGCGATCTGGTCGCGCAGCGCGGCGGACAGCGCGTAGATCAAGCTGCCCTCGACGCCGGTCGCGGTCACCACGAACTGGCCCTGCTTGCGCAGCGGCAGCCCGTCCGCGCCGGTGGCGATGACGGCGACCGTGGTCAGGGGCTCGCCCGCGTGCCGGCCGCTGAAATGCGCGCTCCAGTCGACGTCGAAGCCGCAATTGGCGGGCACCAGCGGCGCCACATCGACACCCAGGCCGCCCAGCAGGGGCGCCCAGGCGCCGTCCGACCCCAGCCGCGCCCAACTCGCGCCGCCCAGGGCCAGCACGGTGGCGTCGGCCGCCACGGCGCGCGCGCCGTCCGGCGTGTCCAGCAGCAGCGCGCCGTCCTCGCGCCAGCCCAGCCAGCGGTGGCGCTGGTGGAAATGCACGCCGCGCTCGCGCAGCCCGTGCAGCCAGGCCCGCAACAGCGGGGCGGCCTTCATCTCGGTCGGGAACACGCGGCCGGAGGTGCCGACGAAGGTGGCGATGCCCAGGCCATGCACCCAGTCGCGCACCTGCCCCGGGCCGAAGGCGTCCAGCATCGGCCGCAGCTCGGCGGCTCTTTTTCCGTAACGCGTCACGAAAATATCGTAGGCTTCGGCGTGGGTGATGTTCATGCCGCCCCGTCCGGCCAGCAGGAACTTGCGGCCGACCGAGGGCATGGCGTCATAGACGTCGACGCCCAGGCCGGCCGTGGCCAGCGTCTGCGCGGCCATCAGCCCGGCCGGGCCGCCGCCGATGACGGCGACGCGTGGTGGTGGGGTGCTGTTCATAGAGGAGCAGCATTGTAGTGCAAAACTCCGCCTAGGAACACAGGACGGCCGGCGCCCCCCTCCGGTCCAGCATGCGCGCGAACTCCTTGGCCGGCTGCGGATGGGCCAGGTAATGGCCCTGCATCTCGTCGCACCCGGCGCGGCGCAGGTGCTCGGCGTCCGCCTGCGTTTCCACGCCCTCGGCGATCACGGTCAAGTGCAGATGGTGCGCCATGTCGATGATGGACTGGCAGATCGCCGCGTCGGCCGGGTCGGTGGTCAGGTTGCGCACGAAGGACTGGTCTAGCTTCAGGCTGTCCACCGGCAGGTCGCGCAGGCGGCTGAGCGAGGAATGGCCGACGCCGAAGTCGTCCAGCGACAGCCTGACGCCGATGTCCTGCAGCGCGCGCAGCCTGGCGATCGCGTCGTCCAGCTTGTCCATTACGGTGGCCTCCGTGATTTCAAGCTCGATGCGGCCCGGCTCGAGGCGGTAGTCGCTGAGCGCCTGGCGGATCTCCGTCGCCAGCCCCTCTTCACGGAACTGCCGCGGCGACAGCTTGACGGCCACCACCGCCGGCGCGCGCCCGGCGTCGATCCAGGCGCGCTGCTGGCGGCACACCTCGCGCAGCACCCACACGCCCAGCGGCACGATCAGGCCGGAGCTTTCCGCCAGTGGAAGGAACTCCGCCGGCGCCATCATGCCGCGCACCGGATGCCGCCAGCGCAGCAGCGCCTCGGCCGACGCGATCTCCCCTGTCGCCAGCACCGCGCGCGGCTGGTAATAGACGCACATTTCCCGGTTCTCGATGCCGCGCCTCAGGTCGGCCTCCAGCGCGAGCAGTTGCGAGGCCCGCTCGTTCATTTCCGGCGCGTAGTAGCGCATGCGGTTGCCGCCCATCGCCTGCGCGCTCACCATGGCGGCGTTGGCGCAGCACAGCAGGCTGGCGGGGTCCGCGCCGTCGCACATGTGCACGCTGATGCCGACGCTGGCCGTGGTGGACACCACCCCTTCGGCCACCACCAGCGGCTTTTGCGCCGCCGCCAGCAGCTTGGCCGCCACCACCATGGCGTCCTCGGTCGCCGCCAGGCCGCTCACCACCACGGCGAATTCGTCGCCCTGCAGCCGCGCCACGGTGTCGCAGCCGCGCAGGGTCGATTGCATGGCGCCGGCCACGTGTTTCAGCAGCGCGTTGCCTGCCTCCTGCCCCAGCCGGTTCCTCACCTCGCGGTAGCGGTCCAGCCCCAGCACCAGCACCGCGACCCGGCGCCCCGCGCGCGCGGCGTGGACGGTGGCCTGCTGCAGGCGTTCATTGAACAGGGCGCGGTTCGGCAGGCAGGTCACGGCGTCGTGGCGCGACTGGTGGTCCTGCGCCTGTTCGGCCAGCCGGCGGCGCACGGTGTCGCGCATGGCCGCCACGCCATGGGCCAGGTCGTCGGCCAGGTCGCGCAGCAGCTTGATGTCCGCGCCGTCGAAGGCGGCGGCGTCGTTCGAGTACAGGGTGAGCGCGCCCAGCGCCTCGCCCCGGTGCAGCAGCGGCAGCGCCAGCCCGCAGGTGTAGCCCAATTCCGCCGGCATGCCGTATTGCGCGCGCGCCAGAACCTGCTGTTCGCGCACGATGGCGTTGCCGGCCAGGCCGCGCTGCCCGGTGTCGCTGCCGCAGTGGAAACGCAGCTTGCCGCGCAGCGCCGCGTCGCCGGCTGTCGCGGCGGGCCGTATCGTGCCCAGTTCGTCCTGGCACGGCAGCCCCACCCAGGCGAAGGAATAGCCGCCCTCCTCCACCAGGTGGCGGCAGATGGCGTCCAATAATTGCGGTTCGCTGGACGCCCGCACCAGCGCCTCGTTGCAGCGGAACAGCACGCGCAAGCCGCGGTTGGCCCGTTCCAGTTCGGCGGTACGCTTCAGTTCCCGTTCGTGTGCGCCCTGCATCTCGCCGGCCATGTCGTTCAGCGCGGTGGCCAGCGCCGCGAACTCGTCGCGGCCCCGCGGCACGCTCACCCGCGCCGACCAGTCGCGCGCGGCCAGCCTGCCGGCGAAGCGCACGCCCTCGTCCACCACACCCTTCACGCCCCGCATGACCAGGCGCGCGAGAAACAGCGCCAGCAGCATACTCAGCCCCCATGCCGCCGCCAACGCCCACACGGGCCAAGCCCCCGCGCCGCGCGCCGCGGTGCGCGCGTGTTCCAGCGCCTGGCCGGAGTGCGCCCGCATTTGCTGCAGCCCGGCGTCGATATCGTCGGCCGCCGTCTGGTAATCGTTGGAGGAGCCCTGCATCTCCGCCAGCGCCTTGCGGCGTTCCGGCGAGCCCGCGGACAGCGACGCCAGGCGCCGGTGCAGGTGCGCCACGCGCATGAAGCTGTGTTCAAACAGCCTGGTGGAGGTTTCGATCGCCCGCGCCGTCTCGGCGTTGCGCGGGTCGCCGCCCAGCTGGCGTATGGACGCCATATGCCTGCGCACGGTTTCCAGCTGGGCCGCGACCTGAGCGGCGGCGGCCGCCGCGGTCTCCTCGCGGCCGGCGGCGCGGGCATGCAGCAGGAACTCCTTCTCGTAGCGGCGCGCGCGCTCCATCGCCGCCACGCTGTCGGCGCCGAGGTCGGCGACGCGGGCGTCGGACTCGAAATAGCGTTCCACGGCCGACGCGCCCTGGCCGCCGCCGCCGGTCACGGCGATGCTGCCAAGGCAAATGAGGCAGGTGATGGCGCCGAAACCCAAGGCTAACTTGGCGCGCAGGCTGAGGCGGTCGAAATGAATACGCATCGTTTACTCCAGGACATGCTGGCCGCTGGGAGTAGGCGACGAATGAAAAGCTGGCGTCAGCGGCGAGGGTGGGGCCCTGACGTGGGGAAGGCGCGGCGGAACAGGCGGGCCGGCTAGGTATCAGTATAGACCATATTCCCGAAATGCAATAATACTTTCCATTGAATAATCGAACCCGCGGCGTGGTGGACCTGGCGCGGGGGCTGGGGCATACTGGGGGTTCTATTTATGCGGGAGGCAAGATGGGTGCGGCATTCTGGATCAAACGCTATCTTTTGGCGGCGGTGCCGCTGTTCGCGATATTGGTGGTGGCCGAGTACGTGAAAGGCACCACCACGCGGGCCAACATCCTCAGCGCGGCGCTATGGGCGGCGGTCGCGGCGGGCATTTTCATCGGCGCGGCGTACCGGCGCCACCGCAAGGGGCAGGAATGCGCCGCGTGCGACGCGGCCCTCGCGGTCCCCGCCAAAACCGGCAAGCCGTCCAAGGGCGGCAAGAAGCCTTAGCGCCCTACCCGCCCGTCACGGGCGGGAAGAACGCCACTTCGCAGCCGTCGGTGACGGCGGTTTCGGGCTGGCACATCACCTGGTTGCAGGCCATGCGCAAGGCGCGGCCCTCGCCCAGCGCCTGCGCCCAGGCGCCGCCGCGAGCCACCAGCAAGGCGCGCACCGCGGCCACCGTGGACACGCCCTCGGGCAGCGCGACGGTTTCCGTCGACGTCCCCAGCGCCTCGCGCACGCTGGCAAAGAATCGCAGCGTTATATTCATATCAACTCGCTGAATGGAATGAAACGGACCGTGTCGCCCGCCCGTATCGCCTGGCCGGCGGGATTGTCCACCAGGCCATCGCCCCACACGGTGGAGGTGAGCACGCCGGAGCCCTGGTTGGGGAACAGGTCCAAGCCGCCCCGCGGGTTCAGTTTTACGCGCAGGAACTCGTTGCGGCGGTCCGCCTTGAGCCAGTTGAAGTCGGCGCGCAGCTGGTAGGACCTGGGTTCCAGCGCCGCCGGGTCCGACACGCCCTGCAGGCGCAGGATGAACGGCCGCACCAGCATCAGGAAGGTGACGAAGCTGGACACCGGATTGCCCGGCAGCCCCACGAAGAAGGCGTCCCGCACCTCGCCGAAAGCCAGCGGCTTGCCCGGCTTCATGGCGATCTGCCACATGTTCAGTTTTCCCTCCGCCTCCACCGCCGGCTTGACGTGATCCTCCTCGCCGACGGACACGCCGCCGGAGGTGATGATCAGGTCATTGCCCTGGGCGGCCTGGCGCAGCACGGAACGGGTGGCGTCCAGCGAATCCGGCACGATGCCGAAATCGCTGATTTCGCAGCCCAGGTTCTCCAGCAGCGCGCGCAGCGTGTAGCGGTTGGAATTGTAGATGGCCCCCGGCGCCAGCGGCTCGCCCGGCATGGCCAGCTCGTCGCCGGTGAAGAACACGGCAACGCGCAGCTTGCGCCGCACCGGAAGTTCCGCCAGGCCGACCGACGCGGCCAGCCCCAGTTCCTGGCTGCGCAGGCGCGTGCCCTCGCCCAGGATGATGGCGCCGGTGCTGATGTCCTCGCCGGCGCGGCGTATCCATTCGCCGGGCTTGGGCGCGTGCCTGATCGTCACCAGGGCGTTGGCCAGGGCATCGGTCAGCTCGCACTGCTCCTGCATCACGACCGCGTCCGCGCCCTCGGGAATCAGCGCGCCGGTGAAGATGCGCGCCGCGGTGCCGGGCAGCAGGGGCTGGCCGACCTGGCCGGCCGGAATCCGCTGCGACACCGTCAGCGTGGCCGCGCCGCTGGCGCAATCGGCCGCGCGCACGGCGTAGCCGTCCATCTGCGTGTTGTCCTGCGCCGGCACGTTCATGCCGGACACCTGCGCGCGCGCCAGGATGCGGCCATTGGCCTCCAGTGTCGGCAGGGTCTCGGTGTCCGCCACGGGACGCGTGGCGGACAGCAGGAAGTCCAGCGCCTGCCGCACGGTCAGCATGGGTTTGGGCTGCTGTTTCGCTGCGTCAGACATGGATCACAGTCCCGTGTTCGCCGCGATGTATTCCTTCATCTTCGCCACGTCGTTGCCCATGACGACGAAACGCTGCGGCAGCGACTCGATGTCCTCGAAGCCGGCCGGACGCTCCGCGTCCTGGCCCAGGGCGTCGAGGATGGTCTCGTTGAACTTGGCCGCCAGCGCGGTCTCCAGCACGATCATCGTCACGCCGGCCTCCATGTGCTCGCGCGCCACCTTGATGCCGTCGGCGGTGTGGGTGTCGATCACGATGCCGTAGTCGTCGGCCACGTCGCGGATGGTGTCCAGGCGGTCCTGGTGGGTGGACTTGCCGGACTTGAAGCCGTACTGCGCCACCTTGGTGAACTCGTCGCCGTCGCTGCCTGGATAGCCGGACAGGTCGAAGCCGCCATGTGTTTCAACCTTGGTGAACAGCGCGCGGGTGCGCTCGGCGTCGCGGCCCACCAGGTCGTAGACGAAGCGCTCGAAGTTCGAGGCCTTGGAGATGTCCATCGACGGGCTGCTGGTGTGGTAGGTCTCGGCGGACTTGCGCACCCGGTACACGCCGGTGCGGAAGAACTCGTCCAGCACATCGTTCTCGTTGGTGGCGGCCACCAGCTTGTCGATCGGCAGGCCCATCATGCGGGCGATGTGGCCGGCGCAGATGTTGCCGAAATTGCCGGAAGGGACGGTGAACGACACCTTCTGGTCGTTGCCGGTGGTGGCGGCCAGGTAGCCGCGGAAGTAGTACACCACCTGCGCCACGACGCGCGCCCAGTTGATCGAGTTGACGGTGCCGATCTTCTGCCTGGACTTGAACGGCAGGTCGTTGGACACGGCCTTGACCATGTCCTGGCAATCGTCGAACACGCCCTCGACGGCGATGTTGAAGATGTTCGGATCCTGCAGGCTGAACATCTGCGCGGTCTGGAAGGCGCTCATTTTCTTGTGCGGCGACAGCATGAAGACGCGGATGCCCTTCTTGCCGCGCATCGCGTATTCGGCGGCGCTGCCGGTGTCGCCCGAGGTGGCGCCGAAGATGTTCAGCTGCGCGTCCTGCTTGGCCAGCGTGTATTCGAACAGGTTGCCCAGCAACTGCATGGCCATGTCCTTGAAGGCCAGCGTCGGGCCGTTCGACAGCGCCTGCAGCACCAGCTTTTTGCCCTTGGACTCCTCCAGCACGCGCAGCGGCGTGATGTCGGCGGCGGCCTCGCCCTCGCGCGCGTTCTTGTACACATCGGCGGTGTAGGTCTTGGCGGTCAGCGCCTTCAGGTCCGCTTCCGGGATGTCGGTGGCGAATTTCTTCAGGATCTCGAAGGCCAGCTCGGCGTAGGACAGCTTGCGCCAGGCGTCGAGCTCGGCGCCGGTCACTTGCGGGTACTCGGCCGGCAGATACAGGCCGCCGTCCGGCGCGAGGCCGCCCAGGAGAATGTCGGAAAACTGCTGTGGAGACTGAGTAGCGGCCGGCGCTGCGGCGCGGGTAGACACGTATTGCATAGAGTTGTAAGTCCGGTTGGCGTGCGAATCGAGTGCATATTATAGTGCGGCTCGCCCCTCGCCGTCAGATCGCGTTGTTTTATGCATATGCATATTCCGAATACGTATTCCCGACTAATTACCAATTTCGCAATTCCCGAAGGCCACGCTGGCGCTCATGGAGCCGGTCCGCTATTGTAGGCCACCCTAAACCGAGGAACGAGGCAGCAGTGAAAACCATAGGCTTAATCGGCGGCATGAGCTGGGAATCGACCGTCATCTACTACCGCGACATCAACGTGGCCATCAAGGAGTTGCTGGGCGGGCTGCACTCGGCGAGGATCGTCATGTACAGCGTGGACTTCCACGATATCGAACAGCTGCAGCGGGCGGGCGATTGGGCCGCCGCCGGGGACGTCCTGGCCGACGCGGCGCGCTCGCTGCGGGCGGCGGGCGCGGAACTGCTGGTCCTGTGCACCAACACCATGCACAAGGTGGCGCCGGCCATCGAGGCCGCGGCAGGCATACCGCTGCTGCACATCGCCGATCCCACCGCCGCCGCGATCAAGGAGGCCGGCGTGTCGACGGTCGGCCTGCTCGGCACCCGCTTCACGATGGAGCAGCCGTTCTACGCGGACCGGCTGCGCGAGCGGCACGGCCTGGAGGTGTTGACGCCCCCACAGGCGGACCGTGACATCGTGCACCGCATCATCTACGAGGAACTGTGCCTGGGACGGGTGCTGCCCGCGTCGCGCGCGGAATACCGGCGGGTCATGGCGGAACTGGTGGCGCGGGGCGCGCAGGGGATCATACTGGGCTGCACCGAGATCGCCATGCTGGTGGGGCCGGGGGACGCCGCCGTTCCGCTGTTCGACACCACCGCGCTGCATGCGCGCAGCGCGGCGAGAGCCTCAATTGCGGTACCAGCGACCAATTAAGTCAATAGTCACAATTTCGCCGTCGCGTATTAGGGCGACAAGCTGCGCAGCACCAGACTGGATAGTTGGGCCGGCGCGTCGTCGGTGTGATCTAAGCTGTATTGCAACAGCAGTGGATTGAGGTAGGGACGCATGACCAGGTAGATCGCGCCGGCCGCCTCGTCGAGCGGGGTCTTGCGCTCGAACTCCCCCGTTTCACGCCCCTGGCGCAAGATGTCCTGCAGCATGGCCTGGATCCGCTCCTCGTAGGAACGCGCCGCCTGCCAACGCTCGGTGGCGGCCGAGGCCGCGATGTCGTAGAGCTTGCGATCCTCGAAAAACAGGCGAAGGCTGGACTCGACGGCCATCTTGAACATGCGCCGCAGCTTCTCCGGCGGGCGGTCGACCCCGTCTATGGCCCTTCTGACATCCGTTTCGACCTCGCGCAGGCAATTCGCGCATATAAGTTCGCCTATGGCCTGCTTGGACTCGAAAAACTTGTAGATGTAGGCCTTGGAAAAGCCGATGGCCTTGGCAAGGTCGGAGACGGTGGTCTTTTCATAGCCGTACAAGCGGAAGTGCTCGGTCGCCGCGACAATGACTTGATCCCGCACCTCGTGATCGATGGGGCCCCGGGCCGGGCCCGGATTGGTGGTTGTTGTACTCATGTGCGACAGCTTAACGCTTGTCCTCGATTTTCACAAAGAGTAACCATACCGGAATATGGTCACATCGCGACGCCGCCAATCGCATGGCGCCGCGCATGCAAGCTAGCAGGCCGCGTGGTTGACCGTCACCACGTGGATGGCCAGGCCGCCCAGCGAGGTTTCCTTGTACTTGGCCTGCATGTCCGCGCCGGTCTGGCGCATGGTTTCGATCACCTCGTCCAGGCTGACGAAATGGGTGCCGTCGCCCTTCAGCGCCAGCGAGGCGGCGGTGATGGCCTTCACCGCGCCCATGCCGTTGCGCTCGATGCAGGGGATCTGCACCAGGCCGCCGATCGGGTCGCAGGTCATGCCCAGGTGGTGCTCGATGCCGATCTCGGCCGCGTTCTCGATCTGCGCGTTGGTGCCGCCCAGCGCGGCCACCAGGCCCGCCGCCGCCATCGCGCAGGCCACGCCGACCTCGCCCTGGCAGCCGATTTCGGCGCCGGAGATGGACGCGTTGCGCTTGCACAGCATGCCGATGGCGGCCGCCGTCAACAGGAATTCGCGCACGCCCTTCACCGGGTCGCTGGGATGGCAATCCTCGGCGTAGTAGCGCAGCACCGCCGGGATGATGCCGGCCGCGCCGTTGGTCGGCGCCGTCACCACGCGGCCGCCGGCGGCGTTTTCCTCGTTCACCGCCATCGCGTACAGGCTGACCAGGTGCATCGCGTCGTGCGGCAGTTCGTTGGCGCGCTCGACGCCCTTGGTCTGGCGCCACAGGCCGGCCGCGCGGCGCTTGACCTTCAGGCCGCCCGGCAGCTGGCCCGAGGTTTCCAGGCCCTGCGCGATGCAGTCGCGCATCACCTGCCAGATGCGGTCCACGCCCGCGTTCAATTCCTCCTCGCCGATGCGCGCCAGTTCGTTCGCGCGCAGCATCGCGGGGATGGTCAGGCCGCTGGCCTTGCCGTGTTCCAGCAACTGGGCCATGGTGTCGAAGGGATAGGGCAGCCGGACCGGCGCGCGGCCGTCCACGCCGCCGGTCTCGCCCTCTTCGCGGATAAAACCGCCGCCTATCGAATAATAGACCTTGCTCACGGCAGTGCCGTCGGCGCGCTTGATCGTGAAGCGCATGCCGTTGGGGTGCTCGGGCAGCGATTCGGCCTTGTGGAACACGAGGTTGACGGCCGCGCTGAAGGGCACGGCGCGCGCGCCCAGCAGCTTCAATTCCTTCCGCTCCTCGGCGGCGGCCAGCATGGCGTCGACCCGCGTGGGATCGACGTGCTGGGGGGTCTCGCCCATCAGGCCGAGGATCACGGCCTTGTCGGTGGCGTGGCCCACGCCGGTCAGCGCCAGCGAACCGTACAGCGCCGCCTCCACCGCCACCACGTCGTCCAGCGGACCGGCTTCGACCAGGAAGCGGCGCGCCGCCACCATCGGCCCCACCGTGTGGGAACTGGAGGGGCCTATGCCTATCTTAAACAGGTCGAAAACGCTCATGTCCATCGGATGTCTCTTTATAGTAGTAGTAGTTGCGGGATAAGCTACTTCAGGCGGCCTGGCCCAGGCTGGCGTGGATGTTCGCCAGCATGTCCTTGACCATCTCTTCCATGCCGACTTGGGCTCTCCAGCCCCAGTCGGCGGTGGCATGGGAGTCGTCCAGGCCGTGCGGCCAGGTCTCGGCGATCGTCTGCCGGCTGTCCGGCTTGTATTCGATCCTGAACCCGGGCACCGCGCGCGTGATCGCCTCCGCCAGTTGCGCCGGGTTGAACGACACGCCGGCCACATTGTACGAGGAACGCACCTTGATTTGCGCGGCCGGCGCGTCCATCAATTGAATCGTGGCGCGGATGGCGTCGGGCATGTAGATCATCGGCAGCGTGGTCTGCGGGCCGAGGAAGCATTCGTACGGTTCGCCGCGCAGCGCCGCGTGGAAGATCGCGATCGCGTAGTCGGTGGTGCCGCCGCCCGGGGGCGACTTGTAGCTGATGATGCCGGGGTAGCGGATGCTGCGCACGTCCACGCCGTATTTCAGGAAGTAATACTCGCACAGGCGCTCGCCGGCCAGCTTGCTGATGCCGTAGATCGTGGTCGGATCCATCACGGTCATCTGCGGCGTGTCGTGCCGCGGCGTGTTCGGGCCGAAGGCGGCGATCGACGACGGCCAGAAGATGCGCAGCGGCTTGCCGGCCGCGCCGCGCTCGCGCGCCACTTCCAGGATGTTCAGCAGGCCGTCCATGTTCAGGCTCCAGGCCTTCAGCGGGGCCGCCTCGCCGGTGGCCGACAGCATCGCCGCCAGCTGGTAGACCTGGGTGATGCCTTCTTCCGCCACCAGCTTTTCGAGCGCCGAACGGTCCAGCACATTGAGCACCTGGTAGCGCGCGGCGTTGTAGACGTTGGTGTTGCCGATGTCCGTCGCGATAACGTTCTGGGCGCCGTGCTGATTGGCTAGCGCCTCCACCAGCTCGCTGCCGATCTGGCCATTCGCGCCGATTACAAGAATACGTTCCATGCTTGATCCAATCTGTTTTTAATTTTTTAGGAGACCGAGTTCCCGGCCCGCCTGTTCGAATGCCGCCAGCACCGTGTCCAGCTGCTCGCGGGTGTGGGCGGCGGAGAGCTGCACACGGACGCGGGCCTGACCCATCGGCACCACCGGGTAGAAGAAGCCGCTGAGCAAAACGCCCAGCTCATACATTCGGGCGGCGAACTTCTGGGCGACCGGCGCCTCGAACAGCATCACCGGCACCACCGGGTGGGTGCCCGGCTTGATGGTGAAGCCGATGCGCTCGATCTCCTTGCGGAAGTAAGCGGTGTTTTCATGCAGGCGGTCGCGCAGCTCGGTCGATTCCGACAGGCGCTTGAGCACGGCCAGCGAGGCGCCGGCGATCGACGGCGCCAGCGTGTTGGAGAACAGATAGGGGCGCGACTTCTGGCGCAGCGTGTCGATCACCTCCTTGCGGCCGGACGTGAAGCCGCCCATGGCGCCGCCCAGGGCCTTGCCCAGGGTGCCGGTGATGATGTCGATCTTGCCCAGCACGTTGTGGTGCTCGTGGGTGCCGCGGCCGGTCTTGCCCATGAAGCCGGAGGCGTGGCATTCGTCGATCATCACCAGCGCGCCGTACCGCTCGGCCAGCGCGACGATCCTGTCCAGCTGGGCGATGGTGCCGTCCATCGAGAACACGCCGTCGGTCACGATGATCTTGTTGCGCTTGCCGGCCGCGTCCCGCAGCTGCTTTTCCAGGTCGGCCATGTCGTTGTGGGCGTAGCGGAAGCGCGCGGCCTTGCACAGGCGGATGCCGTCGATGATGGAGGCGTGGTTCAGCGCGTCCGAGATGATGGCGTCGTTCTCGTCGAACAGCGGCTCGAACACGCCGCCGTTGGCGTCGAAGGCGGCCGCGTAGAGGATGGTGTCCTCGGTGCCGAGGAAGGCGGAAATGGCCCGCTCCAGTTCCTTGTGCACGGTCTGCGTGCCGCAGATGAAGCGCACCGACGACAGGCCGTAGCCGTACTTCTCGGTCGCCTCGATCGAGGCCCGGGCCACCCACTCCTCGCCGGACAGGCCCAGATAGTTGTTGGCGCACATATTGATCAGGCTGCGGCCGTCGTCGCTGGTCACCACGGAACCCTGGCGGGAAGCGATCACGCGCTCCGGCTTGTAGAGGCCCTGGCCGCGCAGCTGCTCCAGGTTCTGTTTCAGGCCGCTGTAAAACGCGTTTTTGGCTTGCTCGCTCATGATCTTCCTCTTTTTGGTGGGTGTTGGTGGCTATCCACGGCCCGGCCGCTTGACCTGGCGTCGCACTATGCTGTACCGTGAATCTCAGTGAACCTGAGTATCGAGTCTACTCCCATTCTCCGGCGCCCTTCTGAAATTCATTATTTCGAATTCAAGTTCAATATATTGAATACTACCGAAGCCTATTGAACTTTGCAACATATAGAACAACGAAAACCGCATGAAAGCACCCGTCCCGAACAATGCCCCGCCCGAGGTCGGCGCCGCCCTGCAGCGCCTGCGGCTGGCGCGCGGCCTCACCCTGGAGGACCTGTCCCGCATCGCGGGCGTGTCCAAAT
This sequence comes from Pseudoduganella namucuonensis, assembly GCF_900116645.1. Lineage (GTDB taxonomy): Bacteria > Pseudomonadota > Gammaproteobacteria > Burkholderiales > Burkholderiaceae_D > Rugamonas > Rugamonas namucuonensis. The sequence continues at coordinate 145,680 of NZ_FPBO01000005.1, read as the reverse complement.
CCATGCTCTCGCAGATCGAGCGCGAAAAGGCCAACCCCACCATCGCCATCACATGGCGGCTGGCGAACGCGCTGGGCGTGGCGATCGGCGAACTGCTGTCGGACGCGGAAAAGTCGGTGGAAACGATACGGGTGCTGGACGCGCACGAGACGCCCACCCTGCCCGGCACGCACGCGGGCTACCTGCTGCGGATACTGGGTCCGATGGAACTGGCGGGGAAATACGAATGGTATGAATTGACGCTGGCGCCGGGCGGCGAGCTGGTGTCGCAGGCGCACGACCCCGGCACCACCGAGCACATGACGGTGCTGCACGGCGCGATGGAACTGGAGGTGGGCGCCAGCAAGAAGCGGATCAAGACCGGCGGCACGGCCCGCTATCCAGGCGACCAGGACCACGCGATCCGGAACGCGGGCAAGACGGAGGCGAAGGCGCTGCTGGTGGTGATACACCGCTAGCGATACAGCGCCAGCACCGCGACTCAGGGGCTGAGCGCCTCTTCACCCTCGGGCACGCGGACGCCCTCTGCGACGACAACCTCCACCCCCACCGCCGCCAGAGCCTCGGCGATAGCGGTGGGCGGCCGCTGGTCCGTCACCAGCAGGTCGATACTGTCGAAGCCGCACATGCGGTGCATGAAGGCCTTGCTGAACTTGCTGCTGTCGGCGACCAGGATGACCTGGCTGGCCTGGCGCATCATCGCCTGTTTCAGGGACGCCACCTCGTCCGACGGACAGGTCAGGCCGAGCGGATCGATGGCGCAGGCGCCCAGGATCAGCTTGTCGACCTGGAACTGGGCCAGGCTTTGCCGGGTCTGCGCGCCCTCCAGGCTGCGCTCCCAGGGATTGAAACGGCCGCCCAGCACGTGCAGTTCCACACCCTCGGACTGGCTCATGATCCCGGCGACGTCGAGCGAGTTGGTCAACACGGTCAACGGCGACACGCGCGCCACGCGCGCCGCCTCGGCGACCGTGGTGGACGTGTCGAACAGCACCCGCTCGCCCGCGCGCAGCAGCGCCGCCGTGGCCGCGCCGATCGCCCGCTTGGCCGCCGAGGCGCCGCCACGCTGGCCGTAGTTCTCCACTTGCCGCGCTTGCGGCGGCAGCACGGCGCCGCCGCGCACGCGCAGCACCCGGCCCTCGGCGTCCAGGCGCACCACGTCGCGCCGGGCCGTGTCCCGCGTCACGCCGAACAGCTTGCAGATGTCCTCGATGCCGATGCGGTAGTGGTGGCCCAGATGCGCGCAGATGGCGTCGAGCCGCTCGTGCTGGGACAGGGAGGCGTCCGCCGTCATGGCCGCGCTTCCAGCCATGTCCCGAGGACGGACGTCACCAGTTCGTGATCCTCCTTTTGCGGCAGGCCGGAAACGGTGACGGTGCCGATCACCCCCGTGCCGCGGATGATGAGCGGGAAGGCGCCGCCGTGCGCGGCGTAGTCCGCCGGATTGGCGCCGCTGTCCGCCTCGAAGGTCTTGCCCTTGCAGCGGTATTGCGTGCCCACGTGGTAGGAACTGTGGCCGTAGCGCTGGACCACGTTGTTCTTGCGCCGGACCCAATCGGCGTTGTCCGGCGAGGTGCCTTCCATCGCGTGGTGGAACAACTGATGGCCGTTGCGGGAAATATCCACGGTGACCGCCTTGCCCAGCTCACGCGCCCGTTCCACCAGGCGCAGACCCAGGTCCAGCGCGTCCCCGTTCGAGAACGCGGACAGCTGCAAGTCCTGTTCCTGCCGCGCGAGTTCCTCCAGCAGGCGTGCTTGGTCTTCTTGCATGGCGGTCTCCTTAAGCGAAATCGATGGTGCGGCGCTCGCGGTGGCTGCGCAGGGCGCATTCGATCACGCGAACGACATTGACCGCGTCACCGGCGGCGACCGGCACCGCCTGTCCGTCCGCGATGGCCGCGTACATGCCTTGGTAGTACTGCTCGTAGCGGCCGGGGATGGTTTCCACGGCGCGGCCGCCGTCCTTGGCGGTGGTGATGGTGGCGTGGTTGGCCGGATGATCGTGGCCCCAGCCCGCGTCGCCGGGACGCGCGCCCCGCTTCAGCGCGTCCTCCTGTGGATCGATGCCGTATTTGACGAAGCTTCCCAGCGTGCCATGCACCTCGTAGCGCGGGCCGGGCGCGCAAACCAGCGCCCCCGCGTGCATCACGGCCTTGCGGTTGCCGTAGTCCAGCAGCAGCTCGAAGCTGTCCTCCACCCGGGCCCCGGCACGCTGCACGGCCAGTTGCGCGGTGACCGATAGCGGCAAGCCAAACAGCACCAGCACCTGGTCGATCAGGTGCGAGCCCAGGTCCCACAGCACGCCGGCGCCGGGCTGGGGCTCCTCTTTCCAGCGCGCCCTCACCAGTGGCGAATAGCGGTCGAAGTGCGCGCGGTAGGTGTGCACCTCGCCCAGCTCCCCGGAGTCGACGCTGCGGCGCAGCGTCATGAAGTCGCCATCCCAGCGGCGGCTCTGGTACACGCTGAGCCGCAGATTCCGCTCGCGCGCGAGGGCGACCAACTCGTCGCCCTCGGCGGACGACAGCACAAAGGGCTTGTCCACCACCACGTGCTTGCCGGCCAGCAGCGCGTCGCGCGCCAGCGCGTAGTGGCTGGCGTTCGGGGTGCACACCACCACCAGTCTGATGTCCGGGTCGGCCAGCATCGCCTGCGGCGTGTCGTCCAGCGCCACGCCGGGATGGGCGCGCAGCACCTCGTCCCGGTTGGCGCCGCGGCTGGAAATCCGCGCCAGTTTCAGTCCCGGCACGGCCGCGATCATGGGCGCGTGGAAGATGGAACCGCCGAGGCCGTAGCCTATGAGTCCTACCGAATATCGCTGCATAAACTCTCCAAATCACTTAAGGCACAATCAATTTGACTGAACTATAAGCGATTTGCATCATGCATGCCAGCGATATGCGTCTTACGGTGTGATCACCAGTTGGATTCCCGCTCCGGCGTCGAGGTGATGCGGTGCACCGACAGGTCGGCGCCCTGGAACTCCTGTTCGGCGTCCAGACGCAGGCCGACCGTGGCCTTCAGCGCGCCGTAGATCGCGTAGCCGGCGGCGACGGCGATGCCCACGCCCACCAGCGTGCCGACCAGCTGGGACATGAACGACACGCCGCCGATGCCGCCCAGCTCCTTCATGCCGAAGATGCCGGCCGCGAGGCCGCCCCAGGCGCCGCACAGGCCGTGCAGCGGCCACACGCCCAGCACGTCGTCGATCTTCCACTTGTTCTGCGCCAGCGTGAACATCCACACGAACACCGCGCCGGCGACGCCGCCGGTGATCAGCGCGCCCAGGGGATGCATCAGGTCCGAGCCCGCGCACACGGCCACCAGGCCGGCCAGCGGGCCGTTGTAGGCGAAGCCGGGGTCGTTCTTGCCCATCAGGACGGCGACCAGCGTGCCGCCCACCATGGCCATCAGCGAATTGACGGCGACCAGGCCGTTCATCTTGTCCAGCGCCTGCGCGCTCATCACGTTGAAGCCGAACCAGCCCACGGTGAGGATCCAGGCGCCCAGCGCCAGGAAGGGAATCGACGATGGCGGATGGGCGGCGATGGCGCCGTTCTTCATATAGCGTCCGCGGCGCGCGCCCAGCAGCAGCACGGCCGGCAAGGCGATCCAGCCGCCCATCGCGTGCACCACGACGGAGCCGGCGAAGTCGTGGAACTCGGCGCCGAAGCTGGCCGCCAGCCATTGCTGGAAGCCGAAGCGCTGGTTCCACACCATGCCCTCGAACAGCGGGTAGACGAAGCCCACCAGCAGCGCGGTGGCCACCAGCTGGGGATGGAAGCGCGCGCGCTCGGCGATGCCGCCGGAAATGATGGCGGGAATGGCGGCCGCGAAGGTCAGCAGGAAGAAGAACTTCACCAGTTCGTAGCCGTTCTTCGCGGCCAGCACGTCGGCGCTGGAGAAGAAACTGACGCCATACGCGATGCCGTAGCCGATGAAGAAGTACGCGATGGTCGAGACGGCGAAGTCCACCAGGATCTTCACCAGCGCGTTGACCTGGTTTTTCTTGCGCACCGTGCCCAGCTCAAGGAATGCGAAACCGGCGTGCATCGCCAAAATCATGATCGCGCCAAGCAGGATGAATAGCGCGTCTGCACCAAAATTGTTCCCAGCCATACCAAACAACTCCCCAAAAGAATGCAAAATCAAAAATTGAACGATCTATAAAGCAATTTTCGTTCCAATTTAGTGCAAAACACTAAGTCAATGATTTGATTGACTTTTGATGGCGCGCATATGGAGCACCGAAATGATGCGCGCACCACTTAGGTGCGCGAATTTGGTGCAAGGCTTGAAAAAGGGGTCAGGTTCGGTATCAAAAAGAAAACCGTGAAAAAGGGGGCAGGTTCGGTATCAAAAAAAAACCGAACCTGACCCCTTTTTTGTACGCGCTTTAAATCGGGGCGCCGGGCGGGATCGTCGGCGCGGGGCGCAGCTTGACGCGGGTGGGGTCGGCTAGGTAGGCGCGGATCAGCTCCGCCGCCTGGCGCCGGCTGTCGGCGGTGACGCCCGTGCCGGGGTTCTTCGCCAGCCATTGCGCCAATTCCCTGGCCTTGCCGCGCAGTTCGGCGTCCACGCCGGCATGCAGTTGGCCGGCGTTGAGCGCGTTCAGCAGGCCGTCCAGCAGCACCCAGTTGGCGGCGATCTGCACCGCCTCGCCGCCCGCGATGGCAGCCGGCACGGGGTCGCGCTTCCAGGTCCGTCGCAGGAGCAGGTCCAGCGCCTCGCCGGCGCCAGGCTGCCGCGCGTCGCGCGCGTGCTGCCAGGCCAGGCGGTTCAGGCGCGCCGCGTCCAGCAGCAGGCCGGCGCTTTGCGCCGCTCCCGCCTCGACGGCCGAGAAGGCGTCGAACACGCTGTTCATGCGCGTTTCGAAGTATTCGCGGCCGCGTTCATAGCCTTGGGCGGGCGGCGTCAGCACGTCGAGCACGTTGGCGGGCAACGCCAGGTACTCCGCGCGCAGCGTGTCCGCCAGCCGGTCCAGGGCCTGGCGCTGGGTGGCGGCGGGAATCGCGCGCATGCCGCTTTTCGCGAGACCGGCCTTGACGTCGCCGCTGGTGGCGTATTCGAATTCGGCACCGCCCAGCAGGCGCGCCAGCGCCTCGCTCTGGTAACGCTGCAGCAGGTACACCGGCACCAGCCGCGCCTCGATCTCGCCGGCCTGGCGCTCGTTCGGCAACACGGCCAGCGAGAAGTTGTCGAGCGCGCGGCGGCGCACGGCGGTCAGCGCGTCCCAGGTCTTGAGCGAGTCCGGCCCGAAGTCCCACAGCAGGCCTTGCGGATGCACCGAGCCCGGCGAGCGGGCATCCGTGTCGCCCACGTATTCCATGCCGGCGGCGCGGGCCTCGCGGCGCAGCTGCGCCAGCGCGGCCTCCTCGTCGTCGCCGAACTGGCCGTAGACGTGCTTGACGATGTACTCGTCCCAGGGGCCGACGCCGACGCCGTAGGCGTCCCGCAGGTCGATGCCGCCCTGCGCGTCCAGCTTCAGCACGGGGTGCGGGTAGTCCATGACGGAGCCGTTGCCGTGGCGGCTGGCCGCGAAGTTGTGGGCGAAGCCCAGCGTGTGGCCGACCTCGTGCGCGGAGAGCTGGCGCAAACGGGCCAGCGCCATTTGCTCGGCCAGTTTTTGCTTGTCCGCGGCGGCGTTCACGCCGTACGGCGCCAGCAGGCTTTCGGCGATCAGGATGTCCTGGCGCACGCGCTGCGAACCCAGCGTGACGGCGCCGCGGATGATCTGGCCGGTGCGCGGGTCGGTCAGCGCGTTGCCGTAGGACCAGCCGCGCGTGGCGCGGTGCACCCAGCTGATGACGTTGTAGCGCACGTCCATCGCGTCCACGCCCTCGGGCAGCAGTTCGACGCGGTAGGCGTCCTTGAAGCCGGCCTTCTCGAAGGCGGCGGCCCACCAGCGGGCGCCGTCCAGCAGCGCCGAGCGCACCGGCTCGGGCGCGCCGCGGTCCACGTAAAAGACGATGGGCTTTTTCACCGCGCTGGCGGTGGCGTTCGGGTCGGTCTTTTCGAGGCGGTGCCGGACCTGCCAGCGCACGTCCAGGCTTTTCGCCAGCGGGGTGGCGAAGTCGTGGTAGCCGACGTCGAAGCCGCCGGAGGCGGGATGGTAGGCGCGCGGCTTGTAGCCATTGTCCGGCAGGCGCACCATGCTGATGTGCTGGCGCATGGACAGGCTGGCCGGATCGGCGGCCACCTGTTTCACGAAGTCGGCCTGGCCCGGGCCCTGGAAAGTCAGCAGGGATTCGAGTTCGATATTGTCGGGGAAGCTTTTGGCCTGATCGGCGAGGACGGCGCTGCGCCTGGCGTCCACGCTGTACGCGCCCTGCCTGGTCTGCGCCAGGCGCGCGGCCACGCCGTGCTGGTCGGCCAGCAGGAAGCTGGAGAAATCGACCAGGTGCTTGCCGCCCTCGCTGGCGATGATGTCGCCGGCCCACAGCACGGCGCTGGCGAAGGATTCGGCCACCGCCGCGCGTTCGTCGGCGTCGCGCGAGTTGGCCACGTAGCGGGTGTTGTCCTGCACCAGGAACAGGCGGTCGCCGTGCCGCTGGAAGCGCACCATTTTCACGTCGCCGGCCTGGCCGCGGTCCAGGCCGATGTCGTTGGAGCCCAGCGCGTAGGGCAAGGAGCTCAGCAGCAGGAAGGGCTGGTCCAGCGCGGCGACCGAGAGCAGCACCCTGCCCTTGGCGGCGTCGCGCCAGACGTCGATGAAGCCGGGCTGCGATTGCAGGCCGCGCGTGTGGTCGGCGAGGGTCTTGGGCGCCTCCGCGGCGATGGCGGGAACGGCGCAAAGCAGAAGGATGGACAGCACTGCGGAGTGTGGGGAGGTCATGGTCGATTCCAGGTATGGGTGGGTCGGGCAAGTCGCAACCCGCCGTGCACGCGATTCGACGGCGCATGGCGGGCTACGCCGGCAAAGCCGGCTACCCCGCCCTACATACCGCTGCTGGCGCCGGCGGCGCCCGGCACCTGCATGCCCAGCGCGCGGCTCAGGAAACCCCAGCGGTCGGACACTTCCTCGATCTGCTTGGTGGTCGGCTTGCCCGCGCCGTGGCCGGCCTTGGTGTCGATGCGGATCAGGATCGGATTGGCGCCGGCCTGCGCGGCCTGCGCTGCGGCGGCGAACTTGAAGCTGTGCGCCGGCACCACGCGGTCGTCATGGTCGGCCGTGGTGACCATGGTGGCCGGGTAGCAGGAGCCCTGCTTCAGGTTGTGCAGCGGCGAGTACTTGACCAGCGCCTTGAATTCCTCCGGATCGTCGGACGAGCCGTAGTCCGAGGTCCACGCCCAACCAATGGTGAATTTCTGGAAGCGCAGCATGTCCAGCACACCCACGGCGGGTATCGCCGCCGCGAACAGGTCCGGACGCTGCGTCATCGCCGCGCCCACCAGCAGGCCGCCGTTGCTGCCGCCGCCGATGGACAGCTTGGCCGGCGACGTGACCTTGTTCGCCACCAGCCACTCGGCCGCGCCGATGAAGTCGTCGAACACGTTCTGCTTTTGGAGCTTGGTGCCGGCCTTGTGCCAGGCTTCGCCGTATTCGCCGCCGCCGCGCAGGTTGGCCATCACGTACACGCCGCCCATTTCCACCCAGGCCAGGTTGGCCACGGAGAACGACGGCGTCAGCGAGATGTTGAAGCCGCCGTAGCCGTACAGGTAGGTTGGATTGCCGCCATCGAGCTTGATGCCCTTCTTGGAGACGATGAACATCGGCACCCTGGTGCCGTCCTTGCTGTTGTAGAAGACCTGGCGCGTCTCGAACTGGCTGGGGTCGAAGTCCACCTTGGGCTGGCGGTACACGCTGCTCTTGCCGCTCTTCATATCCAGGCGGTAGATGGTGGTGGGATTGGTGAAGCTGGTGTAGGCGTAGAAGGTAGCGGTGTCGCCGCGTTTGCCGCCGAAGCCGCCGGCCGAGCCGATGCCGGGCAGTTCCACCTCGCGCACGAAGCGCCCTTTCATGTCGAACACCTTGACCGCGCTGTGCGCGTCGCTCAGGTAGTCCACCACCAGCTGCTTGTTGATGATGTTGGCCGAGACCAGCGTCTGCTCGCCTTCCGGAATCACTTCCTTCCACTGCTCCGGCGCGGGCTTGCGCACGTCGATGGCGATGATGCGCGACTTCGGCGCGCCCTTGTCGGTGCGGAAGTAGAACACCGGCCCCTCGTTGTCGATGAATTCATAGGCCGCGTCGAAGTTCTCCAGCAGGCCCACCACCTTCGCGTCCTTGGCCTTCAAGTCCTTGTAGAACACGCGCGACTTGCGCTCCGTGCCCTGCGAGGAGGTGATGACGAGGTAGCGGCCGTCGTCCGTGACCTCGCCGCCGAAGCCCCATTCCTTCTGGTCGGGACGGTCGTAGACCAGCGTGTCCGCGCTTTGCGGCGTGCCCAGTTTGTGGAAGTACAGCTTCTGGAAGTAGTTGATGCCGGCCAGCTTGGTGGCCTCGTTCGGCTCGTCGTAGCGGCTGTAATAGAAGCCGGAACCGTCGGCCGCCCAGGCGGTGCTGGAGAACTTCACCCACTTGATGTGGTCCGTGGTGTCCTTGCCGCTGTCGATGCCGCGCACCTTGATCTCGTTCCAGTCGGAGCCGGAGGCGGCGGTGCTGTAGGCCAGGTATTTGCCGTCCGGGCTGACGGCGCTGCCGGCCAGCGCCACGGTGCCGTCGGCGGCCAGGGTGTTCGGGTCCAGCAGCACGCGCGGCGTGTCGGCCAGCGTCTTCATGGTGTAGAGCACGGCCTGGTTTTGCAGGCCGTCGTTGCGGCTGTAGAAGTAACGGCCGCCTTCCTTGTACGGCACGCTGTAGCGCTCGAAGTTCCACAGCTTGGTCAGGCGCTGCCTGATCGCCTCGCGCGCCGGAATCTGCGCCAGGTAGCCCTGGGTGACCTTGTTCTGCGCGTCGACCCACTCCTTGGTTTCGGCGCTGTTGGCGTCCTCCAGCCAGCGGTACGGATCGGCGATGGCGGTGCCGTGGTAGGTGTCCGTCTGCTCGACCTTCCTGGTCACGGGGTAGCTGATGGCGGAACCGTTGCCCGGGCAGGACTGGGCGAAAGCGGAACCGCCGAAGGCGGCGGCCAGGGCGAATATCAGGGAAGCGCGTCGTGGTTGCATAGAGGGTCGGTCTCGTCCATTCAATGTTCGTCGAATGCGCGGACTGCGCCGCGCAGCGGTCGATGATAGCGTGAGTAATACCGAATAAGAAATGTTACCGAGGCGGCCGCGTCGCGTTTTATTCGGCGTGCGCCGCGCCCCGCGCGGCCGGCGCCGGCGCGGGGTATGGCTCGACCGCCGCGTCGCCCGGCATGGCGATGGGCGGACGCCAGTTCTCCAGCCAGGCCGCCAGCTGGTCGGCGGGGATCGGGCGGCTCATGAAATAGCCCTGCCCCTGGTCGCAGCCCATGCGCATCAGCAGCCGCCACACGGCCTCGCTCTCGATGCCCTCGGCCACCACGCGCAGGCCCATGTTGTGGCCCAGGTCGATGGTCGAGCGCACGATCTTGGTGTCGCCGATGTCGTTCTCCATGTTCAGCACGAAGGACTTGTCGATCTTCAGTTCGTTCACCGGCAGGCGCTTCAGGTAGGCCAGCGAGGAATAGCCGGTGCCGAAATCGTCGATCGACAGGTCCAGCCCCATCTCGTGCAGGCGTTCCAGCGTCTGCTGCGCGCGCACCGGGTCGTCCATGATGGCGCTCTCGGTGATCTCCAGGCAGAACGCCGAGGGGCCGAGCTGGTGGCGGGCGAGGATGTCGGCGAACTTCACCGGCAGGTCCTGGTCCATCAGGTCGCGCGTGGACAGGTTGACCGAGATTTTCAGGTTGAGGCCCCGCGCCGCCAGCTCGTGGGCGAGGATGGCCGACTGTTCCATCACCCAGCGCGTCAGCACGCGGATGAAGCCGGTCTGCTCGGCGAAGGGGATGAACTGGTCGGGGAACACATTGCCGCGCTCCGGATGCGCCCAGCGCACCAGCGCCTCCGCGCCCACCGCCTTGCCGGTGCCCAGCATGATCTTGGGCTGCACGAACAGCCGGAACTCGTTGCGCTCGACCGCGTTGCGCAGCTCCGTCAGCAGCGACAGGCTTTGCTCGCTGGCCTTGTCGAAGGCCGCGTGGTACACCACCGCGCCGGCGCTGCGCTGCTTGGCCGTGTACATCGCCACCTCGGCCATGCCCAGCAGCTGCTCGCCGTCCTCGCCGTGCATCGGATAGCCGGCGATGCCCATGCCGGCGCCGATGTCCACCATCTGGTCCTCCAGCGACAGCGGCGTCTCCAGCGCGTCGAGCAGTTCTTGCGCGATCAGCTGCGCCTGTTCCAGGTCCGCGTCCGGCAGCAGCACGGCGAATTCGTCGCCGCCCAGGCGCGCCACCTGGGCCGAGGTGTGGCGGCGCTCGGCCAGCCGCAGCTGCAGCCTGGCGGCCACCTGGCGCAGCAGCGCGTCGCCGAAGCTGTGGCCCATCACGTCGTTCACGTGCTTGAAGCGGTCCAGGTCCATCATCAGCACGAACACGGAGGCTTCGCGCTTGCGCGACTCGGCGATCGAATCGTTCAAGTGCAGCAGGAACTGGGCGCGGTTCGGCAGGTTGGTCAGCGTGTCCCAGTACGCCAGCCGGCGGATCTCCTGCTCGCGCTTGGCGATCCCGTCGCGCATGCTGTCGAAGGCGTGCGCCAGCGCGCCGATCTCGTCCTCGCGCTTGAATTCGATCTGTCCCTTGTAGTCGCCCCGCTCCAGCCGCCGCGCCACCCCGGCCAGCTGGCTCAATGGCTGCGCGATGCGCTTGGCGGTGACGATGCTGACGGCGGCCGAGATCAGGATGCCGGCGATGGTCAGGCCCAACAGCCAGCGTTCCAGCCGCGCGTATTCGGCGATGGCCTCGTCGATCGAGCGCGCCAGCACCACGCTGACGTTCTGGCCCGCGTCCTCGCCGATCAGCTGGCGGCGCGCGCTGTAGCGGGTGTCGCCGATCTCCGCCTCGAAGGCGCCGTCCGCCGGCGAGGCCGGCGGACGCGCCTCCATCTGCCGCATCAGTCCCCCCGCCAGCGGCGCGCCGAGCGTGGAGGCCACCGGCAACCAGGAGCCGGCCTTGTCGCGGGTGGCGATGGTGGTCTGCAGCGCGCTGACGTCGCGCATCTCCTCGGCCAGCTGGCGGTCGATCGGGAAGGTCATCACGATCCAGCCGATGACGATGGGCGCCTTCACCGGCATCACCACCACCTGGTAGGGGTAGCGGTCGACGACGCCGATGCCGTTGGCGCCGTCCGAGGCCTCGGCCTGGTCCAGCATGCCCAGCACCAGCGCGGACAGGCCGGCCGATTGCGGCTCGCTGGTGGTGGCGGTGATCTTGCGCTCGGCGCTGACCAGCATGGAGGCCGAGGCCTTGATGCGGCGGCCGTGGTTGGCCAGCGCCGATTCGATGGTGGCGCGGTCCGCCTCCTCGTTGTTGCCGATGGCGGCCACGAAGGCGGTGTCGCGCGCCAGCAGGCGCGCGCCGAAACGCAGGCTTTGCGCGTTCTGCTCCAGCAGGCGGCGGAACACCTTGCCGCCGTTGTTCAACTCCATGGCGATGGCCGCGCGCGCGTTGCTCTCTATGCCGCGCTGGATCACCAGCAGCCCCACCACCTGCACCAGCACGATCAGCAGCAGGAACAGCGTGACGATGCGGCTTTCCAGGCTGCGGAAGTGGAAGCTGAAGCGGCGATTGAAGCGCATGGGCCCTCTACAGCGCGGCTTCCGCGGCGGGTGGCTTCATGGCCAGCCGGATGGCCGCCGTGCCCAGCGCGTCGCCCGGCTTCACGGCGAGCGCCTGTTCCACCGGCTGGCCGCCCACCATGTTGTAGTGCCAGGCCCTGAGCGTGTACTTCGCGCCCGGCGGCATGTCGATGCGCACCATGCCGCTGGCGTCGGTCTTGCCGTAGTACGGCGTGTCGACCACGCGCACATAGGCCACCATCTTGTCGTGGATGTTGCATCCCAGGACCACCACGCCGGCCTTCTCGAACACCTGCGGCGTGGCCGAGGTGCCCGAGTACAGCTTCTGGTCGAACTTGTGGGCCGGGGAAAAGGAGTAGATGTGGTGGCGCACCTTGTCGTTGTTCGGGAATTCGATGCGGCTGCCGGTCTGCACCACGGAGACCAGCGGGATGAACTTCAGGCCCTTCTGCTCGATCTCGCCCGCCCTCAGCGGCTTGGGCAGGTTCTGGCCGGGCTCGGCCTCCACGTACACCACCGCGTCCTGCAGCGGCACGCCGGCGCTGTCCGCCACCTGCACCGCGATCCCGGAGGCGTGGCAAGCGTTGGCCAGCATGCTCAGCAGAAAAACGGCGGAACGTGGACAAATAAACATGGGCATCGGCTTGGTGGTTGGCGGGGGCATGGAATCCCTATTCTAGCGCTTGGCTCCGGATTCCCGGAAATAGTTTCCCCCGTTTTTGTTGCCGTGGATCACTACGCGTTTCATTAAGCTGTCACATTTGGCTATTAAGATGACAGTGTGTCCATCCAACCAAGTTCCTATCGTGAATAACGTGGCCTACCTGCGCCGCCCAGCCCCCGTTCCTGCCCCCATGAACGACGCCGATGACAACCTGCGCAACCAGCTGCACGACATCATCGCCCGCCGCCAGTTGAGCGCCCTATTCCAGCCCATCGTCCATTTGCAGAGCGGCGCCATCATCGCCTACGAGGGGCTGATACGCGGCCCCTCCGACAGCCCGCTGCACTCGCCGCTGAACCTGTTCAAGGCCGCGCGCGCCTGCAACCTGACGGTGGAGGTGGAGCACCTGTGCCGCCGCGTGGTGCTGGAGCGCTTCGCCGAACTGGCGCTGCCGGGCAAGCTGTTCCTCAACGTCAGCCCCGAATGCCTGCTGCTGCAGCGCGACGGCGCGCGCGGCGAAACCTTGCAATACATACACCAGATCGGCATCAACCCCGAGCGCGTGATCATCGAACTGACCGAGAACCAGCCGACCTATGATTACGAGCTGATGCGCGAGGCGGTGATGCATTACCGCAACATGGGCTTCAGGATCGCCATCGACGACCTGGGCGAGGGTTTCTCCAGCCTGCGCCTGTGGTCCGAGCTGCGCCCCGAGTACGTGAAGATCGACATGCACTTCATCCAGGGCATCAACCAGGACCCGGTGAAGCTGCAGTTCGTGCGCTCGATCCAGGAAATCGCCGACCAGTCGGACACGCTGGTCATCGCGGAAGGCATCGAGACGCAGGCCGAACTGCTGGTGCTGCGCGACCTGGGCGTGGCCTACGGCCAGGGCTACCACCTGGGCCGCCCCCACGGCACGCCCGCCAAGGCGCTGCCGGCCGAAGTGGCCAAGGCGCTCAGCCGCAATGGCGTCGCCGTCTACCCGCAGCGCAGCACGGAGCAGAACAACGTGAGTATCCAGAAGTTGCTGCATGAAGTGGCGACGGTGTCGTCGAGCATGAACAACAACGACGTGTACGACATCTTCATGCGCGACCCGAAGCTGATGATCATCCCCGTGGTGGACGACGGCGTGCCGCTCGGCCTGATCAGCCGCTTCGAGATGATCGACCACTTCGCCCGCCCCTACCAGCGCGAACTGTACGGGCGCAAGTCCTGCCGGCAGTTCATGGACGCCAAGCCGCTGGTCGCCGACATCAGCACCGGCCTGCAGGAGCTGTCGTTCCGCATGGCCGCGTCGGACGCGCACCACCTGTTCAACGGTTTCATCATCACGGAACAGGGCCGCTACGCCGGCATGGGCACGGGCCACGACCTGATGCGCGAGATCACGCAGATGCAGATCAACGCGGCGCGCTACGCCAATCCGCTGACGCAGCTGCCGGGCAACGTGCCGATCAACGAGCACATCGACCGCTTGCTGGAGAGCGGCGCGCGGTTCTGGGTGTGCTACTGCGACCTGGACCACTTCAAGCCCTTCAACGACGTCTACGGCTACCGCCGCGGCGACGACATCATCCAGATGACGGGCCGCGTGCTGGCCGCCCACTGCGACCCGGACCGCGATTTCATCGGCCACATCGGCGGCGACGATTTCATGATCCTGTTCCAGAGCGAGGACTGGGAGGCGCGCTGCCGCGCCGTGCTGGACGAGTTCGGCGCCAACGTGTTGGAATACTACAGCCTGGAGGACCGCGAACGCGGCGGCTACATCAGCGAGGACCGGCAGGGCAAGAAAGTGTTTTACTCGCTGATGAGCCTGTCGCTGGGGACCATCCGGGTCGAGCCGCAGCAGTATTACTCCCACCACCAGATCGCCGCGCTGGCCACGGACGCCAAGAAACAGGCGAAGAAAATCCACGGCAACAGCCTGTTCATCGACCGCCGCCAAGCCGGCTGATCCGGACGCCGCGCCGCGCGCCGGCGCGCATAAGTTAGTGCAACTACTTATTGCGAATAAGCATTCTTCAGTATAGAGTACAAACTTGCAAGTAAAGCTGGCTCGCTCGGACCGAGCCGCCCGCGTTCCACTCGGTCCGTCTCGATTCCCGCCGTTTCCCTATCGATCCACTCTGCCGCGCCATGTCCGCGCCGTACCGGCACGTCCGTGCAGAGGCCGACGCATGAGAAGACCAGAATGAAGCTCAACAACCTGAAGATCGGGGCCCGCATGGGCATAGGATTCGGCATCGTGATGCTGATGATGGCCGTGCTGATCGGCACCAGCCTGGCCAGGATGGCCGTCATCAACGGCGCGCTGGTCGACATCGTCGACGACAACAACGTCAAATTCGAGGCCGCCAGCGACATGCGCGACGCCCAGCGCCGCGCCGCCATCGCGGTGCGCGGCATCGTGCTGGACGCGGAACCGGACGTGAAGGCGGAGCAAGGGCGTGTGCTCCAGCAGGCCTTCGCCGACTACGAAGCCGCGGCGGGCCGGCTGGAGGCCAGGTTGGATACCGACACCGGCAAGGCCATCTTCGCCCGCATCGCCACCGCGCGCGCCGCCGCGGCCGCGCCGTTTGAACGGGTGCGCCAGCTTGGCTTGGCCGGCAATGCCGCCGAGAGCGCGGAGACGCTGGCCAAGATGCGGCCGACCGTCGCGGCATGGCAGCAGGCGATCCAGGAAATAATGGAATTCCAGGCCAAGGGCAACGCCAAAAGCAAGGCCGACGCGCAGCAGGCATACGACTCGTCGCGCCTGGTCCTGTTCACCCTGGGCGCCGGCGTGCTGGCGGTCAGCATGGCGATCGCGGTGCTGACGACGCGCGCCATCACCGGCCCGATGAACGAGGCGGTGCGCATCGCGCAGACGGTGGCGCGGGGCGACCTGAGCAGCACGATCGAGGTGCGCTCCACCGACGAAACCGGCCAGCTGCTGCAGGCGCTCAAGGAGATGAACGCCAGCCTGCACAAGATCGTCGGCGACGTGCGCGAAGGCACGGAAACCATCGCCACGGCCTCCAGCCAGATCGCCTCCGGCAACCTGGACCTGTCGGCCCGCACCGAGGAGCAGGCCAGCTCGCTGGAGGAAACCGCCTCCTCGATAGAGGAGCTGACCTCGACCGTGAAGCAGAACGGCGACAACGCGCGCCAGGCCAACCAGCTGGCGGAATCGGCTTCCCGCATCGCGCAGCGCGGCGGCGCGGTGGTGTCCGAGGTGGTGAGCACCATGGGCGAGATCAACGATTCGGCCAAGCGCATCGTCGACATCATCGGCGTCATCGACGGCATCGCCTTCCAGACCAATATCCTGGCGCTGAACGCCGCGGTGGAGGCGGCGCGCGCGGGTGAACAGGGCCGCGGCTTCGCCGTCGTCGCCAGCGAGGTGCGCAACCTGGCGCAGCGCTGCGCCAGCGCCGCCAAGGACATCAAGCAGTTGATCGGGGTGTCGGTCGAACGGGTCGACGCGGGCAGCAAGCTGGTGGAACAGGCCGGGGCGACCATGCGGGAAATCGTGGACAGCGTGCGCCGCGTGACCGACATCATGGGCGACATCAGCGCCGCCGGCCATGAGCAGGAGGCCGGCATCGAGCAGATCAACCAGGCGGTGACGGAGATGGACGCGGTGACGCAGCAGAACGCCGCGCTGGTGGAGCAATCGGCGGCAGCGGCCGAATCGCTGCAGGGGCAGGCCAACAAGCTGACGGAATTGGTGAGCGTGTTCAAGCTGGCGGCGCCGGCCGAGGCGCGCGTGCTGGCGCTGCGGCCGGGCGCCGGCCAGCACGCGCCGGCGCACACTTCGCCTGAGGCGCTGCCCGCGCTGAGGAAGGTCGGCTAGGCGCCCAGGCTACACGCTTGCCGGCCGGCCTTTCGGGCCGCAGGCGTAGACCGCCATCGCCAGCACCGTCAGGCACCACACGATCAGCGCGCCTGACGGCAGGTCGTACATGGTGGACAGCACCAGCCCCGCCGCGTAGCCGCCCGCGCCGATCAGATAGGCCAGCGGCAAGCGCCACTTCGCATAGTGGCGCACCGCCAGCGCCGGCACGATCAGGCTGGTGAACACCAGGTACACGCCCACCAGTTGCACGGACGCCGTCACCGCCAGCGCGAACAGCAGGTAGAACGGCAGCCGTCCCAGGCGGCCGTGCAGCAGGTACAGCGCCAGGCAGATCGCCCCGGTCACGAGCGCGGGCAGCAGCAGCTGGCTGTAGCGCACCCACAGGATTTGCCCGGCCAGCAGGTCCTGCAAATGCTCGCCGCCGTGCGGATCGTGCGCCACCAGCAGCAGGCCGGCCGTCGCGGCCAGGATGAACATCACGCCGATCTGCGCCTCCTGCACCTCGGGCCAACGCTTCTCGGTCCAGGTCAGCAGCAGCGCGCCCAGCACGGCGGCCACCGCCGCCGCGCCCTGCACCGCCCAGCCTTGCGGATCGAGGTCGCCCACGCCCGCGATGATCACGCCCAGCGCGGCGATCTGCGCGATCGCGAGATCGATGAACACGATGCCCCGCTTGAGCACTTGCGCGCCCAGCGGAATATGCGTGAGCAGCACCAGCAGGCCCGCCGCGAAGGCGGGCAGGATGATGGTGAGGTCCAGGCCGTTGTCCATGCTTCGCCGTCCTTATCTGTTCGCGTCCAGCAGGCGCTGCACGGTGGTGTCGAAGAACGCGAACAGGTCCTGGCTCTTGTCGTCGGCGCCCACGGTGAACGGCAGCTGCACCGCCGGGATCTTCGCGCGCTCGGCCAGCCATTGCGACGCGCGGCCGTCCTGGTAGGCCGCGCGCAGCACCATTTTCGCCGGCTGGCGCTGCAGCGACGCGAGCAACTCGTTCAGGTGCGCCGCGCTGGGCTCCACGCCGGGCTTGGGTTCCAGCGTGCCCACCTGGCGCATGCCCAGCCAGCCCAGCAGGTACTCCATGTTCTTGTGGTGCTCGACGACCTGCACGCCCTTCAGCGGCGCGGCCATCTTTTCCCATTTGGCGATGGCGGCCGACCAGCGCGCCGCGAAGTCCTTCTGGCGCGCGTCGTAATAGGCGGCGTTGGCCGGGTCCAGTTCGGCCAGGCGTTTGGACAGGCCCGCCGCCACCAGCGCGATGTTGCGCGGGTTCTGCTGGATGTGCGGGTTGCCGGCGGCGTGGACGTCGCCCTCGCTGCGGTCCACCCGCCCCGGCACGTCCAAACGCGGCACCAGCGGACCGGCCAGGAACTGGCCGGGCTGGCCTTCGGCGATCTTGCCGTTGCCGGACTGCTGTATCAGCACCGGCAGCCAGCCCACTTCCAGTTCCAGGCCGGTGCACACCAGCAGGTTGGCGTTGCGGGTGCGCGCGATCAGGCTGGGACGGGCCTCGACGCGGTGCGGGTCCTGCAGCGCCGTGGTGGCGCTGGAGACCTTGACCTTGTCGCCACCCAGTTCCCTGGTCAGCGCTTCCCATTCGGGTTCGCAGGCCAGCACATTGAGCGCGGCGTGCGCGGGCGCCGGTGCGGCAACCGCCGCCGCCGCGGCCAGCAGGACGGCGACGAACAGATTTTGCTTGATATTGAGTTTGAAATTGAGCTTTGAACGCATGGCGGCTCTCCTTAGAAGGCGTGGGCGCTGTGCGTGCCCAGGCTCATGATGTATTGCAGGAAGACCTGGTTGTCCGTCACGCCGGGACGCGATTTGTCCTGCGCGAACTGCAGGCGCAGGCGGGAGAACTCGGACGGGCTGTAATCGACCATCAGGCTGGTCTTGCGCGGGGCGTAGCCTTCCAGGATGGGGAAGCTGGCGGCGGTCAGCGTGCCATCCTCGACCAGCCCGATGTTGCGCGCGCCGCTGCGCAGGCGCTCGTGGCGCAGGCCCGCGCGCCAGTTCGGCATGAACTGGTACACGCCCTGCGCATACCAGCCGGACTGCTTGCCCGTGTAGGCGCCGCCGAGCGGGCCGGTGTCCGCGCCGGCCAGGTCGTAGTCCAGCGTGCCCGTGTCCTTGCTGCGGAAGTATTCGCCCTGCAGCTTGAAGTTGGTGACGGTGGCGTTGCCGTTCGGCGCCCATTTCCAGATGGCGTCCGCGATGAAGGTGCTGGTCTTGCCGGTGAAGGCGTTGGCGATGTCGCCGTCGTCGAAACCGCGCTCCTGCGAGCGGCTGCGCAGGAAGGAGGCGCCGACACGGTAGCTGGACGAGTCGCCGATGTCGTCGCCCAAGTGCGCGTAGGCGGCGAGGGAATTGCCGCCGTTCTTGTTGCGCGCGGTGCCGGGGAAGTTGGCGCCGTTGCCCGCTTCCACGCCGAATTCGAGGAACTGGTCCAGCGGCGCCAGCCACTTGGCTTGCACGCCGTCCTGCTTGTACTGGCCGCCGAGGAAGGCCTGGTAGGCCAGCGGCGCGTCGACGAAGTCCCAGGTGTGCGAGTGCTGGCTGTTCAGGTAGCCGATGGACGACAGGAAGCGGCCGGCCTTCACGTTCAGGCCCTTGCCCAGGTCGCGGGTCTGGATGAAGGCCTCCTCCACCTCGGCCTCGTTCTCCGGCGTCAGCGCGAAGGTCAGCTGGCCGAAGAACTTGGGATCGATGTTGGCGCGCATGGTGATTTCGGATTCGCCCAGGCTGAAGCCGCGCGAGCCGGGACCGACCTCGCCGCCGGGCGGCACGAAGCCTTGCAGGCGGTATTGTTCAGGGTCCTGCTTCAGGTTCTGCAGGGTGCCGCCGAGGATGACGGCGATGTCCGGGTTGAAGATATTGCTGGCGGCGCTGGCGACCGGCGCGGCGACCGGCGCGGCCGCCGGCGCGCTGGACGCGGAGGCGACAGGGGCGGCGGCGGCGCTGGCCACTTGGGCAGCGCTGGTGGCGGCCCTGGCCTCGTCTTGCGCGGCGGCGGTGGCGGCCTGCGCCTGGGCCAGGCGCTGTTCCAGCGCCAGCATGCGCGACTCGTACGATTCCTTCATCTGGCGGATCTGCTCGCGGATCTCGGCCAGTTCCTTGTTTTCCGCCGCCGACGCCATGGGCGCGGCAAATGCGGCGGCCAGCGCCGCCACGATTACGCTCTTGTTCAACATTTCTATTCCTGTGCAATGAGATTGGGGCCGGACATAGGCCAACCGCCGCCTGGGAAAAGGCGGAACGGTTCCTTCGGTTCAATGGATCAGGCGAATTGCGGGGGAGCGCGGGACTGGAAGACGCACACGGTGCGCTGGCAGGCCAGCGGCGTGTCCGTGACGACGGAGACCGGCGCGGCGTGGCTGGCGACCGGGAAGGTGTAGGAAGGCGTGTCGAGCGCGGCGGCGATCTGCGCGAAGGCCAGGCACTGTTCGCAGTTCTGGTCCAGCGCCAGGGTCCTGGAGGCGCTGGTGTCGCGATCCTGGAGCTGCTGGCGCTGTTGCTGGCCGCCGCCGTTGCGGATGTCGGAGAGGTGCGATACCGCGTGCGTGATCCCCATCTGCTGGGACAACACCAGCAGAAGCGAAAGCAAGCCATATACGATATTACGTTTCAGTCTCACGGCACCAGGTTCTTATAACATTGGCGGTATTGTAAAGCGATCCGCGAATTTCACCAGCCCTTTTTTGTATCGCATTGCCGCGGCCGCTGGGGACAGACCCTCCGCGCCAGGCGCTATCGCAAAGGCAGGAGGCGCGGAACGCGGGTCTGTCCCCGGTTTTACGCCGCGGTCTGTTTCAGCAGGAACTGGTGCACCTTGGCGGCGGCCAGCTTGTTCACGGACAGCAGCAGCGCCGGGTCCACCTCGTTCATGCCGTAGGTGGATCCCAGGTGGCGGCCGATGTGCAGCAGCACTTCCGCCGCCACTTCCGCGTCCGACTCGGCCCGGTGGGCCGCGCTCTTGAACTTGATGCCCAGCTGGCCGGACAGCGTGCCCAGCTTGTAGCTGCCCAGTTGCGGGAACACGCGGCGCGACAGCTTGAGCGAGCACACGGTGCCCTGGTGCGCGGAGGCCATGCCCAGCCGCGCGCTCTCGGCGCGCAGGAACTTCTCGTCGAAGCTGGCGTTGTGGGCGGCCAGCGCGTCGGCGCCGATGAACTCCAGCAGCCGCGGCACCACCTCGGCCACCGGCGGCGCGCCGTCCACCATCTGCTGCGTGATGCCCGTCAGCCCGGTGATGAAGGAAGGAATGCGCACCTTGCAGTTGATCAGCGAGACATAGCGCTCGACGATGCGTCCCTCGGCGATGCGCAGCGCGGCGACCTCGGTGATGCGGTCGCCCATGTCCGGCGACAGCCCGGTGGTCTCGAAGTCGATCATCACGATGGGTTTGCTGTAGACACGCATCACGCGCCTCCGAACTTGCGCACCGCGTCCAGCGCCAGGCCGGCGCCGATGCTGCCGAACAGGTCGCCCTCGACCTTGCGCGCCGACGGCACCACGGCCGCGATCCGCTCGCGCAGCGATTGCACGCCGCTGGAGCCGCCGGTGAAGAACACCGTGTCCACCCGCTCCGGCGCGACGCCGGCCTCCTTCAGCAGCTTGAACACGGTCTGCTCGACCGAGCCCACCAGGTGGCCGATGGCCGCGTCGAACTCGCCGCGCCGCAGTTCCAGCGTGGCCGCCGGCGTCAGGCGGTCCAGCTCCAGCCGCACGGTTTCATCGCCGGACAGCGCGATCTTGCCCTCCTCCACCTTCATGGCCAGCCAGTGGCCGGCGCGCTGGTCGATCAGCTTTTGCAGGCGGCCCAGCTTTTCCTGTTCGCGCGCGTCGCGCGCCAGTTCGCTCAGCTGGGTCCACATCTTCTTGGTGTAGGCCTGGTTGATGGTGTGCCACGTGGCCAGGTTGAAGAAGTAGCTGGACGGGATTTCGCTGCCGTTGTTGAGCTGGCTGCCGTAGCCCAGCAGCGGCATCACCGCCGACAGGCTCAGGTATTTGTCGAAGTCGGTGCCGCCGATGTGCACGCCGCCGGTGGCCAGGATGTCGTCGCGGCGCTCGGCCTTTTTCGCGCGCTCGGGCGACAGGCGCACCAGCGAGAAGTCGGACGTGCCGCCGCCGATGTCGGCGATCAGCACCAGTTCCTCGCGGGCGATCTGGGACTCGTAGTCGAAGGCGGCGGCGATGGGCTCGAACTGGAAGGCGATGTCCTTGAAGCCCACCGAGCGCGCCACCTCGGCCAGCGTGTCCTCGGCCTGCTGGTCGTTGACGGGGTTGTCGTCGATGAAGTACACGGGCCGGCCGAACACGGCGGAGGTGAACTGGCGCCCGGCCTGCTGCTCGGCGCGGCGCTTGACCTCGCCGATGAAGTGGGCCAGCAGCATGCGGAACGGCAGCGCGCGGCCGCCGACCTCGGTCTGGCCGTCGATCAGGCTGGTGCCCAGCAGGCTTTTCATGGACCGCATCAGCCGGCCCTCGTAGCCGGCCAGGTACTCGCCCAGCGCGGCGCGGCCGTAGCTCACCTCGTCGTCGTCGGCGTTGAAGAACACCACCGACGGCAAGGTCGGCTTGCCGTCCTCCAGCGCCAGCATGGTGGGGTGGCCGGGACGCGCCCAGCCCACCGTGGAATTGGAGGTGCCAAAATCGACTCCGCAGGCTATGGCCATCTCTATTTTCCAGTCACTCAAAGGGGCGGTATTTTATCAGATTTGCAGCTGTGTTGGCTGGTCGCCCAATTACTAGCCCGGCTGCGCGAATTCCACTACATTTTCGTAGTGAATGAGGGCAAACTATTGCCTTTAGGTAAGTCAATGCTATATTCTCATGGGCAACTATTATCATGCATGCGTGCACGGCTGACAGAAAAAGATGAGTACAAGCAAAACCGCGCCCGCACCCGGCATCGCCGAGCACAAGGCCGCCATCCTGCGTGAGAACCGGCGCGTCACGTCCTACGACGTGGCGCTGGTGGCCGGCGTGTCGCAATCGGCGGTGTCGCGCTGCTTCAAGCCGGGCGCCAGCGTGTCCAAGGCCACCTACGCGCGCGTGATGAAGGCGGCGGCGGGCCTGGACTACATCCCCAACGCGGCCGCGCGCAGCCTGATCACCCGGCGCACCAACGTGGTGGCCGTCATCATCTCCCACGTCGCCAACCTGTGCCACCCGGAGGCGCTGTCCGAGCTGAGCCAGCAGATGGGCCGCCACGGCAAGCGCCTGCTGCTGTTCACCCTGCAGGACGAGGCCGACGCCGAGCGCGCGCTGTCCGAGGTGTGGCAATACCAGGTGGACGGCGTGATCGCCGTGACCACGCTGACCGACGCCCAGATCGCCGAGTTCGAACGGCGCCGCATGCCGCTGGTGGTGTTCAACCGCCGCGTGCGCGGCCAGGTGGTCAACACCGTGGCCTGCGACCAGTACGAGGCGGGCCACACGCTGGCCGCGCGGCTGGCGGCGGCGGGCCACCGCAGCTTCGGCATCATCGACGGCGTGGAGAACAACGCGGCGCCCAGCGCGCGCCGCCGCGGCGCCAGCGACAAGCTGGCCGAGCTGGGCCTGCCCGCGCCGGTCATCGCGCGCGGACAGTACGACTACGCCAGCGGCGCGCGCGGCCTGCGCGAAATCATCGGCCACCTGGGGCGGACGCCGGACGTCGTCCTGTGCGGCAGCGACATCATGGCCATCGGCTGTCTCGATTGCGCGCGCCATGAACTGGGGCTGGCCGTGCCGGAGCAAATGTCCGTGGCGGGCTTCGACGCGGTCGAGCCGTCCAGCTGGCTCAGCTACAACCTCACCACGCTGCGCCAGCCCATCCAGAAAATGGCCATGGCGGCGGCCGAACTGCTCACCAAGCTGATGGACAGCCGCGAGGGCGAGGCTGAAAAGCGCATGTTTTCCGCCCTGTTCATCGAGGGCTCGACCGCCCGCCTGCTGCCGCCGCCCAATGTTTTCTTGGCGGCCTGAAACAGTCAATTCTTTGTGTAAATTTTAACGTTTACCAAAAAACCACAATGTAAACGGATTGTCGCGCCATGTGACAATCCGTGAATTTGTTTGCCATTTCTCAATGTATTCTTGCGCACATTGTGCTTTTAGCACTTTTGTCCAACTACATGACTAAGGAGTGGTGCCGTGATCCGAGCTTTCAAACGAGTACTGGCTTGCGCGTTGTTCGCGGGCCTGCAAATGACCCAGGCGGCGGCCACGCCCATCGATTTCGAGGCCTACACCGACAACACGCCGCTGACCAACGAGGTGGCCGGCCTGACCTTCGCCGGCGGCGTGATCCTGACGGCGGGCGTGTCGCTGAACGAGTTCGATTTCCCGCCCCGCTCCGGCGTCAACGTGCTGGGCGCGCTGTCCGGCACGCTGGATATCGCGCTCGACGCGCCAGCCACCGGCTTCTCCGGCTATTTCACCCACCTCGAAGGCCTCACCTTCTCCGGCTACGACGCGCTGCACAACCTGTTGTTCTCGATCGCCACCGCCACCGACTCCAACCTGGGGGCCAGCACGCTGATATCGCACTCGGCCAACGGCCTGGCCTTCCTCTCCATCACCGGCGCGCAGGGCCTGGGCTTCACACTGGACGACCTGGACATCCAGTCCGGCGGCGCCGTGCCCGAACCGGGCACCCTGGCGCTGCTGATGCTGGGCGGGCTGTCGGCCCTGGCCGCGCGCCGTGGTCGCCGGAACGGCTGACACGGCCGTTCCATCCGCGATCGCCATGCCGAAAACATACGCCCTGATGCTGCTGGCGGCGGCGAGCGCCTCCGCCATGGCGGACGGCGTGCCGCTGCAGGCCATCGAGCCCCGCCTGGTGGAGTTGACGGCGGGCCCCGAGCGCCTGCACATCCGCAACCAGGCGCAATGGCAGGCGTTCTGGGCGCGCTACGCGCCGGGGCGGCCGGCGCCCCACATCGATTTCAAGCAGTACGACCTGCTGGTCGCGTTCATGGGGACGCAGCCCAGCGGGGGCTATTCCGTTCATATCGGTCCGGTGGAGATGACGGCACAGGGCGCGCGCGTGCGCCTGCTGCAGTGCCGTCCGCCCGCCAACGCGGCGCAGCTGACGGAAATCACCGCGCCCCATGACAACCGCCTGGTGCCCAAGCTGCTGGCACCGCCGCACTGGAACATTGTCGACGCAGTCACCGGCAAGGGCGACTGCCGCTGACACACTAAACGAGGAAAAACCATGAAGCACACAAGACAGACGCGGCCCATGCTGGCCGCGCTGCTGGGGGGCCTGTTCGCCTTTTCAGCGGCAAGCCTGGCCACCAGCGCCCGCGCGGCCGAATTCGACAGCCTGGCCGCCACGCCCAACACGCTGTTCGCCAACACGGCCGCCAGCGTGACCTTCGTCGCCAAGCTGCAGCCCGACCCCGCGCTGAACCGCTCCAGCGTGCGGCTGCTGCGCAACACCAACGGCGTGTTCGCCCAGGTGGCCACGATGCGCGACGACGGCAGCAACGGCGACGCCGTGGCCAACGACAACCTGTTCACGGCGGTGCTGCCGATCGCCGGCACCGGCGTCGGCCAGCTGGACTTCCGCGCCACCGCCGCCTACACCGGCGTGCTGAAACGCGCGCAATCGTCCACGCTGCCGCTGCAGGTGCTGCCGTCGCTGGACCTGCAGATCCAGGCCGGCCAGAAAACCATCACCATGGTGCAGGGCCAGTCCGTATCGGCCGCCTACACCCTGCAGGTGGGCCACCAGGGCGGCGGCGCCGCGTCCGTGCAGGCATCGCACGAGATCACACCGGCCACCGGCCTGGGCCTGGTCACCGACCTCAGTCCCGGCGGCTACACCACCAACCAGAGCAGCCAGACTTTCCTGGTGCAGGACCAGTTCACCGCCAACGAGGCGGGCGACTACACGGTGAAGCTGAGCGGCACGCTGACCGCCGGCGGCGCCAGCGACCAGGCCAGCGACACCATGCTGGTGCGCGTACTGCCCGCCAACGGCGCGGGCCTGCTCACGCTGAACGTCTATCCCGGCGGCCTGCAGACCGGCTCCAGCGCGGCGCTGACCTTCGGCGCCAGTTACACGCTGGGCGCGGGCGCGGCGCCCGCCGTCCGCCTGGTCGAGGTGAACGCCGATGGCAACCCCGTGCGGGAACAGGGCGCCATGCGCGACGACGGCGCCGATCCGGACATCGCGGCCGGCGACTCCGTGTTCAGCAACCGCGCCACGCTGACGGCCGGCGCGGCCGGCAGCCTGCGCTACTTCAAGGCGCTGGCCACGCTGGCCGGCGGCGGCGAGGTCGCCTCCGGCACGCTGGCGATACCATCGCTGCCCTTCCCGATCGGCTTCGCGCCGGTGAACCCGGCCGCCACGGTGACCGATCCGGACACGGGCGCCATGCTGCAATGCGACCAGGTGATCGTGCAGTTCAAGCCCGAGGCCACGCTGGCCGGCGTGAACGCGACCGTCGCGCTGGTGAACGGCCAGGTGCTGGGCGTGGAGCCGCAACTGAACGCCTACCAGGTCGGTATCGCCTGCAACGGCGTGGCCGGCGTGCAGGCGGCGATCGACACGCTGCAACAGCAGCCGCTGGTGGCCGTGGCGGGCCCGAACGGCGTCTCCATGCCGGGCGAATTCACGCCGAACGACCCGAGCTACGCGTCCACCTACGCGCCCGGCCTGGTGCGCGCCGACGAGGCGTGGCTGATCGCGCGCGGCAAGAACATGGTGGTGGCGGTGCTGGACACCGGCGTCGACTACAACCACCCGGACCTGGCCGGCCGCGTCGTCAAAGGCAAGGACTACATCAACGGCGACAACGACCCGCAGGACGACCATAGCCACGGCACCCACGTGGCGGGCATCGTCGCGGCCAAGGGCCACAACGGCATCGGCATCGCCGGCATGGCGTGGGACGCCAAGATCCTGGCCATCAAGGTCTGCGGCGGCAAGGCCGGCGTGCCCGGGGTGGGCGCGCTGGGCGGCTGCCCGGACAGCGCCGTGACCTCCGGCATCCTGGAGGCGGCCAGCAAGGCGCGCATCGTCAACATGAGCCTGGGCGGCCCGGTCAGCACGCTGGAAAGCATCATGAACTTCTTCGGCTGGCAAACCGCGCGCCAGCAGGCCGTGAACGCGGCGGTGGCCGGCGGCGTGATGGTGGTGGCGGCGTCGGGCAACGCCAACACCTCCAGCACCTACCTGCCCTGCGCCTACGCGGGCGTGCTCTGCGTCGGCAACACCACCTCGGCCGACGTGCGCTACACCCACCCCACCTTCGGCAGCAACTACGGCGCGCAGGTCGACATCGCCGCGCCGGGCACCGGCATCCTGTCCACCGTGCCGGCCTTCTCCGACGCGTCCGGCTACGGCACCAAGACCGGCACCTCGATGGCCGCGCCGCTGGTGGCGGGCGTGGCCGCGCTGGTCTGGGCCAACAATCCGGGCTGGACCCGCGCCCAGGTGGAGGACCGTCTGCTGCGCACGGCCGTGCCGCTGCCGGGCCAGCAGGTCGGCCCCCGCGTGGACGCGTTCGACGCCGTGTTCAATGGCAGCTTTGAGAACGACCTGTCCGGCTGGAAGACCAGCGGCACCGGCAGCGTGGTGACCAGGCTCGGCCCCATCAACCCGACCAAGGACCTGCGCATGGGCATGGTCTCCACCGGTCCGGACGCGGCGGTGGCCACGTCCGACCTGTACCAGGAGTTCACCGTGCAGCCGGACGCCACCGAACTGTCGATCTCGTTCAGCTACGCGATGATCACCGAGGAATTCCCGGAATGGGTGAACCGCGGCTACAACGACGACTTCCGGGTGACGCTGGAGGCGCCGAACGGCGCCGAGCATGAGCTGGTGCTGGAGACGGTGGACGGCTCGGCCTTCTCGCTGATCGGCGGCATCGATTTCCCCGGCGGCGACAGCACGGTGGGCTGGACCGGCTGGCGCCACATCGTGTCCAGGAAGGTCCCCGTGACGCCGGGCGCCGGCACCTACCGCCTGCGCGTGCGCGACCGCGGCGACGGCATCTACGACACCAACGGCATCATGGACAACATCCGCTTCAAATAAGTCCCCCGGGGCGGCGGGAAGCCGCCGCCCCGTCACCCCTCTTTGCGTTTAAGCAAAGTCTCCGGATCTATTGCCTGCCAGAATCATCGATCCGAACAGCAGTGAATTCGCGCAGGCAGGAGACAACCATGCAAACCATCCACAAGATTTACGCCAACTGGGACGACGACACTTCCGTATGGATCGCGGAAAGCGACGACCTGCCCGGACTGACGGCCAAGGCCGATACGCTGGACCAGCTGCACGCGAAACTGGCGACGCTGGTGCCGGAACTGCTGCTGGCCAACGCCCTGGTGGTCGACGAGCTCGTGGAGGCGCATTACGAGTTGGTCACCGAGGCGGGGCCATTCTGTACCCTGGCGCAATCTCCGATTTCCCTGTCAGCCAGCTTCGTCGCCGGGAAGTTTGAACAAGTCGTTGAGCGCGTCCCGCGCTGTGGATGAGGAACGCGGGGCGGCGCGGCGGCCGGTGAACTCCTCTTCGATATTGTCGCGGTAATAGCTCCACGCCGCGCCCGAGGTGGACAGCTTGCGCCACACCTCGTCGCCGACGCCGGAATACTCGATGGCGCTGCCGTCGTCGAGTTCGACGCGCAGCAGGCGTTCGCGGCTGTCATACCCAATGGCCCGCAGCTTGCCGGCATTGACGCGTTTCATTTCCATGGTTAGCTCCCCGTTAGTTCCTTGCGTTTGGCTTTGCTCAGCGACGCGAGCGCGCGCTCGTGCGAGCCGCGCACCAGTTCCAGCAGATAGTCCTCCGGGAAGGTGCGCACGTCCACGATGGTGATCCAATGATACCGCCCCATGTAGCGGGCGGGCTTCACGCCAGGCATGTCGGTCAGCTCGAGGAAACGGTCGGGCGTGACGCGCACGCTGAAGCGCCACTGTTCGGGCTCGCTGGTTTTGAAGTAGGCGAAGGTCTTGTCGCCCACTTTGTAGACCAGGATGTTGCTGGGCGCGCCGTGCAGGACTTGGGCGGCGCCGGGCCGGCTGGCGCAATGGGCTTTGAGCTGTTCTGTATCCATGTTCTTTCGCTATGTTCTTCCGTTTACTCGCCGATTTGCTTACCAATTTAACCATGTTGCGTATCGCCACCGCCATCTTAACCTTGCAGCCCTCGTCCGCGGGAGTCTTGATCAAATGCGGAATTAGGCTGCATACTGTGAATTAGCCGGCGATTTTCAACGTAAGACATTAAGGAGAGCCGATGTTTGCCAATCTGTGTAAATTCGGGCCAGGATTGTTGGCTGCAATATTTCTAACCGGTTGCGCCACAGCGGTCGTACCTCAGAGGACGGATGCAAATCAAAACGGAACCGTAAAATCAATCTCGAGTGAAACAACGGCCCAGATCACTTTTGTCAACAAGAGCGGGCAAGACGTAAAAATCTACTGGCTTGATTTTTCTGGGCGTCGCGTCCTTTACATGATTCTTGAAGCCGACAAATCCTACAGCCAGCAAACTTACCTGACTCATCCTTGGCTCGTCACAGACGGCAGAGACAATGTTTGGAATATTTTCTTCGCGGACGCCCAGCCACGGGTTGCATACATAGTTGCGCCTAGCGCAAAAAAAACATAAGAGGGGCTCGCTTTGGACGAGCAAGAGCGTATACGCCTGTGGAATCAATCCTGGGATGACCAAATGCTTGATCAAGCGACCGCATATTCCTACGAATGTTTGGGAGCCGTGTCCGGCGACGTATTTCGGCTCCCGTTGGAAGCGCAAACGGTGGTCGTCGTCGACACCGCGCAGGGAATTATCGACAATGGAAGACTTTGTACAGCTCGCGAATTTCGTGGAAGATAATGCGGGCGCGTTTTCACCGATGACAGCCAGCTTACGTCCGGAGCCGCCGCAATGAATTCGACACGCATCAGCCAGCATGTGAACGCCCCTCGGGAATCCGTTTATCGCGCACTGCTCGACGCGGACGCGATCGCGGTTTGGCGGGTGCCCAGCGGCATGACCTGCCGAGTGCACATATTCGAGCCACACGAGGGCGGCTTGTTTCGCGTATCACTCACATACCAACAGCCCACGGAGACCGGCAAGACCAGCGCCCAAACAGACACTTACCACGGCCGCTTCGTGACGCTGGTGCCGAATGAACGGGTGGTCGAGGTGCTCGAGTTCGAAACGACCG
Source organism: Pseudoduganella namucuonensis (assembly GCF_900116645.1). Lineage (GTDB taxonomy): Bacteria > Pseudomonadota > Gammaproteobacteria > Burkholderiales > Burkholderiaceae_D > Rugamonas > Rugamonas namucuonensis. Next base: position 116,287 of record NZ_FPBO01000005.1, on the reverse strand, counting down.
ATCCCGCCTTGCGCGGCGAGATGACCATCACGACCACGCTGGCCGACGCGGATGGCGGCACCGACATTCTCGCCGTGCACGACGGCCTGCCGCCGGGGCTGTCCCCCGCCGACAACGAGCTTGGCTGGCGCGAGTCGCTGGCGAAACTGGCGGCGTTCGTCGAAGCCGGGACGAAACGCGATTGACGATTGCCGCGCCAAACATGCCGGCCGCCCGCGGCGCCGGCCACCCAACTACCACACCGCACACAGGAGATCCCGATGATTACCGCCTTCACGTCATTCACCCTGCCCAAGCCGATCACACGCGAGGAGGCGCGCGCCATCTTCCTGAGCACGGCGCCCAAGTACCGGGACGTGCCGGGTTTGTTCCAGAAGATCTACGTGCTCTCCGAAGACGGCGCCACGGTGGGTGGCGTCTACCTTTGGAATTCGAGGGCGGAGGCCGAGGCGATGTACACGGACTCCTGGCGCGAGTTCGTGCGCGAGAAATACAACACGGATGCGACGGTGACCTACTTCGAGAGTCCCGTGATGGTCGATAATGTGGCTCAGAAAATCCTGAGCGACGGATAGGCCAACATGACCATACTTCTCACATGCCTGCGGATAGCCGTCGCCGGCCTGGTCGGCATGATTCTGGGCGCGCTGGTCGGCTTCTTCGGCTTCTTCGGCTTCTTCGGCCTGTTCGGCCTGGCGCAAGCCTATGTCGCGCTGGCGGCGACCAGACGGCCGCCGCCGCGATGAGTTTTTTCACCATGATCACCATGCCGGCCGGGGCGCTCATCGGCGCGGTGCTTGGCGTGGCGCTCGCCGTCGTGCGCGCGAGAAAGGCCCGGAAATGAAAAAACCGCCGAAGCGGTTTTTTTATGTTCATCCACGCGAGGCTCAGGCTTCCGCCACCCGCTTGGCGATGTGCGCCAGCGATTCCTCCACCTGGTCCACCAGGATCAGGCACAAGTCCCCTTCCCCCAGGCGCGCCAGCGCGGTGTCGATGGCGATGAACTCGCCGTTGATCTGGTCCACATAGCTGGTGCGCGGGGCGCCGTTCAGGCCTTCGCGCAGCAGCGCCACCACTTCGCCGTCGGCGCGGCCGCGCTGGCACTGGTCCTGGTACAGCAGCACGTCGTCGAAGGCCTTGCCGAGGATTTCGGTCTGCTGGCGGATGTCCTCGTCGCGGCGGTCGCCGGCGCCGCTGATCACCACCGAGCGGCGCTTGGCCGGCAGCGCGTCCACCGCTTGCACCAGCGCCAGCATGGCGTCCGGGTTGTGGCCGTAGTCGGCGATCACGGTGGCGCCCTTGTAGTTGAACATGTTGAAGCGGCCCGGCGCGTTGTCGCTGTCGTTGGCGAAGGTCGCCAGGCCTTGGCGGATCGCGTCCCACGAGATGCCAGCGCCCCAGGCGGCGGCCACCGCCGCCATCACGTTCTCGACCTGGAAGCCGATGGCGCCATTGCGGGTGATGGGCACCTCGGCCAGCGCGATCGCCTCTTCCTTCTTGCCTTCCAGCGCGATCACCTGGCCGTCCTGCACGTACACGGTGCGGCGGCCCTGGGCGATGTGGGTGGCGATGATCGGGTGCTCGCGGTCGGCGCCGAAGAAGGTCACCTTGCCGCGGCAGGTGGCGGCCATGCCGGCCACGATGGGGTCCATCGCGTTCAGCACGGCGACGCCGTTCTTGTCCACGTTCTGCACGATCACGCGCTTCAGCACGGCCAGGTCTTCCACCGTGGTGATGTAATTCAGGCCCAGGTGGTCGCCCGCGCCGATGTTGGTCACCACCGCGACCTTGCAGCGGTCGAAGGCCAGGCCCTCGCGCAGCACGCCGCCGCGCGCGGTCTCGAACACGGCCGCGTCCACGTCCGGGTGCTGCAGCACGTTGCGCGCGCTGCGCGGACCGGAGCAGTCGCCGCTGTCGGTGCGGCGGCCGTTGATGTAGACGCCGTCGGTGTTGGTCATGCCCACCCGCAGGCCGCTGGCGGCCATCAGGTGCGCGATCAGGCGCACGGTGGTGGTCTTGCCGTTGGTGCCGGTCACCGCCACCACGGGAATGCGGCCGTCGTCGCCCTCGGGGAACATGGCCGACATGATGGCCTCGCCCACCGGGCGGCCCTTGCCGTACGACGGCGACAGGTGCATGCGCAGGCCCGGCGCGGCGTTCACCTCCACCACGCCGCCGCCCTGCTCCTCGATGGGACGCAGCACGCTGTCGCACACCACGTCCACGCCGCAGATGTCCAGGCCGATCATCTGCGCCGCCTCCACCGCGCGCGCCGCCACTTCGGGGTGCACGTCGTCGGTCACGTCGGTGGCGCTGCCGCCGGTGGACAGGTTGGCGTTGTTGCGCAGGATGACGCGCTGGCCGTTGGGCGGCACGGAGTCGGCCTCGTAGCCTTGCAGCGCCAGGCGCGCCAGGGCGATGTCGTCGAAGCGGATCTTGGTCAGCGAGGTGGCGTGGCCGCTGCCGCGGCGCGGGTCGGCGTTCACCAGCTCCACCAGTTCGCGCACCGAGTGCACGCCGTCGCCCACCACGTGGGGCGGGTCGCGGCGGGCGGCCGCCACCAGCTTGTTGCCGATGACGAGCAGGCGGAAGTCGTGGCCCGGCAGGAAGCGCTCGACCATGATGTCGTCGCGGAATTCACGGGCGGCGGCGAAGGCCTTGCCGATCTGTTCGCGGGTGGTGACGTTGACCGTCACGCCCTTGCCCTGGTTGCCGTCCTTGGGTTTCACCACCACCGGCACGCCGATCTCGCAGGCGGCCTTCCAGGCGTCGTCGGCGTCGTCCACGGCGCGGCCGTGCGGCACCGGCACGCCGGCCGCGTCCAGCAGTTTCTTGGTCAGTTCCTTGTCCTGCGCGATGGTTTCGGCGATGGCGCCGGTGCTGTCCATCTCGGCGGCCTGGATGCGGCGCTGGCGCGAGCCCCAGCCGAACATCACCATGCTGCCCTTGGTCATGCGGCGGAACGGGATGTTGCGCACCACGGCGGCCTGCACGATGGCGCCGGTGCTCGGGCCCAGGCGCTCGTCCTCGTCCAGGTCGCGCAGGCTGGCCAGCGCGGCGGTGAGGTCGAACGGGGTGTCGTCCAGCGCGGCCTTGAGCAGTTGCTCGGCCAGTTCCACGGCCAGGCGGCCCACTTCCTCTTCGGTGTATTCCACCACCATCTGGTAGATGCCGCTTTCCAGGGTCTGGTTGGTGCGGCTGAACGTCACCGGGCAGCCGGCTTCGGCCTGCAGGCCCAGCGCCGCCAGTTCCAGCACGTGCGGCATGGGCACGGCGTCGTTGTGGCCGATCGGCTGCAGCGCGGCGATGCCGGGGAAGCGGGCGCGCAGGCGCACTTCGAAGCCCGGCAGCAGGTCGATGTTCTCTTCCTCGGGCGTGCAGGAGACGATGGCTTCGACCGCCGTGTGGTGGCTCCAAAGATTAGGCCCGCGCAGCGCGCGGATGCGAATAACTTCCATTACCTGTGTCCTGTCTGGGGTGGTTTTTTATTATTATTGCGAACTAGGTCCGCTCAATCGGTTCGCTTGTCAGTTCGCTTTAAAGGTGCGCAGCGCGGCGGCGATCAGGCCGGGTTCCAGGCCCAGCGCCCAGCCGGCGCCGATGGCGGCCAGCACTGCCTCCTCGTTGCCCTTCTGGCCGGCCGGCACGCACGTCAGCGGCAGGATCGCCACCTCGTTGATGCCCGCCGCCAGCACGAAGCCGTCGTTGGCGCGCATGAACACGGCGCGCTCGCCGTCCTGCAGGTGCTCGACGATGGCCGGCAGCGTCTCGTCCAGGCCGTAGAAGATCACGTCGCCGTCGCTCAGGCCGGCCATCTCCACCACCAGCGGCACGCTGGCGTTCAGCACGGCCGCGCCCTCCGGCAGCACCACGTCGACCTGGGTGCGCAGCACGCCGTACATGTCGTCCTCGTCGTCGATGTAGAACTCCTTGAGCTCCCCGTGGCCGCCGACGTCGGTGACGATGCCCACCAGGCACTTGTCGTAGGCCAGGCCCTCGCCCAGGATCATGCGGCTGCCGTTGTGGAACACGGCCGCCTCGACATTGCGGTTCAGCAGCAGGCGCTGGCCCGAGTCCCAGGCCGACAGCGGGCCGCGCGGCACCTTGCGCCCGTTCAGGTAGATGCCCTCCTCGCAGCTCAGGCCCACGGACTTGCCGCTCACCTGCAGCATCCAGGCCACCAGGTTGGCGATCAGCGCGCTGTGGCGCTGGCCGGCCACGCCGACCACCGGAATGCGGCCGGTGTCGTCGTGCGCGAACAGCTGGTCGATGATGGCCGCGCCCACGGCGCGCGGCTGGCCGCCGGCGCCCGGCTTCAGGTGGGCCAGCAGGCCCGGGCTGGCGTTCACCTCGATCACGGCGCCGCCCTGCTCCTCCAGCGGACGGGAAATGTCCCTGGCCACCAGGTCGATGCCGGCGATGTCCAGGCCCACCACGCGCGCCGCCAGCGCGGCCATCTCGGCCACGTCCGGGTGCACCAGGTCGGTCACGTCCACCGCCACGTTGCCGTTCGGCTGGATCAGCACTTGCTGGCCGGCCTGCGGCACGGTCTCGTGCGTCATGTTCTGGCGCACCAGCTCCAGGATGATCTCGCCCGACTTGTCCGGCTCGACCAGGCCCAGCGGCTTGTCCTCGGTGGTGCCGCGGCGCGGGTCGGTGTTGATTTGCAGGTCGCACAGCTGGCGGATGTCGTGCTTGCCGTCGCCGGTCACCCACAGCGACTCGCCCATGGCGGCCGCGATCAGGCGCTTGCCGACGATCAGCAGGCGGTGCTCGTTGCCCGCCACATAGCGTTCGACGATGACGTTCTTGCTGCCGCCGCGCACCACGGCCAGCTCGTAGGCCGCCTTGACGTCGGCCTCGGTGACCAGGTTCAGCGTCACGCCGCGGCCGTGGTTGCCGTCGTAGGGCTTGACCACCACCGGCACGCCGATGTCCTCGGCCGCTTCCCAGGCCTCGTCGGCGCTGCGCACCAGTTCGCCTTCCGGAACCGGCACGCCGGCCGAGGCCAGCAGGCTCTTGGTCAGGTCCTTGTCGGAGGCGATGCCCTCGGCGATGGCGCTGGTGGCGTCGGTCTCGGCGGTCCAGATGCGGCGCTGCCGGGCGCCGTGGCCCAGCTGCACCAGGTTGCCGTCGGTCAGGCGGATCGACGGGATCTTGCGGTCGGTGGCGGCGTCGACGATGTTGGCCGTGCTCGGGCCCAGGCACAGCGACTCGACCATGTCGGTCAGGTTGGCCACCACGGGCGCCAGGTCGTAGGGACGGTCCTCGATGGCGGCCATCAGCAGTTCGCGGCCGGCGGCCAGCGCGGCGCGGCCGACCTGCTCCTGGCGGGTGCGGAAGGCCATCTTGTAGGTCACGCCGTGGTCGGAGGTCTGGCGGGTCTTGCCGAAGCCGGTGCGCATGCCGGCCAGGTTTTGCAGCTCCAGCACCACGTGCTCGAGGATGTGGCCGGCGTAAGTGCCTTCGCGCAGGCGCTCGTTGAAGCCGCCGCGCTCGCCCACTCCGCAGCGGTGTTCGATCAGATGGGGCAGGATCGCCGTGAGGCGCTCGTATAAACCGGGTATTTTGTCAGAGGGGAAGTTTTCAAGCTCGCCAATATCCAGCCAGGCTTCGATGACCGGGCGGTAAGTCCAGATATTCGGTCCGCGCAGGTGTGTTACACGGAGAAATTCAATGTCTTTCTTCTTTGTCATGTTTTTGCTCTGTACCTCTTGCGGTATACTCCCGCAAAAGCAGGCCGCCCTCTTCTTATATTTCGTCAAATGATGAATAGCTGACAGAATACCGTAAATGGTAACCGCACACAGCTTCACGCGGCCAACATTCGACGCTATCCGAACCGGGCCTTCAAGCCCGGGAGCCTGCGCCACTATTTTCCCACTGTTTTCTTTCGCTTGCCACGCGGCAAAGTACGTACTGGAGTCTGTTGCACAATGATAACAAAACAACTTTCCACTGATCTTAGCCATACCGAGCTGCCGGAGGTGTGGCGATCAGAGGTGCAACAACAACTTTCCTCTGGGGAAAACGTTTCAAATGCCCTTGAGGTTGACTTGGACGCCAGACTTCATTTCGCGAAAGGCCTCGTCCTGTTGACCGAGCGCCGCATTATGGCACGCGCACCGGGGGAAACGGTATGGCAAAGTTGGCCTTACCAGGCGGATTTGACGCTGAAACTGCATGACCACGCGGGCGTCGGCCACCTGGAATTGGTAAATAGTAAAGGCCGCCTGGCGGACTGGCGCTTCACCCTGGGCCAGAATCTGCTGGCCATCCGCCTGAGCGAAAAGTTCGCCGCGCTGCGCGAAAGCGCGGTCAGCGGCCGGCCCGTCGTCAGCGACGAGGAGCACATCTGCCCCAGCTGCAAGGCGCCCTTGGCCCCGGACCAGGACGAGTGCCCGATCTGCACCAAGGTGGTCTACACGCCGCCGTCCACCTGGACCCTGTTCCGCCTGTGGCGCTTCGCCCGGCCCTACCAGTGGCCGCTGCTGGCCGGCTTCCTGCTGATGCTGCTGAGCACGGCCGCGCACATGATCCCGCCCTACCTCACCATGCCGCTGATGGACAACGTGCTGATCCCTTATCAGAACGGCAAGCCGGTCGACAAGGCGCTGGTGACGATGTACATGTCCGGCCTGCTGGGCTCGGCCGTGCTGGCCTGGATACTGGGCTGGGGCAAGACCTATGTGCTGGCCCTGGTGTCCGAGCGCATCGGCGCCGACCTGCGCACCAACACCTACGAGCACCTGCTCAAGCTGTCGCTGGAATACTTCGGCGGCAAGCGCACCGGCGACCTGATGTCGCGCATCGGCAGCGAGTCCGACCGCATCTGCGTGTTCCTGTCGCTGCACCTGCTGGACTTCGCCTCCGACGTGCTGATGATCATCATGACCGGCGTGATCCTGGTCTCGATCGACCCCTGGCTGGCCGCCATCACGCTGCTGCCGCTGCCCTTCATCGCTTGGCTGATCCACCTGGTGCGCGACCGCCTGCGCACCGGCTTCGAGAAGATCGACCGGGTCTGGGGCGAGGTCACCAACGTGCTGGCCGACACCATCCCCGGCATTCGCGTGGTGAAGGCCTTCGCCCAGGAATCGCGCGAGGCCAACCGCTTCCGCGTCGCCAACCGGCACAACCTGGCCGTCAACGACAAGCTGAACAAGGTGTGGTCGCTGTTCTCGCCCACGGTGTCCTTCCTGACGGAACTGGGCCTGTTGGTGATCTGGGTGTTCGGCATCTACCAGGTGTCGCAATCGCACATCACGGTCGGCGTGCTGAGCGCCTTCGTGGCCTACAGCAGCCGCTTCTACGGCCGGCTGGACTCGATGAGCCGCATCGTCTCGGTGACGCAGAAATCGGCCTCGGCGGCCAAGCGCATCTTCGACATCCTGGACCACGTGTCCAGCGTGCCGGAGCCGGCCAGCCCGGTCAAGCTGCCCAAGGTCGAGGGCAACATCGCGCTGCGCGACGTCGGCTTCCGCTACGGCAACCGGGCGGTCAACCGCGGCATCAACCTCAACATCAAGGCCGGCGAGATGGTCGGCCTGGTCGGCCACAGCGGTTCCGGCAAGAGCACGCTGGTCAACCTGATCTGCCGCTTCTACGACGTGACCGAGGGCGCCATCCTGCTGGACGGCGTCGACATCCGCGCGCTGGCCGTGTCGGACTACCGCCGCAACATCGGCCTGGTGCTGCAGGAACCCTTCCTGTTCTTCGGCACCATCGCCGAGAACATCGCCTACGGCAAGCCGGACGCGACCCGCGCCCAGATCATGGCCGCCGCCCGCGCCGCGCACGCGCACGAATTCATCCTGCGCCTGCCGCAGGGCTACGACTCCATGGTCGGCGAGCGCGGCCAGGGCCTGTCCGGCGGCGAGCGCCAGCGCATCTCGATCGCCCGCGCGCTGCTGATCGACCCGCCCATCCTGATCCTGGACGAGGCCACCGCCTCGGTGGACTCGGAGACCGAGAAGGAGATCCAGAAGGCGCTGGACAACCTGGTCACCGGCCGCACCACCATCGCCATCGCCCACCGCCTGTCGACGCTGCAAAAGGCCGACCGGCTGGTGGTGCTCGACCGCGGCCGCGTGGTCGAGGAAGGCGGACACGAGGAATTGATGGCCCGGGAAGGCGCGTACTACCGCTTGTACCAGGCCCAGGCACGCAACGTCGACACCGACCTCGACGACACTCCGGGAAAACGACATGACGACTGATTTGATGATGAACAGCTTCACGCTGGCCCGCGACAGCTTCGGCCGCCTGAACCTCACCGGCGCCGACGGCGCGCTGCACGAGAACGTGGCGCCGGTGCGCGCCTTCCCCATCCAGGCGCCCGACGAGGGCATCTCCCTGGTGAGCACGGACGGCAAGGAGGTGGCCTGGATAGACCGGCTGGACCAGCTGGCCCACGCCACCGCCGCGCTGGTGCGCGAGGAGTTGCAAAGCCGCGAGTTCATGCCGGAGATCGCCCGCATCCTGGAGGTCAGCGGCTACGCCACGCCCTGCACGTGGGCGGTGGACACCAACCGCGGCAAGACCAGCTTCGTGCTGCGCGGCGAGGAGGACATCCGCCGCATCGGCAGCGAATCGCTGCTGGTGTCGGACAACCACGGCATCCACTTCCTGATCCGCAACCAGTACGAGCTGGACAAGCACAGCAAGAAGATACTGGACCGTTTCCTGTAGCGCCGTAAAACCCATCATGAAACAGAAATCGCTCTCGGCCGGCGCCGTCGTCGTCAATGGCGCCGGCGACCGGCGCCGCTACCTGCTGATGCGCTGCTTCCAGTACTGGGACTTCCCCAAGGGCATGGTCGAACGCGGCGAGTCGCCGTTCCTGGCGGCGCAGCGCGAGATCCGCGAGGAGGCCTCGCTGGAGGGGCTCGAATTCCCCTGGGGCGAGGAATTCACCGAAACCGCGCCCTACGGCGACGGCAAGGTGGCGCGCTACTACCTGGCCCTGAGCCCCACACTGGACGTGACGCTGGGCGTCAGCGCCGAACTGGGCTTCCCCGAGCACGACGAGTACCGCTGGCTGGACTACGAGGCCGCGCGCGCCCTGCTGGGACCGCGCGTGCGCGCCGTGCTGGACTGGGGCCACGCCCTGTCCGCGCGGCCGCCGGTGTGACCCCGGGTCAGTAGTTCGGATGCAACAAATTCCTTGTTGCAATTATCACGAAATGTCGCCGTTCTTTACAGTCGGCCCGCTCTCGACTACGATCCAAGTTCCAAGTCACTGATTTGTCATCATAATTCATTGCCAGGCATGATTCTTGCAGAGCTGATAATGTTGACCCAGGGAGAGCATCATGGCCACACCCCGCCGTAACTACCCGTATCTGCTGCCGTGCGCGGCGGCGGTACTGTTCACGGCCGCTTCCGCCCACGCCACACCCGCCGCGCCATCGGAGGCGCAGCCCGAGCAGGAACACCGCGCCGCCGGCGCCGACTGGCTGGAGCGGCGCGCCTCGGAGGGCACCGCCGAGTCGATGAACGCCGGCGTCCTGGGCGGCGCCTACCTCACGCCCCACAACTTCGCGAAGATACAGGCCACCGAAACCCACGGCAAGGGCCACCTGCCCCGCGCGGACAAGGACCTGTCGGCCGAATTGTCGGCCGTGCAACGCTACGGCCTGGAGGAGGAAACCGAGATCCTCGACGGCGACTGGTGGCTGCCCGCGTTGGGCTTCCTGAGCGCGACCCTCACCGGCGTGCTGATGTACGCGCGCAACCCCCTCAGCCGCAAGCGCAAATACCGGCGCACGCCGCACGAGCCCTACGGCCCCTACCGCAAGCGCGGCTGAGCGGCACCCGACAAAAAAAACGGAGGCGCGCGGCCTCCGTTTTTCATTGCGCGGCGCGCGGCGCGCGGCCGCGGGCGACGCTTAGCGCCGGCGGCGGCGCGCCAGGGCGCCGGCCGCCAGGCCGCCCAGCAGCAGGGACAGGGTGCCCGGCAGCGGAACGGCGGCGTTCGCGTTCTCAACGTTGATGTTGTCGAGCTGGTTGAACGCGCCCGAGCCGAAACGCAGCTCGCTGATGCCGTTCAGCGCCGTGCCCCAGGTGCCCGCGCCTTCGAGCAAGCCGACCAGGCTGCCGTCGGCCGACACGGCGCTCGCGTCCGTGTAATAGTCGAAGCCGATCAGGTTGAACAGGCCGCCGCCCACCCGGGTCAGGGTCGCGAACGTGCCGTCGCCGTTCTCCATGCCGTCGTGCCAGTTGTAGGTCTGCGGCTCGAATGTGCCGTCGCCGATATGCGCGTCGCCGGCCACCGAGCCCGGCGCGTGCAGCGTCAACTGGAAGCCCGACTCCTGGTAGTTCAGGCTCTGGCCGTTGTAGCCCATGCCGGCCAGCAGCGAGCCGGTGTTGCCATAGACGACGAAGTCGGCCATGCCGTCGAACGTCAGGACGGCGGCGCTGGCGCCGCTGGCGGCGGCGCCCAGGGCCAGGGCGGCGACGATGCTTCTAAACTTCTTTGCGTACATAGTGTTCTCCTGAGTGTATGGTTGATGCGGGCGCGTCAGTAGCTGAACAGGACGCCGCGGCCGCCGCCGCTGAGGTACAGGCGCCCCGGGACGGTCTGGTCGGCCGCCAGCGTGCCCATGCCGCCGAACTGGTGCTTGTCGTCGTTGAAGCGGGTCCAGGTGACGCCGCCGTCGTCCGAGCGGTGCACGCCCCACACGTTGCCGATCACGCCGGCCAGGTAGATCGAGGACGAGTACTTCGCGTCGGCCGGCGCCTTGCCCAGGGTGATGGAGGTGGCGCCGTACACGTCCGGGGTCCACTGGCCATTGCCCCAGATCGGCGTGGTCACGTTCAGCTTGGTCCAGGTGGCGCCCGAATCGACCGAGTGCAGGATGTTCAGGCCGTCGGCCACCCAGATGTCGCCCTCCGCGTTCGGATTGACCGCGATCGACGAGGCGAAGAAGTCCACCGTCCAGCTCTTGGACGGGAACGAGACGCTCTCGGTGAAAGTGCGGCCGCCGTCGGTGGAGGTGTAGAAGTGCGCCGTTTCGCCCCACTGCGTCCACCACGAGCCGCCCGAGTTGTAGGCGTACACCTTGTTCGGGTTCTTGCGGTCCGCCACCACCTTGTAGGCGCGGTCGATGCCCATGTGGTTCAGGGCCGGCAGGTTGGTGTAGGTCCAGGTCGCGCCGTTGTCGGTGGTGTAGGCCGGCGCCGCGTGGGACGGGGCCCAGACCACGTGGCCGGTCTTGGTGACGGCCAGGTTGGACGCGTCGCTGGTGTTGCCCAGCGCGTCCGGATGGTTGGTCGCGAAGCCCTTCCAGGTCACGCCGGAGTCGGTGGAATAGGCGCCGGCCACGTTGGGGGTGTTCCAGCCGGGCGAGCCGGTGGTGGCGATGTAGGCCGGGTTGGACCAGGCCATGTCGACGCCGTAGGTGCTGTTGAACATGCCCCACGAGCCGCGCGTGGGCGACTTGAACAGTTCCGTCTGCACGGCCGTGCCGACGTCCAGCGCGGCGCGCAGCAGCGTGTAGTTGGCGCCCGGGGGCGGCGCCGTCAGGGCCTTGGTGGCCACCTCCTCGATGCCTTCGGATGCGTTGGTCCAGGTGGGCTTGGCCGCCGACGCGTTCTTGGTTTCCCACACGCCGCCGCCATGCACGTGCAGGATGTGGTCCGGGTTTTTCGGATCGATCTCGACGTCGTCGATCCAGCCGTAGAAGCCGCTGTCCGGCAGGTGCGGGGCCATCGCGGCGATCTCGCGCCAGGTGGCGCCGGCGTCGTCCGACAGCTGCACCGCCGGCATGCCGTCGTAGTTGCCCCACGAGTTGGACACGCCCAGCGCGATGCGGGTGCTGGCGCCGGTGCCGGACACGGACAGGCCGCCCATGCCGAAGTTGACCCATTGCTGGGTGTCGAATTTCCTCAGCAGGGTCCAGTTGGCGCCGTCGAATTTGTACAGCCGCGACGGGCCGCCCGCGCCGGGACCGGTGTCCTTGGTGAAGGCCACATACATCATGCCGTCCTTGTTGCGCACCATGTGGGGCACGATGAAGCCCTTCACGTCCTCGGGCACGGCGATGCCGGTCCAGGTCGCGCCGCCATCGGTGGTCTTGTACATATTGTGCGTCAGCCCGGCCACGTTGGCGTAGTCCGGCGCGACGGCCGTGTAGATGGTCTGGGTGGCGTTGCCGGTGCCCTTGGTCGAGGTGTCGAAGATGACCTGCTCCACGCCGACCACGCCGCTCCAGAAGACGCCCTCGATCTCGGCCTTGCTCATGTTGTGCGAGGACAGCGACGACACCTGGTTCCAGGTCTGGCCGTAGTCGGCGCTCTTCCACAGGCCGTTGGCGCGGGTGGCGTAGAACAGGATGGAAGGCTTGTTGGGGTCCACCATCAGGCGTTCGCCGACGGCGCGGCCCTGGTTGTTGCTGCCGGCCGAGAACGGCAGGTTGACGTATTGCCAGTTGTCGCCGCGGTCGGTGGAAATGTACAGGCGCGCGTTGGGGTTTTCCGAGAGGTACATGCCGGTGCTCATGTAGACGCGCTTGTCGTCGTTCGGATCGAGCGCCATGGTCTCGCTGCCGTGGTGGAAGCCCTCGGTGGGGCCGAAGCCGTCGGTGATCGCCACCCACGCGTTGGTGGCGGCGTCCCAGCGGTAGGCGCCGCCGATGTCGGTGCGCGCGTACAGCACGTCCGGGCTGGTCGGGTGGTAGATCAGGCCGGGCACATAGCCGCCGCCGCCGAACTTCACGCTCGCCCAGCGGGTCGCCTTGACGGGGGCCGGGGCGCCCATCTTGGTGGCGCCGATCCCGGCCGCCGATCCGGCGCCGTCGCCGCCGCCGCATCCAGCCACCAGGCCGGCCAGACCGGCCAGCAGGCCGCTCAGGACGATGATTTGGTTCTTGTTCATACTTGATTGAGCTCCAAGAAAAATGATGAATCGTGACTTACCGGTATGGCGGGGCTTGCCGCCCATGGGCCGAAAGCGCCCGTCCCCACCGGCATTCGGCGCACCTCATGCGGAGGTGCCGCATCCGTTTCTGGAAAGATATACAGCACCTGAATGTCCAGTATATATATCGGACATTTTGACCGTCCATTACATTATTGATGAGAACGGCTATCATTTTTTGCCAGAACGGCGGCGGGAGGAAGGTCTTACATGCCCTTGAAGCGGTGCTGGAAACGCTGGCTGACGGGCAGCCGCGCGGCGTGGCCGCGCAGGGTCAGCCACAGGGCGCCGTCGGCGTCGCGGCTGGCGGCGGCGATGCGCTTGACCGCCACCACGTGGCCGCGGTGGATCTGCCAGAAACCGGCCGAGTCCAGCGTTTCGGCCAGTTCCTTGAGCGGCGTGCGGATATGCGCCTCCAGCTTGTCGGTCACCACCCGCACGTATTTCGCCTCGGCCGAGAAGTACACCACGTCGGCCAGGTCGATGAAATGGATGGTGGCGCCGACCGAGGCCTGCAGCCAGGCGGGCGCGCTTGGCGCGGCCGGCGCCGCCTGCAGGCGCTCCATCAGCCGCGTCAGGTCCGGCGGGGGCAGCGACAGCCGGCCGCGCAGCCGCTCCACGCAGCGCGCCACGCGCGAGGCCTCCAGCGGCTTGAGCACGTAGTCCACGGCGCCCTCGTCGAAGGCCGCCACCGCGTGCTCCTGGTGCGCGGTGACGAACACCACGTGGGCGCGGGCCGCGAAGGCGCGCGCCACTTCCAGCCCGTTCAGGCCCGGCATGCGGATGTCGAGGAAGGCCACGTCGGGTTCACAGGCCCGCGCCAGGCGCAGCGCCTCGTAGCCGTCCGCCGCCTCGGCCACCACGGCCGCCTCCGGCCATAGCTGGCGCAGGGCTTCGCGCAGCTCGGCGCGCAGCAGTGGCTCGTCGTCCGCGATCAGGACGCGGGGAGCGGGACCGCCTCTCATGCCGCCTCGAAGCTCAATGGCAGGCGCAGCTCGGCCTCCGCCCCGCCGCCGGCCGCGGCGCGCAGTTCGAAGCCGCCGGCGCCGTCGTACAGCGCGGCCAGCCGCTCGCGCACATTGCGCAGGCCCACGCCGCTGCCGAACACCGTGCCCTCCAGGCCCGCGCCGTCGTCGCACACCAGCACGCGCAGGCGGGCGCCGTCGCGCGCCGCCGCCAGTTTCACGCGCACCGCGCCCGGCTTGGGCTCCACGCCGTGGCGCACGGCGTTTTCCACCAGCGACATCAGCATCAGCGGCGGCATCGCCGCGCCCTCCAGGTCCGGCGGACAGGCCAGCTCGAACGCCAGCCTGTCGCCGAAGCGTATCGCCATCAGCGCCAGATAGTGCTCCGCCAGCTGGAACTCGCGCGCCAAGGTGGACGACGGCGTGCGCAGGTCCGGCAGCGCGGTGCGCAGGTAGGCGATCAGATGGTCCAGCATGCGCACCGCCTTGTCGGGATCGTGCCGCGCCAGGTAGCGCGTGTTGGCCAGCGTGTTGTAGAGGAAGTGCGGCTCGACCTGGGCCTGCAGCGACTTCAGCTCGGCCGACAGGGCGGCCTGCTTCAGCGCCGCCATGTGCAGCTCCTGGGCCTGGCGCTGGGCGTAGACCAGCGGCAGCGCCAGCACGGCGGCGCCGAAGGCCAGCGCGCCGCCGTACACCTTGCCGCCGCCGATGCCCGCCACGCCGGCCGCGTCCACCGCCGCCTGGTACACCAGCGTACCGGCGCCGGCGCCGGCGGCCAGGCCCGCCAGCAAGGCCAGCCACGCCCAGCGCCAACCCTGGACGGCGGCGGGCCGCGGGAACGCGCGCGCCAGCCGCAAGGAGGCCGCGCCGAAGGCCGACACCAGCAGGAACACGGCGAACAGGGATAGCCACGCCAGCTCCCCCGCGCGCCACGCCACGGCGGCCATGCCGGCGGCCAGCGCCAGGCTGGCCAGCGCCTGGCGCGGGCTGGCGCCGGCGATGCGCGCCAGCGCGGCGGACGGTCCGGACGTCACAGCGTTGGCGCTTTCGGCAATTCGGGCCGGTTGGGGAACTTGTCGACCGGGACGTTCTCGCCGACCGCCTCCACCTTCAGCTCGTCGATCCAGGTCTCGCCCTTGCCGTCGCCGATCACCCCGATCGAAATGACCTTCGCGTTGGCCGGCACGTCCAGCACCACGCTGCGTCGCGCCCAGGAGGTGGTGCCCTTGATGGGCCGGTCCTGGCTGTTGTAGAACGGTCCGCTGGCGTTGTTGTCCAGGTCCACCCGCATCCATAGGCCGGACCAGGTCACGTCCTGCGTCCTCACGTTGGCGGAGAAACGGACCCGCTTGCCCCGATAGGACTCGGCCGAGAACTGCTGCATCAGCGTGGCCCAGCTGGCGCCATCGCCGTTGGCGTGGCGCAGGTACTTGGCGCCCTTGGCGCCGCTGCCGCGGCCGTCGGCGTCGACCCCGGCCTCGTACTGGTGGGGCGACTGCCCGGCCACCATCCAGGGCGCTGGCAACTGCGGGGCAGGCTGGGCCAGCGCCAGCAGGGACGATGCGGCCAGGCCGGCCAGGACGACGAATTGAGGTTTCATATTGGCATTCTCCCATGGCATGACGAAGTTGTCATGCCGGTCACTTTGCCCGAATGGGGGCGGGCCCGGGGAGCGATGCGACCGGCGCGGGCGGGCCGCGATGAGCGCGGCGCCGGGCGGATAAGCGATCCGCGGCCGGCGCCGGAGGGGAGGTAAGCCTACTTCGTCCCGGCGATGAAGATCGCGCGGAAGTCGTTGACGTTGGTGAGGGTCGGGCCGCAGACGACGGAGTCGCCCAGCGCCTGGAAGAAGCCGTGGCCGTCGTTGTTGGCCAGGCTCTCGCGCGCCTTGACGCCCTTGCCCCACGCGCGCGCCAGCGAATCCGGCGTCAGGATGCCGCCGGCGATTTCCTCCTGGCCGTCCACGCCGTCCGTGTCGCAGGCAATGGCGTGGATGCCGGCATGGCCGTTCAGCGACACGCCCAGCGACAGCAGGAACTCCACATTGCGTCCGCCCCTGCCCTTGCCGCGCACCGTCACCGTGGTTTCGCCGCCCGAGAGCAGGATGCACGGGGCCTGGAACGGCTGGCCGCGCAGCGCCACCTGGCGCGCGATGCCCGCCATGACGATGCCCACGTCGCGCGCCTCGCCCTCGATGCTGTCGCCCAGGATGTGCACCGCCACACCGGCGTCGCGCGCCACGGCGGCGGCGGCCTCCAGCGCGATCTGCGGCGCGGTGATCATGCGGATGTCGTTGCCCTCCAGGCGCTTGTCGCCCGGCTTGATGGTCTCGCCGCGGCCGCTTTCCAGCAGCTCGCGCACGCCGTCCGGCACGGCGATCCCGTAGCGTTTCAGGATGGCCAGCGCGTCGGCGCAGGTGGTGCGGTCCTCGCAGGTCGGGCCGGAGGCGATATCGGCCGGATCGTCGCCCGGCACGTCCGAGATCAGCAGCGTGACGACCTTGGCCGGGTGGCAGGCGGCGGCCAGGCGGCCGCCCTTGATGGCCGACAGGTGGCGCCGCACGCAGTTCATTTCGCTGATGGTGGCGCCGCTCTTGAGCAGCGCGCGGTTGATGTCCTGCTTGGTGGCCAGGTCCAGCGCCGGATCGGGCAGCGGCAGCAGCGAGGAGCCGCCACCGGAGATCAGGCAGATCACCAGGTCGTCGGCGGTCAGGCCGGACACCAGGTCCAGCATGCGGCGGGCCGCGTCCAGGCCGGCCTGGTCGGGCACCGGGTGGGCCGCCTCGACGATCTCGATGCGCGAGCACGGCACGCCGTAGTCGTAGCGCGTGACCACCAGGCCGCTCAATTCGCCGGGCCAGTGCTGTTCCACCACGCGCGCCATTTCGGCCGACGCCTTGCCGGCGCCGATCACCAGCGTGCGGCCGCGCGGCGGCGCGGGCAAATGCGGGGGCAGGCACAGCGACGGCTGGGCGGCCGCGACGGCGGCGTCGAACATGCGGCGCAGCAGCGCGCGCGGATCGGTGTGGTCTGACATGAACTGGCTCCTTGAAACTTTGATGGGCGATGCCGGATAGTCGCACGCTTTGCCCCGCGCGTTATGCGCCTGGAGTGAGCGGCGATATCAGCATGGCCCTATATGAACCGACCATGCGCTAACAATGCGCTACCAATTATGCTCGATACCGGCCCGCAACGTCGCGTATCCGCTGGTCAGCCCCTCCACGCGCCGGGTGCCGGCCGGGCCGGCGTAGGCCTGGACGGCCTGCGTGTCGCGCCGCAACAGGTTGGACGCGCCCAGGCGCAGCCTGGTGGCCGCGGCCAGGCTCCACACCGCGTACAGGTCCAGTTTGCGCTGCGCCGGCGCCACCGAGGACAGCTGGGCGGACACCCGCGCGCGGCCGCCGGACTGGTGGCTGAAATCGGCGCCCGCCTTGAACGCGTCGCCCGCCTTGTAGTCCAGGCCCACGCTCGCGGTCAGCTTGGGCTGGCGGTCCAGCCGGTTGTCCGGCCCGGCGACGGCGGCCACGCGCGACCAGTTGCGCGCGAGGCTGGCGCGCCCCGTGAACGCGGGGCCGAGCGCGCCCTTCGCCTCCAGCGCCACGCCCCAGGCATCCGCCCTGCCCTGGTTGGACGGCGTCCGGACCCAGCGTCCGCCCTCGTTCAGCAGCAGCGGCAAGGTCACGTCGTCGATGCGGCGCAAGTAGGCGCTGGCGCCGAGCAGGCCGTCCTTGGCCGGATAGTGGTCGTAAGCCACGTCCATGCCCCAGGCCGTTTCGGGCCGCAGGGCCGGGTTGCCCCTGGTGTCCGGGTTGGTCTGGGTGTTGTTGTTGTCGACCGTGTAGCGGCGCGGGATCAGGTCCAGCATGGCCGGCGCCTTGTAGGTGCGCGCCAAGCCGGCGCGGAACTGGTCCCGCGGCGTGGGCTTGTACAACAGCTGCACCGTCGGGGCCGGGATGGACGAGCGCCGCGCCACCTCCGCCACGCCGGTGCCGGCGATACGCGTCGCCAGCGATTCCCAGCGCAGGCCGGCGGACAGCGACCAGGCCGGGGCGATGTCCCAGTCGTCCTGCGCGTAGAGCGCCGCGCGCCGTATGGTGCCGTCGTACAGTTCGGCGATGTCGGCGGCGAGCATGAAGTCATGCTCCATGCGGCTTTGCGAGCGCTCGGTGTGGCCGGTGTCCCATCCCAGCGCCAGCGCGTGCCCGCCGGCGGCCGGCGCCACGTACTTGCCGCTAAAGGTCGCGCCGCTCTCGTCGATATCGGAGCGCACCCGCCGCAGGTCCGGCGAGCGCACGCCGCCCGCCATGGAGTGGAACTCGTAGTCCGAACCGCGGGGATTGTGCAGGCCGCCCAGTTTGGCCTCCAGCTTCGCGCCGCTTGCAAGCGCGCGCCGCCATTCGAGGTCGCCGCGCAGCAGCACGCCGCGCAGGTCCACCCGCCTGCCGTTCCGCGGGACCGCCGAGTACTCGCCGGCCAGCAGCGTCTCCCGCGCATCGACCGCCGTGGTGCGCTTGTAGGGCGTGATGTAGCCCTGCAGGCTCCAGGCGTCGCCGTTGCCGCTCCAATTCAGCCGTGGCGTGATGTTCAGCGACAGCCCCTTGTTCCGCTCATGCACGGGGTTCAGGCGGTCCGTGACCAGCGTGCCGTCGGGCGCCGTCACCGTTTCGCGGTACACGGTGTCGTCCGGCTCGCCGGTCTGGCTGGCGGTCGCCGCCACGCTCCACGACAGCGCGTCGACCTTGTCCGACGCCAGCAGCGACAGGCTGGGACGGCGCTCCCCGCCCGCCCAGGCCATGCCTGGCTTGAGCTCCTTGCTCGCGCGCGGCGCGCCCTTGCGCAGGATGATGTTGATGGTGCCGGCGATGGACTGCGCGCCCAGTTCGGACGAGGCGGTGCGCAGGATCTCCACCCGCTCGATCAGGTCCGGCGACAGCGCGTCGATCGCGAAGCCCGCCGGCGCCGCCGTGCCGTTCAGCAGGATCTGCGTGTAGCCGTTGCCCAGGCCGCGCATGCGTATCTCGCCGCCCTTGCCGGCGCCGTCGCCGACGGTGATGCCGGCCACGCGCCTCAGCACCTCGGCCAGCGTGCGGTCGCCCTGGCGCCGCAGCTCCTCGGCGCCGAGGACGATGGTGCTGGCGGTGTCCTGGCGGCGCTGGTCGTATTTGGCGCCCGTCACCTGGACTTTTTGCACTTCCTGCGCCGAGGCGCTCGCGTGGCAAGCCAATGCGGCGGCCAGCGCGCATAAACGTGATTGCATGCTTTTCCTTCGTTGTAGGGACGTGCGAAGTCCCGCCGCGAGGGCGTGGACTTCGTTGAACCGGATGGGATTTAGTTGCTGGCGCGGGACGCGCGGGCGCGCAGCGCGGAGGGCAGCGCCGTGTCGTCCAGGCGGGCGATCAGGCGTTGCGGGTCGATATGCTCGCCGTTGCGCTGCACTTCGAGGTGCAGGTGGGGGCCGGTGGCGCGGCCGGTGGCGCCGGTCCTGCCGATCACCTGCCCCGGCTGAACGGTGTCGCCGGCGCGCACGGCGCGCTGGTCCAGGTGGGCGTACAGCGAGCGCAGGCCGTCCGCGTGTTCGATCACGATGACCTTGCCCCACTTGGCCTGGCCCTCGTACAGATCGGTCGACACGGCCACCTTGCCGGGCGCCGGCGCCCGGATGGGCGTGCCGGTCCTGGCGGCGAAGTCCAGGCCGTGGTGGAAGCTGGCCGCCGTGTCGATGGGCTTGGGCCGCGGACCGTAAAAGCTGCTCACGCGGGGACGTTCCAGCGGGGAGCGCCATACGGCGACGGGGGCCGCGTCCGCGGGGTTATCCCTGGTGATATCGGACTTGGTGGCCGGCAGCGCGTCCCGCGTGACGCCACGCCAGGCGAACGCCGGCTGCAGCAGCACGCTGGCGGCCAGCAGCGCCAGCGCGGCGGCGCCCAGCACGGCGCGTCCCGCCACGCCCACCACGCCGGAGCGGCCCAGGTCCGACTGCCGTATAAGGCGGATGCGCGCGCCCAGCGCGGCCAGCCCAGGGCCGCCGAAGGCCGCCGTGGCGCAGGCGCCCTCCCCCATGCCCAGCTTCAGCTGCGCCAGCAGCGCGGCGGCGTAGCTCTGGCGCTGCGCAGCGGGACGGCTGGCCAGCACGGCACGGTCGCAGCCCAGTTCCTGCGCGCAGCTCAGTTGTCCGCCCAGGGCGCGCATGGCGGGATTGAACCAGAACACGGTCTGCAACAGCAGGCTGGCGTGCAGCCACCAATGGTCGCGCCGGCGCCAATGGGTCAGTTCATGCGCGACGATCAGTTGCTGCTGCAGCGCGTCGAACCCGCGCAGATGGCGCGGCAGCAGCAGCAAGGGACGCGTCAGGCCCACCAGCATGGGGGAGATGGCGGCATCCGTTTCCAGCACGGAGATGGCCGGCAAGGACGCTTGCGCGGCGAATCCGGCATGCGCGCGCAGGCCGGCCGCGTCCAGCGGCTCGGCGCTGGCCAGCAGGCCCCGCATGGCGGCGGCCGCCTTGCGCCAACGCCACAGCGCCCGCGCAAAGCCGGCCGCGTAGCACGCCAGCCACGTCAGCGCCGCGATGGCGAGCCAAGCCGGCACCTCCGGGAATTCGTTCGCGCCAAAAACCGGTGCAAAACCCGGGGTCAGACCCCGCGGGTCTGACCCCAGCCGTGGCAACAGGTTCCCCCCGCCGGCCATGGCGGACAAGGCGGCGCCCCCCTCTTCGGCGGCGATCTCGATCGCCGGCACGACGCTCAACTCGCCGCTTCCGGGCAGCAGCACGGCGACAAACGTGGCGGCCACCGCGCATTGCGCCAGCAACCACACGAAACGCTGCGACGCGGCCCCGGGCCAGCGGCGCAGGGCCAGCTTCAGCACGGCCCAGGCCACGGCCCCGGCCGCGATACAGGTCGCGCTGGCCTGCAGCAGCGGCAGCGCCATGGCGGCATATGACACATAAATGGCGTATCCGGCCATGCTCACTCCTTCCCTTCCGGCCAGTCCTGCAGCAGCTGTTCCAGCGCCGCCAGTTCGCCCTGGTCGACCAATTTGCTGCCGGTGAACATATTGACGGGCAGGGGCGCGTCCATTTCCATCACGCGCTTGCCGAAATCGTGCGCGAACGCGGCCAGCGTGGCGACCTTTTCCAGCGTCGCGCTATAGACGTTGACGCCGTGCAGCGCCTGCTGCGCGACCATCCCCTTTTCCAGCATGCGGTCCAGCGTCTTGCGGGTGGACGAATACGACCAGTCCAGTTCCGCCACAACGCGTTCGTGGATTTCGCGCGCGCTCAGCGGCTGCTCCTTCCACAGGCATTTCAACAAACTCAATTCCGTAACCGATGGCGTGGTCATGGTTATCCTCCGTGTGACATGAGACGCCATGGTACGACAACTGTCGCATGGCCGCAATAACAATATGCGACATTTGTCGCATGCCATGTTCGTTCACTACCGTGTTCGCTTCTGCGTTAATTCGCGCACCGAACCGGCCGCTCGGCAAGGCCACACTACGGCATGCATCAGCCACTTACCTGAGGAGCCAACATCATGCGTACCACCCCAACATCGTCCAAACGCGCCGCGTCGAAGCCCATCGCCACCGAATCGAAACAGCTGGACGCGATCGGGCTGCTGATGGAGGACCACGAGCACGTGAAGGACCTGTTTGAACAGTTCGAGGACCTCGGCGACCGCGCCATGGTCAGCAAGAAGAAGCTGGCCGACGAGATCTGCATGGAGCTGACCAAGCACACGATGGTCGAGGAGGAGATCTTCTACCCCGCCGTGCGCGCCGCCGGCAAGGAATTCGAGGACCTGATCGACGAGGCGGTGGTGGAGCACGCCTCGGCCAAGCAGCTCATCGGCCAGATCCAGTCCATGGACGCCGGCGACGACCTGTTCGACGCCAAGGTCAAGGTGCTGTCGGAGCAGATCGACCACCACGTGAAGGAGGAAGAGGACGAGATGTTCCCCAAAGTGCGCAAGGCCAAACTGGACCTGGCGACGCTGGGGCGGCAGATGGCGGAACGAAAAGCCGGCATCGCCGAAGAATAAAGCCTTCCCCTCCCTGGTCTACATCTAAGCCCACCGCCGGTGGGCTTTTTCTTTTAGAATCTGGTCGCCGGCGGCGTGCCGCCAATAACCAAACCGGAAAAAAGACGAATGATAGACGACGGCAAAAACGAGTTAAAGCGTGGCCTGAAGACCCGGCACATCCAGCTTATCGCGCTGGGCGGTGCGATCGGGACCGGTCTGTTCCTGGGGATCGCGGAGACGATCAAGATGGCGGGACCGTCGGTCCTGCTGGGCTATGCGGTGGCGGGGGTGATCGCCTTCCTCATCATGCGCCAGCTGGGCGAGATGGTGGTGGACGAGCCGGTGGCCGGCTCCTTCAGCTATTTCGCCGACAAATACTGCGGCAACCTGGCCGGCTTCATGTCGGGCTGGAACTACTGGGTGTTGTACGTGCTGGTCTCCATGGCCGAGCTGTCGGCGGTGGGCGTGTACATCCAGTTCTGGTGGCCGGAGGTGCCCACCTGGGTCACGGCGCTGGCCTTCTTCCTGATCATCAATTCCATCAGCCTGCTGAACGTGAAGGCCTTCGGCGAGATGGAGTTCTGGTTCGCCATCATCAAGGTGGTCGCCATCGTCGGCATGATCGTGTTCGGCGCCTACCTGCTGGTCTCCGGCGAGGCCGGGCCGCAGGCCACGGTCGCCAACCTGTGGCAGCACGGCGGCTTCTTCCCCAACGGCGTGGGCGGCCTGGTGATGGCGATGGCCGTCATCATGTTCTCGTTCGGCGGCCTGGAACTGGTGGGCATCACCGCCGCCGAGGCGGACAATCCCTCGGAAACCATCCCCAAGGCCACCAACCAGGCCATCTACCGCATCCTGATCTTCTACGTCGGCGCGCTGGGCGTGCTGCTGTCGCTGTATCCGTGGCAGAAGGTGGTCACCGGCGGCAGCCCCTTCGTGCTGATCTTCCAGGCCATGGACAGCCACCTGGTGGCGCACATCCTGAACGTGGTGGTGCTGACGGCGGCGCTGTCGGTGTACAACAGCTGCGTGTACTGCAACAGCCGCATGCTGTTCGGCCTGGCCAAGCAGGGCAACGCGCCGCGCGCGCTGCTGACGGTGAACAAGCGCGGCGTGCCGCTGGCCGCGCTGGGCGTGTCCGCCGTGGCCACCGGCGCCTGCGTCGTCATCAACTACTTCCTGCCAGGCGAGGCCTTCGGCTTCCTGATGGGGCTGGTGGTGTCGGCGCTGATCATCAACTGGGGCATGATCAGCTGGATCCACCTGCGCTTCCGCGCGCAAAAACGCGCGGCCGGCCAGGCCACGGCCTTCCAGAGCCTGGGCCACCCGTTCACCAACTACCTGTGCCTGGCCTTCCTGGCCGCCATCCTGGTGATCATGTACCTGACGCCGGGCCTGCGCCTGTCGGTCTACCTGATCCCGGTGTGGCTGGCGGTGCTGGGCGTGGGTTACTGGATCAAGGGCCGCAACGCCGCCACCGCCGCGGCGTGAGGCGCCGGTGATCTCCGAGGGTGTGGCGTAAAGTTAACAGCACGACCGTTCTCTTTTTTTGCCACCCCACCCTCCCCGTGCTACAGTGCACCGCACCATTTCAACCAACCGGAGTACTGTATGCAACGTGAAGTAGTGATCGTCAGCGGTGTGCGCACCGCCATCGGCGACTTTGGCGGCAGCCTGAAGGACTTCCCACCAACCGAACTGGCGGCGCGCGTCACCCGCGAGGCGCTGGCCCGCGCCGGCGTGAACGGCGAGGAGGTAGGCCACGTGGTGTTCGGCAGCGTGATCCACACCGAGCCGAAGGACATGTACATTTCCCGCGTGGCGGCCGTGAACGCCGGCATTGGCCACGAGACGCCCGCGCTGACGGTGAACCGCCTGTGCGGCTCCGGCCTGCAGGCCGTGATCACCGCCGCGCAAGCCATCCTGCTGGGCGACGCGGACATCGCCGTGGCCGGCGGCGCCGAGAGCATGAGCCGCGCGCCGCACTCCACCAACGGCCTGCGCTGGGGCACCCGCATGGGTGACGGCAAGTTCACCGACATGATGACCGGCGCGCTGACCGACCCGTTCGACAGCGTCCACATGGGCATCACCGCCGAGAACGTGGCCGAGCGCTACGAGATTTCGCGCGAGGCGCAGGACGCGCTGGCGCTGGAATCGCACAGCCGCGCCGCCCGCGCCACCGCGGCCGGCTACTTCAAGGAACAGATCCTGCCGGTGGCCGTCAAGTCGCGCAAGGGCGAGGTGCTGTTCGAGGCCGACGAGCACGTGCGCGCCGACACCACGCTGGAAAGCCTGGCCGCCATGCGCACCGCCTTCAAGAAGGACGGCAGCGTCACCGCCGGCAACGCCTCCGGCCTGAACGACGGCGCCGCGGCGCTGGTGCTGATGGAGCGCGGCGTGGCCGAGCGGCGCGGCCTCAAGCCGCTGGCGCGCCTGGTGTCCTACGCCAACGCCGGCGTGGATCCGAAGTACATGGGCATCGGTCCCGTGCCGGCCAGCCGCAAGGCGCTGGAGCGCGCCGGCCTGACGGTGGCCGACATCGACGTGGTGGAGGCCAACGAGGCCTTCGCCGCGCAGGCGTGCGCGGTGGCCAAGGAACTGGGCCTGGACCCGGCCAAGGTGAACCCGAACGGTTCGGGCATCGGCCTGGGCCACCCGATCGGCGCGACCGGCGCCATCATCAGCGTGAAGGCGCTGTACGAGCTGCGACGCACCGGCGGCCGCTACGCGCTGGTCACCATGTGCATCGGCGGCGGCCAGGGCATCGCGGCCATCTTCGAGCGCCTGTAATCGCGGCACGGGGCGCCGCCGGATTCAGCGGGCGGCGCCTTCCTTGCCGGCGTCCCCCTTCCTGCGCGCCTCCCTGGCGGCGGCGCGGTCGGCCTCCGTCATCTTGAAGGCCTTGTCGTAGTTGCTGCCCGAGGTCACCGTGCATTCCTTCTTGCCGCAAGAGAGACGGGTCAGCAGTTCGCCGTCCACCCAGTAAGCCTCTCCGGGCTGGCCCTTGGCGGGCTTGATCTCCTTGTACGGCGCGGCGCCGAACTCCGCGCGCAGCTTGTCGTAGCCCACGCTGGCCGGATACACGGCCGTCACCTCCCCCACCCGCTGCGACGGCGTGTAGAACTTCACCGTCAAGGTGTCCGGCACGGCCTTGTTCAGCACGATGAAGGCCTTGCCGCCGGGCTGGCTGGAGCTCCAGTTGCACACCAGCGCGTCGACCCCGCCGCGCTCCTCGTAGGGCAGCTTCTGCCCGGACATCTGCGCGCACTTCATGTTGGAAATGCCGATGACCTTGTATTTGTTGTCGCCCACGCGCACGCCCTGCACGACGTGCGGGCTGGGATAGGCGCTGGCGGCCAGCGGAAACGCCAAGGCCACGGTGCAAACCGTGGCCTTGGCGATGATGACGGCGAAATTCGTCTTGCTCACTTGATCCCTTCCTTGGGGCGGCCCACCCGCGGGGGCCATGAATCGGGGCGCCGCGGTTGGACGCGGCGCCCCTCGAGGTCAATCCTCGTGGAAGGCCTCTTCACGCTTCTTGCGCAGCGATGGCGACAGCACCACGGCCAGCGCGGCCACGGCCAGCCCCAGCATGACGGCGCTGATCGGACGCTGCACGAACACCAGCGGATCGCTGTGCGACAGCAGCATGGCGCGGCGCAGGTACTCCTCCATCATCGGTCCGATGATGAAGCCCAGCAGCATCGGCGCCGGTTCCGCCTCCAGTTTCGCGCAGATGTAGCCGAACAGGCCGAACAACGCCATCAGCCACACGTCGAAGTCGCTGTTGTTCAGGCTGAACACGCCGATCGCGCAGAACATCAGGATGGCCGGATACAGGCGGTGGTAGGGAACCATGATCATCTTGACCCACAGGCCGATCATCGGCAGGTTCAGCACCACCAGGAACAGGTTGCCGATCCACATGGAGACGATCAAGCCCCAGAACAGCGCGGGCTGCTCGGTCATCACGGCCGGGCCGGGCTGGATGCCCTGGATGATCATCGCGCCGATCATCAGCGCCATCACCGGGTTGGACGGGATGCCCAGCGTCAGCATCGGGATGAACGAGGTCTGCGCGCCGGCGTTGTTGGCCGCCTCGGGGGCGGCCACGCCCTCGATCGCGCCCTTGCCGAACATCGCCGAGTTCTTCGACACCTTCTTCTCGATCGAATAGGCGGCGAAGGACGCCAGCATGGCGCCGCCGCCGGGCAGGATGCCCAGCGCCGAGCCCAGGATGGTGCCGCGGAAGACCGGCGCGATGATGCGCTTGAAGTCCTCCTTGGTCAGCATCAGGCCGGAGACCTTCTTCATCAGCAGGTTGCGGCCC
Organism: Pseudoduganella namucuonensis; assembly: GCF_900116645.1. GTDB lineage: Bacteria > Pseudomonadota > Gammaproteobacteria > Burkholderiales > Burkholderiaceae_D > Rugamonas > Rugamonas namucuonensis. The sequence goes on along the minus strand of NZ_FPBO01000005.1, from coordinate 90,041 downwards.
TCGTCGTGCTCGAGGTTGCGCACGATCTCGCCGATGCCGAACATGCCCATGGCGACGATCACGAAGTTGATGCCGTCGGCCAGTTGCGGCAGGTCGAAGGTGTAGCGCGCCGCGCCGGAATTGACGTCGGTGCCCACCAGGCCGAGCAGCAGGCCCAGGATCACCATGCCGATGGCGTTCAGCAGCGAGCCGCTGGCCAGCACCACCGAGGCCACCAGGCCCAGCACCATCAGCGAGAAGTACTCGGCGGGACCGAATTTGAGGGCCAGGTCGGCCAGCGGCGGCGCGAACAGCGCCAGCAGCACGGTGGCCACCGAGCCGGCGAAGAAGGAGCCCAGGGCCGCCGTCGCCAGCGCCTTGCCGGCCTGGCCGTTGCGGGCCATCTGGTAGCCGTCGATGGCCGTCACCACCGAGGACGACTCGCCCGGCAGGTTGACCAGGATGGCGGTGGTGGAGCCGCCGTACTGGGCGCCGTAGTAGATGCCGGACAGCATGATCAGCGCCGAGATCGGCGGCAGGCCGAAGGTGGCCGGCAGCAGCATGGCGATGGTGGCCACCGGGCCGAGGCCGGGCAGCACGCCGACCGCCGTGCCGACGAACACGCCGATCAGGCAGTACAGCAGGTTGGTCAGGGTGAACGCGGTCTCGATGCCGAGACCCAGGTTGCTAAAGATTTCCATTGCCGCTCCCGTTTAAAAGCCCAGCCATGGGCCGAGGATCGGCATCGGCAAGCCCAGCAGCTTGACGAACACCAGGACGCTGAAGGCGGCCAGTCCGGCGGCCAGCAGCAGTGTGGGGACCAGCTGGAACTTGTCGCTGGCGTAGGCGCTGAGGATGACCAGCACCAGCACGGCCGGCACCAGGCCGGCGCCGCGCATCAGCAGGCCGAACAGCAGCACGGCCGCCAGCACCAGCACCAGTTCCTTGACGTAGAACTTGCTCACGGCCTCGCCCTTGCGCACGAAGGAGCGGGCGATGCCGACCGCGCCGATCAGGGCCAGCAGGGAACCGAGGATGGTGGGGAAATACGCCGGGCCCATGCGGCCGGCGGTGCCCATGGCGTGCTCCTGGCCCAGGACGACGGCGGTCAGGCCGAACAGCAGAAAGATGATACCTGTCCAAAAGTCTTTTGGATGGCGGATAAAGGATGGCAAAACGGTCCCCTTCGAGTGAGTGCCCATCCCTGCCGCGGCGGACCGCGTCGATCCGCCGCGGCGGGATGTGGAATTGTTATATATGCGCCGGCCGCGGCGCGGCCGTGCTTAGTCGGCGTAGGCGCCGGCTTTCTGGATGATCGGCGCCCAGCGGTCGATTTCCGACTTCAGGAAGGCGCGCAGCACCTCCGGCTTGGCGCGCGCCTCCGGCACGGGCTCGGTGCCCAGGTCGGCGAAGCGCTGCTTGACGGTGGGGTCCTTCAGCGCCGTCAGCAACGCGCCGGACAGCGCGTCGATGATGGGCTTGGGCGTGCCCTTGGGCGCGTACAGGCCATGCCACACCGCCACCTCGAAGCCCGGCAGGCCGGCCTCGTTCAGGGTCGGCACGTCCGGCATGGACGGCAGGCGGGTCTTGGTGGTCACGCCGTAGACCTTGATCTTGCCGCTCTTGATCTGGCTGGTGGTGTTGGTGGTCTGGTCGCACATGAAGTCCACCTGGCCGCCCAGCAGGTCGTTCATGGCCGGGCCGGTGCCCTTGTAGGGCACCGTGGTCAGGTCGGTGCCGATGGCGGTCATGAACAGCATGCCGCACAGGTGCGAGGCCGAACCCAGGCCGGCGTTGGCGTAGGTGACCTTGGCCTTGTTGGCCTTCACGTAGGCCAGCAGCTCCTTGAAGTCCTTGGCCGGGAAGTCCTTGCGCGCCACCAGCGTCATCGGCACGTCGGTCACCAGGCCGACCGGCTCGAAGTCGGTCAGCGCGTTGTAGCTCAGCTTGCGGTACAGGGCCGGCGCGGTGGACTGGCCGATGTGGTGCAGGAAGATGGTGTAGCCGTCCGGCGCGGATTTGGCGACGCGCGCGGCGCCGATGGTGCCGCCGGCGCCGCCGACGTTCTCCACGATGATCTGCTGTTTCAGCTTGGTGCCCATCGATTGCGCGACCAAACGCGCAACAGTGTCGGTGGGGCCGCCGGCCGCGAACGGCACGACCATGGTGATGGTCTTGGTGGGGTAGTCCTCGGCGTGGACGGTGGTGGCGCCCAGCATGGCAAGGGCGGCGGCGATCGGCAAATATCTGATTTTCATGGGTGTCAGTCCTCTTTCTCACTATTTTGAAGGTAGTAACTCATCCGCACGATAGGCAAAAGCATCATACTTTCTTCTATACGATTACGTATATACCCTTTTTACCGGATCACCAACCATCACCGCAATTGTGGAAACCCACAACACCGATTTTTCCCCGAATCAGCTTAAACCAAGTACCGGGAGCACCGCGCCATGCACGGCCTTGGCCTGGGGCGAGGCGAGGAACACGATCACCGCCGCCAAATCGGCCAGGGCCACCCACTTGGCCGGATCGGCGCCCGGCATGGCGGCCCGGTTGGCCGGCGTGTCCAGGATGCTGGGCGCCACCGCGTTCACGTTCACGCCCCGCCCGCGCAATTCCTGGGCCATGGTCTCGGTCAGCCGCGCCACAGCGTCCTTGGAGGCGATGTAGGCGCCCATGCCGGCCTTGCCGCTGGCGGCCGACGCCGCCGCCACGTTGACGATGGCGCCCCGGCCCGCCGCGAGCATGCCCGGCGCCACGGCGGCGCTGGCGTTGACCAGGGTGGCCACGTTCAGGTCCATCATGCGGCGCCACAGGGCGCCGTCGTCCTCGTGCACGGCCGGCCCCATGTCGAAGCCGCCGGCGATATTGCACAGCGCCGCGGCCGGGCCGTCGGCGGCCAGCGCCGCGGCGATCGCCGCGCGCGATTTGGCCGCGTCGACCAGGTCGACGGCCAGGGTGCGTACCCGCCCGTCCCCGCCGTAGGCCGCCCGCAGCGGTTCCTCGCCGATGTCGAGCGCCAGCACCCGGGCGCCCCTCTCCAGGAAAGCCGCGCACACCGCCTTGCCCAGGGCGCCGGCGGCACCCGTCACTACTACCAGATCCGTATTCATTTCACTTGCTCCATGGTGGTCACGGCTTGCATGATACCGCCCCGCTAGCCGTCGCTGCGCAGCGCCGCGATGGGATCGAGCGCCGCCGCCTGGCGCGCCGGGAACACGCCGAACGCCAGCCCGACGCCCACGCACAGCGACACCGCCGCGATCATGGCCGGCGCCGACCACGCGACCGACCATCCGGCCAGCGCCGCGATGGTGTAGGCGGCGACGGCCCCCAGCAGCATCCCGCAGGCCGCGCCGCTGACGGCGATCACCAGCGCCTCGGCCAGGAACTGCTCGATCACGTCGCGCCGCCGCGCGCCCAGCGCGCGCTTCAGGCCCACCTCGCGGCGCCGTTCGAGCACGTTGGCCAGCATGATGTTCATGATGCCGATGCCGCCCACCAGCAGCGACACCGCCGCGATCGAGCTCATGACGATGGTGAAGATGCGCTGGGTCTGCTGGTTCTGGCGGTACAGGCCGAGCGGCACGATCAGGTTGGTGTCGTCGGCGCCGGCGTGGCGCTGGGCGATCAGCGCCTGCAGCACGCGCGCGGCGGCGTCCGGCGCGGCGCCCGGATGCAGGCGCACGCTGACGCCGTCCACCTCGTCCTCGATCAACTTGAAATTGAAGCGCGCGCGCCCGGTCTCCCAGGGCACGAACAGGCGCTCGTCGTCCAGCCCCAGCTTGACGCCCTCGAATTCGGCCTTGCCCAGGCTGCGGTCGGCCAGCACGCCGACCACCTCCAGCCACACATGGTTCAATTTCACGCGCTGGCCGAGCGGGCTGGCGTCGCCGAACAGCTTGTCCGCCAGCCGCGCGCCCAGCACGCACACCGGCGCCAGCGTGGCGCCGTCGTCGGGCGCGAACCAGCGCCCGGCGGCCATGCGCAGGCCGCTGTGCTCCGCCATTTCCGGCGAGACCGCGAACGCGCGCGCGGGCTGCACCGTGTCGCCGACGGCCAACTGGTCGACCTTGATCTCCTTGCGCATCGCCACCGAGCGCGCGCCCGGCACCACCGACAGCGCGGCGGCGGCGTCGGCCGCCGACAGGCCGAGCGAACGGGCGCGGATCTCCTTGAGCTGCTCCGGCTCCATGCCCTTGCTCTCGACCAGCACATTGTCCAGCCCCAGTTCGGCCACCAGGCGCAGGGCCTCGCGCTTGCTGCCCTCGCCCACGGCCAGCATGGCGACGATGGCGGCCACGCCGAACACCATGCCCAGCAGGGTCAGGCCGGTGCGCAGCTTGCGCCGCTTCAGTTCCACCACGGCCTCGCGTATCAGCGCCATGTTCATGATTTTTCCTTCGCCGCCCCGGGCAACAGCACGATGCGGGCGCCCGCCGCCGGGCCCGATTTGAGTTCGCTGCGCACCGGCCCGCGCAGGCCCAGCTCCACCGCGTGCCGCACCTGCCTGCCGCCCTCCTCGGTGTAGACCGCGTAGCCGGCCCCTTCCTGCACCAGCGCGATATTGGGCACGGTCAGCGCCGCCGGCCGCGCCACCAGGCTGACCTGGCCGCGCAGGGCCTGGCCCGGCTGCAGCTTCAGCCGCCGCGCCACGTCCGGCGGCACCGCCGCGTCGAACTCGCTGTATTTGACCGGAGACTCGCCCGACCTGGCGCTGGCGCTGTTGCCGAGCGCCGTCACCGACAACTCGATCTCGGTGCCGGTGCCGGCCAGGCGCACGCGCACCGGCAGGCCGGTCTTCAAGCCGTAGGCCTGCCCCTCCGGCACGCTGAAATGGGCGTTCAGGCGTTCCATGTCGGGCAGCGAGCCGAATGGCTGCCCGGCGGTCTGGTTGGAACCGATCTGCGGCTTGCTGCCGTCCCAGCCGGCCGCCAGCAGGAACACGCCGTCGTGCGGCGCCGTCAGCTCCAGCGAGGCCAGGCTGCGGCGCTTCTCGTCGGCGTTCTGGCTGACGCTGTCGCGCTGGGAGCGCAGCAGCGCCTCCTGGGCGCCGCTGCGCGCCTGCGCCTGGTCTTTTTTCCAGTCCAGGTAGGCCCGTTTGTCGCTGAGGAAGCCGACGTCGGCCAGCGCGTCGAGGGTGAAGTTGCGGGCGAAGATGCTCAGGTCGATATTCGCGTAGCGCCGGCTCATGCCCAGGTCGGCGTCCACCTTGGCGCCGTCGGCGGCCAGCGCGCGCTGCTCGGCTTGCGCGCCGGCTTCGATCTCCAGTTCGGCCAAGGTCTTGCGCAGCAATTCGGTTTCCGCCTGCGACAGCTCCATGCGCGCCTGGGGCGCGTCGAAACGGGCCACCACCTGGCCCTTTTGCACGAAGCCGCCGTCCGGCACCATCTCGACCAGCCTGCGCGTCTGCCAGCCGCTGCCCGGCACCGCCAGCGGCGTGTCGGCGGCGGCCTTGATCTCGCCGTCCACGGCCAGCGTCTCGTTCCAGGCGCGGCTGGCGAGGACTTCGCTGGCGCCGTCGCGCGCGGCGACGTCCTGGCCGCAGGCCGACAGCAGCGCCGGCAACGCCAGCGCGATCAACGACGGCGCCAGCGTCCGGGCCACGCCCTTGTGGGGGAAGGTCTTCATTTGGCTTTCTCCGATTTCTCCAGGGCGGGCGTCAGCAGCACCTGCACCGCCGCTCCCGGCTTCAGTCCCTGCGGCGGGCTGTCGAATTCCAGCTCGACGTCGCGCACCATCAGCGACTGCACGGTCGACTTGCCATGGAAGGCGCGTCCCAGCGCCGTCACCCGGGCCGCGTAGGCCTGGTTGGCGCCGGACACGGTGACGCGCGCGGCCTGCCCCACCCGCACGCCATGCACCTGCGCCTCCGGCGCCGCGGCGCTGACGTACAGGCGTTCCGGGTCGGCCAGCGTGGCCACCGACAGCCCCATCCAGATCTGGCTGCCGGGGGCGAACTTCTCGCCGGTGAAGCTGGTGCGGTACAGCACCCGGCCGGCGCGCGGCGCCACCACGTCCAGCGCGGCGCGGCCCTTGGCCAGTTCCGCGATCGACTGCCGCAGCTTGGCCACCTCGGACTCCATGCCCGCCATCTCGGCCCGGCGCGCGCGCTCCTGCGCCTTGCGCTGTTCGATCGCCAGCTTGGCCAGTTCGGCGTTCAGGGCGCGCTCGATGACCAGCTTGTCGTACTCGGTGCGTTGTATCAGCTCGGGCGGCAGGTTGGCCTTGCGCGCGGACTTCTCCGCGTTGCTCTGCGCCTCGGAGACGGCCAGGTCGCCGGCGCGGGCCGCCTCGGCGTGGTCGAGCTTGAGCTTTTCCAGCGCGCGCTGCTTTTCGTTCAGCGTGCCTTGCTGCTCCATCAGCCGGTTGGTGACCTCGGCCGATTCGAACAGCGCCACCGACTGGCCGGCGGCCACCAGCGCGCCTTCCGGCGCCATGCGCGCCAGCTTGTACTGCCAGATGTAGGGGATGGTCGGCGGCGCGATCGCCAGCGGCTGGCGCGAGGCGATCTCGCCCTCGATCGCCAGCTCCGCGCCGGTGGCCTTGCTCGCCCCGGCCTGGGGCTTGACCTTGGCCTTGGCGTCGGCCTTGGCTACGGCGCTGGCGTTGGCCACGGCTTGGGCCTTGACCACGGCGGCGGCGCCGGCCCGGCCCGGCGCGCTGGCGGCGGTAGCGCTACCCTCGCCGGCCAGAGGCTCGGCGAACACGCTCATGCCGGGCACCAGCGCCAGGCCATGCCCCTCCGGCAGCGCGACGCTGACGCGGAAATAGCGTCCCCGCCCCCAGCTGGCGCGCGCCTCTGGCGCGCTGGTGATCCGCACGATGCGGCCCACCACCGCGGCGCCGGGCAAGGCGTCGAAACGCAGGTTCACGCCCTGCCCTTCGGACAGGAAGCGCCGGTCCGCCTCCAGCGCCCACACCACCACGGCCATGGGGCCCGAGCCCAGCACGCGGCCGGCGGCGTTGCCCGGCCAGGCGGTCGAGCCTTCCTCGAAGCGCTCGTTGCGCCATGGGCTGTAGTCGTGCACCACCACGCCGTCGTGCGCGGCCCGCACCTCGGACTGCCCCAGTTGCGTGATCTGGTAGGCGATATTGATCTGCAGCTTCTTGGCCTCCAGTTCGCCGTCTTGTCGCCGCCGCGCGACCGCGTCGCGCGCGTTGGCGTAGGCCGCCTGGCGCACTTCGAGGTCGCGCTGCGCGCGGTCCAGCTCGTTTTGGTTGCGATCGTAATTGAGGGCCGCGATCTGGGTCTTGGGCAGCACCGCGTCCACCTTCGCCTTCGCCAGCGCGGCGCGCGCGGTGGCCAGCGCCTTCTCGGCGTCGATCGCGGTCGCCTCCAGTTTGGCCGCTTCGCGTTCGGCGCGCGAACGGGCCTGCTCCAGTTCGAGCTTGAGGCGGTCCACATTGGCCGCGCCGCCGGTTTCGATGCGCAGCACCACGTCGCCGGCCTTCACGCTGGTGCCCTCGGCCACGAAGTTGCGCAACACGATGGGCGAGGATTGCGAGGGCGGCACGAAGATGGTCTGCGAATCGATGGCGTCGACCTGTCCCGTCAGCAGCACGGGGCGCGGCGCGGCGGCCGGATGGCTGGACGCGGCCACCGCCGGCGCGGGCATGGCCTGCGCGAGCAGCGCGGCGGCAAGGATGGCCGGGACGGCGGCGACGGCGGGGCGCGAGGCCGGGAGCGCGGGCCGAAGCAAGGCCGAGAACCCGGCGGCGAAGTGGCGCGCGCTCATTGCGCGCCCTCGACCACGCGGCCGTCGCGCAGGTGGATGGTGCGCTGGGCGCCGGCGGCGATGGCCGGATCGTGCGTCACCAGCACCAGGGTCTGGCCGGCGGCGTGCAATTCGCGCAGCAGCTCCAGCACGTCGGCCGCGCTTTTCGAATCGAGGTTGCCGGTGGGTTCATCGGCCAGCAGCAGCGCCGGCCGATTGAGCAAGGCGCGCGCGATGGCGGCCCGCTGCAACTGGCCGCCGGACAGCTCGCCCGGCAGGTGGCCCACGCGGGCGCCCAGGCCGATGCGTTCCAGCAGGGCGCGGGCGCGCGCCTCGGCGCCGGGGTCCTGGACGCGGGCGTAGCGCAGCGGCAGCAGCACGTTCTCCAGCACCGTGAGGCGCGGCAGCAGATGGAAGGATTGGAACACGAAGCCGATGCGGCGGTTGCGCAGGTCGGAGGCGGCGTCGTCATCGAGCTCGCCCACCTGGTCCTGGCCGAGGCGGTAGCTGCCGTGGTCCGGGCGGTCCAGGGCGCCAAGCACGTTGAGCAGCGTCGATTTGCCGGAGCCGGACGGCCCCATGATGGCGACGAATTCGCCTTGGGCGACATGCAGATCGATGCCGTCCAGCGCATGGATCTGGTTGCCGCCCTGGCGGTAGGTTTTACGGACTTGACGGAGTTCGATCATGCGGCGCCATTAACGAATTGCTATCGGGTCCGCAGTATCCCGTCCGTCCCGGGCTTTGTCAATTAGCAATGCTTTCGGATGGGCGAGGGATGGTCGAATTAGCCGCGCTCCCCGCCTTGCGGCGCCTGCGCCACCAAGCCCCAGCCCAGTTGCCGGCGTATTTCCGGTATCGACGGCGGCGGGCAATGCTGCGATTTGCGTGATTGCATGTAGAGCCGGATTTGCTCCTTCGTCGGTTGTTTCTGCTGTCCCATCTCTTCCACTCCTGATCTTTAACGGTACGTGTCTTAGGTACGTTTTCCAGGCCGCTTTTAAGATCGTTACCGAGATCAAGCCGCCGAAGACCATCTTATGAGTTTATCGATAATGAATCCAATTCATAATTTGATATATGCGATATCAATTTGGATATCTAGTCCCGCACCCGCCCACCGGGCGCCAGGTCGTCCTCCATGTAGGCGCGCACGATGGCGTCGAAATCGGCGTCCGCCTCGAAGCCCAGTTCCAGGGCGCGGGACGCGTCCCAGGCGGCCGGCCAGCCGCGCACGATGCGCTCGACCGCCGGATCGGGCTCGTAGCGGATGCGCGCCACCGCCGCCCGGCCGGCCGCCCGTTCCAGCGCCGCCACCATGTCGCCGACGCTGACCGACAGCCCCGGCAGGTTGACGGCGCGGTTGGCGCCCAGCGTCTCCGCCGCCAGTTCGTGGCCGGCGATCAGCGCCTCGGTCGCGCGCCGCGGCGACAGCAGCCATAGGCGCAGGTCGGGCGACACCGGGCAGACCGCCGCCACGCCGTTCAGCGGCTCTCGGATGATGCCGCTGGCGAAGGAGGACGCGGCCTTGTTCGGCAGGCCGGGGCGCACGCTGATGGTGGGCAGCCGCAGCACGCGGCCGTCGACCATGCCGCGCCGGGTGTAGTCGTTGAGCAGCAGCTCGGCGATGGCCTTTTGCGCGCCGTAGGACGATTGCGGGTTGCGCGCCGTGCTGTCCAGCACCAGGTCCGGCAGCTCGCCGCCGTAGACGGCGACGGAACTGGTGAACACCACGCGCGGACGGTGGCCCAGTTCGCGGCAGATCTCCAGCAGCAGGCGCGAGGCGTCCAGGTTGATGCGCATGCCCAGTTCGAAGTCCGCCTCGGCCTGGCTGCTGACGATGGCGGCCAGGTGGAACACCGCGCTGGTGTCGCGGTCCAGGATGCCGCGCATCAGCGCGCCGTCCGCGATGTCGCCGGTGACGACGCGCACACGCGTGTCGTCCGGGCCCGGCGCGGGGACCACGTCCACCAGTACCAGTTCCGTGATGGCCCGCGGCCGGCCCGCGCCGTCGTTCAAACGGCCCCGCGCCAGCAACTGGCGCGCCAGGCGCTGGCCGAGGAAGCCGGCGCCGCCGGTGATCAGTACTTTCATGCTTGCTCTCCTTTTGATCATTGAAAACCAACGGCAGATGCAGGGGACAGACCCCGGAGGGTCTGTCCCCTGGTTTTGCCTCTGTTTTTAAGCCATGGCCCGGCCCAGCCAACCCAATCCATCCTCGGTCCGGCCACGCGGCCGGTACTCGCAACCCACCCAGCCGTCATAGCCCAATTCATCGAGCAATCGGAACAGATACGGATAATTGACCTCCCCGTCGTCCGGCTCGTTCCGGCTCGGCACACTGGCGATCTGCACATGGCCGATGCCGGCGAGGTTGCGCCTGAACGTCTCCGCCAGGTCGCCCTCCATGATCTGCGCGTGATAGAAATCCATCTGCACATACACATTCGGCTCGCCCGCCTCGCGCCGCAGCGCGTGCGCCTGCGCCTGGGTGGACAGGAAATAGCCCGGCATGTCGCGGCTGTTGATCGGCTCGATCAGCAGGTCGATGCCGTGCCGCGCGACCTCCCGCGCCGCGTGCCGCAGATTGCCCAGGTAGACCTCGCGATGCGCGCGCGGGTCCGCGCCGGACGGCAGCAGGCCGGCCATCATGTGCAGGCGCCTGGTCCCCAGCGCCAGCGCGTATTCGATGGCGAGCGCCACGCCGGCGCGGAACTCGTCCTCGCGGCCCGGCAGCGAGGCCAAGCCGCGCTCGCCCGCCGCCCAATCCCCCGGCGGCAGGTTGAACAGCGCGTTCTCCAGGCCGTTGTCGCGCAGCCAGGCGGCCACCTCGTGCGGCGCATGGTCGTAGGGGAACAGGAACTCCACGGCCTTGAAGCCCGCCGCGGCCGCGGCGGCGAAGCGCTCGGGGAACGGCGCCTCGTTGAACATCATGGTCAGGTTGGCGGCGAATTTGGGCATGCTTACTCCAGTGTCAGATGTCGAGCGCGAAGGCCGACTTGAGTTCATCGATCTGCCGCGCGTCCAGCGGACGCACCGGCACGTTGCGCAGCAACAGGAACAGCTTGGCGGTTTCCTCCAGCTCCTCGGCCGCGTACACGGCCGCCTCCAGGCTGGCGCCGGACACCACCGGCCCGTGGTTGGCCAGCAGCACCGCCGAATGCCGGCGCGACAGCTCGCCGATGGCGCCGGCCAGCGCGGGGTCGCCTGGACGGTGGTAAGGCAGCAGCGGCAGCCGCCCTATCTTCATCACGAAATACGGGGTCAGGGGCGGCAGGCAGTCCGAGTGATCCAGGCCGCACATGCAGGACACCGCCGCCGCGTGGGTGGCGTGCAAGTGCACGATGGCTCCGGCGCCGGCGCGCTCCTGGTACATAGCGCGGTGGATGAAGGCCTCCTTCGACGGCCGCGGGCCGCTGACCAGGCGCCCTTCCCAGTCCAGCTTGGACAGCCGCGCCGGGTCCAGCCGGCCCAGGCTGGCGTTGGTCGGTGTCAGCAGCCAGCCGTCGTCCAGGCGCACGCTCAGGTTGCCGCTGCTGCCGGCGCTCAGGCCCCGGTCAAACAGCGAGCGGCCGAATTCGGCGATCAGCTCGCGCTGGCGGCTCTCCTCCGGATCGCAGTGGATGGCCGCGCTCATGACAAGCGGCTCCAGGCTTTGAGAAAGAAGTCGTCACTGCCGAAGTTGCCGGACTTGAGCGCCAGCGCCAGCGGGGCCGCCGCCGTGTCGTCGTCCCCGGCGCCCCGCAGCGCCGTGGTCCAGGGCACGCCGGGATCGATTTCCGGGCCGATGCGCAGGCCGCCGACGCCCAGCGCCCGCACCACGGCGCCCGAGGTCTCGCCGCCGGCCACGATCATCCGGCCGACGCCCAGGGCCACCAGGCCGCGCGCGATGGCGGCCAGCGCGTCCTCCACCATGCCGCCGGCCTGCTCCACGCCGAGCTGCGCCTGCACCGCCTTCACCGTTTCCGGCGTGGCCGTGGCGTAGACCAGCACCGGGCCTTGCGCCAGGTTCGCGGCCGCCCATGCCAGCGCCTCGGCCGCAACGTCGTCGCCGCGCGCCAGTCGCAGGGGATCGACATGGAAGGACGGCGCTTGGCAGCGCATGATGGCGACCTGCCGCTGCGTGGCGGACGAGCAGCTGCCCGAGATCACGGCGCGCAGGCCGCCGGTGGCGGGCAGCGCGGCGGCCGCGTCGCACCCGGTCAGCAGGCCCTGGCGGCGGAAGTTCTGCGCCAGGCCCAGCGCGATGCCGGAACCGCCGGTCACCAGCGGCATGCCGTCGCAGGCCGCGCCGATGGCCATCAGGTCCTTGTCCGACACCGCGTCCACGATGGCGTAGCGGCAGCCCTGCTCGCGCAAGGCGGCGAAGCGCTCGGCCAGCACCACGCCGCCCTGCTCGACCGAGGCGTGGGCGGCCAGGCCGACCTTGCCACCCGCCTGCCGCTGCAGCACGCGCACCAGGTTGGCGTCCGTCATCGGCGTCAGCGGGTGGTGGCGCATGCCGGATTCGTTCAGCGGCTCGCCGCTTACGAACAGGTAGCCCTGGTAGATGGTGCGGCCATTGGCCGGGAACGCGGGACAGGCGATGGTGAAGCCCACGTCCAGCGCCCGCATCAGCGCGTCCGTGACTGGACCGATGTTGCCGCGCGGTGTGGAGTCGAAGGTGGAGCAGTATTTGAAGTAGAACTGCCGGCAACCGGCCTGCTGAAGCCAGCGCAGCGCGGCCAGCGACTCGGCCACCGCGTCCTCCACGGGACTGGTGCGCGACTTCAGCGCGATCACCACCGCGTCCACGCCGACTGGCGGCGGGCCGTCCGGCACGCCGATCAGCTGCACGGTGCGCATGCCGGACTTGACCAGCATGCCGGCCAGGTCGGTGCCGCCGGTGAAATCGTCGGCGATGCATCCAAGTATCGGTCCCATGATCAACCCTTCCGCGCGGGCAGCGTGATGCCGGGGAAGATCTTCACCACGGCCGAATCGTCCTCGCCGCCATGGCCGGCGGCCGAGGCCTGCATGAACATCTGGTGCGCCGCAGCCGAAAGCGGCAGCGGGAACACGCTCTTCTTCGCGTAATCGAGCACGATGCCCAGGTCCTTGACGAAGATGTTCACCGCCGACAGCGGCGTGTAGTCGCCCTTGAGGATGTGGGGCACGCGGTTCTGGAACATCCACGAGCTGCCGGCGCTGTTGGAGATCACCTCGTACAGCGCGTCGGGGTCGCAGCCCGCGCGCAGGCCCAGCGCCATCGCCTCGGCCGCCGCCGCGATATGCACGCCGGCCAAGAGCTGGTTGATCATCTTGACCTTGGAGCCCTGCCCCGGCTTGTCGCCCAGGCGGTACAGGCGCGCGCTGATGGCATCGAACAGGCGCGCGCAGGGCGCGAAGGCGGCCGGATCGCCGGAGGCCATCACCGACATTTCGCCCGACGCCGCCTTGGCCGCGCCGCCGGAGATGGGCGCGTCGATCATGCGCAGGCCCATGGCCGCCAGGCGCGCGCCCAGCGCCTCGGCGAATTCGGGCGACACGGTGGCGCAGCAGATCACGGTGGCGCCGGGCGCCAGCTTGGCCGCCGCGCCGTTCTCGCCGAACAGCACCTGCTCGGTTTGCTGCGCGTTGACCACCACGATCAGCAGGGCTTCCACCCCGCCGGCCAGTTCCGCCGGCGAGGACGCCGCCGTGGCGCCTTCGGCCGCCAGTTTCGCGACCGTCTCGGGCCGCACGTCGCACACATGCACGTCGAAGCCGGCGCGCAGCAGCGACCGCGCCACGCCCATACCCATCGCGCCCAGGCCGACGACGCCGACACGGCTGATTTCTTGAATGCTCATTGTTGTTACTCCTGCTGGAAAATGAAGGGATTCAGCGGTTCACCAGGCGGGCCGGCACGCGCAGCACGATCACCGCGCCGGCCACCAGCACCCCGGCCAGCACGTACAGGCCGACGTTGGTGGACTGCGTCATGTCCTTGATCGCGCCGATCAGGAAGGGGCTGGCGAAACCGGCCAGGTTGCCCACCGAGTTGATGGCGGCGATGCCGGCGGCGGCGGCCACGCCGTTCAGGAAGGCCGTCGGCAGGCTCCAGAACAGCGGCGCGGAGGACAGCACGCCGGCCGCGGCGATGGCCAGGAACACGATGGCGACGCCGGTGTTGGTGGTGCCGGCCAGCGCGCTGCCCACCAGGCCCACGGCGCCCAGCAGCATGGGCGTGGCCAGGTGCCAGCGGCGCTCGCGGCGCTGGTCCGAGCTGCGGCCCAGCAGCAGCATGGCCGCCACCGCCGCCGCGTAGGGGATCGCGGTGAACATGCCGATATTGAGCACGCCGGTGATGCCGGCCGTCTTGATCAGCGTGGGCATCCAGAAGGTCAGGCCGTACTGGCCCATCACGCAGCAGAAATAGATCAGCGCCATCAGCCACACGCGGCCATCCGAGAACACGGCGCGCAGCGAGGGGTGGGCGGTCTTGCCGTGGGCGTCCTGCGCGATGCGCTCCTCCAGGATGCGCTTTTCGCCCTCGTTCAGCCACTTCGCGGCGCGGATGCCGTCGTCCAGGTACAGCAGCACGGCAACGCCCATGACGACGGCGGGCACCGCCTCCAGCACGAACATCCACTGCCAGCCCGCCATGCCCTGCACGCCGGCGAAGGCCTCCATGATCCAGCCCGACAGGGGGCCGCCGATCAGGCCGGCGATCGGAATGGCCGTCATGAAGGTGCACACGATGCGGGCGCGCCGCTCGGCCGGATACCAGTAGGTCAGGTACAGGATGATGCCGGGGAAGAAGCCCGCCTCGGCTATCCCGAGCAGGAAGCGCAGCACGTAAAAGGTGGTGGGGGAATTGACGAACATGAAGGCGCCGGAGATCAGCGCCCAGGTGATCATGATGCGGGCGATCCAGCGGCGCGCGCCCACGCGGTGCAGGATGACGTTGCTGGGCACCTCGAACAGGAAATAGCCGAAGAAGAACACGCCGGCGCCCAGGCCGTACACGGTTTCGCTGAACTTCAGGTCGTTCAGCATTTGCAGCTTGGCGAAGCCGACGTTGACGCGGTCCAGGTAGGCCACCACGTAGCACAGCATGAGGAAAGGCACGATGCGCCAGGTCACCTTGCGGTAGACCGACGCTTCCAGTGACGTGGACGACGAGGCCGGACTTGCCAGCCCGGCCGTGGTGGTGCCGGTGATTGCCATGATTTGTCTCCTTGATGGTTTGATCGGAAAGATCCGCTTGCTGTTCTTGTTCACCGCGCCCGTCGCAAGCTGTATGCGAGATGTATAGTTGTACTTTATCTGTCTAGTCCGACCGTGTCAAGCTGTCTATTTGTATAATCGCGGCTATGAACCAGACGATGACGCTCCCCTCCCCGGACACCGAACACGAGCATGGCGGCTTCGCCGCCGGCACGCTGGGCTCGCGCGTGGCCGCCAAGCTGCTGCAAAAGATCCGCGACGACGGCCTGGCGCCGGGCACCCGCCTGCCTTCCGAGCAGGCCATGGCGCAGCACTTCGGCGTCAGCCGCACGGTGGTGCGGGAGGCGATTTCCCTGCTCAAGGACCAGGGCCTGCTGAGCACCCGCAAGGGCAGCGGCGCCTTCATTTGCAAGGCGCCGGGCGAGGCGGACGGCATGGACGACGAGTTGACCGAGCAATCGGTGCAGTCGCTATTGAATTTGATCGAGGTGCGGCGCGGGCTGGAATCGGAAACGGCGGCGCTGGCGGCGGTGCGCCGCACGCCGGGGCAACTGGCGGAGATCGAACACGCCCTGCGGCGCATCGAGGAGGCGGTGGCCGCCGGCGGCAGCGGCGTGGAGGAGGACGTGCGCTTCCACCTCAGCATCGCCGAGGCCACCGGCAATCCCTACTGGGTGAAGTTCGTGGCCATGTTCGCGCAGCCGATACGCTCGGCGGTGAAGGTCACGCGCGCCAACGAGGCGCGGCGCACGGACTTTTCCAGCCAGGTCAGGCAGGAGCACGAGAAGATCGTCAGCGCGATCGCGGCCGGCGACCCGGCGCAGGCCCGCCTCGCCGCCGCCGAGCACATGGCCCAGGCGGCGGCGCGGGTACGGCAGGCCGACCGCGAATTCTGGCGCGGCGACGGCGGCAGTCTGGTGCGGGACACGGCGATGGGTGTCGATGGGTTGTGACGCGTGGCCGTCGCCAACATCTTGGCTGACCGGAGTTCACGTTCGTTAAGGATCACTCCAACTCAACCACACCCTCACGCATCTGAAGCGCTGATCAACTTAGCATGAGTATGGGGAAGACCCGGTCGTTGGTTTGTTGGCCTGCATGAATTGGGCAACACCCCCACAGACGTGGGGAGGACGGGATGCCGTCCGGTGAGGTCCGCTTCGTCGTCCCCACCCCCGTGGGGGTGTTTCCGTCAAGCTGCCCAGCCTTCCGGACAAGGAGTGGTCTTCCCCACGCCCGTGAGGTGTGTTTCGACACCATCACCTTGAAGGTCGAGACCGAAGGCGCGTTCCCCACGCCCGTGGGGGTGTTTCCTCCACTCTGGCGCGGGCATCCGTACTGCTGCAGTCTTCCCCACGCCCGTGGGGGTGTTTCTTGTACCTCGTCAATCAGAAGCACCCCCACAGTGTGGGGAAGACCCGACAGCGGAACCGCTTTTGAGGGGCGCGGTGGAAACACCCCCACGGGCGTGGGGAAGACAGCGCATACAGCGAAAGAACCCGGACTACGTGAGAAACACCCCCACGGGCGTGGGGAAGACATCTAGCCAATCGCCTTCGTCGGGCGTACCTCAGAAACACCCCCACTGGCGTGGGGAAGACGTGTACGGATCGGCCTTGCGCGTGTCGGTGTAGGAAACACCCCCACGGGCGTGGGGAAGACCGTTCTAAGCTACGCTGCAGCTCGTCGCCCCGGGAAACACCCCCACGGGCGTGGGGAAGACTTCACCAACGCCACCTTGGGGTGGCTTTTTTCAGAAACACCCCCACGGGCGTGGGGAAGACTTCTCTCCGGTCGGCGACGACAAGTCCAGGTGGGAAACACCCCCACGGGCGTGGGGAAGACGAACTCACGATGTCCGGCGAAGTGCACCGCTTGGAAACACCCCCACGGGCGTGGGGAAGACACGGCATCCAGGCTTTTCTTGAACTCTTCGAGAGAAACACCCCCACGGGCGTGGGGAAGACCCCCGCAAGCCCATGAAACGGCGCCCTGCCCTGGAAACACCCCTACGGGCGTGGGGAAGACCACCGGATGGTGCCGAAGGGCGCCCCGTACACGGAAACACCCCCACGGGCGTGGGGAAGACGCCTGCTGCTGGACCCTGGCAACCCTGAAACGAGAAACACGCCCACGGGCGTGGGGAAGACGGCGCGCGCGGCGGCCGCCGGCGGCGCCAGCTGGAAACACCCCCACGGGCGTGGGGAAGACGATCGGCGCGTCCCGCTGTCGCGCATCGTCTGGGAAACACCCCCACGGGCGTGGGGAAGACAGCGCGGTGACGGTCAATGTGGGTGTCGCGGCGGAAACACCCCCACGGGCGTGGGGAAGACGACGAAGAGCACAAGCCGAACGATAAAGACCTGGAAACACCCCCACGGGCGTGGGGAAGACACGGCGCGCGCGGCCCTCTAACGTTCTAAACGAGAAACACCCCCACGGGCGTGGGGAAGACCAGCGCCAGACATTGAACGACAAAATCCACGCAGAAACACCCCCACGGGCGTGGGGAAGACTGTTCTGGACATTGTGTGCGATAGCTGCATTCAGAAACACCCCCACGGGCGTGGGGAAGACAACCTGTGTCTGAAAGTGATGCAAAACAACTGAGAAACACCCCCACGGGCGTGGGGAAGACTCGCTGATATCCTGGGCAGCTTCCCATATCTGGGAAACACCCCCACGGGCGTGGGGAAGACAGGCCCGATTGCTGATAGTCGGACTGCGAGACGGAAACACCCCCACGGGCGTGGGGAAGACATAGGTGGACCAGTATCGGCGGGCAGCCTGCAGGAAACACCGCCACGGGCGTGGGGAAGACTACCGGGCGCTGTGCAAATCGATCATGGCCGCAGAAACACCCCCACGGGCGTGGGGAAGACGGCGAGATCGATCCTGACGACGCGGCGCACCTGGAAACACCCCCACGGGCGTGGGGAAGACGTGGTAATCCGGCAACGCGCGCGCCTCTCCATAGAAACACCCCCACGGGCGTGGGGAAGACCGCTACTGGACGATCAACGGCGACAACATCGAGGAAACACCCCCACGGGCGTGGGGAAGACGCGGTGGCGGCCGTCACGCCAGGGATGGCGACGGAAACACCCCCACGGGCGTGGGGAAGACATTCGAGCGGCGTGACGCCGGATGCTTCGACCAGAAACACCCCCACGGGCGTGGGGAAGACCCGGTTGGTGTGCCCAAATCGAGCGCGAGAATGGAAACACCCCCACGGGCGTGGGGAAGACGCTTCCACGCTCGCCCGGCGCGGCAAGAACCTGGAAACACCCCCACGGGCGTGGGGAAGACTCGATGCCCATCACGCGGATCACGCGCGCCTTGGAAACACCCCCACGGGCGTGGGGAAGACCTTCACCGATGGCTACGTAAAACCTACAGTACAGAAACACCCCCACGGGCGTGGGGAAGACCGGTCCCGATTACTGCGTCTGCTAGACCACTCAGAAACACCCCCACGGGCGTGGGGAAGACTGCAATCTAGGATTGACAAAAACTCTCACTTGAGAAACACCCCCACGGGCGTGGGGAAGACATCCAGACGGGCAAGCTGTTCGGGGTGGGGCAAGAAACACCCCCACGGGCGTGGGGAAGACTTCTCTCCGGTCGGCGACGACAAGGACCGCTGGGAAACACCCCCACGGGCGTGGGGAAGACACAGCGCCATCACGGCGCCATCTGGCATGCGGAGAAACACCCCCACGGGCGTGGGGAAGACCAATGTGGCGCTCATCAGTGCACCAAACGTCTAGAAACACCCCCACGGGCGTGGGGAAGACGCAAGCTCTACAGGTGCCCGGACGGACAGGAAAGAAACACCCCCACGGGCGTGGGGAAGACTCGCACAATTCGCGTTGCCCGTGGCCGATGCCGGAAACACCCCCACGGGCGTGGGGAAGACTATGGACCGACAAAAAGGACGGCGCTATGGATAGAAACACCCCCACGGGCGTGGGGAAGACCGAAGCGCCCCATTGGTCTATCGCTACGCCGGAGAAACACCCCCACGGGCGTGGGGAAGACACCGCCGCAGGCGCCGTACACGGAAGACCCGAAGAAACACCCCCACGGGCGTGGGGAAGACAGCGCCTGCAACGCCATCTTGGTCTGGTTGTCGGAAACACCCCCACGGGCGTGGGGAAGACACGAACACGGTGCCGTCGAACTCGAAGCCGCGAGAAACACCCCCACGGGCGTGGGGAAGACTTACCTATATCGTTGGAAACCGCGTATACATTAGAAACACCCCCACGGGCGTGGGGAAGACAAAGCGTATTGTGCGTCCCGCAAGAACTGTCCAGAAACACCCCCACGGGCGTGGGGAAGACCTCCTCGGAAGATACCTTCTCGGCCTGTGCCAGGAAACACCCCCACGGGCGTGGGGAAGACGCCTATCGGCTGTTTGTGCTTCCATGTAGAGAAGAAACACCCCCACGGGCGTGGGGAGGACCAATGGAGACACCTGGTATGAGCGGAACACGGGGAAACACCCCCACGGGCGTGGGGAAGACTTTGCACACA
This sequence comes from Pseudoduganella namucuonensis, assembly GCF_900116645.1. Taxonomy (GTDB): domain Bacteria; phylum Pseudomonadota; class Gammaproteobacteria; order Burkholderiales; family Burkholderiaceae_D; genus Rugamonas; species Rugamonas namucuonensis. The sequence continues at coordinate 70,611 of NZ_FPBO01000005.1, read as the reverse complement.
GTCACGCACTTGTTGGATGCCTGGAAACACCCCCACGGGCGTGGGGAAGACGGCAAGGAAGTGGTGGGCCTGGACAGCGACGCGGAAACACCCCCACGGGCGTGGGGAAGACCTGGTGCCGGCGCAGCTGGCGCGCGACTTCGCGGAAACACCCCCACGGGCGTGGGGAAGACGGGCACTTGGTAGCGGATCTCCCGCACCACCAGGAAACACCCCCACGGGCGTGGGGAAGACTCCAACGTATCAATCACTGAATCGACTTCGTCGGAAACACCCCCACGGGCGTGGGGAAGACCTTTGCGATGGCGTCAGCTCGGTCTTTGGCCCAGAAACACCCCCACGGGCGTGGGGAAGACCGATTGTGGCTTTCTGTTCTTCGGTCATATCAGGAAACACCCCCACAGGCGTGGGGAAGACCGCCTCCTATGGGCCATGTACAAACACTGAACGGAAACACCCCCACGGGCGTGGGGAAGACACCAACAGGTTGTGTGTTCAAGCGCGGATATTACTACCTATTGCGCTTCCGAGGATTTCAGGGTTTCGACAATCAGCTGCAACCCACTCAGCAGCACTTGTGGTTTGCGTGGAGGGCCAATTGTGATGATGCGGTAGCCCGGGGCCTGCTGCTGGCTCAGATAAATCATCACACCAGATTCGACTGGGCAATGCTTGACCAGATAGTCCACCACGGTTTGCGCCGTCGAGTCTTTAATGCCAGAAACAAACACATTCGCCCGTGGTTCGATAAACCAAAGCTTCATGCGCCCCCGTACTGCTGGAGGCAATTCATTGGCGAATACGACGACCATGCTTGCTCCCCATTAGCGTGGTGATATCGGCCACGGCGGTGGCCAGCAAATCCATCTCCAGCGCCCGCTCACGAAAGCGCGCAGAGACCAACTGCTTGTTGTAGCGGCCAGCCAACTCGCGGGTGAGCGAGAAGGCCAAGTCGATGCACAAGTGCTCTTTATACAGATCGGCCAGATCATAGACAAAAGGCAAGGGGCTGCCGGAATGGATAAAACCGATGTGCGGCGAGTAGCCCAGGCTGTGCACCACTGAACACAAAATGCCGTACAGCGCCGCATTGCTGGCGGTAAGCACCTGATTGGTGATGTCGACTAGCTCGAACTTTCCCGGCACGTATTGCCGCCCCTTCCAACCCACCTGATACTGCTCGGCCTTTTGCTGGTAGAGGCTACGCACGCGCTGGCCCTCCATGCCCATCATGGCGGGCAGGCTTTTCCCCACCAACTCGGCATCCGGAAAACGTCGCGCATAGAGTTGCCGAACCACATCCAGAGCGCTGGTGTCATCTGCCGATAACTTGATCTGCTGCTTGAGGTTGCGCGTATCGGCGGTGGGCAGAAAGCCTGCGGCATAAAACAGCAGGCAGTCCTCCCCTACCCAACTCACCGAGCAGTTGGCAGCCACCAGCGTCTTGACAGCCTCGTGGGTAATGCTGGTACCTGGTCCCAGCAACAGCGTATTGATGGTGGCAATGGGCAGGGGAATGACCTGGCCATCGGAATCAAGCCATTTGACGCTGCTGTCGTCCACCTCCAGCCGCCCGCGCTCCAGATACAGGAAAGGGTATTTGTCCTTGATCTGCGGCAGCGATTCGCGGGTGACCTTGACCAGCAACCGCTGGCCGTTGCTCATTCCCCAGGCTCCGGCATCGGCAAGACGGTTACGCGGCGATCGCGGTAGCGCTTGTCGGTACCGAACTGCAGCGGAACGTCGTTGAGGGTGAGCACCTCGCCGTCGTGTTCGCCCTGCTGTACAAGATAGTTCGCCACTTTGCTTTTGGCGGCGGCGAGTTTGTCCGCTGCAGCCAAGGCGGCGGCACTATCCGGGTAAACGCCCTGATAAATCAGTTCGGTCGGAACGCAAGTCTTGCGCCCAAGGTAAAGATCCCACACTGGGTCTTGCAGTGCGCAGGCATAAGTTTCGGCGTCCTCCGCAGGCACTTGCAGCGCCACGGCGAAGGTGGTGTCTTGCAAATAATAGCGATAGGTCATTTTGGTGCCCCCTCCCACCGGCTTCTTACCTTCGTTGGTTTTGGGGATCAGCAGGTTTTGCCAAGGGTCGGCGTCGTCGTAACCACTGCCCACCATATGGAAATCGCGCAGCAGCGGCTGGCGCGGACTGGCCGCGCCCTTGGCATCTTGCGGAGTATAGGCAATAAGCTGAAGATCGAGGTCGGCCAACTGTGCCAGCCTCTCACGTTGTTCGCCACCGGCACCCAACGCGCAACACAACAGGCCGAGCACACCGGATTTGGTAGGAAAAGCCAGGGTATCGCGCCGGCCAAAGCGCGAGTCGTGCCCCCAGGCTTGCAGCGGGCCTTCCAGCCACAGCAAGAGATAAGGATTGCTCATCCGTGCCTCACTCGACGTGGCTTTGCAGGCTGGTAATCAGCTCGTCTATGCTGAAGTTCTCGTCCTCGCCCCACTCGTAGTCGCCCACTTTGCAAAACAAGCTACCGGACAGTTTTTCCTTCTTGCCCAGATAGGTTTTGAGCTCGGCAATACTGGCTTGCAGGTAGCCGCCATCGCGCGGCTTCACTGCGGTTTCGAACGGCACCTGCAGCCGTTGGCCCCGACGGACCAGCACCTTCGCAAACTCCCATGGCGAGGCGCCGGACTGGGTGGTCTGGCGGGCAGCCGGTATCGCTACGTACAAAGCACGGGTAAAGGCATCGACGGCTGCTTTCAGTTCCCCGTTGCCCAGCGTCTGTGCCAATTGGCCAAGGTCTAGGCTGACATAGCGGTAGTAGGTGGCCGAGTTGTATTCCAGGCTACCCATGTGCGCAGAACCGGGCTCGTCTTGCAGGTCGTCGAGCGCGGTGAAGAATTCCACTTCGTTGCTGACCTTGTGGGTGGAAACGGCATGAGCGAAGCTGGCGGCAGCTTCGACGTTCATATCGGGAGCTTTGGCAACCATGCGGCCAAACAGGGCAATATCGAGGGCATCCAGTGCCTTATTGAGCGTCTTCTTGCCTATCTTGCCAAGTTCCTTTTCCTTGATGCTGGTGGCGTCGAAGCCCAGTTCGCGTGCATAAGCGGCAAAGGCGTCGGCTTCGGCAGCGCTGACAAACAGCAGCGTATCGTCGCTCAGTACGGCGGCGATTTTCTCGGCGCAGGCAGTGGCACCGGCATCCTCCGCGCCTACTCGCAGCATAGCATCGTGCAGCAGCCCGGTGACTTTCTTGGTACGCACGCCCAGCTTGATGCCGAAATCCTGCAAGGACAGGCGCACTTGGCGCTTCCAGCATTGCGAGCTGACGCGGGCTCGGGTGGTGCCGCCAATAACGGCGGTCTTGGGCGCGCCAACGTCGTCACGGTTTAGGCAGGTGACAGGGAACGATTGCAGGATATGGAATTCAATGCGGGTGTTTTGGGTCATGATTTTTTCCTTGGAATTAGTCGGTATTCATTCGCCCAGCGGCACGATTTGCAGCAAGCCGCAGCCAAAGGCACGGCCACGCCCTATTCCCCGGGCAAAGCTATGGCGGAAGGTTTCGGGGTCGCTCACGCGCAGCACGCCTTGCAGCCGGGCTTGCGCCAGGGTGACATCACGCTGCGTCTTGTCCTTGAAGCGCAGCACTTCCACGCGCTCTACTTGCAGCCGCTGCGGGTCGACGGCAAAGCCCCAACTCGCTTCAGAGCGTGACACGAACCACTCGGCAATGGCCTCGCGGCCGCGCACCGGTACCAGTTTCTTGCTGGCGTGCTCGCGGCGCGTCGGGTTGATCACCACCGTGAAGCGAAAATTGCGTTGCGAAAAAAAGCTCTCTGGCAGATGCCGGCTTTGCACTTCGCCATATTGGCCATCGACATTGGCTGCGGGGGGACGGTCCGACAGCAGCAATACCTTGCGGCCGTGTACGTCGCCCCCCATGTCGGCAAACTGGATGCCGCTGGATTCACTGGCCTGCTTCTCGGTCTCATTGCGCACGTCGGAAAACAGGCTGTATACCACGCGGTGCAATGAGTATGGGTCGGTCAGACGGAGGGCCTGACAGTCGCGGCGGCTCAGGTGCAGCACGCTGGCAAAGAGAGAGTCGCTCATGCTTCATCCTCGACTGGCTGAAGGTAAAATTCCTGTGCCCATTGGGCCTTGATGCGCTGGCTGTCGCGATTAAAGTGCAGCAACTGCTTCAGCAAACGGATGTAGTCCAGAGGCTGCGCGGCCTTGCTATCGATCAGCGACAGCTGGGCGCGCAGGATACGGCACAACTCGGAGGCGTCGTCACAGGACAGCAGGCGGCGTAGCCGGGCGCGGGCCTGTTCGCTGTCGCGGCCATCGTCGTAGCAAGCGGCTATGGCGCGCCCCAGTGTCAGGGTGCCATTGCCACCAGCTTTGGCGCGGGCGATGCTCGCGGCCACGGTCTGGTAAGCAAGGCGCGGGTGCTCATATTCAAGCGGTATGCCGAAAGTCGCTAGCAACTCCCAGCTCTGGTGTTCGGTAGCGGGGTTGTCGGCGCGACGCAGGCGGGCGGCGAAGCCCTTGTCGTCCTGGCAGCGCGACAGTACATGACTGACAAAGCGCTCCGCCTTGTCGGGCTGGCCAGTGGCCGGATTTGCCTCGTTCATCGGGTCTCCTCGTACAAGTATTTGTTGAGATTGGGACGGCTCTTCGCCCAGGCGTCGAGCTGCCTGGCGGTTTGATTCGGGCACTGGCGGTCAAACGCTAGATGCAGGTTGCCAGCAAAGCGGCGGCGCAGTTGCTGGCGGCCCTGCTTGTTGGCGTCGCCATCACCACAGCTCTCGATCATTTGCTGGGCGTCGCGCTCGCACAGTTGCCAGTAAAGGGCGGTGGCTTGCTCGGCCAGCGGCTTACCGTCCACCAATTGGGCCTTGTAGTAGCCCATCACGCAGCCATAGAGCTGGCCGGACAGTTCGCTCAAACTGTCCAGCTCCTGACGCAGACGGGCAAACCAACGACTGCCCAATTCACTGGAATACAGCCAGATGGTGGATTCGACATAGTCGTCGGTACCAGACGCATATTGTTCACCAGCGTTACTGCTGACACGCAATCCGCCCGACCAGATGGCAAATTTGTCACAGTGATGCGCAGCGCGTCGCGTTGCCACACGCAGTTGCAAGCAGTCGAAGCTACCCTGCCCCGCGTCCAAAAAACCCAGTAACGCGGTCAATTCGCGCCAGGGACGGCGAGTCGGGTTCACCCACAGCACTTTCGGATCCTTGCCGCGCTGGTTAATGGCGATGGTGGGGTCGATACCACCCGCCTTGTAATCGGGGTGGGCAATGCCTTCGCTGTAGTGCAAACCGTCAGCAGCCAACAGACAAAAGCGCGATAAGGGTAGTAGCCGGCCTTGCAGCGTGAGCTTGTGCTGCCGTGCTGTAGCACAGTCTTCGCCCTGCGGCATGGCCTCCCATGGCGGATGGCCGACGCCGCCCGGGTAGAGCTGGCAATCGGCAATATCCTGTCGCGTGAGCAGGTTCAACCGCAGTGTCTGCCGCAGACCGTCGCCCAACACGAAGTTGTGCAGCAAACCCAGGAAGCCAACTGACGGGCCAGGTTTTCCGGTGGATGGCTTGCCTTTCTCATTGGTTTTGCCGGGATACCCGGGCGTCAACACCACGCTGTTGTCGGTCTTCTTGCCACCAAGCGCAAAGCCCATCTGTACCAGCAATAGCAGCGCCTTGTCGGCATCGTCCAGTCTGCTTTCCTGCTGGCTTTGAGTAAGGACCGTGGTATTGCCAGTGGAAACTTCGGGCAAGACGGTGCCATAGCTCTTGCATTCCGCCTTGTGTATGGCAGGCATCTGCAGAATCGGCCGCTCGCCATACAGATAGAAATGTTCATGCCGCCGTTGCAGGTAGTCCAGGCAGCTTCCGGCAAGGTCGGCCGGACTCATGGCCTGCCAGCCGTCATCGTCCTCTGGAGTTGCGGCGGCCTGGGCGATGGACAGCAAGAACTTGAGTATGGCAATTTTCTGTACCGGCGTGCCGCCCAGCATGCCGTAGTCCGTGCTGCCGAACAGCTGTGCCAGGCTGACGCGGCCAACATCGGCCACCGGTATCCACGGCTCGTCGATGAGGTTGTAGCGATTTTCCATGGTTCAGTCCTTCTGTTTGACGATCTTGTAGCCGAGATCGTTGCGGTAATGGTGTTCGTGCTTGCCAGGCAGCGCTTGCCCGTCCAGTGTGGTGAGACGGTCGCTGTCGTCCACCAGCGCGATGCGCAACAAGGCATCTTCCTGCGGCGAATTGCCAAGATAAAAGATATGGTGCAGACCGAGCTTTTCCAGCCGAGCACGGTCACTGGCCGGGGGCGCCAAGGCGGGACGCAAACTGACGATTTCGCGCATCAACGTGATGCTCAACGTACGCCAGCCCGCAGGGGACAACTTGTGACGCTGTGCGGGCAGCACCACGGTGCGCCCGTCCAGCAAGGTCAGTTCGGTAGATTTTTGTTCGGACACGTAGACGATGCGGCGCAACAGCAGTGTGTCCTGAGTGTCCTGCTCGCTGTAGCGGGTCGATACCGCAACATCCGATTTTGTATCACCTGCCGTTGCCAGCGTGGCTTGCGCCAACCGTTGCAAATCTTGTCGGCCGACGCGTCGCTGAGTGCCGCGCAGGCTGCCGTGTTCCAGTTCGTACAACCAGCGCGCCATGTCTCCGTCTTCCTCGCGCACGGCATAGGTTTCTTCGATCAGGCCGCGAATGTCATGTGGCAGATTGATCTCATCGCGCTGCTGCCAGCTTTGCAGGCTGCGGCACAACACATAGGGACTGTAGACTGCCGCGCTGTCGCCAAAGGCGGCTGGACTAGCAATGGCGTCGGCCAGATCAGGAACCAGCATCCATGCCTCGGCGCGAGCGCAGGCCACTCTCGGCGTTTGCTCATGCCGCCACAGGCGGCCCAGACGTTGCAGCAACATGTCGGTAGGGGCAAAACGGCTGATCAGGAAATCGGCATCGATATCCAGTGATTGTTCCAGCACTTGCGTGCCCACCAGAATGCGGCCTTGCCGGCCGCGCTGCGGCCATCCTTGCTTACCGAACAATGCTACCCATTGATCCTCGTTGCGCTGGCGATGAGTCTGGGTAAAGCGCGAATGCAACAAGCCACAGACGATCCCGAGGTCAGCCGCACGCGCGGCGAGCACTTGGAATATAGCCTGGGCGCCAGCGACGGTATTTTCTACCCACAGTACTTGCTGGCCCTGCTCTGCCCGTACGAGGGCTTCTTCCAGCGCGGCTGCGTCCTGCCGCTGCAGGGTCAGATTGACGGTGCGCGCTGCCGGCGGCAAGGCCGGGATTTCCGTTGCGGTCAATGCGTGCTCGGGCAGCGCAGTGATCAGCGGGTAGTGCCGGCTGCTCACTGGCGCTTGAAGCAGTTGTTCACGGCGCGCCTGTGCCAGCGTAGCGCTAAGCACGATCACCGTGCAACCCAACTCGCGCAGCAGGCTCACCAGCGCATTCAGAATGGTGCCGGTATAAATGTCGTAGCTGTGGACTTCGTCGAGGATTACCACTTTGCCGGCCAAACCGAAAGCGCGCACAAAGCCGTGCTTGACGTTCATGGCCGCCATTAAGGCTTGATCCACTGTCCCAACAGCAAAAGGCGCCAATAGGCCACGCTTGGCCTGTTGGAACCAAGCGCCGCCGGGACGGCCTTCTTCACCCATTTCCGATTGCATCAGCCAGGCTTGGCCATGCAGCAGCAATCCGCGCCGGTGGCGGCATCCCGGCTGAAGAATCTTTTCAAGAAAGGGGATGAAGCGGTCGTAGAGTTTGTTTGAAGTCAGTTGGGTGGGTAGGGCAAAATAGATGCCGGATGCACGCCCTGCGGCCAACAGGCGGTACGCTGCATACAGTGCCGCTTCGGTTTTCCCCTGCCCCATTGGGGCTTCCAGTACATAAACACCGGGATCGGTGATGGTTTCAACCAGCGTACTCTGGATAGGATGTGGGGCGAAACCGAAAATATCGTCGAAATGCAATGCTTGCAGTAACTGTGGCGGGATAAATCCGGCATCATCCAGTGCTTGACTAATTAGCGGTTGCCAGTCCTGTTGCGGGTCCTCGAATTGTGGGCCGGAGCCTATCCAGTCCGCCACACTGGTGAGTCCAGCCAGCAAGCGTGCTTGTGACGGGTGGGTCAGTTGTGGCCAATCGCCCTGTAAAGCATCTTTAAGCGCCGCCACCAACGCAACGCGTTCAGCATGCCATTCCAAGCCGCCGAAGATCTCGCTATCGGCGCGGTAAATAGCAGTCTCGGGACGAAAACCATGATGCTGTCCCAGAACGGCGGCGAGCAGCCGGGAAACACCGATGGCCTCGGCCGTCACTTGGCTAACCCCGGCGTGGCCTCCCCACTGTGCCTCGATCTCTGGCTGAATATCCGTCAGCGATGGCAACGTGCTTTCACGGCAGGCACGCCTCAGCTTCTCGTAGAAGGTAGGACTAACCTTGCCGATATCGTGACAGGCTGCGACAAAGTGCGCATCCGATGGGAATAGTTTATGTAAAGCGGCGGGCCAGCGTGATAACAACGCTCTCGCGACCTCCCCCACTATTTGGCAATGATTAAAAACATTCCGACCAAGGACTATCGAGCCATCTATTTTATCGACATAGGTCTTAGCGGGGCATTGCTCGAACGAGATTACCTTGTTGACTGTTTTCTGGGCTCGAGTACGCCGCATAATTGTGTATCCAAATTATTCAGATAAATCACAATTGCATAGCATTTTATATTTGTAAAGTGGAAACTTTTTCTTGGTGGCATTTTCGCACCATTGAATCGTCGTAACTATTTCCGTGAAAGCCCAAGTAGCAGGGCCAACAGCAGCCCTCCCGTCTAAGGGACGACTCCAACGAAGCCAGCGCATAGACTTTTCCAGCATGGTCATGCCGGAACGTGAAATGATCGTTAGCGCGATCGCGGCCGGCGACCCGGCGCAGGCGCCCCTCGCGGCAGCGAAGCACATGGCCCAGGCGGCGGCCGGGTACGGCAAGCCTGCGCCCACCGCGGCGTTGACAGCGCGTTGGCAATACTCATACAATCCCTATCGAATGTTATCGATAACTCACGGCCAACGCCGAGCCATCCCTTCAAGCCCGCCATGGTTGTTCCACGCCTGCCGGGATGCGCGGACAGGCTCATCCAACACACCTGAACGAATATGAAATCCACTCGCGGAATTGCCGCCCTGCTGGCGAGTTTGTGCGCCATCGCCTCGTCCCCGCTCGCCCGGGCGCAAACGCCCCCGGTGCCCGAGTGGGAAAACCCGGAGGTGGTCGCGGTCAACCGCGAGCCCATGAAAGCGACCTTCTTCAATTTCGAGAGCGTGGACAAGGCGGTCGCCGGCGAACCGGCCGCTTCGCGCTTCCATCGCTCGCTCGACGGCGCATGGTCGTTCAAGTATTCGCCGAACCCCGACGCGCGCCCGCGCGACTTCCACCGCCCGGAATTCGACACCAGCGGCTGGGGCAAGGTCGCCGTGCCCGGCATCCTGCAGGCGCAGGGGCATGGCAAGCCCGTCTTCGCCAACTGGCAGTACCCGTTTCCCGTCAACCAGCCGCTGATCCCCCACGCGATGAACGAGGTGGGCTCGTACCGCCGCGACTTCGACGTCCCTGCGGACTGGAGCGGACGCGATGTCTTCCTGCATATCGGGGCGGCGGGCGCGGCCTATTACATCTGGGTCAACGGACATTATGTCGGCTATTCCGAGGACTCCAAGCTGCCGTCCGAGTTCGCGCTGACCAGGTACATCAAGCCGGGCAAGAACACGATCGCGGTCGAAATGTACCGCTGGGCCGACGGCTCCTACCTGGAGGATCAGGACTACTGGCGGGTCAACGGCTTCGAGCGCGGCGTGTACGTGTATGCCGAGCCGGCGGCGCGCCTGCGCGATTACACCGTGACCGCCCTGCTCGACAAGACCAGCTACCGGAACGGCGAATTCACGCTGAACGCCGAATTCGCCGGAGCCCCGGCCACGGGCGGCATCGTCGCCACGCTCTACGATGGCAACGACGTGGTTTCCAGCTTCAGCGGGGAAATCCGCGATGGCTCCAGCGCGGCGCTGCGGGGCACGATCAAGCACGTCAAGCCGTGGTCCGCCGAGACGCCCAACCTGTACCGCCTGGTCCTGGAATACAGGAACGGCAACGGCTACCTGGTCTCGGCCACGTCGCGCAAGATCGGCTTCCGCACGGTCGAGATCGCGGACGGCGAAATGCGCGTGAACGGCAAACGCGTGATGATCAAGGGCGTCAACCGCCATGAGCACGATCCCGTGACGTACCGCGTGATGTCGATGGAGGCCATGCGCAGGGACATCGAGTTGATGAAACAGGCCAACGTCAACGCGGTGCGCACCTCGCACTACCCGAACGACCCGCGCTGGTACGACCTGGCGGACGAGTACGGCATCTACGTCATGGACGAGGCCAATATCGAATCGCACGAGTATTTGATCAAGGGGGACGAGGCCTTCCAGCAGACGGGGGACCACAAGCGGCTGGAGGCGCTGCAACTCGGTTACCAGCCCAACTGGAAGACCGCCCACCTGGATCGCGTCATGCGCATGGTCCAGCGCGACAGGAACCATCCCTCCATCATCATGTGGTCGCTCGGTAACGAGACCGGCGTCGGCCCCAATTTCGAATATGCCGCGCAGTGGATACGCCGCAACGATCCGACCCGCCTGATCCATTTCCTGGGCCACAGCGTACTGGGCGCGGAACACAAGCCCACCGGCTACGCCGACTTGTACTCCCCCATGTACGACAGCATAGGCAAAATGGTCGATTACGCGCAGGATCCACGCTACCAGCAGCCCATGGTCCAGTGCGAATACGGGCACGCCATGGGTAATTCGCTGGGCAACCTGGAAGACTACTGGACGGCCATCCGCAAGTACAAGAAATTGCAGGGCGGCTTCGTGTGGGACTGGGTGGACCAGAGCGTCTACGCCACCGACGACAAGGGCCGCACTTATTGGGCTTCGGGCTTCGATCTCAATCCCGCGTACGCCGACAAGAGCATGGTGGGCGACGGCGTGCTGCGTTCGGACCGCGTGCCCGATCCTGAATACTACGAGCTGCAGAAAGTGTACTCGCCGGTCGTGTTCAGCGGCGACCCCGGGTCCGGCAAGATCCGGGTGAGCAACCGCTACGATCTGCGCGATCTGTCCGGCCTGGACTTCGAATGGGTTGTCGCAAGCGACGGCGCGCGGGTGGCGGGGGGTGCGCTGACGGGCGTAAACGCGCCCGCCGGCGCCAGCCGGGATATCCCGCTCAAGCTGCCGTCCCTGTCGAAGCACCGCGGCACTGAACTCATCCTGACCGTCCGCGCCAAAGCGCGGGCGGGGACAATCAAGGGGGTCGCCGATGGAAGCGTGATCGGCTGGACCCAGTTCACCCTCGCCCAGGCCGCTCCAAACCTGCCGGCCAAGGGGCCGTACATCAAGCCCAAGACCGATGGCGACGAGATCCGCTGGGATTCCCCGGCGGCGTCCCTCGTCATCAATCAAAAGACCGGTCTGGTGCGCTATGGCGTCCAGGGCAACACGCTGCTCACAGGCGGTTCGCCCAACTTCTGGCGCGGCCTGATCGACAACGACGTCGGCATCGGCGTCGAGAAGAGCCATGCGCTGTGGAAGCGCCTGACCGATCAACGCGAGGTGCGCTCCGTCACCGTGCAAGGCGACGCCGTGAAGGTCCGCTTCGGCCTGGGCGTGGGCAGGGCGCACTGGGAGAACACGTACGCCATGAGCGCCGACGGAACGGTGCACGTGAGCGCGGCGTTCGAGCCGCTCGGCGACGATTTGCCGGACCCGCTGCGTCTCGGCCTGCGCTTCGACACCAATCCCGTACTGGAGTCCCTGGCGTGGTATGGACGCGGCCCGCACGAGTCCTATGCGGATCGCAAGACCGGCAATCCGATTGGCCTCTTCAAGGGGAAGATAGCGGACCAGTACTTCAGCTACATGCGCCCGCAGGAGAGCGGCAACAAGACCGATGTCCGCTGGATTTCGCTCTCGTCGCCCGGGGGCCGGGGCGTCAAGGTGACGGGTGCGGCGCCGCTGTCCGTCAATGCGCTGGCGTTCCCCTACGAAGACTTGTATGCCCGGCCCACGGGGACCTGGAAGAGTTCCGACGTCCGGCCGCACGGCGACGGCTCGCTCCTGATCGACCTGGCCCAGGCCGGCGTTGGCGGCGACACCAGCTGGAGCCAGGGCGGCCGCCCGCATACCCAGTACCGGATCAAGGTCGAACCGGCGGCATACAGCTTCACCATCTCGCCAATCACCGTGAAGTAGCGCGGAGCGGGCCGCTTGCGCATTGGCGGTCAGCCCGGCCGGGGGGCGACCGTCGCGCGCATTCGCCGCGCTCGGCTCCCCCATCTGGCCTTAAAGTGCGAATCCCAGGTTTTCTGGCGCGGCAATCTCGTTCGCGATACGGCGATGCAGAACATCGCGGACGGGGGCGAGGTCTGGCGCCGCCGCCATGGCCGCCTGTTGATCGCACCACGGATATGGCAAGGCCGAGACCCAGCTCATCACCGGTTCCAAGGCTTCCGACGGCAGAATCTCCATGGCTTCGATCGTGATGGCGAGCGCGCGGACCTTGCCCTCCGCGCGCGTGAACGACCAGTCGTACCGCCCGCGGCCAATCCGCACCGCGCCGCCCTGTTTCTCTGACATGGCGACCAGCCAGCCGCAGGTAAAGGCTTCGGCATCATCCGCCGGCGGCCGGCCCATGCACAGGGTGTAGACGTTCTCGTATGTCTGGTTGAAGCGGCGCACGAGCGTCTCGGCGATCGCTTCCCGTCCGGCGGACGACGCCGGAAATGAAATCGCGTCCGTTCGGACGATCATCTGGAGCGTGGCGTCCTCGGTGAGCGCCGCATCCAGCAAATGTGGACGATTGCCGTCCTTGGCCTTGATATACGCGACGATGGATTCAGTTGGGGTGGGCATGGGTGAATGTGGTGGGAGATGGGTTGACCGTCACCGCGTGCTCCCGCGGCGGTGACGGGTATTGCGGGAACGGATCACTTGTAGACGCCGCAGCCTATGATGACGTCATCGAAGCGCTCGACATAGGTGCGTTTGGCGTCCAGCTTGCCGGTGCTGGGGTTGGGCCATTTGTAGTCGACCCAGCCCTTGCCCTCCTTGCCCATGCCGACCGCCAGTATGTCCTTGATCAGGAACTTGCCGTCGGCGTCCTTCATTTCCAGGACGTTCTTGCCCACCAGTTTGACGTTGGCGCCGTTCGCCACCTCGACGCCGTCGCCGTTGGCCATGAAGGCGAAGATGTACAAGTCCCTGTCGATGAACTGGCCCTTGGGCGTGTTGAACTCGGCGAACGCCTTTTCCTTGCCGTTCTTCTTCAGGAACTCGCCCGCCTTCTTGACCATGGCGACGGCTTCGTCGGCCGTGCCTTTTTCGGCCGCGGCGGCGCCGAGGCTGAATGCCAGCATGGCCAGCACGGCGGTGAAGTACTTGAATACCTTGTTCATCGTGAGTCTCCTTAGAATGAGTGCCGCAAGCCCAGGTTGACGGCGCCGTCGCCGGTGCCGCCCTCGATCGCGCCGCCGACCGTGTAGCCGGCGCCGTTCCTGTTCAGTATGCGCGCGTAGGCCGCGTACAGGTCCGTGCGCTTGGACAGGATGTTGCGGTAGCCCAACGCCATCTGTTCCGCGTCCTGGTTCAGGGCCGTGCGGTCGTCCTTCCTGATCCAGGACGCCATCCACACGTGCGCGCCCATCGGCACGGTCACGCCCAGCAGCAAGGCCTGGCTGTCGGTGGACGCCACCGGCGCCCGCGCGTGGCCGAAGGGATTGGCGGCGTTGCGCAGCGGCGCGCTGTTCAGGCCCTTGTCCACGCTGTAGACCAGGTGGGCCTTGGCGGCGCTGAAGCCGTAGGTCGCGGCCAGCGCGGTGTTCCTGGCGCTGCTGGTGTTCTTCACGGTGGCGCTGTCGTTGTCGCGGTTGTGGTGGGCCAGCTTCACGTTCAGCGGGCCGGCGGCGTAGGCCAGCGCGCCGCCGAACTGGCGCCCGGCCGAACTGTCGCCGGACACCTCGCCGGCGCCGTACACAAGTTCCGCGCTCACGCCGTTCAGCGCCGGCGAGGCGTACTTGATGGAGTTGTCCATGCGGCTGGCGCTGTTGCCGGTGGCCGCCATCAGGTTCTTGGTGTCGCCCGCCATGCCGGAGCCGAACGGGTCGGCGCCGGCGATGGCCAGGTATTGGGGCGTGTACTGGCGGCCCAGCGTGAGCGCGCCGGCGCGGCTTTGCAGGCCCACGTAGGCCTGGCGGCCGAACAGCAGGCCGCCCTGGCCCATGGCGCCGGTGTCGGCCTGGAAGCCGTTCTCCAGCAGGAAGACGGCGGACAGGCCGTTGCCCAGGTCTTCGGTACCTTTGAAGCCGAGGCGCGAGCCGGAGGCCACGCCGCTGGTCAGTTTGGTGCTGGAGCCGGCGGCCGCGCCGATCTCGCGCACCAGCGCCACGTCCACCACGCCGTACACGGTGACGGCCGATTGGGCCGCGGCCATCCCTGCCGATGCGCCCAGGATGAGCGCAAGCATTGTTTTTTTCATTTTTTCTGGTCTCTGTGATTGTTGAGCCGCTGGTTCGCATGCTGAACCAGCGGCAAATGCCGGGGTCGGACCCGCCGGGTCCGACCCCAGGGTTACGCCGCTGGTTTCAAGGGCATGCCGAAGCCGCCGCCGCCGGGGGTTTCGATGGCGAACACGTCGCCCGCCCGCATCTCCGCCGTGTGCGTGGCGCCGAAGTGCTCGAAGCTGCCATCGGCGCGCTCTACCCAGTTGCGCCCGACCGCGCCCGGCCCCGCCCCCTCCAGCCCGAACGGCGGCACGCGCCGGTGGCCGGCCAGGATGTTGGCCGTCATCCGCTCCAGGAAGCGGATCCTGCGCACGGCGCCGTCGCCGCCCCGGTGCAGCCCCTCCCCGCCGCTGCCGCGCCGGATCGCGTGCGTTTCCACCAGCACCGGGAAGCGCCACTCCAGCACTTCCGGATCGGTCATGCGCGAGTTGGTCATGTGGGTCTGCACGGCGGCCGTGCCGTCGAAGCCCGGACCCGCGCCGGAACCGCCGGCGATGGTCTCGTAGTACTGGTGCTCCTCGTTCCCGAAGGTGAAGTTGTTCATCGTGCCCTGCGACGCCGACATCACGCCCAGCGCGCCGTACAGCGCGTCCGTCACGTACTGCGACACCTCCACGTTGCCCGCCACCACCGCCGCCGGATAGCGCGGATTGAGCATGGAGCCCTCGGGGATGATGAGATTGAGCGGCTTCAGCACGCCCTCGTTCATCGGGATGTCGCTGTCGAGCAGCGTGCGGAACACGTACAGCACGGCCGCCTTGCACACCGACAGCGGCGCGTTGAAGTTGGTGGACCGCTGCTCGCTGGTGCCGGTGAAGTCCACGGTGGCGCTGCGGCGCTCGCGGTCCACCGTCAGGCGCACGCGCAGCATGGCGCCGTCGTCCATCTCGTACTCGAAGCTGGCGTCGCGCAGGCCGGTGATGGCCTTGCGCACCGCCGCCTCGGCGTTGTCCTGAACGTGTTGCATATAGGCCAGCACCACGTCCTCGCCATACAGGCCGGCGGCCTTCAACAGTTCGTTGGCGCCGGTTTCGCAGGCGCCCAGCTGCGCGATCAGGTCGGCGATGTTCTGGTCGATATTGCGGCTCGGCCAAGGGCCGGCGCCGAACAGGCCGCGCACCAGCGGCTCCAGGAACACGCCCTTGTCGACGATCTTCACGTTGTCCAGCAGGACGCCCTCTTCCAGGATGCTGGTGCTGTTGGGCGGCATGGAGCCGGGCGAGATGCCGCCCACGTCGCCGTGGTGGCCGCGCGCGGCGACATAGAACAGCGGGGTTTCGCCACCGCCGCCAAACACCGGGCTCACCACCGTGATGTCCGGCAGGTGGGTGCCGCCGTTGTAGGGCACGTTCAGCACATAGGCGTCGCCCGGCGCCATGGTGGCGGCGTGCTGGCGGATCACGCACTGCACGCTGTCGCTCATCGATCCCAGGTGCACCGGGATGTGCGGCGCGTTGGCGATCAGGTTGCCGTGGCGGTCGAAGACGGCGCACGAGAAGTCCAGCCGCTCCTTCATGTTGACCGAGTAGGCGGTGTTCTCCAAGGTGGTGCCCATCTGCTTGGCGATGGCCATGAACAGGTTGTTGAAGATCTCCAGGTGGATGGGATGCACGGCCGTCGTCATCTTGTGCATGGCGCCCGCCGCCGAGGTGCGCTCCAGCAGCAGCGTGTGGTCCGGCAGCACGGTCGCGGTCCAGCCGGCGTCCACCACGGTGGTGGCGATCTCCTCGCGGATCAGCGCCGGGCCGGGCACGCGGCTGCCCACCGGCAGCGCGGCGCGCACGTGCAGCGCGATCGGCACGGTCTGGCCGTCCACGTAGCTGGACACCTGGCCCTGGCCGTGCGCGCCCGCGCCGTCCGGCACCTCGATGGCGAAGCCGGCGCCGTCGCCCGCGCCTATCGCCTCGGCGGACACGGACTCGATCACCAGCGGCTGTCCGTCCATCACGAAGCCGAAACGGCTGCGGTATTGCCGGGCGAAGGCTTCCGCCATGTCGGCGTGGCTACCCAGCGGGATCACGAAGGCCGAGTCGCTGTCCTGGTATTTGAGGCGGGCGCACAGCTCCACCGTGATGTCCCCGCGCGCCACCCGCTGCGCCAGCAGCTCGCCGCTGGCGCGCTCGGCCAGCGCGGCCAGCGTCGGCGCCAGCGCGGCCAGCGCCGCGTCGGACAACACCTGCTCGACCGCGCCCTCGCGCATGGCGCGGATGTCGGCCAGGCCCATGCCGAAGGCGGACAGCACGCCGGCGAAGGGGTGGATGACGATCTTGGTCATGCCCAGCACGTCGGCCACGCGGCAGGCGTGCTGCCCGCCGGCGCCGCCGAAGCAACACATGGCGTAGCGGCTCACGTCGTAGCCGCGCTCCACCGAGATGGACTTGATGGCCTGCGCCATATTGTCCACCGCCACCGCCAGGAAGCCGTCCGCCACCGCCGATGGGCTCATGCGGGTGCCGGTCTCGCGCTCGATGCGCGCGGCCAGATCCGCGAAGCGCCGCTCCACCACGTCCCGGTCCAGCGGCTGGTCGCCGTTGGGGCCGAACACGTGGGGGAAGTGCGCGGGCTGTATGCGGCCCAGCATCACGTTGCAGTCGGTGACCGTCAGCGGGCCGCCCTTGCGGTAGCTGGCCGGGCCCGGATTGGCGCCGGCCGATTCGGGGCCGACCTTGAAGCGGCCGTTCTCGAAGCCGCAGATGGAGCCGCCGCCCGCCGCCACGGTGTGGATGTGCATCATCGGCGCCCGCACCCGCACGCCGGCCACCACGGTCTCGAACACGCGCTCGTAGGCGCCGTCGTAGTGGGCCACGTCGGTCGAGGTGCCGCCCATGTCGAAGCCGATCACCTGGCGCAGGCCGATGGCCTCGCAGCTCTTGACCGCGCCGACGATGCCGCCGGCGGGGCCGGACAGGATGGCGTCCTTGCCCTGGAAGCGGCTGGCGTCCGTCAGGCCGCCGTTGGACTGCATGAACATCAGCCGCACGTCGCCGGTCTCGCTGGAGACCCGCGACACGTAGTCGCGCAGCACCGGCGACAGGTAGGCGTCCACCACCGTGGTGTCGCCGCGGCCGACGATCTTCATCAGCGGGCTGACCTGGTGGCTGACCGAGATCTGCGCGAAACCGGCCTCCCCGGCCAGTTCCCGCAGGCGCTGCTCGTGTTGCGGATAGCGGTAGGCGTGCATCAGCACGATGGCGATGGAGGCTATGCCCTTGGCGCGCAGCTGGCGGAACTGGTGGCGCAGCGCGTCCTCGTCGGGCGCCTCCAGCACCTCGCCGCGGGCGCCGATGCGCTCGTCCACCTCGATCACCTCCTCGTAGATCAGGTCCGGCAGCGCGATGCGCATGGCGAAGATGTCCGGCCGGTCCTGGTAGCCGATGCGCAGCTGGTCGGCGAAGCCGCGCGTGATGGCCAGCGCGGTGCGCGCGCCCTTGCGCTCGAGCAGCGCGTTGGTGGCGACCGTGGTGCCCATCTTGATCACCTCGATCCGGTCCACCGGCAGCGCCTCGCCGGCTTTCAGGCCCAGCATGTCGCGCATGCCCTGGGTGACCGCGTCGTCGTAGCGCTCCGGGAACTCGGACAGCAGCTTGTGCGTGACCAGCTTGCCGTCCGGGCGGCGGGCGACGATGTCGGTGAAGGTGCCGCCGCGGTCGACCCAGAACTGCCAGCGCGCTTGGTCGGAAGGGATGTCGTTTTTCATGGTGATGTCTCTTTGCTTGCTTTGTTGGTTCAGGATTCGAGCTTCTTGCCGGCGGTCTCGGGCAGCGTCAGCGCGGCCAGGATCATCACGCCGTAGGCGCAGCCGGCGAACACGCCGATCGCCTCGCCCAGCGCCATGTGCTGGCTGCTCAGGCCTATCATCAGCGGGAACAGCGAGCCGACCGCGCGGCCCATGTTGTAGCTGAAGCCCTGGCCGGAACCGCGGATGCGGGTCGGGAACAGTTCGGTGAGGAAGGCGCCCATGCCGCTGAACACGCCGGACACGAAGAAGCCCAGCGGGAAGCCCAGGAACAGCATCACGTTGTCCGTCACCGGCATGCGGGTGTAGGCCAGGGCGATGCACAGCGAACCGACGGCGAACAGGATGAAGTTCTTCTTGCGGCCCAGCAGGTCGGTCAGGAAGGCGCTGACGATGTAGCCCACGTAGGAGCCCACGATCACCATGGCCAGGTAGCCGCCGGTGCCCAACACCGTCAGGTGGCGCTCGGTCTTGAGGAAGGTCGGCAGCCAGGTGGTGATGGCGTAGTAGCCGCCCTGGGCGCCGGTGGTGAGCAGCACGGCGCGCAGCGTGGTGCTGAGCATGGCCGGCGAGAAGATCTCGGCGAAGGAGGCGCGCTCCTCGCTCTCCTCGATTTTTTTCTGCTGCGCCACGAACACCTCCGGCTCCTCGACGAAGCGGCGGATGAAGATCACGAACAGCGCCGGCAGTATGCCCAGCAGGAACAGCGAGCGCCACGCCCATTCCGGCGGCAGCAGCGAGAACATCAGCGCGTACAGCAGCGCGGACGCGCCCCAGCCCAGCGCCCAGCCGGCCTGCACCATGCCGACGGCCTTGCCGCGGTCCTTGGCGCGTATCACCTCGCCGATCAGGATGGCGCCGGCGGTCCATTCGCCGCCCATGCCGAAGCCCATCAGGCCGCGCGCCCACAGCAGCTGGTTGAAGTCCTGCGCGAAGCCGCACAGCACGGTGAAGAAGGCGAACCACAGGATGGTGATCTGCAGCGTCTTGACGCGGCCGATGCGGTCCGACAGGATGCCGGCGATCCAGCCCCCGGCGGCGGAAGTGAGCAGCGTCACGGTGCCGATCAGGCCCGCGTCGCCCTTGGTCAGGCCCCAGGTGGCGATCAAGGTCGGGATCACGAAGCTGAGGAACTGGGTGTCCATCGCGTCCAGCGCGTAGCCGACCTTGCAGCTCCAGAAGGTGCGCCGCTCCTTGCCGGTCAGCGCGTGGAACCAGGAAAAGTATCCCTCTTCCCGGGCCGCGGGTATCGCTCTTGTGTTCATGTTTTCTCCCCTTTTTAGGTATGGTTGTGGTGGTTCAGAATGCGGCTAGCGTGGCGTTGCGTATGTCGGTGATCAGCATGTAGCCCGGCCGGTGAGTGATCACCAGCGGCAGCCGGGCCGCGCGGATCGCCTCCTGCGGGGTGACGCCGCAGGCCCAGAACACGGGCAGTTCGTCGGGCGCGATGTCGACCGCGTCGCCGTAGTCGGGCCGCGCCAGGTCGGCGATGCCGATCAGGCCCGGGTCGCCCAGGTGCACGGGGGCGCCGTGCACGGCCGGGAAGCGGCTGGTGATCTGGATGGCGCGGATCGCGTCGCGCGCCTTCATCGGCCGCATGGACACGACCATGTCGCCGCCGAACGGGCCGGCTGCCGCGTTGGCGATATTGGTGCGGTACATGGCCACGTTGCGGCGCTGCGCCACGTGGCGCAGCGGGATGCCCGCCTCCATCAGCATCTGCTCGAACGAGAAGGAGCAGCCGATGGCGAAGGCCACCAGGTCGTCGCGCCACAGTTCGTGCAGGGTGTGCGGCTGCCCGGCCAGCTCGCCGTCGCGGTAGACGTAGTAGCCGGGAACGTCGCCGCGCAGGTCCATGTCGGCGCCCAGCGCGGCCACGTTCCACTGCCCCGCCTCGCCGACCGCCAGCAGCGGGCAGGCGCGCGGATTGCGCTGGCAGAACAGCAGGAAGTCGTCGGCGTGGGCACGCGGCAGGATCACCAGGTTGGCCTGGGCGTGGTCGCCGCAGTGGCCGGCGGTCGGCAGGCGGAACTGGCCGGCGCGCACCGCGTGCCGGAATTCGAGTGGGGTCGTCGGTGTGGTCATCTGAAACTCGCTGTGGTTGGATCGTCGATGCTGCAAAGGATGGAGCAAGAATATGCGCGTCGCTGGCAGTTAGCTACCTAGTAATTTTTGCCGTTGCTGTATAGTTTTTCTTACCACGGCCCGCTATGCCCGGGCCCGGGGTTAAGGTATTCTTGTCCGAACCCACCCGCGCCGCGCCATGAACACACGCTTCCTCGAAACCTTCGTCACGCTCGCCCAATTGCGCAGCTTCCGCGCCACCGCGCACGCGCTGCACGCCACGCCGGCCGCCATTTCGCTGCGCATCAAGACGCTGGAGGAGGAACTGCAGACGGAGCTGATCGACCGCGGCGCCAAGGATTTCCGCCTGACGGCGCACGCCGAATACCTGCTGGGCCACGCCAAGGCTGTGGTGGACGCCACGCGCCGCCTGCAAAGCGCGGCCCGCAAGGACAACGCGATACGGGGCCGGCTGCGGCTGGGCGTGATCGAGTCCGTGGTGCACAGCTGGCTGGCGCAGTACATCCGCGAACTCAACGCGGACCACCCCGAGCTGGAGATCGACCTCGCGGTGGACATGAGCAATGTGCTGGAAAAGCGCCTGCGGGCGCGTGAACTGGACCTGGTGATCCAGGTGGAGGGGGTGGACAGCAGCGACATCGTGTCCGAGGCGCTGGCGGTGTATCCGCTGCACTGGATCGCCCGCAAGGGGCTGATCGACACGCGCAAGGAGGGACTGAACCAGCGCCTGCTGCAGCGCCCCATCCTCACCTTCGGGCGCGGCACGGCGCCGCACCGCATGATCGAGGAGATCGTCAGCAAGATGGCCAACCTGGCCGCCGTGCCGCTGGAGCAGACCCGCATCACCTGCTCGCCGTCGGTGGCGGCCATCGTGCAGCTGGTAAAGGACGGCTACGGCGTGGCGGCCATCCCCAGCCTGTTCGTCAGCGGCTTCCTGGACACGGGCGAGTTCATCGAACTGCCGGTGCACCCGGAGCCGCCGCCCATCCTCGTGTCCATGTGCTTCCACGCAAACGCGGCGATGATGGTGCACGCCGCCGCCACCGCTGCCAGGCTGGCGTGCGCCGGCTATTGCGCCCAGGTCGGGCCGCATTACATCAAGTCCCTGTGCTGACGAAATAATCAACTTGATGATTATTTCAATGTTGTGATCGATAACATCGGTGGCATAATCGTCCTCGCCGTACCGGGCCCGGCTTGACGCGGCAATCCCGCGGCGTCCCTGGGCCGCCCTTCTCGAGGAGCACCATGCCGAACAACGATCAGAAGTTTTCCCTGAAACGCAGATCCATTTGCGCCACCGGCCTGGGGCTCGCCGCCCTTGGCCCGCTGGGCCTGGCCGGTTGCGGCGGCGACGCCGGACCAGCCGCCCTGGACGCGGCCGGCGCGGCCAAGGCCGGCGGCGCCCCGCGCCGGCAGGGCGCCACCACCGCGCGCACCTTCGTCCACCCCGGCCTGCTGCACACCGAGGCCGATTTCACCCGCATGCGCGCCAAGGTCGCGGCCGGGGCCCAGCCCTGGACCCAGGGCTGGAACGCGCTGACCAGCAATGGCCGCTCCCAGCTGGGCACCCCGCCGCGGCCGCTGGTGACGGTGACCCGCAGCGCCACCCTGAACAACACGCCGCAGATGTATATCGACATCGCCCGCACCTACCAGATGGCGCTGCGCTGGAAGGTCTCCGGCGACACCGCCTACGCCGACCAGGCGGTGGTGTTCCTGAACCAGTGGTCGTCCACCATGACCACCCTGACCGGCAACGCCGACCGCTTCCTGGCCGCCGGCATCTATGGCTACCAGTGGGCCAACGCCGCCGAGATCATGCGCACCTACAGCGGCTGGGCGGCGGCCGACCTGGCCCGTTTCCAGTCGCTGATGCTCAATGTCTTCTATCCGCTGTGCCACCAGTTCCTGGTCACGCACAACGACGCCGACATCACCAACTACTGGGCCAACTGGGACCAGTGCACCATCGCCGCCATACTGGCCATCGGCGTGCTGTGCGACCGCGAGGACCTCTACGACGAGGCGATGAACTACTACAAGACGGGCGCGGGCAACGGCACCAGCCAGCAGGCCGTCTACTACGTCCATCCGGGCAACCTGGGGCAATGGCAGGAGAGCGGCCGCGACCAGGGCCACTGCACGCTGGGGGTGGGCCTGGCCGCCTCGTTCTGCGAAATGGCCTGGAACCAGGGCGACGACGTATATAGTCTCGACAACAACCGCTTCCTGGCCGGCGCCGAGTATGTGGCGAAAACGAATCTGACCGATGCCAACGGCGCGTACTACACCCTGCCCTTCGCGACCTACAAGAACGTCAACGTGACCCAGCCCGGCCTGTCGTCGGCCGGCCGCGTCAGCGTGCGCCCCGTATGGGCGATGGTGCTGAACCACTATGCCAACCGCAAGGGCTTGGCCGCGCCGTACTGCGCGCTGCAGGTGGCCCAGGTGGCCCCCGAGGGCGACGGCGGCAATGGCGACCAGCTGGGCTTCGGCACGCTCACCTTCAGCCGCGACCCGTATGCGGGCGGCGTCGCGCCCAGCGGACTGACGGCATGGTGGAGCGGCGGCCAGATGGTGCTGTCCTGGTGGGGCTGCGCGAACGCCACCGGCTACACCGTCAAGCGCGCCACGGCGGCCGGCGGCCCCTACACCACCATCGCCAGCGGCATCACGAACCTGCTCACCTACACCGACAGCGGCATGGCGCCGGGCGCCTATTACTACGTGGTGACGGCCCAGACCCCGACCGGCGACAGCGCCCCCTCGGCCGCGAAGATGGCCATGGCCGGCACCGGCCTGCACACCCGGCTGATGATGAACGAGACGTCCGGCACGACCGCCGCCGACGCCACCGGCAACGGCCACGCGGGCACGCTGGTCAACGGCGGCGCGTGGGTGGCCGGGCGCAGCGGCAACGCGCTGCAGCTGGACGGCGTCAACGATTATGTGGCCCTGCCGCAGGATGCGGTCGCGGACCTGGCCGATTTCACCATCGCCGCCTGGGTCTACTGGGACGCCTCGCGCAACTGGGCGCGGGTGTTCGACTTCGGCTCGGGCACCGGGCATTACATGATGCTGACCCCGCGCACCAACGGCGGCGTGATACGCTTCGGCATCACCACCGACTACGGCGTCGGCGAACAGGGCATCACCGGCACCGCCGCGCTGCCCACGGGCCAGTGGGTGCACGTGGCGGTCACCCTGTCCGGCGCCACCGGCACCCTGTACGTGAACGGCGCGGTGGCCGGCAGCAACACGGCCATGTTCCACGCGCCGTTCCGCCTGGGATCCACCAACCAGAACTGGATCGGCCGTTCGCAGTACGCGGCCGATCCCTACTTCAACGGCAAGATCGACGACTTCCGCATCTATCGCGGCGCCCTCACCGCCGCCGAGGTGACGGCGCTGGTCAACAGCTAGCCGCCGCGCGACCCCGCCGCTATTTGCGGCGGGTGGCGGTGGCCGATTCGCGCTTGACCAGGGTGTAGGGCAGCAGCTTGTGCTGCACCACCGGGGGCTCGCCCACGCGGCGGCGGCGGATCTGGTCGACCAGCAGGTCGACCGCCGCGCGCGCCATGTCGCCGATGGGCTGGTGGATGGTGGTCAGTTCGGGCCACACGGTGGTGGCGACGGGCGTGTCGTCGAAGCCGCAGATCGTCAATTCCTCGGGCAGCTGCAGATGCATGCCGTGGGCGACGGCCACCACGGCGGCGGCCATGTCGTCGTTGCTGGCGAAGATGGCGGTGGGCCGTTTGGCCTGCCCCAGCAGCTGGCGCGCGGCGGCCAGGCCGGAACGGTAGGTGAACAGGCCGTCCGCCACGCGTTCGGGCGGCACCTCGAGGCCGGCCTCGGCCATGCCGTCGAGGAAGGCCTGGTAGCGCATCTGCGCCGGCGTGTGCTTGGGATCGCCCTTGATGAAGCCGATGTCCTTGTGGCCCAGGGACAGCAGGTGGCGCGTCATGGTGAGCGCGCCCTCGTAGTCGTCGATGCGCACGGCCGACACGCCGGGCGAGGGCCGGCCGGTGGCGACGGCCACCGTCGGCATGCCGATCTCATCCAGCTGCTTCAGGGCGGACTTGGTGTCGCACAGCGGCGGCGGCACCAGGATGCCGTCCGCGCCGCTGGCGATCAGCTTGCCGATGGCGGCGCGCTGGCTGCGCAGGTCGGTGCAGCGTTCCAGGATCAGCTGTGCGCCCATCTGGCCGCACTGGTCCATCGCGCCGACCAGCAGGGCGCTCAGGAAGGATTCACTGGGATTGCTGTACAGCAGGCCGACGCGCAGGGTGCCCACGCGCGCGGCGCGGGCCGCGAAGTTGACCTGGTAATTCAAGGATTCCACCGCCGCCATCACCTTGTCGCGGGTCACGGCGGTCACTTGCGCGCTACCGTTGACGACCCGCGACACGGTCATCGCCGACACGCCGGCGACCCGCGCGACATCGTAGATGGTGGCGCCGCTGACGGCGCCTTCGCTTTGCTTTTGTTCCATCGTCCCTTTTGCATACTGAAAGTTATCGCGATGGCCCCCCCGGCCTTCCCGATAAACAAGGCCAGCGCTGGGCTGGCCTCGACTTCAATATTATATTGCAATTATCACGCCAACCGCACGCCATAGATGGCCGGATCGCGCGTTTTGGGCAAGGGATTGAAGCGCAGGCGCAGTTTTTTCCTGCCGCGCGAGTAGGCGTACGGCACCAGGTAGGCCGCCTCGAACAAGCCGCCGGGCTTTTCCTTGCCCAGCCGCTGGGTGGCGATCAGCTCGCCGTCGATGCGGACGTCCACCAGGCCGCCCTCGGCGTCGCCCGAGTAGCTGACGTAGAGCGTCAGCGGCCGGTCCTCGCAGCGCAGGTCGAACTCGATATGGCCGCCGGCCTTGATCAGGCGGCCGGCGCGGCCGAACAGATGGGTGGTTTCGGCGAGCTCGCCGGCATAGGCGTGGGCGGCCTCGGAGGCCGGATCGCCGGGCTGGAAGGTGTCGATGGCGTCCCGCGCCATGGCGGGACGGATGGCGAGCAGGCCGAGCGCGCTGGCGCCCAGCAGGAAGTGGCGGCGGTTGGTGATGGTCATTCGGTGCTTTCAAAAAAAACCGGCACGGCGAAGCCGTGCCGGTCTGGCGATACTACAGGATTGCCACGCGATTACAGCGCGCCGAACTTGTAGCGCAGGCCGAGAACGAAGGTGCGGCCGTTGCCATAGTGCTGCAGTTCGATGCCGGTTTTGTAGTCAGGCTCGCCGATGTAGCGGTGCAGCGCCTTGTTGGTGATGTTCTTGGCGTTGAACGACAGCGTCAGGTTGTCGGCGATTTCATAGTTGATCGAACCGTCCAGGATGCCGTAGGCGTCGATGGAACGGCTGTCGATCGGATTGATCGCCACATCGTTAAACAGCGACATCGAACGCCACGTGTAGGCCAGGCGGGCCGACAGCTTCTTGTCCTCGTACATGCCGGACACGCTGTAGTTGTGCTTGGACTGGAACGGCTGCGCCATGCGCACGACGCGGGGGGCCGCGGCGGTGCCGAAGTTGAGCGGGTTGGCCGTCGTCACGTAGGTGTACGAACCGGACACGCCGAAGTTCTTCAGGATGCCTTCGGCGCCGTCGAAGAAGTACTGGCCGGCCACTTCCACGCCGCGCGCATAGCCTTTCTCGGCATTGACGCGCTTGCTGACCGAATACTGGCCGCCGCTGCAACCGTTGCCGACCGAACCGGTGTATGGTCCGGCGACAGCGGGGTCCAGCGTCTGGCACGACAGCAGGTTATTGAAGAAGCCGTCGATCTGTTTATCGAACACCGCGAGCGACGCGTAGTTGGTCTTGCTGAAGTAGTGCTCCAGCGACAGGTCGAAGCTGTCGGCGACCAGCGGACGCAGGTCCGGATTGCCGACGTTGGCGGTGCCGGTGGAAGTGTTCACGCCGCTGATGGACGGATTCAGGTCGCCAATGCCGGCGCGGGTCATGCCGCGGCCATAGGCGAAGCGCACCAGCGATTCTTTCGAGATGTCGTAGGTGGCGTTAAACGTTGGCAAGGAATTGGTGTAGGAAGTCTTGCCCACCACGTCCACCAGGGCGCCGTTCAAGCCGGTCGCGCGGGCCACGGCCGTGCCGGTGGTGCGCACCACGCGCACGCCGACACTACCCTTGAGGCGCTCGTCCATCGCCGAGAATTCGCCCACCAGGTAGCCGGCCAGCGTGTTCTCTTCGACGTAGCGGCGTTCGCCGGCGAGTTCCGGGTAGGCGCCGTCTTGCGGGATGCCCGATTTCGGGAAGGCGGTCTGGACCTGGTTGCCCAGCAGCGCGTCCGGCTTGTAGACCGCGAAGCCGCCCGCATAGCCGGCGTCGCCGCCCATGAAGTTGGTCGGCGCCCGCTCGATCGCGCTGCCCATGGTCGAGGCGTTGATGGCGTTCGAACGGTTGGCCGTCAGCGCCAGGCCGTCGGTGGTCAGTGGCCTGGACCCCGGGCGGAAATTCTTGTACAGGCTGTCCATGTGGGCGTAGCGGGTGCCGAACTTGAGGCGGTTGAACGGGCCGACGTCCAGGCTGTAGGCGCCGCTCAGCGCGGTGGCGTGGCCGCTGTCGTCCCAGCTCTGGTTGGAACCATTCTCATACTGGCGGAACACGAAGTTGGCCGGATCGCTCAGGTCGGGGCCGGTGAAGGTCAGCTGGTGCGGCGCGCCATCGGCGATACGGTTGGTGGACCACAGCTTGCCTGGCGCGGAATCCATGAGCACGTTGCGGTTATCCTGGGTCTTGTCGGACTTGATGTACGAGAAGTCGGCCTTCAGCGACAGGTCAGCCGTCGGGCTCCATTCGGCGCCGGCCGCGCCCACCCAGGTCGTATAAGGGGTGTGCTCGTCCCCACCCATCGAGGTGACGGCCGAGTTCAGGAAGCTGCCGCTCAACAGGCGCTTGCTGACCAGCACGTCGTTGCTGCCGCCGTTGATGTTGCGGTTGGCCAGCGCCTCGGTGTAGTTGAACGGCGTGGTCTGCAGGTTCTGCACGTTGGCGCCGTCAACCGAATTCAGGCCGCGGTAGTTCTGGTGGTACAGGTAGTACACATAGTTCGCCTCGGCGTAGAAACGCAAGGTATTGCTGACGCGGTAGTCGCCCGCCAGGTTCAAACCCTTGCGCTCGCGCATGATGGTTTCCTGGAACGCGTTGCTGTTCACGCCCGTGGCCGAGATCACGTTGCTGATCTGGTCCGCGGTCAGGCCGGCCAAGTTGGGCATGTTGGCGCCGGTGGTGCCGACGTTGTCCATGAAGTTGACATCGCTGCGGCCCACATAGGCGGACATCGGCTGGAACGGGCTGTTGGCCGTGTTGGCGGCGGCGCGCGTCGCGTACTCGGCGCTGTCGGCGCGGACCGCGCGCTTCAGGCTGCCGCCGCGGTTGGCCGGGTTGTTGTCCGAACGGCCGGTGCTCTTCTGGTAGACCGCCGCGCCCATCACGCCGATGCGGCTGCCGCCGCCCAGGTCGATGCGGTTGGCGCCCATGACGAACAACTCGGGATCGGTCTTCTTGGCCAGATCGTTGTTGCTGAAGCTGATCGACGCCGCGACGGTCGGGCCCTTGAAATCGCTCGGGTTGCGGTTGCGGATGTTGACCAGGCCGCCGATGCCGCCTTCGATGTGCTCGGCCGACGGGTTCTTGTAGACGTCGACGCCGGCGATCATGCCGGGAATCGCGCTCTCGATGTTGAACTCACGGCCGCCGGCGGTGTTGAACGCGCGGCCATTGATCTGCGACGCCGTCTGGCCGGACAGGCCGCGGATGGTCAGGCCGGAGCCCGCGCCCACCGGCGAGGCGCCCTCGCCGCCGTAACGGTAGCCCTGCACGCCCGGAATGCGGGTCATCGTCTCTGCCACGTTCAGGTCGGGCAGCTTGCCGATGTCGTCGGCGGTGATGGAATCGACCACTTCCATCGTGTCGCGCTTGATGGCCACCGACGAGCGGGCCGAGGCGCGGATACCCGTCACCACCACGGTCTGTTCGGCGGCCTGCTGCTGCGCCATCGCTTCCGGCGCGAACGCCTGCGACACCGCCAGGGCGATCCCGGTTACCTGCAGCGAAAATCCAGTTTTCTTGTACATATAAGTGTCCCCAATTGAATGATGCACGCCGTCTTGGCGGCATGCCGCGGCTTGTTCAAGCCGCTACGGCTCTTTGTTATCGCCTGTGGCGCGCCACTTCTGTGAACGCTAACAGGTTATCGATAACATGATGTTAGCATATCCCGAATTATTGGCAACTGGAATTTTAAAAATCATCGCGCCGATCGCAAAATTCCTTTTTTTTGCGGCTTTTACGCCAAAGTTTGCCTTTACGTTGTGGTATTTTATCCCTTAGACTGTTATCGATATCAGCAATCACCCTAATTTTTGGAGCAAAAGATGTTCGCCAAGACCTACCACGCCACCCACCCCGACATGATGTCGCATGCCAGCAACGACCAGCTGCGCGAGCGCCACCTGATCGGCGGCCTGTTCGCGGCGGACCGCGTGGTGTTGAATTATTGCCACAACGAGCGCTTCGTCATCGGCGGCGCCGCGCCGGTCGCCGGCCCGGTCGCCCTGCCCTTGCACACCGAGCCGGCGTCGGCCGCCGGCCAGCCCTTCCTGGTTCGGCGCGAACTGGGTGTGATCAATGTATCATCCGGCGCGGGCCGTGTGCGCGTCGACGGCGAACTGTATGAGCTGGCGCCGCGCGACGGCCTGTACATCCCCATGGGCAGCGCCGACGTGGTGTTCGAATCGGCGGACCCGGCGAACCCGGCGCGCTTCTATCTGGCCTCGACGCCGGCCCACGTGCGCTACGAGACCGTGAAGATCACGCACGCCGAGGCCATCCCGCTGGAGCGTGGCGGAATGGAGACATCGAACGCCCGCACCATCTACCAGTACGTGATCCCCGGCGTGTGCAAGTCGGCCCAGCTGCTGCTGGGACTGACGGTGCTGAAGACCGGCAGCGTCTGGAACACCATGCCGCCGCACCTGCACGACCGCCGCTCCGAGGTCTATTTCTATTTCGACCTGAAGGAATCCGAACGCGTGTTCCATTTCATGGGCGAGCCGGACGCCGCGCGCCACATCATCGTCGCCAACGAGGAGGCGGTGGTGTCGCCGCCATGGTCCATCCACATGGGCTCGGGCACGGCGAACTACGCCTTCATCTGGGCCATGGGCGGCGAGAACCTCGACTACACGGACATGAACGTGCTCGATATCTGCCAGTTGAAGTAGGAGTAGCGTCATGTCCGATCTGATCCGCCCGCTGCGCCTGGAATGGGAGTATGGCAGCGCCGAAGTCCAGCGGCTGGGCGGCATGCTGGGGCCGCTCACCTTCCGCCTCGGCGCCGAGCGGGAAATCGACGTCATGCACGTGGCGCCGTGGACCGGCATGCGCGAGGCGGCCGGCCTGCCGGGGCTGATGCGGCGCCTGCGCGGCGAGTGGCCCTGCGTGCCCTTCGGCCGCGTCGACCCGCCCGACGACCTGCCGCCCGGCTGGGCCGTCCGTGCCGCCGACGACCACTGGTCGCACGGCTACGGCGCCAACCACCGCTGGGAATGCCTGGAGTCGACGCCGTCCTTCGTGCGCCTGGCGATCGACTATCCCGCCGACGCGGCGGTGAGCCGCATCGAGCGCACCATCGCGGCCGATCCGCACTCGCCGGCGGTCGACATCCGGCTCAGCGTCTGGTCGCGCCGGCCCTCGCGGCTGCCGGTGGGCCTGCATCCCACCTTCCGCCTGCCGCCCGAACCGGGGCGGGTACGGGTCCTGCTGGGCGCGCACGACGGCGTGTTCAGCTATCCGTCCCGCTCCGCCGGCGCGGTGTCGCGCCTCAAGCCCGACACCCGCTCGGCCGGCCTGTCCCGCATGGCCGGCGCGGACGGCCCGCTGGACCTGGGCCTGCTGCCGCTGGACGGCCATTCGGAGGAGCTGATGCAGGTGCACGCGCTGAGCGCGGCCGCCGGCGCCCCGCCGTTCGCGCTGCACTACCTGGACTACGACGCCTGCGTCGGTCTGTGGTGGGACACGGCCCAGCTGCCCGACCTGATGCTGTGGGTGAGCAACGGCGGCCGCCTGGACTTCCCCTGGATGAGCCGCCACCTCGCGCTGGGCGCGGAGCCCGTCAACAGCCTGTTCGACCTGGGCCGCGTGGCGCGGGCCCCGAGCGAGCATCCGCTGGCCGGCCGCGCCGGCGTCGCCCTGACCCCGGACCAGCCCTGGCACACCCGATACCGGATCGCGGCATGGCCGCAATCCGGCCCCGCCGCGCCGTAATCCCGTACAACCCCCGCATCCGAAAGGCCCCCATGCTCCCACAATTCCGCTCGCGCGAGATGCTGCTGTCGCACATCGCGCACACCATGCAGTTCTACCATCCGCGCTGCATCGATCCGACCGGCGGCTTCCACCATTTCTTCCTGGACGACGGCACCATTTACGACGGCGCCACCCGCCACCTGGTGAGCAGCACGCGCTTCGTCTTCAACTACGCGATGGCCCACCGCCAGTTCGGCGACCCGGCCTACCTGGAGGCGATGCGGCACGGCGTCGCCTTCCTGCGCGACGTCCACCGCGACCCGCACACCGGCGGCTACGCCTGGCAGCTGTCCTGGCAAGACGGCAAGAAGCGCGTGCTCGACGCCGACAACCACTGCTACGGCCTGGCCTTCGTGCTGCTGGCCTATTCCCACGCGCTGGCCGCCGGCATGGAGGAGGCCCGCGGCCACATGAACGAGACCTACGAGCTGATGGAGCGCCGCTTCTGGGAGCCGCGGCACGGCCTGTACGCGGACCAGGCCAGCGCCGACTGGTCGGTGCTCGACCCGTATCGCGGCCAGAACGCCAACATGCACGCCTGCGAGGCGATGCTGGCCGCGTTCGAGGCCTCCGGCGACCAGCGCTACCTGCAGCGCGCGGCCACGCTGGCGCACAACATCACCGTGCGGCAGGCCGGCCTGGCGGACGGCATGATCTGGGAGCACTACACCGCCGACTGGACCATAGACTGGAACTACAACCGCCACGACAAGAGCAACATCTTCCGCCCGTGGGGCTTCCAGCCCGGCCACTTCACCGAATGGGCCAAGCTGCTGCTGTTGCTGGAGCGCCACGCCGATCGCCTGGACGCGCCCACCGCGTGGCTGGCGCCGCGCGCGCAGGCGCTGTTCGACGCGGCGCTGGAAACGGCCTGGGACAAGCGGCACGGCGGCATCCACTACGGCTTCGGCACCGAGGGCGAGATCTGCGACGGCGACAAGTACTTCTGGGTGCAGGCCGAGAGCCTGGCCGCCGCCGCGGTGCTGGGCGCGCGCACCGGCGAGGCGCGCTACTGGGAGTGGTACGACCGCATCTGGGCCTATAGCTGGGAGCACTTCGTCGACCACCGCCACGGCGCCTGGTACCGCATCCTCAGCCCGTCCAACGGCAAGCTGAGCGAGGAGAAAAGCCCGGCCGGCAAGGTCGACTACCACACCATGGGCGCCTGCTACGAGTCGATCGCGGCGCTGGGCGGACTGTAGCGCGCGCCGTCCCGCAAGCCGGACAGTATGCCCAGGCAGGACTTGCGGAACAGCTCGTCCACGCTGCCGGCCAGGTTGCGCCCCTGCCGCGCGACCTCGGCGTCCTGCCCCGGGTCGCGCGCGAAGCGGGCGCTCAGCCTCACCATCCGCTCGCAACCGTCGCGCAGCAGCGCGGCGGTCACCACGTCGACCCGGAAGCGCCCCTGCTCCACATGGTCGCGCAGGCGCTGCGTGATGTGGACGAAGGCCTGCATCGCGTCCGCCCCCAGGCGCATCGCCATTTTCTCCTGATCCGGCGCGCAGCCCTCGGCCAGCTCCATCACGCTGATCAACACCCTGTATTCATCGGCGTAGCGCCGCGCCCAACGTTCGGTTTCCATCCATTTCCTCCTTTAGCCGCCAAGCCGGGCGGCGCGCCGCCGCCCCTGCCGGGCCGCGCCCTTAAAACCTGGTGAATTGAGACTCGTCGATGTCCTGCTCGGCGCCCACCGGCAGCCGCGCGGCGCCGGCGGCGCGCGCCTGCCGCGCCGCCCTGCGCGCCGGCGCCAGCGGCAACACCCGCGCCGCCGGCTCCGAGCCCAGCCTGAAGAAGGCCATGGTCCGCTGCAGCTGCTCGGCCTGGCCGCTCATTTCCTCGGCGGTGGCGGCCAGCTGTTCGGAGCTGGCCGCGTTCATCTGGGTGGTCTGGCTCAGCTGCACCACCGCCACGTTGATCTGGCCGACCCCGGCCGACTGCTCGTGCGACGCCGTCGCGATGCCCCGCACCAGCGTCGAGGTCTGCTCGATGTCCGGCACCATGGCCGTCAGCAGTTGCCCGGCGCGCTCGGCCAGGGCCACGCTGTTGCCGGCCACCTCGCCGATCTCCTGCGCCGCCAGCTGGCTGCGCTCGGCCAGCTTGCGCACCTCGGCCGCCACCACCGCGAAGCCCTTGCCGTGCTCGCCGGCGCGCGCCGCCTCGATGGCCGCGTTCAGCGCCAGCAGGTTGGTCTGGTAGGCGATGTCGTCGATGATGACGATCTTCTTGGCGATCTGGTGCATCGCCGCCACCGTCGCCGCCACCGCGTCGCCGCCCTCGGCCGCCCGCCGCGCCGCCTGGCCGGCCATGCCGTCGGTGACCTGGGCGCTCTCGGTGTTCTGCGCGATCGAGGCCGTCATCTGCTCGAGCGAGGCGCTGGTCTCCTCGACCCCGGCGGCCTGCTCGCTGGCCGAATGCGCCAGCGACTGCGCGGTCGCGCTGACCTGCTCGGAGGCGCTGGCCAGCGCGTCGGCGCCGCCGTTGACCTCGCCCACCACCTGCGCCAGCCGCTCCACCATGCGCTGCATCGAGCGCAGCATCTGGCCGGTCTCGTCCGTGGAGGCGACCGCGATGCGCACCGTCAGGTCGCCCTGCGCCAGCCGGTCCGCCACCTCGGACGCCTGGCGCAGCGGGCCCACCACGCTGCGCGTCACCCAGAACGCGGCGGCGGCGGCCAGCGCCAGCGCCGCGGCGGCCAGCCCCAGCATCAGCTGGCGCGCCTCCTGGTAGAGTGTTTCGGCCCTGGCGCCCGCCTGGTCCACCATCTCGCCCTGGTACCTGGCCAGTTCGGCGACGTCGGCCTGGTAGGCGCGCAGCAGCGGCCGCAATTCCCGGCTCAGGTAGAGCCGCGCCTCCTCGACGTCGCCGGCCGCGGCCAGCGCGATCAGGCGGTCCTGCCCGGCCACGAACCTGGCCCTTTTTTCCACGATGCCCGCCAGCACCTTCTTGCCGTGCTCGGTGCCCACCACACGCTTGAGCTGGTCCAGCTGCTCGCCGATCCTGGCGCGCGCGGCCAGGATGGCCTCGATCTCGCGCTTGTCCTCGCCCGGGTCGCTGGCCAGCAGCATGTTGCGCATGCCGATCGCGATCTCGTTGGTGCCGGCCAGGATGGCCGCCGCCATCTGCACCTTCGGCCATTTGTCCTTCACCACGTCGTCCAATTCCCGGTTGACGCCGTCGAGCCGCGTGACGCCGGTGGCGCCGATGGCCATCATCAACGCCACCACCACGCCGAAGCCCAAGGCCAGCCGCGTTCCGATTTTCAAATTTGCAAACATGTTCAAGTCCCCTGCGTATGATTGTTGAATGTGGTGGCGAGCCGGCCGGGCGAGAGCACCTCGCCGGTCTGCAGCACGATCACGAAGCGGCCGCCCGCCCTGCCCATGCCGGCGATGAATTCCCCCGGCACCCGGGCGCCGAAGGACGGCGCCGGCTCGATGTCGGCCGCGGCGATCTCCAGCACCGCGTTGACCGAATCGACCAGCACGCCCATCACCCGCTGCGCGGGGTCCGCGGTCTCCACGATCACGACGCAGCTGCGCCGGGTGGCCTGGCCGGCCGCGCGTCCGAGGCGCACGGCCAGGTCCACCACCGGCACCACCGCGCCGCGCAGATTGATCACGCCGCGCACGCTGGGCGGCATCATCGGCACCTTCGTCAAGCCGTGGAACTGGATGATTTCCTTGATGGCCAGGATGCCGATGGCGAACATCTCCCGGCCCAGCGTGAAGGTCAGGTACTGGGCCCGTTCCGGCGGCGTGGATGGCTGCATGGCGTCTCCCCTCAGTGGTGCTGGCATTGCGGTTCCTCGATGGCCGGGACGGGCTGGCCCGGCCGCGCGAGCGTCGCCAGCAGCGCCGGCATGTCCAGGATCAGCGCCACCTCGCCGCTGCCCAGGACGGTGGCGCCGCTGACGCAGCGCACCTGCCCGAACAGCTTGCCCAGCGGCTTGATGACGGTCTGGAATTCGCCCAGCAGCGTGTCGACCACCAGCCCCACCCGCCGCCCCTCGTGCCGGACCACCACGAGGCTCTCGCGCCGGGACGGCTCGCCGTCCAGCGCGAACAGCGCGCGCAGCCGCGCGAATGGCAGCACCTGCCCGCGCAGGTCCGTGTAGTCCCGCCCCGCTTCGGCGTCGTTGAACGCCAGGCATTCCTCTATCGTGTCGAGCGGGATGACGAACATCGAGCCGCCGGCCGCCACCAGGAAGCCGTCGATGATGGCCAGGGTCAGCGGCAGGCGCACCGTGACGGTGGTGCCGACGCCCTCCTCGCTGGCGATCGCCACCTCGCCGCGCAGCTCGGCGATGCCGCGCTTGACCACGTCCATGCCCACGCCGCGGCCGGACAGGTTGGTGACCGCCGCCGCCGTCGAGAAGCCCGGCTCGAACACCAGCGCGTGGATTTCGCCGTCGCTCAGCCTGCGCTCCGGCTCGACCAGCCCGCGCTCGACGGCCTTGGCCAGGATGCGGTCGCGGTCCAGCCCGCCGCCGTCGTCGCCCACCTCGATCACGATGCTGCCCGATTCGTGGTAGGCGTTCAGCCGCACCGTGCCCCTGGCCGGCTTGCCGCGCGCGGCGCGCAGTTCGGCGCCCTCGATGCCGTGGTCGATGGCGTTGCGCACCAGGTGGGTCAGCGGGTCGCCGATGCGCTCGACCACCGTCTTGTCGAGCTCGGTGTCGCCGCCCTGCACCACCAGGCCGATGTCCTTGCCGGTCTCGCGCGACACGTCGTGCACGACGCGCTGGAAGCGGCTGAAGGTGGCGCCGATCTTCACCATGCGCAATTGCAGGGCGCTGTCGCGCACCTGTTCCACCAGCGCCGCCAGCGTGGCGTTGCGCTCCCTCAGCTCGGCGTCGCGGGCGCGCCCGGCCGCCACGCTGGCGCTGGCGCCGGCGATGACGAGTTCGCCGATCAGGTTGATCAGGTGATCCAGCTTGTCGGCGTCGACGCGGATCGAGCGGCTTTCCCGCGGCGCCGCGGCCTGCTCCGGTTCCGGAACGGCCAGGGCGGTCCAGGAACCGTCCGGCGCGGAGGGCGCGGGGGCCGGCCGCGGCGCGCGGCCGCCCCGCTCCGGCCGGGCCACCCCGGCCGATTCCGCCAATTCGGCCGCGGCCAGGCCGCCGCAGCGCGCCAGGGCCTCGCGCAGCCGCGCCGCTTCCTCGGGCGGGCCGTCCAGCAGCGCGGCGTAGTCGTCCGGCCCGCAGTCCGGGCCCAGGATGCGGATCGCGCAGTCCTCGCGCACGAAATCGAACACGCCCTCGATGGCGGCGCGGTCGGCCCCGCCCTGGAAGGCGATCTCGAAGCCGAGGTAGCACGATTCGGGGTCCATCGCCGCCGGTTCCGGCATGGCGTCGTCCAGCGTGGCGACGCCGGTCACCGTGCCGAGCCGTCCCAGGTAGCGGATGAAGGCCAGTGGATCCATGCCGTTGCGCAGCGCGTCGACCCCGAAGCGCAGCGAGATATGCCAGCGGCGGACGGCCGCCTCCGCGGCGGGCGGCGCGGCGGGCCCCGGCGGGGCGGCGTGGCCGGCGGGCGCCGCGTCCTCGGCGCCGGGCCGCCCCAGGTGGACGCGCAGCCGCGCCAGCAGCGGCCCGCCGCGCGCGGCCAGGGAGGCGTCGGCGCCGCCGGCCCCGCCCCGCAGGCCGTCGATCGCGCCGTCCACCAGCGCGGCCAGGTGGTCGCGGCAGGACAGCAGCAGCGCGACCAGTTCGGCGTCCAGCGCCAGGGCGGCGCCGCGCACCTCGTCCAGCACGCTCTCGACCACGTGCGCGAAATCGACCACGTGGTCCAGCCCGAACAGCCCGGCCGAGCCCTTGATGGTGTGCACCGCGCGGAACACCGCGTGCACGGCGCCGGCCCCGCCGGACGACAGCAGGGCCCGCTCCATCTCCTCCAGCAGTTCCCGGCTTTCCAGGACGTAGGTGTGCAGCGCCGCCCGCAGCGTCATGGCAGGGCCCCGCCGGCGGCCAGGCCGAGGCGCTCGCCCAGGCCGAGCAGCTCGAGCGCCTCCACCACGGCCGCGCTGGGCGAGAGCAGGCGCAGCGCGCCGCCGGCGGCGTGGGCGGCGCGCTGCGCCAGCAGCAACAGTTGCACGCCGGCGCAGTCGAACTCGCAGACGCCGGCCAGGTCCAGCGCCAGTTCCGGCGAGCCGGCCAGCCGCTCGAGCAGTTGCCGTTTCAACTCCGCGGCGCTGTAGATGCCCATTTCGCCCTCGATGCGCAAGGCGCCCGCGTCCGCCGCCGCGCTCAAGGCAGGACCAGCTTCTGCACCGCCGTCAGCAGCAGTTGCGGCTTGAACGGCTTGACCAGCCACGCCCTGGCGCCGGCCTCCTGGCCCTGGCGCTTCTTCTCCTCCTGCGACTCGGTGGTCAGCATGATGATGGGCGTGAAGCGGTAGTTCGGCAGTTGCTTGACCTCCCGCACGAAGGCGATGCCGTCCATGTTGGGCATGTTGACGTCGCTGATGATCAGGTGCACCTTCTGCCCCTTGAGCTTGGACAGGGCGTCGCTGCCGTCCGCCCCCTCCAGCACGTCGTAGCCGGCGTCCTTGAGCGTCAAGCCCACCACCTGCCGCAGCGAGGCGGAGTCGTCCACTATCATGATGAGTTTTGCCATGCTGTCCCCTATTGCTGTTATTGGTATGTCCGCGCCGCCATGGGGGTCGGGTTCAGAAGAATGTCAGCTCGTCGCCGGGCGCCGGCAGGGGCTGCGCTGCGTGGCCCCGCCGCTCGTCCTCCATGGTGTAACGCGATTCGAGCTCGCCCAGCCAGGCGGCCAGCGGCGGCAGGCCCGCCGCGCCGGCCTGTTCGAGGTCGTGGCCCAGGCGCCCCATGTCGGCGTCGACCACCTCCAGCATCTGGCGGACGCGGTCCTGGAACTGCAGCGCCACCAGCAGGTTCTCGACGTCGCGCCGGATGGCGTTGCCGCGGGCGCGCATCTGGTCGGCCGAATGGGCCAGCTCGCGCACGTGGCCGAGCACGTCGTCCACCACGCCGCCGGAGGCGCCGATGGCGTCGCGGTCGTCGTCGGCCGCCTTGGCCGCGGCCGCCAGCGTCAGGCGCATGGTGCCGGAGATGTCGGCCATGCGCTGGGTGATGCGGGCGCCGATGGTGGCCGAGGACTGCGACAGCGTGCGCACCTCGCCGGCGATGACGGCGAAGCCGCGTCCGGCCTGGCCGGCCCGCGCCGCCTCGATCGAGGCGTTGATGGCCAGCAGGTTGGTCTGGGCGGCGATCTTCCTGACCTCGTCGGCCAGTTCCTGCAATTCGTCGGTGGCCTCGGCCAGCGCGCGCACATGCTCGAGCAGGCCGGCCTTGCTGCCCACCACCGTTTCCAGGCAGCGGATCACCGGGCCCAGTTCGCGCTCGCACAGGGTGAGCAGGCTGAGCGTGATTTCGCCGTTGGCCGGATCGTCGGCGCCGGTGAAGCCGGCCGTCCTGAATTGCTGCAGCAATGAACTGAAGCTGGCCAGCAGCTGATTGACGGCCTCCTCGGTCTGCGCGTTGACGGCCTGCACATGGCGGCGCCACACGGGCAGCACGCCGCCCACCAGCTGTTCCGCGCCGTCCAGCGTGGCGCGCGCGGCCAGCGCCGTGCCGTCGCTGGCGGCCGCCTCCCCGGCGCGCCGCGCCAGGCGCCAGGCCAGCAGCGCCGAGCAGGCCAGCACGCCCGCCAGCGCGATGGCCTCGGGCAGGCCGCGGCGCTGCCACAGCGGCAGCGCGGCGAACAGCGCCGCCAGCGCCGCCGGCCAGAACACGCCCAGGGCCGCCGCGCCGTCCATCCCGCGCGGCAGGGCCGGCCGGCGCCAGCGCGCGCTCATGGCGCCGCCGGCGCCGGCGGGCGCGCCAAGAGTTGCGCCAGCTCGCGCTTGTCGAGCGGCTTTTTCAGGGCGCCCAGGATGTTCAGGTGGTGGAAGCGGGCCATCAGCTGGGCCGAGTCGATGAAGCGCTGCGCCAGGCCCGACATCAGGATGATGGGGCAGCCCACGCGCCTGGCCGCCAGCAGTTCCATCAGCTGGAAACCGTCCATGCGCGGCATGTTGATGTCGCAGACGATCAGGTCCGCCCCGGTGCCGTCCGGCCCCAGCGCGCGCAGTCCCTGCTCGCCGCCGCCGGCCTTGGTGACGCGCGCCACCCCCAGGTCCTCTAGCCGCAGCGCCACCATGTCGAGCGTGAACACGTCGTCATCGATCAGCAGCGCGTGCCGGTAATGGTGGGGAATCGAGGTAACGCTATCTTGCATCATCGGAGTCTGTCGGCCGGTCGGCGGTTCGTGTTAGGAATATCCCTACTAGGATGCTGCCTACTATCATTATATTTATCCATCGGGAAATCTTGATATCCCCGTAAGGCGATCCGACGGGACGGGTAGGAATTCCCCTACCCCCGGCCATCCGGCCCGGCCGGGAATTCGGCCTCGACGCGCCGCGCGACCCGCTCCAGCGCCTCCGCCAGCTCGGCCGCCAGCGCGCCGGCCCGCTCCGGGCAGCCCCCCTCGCCCTGGTCCTCCAGCGCCTGCCACAGCCGCAGCGCCTGCAGCGCGCCCACCGCCATGGCGCCCGGCTTGCAACGGTGCGCCAGCGCGGCCGCGCCGGCCAGGTCGCCGCGCGCCAGCGCCTCGCCGGCCTCGGCCAATCCGGCGCGCGCCGTCTCCACATAGCGCCGCGCGAACTGGCGCATGCGGTCCGCCCGGCCGTCGAAGCTCTCGGCCAGCACTTCGAGGCTGAGCACCTCGGGCTCGGCCCCGTCCGGCGCGGGTGGCGGCGCCGCGTCCGCGTCGGCCGCCCGCCCGGCCAGCGCCGCGTACAACCGGTCCGGCGCCACCGGTTTGCTGATGAACTCGTCCATGCCGGCCGCCAGGCAGCGCTCCCGGTCCTGGCCGCGGGCGTTGGCCGTCATCGCCACCACCCTGACGCCCGCCAGCGCCGGGTCGGCGCGCATGCGGCGCACCGTTTCCACCCCGTCCAGCACCGGCATCTGCACGTCCATCAGCACGCAGTCGTAGCGCTCGCGGGCCAGCAGGGCCAGCGCCTCCATGCCGTTGCCGGCCAGCGCCACCAGCACCCCGGCGTCCTCCAGGAATTCGCGCGCCACCTGCTGGTTGAACTCGTGGTCCTCCACCACCAGCACCCGCATGCCGCGCAGCGCCGCCGCCAGCGGGACCGCGAGGGGCGCGGCCCGCGGCGGCGGCGGCGCCTCCTTGTCCAGCCGCAGCGTGAACCAGAAGCGGCTGCCCCTCCCCGCCTCGCTCTCGACGCCGATCTGTCCGCCCATCTGCTCGACCAGGCGCTTGCTGATCGCCAGGCCCAGGCCGGTGCCGCCGTATTTGCGCGTGGTCGAGCTGTCGCCCTGCTGGAAAGACTGGAACAGGCGCTCCAGCTGTTGCGCCGTCATGCCGATGCCGCTGTCGCGCACCGAGAAGTGCAGCAGGCAGGACGCCTCGTCCTGCTCCAGCGCGGCGACCCGCATGCCGACCCCGCCGCGCTCGGTGAACTTGACGGCGTTGCCCATCAAATTGATCAACACCTGGCTCAGGCGCAGCGCGTCGCCGCCCAAGTGGCAGGCCACGTCCGGCTCCAGCGCGCTGTCGAGCCGCAGGCCCTTGGCGGCGGCCCGGCCCGACACCTGCGCCAGCACGTTGGCCAGCACCAGCTCCAGGTCGAACGGGGCCCGCTCCAGGGTCAGCATGCCGGCCTCGATCTTGGAGAAGTCGAGGATGTCGTCGATCAGCGCCAGCAGGTGCTCGCCCGACAGCCGGATCTTGTCCAGGTAGTCGTGCTGCCTGGGCGTCAGCCTGGTCTTCATGGCCAGCAGCGCCATGCCGATCACGCTGTTCAGGGGCGTGCGGATCTCGTGGCTCATATTGGCCAGGAAGTCGCTTTTCGCCTGGCTGGCGGCGTCGGCCGCCTCCTTGGCCTGCCGCAGCGCGCGCACCGCCGCCGCCTGCGCCGTCACGTCCACCGTCACGGTGATGACGCCGCGGATGCGCTGGTCCGCGCCGCGCAGCACGGCCTTGCTGACGTGGATGTCGACCGGCTCGCCGCCGCCGGGCGGCGCGAAGCTGTCCTGGCGGATCCACGGCTCGCCGGTCTCCAGCACGTGGCGGTCGCCGCCGGCGTGCACCTCGCCCACGCCGGGCGGCAGCACGTCGCGCACGGTCTTGCCGCGCAGCGCCTCGATCGACATGCCGAAGAAGGCGCCGTAGGCCCGGTTGACCCGCACGAAGCGGCCGTCCGCGTCCTTCAGGCTGATCGGCAGCGGGATGGAATCGAACAGGGCGTCGACGAAACTGAGGTTTTCCCTGATCTGCTGGGCCGCCTGGTGGCGCTCCGAGACGTCGCGCAGCGTGCCGCCCATGCCATTGACCCGGCCGCCCTCGCCCACCTCGGCGCGCGCGTGGATCTCCAGCCAGCGCAGCCCGCCGTCGCGGGTACGGTAGCGGATCTCGGCCGTCAACGGGCGGCGCCGGCCGGCCAGCAGGCGGGCGAACCGGCGGCGCGCCAGCGGCTGGTCGTCGGGGTGGACGAAGTCGGCGAAAGCGTGGCCCAGCGTCTGGTCCACCGTGTAGCCGGTGATCCCGGTCCAGGCCGGATTGACGAAGCTCCAGTAGCCGCGCGCGTCGGTCTGGAACACCACCTCCCGCAGGCTGTCGACCAGGTTGCGGTACTGGCGCTCGCTGGTGGCCACGATTTCCGAGAGGAATTTGTTTTCCGTGATGTCGGTCTCGATCGAGACGTACTGGTAGGGGCGGCCCTGCCCGTCCAGGAAGGGCACCACCGTGGCGTAGACGCAATACGGCCGTCCGCCCTTGGCGTGGTTGTGCACCTCGCCGTGCCACACCTGGCCCCGCTCGACAGTGCGCCAGACCTCGTCGAAATAGGCGGCGTCGTGCTGGCCCGAGTCGAGCATGGCGTAGCTTTGGCCCAGCAGCTCGCGCCGCTGGTAGCCGGTGACCAGGCAAAACTTGTCGTTGACGTAGACCATGCGGCGCCCGGTGTCGGCGATGCTGACGATGGCGTGCTGGTCGAGCGCGAAGCGCTGGTTCAGCAATTCCATCCGGCCGGCCTGCTGGCGCCGCGCCAGGTCCGGCAGCAGCGCCGACCAGCCCTCCAGGTCGTCGTCGGCGGGCGGCTCCCGCACCGCGCCGTCGTGCCGCAGCAGCTCGGCCGTCGCCCGCCGCACCGAATCGAGGGCCCGCTCACGGCTGGCGAGTTCGGCGCCGCGGCCGTCGTAGCGGCGGCCGATGTCGGCCATCAGCGGCTCCAGGCCGTCCAGCAGCGCCGCCACCCTGGGCGGCATGCCCGGCAGCGCGCGCGCTGCCGGCAACTCGGCCAGCAGCGCGCGCCACGCCGCCTCCGACTCGACCCCGCAGCGCAGCCGCAACTGCGCCGCCAGCGTTTCATGCATGCCTGTCCGCTCCACCGCCCCCCCTTTTCGCCCCGCCGGGCCGCCTCGATGGGTCGAGACGGTAGCACCTCCGGACCGGACGCCAAAGTAGGGAAAGGCCGATTTGGGGGTAGGGATGGCCTGATAGGCTGATGGCGGCGCGCGCCGACAAAAAGCTTTGCATTCCGCGAAATCCGGGTGCTATACTGTTATCGATAACAGGTGGAGACGGCAATCCCATGAAAACAACACTTTTACTGCTCTGTAGCGCGCTCCTGCTACCCATGGCGGCGCGCGGCCAGGCCATCGACGAACAAAGCCGCGCGACCCTGTCGTCCCCGGACAAGCGGCTGGAGCTGAGCATATACCAGAAGCGTTTCCCGCAGGGCAAGCGCGAACTCTACTATACCCTCAGCTACAAGGGCCGTCCCGTGGTCCGCGAATCCGCGCTCGACCTGGAACTGGACAACCACCTGTCCGAAAGCGCGATGGCGCTGAAGATCGACCGCCACGACAAGTGGTTCGACAATCTGGCCATCACCGCCGTCAGCGGCGGCGGCAAGGACACCAGCTGGAAACCCGTCACCGGCGAACGCGCCGAGATCCGCGACCATTACAACACCGTGGCCATCGCCATGGTGAAGGACGACAATCCGATGTACCGCGTGACGCTGGAGGCGCGCGCCTACAACGAGGGCGTGGCGCTGCGCTACTTCTTCCCCGAGAACGAGAAAGGCACGTACTACCGCGTCAAGCGGGAGAACACGGAATTCGCCATGCCGGCCGGCACCAGGGCCTGGTTCCACGGCTGGGCGCAAGCGCCCTACCAACTGCTGCCGCTGAAGGACTGGCCGGACGAATCCGAGCGCCCGCTGACGCTGGAGCTGCCCGGCGGCCTGTACGTGAACCTGCTGGAGGCGCAAATGGTGGACTACGCGCGCACCAAGTTCAAGCTGAGCGCGACCAAGGCCGACACCATCGTCACCTCCATGCACGACCCGGCCGACCTGATCTCGCCGTTCGCCACGCCGTGGCGCGGCATCATGGTGGCCGAGACGCCGGGGCGGCTGGCGGAGAACAGCCACTTCATCCTCAACCTGAACGAGCCGTCCAGGATCAAGGACGAGAGCTGGGTCAAACCCGGCAAGATCATGCGCGTGATGACGCAGACCACGAAGGACGCCCGCGCCAACATCGATTTCGCCGCGCGCCACGGCCTGCAATACATCCTGTTCGACTGGAAGTGGTACGGCCCCGCCTTCTCCTTCGACTCGGACGCGACCAAGGTGGCGATACCGGACTTCGACCTGCCCGGCATCATCCAGTACGGCAAGGAGCGCGGCATCGGCGTGTGGCTGTACGTGAACCAGCAAGCCTTGCTGGCGCAGTCGGACACGCTGTTCCAGACCTACCGCGACTGGGGCGTGAAGGGCGTGAAGTTCGGCTTCGTGCAGGTCGGTTCGCACCGCTGGACCACGTGGGT
This sequence comes from Pseudoduganella namucuonensis, assembly GCF_900116645.1. Lineage (GTDB taxonomy): Bacteria > Pseudomonadota > Gammaproteobacteria > Burkholderiales > Burkholderiaceae_D > Rugamonas > Rugamonas namucuonensis. Next base: position 26,974 of record NZ_FPBO01000005.1, on the reverse strand, counting down.
GGAAAAGGCGATCCGCCAGGCGGCCGACGCCGGCATCATGGTCAACATCCACGACGACTGGCGCCCCACGGGCGAACAGCGCACCTGGCCCAACCTGCTCACATCCGAGGGCGTGCGGGGCAACGAGGAGATGCCGGACGCCACCCACAACACCGTGCTGCCGTTCACGCGCTACCTGGCGGGGGCCGCCGACTACACGATCTGCTACTACGATCCGCGCATCAAGACCACGCACGCGCACCAATTGGCGCTGGCGGCGATCTATTACAGCCCGCTGCAAACCTTGTACTGGTACGACAAGCCGGAGATGTCCGACCACGGCCCCGAGCTCGAATTCTGGGACCGCATACCGGCGACCTGGGACGAGACGCGCGTGCCGCAGGGCCAGCCCGGCCAGTTCGTCACCACCGCCCGCCGCAAGGGCGCCGAATGGTTCGTCGGCACGATCACGAACAACGACAGCCGCAAGCTGAAGATCAAGCTCGACTTCCTCGACAAGGGCAGGCAGTACGTGGCCCACATCTACGCCGACGATCCGGCCCTGGACACGAAAACCAAGGTCGCGGTGCGTAAAATGAAGGTGGACTCCACGACCGTCATCGACGCCTCGCTGCTGGCCTCCGGCGGCCAGGCCATCTGGCTGCGCCCCGCGCAATAAAGCTCACAAGGACAGACACGCAATGGCAACCTTGAATCAACGGCCGACACGCCCGGGCGCGAAGACCGCGCTGGGCCTCCTGCTGCCGCTCGCGCTGGCCGCGTGCCAGAGCCTGGACCGCGCCCCGGCTTCGGCAACGGCGGCGCCCGCCGCCGGCCCCTGGGTGGCGGACCTGGGCGACGGCCGCTACCGCAATCCCATCCTGCACGCGGACTACGCCGACCCGGACGCGATACGCGTGGGCGACACCTATTACATGACCTCCTCCAGCTTCAACCAGACCCCCGGCCTGCCGCTGCTGGAGTCGAAGGACCTGGTGAACTGGGAACTGGTGGGCCACGCGCTGCCCGCGCTGGTGCCCGCCGAGCGCTACGCGGTTCCGCAGTTCGCCAAGGGCGTGTGGGCGCCCTGCCTGCGCCACCACGACGGCAAGTTCTGGATCTTCTACCCGGACCCGGACCTGGGCGTCTTCGTCATGACGGCCGAACGCTTCGCCGGCCCGTGGAGCGCGCCGCGCCTGCTCCTGGCCGGCAAGGGCATCATCGACCCGGCCCCGCTGTGGGACGACGACGGCAAGGCCTACCTGATGCATGGCTGGGCGGGCAGCCGCGCCGGCATCAACAACATGCTGACGCTGCGCGCCATGTCGCCCGACGCCACCCGCATGCTCGACGAGCGCGGCCCCTTCGTCATCGACGGCCACAAGCTGCCGGGCGTGCACACGCTGGAGGGCCCCAAACTCTACAAGGCCGACGGCTACTACTATGTGTTCGCCCCGGCCGGCGGCGTCGAGCAGGGATACCAGATGGTGTTCCGCTCCCGCTCCATCGACGGCCCCTACGAGTCGCGCACGGTGCTGGTCCAGGGCGACACCGCCGTCAACGGCCCGCACCAGGGCGCCTGGGTGCGCGCCCAGGACGGCGGCGACTGGTTCCTGCATTTCCAGGACAAGAAGACCTACGGCCGCATCGTGCACCTGCAGCCCATGCGCTGGCGCGACGGCTGGCCCGTGATCGGCGAGGACAGCCGCCTGCCCGGCGCCGGCCAGCCGGTGTCGACCCACAAGAAACCGGTGGCCGGCTTCCCCGTCAAGACGCAGCCCGCCGGCGACGAGTTCGACCAGCCCAGGCTCGGCCTGCAATGGCAGTGGAACGCCAACAGCAAGCCGGATTGGTACTCGCTGGCCGCGCGCCCCGGCATGCTGCGCCTGCACACGCAGGCCGTGCCCGAGGCCAAGGACTTCGTGCGCAACTCGCCGGCGATCCTGTCGCAGAAGCTGCCGGCGCCCGTTTTCATGGCCGACACGCGCATCGAGCTGGCCAACGCCGCCGAGGGCGACCGCGCGGGCCTGATCGTCAACGCCATCCAGTACGCCTGGATAGGCTTGCGCAAGACCGCCACCGCCACGCAGCTGGTCTACACCCAGTGCGGGCCGTTCCGGCAATTCGGCCCGCCCTGCACGGAAGAGACCCGCGTGGTGCTGGCGTCCGCGCCCTCCGCGCTGTACCTGCGGGTGGGCATCGCCGACGGCGGCATGGCCACGTTCTCCTACAGCACGGACAACGCCGTCTTCACGCCGGTGGCGCCGGCGTACCAGATCGGCAAAGGCGGCTGGGTGGGCGCGCAGGTCGGCTTGTTCAGCGTGGGCGACCGCGCGGGCAACCCGGCCTCCCACCTCGACGTCGATTATTTCCGCATGACCGCGCCCTAGTTCACCCTCCGGCCGCGCGATTAGTCCCGTGCGGTCTTTCGTCGTGGAGAGGCGGCTCCGTCTCTCCACGATTTTTTTTTATTCTTGACAGACATGCCGCAGTGCGATAAGTTATCGATAACATATTCGCTTGTAGAAATATTGGAGACCACGCAATGACTTTTCCCCGGGCCACGCCATGACCGCCAAGCAATCACATTACCGGTTCCTGTGCACCTTCGTCTTCATTTATTTCTTCGCCCAGGCGATGAGCGTGTCGCTGCTGGCCTTGTGGCTGCGCACCACGCTCAAGCTGACCGGGGCTGAAACCGGCATCGTCTTCTCCGCCAACTTCATCGCCGCCATGTGCTCGCAGCCGGTGTACGGCTTCGTCTCGGACCGCATCGGCGAGCGCAAACACCTGCTGTGGGTGGTCGGCGCCCTGTGCGCCCTGAGCGGCCTGTTCTTCGTGTTCGTCTACGCCCCGTTGCTGAAAGCCAACATCATCGTCGGCGCCGCCGTCGGCGGCCTGTACCTGGGCGTGACCTTCATCGCCGGCAGCTACGCCGTCGAATCCTATGTGGACCGCATCGGCCGCCGCCACGGCTTCGAATACAGCCGGGTGCGCATGTTCGGCTCGCTCGGCTTCGCCAGCGCCGCGCTGTTCAGCGGCCGCCTGTACAACATCGCCCCGGAAATCAATTTCACGCTGGCCTCCAGCGCCGGCCTGCTGATGCTGGCCCTGCTGATGTTCTGGCGCACCGGCGCGGCCGACCCCGGCGCCTCCCTGGAAAAGCAGCACAAGGTCACGCTGGGCGAGGCGCTCGCGCTGCTGCGCGACCGGGAGTTCTGGCGCTTCATGGTGTTCATCCTGGGCGTCACCAACCTGTACCTGTTGCTCGACCAGCAATTCCCCAGCTACTTCACGTCCATGTTCCCCGATCCGCAGACCGGCGCGGCGATGTTCGGCTATCTGAACTCGCTGCAGATCTTCATCGAGGCGGGCGGCCTGTTCCTGTCGCCCATCCTGGTCAAGCGCATCGGCGCCAAGAACGGCCTGCTGCTGGCCGGCACCATCATGATGATACGGATCGCCGGCTCCGGCCTGGCGGTCGGCCCCGTGTCCATCTCGGCCATGAAGATCTTGCACTCGGTCGAACTGCCCATCCTCGCGGTCTCCGTGTTCCGCTACATCGCCTGCCATTTCGACAACCGCCTGGCGTCGACCGTGTACATGGTCGGCGTGAGCTTCGGCCATTCGCTGGGCCTGGCCATCCTGTCGCCCATCGCCGGCAAGAGCTACGACCTGATCGGCTTCCCGTCGACCTACCTGGCGCTGGCCGCGCTGGGCTCGGTCTTCATGGTGCTGTCGGCCTGGCTGCTGTCGCCGACGCCGCCGGAAATCACCCGTGGCGGCTCCCAGGCGCCCGGGAATCCGCCCCTGGCCAAGGCCGCCGGCACCACCAATTAAACCGTTTTACAAGGAGTTTTGCATGTCCGCCCCACTCAACCACGCGGCAATCGAGCCCTTGGCCGACTCGCCGGCGCGCCGGCGCTGGGCCGGCCGCGCCGCACAGGTCGACCACGCCGCGCTCGAGGGCGCCATCGCCCACGCGCTGGCCGCCATCGACCGCAACCTGGCGCATTTCGGCGCCGGTTTCCCGGCGCCGTCGAGCGTCGCGTCGGTCTACCCCGCCATGGGCAACGTCGAGTGGACCAATGGCTTCTGGACCGGCATGCTGTGGCTGGCCTACGAGCTGACCGGCGCGCCGCGCTACCGCGACGCGGCCGACATCCACGTGCGCAGCTTCCACACGCGCCAGCTGGCGCGCCAGAACACCAACCACCACGACCTGGGTTTCCTCTACAGCCTGTCCTGCGTGGCAGGCCACAAGCTGACCGGCGACCCGCTGGCCGCCGAGGCGGCCATGGGCGCGGCGCGCCTGCTGCTGGAGCGCTACCAGCCGCGCGCGGGCATCATCCAGGCCTGGGGCGACCTGAGCGATCCGGCGCAGAGCGGCCGCATGATCATCGACTGCAACCTGAACCTGCCGCTGTTGTACTGGGCCAGCGAACACAGCGGCGAAGCGGCCTTCCGCGACGCCGCCGACACGCACATCGAGGCGGCGGCCCGCCACATCGTGCGCCCGGACGGCTCCACCTTCCACACCTTCTTCTTCGACCCGGCCAGCGGCCGCCCCCTGCAAGGCAAGACGCACCAGGGCCACGCGGACGACTCGTGCTGGGCCCGCGGCCAAGCCTGGGGCATCTCGGGCTTCCCGCTGGTCTACCGCCACAACGGCGACACCCGCCTGATAGCGCTATCGAAAGTGCTGGCGAACTATTACCTGAACCGGCTGCCCGAGGACGGCGTCTGCCACTGGGACCTGGTGTTCACCTCCGGCGCCGAGGAGCGCGACAGCTCGGCGGCGGCCATCGCCGCCTGCGGCCTGCTGGAACTGGCGAAAAGCCTGCCGCTGGCGGACCCGCTGCGCGCCGAGTACGAGCGCGCGGCGCTGGGCACGGTGCTGGAGCTGTCCGAGGGCTACGCCAACCACGACACCCAGCCGGGCGGCGGCCTGCTGAAGCACGCCGTCTATCACAAACCCCACGGCATCGGCGTGGACGAGAGCTGCATCTGGGGCGACTACTTTTATCTGGAAGCACTGGTGCGCCTGACGCGCACCTGGGAACCGTACTGGTGAAAATGATGAAAATGAAAATAGAACACCGTTTCCTGGCGATCGACGAGGGCCGCCAGCAACTATCCCTGGTCGACACCGGCAAGGAAGGCGTGCTGTGGACCGTGGACCTGGCCGACTACCCGCTGGCGCGCGACATGCAGCGCCTGGACGCCGGCCGCGTGCTGGTCGGCTACGACCGCGGCTTCTTCGAACTGGAGGTCGCCACCGGCGCGATCGGCAACGTCTGCGCGCGCTGGACGGACGTGACGGCGGTATGCCGCCAGCCGGACGGCGCCACCCTGGTCACCGGCTACAACCTGGACGGCACGGGCGGCATCAACGTGCTGACGCTGGACCGCAAGCTGAACCTGGTCCACGCCGCGCGGCGCGACGGCGACTACGTGCGGCTGATGCGCACCACGCCCCAGGGCACCTACCTGCTGTGCATGAACGACCACATCCTCGAAGCCACGCCGGACCTGGCCGACGTGCGCCGCTTCGCCGCGCCGGGCTTCGAGCACGCCTGGAAGGCTGAGCGCCGCGCCGACGGCGGCACGCTGGTGTCGGCCGGCTACGGCGCCTTCACGGCGGTGTTCGACGCCGGCGGCCAGCTCGTGCGCCGCTTCGGCGCCGAGGGCGAGGTGCCGGGCGCGGTGGCGCCCTTCTTCTACGCCAGCTTCGAACAGCTGCACGACGGCCGCCTGCTGGTGGCGAACTGGCAGGGCCACGGCCCGGACAACGGCGGCAAGGGCCGCCAACTGCTGGAATTCGGCGCGGACGGACGGCTGCAGGGCAGTTGGTCGGCCGAAGACCGCTTCTCCTCCCTCCAGGGCATACTCGTCGTCTGACGAGCCGCCACCGCCGGGCCCCTGGCCCGGCGCCTCCCGTCCGCCTCCCATTCGCCTCCCGTCCTTCCCCCCGCCGCCCCCTCCCGCGCTCGCCGGCGCCGAAAACGCTTATCAATTCGACACACGGTTATCGATAACCTACACCCAATTGATACTTGCCTCTAAAAAAGGCATAAGTCACATGTGCAACATTTGGTTAGAATCGGTGTCAATCCGATGAGACGATGCGGCAGGTACCCCGGGTACCGCGAATGCCGATCGAGCCGGGCCGGGCGCCTTGTGTGAAAAACGTGTTTTTTTTTGCCGATACTTGTTATCGATAACACAAGCGCCCTCGACAAGTTCACAACAACCTAAAAAAAGAGACTGGGGAACACATGAAAAGAATTGGATTTCGCATCAAGCCCACGCGCATCGCGGCCATGCTGTTTTCGATCGGCATCATCGGAACGCTGCTGCCGCACGCCGCGACGGCCGCCGACACCATCGAGACGCTGGCCACCGCGTATCAGCCGACCATTTACGAGACCATCGACGCGAGCGGCTTCAAGCACCCCGGCGTCGGCCTGACCAAGGAAATGCTGGAAAACGTGCGGGCCCAGGTGCTGGCGCAAAAGGAACCGTGGAACACGCACTTCAACGCCATGCTGCTGTCGGGCAACGCGTCGAAGACCATCAATTCCAGCAACCAGGGCTCGGACCCCACCAAGCCGGGCAGCCTGGCCTTCAGCAGCCAGGGATTCAATTCCAAATTCATCGCGGACGGCCAGAAGGCCTACACCCAGGCCCTGCTCTACTACATCACCGGCGACGAGACCTACCGCGCCAACGCCATGCGCATCATCCGCATCTGGGCGCAGATGGACCCGGCGCAGTACGTGTATTTCGTCGACTCGCACATCCACACCGGCATCCCGCTGTCCCGCATGGTGGCCGCCGCCGAGATCATGCGCTACACCAGCTGCCAGACGGCGGCGCTGGCGTGGACCGACGACGACACCGCCAAGTTCTCCACCAACCTGGTCAATCCGGTCATCGAGACCTTCCAGCACACCAACTACCGCTTCATGAACCAGCACCTGTATCCGCTGCTGGGCGCGATGTCGGGCTATATCTTCACCGGCAACCGGGCGCGCTACAACGAGGGCGTGGAATGGTTCACGGTCAACAAGACGGCCGAGGACCAGGGCCAGAACGGCGCCATCAAGGCGCTGTTCCGCCTGGTCGAGAAGAACGACGTGACCGGCGAGGCCGTGACGCCGGTGGTGCAGCACGTTGAAATGGGCCGCGACCAGGCCCACGGCGGCGGCGACATCACCAACGCCGGCATCCTGGCGCGCCTGCTGAACGCCCAGGGCACCAAGGTCGACCCGGTCGAGGGCACCGCCTCCACCGCGCCCAACGCGGTCGGCCCCTACGAATTCCTGAACGACCGCATCCTGGACGCGTCCGACTACTTCGCACGCTACATGGTGGGCGATGAACCGCCATGGGTCCCCACCGCCTCGCACACCGACGCCAACGGCGTGCCGACCGTGGTGTACCGCGAAATCGCCAGCGGCTACCGGGGACGCATGTTCTCCAGCCTGTGGGAGCCGTACTACTACTACAAGTACGTGAAGGGCGTCGATATCGCCCAGCGCGCGCCTTTCCTCAGCCATATGTTCTCAATGCGCACCAGCTACAACTGGGACGGCGTGGACGGCGGCGGCGACTACTGGCTGTTCATGCCAGCGGCAGCCGAGGCTGAAGGCGCGCAACTGCTGATGAAGCCGATCACCGACCCTTACCGCGAAGTGGAAGACCGCTACACGGTGCTCGACGGCGACGTCACCGCCATGCGGGACGAGACCGCGTCCTTCCTGCGCATCAACACCACGGCGGCCGGTGCCAAGCTGGCCGTGGTGGGCTACGGCAACTCGACGAAAACCTTCGCCTTCAAAATCCGCACCAACGGCATCGCCTCGCTGGAAGCGTTCGACGAAGCCGTCGCGCTGCCGGACACCAAGGGCCAGTGGCGCTACGTGAATTACACGCTCGACAACTACCACGGCCTGTACGACGTGCTGTTCCTCACCGTCAAGGGCGCCGGCACCCAGGTCGATTTCGATCACATCAACGTGTCGGGCAGCACCTTCACCGCGCCCGTGTTCACCGAGGGCGACGCCGACCTGAGCCTGGTCACCTATGCCACCTCCAGCTCCGCCGTCAACCACAGCTTCGCGGCCACCGACGCCGGCGCCGACGTGCTGACCTACCAGGTCGACAACCTGCCGGCCGGCGCCACCTTCGACACCGCCACCGGCGCGTTCTCGTGGCTGCCGACCCAGTCGGGCACCTATTCCTTCGTGGTCACCACGACGGATGGCACCACCGTCACCAGCAAGGTCGTGAAGATCGTGGTGACCGGCGACCGCCAGACCGCCATCGGCACCATCATCGCCGCCTACAAGCCCAATTCGCTGTACGTGGCGGCGACGCTGGACACATACAACGCGGCGTACGCGGACGCCGTCAATGCGGCAGGCAGCGCCACCGACGCGGTGTTCCAGCAAAAACTGACGGCATTGACCACCGCCGTGACTGGCTTGCAGGAACTGACGCCGCTGCTGGCCGATGGCAGCATGAATTACAGGAACATGTTCACCACGTCCACCTTCGGCACCGCAGTGCCGCTGTTGCTGGACAACGCGGCAACCACCTGGTCCACTGCGCCCGGCACCTACGCGCCCAATCTGGCGCATATCATGGACTTCGGCCCGGATTTCAAGGCGTCGGCGTCGACCTTCCAGATGCAGGTGCGCGCCAGCTTCCCCGAGCGGATCGGCGGCGTGGCGATGTTCGGCTCCAACGACAACGAGAACTGGACCCGCCTGACGCCAGGCCTGACCGTCGTCTCGGACGACATGCAGACGCTGCCGGTGCAGGAAGACCAGAAGAACCAGCGCTACCGCTTCTTCAAGCTGCAAATGGTGGCGCCGACCTACGCGATCCTGGAAGTGGGCGAGTTCCGCATCTTCGGCCAGCGCTATGAAACCGTCAACAAGATCTCGGCCGTGTCCATCAGCTCCGACCAGAGCCTGAAAAAGCGCATCGTTCCGGGCAACACGGTGAAAGTGACGTTCCAATCGAAGGAAGCGATCAACAACGTCAACGTGATGGTGCAGGGCCAGCCGGCCACCGTCACCACCTCCGACAACCTGAACTGGACCGCGACCTGGGTCGCCAACGCCAGCGCGGCGGCGGGCACCGTCAAGTTCGTGATCAATTACAAGACGGCGGCGGGCGTGGACGCGGAACCGACCCTGTTCACCACCGACAGTTCATCGCTGTTCATTTCCGACCAGACCGGCCTGATCAACCCGATCGGCCTGACGACCTTGAGCGACTCCAGCGGCAGGAACCAGACCGACGTGCTGGGCCAGGCCAACGTGCTGCTCGACAGCAACCTCGGCACCTTCACCGATTTCCGCGTCAACGGTTCGGGCAACGGCGGCTGGATCGAGTTCGACTTCAAGGGCGGCGGGCTGGCCACGCTGAACCGCGTCGAGGTGATCGGCCGGCAGGACCAGTACGCCAGCCGCATCAACGGCACCGTGGTGCAGGGCTCGAACGACAACGCGACCTGGGACACGATCTCCCCGGCGTCCAACGGCTCGTCGGACTGGCAGACGCTGAAGATCAACAGCCTCACGCCCTACCGCTATATCCGCGTGGTCAACGGCAACGCCTGGTACGGCAACATGGCCGAGCTGAGGATGTATGGCGCGGTCGAATCGGTCAACATGATCTCGACCGCGTCGCTCAGCTCCACGCAGGCGCTGCGCAACCGCATCGTGCCGGGCAACACGGTGAAGGTGGCGTTCACGGCCAAGGAAGCCATCAACACCGTCAGCGCCACCATCCAGGGCGTGCCGGCCACCGTGGCCACCACCGACAACATCAACTTCACGGCCACCGCCACCTTGCCGCAGGGCGTGGCGGCCGGCGCGGTGACCTTCGCCATCAACTACAAGACGGCGGCCGGCAAGGCGGGCTACCCGAACACGGCCACCACCGACGGCACCCTGCTGACCCTGGTGGACGAGGCGGACGTGATCAAGAACGTGACCAGCGTCGCCACCCTGATCGACTCCACCGTGAACCGCACGGCGGCCAGCACGCTGTCGATCACGAACTCGCTGTTCGACTCCAACCTGGGCACGTTCTCCGACTACCGCACCGGCAGCAACAACGCCGGCACCGGCAGCTACATCACGTTCGACTTCAAGGCCGGCAACCAGGCCACGCTGACCGGCGTGGAACTGGCGGCGCGGCAAGACCAGACGGCCAGGGCCAAGGGCACGGTGGTGCAGGGTTCGAACGACAACACCAACTGGACCACCCTGACCGCGGCGGCGATCACGACGGCTGACTGGCAGACCCTGCCCGTCAGCGGCGGCGTCCCTTACCGCTACATCCGCGTCGTCAACGGCAACAACTGGTTCGGCAACCTGGCCGAAGTGCGCTTCCACGGCACGGTGCAGGGCGCGGACACCACGGCGCCGACCACCACCAGCAACGCGCCGGCCGCGCCGGTGAAAGCGGACACCACCGTCGCCTTCAGCGCGACCGACACCGGTTCGGGCGTGGCCGCCACCTATTACAAGGTGAACGGCGGCGCGCAGCAGACCGGCGCCGCGGCGGTGCTGACCACCGAGGGCACCCACACGCTGAGCTACTGGAGCGTGGACAAGGCGGGCAACGTCGAACCGGCACGCACGGCCACGGTGACCATCGACCGCAGCGCGCCGGTCACCGTCGCCACCGCCAGCCCCGCCGCGCCGGCGAACGGCTGGTACTCGGGCAACGTGTCGCTGGCACTGGCCGTGGCGGCGGACGCCGGCTCGCCGGCCGCGTCCACCCACTACACGGTGGACGGCGGCGCGCAGCAGACCGGCAACACGGTCGCGCTGAGCGCCAAGGGCACCCACACCGTGAGCTACTGGAGCGTGGACCAGGCCGGCAACACCGAGCAAGCCCGCTCGCTGACCGTGAACATCGGCCCGATCGACCTGAGCGCCAGCGTGAAGATGACGCAACAGGGCGCGACCCTGAACCGCGCCACCGGCAAGTATGTCGGCGCGATGACGCTCACCAACACGACGGGCTCGACGTTGACCGGTCCGCTGACGCTCAGGCTGAACGGCTTGAGCAACGGCCTGGTGCTCGACAACGCCACGGGCGTGGACGCCGCCGGCGCGCCGTACGTCGCCCTGGCCAACCCGCTCGCGCCCGGTGGAACGGTGACCGTGAACCTCACGTTCTCGAACCCCAACCGCGCCCTCGTCACCTACTCGGCGCAGCTGTTCCGCGGCCAACCTTAAGGAGGATTCACCATGCACAACGCTGTCAAACACAAGATCGCCTCCCTGCTGCGGCGCGCGGCGCTGGCGCTGACGCTGGCGGCCGCCGGCGGCTTCGCCTCGGCCGGCGTGGTCCACGTCGCCATCGACACCTCGTCCTTCGGCGCCGCCAGCGGCTACCTGGACATGCAGCTCAGCGCCAGCGGCAACGTGCCGCTGGCGACCGCGGTGGTCAGCAACATGGTGGGCTTCGGCGCCCTCGACCTGAACTACGGCGTGACGCCGCAGGGCGGCGGCTTCAAGTTCCGCAACGACACGTCCAACTACCTGTCGCACACCGCCATCTTCGGCGGCCTGCTGTCCTTCGACCTCACCTTCGACGGCGCCTTCGATCCGCTGACCACCTACGAGTCGATGTTCACGCTGTCGGCCTACGACGAGGCCTTCGCGCCGCTGGGGGCGTTCGATCCGGCGACCGGCGCGCTGGCCACCTTCGTCTGGACGCACGCGGTCGCCGGCGACGCGGCCCGCGGCGTCAACCTGTCGGATCCGGGCGTGACCGCCGTGCCCGAGCCGGCCGACTGGATGCTGATGGCCATCGGCCTGGCCGCCATGGCCCTGGCGGCGCGGCGCGGCGGCGGCGCGCCGCGCCAACGCGCCGGCGCGGGCATGGCCATCGGACTCGCGGCCCGGGCGTAAGCCCCGACGCCCACCGGCCCCGCCCCGCCTATCCGGCAAGGATACGCGGGGCGATTTTCCATCCACGGATGTTATCGACGATCATCCCCGCACCCGCGCCGCCGTGCGCCAACCGGGCCTCGAACGCCGCCGTGAACGTCCGAGGCCAGGCCTCGCCGGACTGGCGCACCGGCAGCGTTCGCGGCGGCTGCCGGTCCACGCGAGCCGGCCGGGCCGTCTCAAGATGGCCCCGGCCTTGGCCGGCTCCCGCGCCAGCGCGGCGCCGGCGTTGAGCAGGCCGGCGCCGGCCAATATGGCGAGCGCCGCCTGCGGCCTGGCGAACGCGCGGCCGCGGCCGTCATGGGTGAATTTTTTCTTCATTGCTTTCCTTCTCTCCTCCCTGGTTGCACCAGGTTCGCTTACCCGTGACAAAATGGTATTGCTCACATATCCAGCCGGGACGGCGCCGCTTGGCGCAGTCCCGCCCGGCTTATTTGTAGGTCGCGCCTTCGACGAAGGGGCCGGTCTCCAGCAGGTTTTGTTCCGGGCCGGTGACGCGCTTGCCGCCCACGGTCACGTTTTCGATGCGCACGTTCCTCACCTTGCGCTTTTCATCGTGGCCGCGGATCACCGCGGCGCTGGGCGAGCCCTGGCCGCCATGGCGCTGGCGGAGCCGCGCCGCGCGCGGCGGGCCGCGACGGAGCATCGAGACGGCGCGGGCATGGCCCTCGGCTGCACCGCCTGAGATTGCCCCCCGCTACCGGTCCGAAAGCATGGTGTCGGACCGGTAGCGTTTTACGACAGCCCCGCCCAGCGACAAGCCGACCAGATGCGCGCGCCGTATCCCCAGCGCGTCCATGAATTGGCGCAGGTCCCCCGCATGGAGGAAGTGCTCCCCTTCCCGCGGCAGGCTGGAGCGGCCATAGCCGCGCAGGTCGTAACGGATGACCCGGTGGCGGCGTTCGAAATCCTTCACCTGCGGCCGCCATTGGCGCCGGTCCAAGCTGTGCCCAAGCAGGAAGACGATAGGCTCGCCCGCTCCGCTCTCCTCGAAATACAACCTGGCTCCCGGAAGCTGAACGGCCGCGCGCAAGGTGGAACGGTCCGTCGCCTCCGCCATGGGCGCGTAAATCGTCGATCCCAGAAAGGTGCTGTAGCCATCCGCCGCCGCCGTGCCGACATTGGCCTTGGCGATCACCACGCCCCAGACATCGGCCACCCTGTCGACCCAGCCGTAAGCGCCCGCCCAGCCGGGCGACGAGATCAACGCCGCGCCGGACCCGCGCGCCGCGCACCTGGTCCGCCTGCATTTCGGCCACGGTCCCCTGGCTGAGCACGCGCCGGCCCCGGAACACGCCATTCCGCGAAATCATCATCAGGAAGCGCGCGTAATCGCGGGCGCTGGTGAACAAACCGCCGCCCAGCATGGGGCTGAAGCCCGGTTCCGGCGATACCGGGGAGTAGCCGCTTCGCGCCATGCCCAGCGGCCCGGCGATGCGCGACTGGAAGATGGCGTCGAAGGGCAGGCCCGCCGCCACCTCCGCCATGCGGCCGGCCACTGCATGGCCAGGCCGCCATACTGGAACGCCGCCCCCGGCGCACCGGCGGCCGGCAGGTCCACGATATGGCCGACAGCCTCCTCCAGCGTCTGATAGTCGTCGCGGCGCCGGCCTTCGGGCTGGTAGTCCGGGTAGCCGGCGGAGTGCGACAGCAGCTGGCGCAGCGTCGCGTCGCCCTTCCCTTCCGCGAACCGCGGCAGGAACTTGCGGACCGGATCATCCCAGCGTAATTTGCCTTCATCGACCAGCGCGGCAATGGCGGCGGCGGTCCACTTTCCCATGGAGGCCACGTGCCGCACCACGTCCGGGCCGGCGTCGCCGAACCAGGCCTGGTGCAGCGGGTGCTCCCCGCGCCCCAGCATCAGCCCCATGCCGTCGCAATAGCCCAGCTCCACGCGCTCCCGCAGGCGCGCGTCCAGGTGGGAGAAATCAGGCATTGCCTCGAAGGAAGGGCCGTGCGTCCGGTCCGACAAGCCGCTCGCCAGGCCGGCAGCGCTCAGGTTGAGAAAATCGCGTCTGTTCATTTATTCCAACCGGAAGTAAAAAAGCACTCCGGGCCGTGACCATGGAGTGCGAACGCTCTGGGTAGAGCGGGGACATCAGGGCACGAAACCCTAATTCGATTGCATGCCTGACCTGTGCGGCCTCGGCGGACGCGGTGTTGGCCGTTGCCGCCGTCCGGCATGGCGCCCCTCAGCGGATGGTGGTGGCCGCCATGGCGGGCATGTCGAAGATACGCACCCGCCGGCCGCCGACGACGGCGGCGCGGCCGGAAATGCGGACGATTCCGCCGCCGCCTCGCAGCGTAATGCCGGCCGGCCAGGCGGCTGCAGGCACCCGCAAGCGCGCCGGGCGGCTGGCGGTGTACAGCCAGCGCCCCTGCGAGCGCCACAGCGCGGCCGAGGCGCCATCGCCCTCGCCGGCGGCGGCGATGGCGTAGCCCAGCCCCGCCACTTCGCGCCCGTGGCCCAGGAACAGGTAATCGAGCTCCCCGCCCCGCTCCGCCGCGATGCCGTAGCGGCCCACCAGGCGCTGCCCGCCATGCGCGAAGGTGACGCCGTCGCCATCGTTCGACATGATGGTCTGGCGGCGTTCGCCCGTCGCCGTCACGCGCAGGCCCGCCGCGCGGCCAGCGCCTCCCTCGGGGATGATTTCCTCCACCTTCAACACGCTGTCGGGCGTGCCGTTCCCCATCGCCTCGAACACCGCCGTGAATGGCCGCGTCCAGGCCTCGCCGGACTGGCGCACCACCAGGGTCTGCATCGGCAGCTTGTCCACGCCCGCGGGCAGCATGCCCGAGGGCCAGGCCGTCGACGGCGGCGCCTGCACCGAGAAGAACTCGCGCGTGGCGGCGCCCTGCAGCCACGCCGTCATGGCCACAGCGCGGTCGGGTAGCTTCAGGTCGAAGCGCGCCTTGAGCGGCTGGGTGGACGCCAGCGACCTGCGGCCGGACCAGTAGTCGTAGCCGATCAGGTCGCCGTCTGCGAAGACCAGCCGCTGCGACGGCGCCGTCGCCAGCGCCTGGCCGGAGGCGGTGCTGAAGGCCATGGTCTGGCCGAGATTGTGGTAGATGTAGTCGTGATACTTGTCCTTGCCGTCGCGGCGCCGGGAGCGGAAGATGTCGACGAAATAGCCGCTCTTGTCGTCCAGGCGCACGGTGCCGAGCACGCGCCGCTGCTCGGCGTCCGTCTCCGGCTCGCGGAAGGCCACGTCCGAGAAAGTCACGTTCGGAAACGCCGCCGTGGCGGGACTGCCCGGCCGCGGGTAGACCGCCTGCACCGCCATCGGATGGTTGCTTTTCATCGAAGGATAGGTGGAGACGCCGTCCACCACCACCGTGTTATGCGCGGGGAACTGCGAATAGTATTCGCGGTGGTCGTGCTGGAAATAGCCCGAGCCGCGGCCGCTCTCCGGCGCGATGCTGATCCCTTGCGCATACAGTTCCATGGCGATGCCATTGGCGTGCGCGTGGTTGCCGGCCGAGCCGGCCTGGGAAATGACCAGCGCGTTGTCTCGCGCGTGCGCGCCCTGGTAGCCGTTGCGCTGTATCAGCCAGCTCGCGTTCGGCGCGAAGAAGGTCGGGGTCTGGTAGTCCGTGATGCTGGGCGCGCCTGGGATCGCGGCGCCCTGGGACGGCGCGCCGCTGAACAGCGCGTGCACGCCGCTGCCCGGGGCGCGGCTTCCCTGGACACCGGTGGCGGCGCGCATGGCGGCCAGCAGCGCTGCGTACGATCTGGCGTCGGCGTCCCGCCCATGCCGCTCGGCGTAGTGCAGCAGGCGCTCGACGGCCACGGTGCGCAACAGGTCGTAGCGCGAATCGCCGAAGCCGACGGTGCGCCCGTTCGGCAGCAGATACTGCGGCAAGGCGAGCGCCGCGCGCGGCAGTACGGGCATTTGGGGCAGGAGGTCGATGCCGAACAGGCGGTCCAGCATCTCCAGGCATTCCAGGTAGTCGTCGGCCACGTTGACCGAATAGCCGGCCGACTCGTTCCACATCGCGGTCTTGTCGTCGTAGCCGAAGTCGAGCAGGCGCCGCAGCGACCACTGGCGCGCGCCCTTGCCGTCGATCACCGCCTGGACATAATGTTCGCTGCCGCGCCGGTCCGCGTAGCTGTCGTCCTTGCCCAGGATGGCGGCGATCTGCAGCACGAAGCGCGCTTTGATCAGGTTCCAGTTGTTCCAGGGCACGCCGTTGGCGATGATGATGTCCGCCCATTTCTTGAACGCCGCGTCGTACAGCGCGCGTTTGCCGCCGGCGCGCGCCGCCACGTAGCCGCGCATGAAATCGTAGCTCTCGGCCAGCGGGCCGGCGATGTCCTCGTGGATGACCTCGAAGGATTGCAGGCCGACCAGCGTCTGGTCGTGGCCCTGGTTCAGGTCCACCGGCATCTCGCGGTGGTACAGGCCGCTCATATAGGTGTCGAAGATGTCGTAGGCGAAGCCGGCATAGGCTTCGTCGCCGGTGTACCAGTAGAGGAAGGCCGCGTCGCGCGCCAGTTCGGCGATACGCATGTTGATCGATTCGACGATACGGCCGGTCTTGGCCTGCGTGACCCATTCCCAGGGCTGGCCGGGCGCGTTCTTGCGCTGGAGGTAGAGCAGGTCGTTCTCGCCCATGTAGGGCTTGACGTCCTCCAGTTTCGGCGTCTGGTAGTCGGTGGCGGTGTCACGCGCGCCGGTGAAGCGCACCGTCGGCACGGGCGCCGCGCCGCTGGCGTGGTCGTAATAGCCGTTCTTGACGTAGACCTGCGTGTGCCTGGCCTGCCAGTACATCTGCAGGCGCGAGACGATCCACGCGGGGTCGCCGCGGTGGCGCTCCACGTAGGGCTGAACGCGGGACTTGAGCGCCTCCAGCATGCTGGCCTTGGCGCCGTCCCGCCCTACCCGCTCGCGCAGCGCCTCGGGGCCGGCGTCCGCGCCGGCCAGCAGCCGCGGCGGCCGAAGGTCCGCAGGCGCGGACGGTTCCGTTCCAGCCGATACCGGCAGCATGGCGCAGGCCAGCAGGACGGCCAGCGCGCAATGCGCCACCTGCCATGGTTGAAAATACCGGGTCATTTGCGTTCCTCGAGATAGTTGACAGCCGCGCTCCCGCGGTTTCCCAACGGGAGCGGCACAATAAAACCGGCACGCGAACGCGCCGGTCCGGATCGATCAGAAGTCGTAGCGGGCCGTCAGCCAGTACGAGCGCGGCGGATTCATCACGTTCCACGCGCCCGATTCAGGCAGCTGCTGCATGATGTCGTTCTTGCTGACACCGGTGACGGTCGGCAGCATCGTGTCGTAGGCGCTGATGTACTTGTTGTTGAGCACGTTGCGCACGTCCAGCGAAATCCGCACGTTCTTGATGCCGGCGTAGGCCACCGAGAAGTCGAAGTTGCGCTGCGGCGGCAGGTAGGTCCGGTCGGCCGGGTTGTTGTCCCGCTTGCGCTTGGCCATGAAGCGATGGCGCAGGTTGAACTGGAAGTCGGCCATCTGGTAGGAGACGGTGTTCGACACCACCCAGCGCGGGGTCTTGGCCATGATGCCGGCCACGGTGGTCAGCTTGTCGTCCTCGGGACCGGGGGCGCCGGCGGCGAAACTGCCGACGGCGACCGCGCGCCCCTGGGAGTACAGGCCGGAGGTGCTCCAGCTCAGCTTCGGCGTGACCCGCCACTTCAGCCAGCCCTCCAAGCCCTTGGTCAGGAAGTGGTTGAGGTATTCGACCACGTAGGTGCTGCCATCGACGGTCAAAGGCGTTTGCTGTATCCACTCCAGCATCTCGGTGCGGTAGGCCGTCAGCTGACCGGAGAGCGCGCCTTTGTTGAATACATAGGCCACTTCGTCCTGCCGCAGATCAACCTGGGGGAACAGGGGTTTGTTATCGGCGTTGAACTGGGTTTGATAGCGGCTGACAATGCCGATGATGTTGTTGCCGGCAAGGCTATGGCGGTAATAGACCTTGTCCTCGGGGGTGATGTTGTAGCCGACCGAGCCGCTGTAGTTTTTCAGATACACCTTCTTCGACGCATTGACCGTCGCGCCGCGCACGTAGTTCTGGTTGTCGTACCAGGTCAGCGCGTTGCCGTCCAGGCCGCCGTAGCCGCGCGAGTTGGCGTCGTTGGCCTGCGGCGTGGTCACGAAGGGGATGGTGTGCGTTTTCACCATCGTGAGGTTGCCCTTGTAGCTGGCGTTCAAGTCCCACTTGCCCGGCGACCAGGAGCCGCCCAGCATGGGCTGGATGTCGCGCTGCCGGCTCGAGTAGATGTAGGGCGTGAGGCCATCGACGTTGCCGCCGCCCACGCGTCCCCAGCCGCCCTCGTCGGTGAGCTGGTAGCTGCCCTTGTCGGTCACGAAGCGCGCGCCCAGGTTGGCGATCTCGCCGTTGCCGAAGGCCGAGATGCCGCGGCCGTTGAAATACGTCACCAGGCCCTGCCTCGCCTGCACCGCGAACAGGCCAGCCTGGACCCGGAAATTGTCGCCGGCGTAGTTGGCCAGGAAGTTGAGCATCAAGTCCTTCGATTCGCGGGTGGCGAAGTTCGAATTGGTGACGTAGACCACGTCCTTGTTGACGGTGTTGCTGTCCGACGGCACCATGATGCCGTTCACCAGGCCGCCCGCCATGTCGAAGTTCGCGTTCGGCAGGTTGGTGTAGGCCACGCATTGGGCGGGGCTGGCGGCGCTGCCGGCCGGGCAGGCCGCGCCGGTGCGGTAGTTGACGCCGTTCGACTTGCCGACGTTGTTGTAGATCCTGGCGCGCACGGCGCCGGTGCCCCGGTCGTAGAGCTCGTAGTAGCCGGGCTGGCGGTTCAGGTTGGCCGTGTCCGTGCCCTTGGCGGCGATGCCCTGGTTGACGGTGAACGCGTCCTGGAAGATGTTGGTGCCCCACAGCGAGCCCGGGCCGGCGCCGTAGAAGCCCTGCCGCAACAGCGCCTTGCTGTTCTGCGCCTTGAGCGCCGAGTTGAAGCTCCAGCGGCCGCCGGTCTCGTGGTCCCATTTCAGCCACACGGCGTCCTGCTTGTAGTTGGCGCCCTTCTCCGGGTCGTGGTAGCGGCTGGCGCCGGGGCCGTCGATCAGGCTGGTGTTGACGGTGTGCTGGCCGCCGTGCATGAACATATTGCCGCTGCGCAGGAAGCCCGGCGCCGGCACCGGGTCGACATAGCCGTGGGCCGGCTGCGTGAACTGGCCGTTCCATGAGTTGGTGTCGTCCAGGTGCTTGACGGTGAGCGCGACGGTGCCGCTGGCGTCGCCCAGTTCATAGTTCTTTTGCACGCGCAGCTTGACCTGCCCGCCCAGGTTGAGCGGGTAGCCCGGGTCGGTCGCGCCGGTCGAGGTGCGGTAGAAGCCCGTGGCGCTGGCGCGCAGGTCGCCGCGCTCGTTCTTCCAGCCGAAGTAGCCGTCCACCTGCTTCCACGACAGGTGGGGATCCTCGCCCTCCACGCCGAGCCGGGTCTGGATGGCCGCGCCGGGCTGGATGGCGCCGGGCAGGAAGTTGAACACCGCGCCGGCCGACGAGGCCACCGAGGTGCCGGCCGAGCCGCCGCGCACCGATTCCACGCGGCTGGTGCCGATGTCGGCGCGGTAGAAGCTGCTGTCCTGGAAGTTGTTGAAGCGCACCGGCAGCACCGGCAGGCCGTCCTCCAGGATGGCGGTCCAGAAGTTGCCGGTGGTGGGGCTGCCGGTGCCCACGCTCATGCCGCGGGTGTAGGACTCGTTGCGGGCCACGCCCTCGTTGCTCTCCACCACCACGCCCGGCATGTCGCGCAGGAAGTCGTCCGCGCTCATGGGCGCGAACTTGCCCAGGTCCTTGGCGTCCAGCACCGAGTAGGACACGTTGGCGGCCTTGGCCTCGGTGGCGCCGACGGTGCCGGTCACGATCACGGTCTGGCTGTCGCCCTGCTTCCCGATGGCCCCGGCCTTGGCCTTGGCCTTGGCTTCCGCCTTGGGCTGGTCCGTGGCCGGAGGGGCCTCCTGCGCCAGGGCCGCGCTCGCGTTGAGCAGGCCGGCGCCGGCCAGTATGGCGAGCGCCGCCAGCGGCCTGGGGAACGCGTGGCCGCGCCCGTTATGGGTGAATTTTTTCTTCATTATTTTCCTTCTCTCCTCCCTGGTTGCGCCAGGTTCGCTTACTCACAACAACATGGTATCGATACCACACCGGACCGGGCGTAGGCGCGTGGAAACGCGCCGCCGGCACCGGGCAGGCGGCATGGTATCGTTCACATATCGAGGCAAAAGAGACGGCGCCGCTTGGCGCCGTCCCGCGCGGCTTACTTGTAGGTCACGCCTTCGACGAAGGGGCCGATGTCCAGCAGGTTTTGTTCCGGGCCGGTGATGCGCTTGCCGCCCACGGTGACGTTCTCGATGCGCACGTTCCTCACCTTGCGCTTTTCATCGTGGCCGCGGATCACCGAGGCGCTGGGCGAGCCCTGGCCGGTGAAGGCGATGTTGCGCAGCGTGATGTCCTCGATGCCCCGCCCCGGGCTGGTGTTGTACTTGGGCGTGTAGGCGATGTGCAGGTTGAACAGCTTGCCCTCCTCGATGCGCTCGACGCGGATGTCCTCGAACACCACGTCGCGCACCAGGTTGTCGTCGCCCGCCATGATGCCGATGGCGCCCTCGTACTCGGGGTCGTCCTCGTCGTGCTCGAGGATGTCGATATTGCTGAAGCGGACCCGTTCGATGACCTCGGGCTCGGGGTGCGCCGCGGTCGGCGTGTTGCCGTGGATGCCGATCATGACGGCGTGCGCGATGTCGGCCCACAGCGTGGAGTCGCGCACCGTGATGTCGCGCGAATCGCCCCAGATGTCCCAGCGGTGGTTGTAGATGGTGATGCAGTCGTCCGAGGTGCGGATGAAGCTGTCGCTGATCTTGACGCGCTGGCAGGCGAAGTGGCCCAGGCCGTCCGACCACGGGGCGCCGCCGATGGAGCGGATGCTGCGCTCCTCCACGTCCTGCGAGGTGATGCAGCGCATGGTGCCTTCGGGCTGGTTGATGAAGATGGGGCCGTCGATCAGGATGTTGCGCGAGTTGCGTATCCGCAGCTGGTCGACGCCGTGGAACAGGCCGTCGCTGACCACCTTGACGTTCTCCACGCCGTCGATGATGAGCGGATTTTTCAGCATGGCGCTGCCGTGGATGTAGACCGTGGTGTTCGAGCGCAGGCGGAACTCGCCGGCGTGGACGCCGGGGCCGAAGAAGACCCGGGGTTGCGTGAAGTCCGGCGTCTTGCCCTGGGTGATCTGGTCGCTGGTCAGCCCCTCGGGGACGGCCGGCATGTCCTTGCGGACCGCGTGGGTGAACAGGTGCAGGTTGTGCAGGCGGTCGCCGTCGAATTCGACGCTGAGGTTTTCCGGCTTGTTCAGCGTGAAGTAGGCGACGCCGTCCTTCACGCGGGTCTTGATTCCCTTGGCGTCCGGCCGCACCGCCACCGTGGAGAAGCGGCCATTGTTCTTCTGCACCGAGACCTCGACGGCGCCGTCGAAGTTGAAGTACACCATCGAGGCTTCCTGCTTGGTGTCGAGGTCCACCTTGACGCGGTACTCGTACAGGTCCCGCCACACGCCGCCCGGGGTGCGCACGCGCACCGTGAAGTCGTCGTTGTGGTGGGTGTACCTGATCGGCTGGGGGAAGGGGAAGACCTGCAGGCGGTCCGCCCCGGCCGCCGCCGGCGTGGCCGGCGCGGCCTGGGCCTGCGCCGCGCAGGCGAGCGCGCACAACACCGCCGCGATTGTTTTCTTATGCACTTGCCGTCTCCTGTGTTATCGATATCAGACGAGATATTAACAGGCTGGACGCGCTCCCGTAAAGGGTTTGCTAGCGGGCGCCGGCGCGGTCGTTGTCGGCCAGCGCCACATCGTGCAGCAGGCCGTAGTGGCGGAACGCGGCGCGCAGGTCGTCGCGCAGGACCCTATTGTCCCATGGCTTGGTGTAGAAGCGGTAGATCGCGCCGCGGTTCACCGCCTGCACGATCGAGTCCAGGTCGGTGTAGCCGGTCAGGACGATGCGGAAGATGTCCGGGTACATTTCCTTGACGCGGTCCAGGAACTCGGTGCCGCTCATGTGCGGCATGCGCTGGTCGCACAGGATCACCTGGACCTCGTGCCTGGCCAGCAGGTCGAAGCCCTCGGCCGCCGATCCGGCCGACAGCAGGCGGTAGCCGTCCAGGCGCAGCAGGCGCCTCAGCGAGGACAGCACGCCGGGATCGTCGTCCACCAGCAGCAGCGTCTTGTACCGGACGCCCTCGCCCGCCGCCGGCAACGGCATGCGCAAGTCCTGCAGCAGCAGCGGTTCCAGCGCCGCGACCGGCAACGGGGGACTGAACAGGTAGCCCTGGATCTCGTCGCAGTGGTGGCGCCGCAGGAACGCCAGCTGGGCCGGCGTCTCGACCCCCTCGGCGATCACGCCCAGCTTCAGGCTGCGCGCCATGCCCAGGATGGCCAGCACGATGGCGGCGTCGTCCGGATTGCTGGTCACTTCGCGGATGAAGGCGATGTCGATCTTCAATTTGTCGATGGGGAAGCGGCGCAGGTAGGCCAGGCTCGAATAGCCGGTGCCGAAGTCGTCGATCGAAATCTGCACGCCGAGCCGCTTCAGGTTGGTCAGCGTGGCGATGGTGCGCTCCGTGTTGGCCATCAGCGAACTCTCGGTCAGTTCCAGTTCCAGCAGGTCCGGCGGCGCGTCGTGCAGCGTCAGCGCCTCGATCACGTCGGCGGCCAGGTCGCCCTCGGCGAACTGGCGGCCGGCCACGTTGACGGCGATGTTCACCGGGCCGACCCCGGAGCGCAGCCAGGCGCCGATCTGGCGGCAGGCCGTGGCGATCACCCAGCGTCCGGCCCGCACGATCAGCCCGGTTTCCTCCAGCACGCCGATGAAGGCCTGCGGCGGCACCAGCCCGTGCCCCGGCCGCTCCCAGCGCAGCAGCGCCTCGACGCCGACCACGCGGCCACTGGCGGCCTGCACCTTGGGCTGGTAGTGCAGCACGAACTCGCCGTTCTCCAGCGCCCTGCGCAGCGCGATCTCCAGGTCCAGCCTGGCCAGCACCTCGACGTTCATCTGCGGCGTGAAGAAGCGGAAGGTGTCGCGCCCGGCCTGCTTGGCCCGGTACATCGCCGTGTCGCCGTACTTGATCAGCTCCTCGGGGGTGGAGGCGTCGGCCGGGTGCATGGTGATGCCGATGCTGGCCGTCATGCCGACCTCGTGCCCGCCCAGCGTGAAGGGGGGGCGCAGCGCCTCGCGGATCTTGTTCGCCACGGCGGCGGCCGTGTTGTTGCCGTCCGGCATCAGCACGATCAGGGCGAACTCGTCGCCGCCCAGGCGCCCGACCGTGTCGCGCACCCGCACGCAGCCGGTGAGGCGCCCGCTGAACTGCACCAGCAGCTCGTCGCCGGCGGAGTGGCCCAGCGTGTCGTTGACGCCCTTGAAGTTGTCCAGGTCGAGGAACAGCACCGCCAGCAGCCAGCCGTTGAGTTGCGCCTGCGCCAGCATCTTTCCCAGGATCTCGTAGAACAGGGTGCGGTTCGGCAGCCCGGTGAGGCCGTCGTGGTGGGCCTGGTGCCGCAGGCGGTGCTCGGCGTGCCTGCGCTCGGTCATGTCGCGCACCACCGCGACGATGATCCAGTCGTCCCCGGAGCGCAGCGCCTGGCGGTTGATTTCCACATGCAGCCAGGAGTCGTTCTTGTGGTGGATGCGGGCCAGGGCGCTTTCATTGCCGCCCCTGGCGATCAGGCCGTCGTACAGGTCGGCCAGCTCGGCGGGATGGCCGGCGCTGATGTCGGACGAGCCCAGCAGCATGAGTTCCTGGCGGCTGTAGCCGCTCATGGCGCACGCAGTGTCGTTGACCTCGACGAAACGCATGGTGGCGCGGCTGAGCAGGAAGATGCCGTCGGCGGTGGAGTCCATGGCCTTGCGGAAGCGCCGCAGGTCCTCCTCCCCCTTCTTTTGCTCGGTGATGTTCATGTGCATCAGCACCGCGCCCCGGCGGAATTCGGCCGACAGCGGCGACACGGTCAGCAGGAACCAGACCGGTTCGCCGTCCGCGGCGCAGCGGTACTGGGTGCTGTAGCGCTCCCGCGCCCCGGACAGCACCTCGCGCACGCCGGCCGCGATGGCGCGCGCCCCGTCCGCGCCCTCCCCCACGGCCAGTTCGCACAGGCGCACGTAGTTGCCGCCGACCGGGTGGCCGGGCGCCTGCGCCGCGTCCATCGCGCCGCCGCGCTGCCAGGCGTCGTTGACCGACACGATGAGGCCGTCCGGTCCCAGCATCGCGACATGGGCCGGCAGCGCGTTGAGCATGGCGGTCTGGCGCGACGCGTCGTCCAGGCGCATCTGCTCCTGCGCGCGGCGCAGCAGGAAGGGACGGCCGTGCCGGTCGGTGACGGTGTCGACCTCGCCGCCGGTGAGCAGCTCCAGCCGCTCCACGCTCTCGTGCAGCGTGGCGATCAGTTTTTCGACTTCCATGGCCGCGCCCTAACCCGGCGGCAAGCCGAGGGCGAGCAACACCTCGGCCGTCTGGCTCAGGGTGCCGACGATGCGGCGCGCGGCGGGCGGCTCCAGCTTGAGCAGGGTGGGCGTCATGAAGACACCGTCCTCCAGCGCGCGCATTTGCTCGCGGAACACGTCGACCACCTCGATTTCATAGCGCCGCGCCAGGTGGGTGTCGCACAGCGCCTGCAGGTTGGCCCTGGCCAGCATGGAATTCTGCGCGTCGCCCGCCACGTACAGGCGGAACTTGTAGATGGAGAAGCGATCCATGTCGCCCTACTCCGCCGCCATGTTGAGATCGGCGCCGCGCAGCTCCGCCATCCGGCTGCGTCCGCGGGCGGCCTCGCGCTCCCGGCTCTCGATGGCGCGGATCAGCAGCGCCTTCTCGACCTGCTTGGCCACCAGTTCGGTCTGCACGGACTTGAGCCGCACCTCCAGCTCGGCCTCCTCGGCGTCCAGCTGGACCTGCTTGAGCTGGGCGGCCGCCTCGGCCAGTTCCGCGCTGACCCGCTCCGCGCTCTCCTTCTCCCAGCGCAAGGTGCCCATCAGCACCTCGCCGCCGGCGCTGTAGGTGTCGGCCAGCGTCACGCCCGTGTCGCTGAGGATCAACTCGCGCACCTGGTTCGAGTGCGCCGTGCCGCGCGACTTGATGATGGACATGCCGCGGTTGCGCTCGCCCGCCTGCACCAGGTAGTTGAGGTGGATCCAGGTGTCGGCCAGCGTGGAGATCTGCAGCGGCGAGCCGCCCTCGGATTGGTTGGACATCTCGTCGAGCAGGCTGGTGCACACGAGCGTGATGCCTTGCGCCTTGGACCAGTCGATCAGCCGTTCGGCCACGCTGTGCGCCGTCAGCTCGTTGCCCGATTTCGACAGCGTGGAGACCGGGTCGATCACCAGGCAGCGCGCGCCGTGCTCCTGGGCCAGCATCTTGATGCGCACCAGGTAGGTCTCGGCGCTGCCGGTGATGGTGCGCGCCGAGATCATGCTCAGGCAGCCGCTCTGGATATAGGCGTCGAGCGCGATGCCGACCGAGGACAGGTTGCGCACCACCTCCGAACCGTCCGAATCGAAGCTGACGAACATGGTGGGCTCGCCGCGGCGGCAGGCCGCCTCCGCGAAGGCGCCGCTCAAGGTGGTCTTGGCGGTGCCGGGGAAACCGGTGATGAGCACGCTGGCGCCGCGGTAGTAGCCGCCGCCGAGCATGGTGTCCAGCCGTTCGATGCCGCTCGAGACGCGCTCGTTGGTCACGTTCGCGTCCACGTGGCCCAGCGTGCGCGCCACGGCCACCTCGAAGCCCCGCTTGCTGATCAGGAAGGGCGACTCGTTCTCGTCGAAGGCCGAGCCGCGGTATTTCTGCACCCGCAGGTTGCGCTGGGATACGCCCTGCACCACGCTGTGGTTCAGCACGATGGAGCAATCCACCATGAACTGCATGAAGCCGAACGATTGCGGCATGACGCTCTCGGCGCCCTCGCCGGTCTTGGCGGTGATGATGGCCGTCATCCGGTGCCGCAGCAGCCAGTCGTGCAGGCGGTAGATTTCGCGGCGCTTGGCCATGGCGTCGGGCAGCAGGGCCAGCACGATGTCGAGCGCGTCGATGACGATGCGCTTCGATCGCATGGCCCCGGCCTGCCCTTCCAGGGCCGCCAGCATGCCGCTCAAGTCGAAATTGCCGGCCAACACCAGGTCGGGCGCGGGCTGCGCGTCCAGGAAGTACAGCACCTTCTTTTCCAGCAGGGACGGCAGGTCCCAGCCGAAGCCGCCGGCGTTGGCGACGATGCGCTGCGAGGTTTCCTCGAACGCGACGAAGATGCCCGGCTCGCCGCAATCGCGGGCGCCATGCGCCAGGAACTGCAGCGCCAGGATGGTCTTGCCCGAGCCGGGACCGCCGGCGAGCAGGGTCGTGCGTCCCATCGGCAAGCCGCCGTCGGTCATTTCGTTGAGGCCGGTGATGCCGGTCAACGCTTTGGGGCAGCCCTGCGGAGGGGCGGTCGATGCCTGCTTCATGGTCGTATGCCTGGGTGGAAAACTGGAACGGGCAGCCGAAAGACTTGGGCTGCGCAAGGAAACGACCGGGGGGATGCGGGCCGGCGGGAACGCCGGTGCCTCCGAAACATTGAACACCCACTATAGCACGCGTGGAAATTAATCCTTCAAAATCAGAGATTTAAATGATTTTCCGGAGACAGGCGCGGCGGCGCCCGGCCTAGCCCGGATATTTCATGAGAAGAGGTCGGCGGCCACGCCATGAAGCGCGTTGTTATTGGTTCTCACGCCTAACAACAACCGAGGACCGCCGATGCCAAATTGTACCGTTGAACCAGTGGATTTGGGGAGGGTCGGACGCCGCGTGATTGAGGCGGCATTCGATGGCGGCGATATCGTCAGTGATGGTGGCGTGCTGCTGCTGCGGCAGGTCGACCAACGCATTGGCTTGACCAAGTCGATCGCGCGCGTGTTCGATGACCAGCGCCGTCGCGCCAGCGTTGCACACAGCATGCGGGACCTGCTTGCGCAGCGGATCTATGGGCTGTGTTGCGGCTGGGAGGATGTGTG
>NZ_FPBO01000077.1 GCF_900116645.1 Pseudoduganella namucuonensis | reverse complement strand
GCCGAGCGCGGTCATGAAGATCACCGGCACGGCGGCGGCCGGCCCGCCGCCGTCCTTCAGGCGGCGGCACACCTCGAAGCCGTCGATGCCGGGCAGCATCACGTCCAGCAGAATCAGATCGGGCGGCGCGAAGGCCACCCGGCGCAGCGCCTCGTCGCCGCTCTGCGCCACCGACAGCCGCAGGCCGTGCCGCTCCAGCATGGACACCGCCAGCGCCAGGTTGGCCGGGATGTCGTCGACGATCAGGATGCTGCTATCGCGCAGCTCAGGCGACATGGTCATGGTGCACTCCAGCCTGCCGGTCCAGGTGGCGCTCCACCAGTTGCAGCAGCGCCTGCGATTGATAGCCCTTGGCCAGCCGGCGCAACTGCCCGGCGAAGGGCCGGTAGCGGCGGTCCAGCCGGATCAGATGGTCGGCCCGTTCAATGATGTTGCGCATATTGCCCACCTGGGCCAGGTGGTGCAGCACCGCCATTTCGTCCGGCGGCGGCGCCACCAGCGGCGCGCCGTCGTCCTCGTCCCGCGGCGCGTCCGCCGGCGACGCCTGGCGCCGCCACTCCAGCGCCAGCAAGCGGCCCACTTGCGCCAGCAGCTGGTCGAGGTTGACCGGCTTGGACAGGCTGTCGTCGAAGCCGGCGTCGCGCTGGCGCTGGCGGTCGCCGGCGCCGGCGCTGGCCGACACCGCGATCACCGGCAAGCCGCGCAGGGCGTCGTCGCCGCGCAGCCGGCGCACCGCCTCCAGCCCGTCCATGCCGGGCATGGCGACATCCATCAGGATCAGGTCCGGCCGCCGCCGCGCCGCCAGGTCCAGCACCGCCCGGCCGTGCGCCGCCTGCTCCACCTCGAACCCCAGCGGCGCCAGCATGTCGCTCAGCAGGCGGCGGTTTTCCGGCTGGTCGTCGGCCACCAGCACGCGCCGGCGCGGGCCGTGGTAGCCGACGATCCATCGCGGCGCGGCCGGTTCCGGCGCCGGCGCCTCCAGCACCGGCAGCGCCAGCTCGAACCAGAAGCGGCAACCCTGCCCGGGCTGGCTTTCGACCGCGATCTCGCCGCCCAGCAGGCGCACGAACTGGCGGCTGATGGCCAGCCCCAGGCCGGTGCCGCCCTGGCGCCGCTGCGCATCGCCGGCCTGCTCGAAGGGCAGGAAGATGCGCTCCAGCTGGCCGGCCTCGATGCCGACGCCGGTGTCGGCCACCTCGAAGCGCAGGCGCTCGCCGTCCAGCGCCTGGACCCGCAGGGTGACGCCGCCCCGGTCGGTGAACTTGACCGCGTTGGCCAGCAAATTGAGCAGCGCCTGGCGCAGGCGCTGCTCGTCGGCCAGCACCACCGCCGGCACCGCGGCGTCGATGTCGCAGTGAAACGCCAGCGCCTTTTGCTCGGCCCGCACCTTCACCATGTCGGCCAGCGTCTGCAGGCACTGGCGCAGCGGCACCGCGCCCAGTTGCGGCTCCAGCTTGTTGGCCTCGATCTTGGCCGAATCGAGCAGGTCGTTGATCAGGGTCAGCAAATGGTCGCCGCTGTCGTGGATCACCGCCACGCCGGCGCGCTGCTGTTCGCTCAGGCCGGGGTCGCGCCGCAGCAGTTGCGCGTAGCCGAGGATGCCGTTCAGCGGCGTGCGCAACTCATGGCTCATCTGCGCCAGGAATTCGCTGCGCAGGCTGGCCAGCCGCTGCGCCTCCAGCAGCGCGGCCTCGCGCGCCGCCTCGGCCTGCTTGCGCTCGCTGACGTCGCGCGCGAAGCCGACCGTGCCCAGCACGCTGCCGTCGTCGTCCACCACCGCCGCCTTGAAGGTCTCGACCCACACCACGCCGTGTTCCGTGGCGAGCGGCGCCTCCACCGTGCGCGCCTGGCGCGTGGCCATCACTTCCTGGTCTTCCTGGCGGAACAGCGCGGCCAGGCCCGGCGTGATGTCGTCGTCGGCCAGGCCCACCATGGCGTCGACGTCGCGCGACCAGGTGTCGGCGACGGCGCGGTTGACCGCCAGGTAGCGGCTGTCGGTGTCCTTGAACCAGACCCAGCACGGCAGCGTGTCGATCAGGACCCGCAGGTAGCGGGTCTGCTGGCGCAGCGCGCCGGTGCGTTGCTGCACCGTCTCCTCCAGTTCGGCGTTCAGCCGCTCCACCAGGCGGTGCGAGCGCCGCAGCCTGGCCATGAAGACGGCGATGCAGGCCAGCAGCGCCAGGCTGCCGCCCAGCACGGTCCACAGCCAGCGCTGCTGCAGCGCGCGCCGCTCCAGTTCGGCCTGCTGGCTGGCGTTGCTGCGGGTCAGCGTGTCGATATGGCGCTGCTTGCTTTCCGATTCGTAGCGCTCGGTCAGTTCGATCACCCGCGCACTGGTTTTATCGCGCGCCGCCTTGGCCGCCAGCTCGGCCGCCTCCAGCGAATACGCGTAGGCGAGCTGGTGGTTGCCGCGCCGCGCCGCCAGCGCCGCCAGCTGGCGCGCGCTGTTGCCCACATACAGCTCGACGCCGACTTCCTTGGCCAGCCGGTAGGATTGCTCGACATCGCGCCAGGCCGCGTCCGGATTACCCAGTTGGGCATGCTCGGCGCCGCGCGCCGTCAACGACCACCACAGGCCGATGCGGTTCGCGTAGCGCTGGTACATGCCCGCCACATCGTCGAACAGGCGCAGCGCCTCGGTGTGCCGCCCCTGCTTGGACAGATTGGTGGCCAGCCCGTGCAGGCAGCTGTTCAAGTAATACGGTCCGCCCACCTCGCGGAACAGTTGCACCGCCTGCCGTATCAGCGCTTCGCCGCCCCGCAGGTCGCCCGAGGTCCCCAACAGGCCACCCTGGCCGGACAGCGCCAGGGCCAGCAATATTTTCGAGCCGTCGGCGCGCGCGGCGTCGGCCATGGCGACGTAATGGCGCATCGCCTCGGCGCCGTTGTCGCTTTGGGCGAATGAAATCGCCATGCACTGGTGGCCGAAGGCCAGCGCGCGCGGCAAGGCGCTGACGCGGGCGATCTCCATCGCTTGCACGCAGATGGCCACCGAGTCGTCGAGCTTGCCCAGCCTGCTGTACGTCATGGCGGCGCGCAACATCGCCTCCGACAGCAGCTCCGGCCGGGCCACGCCGTCGAGGATTTTGACCGCATGGGTGGTGGCGCTGACCAGCCGGTCGATGCGGCCCTGGGCCACCGTGCTCAAGGCCAGCACCATGTCGGCCTCGGCCTGGCCGACGCGGTCGCCTTGCTGGCGCGCCTGCTCCAGCGCGCGTTCGGCCAGGGCGCTGGCGGCGTCGCTGTGCGCCAGCATCAATTCCGTGCGCGCCAACAGGTTCAGGGCGCGGGTGCGATCGGCGCCGCTGGCGTCGGCCGGTGCCGCCCGCAGGCGCCGCGCCAGTGCGTGCGCGGCCGGGGCGTCGCGCTCGACCAGCACGTGCGCCCGCGACAGCTCCTCGCGCCACTGCTGCAGCTGCGGCGGCTGCGGCGGCTGCGCGCCGGCCGCCGCGAGCCAGCAGCAACCGGCCGCGAGCAGCCAGGCGCCGCCGCGCGGCCCCGCTAACGCCCCCGGCGATCGCCTCTCTCCCATGCCTTGCCCCGCACTCGCTCACGATGGCGCCCGATCCCCACGGACACGCGGCGCACACGGATGACTCGCGATTATGCCGTTGGAAATACCTGTTTCCCATCAGAACTTCCCGACTCGTCCGTAGTCCAATCCCGGTTCTCTGGTAGGAAATTCCCTACGTCGTTGCCCGGCGGCGCGCGGGGATGGGGCCGTCACAAAACCAGTTCGTGCTTGTGCGCCACCCAGCGCAGGGCGGCGTGGGCGCCCTCGTAATCCTGCTTGTCCAGGCTGCGCTGTATGGCCTCGCCGTCCCACACCCCGAAACTGGCCGTGAATTCCTCGGCGCGGGAGGCGAACAGGGCGAGCGCCTCGCCATCGTTGGCGCGCATGAGTTCGGCCAGCCGCCGCAGGTCGCCCAGCCAGGCCTCGGGCGGGCGCGCGGCCCGGCCGGCGGCGACGGCCCGCGCCGGCAGGAAGCGGTCCAGGCTCTCGCACAGGGCCGCCAGCGCCGCCTCCAGGGCGTCGAGAGCGGCGGCGGTGGCGCCCGGCTCGGGGCGCCGCCGCGCCTCGCGCTCCAGCTCGCCGGCCAGCCGCGCCACCGGCGCCGCGCCCAGGCTTTCGGCCAGGCCGCGCAGCGTGTGCGCGTGCCGCTCCGCCGCCGCGTAATCGCGCAGCCCGAGCGCCGCGCCGATCCGGGCGGCGGCGTCGCGCTCGTCGCGCCGGAACAGGCCCAGCACCTTGAGCAGCTGCGCCTCGCCGCCGGCCGCCCGGCGCGCGTGGGCCAGGTCCAGGCCCGGCACCGCGCCCGGCGCCGCCGCGCCGTCCTCGCCGTCCTCGCCGTCCTCGCCGTCCTCGCCATCCTCGCCATCCTCGCCATCCTCGCCGCTCTCGCCGCTCTCGCCGTCCTCGCCGTCCCCGCCGCCCTCGGCCGGCGCGGCGGCGGGCAGGTATTGCCGCAGCAGGCGCTGCAGCTCGGCCGGTATCAAGGGCTTGCCGAGATGGCCGTCGAAGCCCTCTTCCTTGCAGCGCTGGCGCTCCTCCGGCAGGGCGCTGGCGGTCATGGCGACGATGGGCAGCCCGTCGAAGCGGCTGTCCTGGCGCAGGCGCAGGGTGGCGGCATGGCCGTCCAGCTCCGGCATGTGCAAGTCCATCAAGACCAGCCGGTAGGGGTTCGGGTCCGCCCCGTCCGCCTGCGCGCGCAGCCGCTCGATGGCCACGCGGCCGTTGGCGGCGATGTCGACCTCGACGCCGCAGGCCCGCAGCAGGCCGGTGGCGATCTCCTGGTTGATCTCGTTGTCCTCGACCAGCAGTATCCGCGCGCCGCCGAACCGGGGCGCGCGCCGCCGCCGGCCGGCCGCGCCGCCGCGCGCCGCCGGATCGAACAGCCGCGACAGCGCGTCGGCCAGCGCGGCCCGGGTCACGGGCTTGACCAGGAAGGCCTCGCCGCCGGGCGGGCCGTCCGCGCCCGGGTTGGCCAGCAGCGCGAGCCGCGGCGGCGCCTCCGCGCCGCCCAGCTCCGGCAGGTCGGCGTCGGCCAGCAGCAGGTCGAAGGGCGGGCCGGCCCGCAGCAGCGACTCGGCCCCGGCCGCGTCGGCGGCGGCGGCGGCGTCCAGCCCCAGGCTGGCGAGCATGCCCAGCAGCGCCGCGCGCGCGGTGGCGTTGTCGTCGGCCACCAGCACGCGCCGGCCGCGCAGCGCCGCCGGCGGGGAGCGCTCCGGCGCCGGCCCGCCGGCGAGCTCGAGCCACAGGTCGACGCTGAAACGGCTGCCGGCGCCGGCCTGGCTGTCAACCCGTATCGCGCCGCCCATCAGATCGACCAGGCTCTTGCTGATGCTCAGTCCCAGGCCGGTGCCGCCGTATTTGCGGGAGGCCGAACCGTCGGCCTGGGTGAACGCCTGGAACAGCCGGCCCATCTGTTCGGGCGCCATGCCGATGCCGGTGTCGCGCACGCCGAACTCCAGCCGCGCCCGCCCGGCCCGCTCGTCGAGCACGCGCACCGTCAGCGCGACCTCGCCCCGTTCGGTGAACTTGAGCGCGTTGTTGAGCAGATTGATCAGCACCTGCCCCAGGCGCAGCGCGTCGCCGCGCAGGCCGCGCGGCACGCCGGCCGGCACCTCGAAATTGCATTCCAGCGCCTTGCCGCCGGTGCCGCCGCCGCACACGGCGGCCACGTGGGCGAGCAGCTCGTCCAGGTCGAAGTCGGCGCTCTCGATGTCGAGCTTGCCGGCCTCGATCTTGGAGAAATCCAGGATGCCGCTGATGATGCCCAGCAGCGAGTTGCCGGCGTTGTGGATTTTCTGCATGTAGTCGCGCTGCCGGAACGGCGACTCGGTGTTCAGGGCCAGGTGCGACAGGCCGATCACCGCGTTCATCGGCGTGCGGATCTCGTGGCTCATATTGGCCAGGAACATCGATTTGGCCTGCGTCGCCTCCTCCGCCCTGGCGCGCGCCGACTCGGCCTGCTGGAACAGCAGCGCGCTTTGCAGCGCCGCGCCGATGTGGGCGGCGATGGTCTCCAGCACGCGCTGGTCGCTGGCCTGGTAGGGGCCGGCCGCGGCGGCGCGCTGCACCGACAGCGCGCCGCGCGCCACGCCGTTGGCGACGATGGGCACGCACAGGCGCGAGCGCGCGCCGCGCGCCGACAACTCGCCCCGCCCGCTGGCGATGGCCCCGGCGCTCAGGCCGTCGTCCGCCCCCTCGCCGGCGGCGTAGGGGAAGCGCGGCGCGCCGCCGTCGGGGTCCGCCAGGGCGATGCGGGTGGTGTCGGCGTGGAACAGGCGGTGCACCTGGTCGCCGGCCTGCGCGATCAGCTTGTCGAGGTCCAGCTTGCCGGCCAGGATGTGCGCCACCGCGTTGACCGTCGCCAGTTCCGCGTTGCGCTCGCTGGCCTCCCGGTGGCGCCGCTCGGCCACGGCTTTTTGCTGCAACACCTCGGCCGTGCGCGCCGCCACCTCGCGCTCGAGCGCGGTGCGCTGCGCCGCCAGTTTCCAGGTCCGCAGCCGGTAGGCGCCGTGCAGCAGGCCGGCGGCCAGCAGCGCGGCGGCGGCGCGGAACCACCATGTCTGCCACCACCACGGCGACACCGTGACGGCCAGCGGCAAGGCCCGCTCGTTCCACACGCCCGCCCGGTTGCTGCCCCGTATCAGCAGGCGGTAGTCGCCGGGCGGCAGGTTGGTGTAGGACGCCGTGCGGTGCGCGGCGTCGACGGCGGTCCAGTCGCGGTCGTAGCCTTCCAGGCGGTAGGCGTAGCGGTTCAGCTCGGGCGCCGTGAAGTCCAGCGCCGCGAACTCCACCGCGAAGCTGTTGGCGTCCGCCGGCACCACCAGCGGCGCGGCGGCGGCGCCGCCGTGGCGGCCCGGCGCCACCGGCTTGCCGCCCAGCCTTATCTCCGTGAGCACCACCGGCGGCCGCAGGTCCCAGGGCCGGTGGCGCTCCGGCCGCACCACGGTCACGCCGCCGGTGCCGCCGAACACCAGTTCGCCACTGGCGGTGGCGACCCCGGCGCCGACCCAGTAGGGCGAGTACAGCGCGCCGTCCGGCCGCCCCAGCGCGCCGATCGCGAAGGTCCGCGGGTCGATGACGGCGAGGCCGTCGTCGGTGCTGGTCCAGACCCTGCCCTGGCCATCCTCCAGCAGCGTGCCGACGTTGGTGTTGGGCAGGCCCTGCGCGCCGCCCAGGCGGTGGAAGCGCCGCGCCGCGCCGCCCTCCCCGCCGTCCCGCATCACGTCGATGCCGCCGTCGTTGCCGACCCACAGCCGGCCGCGGCGGTCGAAGTGCAGGGCGGTGACGTAGGGGCTGGACAGCGAGGCCGGATCCGAGCGGTCGCCGCCGATGCGCTCGAGCACGGCGCCGCTGGCGATGTCCAGCCGGTTCAAGCCGCTGGTGGTGCCCACCCACAGGGCGCCGGACGGCCCGGCCCGCAGCGCGGTGACATCCTGGCCCGTCAGGCCCGTCGTCACCTGCCGGACTTTTTCCAGGCCGCCGCCGGCGTCGACGCGCGCCTGGAACAGGCCGGCGGTGGAGGTGCCTATCCACAGCGTGTCCCCGGTCCTGGCCAGCGCGCGCACGTACAGCCGGTTGTCCAGCCAGGGCGCGGCCACCGGCGCCGCGCGCCCGCCGAACTGGTCCGCGCGATACAGGCCGGTCGGCGTCGCCAGCCAGACCACGCCGCCCGCGTCGGCCAGCAGCGCGGTGATGTTGCTGCGATGCAGCGGCGCGTCGGCGCGCCCGCCGCCGGCGGGACGCCACGGCGCCACCGCCGCGCGGGCCGGATCGACCAGGTCGGCGCCGCGGCGCGCGAAGCCGACCCACAACTGGCCGCCGGACGTCTCCGCCAGCGACATGGCGTCGCCGTCGGACAGGCCGGGCTGGCCGTCGCGCCGCGGCCCCAGCGACGCGGCGGCCCGGGACGGCTGATGCCGGCCCAGGCCGGCGGCCGTCGCCAGCCACAGCGTGCCCGCGCGGTCGCCGAACACGCCGTGCACTATGCCGCTGGGCAAGCCCGCCGGCGCCGCCGCGTCGTGGGTGAAATGCCGCGTCAGGCCGCTGGCCCGGTCGACGGCGGCGACGCCGCCGCCGTAGGAGCTGATCCAGATCTGGCCCGGCACCGGTTCGGCGATGCCGCTGACGTTTTCGCGCCGCATCAATTCGGCGGCCTCGGCGCCGGCCGCGTAGCGCCCGGCCTTGCCGGTGGCGGGGTCCAGCACGAAGACGCCGGAACCCGAGGTGCCGATCCACAACTGGCCGGCGCCGTCCATGAACAGAACCTCCACGCCGGGCGCCCAGGTGCCGCGCGCCGGCAGGGGCACGTGGATGAAACCGCCCCCCTTCGGATCGCGCCGCGCCAGGCCGTTCGGCGTGCCTATCCACAGCGTGCCGCGCGCGTCCAGGCACAGGGACTTGACGATGTCGGCCGGCAGGCTGGCGGCGTCGCCGTCGGCGTGGCGGAAATGGGTGATGCCGGCGCGCGCCGGATCGGCCGCCCCTGTCATATGGTCCAGGCCGCTATCGGTGCCTATCCACAGGCCGCCGGCGCCGTCGTCCGCGATCGCCAGCACGCCCCCGCTGGACAGCCCGGCGTTCTTCTGGTTGTAGCCGACGAAGCCGTCGTGTTCGGGCGCGTAGCGGGC
Source organism: Pseudoduganella namucuonensis (assembly GCF_900116645.1). Classification (GTDB taxonomy): domain Bacteria; phylum Pseudomonadota; class Gammaproteobacteria; order Burkholderiales; family Burkholderiaceae_D; genus Rugamonas; species Rugamonas namucuonensis. The sequence goes on along the minus strand of NZ_FPBO01000077.1, from coordinate 1,338 downwards.
CAGCCCGCCGCTCGCCATGCCCACCCACAGGCGGCCGCCGCGGTCCTTGTGCAGGACCGTGACGTAATTGTCGGGCAGCGCGCGGGCGTCGTCCGGCGCGGCCGTGTAGTTGCGGAAGCGATAGCCGTCCCAGCGCGACAGGCCGCCCTGGGTGCCCGCCCACAGGAAACCCTGGTCGTCCTGGTTGACGACCGTGACGATGGGATTGGGCAGGCCGCCATGCGCGCCCAGGCTCTGGAACACGGGCTGCGCCAGTTGCGACCAGCGCTCGGGCTGCGCCGCCGCGGCGCCGGGCGGCGCGCCCAGCAGCAGCGGCAGGGCCGGCAGCAGGGCCGCCAGCCAACGGCGCGCGGCGCGCGCGGCGTGGGCGCTCATGCGGGCGGCAGCGGCAGCGTCGCGGCGATGCGGGTGCGGCCGCCAGGCCGGCTGTCCACCGTGACCCGGCCGTCCAGGCTCAGCACCCGTTCGCGCATGCCCAGCAGGCCGAAGGAGTGCGGCGGCACCCGCGCCGGGTCGAAGCCGCGGCCGTCGTCGTCCACCTGCACCGCGCACTGGCGCGCCGCGCAGCGCAGCGTGACGGCGGCCTCGCTGGCGCCGGCGTGGCGCGCGATATTGGTCAGCGATTCCTGCACGATGCGGAACACCGCGATGGCTTGCTCCTCGTTCAGCTCCTCCTCCTCCAGCGCCAGGGTCAGGCGGCAATCGATGCCGCTGTGCTTCTGGAATTCGTCCACCAGCCATTCCAGCGCCGAACCGATGCCCAGGTCCAGCACCGTCGGCCGCAGCGTGGTGGCCACGTTGCGCACCACGCCGATGGCGCGGTCGACCAGCTCCGTCATGTTGCGCACCTGTTCGTTCAAGCCCGGCACCTCGGCGCCGAAGCGCACCCGCAGCAGCGCCGCCTGCATGCGCAGCGCGGTCAGCGCCTGTCCCAGCTCGTCGTGCAGTTCGCGGGCGATGCGCCGCCGCTCTTCCTCGCGCGCGCCTTCCCGGTGCGCGCCCAGTTCGCGCAGCTCGGCGGTGCGCGCCGCCACCTGCCGCTCCAGGTCGTCGCGGTATTGCCGCAGCGCCCGTTCGGCCTCGCGCCGTTCCCGGTTCTCGGCCAGCAGCAGCGCGTTCTGGCTGGCCAGCCTGGCCTGCATCGCGGCCAGGCGCAAGTGCGTGGTCACCCGCGCCAGCACCTCCTCGGCCCGCAGCGGCTTGGTCACGTAGTCGACCGCGCCGGCGCGGAAGCCGGCCACCATGTCGGCCGTGCCGCCGAGCGCGGTCATGAAGATCACCGGCACGGCGGCGGCCGGCCCGCCGCCGTCCTTCAGGCGGCGGCACACCTCGAAGCCG
>NZ_FPBO01000062.1 GCF_900116645.1 Pseudoduganella namucuonensis | reverse complement strand
TCCTCGGAGATCAACACGGGCGCGGGACGGCCCGGGATCAGCGCGGTGGTGATGACGATGTCGGCCAGCTTGGCGCGCTCGTGCACCAGTTCGGCCTGGCGCTTCATCCAGTCCGCCGGCATCGGGCGGGCGTAGCCGCCCACGCCCTTGGCGATCTCTTTCTCCTCGTCGGTCAGGAAGGGCACGTCGATGAACTTGGCGCCCAGCGACTCCACCTGCTCCTTGACGGGCGGGCGCACGTCGGACGCCTCGATCACCGCGCCCAGGCGCTTGGCCGTCGCGATGGCCTGCAGGCCCGCCACGCCCACGCCCATGATCAGCACGCGCGCCGCTTTCACGGTGCCGGCCGCCGTCATCAGCATCGGCATGAAGCGCTGGTAGGTGTTGGCGCCCACCATCACCGCCTTGTAGCCGGCGATGTTGGCCTGCGAGGACAGCACGTCCATCGACTGCGCGCGCGTGATGCGCGGCACGGCCTCCAGCGCGAAGGCCTGCAGCCCGGCGGCGGCCATGGCCGCGTTGTTGTCCGCGTCGAAGGGGTTCAGCATGCCGATGACCACCGTTCCCGGCTTGATCAGCGCGCGTTCCTCGGCGTTGGGCGCACGGACCTTCAGCACCACGTCGGCGCCGTAGGCCTCGGCCGCGCTGGCGATGGTGGCGCCGGCCGCGGCGTACGCCTCGTCGCTGACCGATGCCGCCAGGCCGGCGCCCGACTGCACGAGGATCGCATGTTTGGCCGCGAGTTTTTTGACCGTCTCGGGCGTCGCCGCGACACGGGTTTCTCCCTGTCTCGATTCGGCGGGAATACCGATTTTCATGGTTGTCCTTTAGGTGGGTTGGTTGCGCTGCGCATCGGCGTTTCGGCGCCAGCTTCGTTCCAACTATAAGCCCGATGCCCCATTTTTCGCATCGTCTCTTCAGACTAAAAACGCGGAGGCGGCCGCGCGCCGAAAAGTCTTAATCCAGTTGGACGATGACTGCGCGACGGCGCGTCTAGTACCTTGGGGACCAATGCAGCACGGGTTTGATGAAAGGGCGGAGTTGCCGCCCCCGTGGAGTTCCACGATCGTCCGGCATGCCATCAATAAAGGAGAAGGATAATGTTGACACACCTTCAGCGTCTCGAAGCGGAGAGCATTCAGATCATGCGCGAGGTCGTCGCTGAATGCGAAAATCCGGTGATGCTGTATTCCATCGGCAAGGACAGCGCGGTCATGCTGCACCTGGCGATGAAAGCGTTCTACCCGTCCAAACCGCCGTTCAAGCTGCTGCACGTCGACACCACCTGGAAGTTCCGCGAGATGATCGCCTTCCGCGACCAGATGGCCGACAAGCTTGGAATGGACCTGCTGGTCCATATCAATCCCGAGGGCGTCGAGAAGGGGATCAATCCGTTCACGCACGGTTCGGCCATCCACACCGACATCTGGAAAACCGAGGGGCTCAAGCAGGCCCTGGACAAGCACGGCTTCGACGCCGCCTTCGGCGGGGCCCGCCGCGACGAGGAAAAGTCGCGCGCCAAGGAACGCATTTTCTCGATCCGCTCGGCGCAGCACCGCTGGGATCCCAAGATGCAGCGGCCTGAGCTGTGGCGCGTCTATAACGCCCGCAAGAACCCGGGCGAGAGCATCCGCGTGTTCCCGATTTCGAACTGGACCGAGCTGGACATCTGGCAATACATCTACCTCAACAACGTGCCCATCGTGCCGCTGTACTTCGCCAAGGAGCGCCCGGTGGTGGAACGTGACGGCGTGCTGATCATGGTCGACGACGAGCGCATGCCGCTCAAGCCGGGCGAGGTGCCGCGGATGAAGAAGGTGCGCTTCCGCACGCTGGGCTGCTACCCGCTGACGGGCGCGGTCGAAAGCGAGGCCGACAATCTGACGGCGATCATCCAGGAGATGCTGCTGGCCCGCACCTCCGAACGCCAGGGCCGCGTGATCGACCACGATTCGGTCGGATCGATGGAAAAGAAAAAACAGGAGGGCTATTTCTAATGGCACACGTTTCCGACATGATTGCCGATGACATCGTGCAATACCTGCATTCCCATGAAAAGAAGAGCATGCTGCGCTTCATCACTTGCGGCAGCGTCGACGACGGCAAGAGCACCCTGATCGGGCGCCTGCTGTACGAATCGAAGATGCTGTTCGAGGACCAGCTCAGCCAACTGGAGGCCGATTCGAAAAAGGTCGGCACGCAAGGCGGCGATCTCGATTTCGCCTTGCTGGTGGACGGCCTGTCCGCCGAGCGCGAGCAGGGCATCACCATCGACGTCGCCTACCGCTTCTTCTCGACCGACAAGCGCAAGTTCATCGTGGCCGACACGCCTGGCCACGAACAGTACACGCGCAACATGTTCACCGGCGCCTCCACGGCGGACGTGGCGGTGATCCTGATCGATGGCCGCAAGGGCGTGCTGACGCAGACCCGGCGCCACAGCTACCTGGTGTCGCTGATCGGCATCCGCCACGTGGTGCTGGCGATTAACAAGCTGGACATGGTGGACTATTCGCAGGAAGTGTTCGAGCGCATCGACGCCGAGTACCGCGCCTTCGCCGCGCAACTGGGGCTGGACAACATCGTGTCGATCCCGATGTCCGCGCTGAGGGGCGACAATATCACCGAGCACAGCGCCAACACGCCCTGGTACCACGGCCCGACCCTGATGGGGCACCTGGAATCGGTGGAAGTGGCCGAGGGCGCCGAGCAAAGCGGGCCGTTCCGCTTCCCGGTGCAATGGGTCAACCGGCCGAACCTCGACTTCCGCGGTTATTCCGGCACCATCGTCGGCGGCGGCGTCAAGCTGGGCGACCGCCTGCGCGTACTGCCGTCGGGCCGCGAAAGCAATGTGGCGCGCATCGTCACGCAGGATGGCGACCTGGAGACCGCCGCCAGCGGCCAGGCGGTGACGCTGACGCTGACCGACGAGATCGACATCAGCCGGGGCGACATCCTGGCCACGGTGGAGGCGCCGGCCGGTGTGGCGGACCAGTTCGAATCCACCATCGTCTGGATGGCGGAGGAAGCGATGATTCCCGGCCGCCCCTACCTGCTCAAGATCGGCACCAAGACCGTTACCGTCAACAGCGCGCCGCCCAAGTACAAGGTCAACGTCAACACGCTCGAGCACCTGGCGGCGAAAAAGCTGGAGCTGAACGAGATCGGCGTCTGCAACCTCAATCTGGACCAGGCGATCGCCTTCGACCCCTACAAAGAGAACCGCGACACGGGCGGCTTCATCCTGATCGACCGCCTGACCAACAGCACGGTGGGCGCCGGCCTGCTGCACTTCGCGTTGCGCCGCTCGCAGAATATCCATTGGCAAGCCATCGACGTCAACAAGCAGGCGCATGCCACGCTGAAGGCGCAGAAGCCCTGCGTGCTGTGGTTCACCGGCCTGTCCGGCGCCGGCAAGTCGACCATCGCCAACATGGTCGAGAAGCGCCTGCACGCGCTGGGCAAACACACCTATCTGCTCGATGGCGACAATGTGCGCCATGGCCTGAACAAGGATCTCGGCTTCTCCGAGGAGGACCGGGTCGAGAACATCCGCCGGGTCGGCGAGGTGGCGCGCCTGATGGTGGATGCGGGCCTGGTCACGCTGGTGTCCTTCATCTCGCCGTTCCGTTCCGAACGCAAGATGTCGCGCGACCTGGTGGCGGCCGACGAGTTCTTCGAGGTCTTCGTGGACACGCCGATCGGCGTGGCCGAGCAGCGCGATCCGAAGGGGCTGTACCGCAAGGCGCGGCGCGGTGAGCTGAAGAATTTCACGGGCATCGACTCGCCGTACGAGGCGCCGGAAAACCCGGAGATCCGCATCGACACCACCGACAAGACACCCGAGCAGGCGGCCGAGCTGATCATCGCGCGGCTGGTCGAGGCGGGCGTGCTGGAGCGCTAGCGCCGGAATGGCCCCGTCGCGTGGCGGGGCCTCAGTGAAAGGAGAGTAAATGAACAGCGCAGCAAGGTTCGACTTTGACGGTGCGAGGGTGGTGGTCACCGGCGGCACCAGCGGCATCGGCCGCGCGACCGCGCAAGCGTTCGCCGCGGCCGGCGCCCGGGTGACGGTCAGCGGCACCCGCCCGGACATCGCCGCTTACGACGGTTGCGACGCGGCCTGGCGCTACCTGCCGTTGCGGCTGGAGTGCGACGATTCGATCGCGCGCTTCGTCGACGCGGTGGGCGAGGTCGACATCCTCGTCAACAACGCCGGCCATGTGATGCCGTCGGCCAGCTTCGCCGAGTGTGTGAGGGTCAACCTGAACGCGGTGCACGCGGTGAGCGAGGGCTTGCACGGGCGCCTGCGCGGCAGCGCTCTGCCGGGCGGCGCCAGCATCGTCAATCTGGCGTCGATGATGTCCATCTTCGGCAGTCCGCACCTGCCGGGTTACGGCGCGGCCAAGGCCGGCGTGGTGCAGCTGACAATGTCGCTCGCCGCCGGCTGGGCGGCGGACGGCATCCGCGTCAACGCGATCGCCGCCGGTTCGACGCCGACGGCGATGACGGCGCGCTACGCCGAGGATCCCGCCATCGCGGCCCAGGTCAACGCGAAAACCCCGCTGGGACGCTGGGCCAGGCCGGAGGAGATGGCCGCGCCCATCCTGTTCCTGTGTTCGTCGGCGGCCAGCTTCATCACCGGCCATACGCTGGTGGTGGACGGCGGCTATTCCATCATCGACTAGGCTAAGGAAGGCAACCATGGACGACAGCGCAATGCCCGGGGACGACGTCGGCCGCGCGTGGGAACGGTTCGGCGACATCGTCAAACGCGCCGGCGCGCAGATCACGCGGCCGGAGGCGCCTTCGGACGCCTTCAGCCGGGCCGAGGGCTACCGTTACCTCAGCCGGCTGCTGCGCATCGGCCTGGAAATGTATGTCGAGTCCGGCGATCCGGACTTCCCGGTATTCATCGTGCCCTCGCACGAGACCGCCAAGATCGGCGCCGACAATCCCGACAACCTGTACCAGGTCGCCCGCATCAGCGGTGCGCGCGAGTACCGGGTGATGGGCCAGCGTGGCAGCGTGGCCTATCTGAACTTCAGCACCAAGTCGGGCGGCTACGACAGCAACGGCAAGCTGGAGCCGACCGGCTTCATCGACGCGCACCGCATGCGTTTCGAGGCGGACGGCAGCTTCGAACTGATTTTGAGCGCGCGCCCCCACGCGGGCAACTGGCTGCCGTTGGCGGCCGATACCAGCCAACTGCTGATACGCCAGACCTTCCTGGACCGCCGCGCCGAGCAACCGGCCCGGCTGCGCATTGAACGCATCGACGCCGGCGCCCGCCCGGCCGCGCTGGCGCCGGCGCGGCTGGCGGACAATTTATTGAAGGCGGCGCACTTTGTCGAAAACACGGCGCGCCTGTTCGCCGACTGGGCCCAGGGCTTTCAGCGGCACGCCAACGCATTGCCGCCCGCCGACCAGATGGTCTGCCGCGCCGCCGGCGGCGATCCCAACGTGTTTTTCTACCATTCGTTCTGGTCGCTGGAGGAGGACGAGGCGCTACTGATCGAGGTGGCGCGCATCCCCGACTGCGACTACTGGAACATACAAGTCAACAACTATTGGATGGAGTCGCTGGACTACCGCTATTTCGATATTTGTCTCAACAAGCATAGCGCCGTCCTCAACCCGGATGGCAGCCTGACGCTGGTACTGGCGCACGCCGATCCCGGCCTGCCGAACTGGTTGGAGACGGCCGGACATCGCGTCGGCACCATGTGCTTCCGCTGGATAGGCGCGCCGGAACAGGTGCACCCGCTGTGCCGGGTAGTGAAACTCACGGAACTCAAAGGAAATACACACCATGGATAAGCAATCAGTCGCGTTGGAATCACAGGCCCTGTTGGCCGAAGCGAGCCGCCGCAGCGCGGGCCTCGCCGAATTCGGGGATCCCAGCTTCCGCGCCGGGCTGGAAGTGCTGCTGCGCTCGGTCAACGAGGAGGCGCAACTGTCCGACGCCGGACGTGCCCTGTTCGCCGAGCGCATCGTCGAAAGCCTGTGCAACCGGCTCACGCTCGAGGCCTATTGCGCGCGCCACCCCGAGATATTGAACGAGGCCATCGAAAGGCCGGTCGTCATCGTCGGCCTGCCGCGCACCGGCACCACCATGCTGCACCGCATCCTGGCGCGCGACCCCCGCTTTTACACGGCGAACTACTGGGAGGTGCGTTTCCCGTCGCCGTTCCCCGGCGCCGCGCCGGACGCGCCCGATCCACGCATCGCGGCCGCCAAGACCGAGGTCGGCATGATGATCCAGGCCATGCCGGAGCTGCTGGCCATGCATCCGCTCGATGCCGAGTTGCCCGACGAGGAAGTGATCCTGATGGAGCACTCCTTCCTGAGCGCGATGGACGCCTACGCCAATCTGCCCGGCTACGTCGCCTGGCTGGGCCGGCAGGACCAGACCCCCGCCTATGCCTACCTGAAGCGCCAGCTCCAGTTCCTGCAATGGCAAAAGCGCCAGCGCGGGGAGGTGGCGCAGCGCTGGATCCTGAAGAGCCCGCACCATGTGCACGCCATGCCCACCCTGTTCAAGGTGTTCCCCGATGTGCAGGTGATCCAGACCCACCGCGACCCGCTGCAAACCATTCCGTCCATGGGCAGCTTCGCCTACACCATCTGGCGCGTCTACAGCGACGTGGCCGATCCGGCCAAGGCCGGACGCCTGTGGGCGGACAAATTCGCCGCCGGCATGCGCAACTCGATGGCTTTCCGCGACGGCATGCCGGCCGCGCGCTTCCTCGACGTCTGGTACCTGGACGCGGTGACCAAGCCGATCGAGGTGGCCGAGTCGGTCTACCCCTTCCTGGGCATGGAACTGGGGAGCGAGGTGCGCCAGCGCATGCTGGACTGGATGGAGCTGAGCCGCCGCGACCAACGCGCCGCGCACCAGTATTCGATCGAAAAAATGGGCCTCACGCTGGCGGGCCTGGAGCGCGACTTCGCGGGCTACCGCGCGCGCTACATCCTGCCCCGTCAGGCCGGCGCGGCCGCCTGAACGCGATAGATAACCACAAGGAGGAGACATGCTGCTCAAGGACAAAATAGTGATCATTTCGGGCATCGGGCCGGGACTCGGTGTGAAGCTGGCGGTGGAGGCGGCGCGCGAGGGCGCGCGGGCCGTCGTGCTGGCCGCGCGGGGCGCCGACAAGCTGGACGACGCCGAGGCGCGCATCCGCGCCGTGGGCAATGAATGCAGGGTGCTGAAGGTGGCCACCGACATCGGCCAGGCCGACCAGTGCCGGCGCCTGGTGGAGGAGACGATGCGGCATTTCGGCCGCATCGACGCGCTGGTCAACAGCGCCTACACGGCGGGCAACGTGACCGAGGCGGTTGAATCGGCCGATCTGGCTGGCTGGCGTGGCGTGTTCGAGACCAATCTGTTCGGCACCATGCAGCTGACCCAGGCGGTCGTGCCGCACATGAAGGCGACCGGCGGCGCGATCGCCATGATCAACAGCATGGTGATCAGGAAGGCCTTGCCGGGCCAGGCGGCCTACGCCTGCTCCAAGGGCGCGCTGGCCACCGCCGTGAAATACCTGGCGAAGGAACTGGGCCAGCACGGCATTCGCGTCAACAGCGTGTTGATGGGCTGGATGTGGGGCGCGCCGGTACAGGGCTTCATTCCGCACATGGCGGCGGCCCAGGGCGTCAGCGAGGAGGAAGTGGTGGCGCGGGTGGCCGCCAATATCCCCTTGGGATACATCCCCACCGACGACGAATGCGCGCGCGCCGCCCTGTTCATGGTGTCGGACTACGCGCGCGCGGTCACCGGTGCCGCGCTGGACGTCAACGGCGGCGAATTCATGTTGTGAGATTGGGAGCGATCAAATGAGCAAAGCGGAAAATATCATCACCTCGATCAAGGTCGAGATCGACGCCCCGGCGTCGCTGGTGTGGCAGGTGCTGGTGGACCTGCCGCGTTACCACGAGTGGAACCCGTTCACGGTGCGGGTCGAGTCATCGCTGGTGGTCGGCGCGCCGGTGGACCTGTACGTACCGAATCCGGCCACGCCGGGCGAGAACCTGCGCATCGTCGAATACATCGCCGCGGTGGAGCCGGAGCGCCTGCTGTCGTGGGAGCAGCGGCCCACGGCGGAATCCAAGGACGCGGCGCGGCGCGACCAGTATGTGGAAGCGCTGGGGCCGGAACGCAGTTCCTACGTCACCACGGACATCTTCCTGGGCGTCAATGCGGACGAGATCACCAAGAACTTCGGGGCCTGGGTCAAGCACAGCTTCGACGCGGTGGCGCTGGGCGTCAAACAGCGCGCCGAGGCGCTGCACGCTGCGCGGCGCGCGGCGTGAAAGCGGAGGTGCGACTTCCATGACCCATTTCTATGCCTTTAACGGCGACGCCGACGGCTTGTGCGCGCTGCAGCAGTTGCGGCTGGCCGATGCCGGCGCCCTGGCCGAGACCCGTCTGATCACGGGCGTGAAGCGCGACATCGCCTTGCTGGCGCGCGTGCCGGCCGGCGAGGGTGACCAGGTGACGGTGCTGGACATTTCGCTGGACCAGAACCGCGAAGCCCTGGACGGCCTGCTGGCGCGCGGCGCAGGCGTGCGCTATTTCGACCACCATTTCAGCGGCGCGCTGCCGGAATCACCCCACTTCACCTCGTATATCGACGAGGCGCCGGACGTGTGCACCGCTATCCTGGTCGACCGCCATCTGGGCGGGCGCCACCGCAAGTGGGCCATCGCCGCCGCCTACGGCGACAGCCTGCCGAAAGTGGGCGCGGCGATGGCGGCCGAGGCGGGACTGGACCAGCAGGCCACGGCCACGCTGCGCGACCTGGGCACCTACCTGAACTACAACGCCTACGGCGAGAGCATCGCCGATCTCCATATCGATCCGCACGCGCTGGCCGGGCTGATCCTGCCCTATGAGGATCCACTCGCCTTTGCGCGCGATTCCGGCGCCTATGCCACGCTGAGCGATGGCTACAACGCCGATATGGCGCGCGCCCGCCAGCTCAAGCCGGCGTTGCAGGAAGCCGGGGCCACCGTGATGCTGTTGCCGGACGCCGCCTGGGCCAAGCGGGCCAGCGGCGTGTTCGCCAATGAGCTGGCGCGTTCGCTGCCGGGCAGCGCGCTGGCCATGCTGTCGCCCAACGCGGCCGGCGGCTTCGTGGTCAGCCTGCGGGTACCGGCCGATGGCAAGGTGGCGGCCGACGCGTTCTGCCGGCGCTATCCGACCGGTGGCGGACGCAAGCTCGCGGCCGGCATCAACCACTTGCCGGCCGATGAACTCGACCGTTTCACCGCCGCGTTCGCGGACTGCTACCGTAGCTCCTGAAGCAACACCCATCCGGCCTGGCCGGATGGGCCTCCCTCCTTAGCCGATCAGGCCGCGCGCCCGCGCCAGCGTCATCGCCGTGTCCTCGATCATGTCCTCCTGTCCCCCCACCATGCCGCGCCGGCCCAGCTCAAGCAGCAGTTCGCGCGCCGGCACGCCGTACTTGGCCTCGGCGCGCTTGGCGAACAGCAGGAACGACGAGTACACGCCGGCATAGCCCAGCGTGAGCGCGTCGCGGTCGATGCGGATCGCGTGGTCCATCAGCGGCACCACCAGATCCTCGGCCACGTCGGAGATCTTGAACACGTCCACGCCGGTCTCTATGCCCATGCGGGCGCACACCGCCACCAGCACCTCCATCGGCGTGTTGCCGGCGCCGGCGCCCAGTCCCGCCGCCGCCGCGTCGATGCGGTTGGCCCCATACTCGACCGCGACGATGGAGTTGGCCACGCCCATCGCCATGTTGTGGTGGCCGTGGAAGCCAAGTTCGGTTTCAGGCTTCAACTTCTCGCGCAGCAGGCCGATGCGCGCCTTCACATCCTCCGGCAGCATGTAGCCGGCCGAGTCGGTGCAGTAGATGCAGTTGGCGCCGTAGGATTCCATCAGGCGGGCCTGGTCCAGGATCTGTTCCGGACTGCTCATGTGGGCCATCATCAGGAAGCCCACGGTGTCCAGCCCCAGCTTGCGCGACAGGCCGATATGCTGCTCCGAGACGTCGGCCTCGGTGCAATGGGTGGCGACCCGTATCGTGTGCACGCCCAGCTCGCGCGCCATCAGCAGGTGGTCGATGGTGCCGATGCCGGGGATCAGCAGGGCGGACACCTTGGCCTGCTTCATCAGCGGGATCACCGCGCCCAGGTATTCCTCGTCCGAGTGGGCCGGGAAGCCGTAATTGACGGACGAGCCGCCCAGGCCGTCGCCGTGGGTGACCTCGATCAGCGGCACGCCGGCCTGGTCCAGCCCCTGGGCGACGCTGCGCATCTGTTCCAGCGACATCTGGTGGCGCTTGGGATGCATGCCGTCGCGCAGGGTCATGTCATGGACGAGGATTTTTTTTCGTTCTTGGGTCATGGTGCTTCCTTAGGCCGCTGCGGGCTCGAGTGAAAGGGTTCCGTTGATGAGCTGTTCGGCGAACATCTCGGCCGTGCGCGCGGCGGCGGCGGTCATGATGTCCAGGTTGCCGGCGTAGGTTGGCAAGTAGTCGCCCAGGCCCTCGACCTCCATGTACACCGAGACGCGCTTGCCGTCGAACACGGGCCCGTTCACCAGGCGGTAGCCGGGAACGTAGCGTTGCACCTCCTTGATCATCGCGTGCACCGAGTCGGTGATGGCGTCGCGTCGCGGCTCGTCCTCGGTCAGGCAGTGGATGGTGTCGCGCATGATCAGCGGCGGCTCGGCCGGATTGATGACGATGATCGCCTTGCCGGTTTTGGCGCCGCCGACTTTTTCGATGGCGCCGGCGGTGGTGCGGGTGAATTCGTCGATGTTCTTGCGGGTGCCCGGTCCCACCGAGCGCGAGGAGACGGACGCCACGATCTCGCCGTAGCCGACCGGCTGCACGCGCGAGATCGCCGCCACCATCGGTATCGTCGCCTGGCCGCCGCAGGTGACCATGTTGACGTTCATGGCGCGCTTGCCGAGCAGCTCGGCAAGATTGACCGGCGGCACGCAGAACGGGCCGATCGCGGCCGGCGTCAAGTCGATCACCAGCACGCCGAGCGCGTTGAGTTTGGCCGAGGTGGCCGCGTGCGCATAGGCCGAGGTGGCGTCGAAGGCGATCTGGACACCGTCTTCCAGCACATGCGGCAGCAGGCCGTCGACGCCGCCGGCGGTCACCTTCAGTCCCATCTGTTCGGCCCGTTTCAGGCCTTCCGACTGGGGATCGATGCCCACCATCCAGACCGGTTCCAGCACCGGGCTGCGTTGCAACTTGTAGAGCAGATCGGTGCCGATGTTGCCGGGCCCGATCAAGGCGCATTTGATTTTCTTCATTTTCGACTTTCGTGGTGACGCGGGATGGTTATTCGGAGAATCGGATGGAGGCGCCGCCCATGCCGGCGATGCTCAGCTCGAAATGGTCGCCCGCGACGGCCGGCGCCAGCGGCACGAGCGAGCCGGACAGGATCAGTTCGCCCTTGCGGAAGGGGATGCCGAAACGGCCCAGCGTGTTGGCCAGCCAGGCGACCGCCTCCGCCGGATGTCCCTGCACGGCCGAGCCCAGGCCGCTGGAGATGCGCTCGCCGTTGCGGCGCATGACCAGTTCGGCGGCGGCCAGGTCCAGCGCGCGGGGATCGGTGCGCGTTTCGCCGATGACGAACACGCCGCACGATGCGTTGTCGGCCACCGTATCCTCGATGCGGATGCGCCAGTCGCGGATGCGCGAATCGACGATCTCGAAGCAGGGCATGACGGCCTCGGTGGCGGCCAGCACATCACGCGCGGTGATGCCGGGGCCGTTCAGGTCCTGGCCCAGCAGGAAGGCGATCTCGCCTTCCGCGCGCGGCTGTATCAGCCCGGCCGCGCGCAGGCTGACGGTCGCGCCGTCCGGATAGGCCATGGTGTCGGTGAGAAAGCCGAAATCCGGCTGGTGCACGTTCAGCATTTGCTGGACGGCCGCGCTGGTGACGCCGATCTTTTTGCCGATCACGCGTTCGCCGGCGGCGAGCCGCCGCTCCAGCATGCGCAGCGAGACATGGTAGGCGTCGTCGATGGTGATTTGCGGGTGGCGCTCGGTCAGCGGCGCCAGCGTGGCGCCGCCGCGCAGGGCCGCGTACAGTTCGTCGGCCAGCGCGGCGATCAGGTCAGGGGAGATATTGGCGGTCATCGGGGTCTCGGTCAGTCGTGGTTGAGGAAGTCAATGCAGTTGCGGTCGAACATGGCGCGGTGCTCCACCATGACCCAGTGGCCGCACTGGTTGACCAGCATAAAGCGGGCGTTGGGGCACTGCCGGGCCACCTTCAGCGCGCCGCCCGGGGGGCAGAAGAGGTCGTTCATGCCCCAGAAACCCAGCACCGGGCAGGTGATCTCGCCCAGGCGCTCGCTCAGGTTGGGTACGCGCATGGTGGACAGCACGCCGCGCGGCTGCAGCGCGCACACGCCGACGCGCTCGGCCAGCAGCGCGTCGTCGATCAGCTCCTTGTCGTACAGCAGCAGCGAGAGCAGATGGCGCATGCCCTCGGTGTCGATGGCGCCGCCGGCGAAGGACGCCACCATGTCCTGGATGCCCCGCATCTGGAAGTAGGTCTCCCGTTCCTCCAGGCCGCCGGGCGCCATCAGGATCAGCTTGCTCACCGCCCGCGGATGGTCCAGCGCGTATTGCATCGCGATCGCGCCGCCCAGTGAATTGCCCAGCAGCACGCAGCGTTCGATGCCCAGTTGGTCGAGGAATTCGCGCAGGGCGGAGACGAAGAAGGCGAGCACGTACTCGACGTCCTCCGGCTTGGAGGACAGGCCGTAGCCGGGCAGGTCGGGCACGATGACGCGGTAGCCCTGTTCGGCGAAGCGGGGGTAATTCAGTTTGAAGTTGCTGTAGCCGCTGGCGCCGGGGCCGCTGCCGTGAATGAACACCACCGGCGGGCCGTCCCCGGCCTCGTGGTAGTGGATGTCCAGTCCGCCGGCGGTGTGGACGAATTTGCCCATCGGGATGGGGGAGGGGATGCTTGCCATTGTCGGTCCTCGGAGTTGGGCGGCGCAACGCGTGGCCGCGGGATGATGGCTGCCATCTTCGCGTAAGAGCGCTTCGCGAAGCATCGTCCATCCAGACTAAAACCCGCTGTCGTGGTCCATTCAGACGACGACAGCGGGACGCCGTTGCACTAGGCTCGGGAGCAGGCTCATTCAACAACCGAGGAGAATCAACGTGGACAATGACAAGCAATACGCCGGCAAGGTGGTACTGGTGACGGGCGGTGGAAAAGGCGTGGGACGGGGCATTTCGGAATGCTATCTGGCGGCGGGCGCGACCGTCGTCATCTGCGGGCGTGGCGAGCCCGAAACGCTGCCTTGCGTGGATGGGCGCGGCGCCACCTTCCACAGGGCCGATTTGCGGGAACTGGACGCCATCGAGCTCCTGTTCAAGACCATCATCGAGACGCATGGCCGGCTCGATGTGCTGGTCAACAATGCCGGCGGCACGCCATACGCGCTGGCGGCGGACGCCTCGCCGCGGTTTCACGAGGGGATGATCAGGCTGAATCTGACTTCGCCGCTGCTGATGGCCTTGCAGGCGAACGCCATCATGCAGCGGCAGGAAGGCGGCGGCGCGATCGTGTTCGTTGGAAGCGTCAGCGCCTCCCGCCCATCGCCGGGCAGCGCGACCTACGGCGCGGCGAAGGCCGGTATCGTCAGCCTGACGCAATCGCTGGCGGTGGAGTGGGCGCCGGCCGTGCGCGTGGTCGCCGTCAGTCCGGGCCTGGTGCATACCGAGCAGTCCGACCTGCATTACGGCGACGCCAGCGGATTGGCGGCGGTGGCCCAGACCATTCCGCTGGGACGCCTGGCCACGCCGCGCGATATCGGCGACGCCTGCGTGTACGTGTCGTCCGCCAAGGCCGGCTACGTCAGCGGGGTCAACTTGCTGGTGCATGGCGGCGGGGAGCGGCCGGCCTTCCTCTCGGCCGCGAACGTCAACAAGTCGGACAAGTAGGGCAAGCAGGGCAAGCAGGGCAAGGGCGGCGGGAGCGGCTCGCCGGCTCGCTCGTGTTTCCGGCCGGCGGCCGTGGCCCGGCGCCCGCCTTGTGTTTAGTCCGCGCTTAGTGCCGGCTTGGGGCCGGCGAGCAGATGGCCCACGGCCAGGGCTCCGGCCAGGGCCAGCAGGATCAGGCCCGCGGCCAGGAAGGCGTGGCCGGTGCCCATCGACTGCCGGATCGGGTTCAGCACCAGCGGATTGAGGAACTGTCCCAGGAACACGGCGCTGAGCACCAGGCCGACCGCGCGCGGCTGCATGGACTTGGGCGCGCGCGCCAGCACCAGCGACAGCGTGACCGGCTCGACCAGGCCCGCGCCTATGCCGATCAGCGCGAAGCACACGGCGATCGGCAGTGCGCCGTGCAAGGCGAAGATGGCCGATGCGCCGACGCCCATGCAAAGCGCCGTCACCAGCGTCAGCGCCTGGATGCTCAGGTAGCGCCGCAAGTAGCCGAAGCTGGCCGAGGCGATGGCCGCGGACAGCGACGAGGAGGCGATCACCACGCCCTGGGTGGCGGCGCTGGCTATGCCTTCCGCCTGCAGCAGGAACGGACCCTGGATACCCGGCAGGAAGACGCCGATCACCAGGACGATGGTCAGCAGATACGACGGCCACAGCAGGCGAAGCGGACTCAACAAACTATGCTCGTGCCGCGCCGCGCGGCTTTCGCTGACCGCGCCCCATGCGAGGGCCAGCACGGGCAGGCTCGCAGCGTAGAGCGCGAACGGTCCGCGCCAGCCGAAACGGTCGACCAGGGCGCCGCCGGCGGTGAGCGCGATCATGGCGGCCACCGCCGCCGCCGCCCCCGCGAAGCCCAATATGCGTTCGCGCTGCGCCTCCGGATAGTCTCCGGCCAGCGAGAACGAGACGGTCAGGATGGCGCCACCAGCCAGGCCCAGCAACAGCCGGGAGGCGATCAGCATGATGGCGCCTGGCGCCAGCAGCGCGGCCATGCCGGCCGCCGCGAACAGCGCCAGCGCGGCCAACAGCACGGCGCGCCTGCCCACCCGTTCCGCGACGATGCCGGTGATGGTGGCGCTTAATATCAGCAGTACGGCCGGTATCGTCATGACCAGTTGCGCGAACAGCGCGCCATCGCCGCCGGGGGCGAAGTGCGCGGCCATCGCCGGCATGGCGGGCGCCGCGGCCATGGGGATCAGCGCGATCAGGGCGGGGCCGGTGACGATGACGACGCTCTTGGCCGTGGTGTTGGCGTCGGACGCGTCCGGATGGTGTGGGGTGGGCATGCTAGTCTCCTGTGCGCCGGTGCGGGGCGCGGTGGGCGCCGCTCGGCGCGTTGGACGCCGCGCCGGCGGGCATTCATTGCGAAGTTACGATGGCGTGCGCCGCGATGGCGCCCGTCCCGGTGGTGTAGGCTGCGCGCAGGCGCGGGCCATGCGCCATTGCAAACCATATGCGGCCGGCGCGCATCGTCTGATTGGAGTAAACGGGCGCCGCCGCGAGCACCGCACGCGGGCGCCGCGGCGCTTCAATGCCGGTCAGTTCAGCGTCATGACGCTGTTCAGCAGCACGTGCACCAGGGCGGTCTGGCGGGTGACGCCGGTCTTGGAGAAAATCGAACGCAGTTGCGCGCGGACGGTGTTTTTGCGGATGCCCAATACCTCGGCCGCTTCGTCCAGCGTCTTGCCACTGCTGAGCAGCAGCGCCAGCTCGGCTTCCGCCGGAGTGAAATCGAACAGGCGGCGCAGGACGGCGGTGGAGGCGTCGGACTTGCGGTCCGGGTCGCGCAGATACACCACCACGGCGGGGCGATGCCGGCCCTCCGACCATTCATTGAGCGGGATCGCATTGACGACGACCCCGAGCTTGGAGCGGCCCGATGGGCGGGTCAGCGCCACCGCCTCGGTCAGGCGTGGCGCGGCGCCGGCGGGCGACGGGGCGAGCGCCTTGGCGATCAGGCGTTGCAGTTCCTGGTTTTCGGCGCTCAGATAGGTCGCCACCAATCCGCCCTGGCGGAGTTCGAGCCCATCCTTTTCGGCCAGCATGTCTTGCGCCACGCTATTGACGCGCAGCAAAGTCAACGTTTCGTCGAACAACAAGGTGCCCACCATCATGCGGTCGACGGTGGAGGAGTACAGTTCGCGCTCGGACGTCAGCAAGTCCAGGCGGGTGTGCAGATGCACGGCCCGATTGAAATGCGGCAGCGTCAATTGCGCCAGCGCCATGTCCTCGTCCGTGAATTTTCCGGCCGAGAGCGGGCGGCATACGCGGAAACGGCAATCGACGCCGCCGCGCGTGCGGAAGTTCGCCCCCATGATGTAGCGGATGTCGGCCGGTTGCACGAACTGCAGGAAGAATTCGCTGGAGGTCCAGTGTTCGGCGCCTATCAGGTCGTCGACCGTGGTGATGCGGCTTTCAGCCAATCCCACGAAGGGATCGAGCGCGTAGCCGTAGTCGTAGTAGTCGGAAGGGGTGACGATGGGTTGTCCGCCGGACGCGCGTATCGTCAGGCCGCGCTCCTGCGCGGAGGTCGGGCGCAGGATCAGGAGCGCGTGGTTGGCCGAGAAAAGCAGACGGATCTCTTCCAGCGCGGCTTGCCACGGAATGGACTCCATGGGACCTTCGTAGATGAGACCAACCAGCCGGTCCCACGTCTCGTAATCGATCGCCGGGGGCAGCCGGTGCTGTCCCGCCTGAATTGCCTTGCTTTCCATGGTCTCCTGCGTTGTTGTTGTCGTACCCGCGCCGCGGACTTTCATGCTGAACAGTAACGCGAGTGGCCTGAATAGGCAACCGATTCCCCCGCTGGCGTGCCCGAACTGCCTTGGTACGCCGGACAGAGGAGCAATGGCGTGACAATACTTGGCGGGCGCCGGCGCGCAGTATAGCTCCCAGGCTGCGCGGATACTGTCGGGCTGCGGTCCATTTTTTGCGCGCGCGAGGAAAGGTGCGGGGTTCGCATGGCACTCGCCAGTTCAAGGCGAATTCTTCCGCATACCGCCTTGTGATGATGCGTGATTGGATACATAATTACATCACCATTGATTCTGGAGACATCCATGAGGACCACGGTCACCATCGACGACGAACTGTACAACAAGGCCTTGGAGGTCGCGGACCCGTCCATGGACAAGGCCGACCTCTTCCGGGAAGCCATCAAGACCTTCGTACGCGTGCGCGCCGCCAAGCGGTTGGCGGCGTTGGGTGGCGCGGCGCCAGAAATGGCCGAGATACCTCGCCACAGGCCAGAGCCAGCCCAATGAGCGGCGTACTGATCGATACCTCCGTCTGGGTCGATCACTTCCGGCGCCGCAACGACACGCTCGCGGTGCTGCTCGAACAGGATTTGGCGCTCTCGCATCCCATGGTGATCGGGGAGATCGCGTGCGGCACGCCACCGGCGCCAAGGGCGCAAACGCTGGACGATCTCGGCCTTTTGCCATCGAGCCAGCAGGCCGGGGTGCGGGAAACCATCGGGTTCATTGAACGCGAAGCGCTGTACGGGACGGGATGCGGGCTGGTCGATCTCGTCTTGCTCGCCTCGACACTGATGACGCCGGGTGCAAAGCTGTGGAGCCTGGATAGGCGCCTCGATGCGCTGGCCCAACGTTTTGGCGTGGCGTTCCGCATGGCAGTGCCTTGAAGGCATGACGTCACACCCCAGCGCCGCATCGACAAGGTCTTCAACTTCCATCACATCGGGCACTTTGCCGATGCCGCCACCGGCGCGGTCGTATATCTCGGTGCGCGTGGCCGCGGGCAGCACTGCCTGGACATACACACCCTTCGACGTCACCTCCGCGGCGAGGCTCTGCGATAGCGTCAACACATCGCGCGCTTGTACCAGTCGTTTTTCGGCGCACCCGTGAGCAACACGCCGCTGGCCACTTTGGTGTTCGCGGCGGCGGATGTCGAGCGTCCCTTCCTGCAGCGCAGGCTGCAGGATGAAGGAAGCACATTCCAGCTGGTACTGGACACCGTGCGCGATTCACTGGCACGCCATTACCTGCGCACCACCGAAATGTCGAGCGCTGAGGATTGGCTCGGGCTTTGTGCGCGCCTGTTGGCGTCGACGCTGACGACGTCCGGTGTTTTGGCGTGGCCTGCCGCATGCCCAAACCGCTCGCGTGGATTGGATTTTTTCGCCATGGACTACGCCGCGGACCGGCTCCTATACTGCTGCAAATCTGGCCAACAAGGGAGCGGTGCAATGACGATACAGAGCGTGGGCGTGGTGGGGGCGGGGACGATGGGCAACGGCATCGCGCAAGTGTGCGCGTTGGCCGGGCTGGATGTGGTGATGGTCGACATCAGCGACGCCGCGCTGGAGCGGGGCAGGGCGGCCATCGGCGCCAGCCTGGAGCGCATGGTGTCCAAGGGCAAGCTCGATGTGCCGGCACGCGACAGTGCGCTGGCGCGCATATCCTGCGGCACCGCTTACGAGGCGCTGGCGCGGCAGGACCTGGTGATCGAGGCGGCCACCGAAAACGAAGCGCTCAAGCTGCGCATACTGGGCCAGCTGGACGCCCTGCTGAAACCGGAAGCCATGCTCGCCACCAACACGTCGTCGCTGTCGGTGACCCGGCTGGCCGCGGCGACCCGGCGCGCGGACCGCGTCATCGGCATGCATTTCTTCAATCCGGTGCCGCTGATGGCGTTGGTCGAGCTGGTGCGGGGCATACACACTTCCGACGCCACGGCCGCCGCGGTCACCGAATTGAGCCGCCGCATCGGCAAAACCCCGGTCGCGGCCGGCAACCGGCCCGGCTTCGTGGTCAACCGCATCCTGGTGCCGATGATTAACGAGGCCATCTTCGCCTTGCAGGAAGGGCTGGCCTCGGCGGAGGACATCGACAACGGCATGAAGCTGGGCTGCAACCAGCCCATCGGGCCGCTGGCGCTGGCCGACCTGATCGGTCTGGACACCCTGCTCGCCGTGCTTGTATCGTTCCAGGACGGCTTCGGCGACCCGAAATACCGCCCGGCGCCGCTGCTGCGCGAGATGGTGGATGCCGGGACGCTGGGACGCAAGAGCGGGCGCGGTTTTTACCAGTACTAGGCCGGCGGCTCCGCGCCCTCGAGCATGCGCTGCCGGTAGGACTGCGGCCCGGCCCCGGTCCACTTCTTGAACGCGCGGTGGAAGGCGCTGGGTTCGGCGAAACCCAGCTCGGCCGCGATCTCGGCCACGTTCAACGCGCTGTTGCGGAGGTAGTCGATGGCGAGATCGCGCCTGAGCTGATCCTTGATCGACTGGAAGGACTCGCCCTCGTCCTCCAGCCGGCGCCGCAGCGTGGACGGCGCCTTGTGCATCTGCTGCGCCAGCGTCTCGAAGTCTGGCCATTCGGTGCGCGCCAGGCTGGCCAGGCGGCGCCGCACGCGGGCCGCCATGCCGTCACGGTTGCGGTACTTGAGTACGATATTGGCGGGCGCGCCGCGCACGAAGGCGCCCAGCGTGCCGGCGTTTTGCACCACCGGCAGGGCCAGGCAAGCGCTGTCGAACGAGAGACGGGTGGCGTCGCTGCCGAAATGGAGGTCGTCGCAGTACATGCGGCGGTATTCGGCGCTGCGCGACGGCTCGGCATAGGAGAAGTCGGCGCGCAGCACCCGTATCCGGCGTCCGGCCAGCCAGCAGAGGATGCCGTGTATGAGCATCAACAGCGTTTCGTAACCGAACACGGGCGGCGATCCGCCGCGGCGGTCGCGGATCACAAGGTCGGCCCGGCCGCCCCCGATCTCGAGCGCGCAGTGGAAATCGTCGAGCAACATGTTGAAGAAGCGTGTCATCGTCCGCAAGCCATCGCCCAGCGTGGCGCTATGGACCACGGTCTGGCACAGTAGGGCGAAACTGCCCACCTTCATGCGGCGGCTGTCCTGGCCGAACAATTCATCGTCCAGCACGCGCGCGACCGCCAGCCAGAGGCTGCTGAAGGCGGCCGCCGAGACCCTGGCCTGGGGCGTGGCCAGCAGAGCAGGCTCCAGGCCAGCCTCCCGCAGCACGGGGCCAACGTCGACGCCGCGCGCGATCAACGATTCCAGCGCGCTGTGCACAAAATAGATAGAAACACTGCCTTTTTCCATGCCGCTACTGTAGCGCAGATGGTACGACGCCGCATGGCAGAAATTCGCACCCGCTTCGGTGTTTTTGGGCATGGCGTGGCGCTGGAGGACTTTTTATACTCGTCCCACGACTTCCAGTGCCTTTCATGATAAATAGATAAGAAACTAGCCATGACCGATCTTTCGATTACCGACAACCTGGCGGCGTACACGCTGGCCAACAAGGTACGTTTCGTCACCGCCGCCTCGCTGTTCGACGGCCACGACGCCTCGATCAACATCATGCGCCGCATCCTGCAGTCGAACGGCGTGGAAGTGGTGCACCTGGGCCACAACCGCTCGGTGGACGAGGTGGTCACGGCCGCGCTGGCGGAGGACGTGCAGGGCATCGCCATCTCCAGCTACCAGGGCGGCCATGTCGAATACTTCAAGTACATGCTGGACCTGCTGCGCCAGCGCGGCGGCGCCCACATCAAGGTGTTCGGCGGCGGCGGCGGCGTGATCGTGCCGGAGGAGATCGCCGACCTGCACGCCTACGGCGTGACCCGCATCTTCAGCCCGGAGGACGGCCAGCGCATGGGCCTGGTCGGCATGATCCAGTGGATGGTCGAGCAATGCGACATCGACCTGTCCCAGTACTCTCCGACGGCGCTGGCGCCGCTGCGCGA
This sequence comes from Pseudoduganella namucuonensis, assembly GCF_900116645.1. GTDB lineage: Bacteria > Pseudomonadota > Gammaproteobacteria > Burkholderiales > Burkholderiaceae_D > Rugamonas > Rugamonas namucuonensis. The sequence goes on along the minus strand of NZ_FPBO01000062.1, from coordinate 1,160 downwards.
GGGCCCCATCGCGGATCGCCACCGCCCGCTGGCCCAGCTGATCACGGCGCTGGAGAACGACAAGGCCTCCCCGGCGCTGCGCGCCGAACTGCTGGCCGCCGCCGAGGGCCTGCCGGTGCCCACGTTGGGCATCACCGGCACCGGCGGCGCCGGCAAGTCCTCGCTGACCGACGAACTGATACGCCGCATCCGCCTGGACCAGGGCGACGCGCTGAACATCGCGGTGATCTCGATCGACCCGTCGCGCCGCAAATCCGGCGGCGCGCTGCTGGGCGACCGCATCCGCATGAACGCCATCAACCCGTGGGCAGGCCAAAGCAGGGTCTTCATGCGCTCGCTGGCCACGCGCGAAGCCGGTTCCGAGATCTCGCAGGCGCTGCCGGACGTGATCGCCGCGTGCAAGGTCGCCGGCTTCGACCTGGTGATCGTGGAGACTTCCGGCATCGGCCAGGGCGACGCCGCCATCGTGCCGCACGTGGACGTGTCCATGTACGTGATGACGCCGGAATTCGGCGCCGCCTCGCAGCTGGAGAAGATCGACATGCTCGACTTCGCCGACTTCATCGCCATCAACAAGTTCGACCGCAAGGGCGCGCAGGACGCGTTGCGCGACGTGGCCAAGCAATACCAGCGCAACCGCGAGCTGTGGAACCAGCGCCCCGAGGAGATGCCGGTGTTCGGCACCCAGGCTTCGCGCTTCAACGACGACGGCGTCACCGCCCTGTACCAGGGCCTGCTGCCCAAGCTGGCGCAATTCGGCATGAAGACGCAAGCCGGCGTGCTGCCGGTGGAAACGGTGCGTTTCAGCAGCGGCAGGAACGTGATCGTGCCGCCGGCGCGGGCGCGCTACCTGGCCGAGATCTCGGACACGGTGCGCGGCTACCACAAGAACACGGCGAAACAGGTGAAACTGGCGCGCGAACGCCAGCAGTTGCGGGAATCGAAGCGCATGCTGGCCGCCGCCAAGGCGGGCCTGGACCTGGGCGCCGATTTCGACGAACTGATCGCGGAGCGCGACGGCGCCATGGAGGCCGGCGCGAAAAAACTGCTGGCGCAATGGCCGGACATGCAGGCCGCCTACGCCGGCGACGACTACGTGGTGAAAATCCGCGACAAGGAGCTGCGCACCCGGCTGGTCTCGCACACGCTGTCCGGCACCA
>NZ_FPBO01000036.1 GCF_900116645.1 Pseudoduganella namucuonensis | reverse complement strand
CGCTCCATGGCCTCGGGTTACGCCGGCCTGGACAACGACCTGTTCTACCAGTCCAACACCATGATGGTGTTCGGCGACGCGAAGAAGGTCATTGAGGACATGGTCAAGGCAGTCGACTAAACAGGCAAGCGGGAGAAGTCATCATGCAAACGTCTAAACACCCGAGCAAGGAACAAGTAAGAGCCTGGCTGCGCGAGCGCAGGATACATCCCGCGCCGCTCCCCGACCTTGCACTGATACGGCTCCAGCTCGGCTGGTCGAACTCACCCGCGGACATCACCACGCCCGCCTCCGCGCACACCAATCGCGGCGTTTCGTAACCCCACTGCCGCCGGCCATAAAAGGACCGGCGGTAGCTGCCCACATCCCGTCGCCCCCGCTCACCTCCTATGCCGCGTGGCTGCCCCACACCTCGCCGCCTCCCGAAAAACACCTTGCGCTTGGCAGCGCATTCCCCGGACACGCAAAAAAACCTCCAACGGTGATCGCCACCATTGGAGGTTGTCGCACGCCGACGCGCGGCGGGCTTCTTTCAACTCATGGAGTAGTCGGCCAGGTCCGGATTGCGGGTCCAGGTCCAGTAGTCGACCAGCCGCCATGGCGAGGTGTTGACCACGCGTCCCGCGCTATTCTTGTACCAGCTGTCGACGCCCTCGTACGACCACACCATGCCCGCCAGTTCGTCCGCCAGCCTGGTGTTGTACGCGTGATAGACCTCCGGCTTGCAGTCCAATGCCTTTTTCCCCTGCTCCAGCAGCGCCTTGATGCAGCCCACAGTGTAGCGCACCTGGCATTCGGAATTGAAGATGATGCTGCCGCCGTGGGCCAGGTTGGTCCCCGGTCCATACATGCAGAACAGGTTGGGGAATCCCGGGACGGTGATGCCCAGATAAGCGCGCGGTTCGTCCTGCCAAACATCGTTCAGCGTGACACCGCCTCGTCCTGTAATAGTCATCGGCCACAGAAACTTGTTCGCATGGAAACCGGTGGCGAAGACGATCGCGTCCACGTCGTATTGCGTGCCGCCGCAGACCACGCCCGAGGCATTGATTTCGGAGATGCCATCGGTCACCAGTTCGACATTGTCGCGCTGCAGCGTCTTGAGCCAGCTGCCATTGTCCTGCAGCATGCGCTTGACCATCACCGGATAAGTGGGAACGACCTTCTCCAGCAACGCGGCATCGTCGCCCACCTGCCGCTTGATGTAATCGGTCAGCGTCTCGCGCATGACGTCGTTGTGGGCGTTGACGGCGCGCCGCGGATGGGGCCAGGAAGGGTCCATCTTCAGCTTGGGCAGGATGCCGTCCGTGCCGGGCCAGAACAACAGGAAGCGATACCAGCGGGCGTAGAACGGCACGTGTTTGAGCAGCCACTTCTTGCTCTCGCTGACCAGCGCGTGGTAATTCGGATTGGGCAGCATCCAGACCGGCGAGCGCTGCAGCACGAACAACCGCGACGCCTCCTTGGCCACCTCCGGCACCAACTGGAAGGCGCTGGCGCCGGTGCCGATCACCGCGACGCGCTTGCCCTTCAGCGAGCGCTCCGGCTTCCACTCGGCCGAATGCATGATGGCGCCCTTGAACAGCTCCAAGCCCTTGATCTCGGGTATGCGCGGCCGGTTCAACTGGCCGACGGCGCTGATCACGGCGTTGGCGCCGCGGCGCTCCTCGCCGCCCTGGCGCCGCAATGTGACCTGCCATTGCGCGCTGTCCTCGTCGTAGGCGGCGGAGGTGACTTCGGTGTTGAACTGAATACATCCCCGGATGCCGTGCTTGTCGGCGAAGCGGTTGAAGTAGGCGAACAATTCGTCGCGTCCCGAGTAGAACTGGGTCCAGTCGTGACTGGGCTCGAACGAATAAGAGTAGAAGTGGCTGGCGATATCGACGCGGCAGCCGGGATAGCGGTTCTCGTGCCAGGTACCGCCGACGCAGGCGCCTTTCTCGATGATCGTGAACGGCACGCCAAGTTCCTTCAGCCGCACGCCGGCCAGCAGGCCGGACATGCCGGCGCCGATGATGAGCACCTTGAAATCCTCGCGCGCCGATTCGGACACCGGGCGCTCGAAGCGGCTGGCGCGGCTGTCCCCTCCGTCCAGGCCCATCTCCTCCATCATCATCGGCACGTACTCGGCCGCGACGTGCTCGCCCACCATGAAGCTCATCATCCTGTGCACCGTCTCTGCCGACGGGGGTGGCGGAAGCTGGTGGCCGCCGTCGCGGTAGCGCTTCAGGGCTTGCAGCGCCAGGGCGCGCACTTCCGCCTTTTCCGCGTCGCCGAGATAGCCCTGCACTTCGCCGATCAGCGGCGTGCGGGGCTTGATCGCGCCCTCCAGGATCGTGGTGTCGCCTGTCAGGTGAACCAGTGTCATCATCAGCGTTGGCACGCTGGCGGCCTCCAGCATGTTGGCGATGAAGGTATCGTCCTCCACTATTTTCTGCTCGGCGATCGTAGTGCTCGCGCTCATGGGTTTCCTCTTGGTCTGGGTTGAGGCCCTTGCTGCTAAAGGGGCCGTTCACCGACCATAGTGAACCCGTGGCGCGTTTTACACATCATCCAATTGGATGTAAAACGGCGATTCACCGCGCCTCAATTGGCGCGGGATGGCCTTACCACGCCTGGGTCCCTGCCGTGGCAACGCAGGTCGCCGATCAAGTCGTTGCCCATGTGGCGCTCGACGATCTTCCACCGCCCGTCCACCTTCGCCAGGCGGTCCAGGTAGTCGCCACCGATGATGGCTTGCAAAGGCTGGGTGGCGGCTTGCTGGAAGACCATCACATAGGATTGCGCGATCGCGCGCTCCGGCCCGTCTGGCCGGATGATCAGGTTCGCCAGCATATGCCGCGTGCGCGGCGTGCCGTCCTCGTAGACCAGTACCCAGTCGCGGAACGCGCTGGCCACCGCCACCGCGTCCTTGCTGGCCATCAGCGAACCGCCGCTATAGACATCGGCTTCGCCCAGCAATTGTCCGACCGCGTCGAAACGGCCGCCGTCCAACGCGTAAGGATAGCTGTGCAGCAGGTTTTGTATGGCGAAGTAGTCGTCCGCATTCAACATTTGTTCTCCAATGGGATGTCGGCACATGGGCGCGCACGGACTGGTTCGGCGCGCAACATACGGCGCAGATAGCTGTCGCGGTCTTCGATGAAGCGCCGGGCGGCCGCGGTTCCACCCGCGATCGAGTCGAAGCCGTGGTAGGCGCCCGCGTAGACACGCAGTTCGGTGGCCACGCCCGCATGCAGCAGACGCCGGGCGTAGGCGATGTCCTCGTCGAGGAACAAGTCGCATGCGCCGACGGCGATATACGCCGGCGGCAAGCCGGCCAGCCGCTCCGCCCTCGCCGCCGCCGCGTAGCCGGAGGTTTCGGCGGCGCCGGCGCGGCCGGACAGTAGCGCGTTCCAGCCGGTATGGTTGTTCTCGCGCGTCCATACCACCGTGTCGGGACAATCGGGACCCGCCGGGGCGGTGTTGCGGTCGTCCAGCATCGGATAGAGCAGCAGCTGGCACGCCAGCCGCACCTCGGCGCGGTCCCGCGCCAGCAGGGCCAGGCAGGCGGCCAGCCCGCCACCGGCGCTGGCGCCGCCCACGGCGATGCGTTCCGGATCCAGGCCCAGTCCCGCCGCCTGCCCCGCCAGCCAGCGCAACGCGGCGTAACAATCCTCCAACGGCGCCGGATGCGGATGCTCCGGCGCCAGCCGGTAGTCGACGGCGGCCACCGCGCAGGGCACCTGTTCCGCCAGCGCCCGCAACAGGCCGTCGTCCTGGGCCGCGTCGCCCAGCACAAAGCCGCCGCCGTGCACCCACAGCAGCACCGGCAACGGCGCACTGGTCGCCGTCGGCCGGTACAGCCGCACGGGCACGCCGGGCGCGCCGTCCGCACCGGGCGCGACCCACTCCGTCACGGTCAACGCCGCCGGGCCCGGCCTGGCGGCGGCGCCCCTCGAGGCTTCAGTGGCCGCGGCCACCATTTGCAGCATGCCCGCCCGCAGCGCCGGCAGGTCCGACAGGTCGAGCGCCCCGCCGACCTGCAGCTGGAAGGCGCGCAGCGCAGGCGCCAGCTCGGGATCGATGTTCGCGTAATCGTCCATTGCCCTCCCCTCAGCCGCCGGCGGTGGGCATGAACGCCCACACCCGCTCGCTCACGCAGGCCAGGCAGCGCCTGGACAGTCCATCCGCGCAAGCCTTCGCGGGGGCGAAGAACTCCGGGTCGGCGGGCCAGCATTCGCCGCACGACATGCAACGTTTCAGTTCGCCGATTTCAGACGGCACCCGCGCGCGCGGGTTTTCGGTCATGGTATTCGCCATGGTTTCGCTCCAATTCAACGCCACGGGCGTTCACAGACGTTCAAAGATGGCGGCGATGCCTTGCCCGCCGCCGATACACATCGTCACCAGCGCATAGCGCCCGCCGGTGCGATGCAGTTCCGCGATCGCCTTGACCGCGATGATGGCGCCAGTGGCGCCCACGGGGTGCCCCAGCGAGATGCCCGAGCCGTTCGGATTCACCTTGGCGGGATCGAGTTCCAGCTCGCGGGCGACGGCGCAGGCCTGCGCCGCGAAAGCCTCGTTCGATTCGATCACATCCAGGTCGCCCACCGACAGGCCGGTACGCCGCAGCGCCAGGCGCGTGGCCGGCACCGGTCCCATACCCATCAACATCGGGTCGACGCCGGCATGGGCGTAGCCAACCAGTCTCGCCAGTGGCTTCAGGTCGAGCGCGCGGGCATGCTCCGCCTCCATCATGAGCAAGGCGGCGGCGCCGTCGTTGATGCCGGAGGCATTGCCCGCCGTGACCGATCCATCCTTCATGAAGGCCGGCCGCATTGCCGCCAGCGACTCCGGGCTGGTATCGGGGCGCACATGTTCGTCCCGCTCGAAGACACGCGTCGCCTTGCGGTCGGGCACCTCGATCGGCACGATCTGATCCTTGAAATAGCCGGCCGCCACCGCGCGCGCAGCGCGGCGCTGGCTTTCCAGCGCCAGTTCGTCCTGCATCAGGCGCGTGATGCCGTAACGCTGCGCGATATTTTCCGCCGTGATACCCATGTGCACGCGCTTCCACGGATCGTGCAGGATGCCGCTCATGTAGTCGGTCACGGCGCCGTCGCCCATGCGCGCGCCCCAGCGCGCCGACGGCAGCAGGTATGGCGCCCGGCTCATGGACTCCGCGCCCGCGCCGATCGCGACGTCGGTGTCGCCCAGCAGGATGGCCTGCGCGGCCGATATCACGCCCTGCAGCCCCGAGCCGCACAGGCGGCTGACGTTGAACGCCGGGGTGCCCTGCGGGATGCCGGCGTCGATCGCCGCCACCCGGCTCAGGTAGGCGTCCGCCGGTTCGGTGGGAATCACATTGCCCATCACCACATGGCCGACCGCGTCGGCCGAAACGCCCGAGCGGGCCAGCACGCCGGTCACGACGGCAGTCGCCAACCGGGACAAGGCCACGTCCTTCAACGCGCCGCCGAACGAGCCGATCGCCGTCCTGGCGCTGCCCACGACCACCACTTCACGGTGCTTCATTGCCTGCTCCTGTTCTGTCTAGCGTCGCCGGACCGGTTGATCCGCGATCACAGGCTCCAGCATCGCACCCCCGGCGGCGGCCGGCATCGTCTTTTTGGATGAAATACCGCCTCCGACAGCAACCTCCGTCAGCGGCCGGTGAATTCGGCGCCGCGGCGGGCATAGAAGGCCGCCACGCCCTCGGCGAAATCGCCGGTGCGGGTGCAGGCGCAAAACGCGGCGCGCTCCGCCTCGAGCTGTTCCGCCAGACCGCGCGTATGCGACTCGTGCAGCAGACGCTTGGTGGCGCCCAGCGCGGCGGTGGCCCCCGAGGCCAAGCGCCGCGCCAGGCAATCCGTTTCCTCGTCCAGCCTGCCCGCCGCCACCACGCGGTTGACCAGGCCCAGCGCGCCCGCCTCCGCCGCCTCCACGGTGCCCGTCAACAACGCGATCTCCATCGCCTTGCGCAGGCCGACGATACGCGGCAGGTACCACGATCCCGACACGTCGGGACTGGCGCCGATGCGGGCGTACGCCAGATTGAAGGACACGTTGTCGGCCGCCACGGCCAGGTCGCAGGCCAGCGCCAGGCTCACGCCGGCGCCCGCCACCGGACCGCGCAGGCTGGCGATGACGGGAACCGGCAATTGCGTCAGCGCCAGCACCGCCTCGTTCAACGGCCGGATCAGGCGCTCCGCGCTCCGCTCCGCTTGTGCGGGGTCGGCCTGGAAACACGCGAGGTTGCCGCCGGCCATGAAGGCCTTGCCCGCGCCCTTGAGCACGACCACCCGCACGGCGGGATCGCCGGCCACGGCCTTGATCGCGGCCAGCAAAGCCTCGGCCATCTCGACGTCGACGGCGTTCAGCACGGCGGGGCGGTTGAGCACGATGCGGGCGATCGCGCCTTCCCGCTCCAGTAACACAGCTTGGTCTTGCATGGTCATGGCTATCCTCTCCGATTCAAGCATCGATTGCCGGCGGCGTGAAATACGGCGCCAGGCTGGCGGCGGCCTCCCTGGCGCGCCGCAACTCGTGTTTCGCGACCACCCGCAGGTGAACCTCGTCCGGGCCGTCGATGAAGCGCAGCGCGCGGCCCCAGCTCCACAGGAATGCCAGCGGCGTGTCGTCGGTCAGGCCCATCGCGCCGAAAACCTGCATGGCGCGGTCCAGCACCCGGGTCTGCAGGCGCGCGGCCACCACCTTGATCGCCGAGACATCGACCCGCGCCGCCTGGTTGCCGGCGCCGTCGATCAGCGCCGCCGCGCGCAGCACGAACAGGCGCGCCTGGTCGATCTCCAGCCGCGACTCGGCGATCCAGTCCTGCACGTTGGCGTAGTCCGCCAAGTGCTTGCCGAACGCGCGCCGCTCCAGCGCGCGGGCGCACATCAGGTCCAGCGCGAGTTCGCACTGGCCGATGGTGCGCATGCAATGGTGGATGCGGCCCGGTCCCAGGCGGGCCTGCGCCAGTGCGAAGCCCGCGCCCTCCTCCCCCAGCAGGTTGGCGGCGGGCACACGCACGCCCCGGAACTCCACTTCGCAGTGCCCGTCGGTCGCGTAGTGGTGCATGATCGGCACATTGCGCACGATGCGCACGCCCGGCGTGTCGAGCGGTACGATCACCATCGAGTGGCGGCGGTGCGCCGGCGCCTCGGCGCCCTGGTCGGACACGCCCATCACGATGGCGAAGCGGCAGCGCGGATGCAGCGCGCCGGTGGTGAACCATTTGCGTCCATCGATCACATAGTCCCCGCCGTCGCGGCGTATGCTGGTCCGGATGTTGGTCGCGTCGGACGACGCCACGTCCGGTTCGGTCATCGCGAAGCAGGAGCGGATCTCCCCCTCCAGCAGCGGCTTCAGCCATTGATCGTACTGCTCCGGGGTGGCGAACAAATGCAGCATCTCCATGTTGCCGGTGTCGGGCGCGTTGCAATTGAAAACCTCGGACGACCAGGGCAGGCGGCCCATGATCTCGGCCAATGGCGCATACGCCAGGTTGGCGAGGCGCGTGCCCGGCTCGTGTGGACGCAGGGCCGGCAGAAACAGGTTCCACAGGCCTTCCGCGCGGGCCAGCGACTTGAGACTGTCCAGTAGTTCGATCGGGTGGCGCCCGGCGGCGCTTTCCCTGTGCCAGGCCTGGTTGGCGGGCAGCAGATGGCGCTCGCTGAAATCACGCATGCGCGCGCGCCATTGCTCCACTTCGGGTGTGTAGTCGAAATTCATGGATTCCTTCCGGCGGACGAAGCCGCGTTGTCTTGATCACTGGCGTTGTCTATCACTTCGATCGCGCGTCGCGCGAACGCAACGCCCAGCTTGCCCACTTCCGCGCCATCCTCGGAGGCGGCCAGCCCCGCCCTCGCGCGTGCCGCGATGCCCTCGAAGATCACCGCCAGCCGGAACAAGGCGAAGGCGGTATGGAAGGCAGTGGCGCGCTCGCCATGGCCGGCTTGGCTGTAATACCGGGACAGGTATTCCTCTTCGGCCGGTATCCCCAGCGCCGTCAAGTCCGCGCCGCGCATGCCCATGTACTCCCCGGGCAGCAAGCGCCAAGCCAGGGCGCTGTAAGCGACGTCGGCCAGCGGATGGCCCAGCGTCGACAACTCCCAGTCCAGCACGCCGACCACCCGCGGTTCGGTCGGATGGAACATCAGGTTGCCGATCCGAAAATCCCCATGGCTGATCGCGCTCAGTTCGGACCCGGGCACGTGCGCGGGCAGCCATTCGAGCAGACGCGCCAGTTCCGGCACGTCGCGCGTTTTCGCGCTCTCCCATTGGCGCGACCAGCGCGCCAGTTGGCGCGTGAAATAATCACCACGCTTGCCATAGTCCGCCAGCCCCACGGCGGCCGGATCGACACGGTGCAGGGCCGCCAGCGTGTCGGCCATCGCCAGGTACATCGCGCGGCGCTCCGCCGGCGCGACGCCGGGCAGCGCGCAGTCGGCGAAGACCCGCCCCTCGATGCGCTCCATCAGATAAAACGGCGTGCCGATCACGGCCGCGTCGGCGCAGTAAAGGATGGTGTCCGGGACTGGCACCGCGCCGCCGCGCAGCGCCGACATGACGCGGTATTCGCGGTCGATCGCGTGCGCCGACGGCAGCACATTGAGCGGCTGCTTGCGCAGCACCATGCGGCGATTGTCGTAAGTGATGAAGAAGGTGGGATTGGACTGCCCGCCCGCGATGCGTTCGGCCGCCATCTGCCCGGCCAGGCCGGGCAAGGCGATGCGTAAGTGGCGGTCCAACGCCGCCACGTTCAGGCCGGGGGCCTGCTCTGTCGCTTGCATGAAGTTCTCCGGTCCAGGGATTACAGGTGTATCGCTTCGCCCATGGCGGCGGCCGCCGCTTCCATTAGCGCTTCGCTCATGGTGGGATGCGGATGCACCGCCTTCATGAGTTCGTCGGCGGTGCTTTCCAGCTTGCGTGCCATCACCGCCTCGGCGATCAGTTCGGTGACGTTGGCGCCCACCATGTGCGCCCCCAGCAATAGTCCGTGCCGCGCTTCGAACACCAGCTTGACGAAACCCTCGGGATGGCCCGCCGCCTGCGCCTTGCCCGACGCGCTGAACGGGAAGGTACCGGTTTTGACCTCGTAGCCGTCCGCGCGCGCCGCCTGTTCGGTGTAGCCCACCGAAGCGAGCTCGGGCTGGGTGTAGGTGCAACTGGGAATGTTCAGGTAGTCGAGCGGCTCGGCGTCCAGGCCGGCGATACGCTCTACGCAGATCACGCCCTCGGCGCTGGCGACATGGGCCAGCGCGGCGCCCGGTATGCAGTCGCCGATCGCGTAATAGCCGGGCACACTGGTTTGATACCACCGGTCAACCGTGATGCGGCCACCGGCCGTGGCGATGCCGACCTCCTCCAGCCCCAGTCGCTCCAGGTTGGCGGTGACGCCAGCCGCCGACAGCACGATGTCGCATTCCAGCTCGCGCGCGCCGCCGGGCGTGGCGACCCGCACGGTGCAGCCGTCGGGCCGCTTGTCGACCTGTTCAACCGTCGCCCCGGTCAACACCTCGACGCCACGCCTGGCGAAGGCGCGCTGCAGTTGAGCGGACACTTCGGGCTCCTCCAGCGGCACGATGCGCGCCTGGGTTTCGACCAGGGTCACCCGGGTACCCAGGCTGGCGTAGATGCTGGCGAACTCGGCGCCGATGGCGCCGGCGCCGACGATCACCATGCTGGCCGGCTGGCTGGTCAGCGACATCGCCTCCCGGCAGCCTATCACCCGCTGGCCGTCCCGCGGCAGCGCGGCCAGCTCGCGCGGGCGGGCTCCGACCGCGATGATTACATGGCGCGACCGCAGCGTGTCGAGCGCACCCTCGGCGGAGCGCACGTCCACCCGCCCTCCGGTGCGCAGCGTGGCGTGGCCTTGGATGACGTCGATGCCATTCTTCTTCATCAGGTAGCGCACGCCCTTGCTCATGCCGGCCGCCACGTCGCGGCTGCGCTTGACCATGGCCGCCAGGTCGGGTCGGGCCCGGCCCTCCAGCACGATGCCGTAATCGGCCGCGTGCTGCAGGTACTCGAACACCTGCGCGCTCTTGAGCAGCGCCTTGGTCGGGATGCAGCCCCAGTTCAGGCACACCCCGCCCAGTTCGGCGCGCTCGACCAAGGCCGTCCTCAGTCCCAGTTGGGACGCGCGGATGGCGGCGACATAGCCGCCCGGCCCGCTGCCGATGATGATCAGATCGTAAGTCATGGCGTTTCCATTCAGTGGGTCCATGCCGCTCACCAGTCGAACACCATGGTTTCCAGGCGGTTCTTGAAGTCGCCTAGATAGCGCACCACGGCCCCGCCGTCGAGCGGACGATGGTCGAAGGTCAACGATGGCCGCAGCACTGGACGCGCCTCGATCCGGTGACCGCCGGCGCCGTCGGGCACGGCCAGCGGCGCATGCAGCACGGCTGGGAACCCCAGCAACGCGACCTGGGGCGCGTTCAGGATTGCCTCGGCGCGCAGCACCGGGCCGATCGAGCCCGGGTTGGAAATCGTGAAGGTGCCACCCTCCAGATCCGCCGGCGTCAGCTTGCCGTCGCGCGCCAGCGCGGCGACCCGCTTGATCGCGGCGTCGAATTCGGACACGCTCAGGCGGTCGGCGTGGCGTATCACCGGCACCACCAGGCCATCCTCGGTGTCGACGGCGATGCCGAGGTGGATCTCCTGCCACACCATCAGCCCGGCCTCGGTGTAGGTCGCGTTCAGCTCGGGATGGCTCTTCAGCGCGGCGCAGGCGGCGCGCGCCAGGAAGGCCAGCACCGACACCGCCGGTGCGCCGCTGGCGGTGCGCAGCCCGTTGTAGGCCTTGCGGGCCTCCAGCACACGCGTCATGTCGACCTGCACGTCGGCCGTCAGGTGCGGCACTGTGCGCGCGGTCTCCGCCAGCCGGCGGGCGATGACCTTGCGCCGGGGCGAATGGGGCTTGAGGCGATACGGCACCTGCTCGTAGCCGCTTGCCATCCCGGTGGGCGCGGCGCCGTCGGTCGCGGCGGCCGGTGCGGCAATCGGCGTCACGGCGGCCACCCGCGCCTGGGCCGCGCGCAGCACGTCGTCCCCGGTGACCCGGCCGCTGGCCGAGGCCAGCGAGGCCGGTTCGATGCCGTGCTCCTTGCCGAGACGGCGCGCGTACGGCGAAATGCGGACGCGGGACGCTTTATCCGCGTCCGCCGGGTTCAAGGGCGCCAGCACGGAAGGATGGCCCGGCGCGCCCCCTGTGCCGGGGCTGGCCACCGGTTCGCCGCCAGCCAGCCCGAGGGCGGCGTCGACCTGCGCGGCGCTCATCGGCGCGGCCGCGAGGTAGGCGATCAGGTCTCCAACCTTCAAATCGCTGTCCGCCTCGGCTAGCTGGCGCACCAGCACCCCGCTGGCGGGCGCGTTGATTTCCATCACGGTCTTGTCGGTTTCGATCTGGCATAGCACATGCTCCGGCGAGACCGGCGCGCCCACCTCGGTGTTCCATTCCAGTATGCGTACGTTCTCAACCGATCCCATGTAGGGAATGCGGACTTCGGTGAGCAGGTTTGCTGTGTTGTCGTTCACGGTATTCTCCTTGGCGGCGAGGGGCATCAGATGGCCGCCAGTTGGCGCGCCGCCAGTTCGATGTCGGCGCAGGAAGGAATGCACATCGCCTCCAGCCGCGCCGTCTGCGGCCTTATCGTGTCCTTGCCGGCGACGCGGAACACCGGCGCCTCCAGGTCGAAGAAGGCTTCCTCCTGGATGCGCGCCGCGATCTCGGCGCCCGCGCCGGCGGTGCGCACCGCCTCGTGCACCACCATCGCCCGGTGCGTCTTGCGCACGGAGCGCATCACGGTGTCCCAGTCGAGCGGCACCAGCGTGCGCAGGTCGATCACCTCCAGGTCGATGCCTGAGGCGGCCAGCGTCTCGGCCGCGTCCAGGCAGGGCTGGACCATGGAACCGTAAGTGATGACGCTGACGCCGCGGCCGGCGCGCCGCACGGCCGCCTGGCCGAACGGGATCACCAGCTCGGGGTCGGTCGGCACCGCGCCGCGCGCGAAGGAAAGCGTGTTAATGCTGTGGAACAGCACGGGATTGGGATCGCGGATGGCGGTCTTCAGCAAGCCCTTGGCGTCGGCCGGGGTGGACGGGATCACCACTTTCAGGCCCGGGAAATGCATGCCGAGCACCTCCAGGCTGCTGGAGTGTTCCGGCCCCGCGCCGCCCATCGAGCCGAACGGCATGATGACCACCGCCGACAGCGCGAATTTGCCGCCGTGCATATAGCGCCATTTCGCCAGTTTCTGGTAGATCTCGTCGCCCGCGATCAGCGCGAAATCGCCGAAGCCCATGTTGACGATGGGCTTCATGCCGGCGATCGCCGCGCCGGCGGTGCAGCCGGCCATGAACGCCTCGTTGATCGTGGTGTTGCGCACCCGCTCGGTGCCGAATTCGTCGGACAGGCCGCGCTCGGCGGCGAACTGGCCGCCGCCGGCCGCCATTTGCCCCATCATGAACACGGAATCGTCGCGCCGCATTTCTTCCGCGATCGCGTGCCCGATGGCCGAGCTGTAGGTCATGATCCTGGTGTCGGCGGGGTTGGTGACGGTGCTCATGCGTAGATATCCTTCCAGATGATCGATGGGTCGGCCTCGGGGGCGGCCAGGGCCGCCTGGTAGGCAAGGTGGATGGTCCGCTCGGCCTCGGCCGCCAGCCGCCCGGCGACATCGGCCGGCAGGCGCGCGCGCAGCAGTTCAAGGGGATCGCGGTAGCCGGCGATGTCGGCGTCGTCCGGAGCGCGGTACTGCTGGGGGTCGCCCTCCCAGTGCCCGCGGCGGCGCACCACCTTGGCCTCGATCAGGGTCGGCCCCAAGCCCGCGCGCGCCCGTTCGACCGCCCGCTCCGTGACGCGGTAGACCGCGTCGGCGTCCTGGCCGTCGACAATCACCCCCGGGATGCCGTAGCCGGCCGCGTAGTCGGCGATGTTTTCGGTCGGGCTGATCTCGGACAGGCGCATCGACACGACCAGACCGTTGTTTTCGCAGAAGTAGATCAGCGGCAGTTTCCAGGCCGCCGCCTGCACCATGGTTTCATGGAAGGTGCCGCGCGCGGCGGTGCCGTCGCCGAAGTTGGCGATGGCGACCTGGCCCGTGCCGCGCAGCCTGGCCGCCAGCGCGGCGCCCGCGGCCACATGGAACACGCTGCCCAGTGTGGCGCCCTCGCCCATCACGCCGATGGCGGGATCGGACCAGTGCGGCACGCCGGCGCCCTTGCCGCCGGTGGAACCGCTGACCTTGCCCAGCAGGTCGCCCAGGATGCCGTCCGCCGCCATGCCCTTGCCCAGCGCCCAGGCCGAGCCCCGGCCCTGGTAGAAGACGTAGTCGTCGGTGCGCAGGGCGGCGGTGGCGCCGATCGGCGCGGCCTCCTGGCCCTCGCCCGGATGCCACCAGCCATCGAAGCGGTGTTCCTTGGTGTGGGTGGCCATCACAATGTCGATATTGCGCGCCAGCGCCATGCGGAAATACATCGATTCCAGCAACGGCGTCGGCAAAGGCTTCGGCGCTTGCGCCTGCACATGCGGCGCGCCCTTGCGGGTCCGCGCCGACAGCGTGGTTGTATTCATCGTCTCGCTCCAATTTTCTGTTTTTATCGCGCCGTGCGCCACGGCAGGCATTGCCGCGGAGTCGCGCAACGTGAATTCATCTTAGTTTGATCAAGTGATCAAGTCAAATGATTTAATCCAATGATTCAAACTATCGCGCGCCAGCCGTGTAAAATGCGGACTGCAATCAATGAGAAAAAAGGGCGGGCATGGCGCGGGAAATCAATTCGGTCGAGGGCGAAGCCACACGGGCGCTGCTGATGGACACGGCGGAGCGGCTGTTCGCCGTCAACGGCGTCAACAGCACTTCCATCCGCTCGATCAACGACGCGGCGGGCCAGGGGGCGGCCTCGGTGCACTATCACTTCGGGTCGAAAGGGGCATTGCTGGAGGCGATACTGATGCGGCGTGGCGGCGCCATGATGGCGGCCATCACCGAGCGGGCCGACCTGCTGCTTGCCCGCACCGCACCGCCCAGCGTGCGCGAACTGGTCACCACGCTGTTCGAGCCGCACGCGAACCTGATCCGCGACGATCCGGTCGGCGGCGGCTATTGGGAGCAGATCATCAGTCAGCTCAGCCTGAGCGAGGATCCCTTGCTGAACCAGCTGTCGGCGCAGGTGACGCACAAGCTCGACGCACTGCTGGAGCGGACCTGCCCGGGCGTCGAACCGGGCTTGCGCAAGCAGCGCTGGCAGATCGCGGTGCTGACGCTGATCAACCTGCTGGGCATACACGGCAGCCGCAGCAGCGCGGCGACGCCGGACGCGTCGCCGTCCGGCTTCATGGCCGATGTGGAGGAATTCGTGATCGCCGGCCTGGAAGGCGCCATGCGCGCCGCCCGGGCCTGACGTCAAGGCCGCGGCGCGGCCGCTTGGCGGACGCCGCGCGCCAGCACCCAGGCCGCGCCCAGCGCCAGCGCCGCCGCGATCACCAGGAAGGCCTGGTGGATACCCAGGCCGGTGCGCAGCGGAGTCACCACCAGCGGGTTGACGAAATCGCCCAGGAACACGGCCGAATACATGAAACCGGCCGCGCGGCCCCGCACCGCCGGCGCCGCGCGTTCCAGCAGCAGATTGGCCAGGTAGGGGCCGATGCAACCGCCGCCGGCGCCCGCGAGCACGCCGCCGGCCATGGTCCAGCCTATCGAGTGGGTGGCGCCGATCACGCCATAGCCGGCCGCCATCAGCGCCAGGCAGCCGAAGAAGGTCCAGCGCCCGCCCAGCCGCGCGTGCAGCGCGCCGAACGAGGCCGAACCGGCGATGGTCGCCACCGAGCCGGACGCCATCACCCATGACATCACTTGCGGACTGGTGACGCCGTCGACCGCGAGCAGGAAGGAGAGCTGGACGGCGCTCATGAACACGGCCAGGTAGACCACCACGATCAGCAGGTACACCGGCCACAGCGACAGGATGGAACCGCCGGCCGCCTCCATCGCCGCGGCCGGCGCCTTGCGCGCCGTCCCCGAGGGCAGCGCGCAAGCGGCGGCCAGCAGGATCAGCACGCCAAAGGCGTACATCCCGAACGGGGCGCGCCAGCCGTGGGATTCGCCGATGGCGCCCGCCATCAGCAGGGACAACAGGCCGAAGGCGGCGCCGCCGGCGTTCTGGTAGCCCAGGATGCGGCCCCGCGTCTCGCTGTCGAAATAATCGCCGATCAGCGCCAGTGTCGAGGTTGCCACGCCGGCGGCGCACAGTCCCAGCACCAGGCGCGAGGCCAGCAACACTGTCGCATCGGTGAGCAGATAGCCTGCACAGCCGGCCGCGCTGTAGAGCGCGAGCGCGGCGAACAGCGTGCGCCTGCGGCCCCAGCGCTCCACCAGCCAGCCGGTGACGGGACCGCCGATGATGATGCCGACGCTGGGCATGGTCATCACCAGTTGCGCCACCAGTGCGCCGTCGCGGCCCTGGCTGAAATAGCCGGCCAGGCCGGGCAGCACCGGGCCGAGGGCGGTAAACAGCAGCGCCATGCAGGGTGCGCTGGACACCAGCACCGCCATCAGCAGCCAGCGGCGCCAGCCGGAGCCGGCCGATGGCCGGGCGCTGACCTCCGCCGCCGGCACGGCCAGTTTCACGGTCGATTTATTCATGGGATGTTTTCCTCGCTGTTCAGGCGGCATTGGGGTGCAGCAGAACCTTGATGGCCTGGCCCCCGCCCTGGGTTTCAAAGGCCTGGCCCACCTGCTCCAGCGGGTAGCGATGGGAAATCAGCGCGCGGCGGTCCACCTTGCCCGACGCCATCAGTTCCAGCGCCTGCGCCAGCTCGCCCGCCGCGTAGCCGTTCGATCCCAGTATGGCGATCTGTTTCTGTATGACCGGCATGAAATCGATGTCGAGCTTGTCCTCGTAGGCGCCGAAGCAGATCACCCTGCCCCCGGAAGGCCGCAGCATGTACAGCGCCAGTTGCAGCGGCGCGGGGCCTTTCATGTGCTTCAGGTAGCCGGCGCAGTCGATCACCACGGCGACGTCGGGGGAGTCCGGTGAGCCGTAGCCCGAGCGCGTGCCGCAAATGGCGGCAACCGCGGCCAAGGCGTCGCCGTCGGCGGGGTTCACCGCGTGGCTGGCCCCGGCCGCCAGCGCCATGGCGAGGCGGGACGCCGAGACATCGATCGCGATCACGTGGCCGGCCCCGATCCCGAGCGCCCTGAGCGCCTGCAACACGCCCAGGCCGATGATGCCCACCCCGAACACCACAACGTTCTCGCCCGGCTGGATGGCCGCCAGCCGCAGCATCTGCAACCCGTCGGCCAGCGGCTCGGTGGTGGCTGCCTCGTCGAACGACACGCCGTCCGGCATGCGCACCAGCTGGAACGGGTTGACCGGCACGGGCACGTACTGCGCCATGCCACCCATGCCCACGCCGACGACGCGCTCGCCCACCCGGTAGTCGCCGGCCTCCGAGCCGACGGCGGTGACAACGCCGGCGAACTCATGTCCGGGAATCTCCTCGCCGGCGCCGGTGCGGCGCACCAATAGCTCGCGGTGCGCGCCGGTGCGGTACATATGCATGTCGCTGCCGCAAATACCGCAGGCCTCGACCCGTACCACCACCTCGCCCGGCCCCGCCCGCGGCTGCTCGACGCTATCGCTCGGCGCGATGCGCCCCGGCGCATGGAACACTGCTGCCTTCATATTCCTCTTCTCCACTCTAAATATGGCCCAGCACGGCATTAGCATACCGAGAAACGGCGGCGCCGCCCAGCACCGCCGTGGGGGCAAGCGGGTCAGAAGCTGACCGCGAAGTCCACGCCGAAGGTGCGCGGCGCCTGGAAGATGCCGGACACGGTGTCACCCCCCAGCGAGTACATATAGGAGGACTTGTTCTGGTCCAGCAGATTGCGGCCCCAGAACGACAGCTTGCCGGTGCCGCTGGCCACGCTGATGTTGGAGAACGACAGGCGCGCGTTGAGCTGCTTGGCCGCCGGTATCACCGCGCGCGCGTCGAGCGCCGCGTTCAGGTTGCCGGTGCAGATGTTCCTCGCCGCGTCCATGCCCGCCGGGCAGGACAGGCGGTTGCTTTCGGCCATATAGGTGCCGTCCACGCGCAAGGTCGGCAGCACTTCGTTGAAAATGCGCGCGAACTTGTACTCGGCGCCGAAGGAGGCGGTCTGCTTCGGCTGGAAGGTGCGGTACTGGCCGCTGTTGCTGACGCTGCTGATACCGAGCGAGCCGTTCAGCGTGAGCGCGTCGGACGGCTTGTACATCAGTTCCAGCTCCAGGCCGGTGGTCTTGGCGGTGCCGTCGTTGGTCATGCTGTAGCCGGCCCCGCTGAAACCCTCGAACTGCAGATTCTTGCGGCGCATCTCGAACACCGCCAGGTTGCTGCGCAGGCGGTTGTCCAGCATGGTCGACTTGATACCGGCCTCGAGCGAGGTGACGGTTTCGGGCAGGAAGCTGATGCCCATCAGGATGCCGCCGGACACGTAGCCGGTCGAGTACTTGGCGTAGGCGCTGGTGTCCTTGCCGAACTTGAAGGTGGCCGAGACGTCGTAGTCGGTGTGGCTGCCCTCGTAGACGAAATCCTGATTGAGGAAGCCCGGCAGGATCACCGTGCTGCCGAACGCCAGGCGGCCCGCGTTGTCCACATGTTCACTGCGCTTGTCGCGCGTGTGGCGCAAGCCGCCGCTGAGCACCCAGGCGCCACCGAACTCCCACGACGCGTGGGCATAGGCCGCCGACGACTTGTTGACGGCGCTGTCCTTCTGCCCCACCAGGTAATCGGTGTCGGGGTTGATGGTGTACGCCACGCCGGGCTTGATGCCGGGGAAGCCCAGCGCGGCCAGCATGACCGGATTGTCGTTGCTGGCCGATTCATCGAAGTAGAACAGGCCGGCGATCCAGTCCAGCGGACCGCTCTTGCCCAGCAGTTGCAGCTCGTGCGAACTCTGGTGCTGGCGCTCCTTGCGCAGCGCCAGCATGGGCGCGCCGAACGTGGTGCCGTCGGTCCACAGACCGGCCCCGAACACGGCGTTCATGCCGTAATCGATGTGGTACTCGCGGTAGGCGCCGATGTACTTGGCCGAGATCTGGTCGTTGATGGCGTAGTTGGCTTTGAACGCGTGGCCCTGCACCTCCATGCCGGCCGGGCTTTCGAAGGTGGCGGGCAGGCTGCGCATGTAGCCGAAGCCGACCGGCACCGACACAGCCGCGAAGCCGGTGCTGACGCCAGCGTCCAGGTTCAGGATCTGGCGGTAGTCGATGGTCTGGGTGCTGCGGCTGTAGTCGAACTTGTAGTCCAGCACCAGCTTGTCGACGCCCTTGTATTGCAGCGACAACAGGGCCGCGTCGGCGTCGTTGGCCGGCGCGTTGCGGCTGGTGGTGAAGTCGCCCCAGCCGGCGACCTTGAAGGTCTGGATGGGCGCCGTGTTGGTCACATAGCCGTCGCTCTCGCGGTGGGACACGGTCAGCCTGGCGGCCAGGCCAGCCACGGACGGGAAGTCGATGCCCACCTTCTGGTGACGGCCCTTGTATTTGCTGAAGCCGACTTCGGCGTTGATGCCGGTGACGCCGGTCGGATCGGCGGTGATCAGGTTGATCGCCCCGCCGGTCGAATTGCGGCCGAACAGCGTGCCCTGCGGTCCGCGCATCACCTCGATCTGCGCCAGGTCGGCGATCTCGAAGGCCGACGCGGCCACGCGGCCGAGGTAGACGCCGTCGACATAGGCGCCGATGCCGGAGTCGACCTGCACGTTCAGCGAGCCGTTGGCGATGCCGCGCACATGGAACTCCGGCGCCAGCGCGCCGCCCTGCTGCGAGACCTGCACGTTGGGCACGTTCTGGCCGACGTCGGTGATGGTCTCGATCTTCATGTTCTCGATTTCCTTGGCCGAGATCGCGGTGATCGCGGTCGGCACATCCTGCATGCGCTCCTTCTTGCGGCGCGCCGTCACCACCACGGTCTCGATACCGCCGGCCTTGGCCGCCGGCTGTTCCGCCGCCGGCGCGGCCAGCGCTGGCGCCTCGGCGGCGACCACCTCCTGCGCCTGGGCCTGGGCGGATGCGCAGGCCAGCAGGCCCGGGGCGCTGAACGCCAGCAGGATGCTGCGGCTTAAAATACGTCGTTGAAATGCGTGCATGGTTGTCTCCATTTGGTTTTAGTGTAATACGCGGTAAGACATCGACTCGGTCTCTGCTACTTTTTGTTCTGAAGCCAGTGTCTTCCTCAACCACGTTTTTCGGCATCGTCCAAATGGATTAACGGCACATCGCATCGCGCCTTCCGCCACACTTCAATGAAAATAATAGCGGCTGATGGTATCGACCACGCAGCCCGGCCGGGTGTTACCCTCGATTTCGATGGTCATGCGGATGGTCGCCTGCACACCGCCGTCGACCGGTTCCGCCTTCGTCAACTCGCCGCGTCCCCGGATGCGCGAGCCGACCGGCACCGGCGCCGGGAAGCGAACGCGCTCGCAGCCATAGTTCACCCCCATGCGCAGGTTCTCGATGTGGACGATCCGGGGCATGAAATAGCTGGCCAACGCCAGGGTCAGATAGCCGTGCGCGATGCAGGCGCCGAATGGCCCTTCGCGCGCGCGTTCGGGATCGACGTGTATCCATTGCTGGTCGCCGACCGCGTCGGCGAACAGTTGGATGCGCTCCTGGGTCACGGTCAGCCAGTCGCTCTCCCCCAGCTGCTGGCCGACGGCGGCGGCGATCTGTTCGACCGATTCAAACGTGATGGGCATAAGTGCTCCTGATATGGTTGAACGTCATGCGCGCTGGCTGCTGGCGGAGATCACCTCGCCCACCATGTAGGAGGCATAATCGCTGGCCAGGAACACCATGATGTTGGCCATTTCCCACACCTCGGCCGGACGGCCGAACGCCTCTTGCGCGGCCAGCCTGGCCAGCAAGTCCTCCGACGCGGTCTTCTTCAGGTAGGCGTGCATCGCGATGCTGGGCGCCAGCGCGTTGATGCGCACGCCGTACTCGGCCGCCTCCAGCGCGCTGCAACGCGTCAGCGCCATCACCCCGGCCTTGGCCGCGGCGTAGTGGGCCTGTTCCTTCTGCGCGCGCCAACCCAGCACAGAGGCGTTGTTGATGATGGCGCCGCGCCCGCGCGCCTGCATCGCCGGCAGCATCGCGCGCGTCATGCGGAAGGTGCCGGTCAGCGAGACGTCGATCACGCGCAGCCACTCGTCGTCGCTCATTTCGGTCACGCGCTTCTGGCCGCCAAGGCCGGCATTGTTGAACAACACGTCGGTGCCACCCAGGCGCTCCTCGGCCGCGTTCACCAACGCCCGCACCTGGTCCTCCTGGGTGACGTCGCACAGCTGGCCATACACTTCCCGCAGGCCGGTGTCCTGGCGCAGGCGCGCGACGGCCTCCTCCAGCCGGCGCGGATGCACGTCGGAGATCATCAGCGCGCGGCAGCCCTCCTCCGCGCAACGCTGGGCGGCCGAATAGCCGATGCCGCCACCGGCGGC
The DNA here is from genome assembly GCF_900116645.1 of Pseudoduganella namucuonensis. Classification (GTDB taxonomy): domain Bacteria; phylum Pseudomonadota; class Gammaproteobacteria; order Burkholderiales; family Burkholderiaceae_D; genus Rugamonas; species Rugamonas namucuonensis. The sequence continues at coordinate 76,298 of NZ_FPBO01000036.1, read as the reverse complement.
GGCCGTGACCAGCACCGATTTGCCCTTCAACAGGGCGTGGCCGGGAACGTATTCCGGGATCGAGATACTCATGGTGCCGCCTTTTCTTGTGTTTGCGGGCGCGCTTCCCTGGGCATGCCCAGCGCGCGCTCGGCGATGATGTTGAGCTGGATTTCATTGGTGCCGGCGACGATGGTGTCGGAGCGGCTGAACAGGAACACCTGCTGCAAGCGGGTGCGGGAGAAATCGTCGATCAGGATGTCGCCATCGGCGCCCATCGCGTCCATCGCCAGTTTGCCCAGGTCCCGGTGCCAGTTGGACCAGTAGTACTTGATGATGTAGGCCTCGCGCGACAGGCTGCCGTCGTCGCCGCCCGACAGCGTGCGCAGGGTGTTGTAGTGCATCACCTTCAAGCCCATCCAGGCCTGGCCGATGCGCGCCCGGATGGCCGGATCGCGGTCGCTGCCGCTTTCACGCGCGGCCTTGCAGATCAACGCCAGTTGGTGTTCGAAGTGGGTCTGCATGCCGATCCAGGACAGGCCGCGCTCGAAACCCAGCAGCGCCATGGCCACCTTCCAGCCCTGCCCCGGCGCGCCGACCACGTTCTGCGCGCCAGTGCGTGCGCCGTCGAAGAACACCTCGTTGAATTCACAGCTGCCGGTGATCTGGCGGATCGGCCGCACCTCCACGCCCGGCTGCGCCAGCGGCACCAGCAGGAAGATCAAGCCGGCGTGGCCGCGCGATCCCGGCTCGCAGCGGGCCACCACGAAGATCCATTGCGACTCGTGCGCCAGCGAGGTCCAGACCTTCTGGCCATCGATGATCCATTCGCCGCTGGCCGGATCCCGCCGCGCGCGGGTCTGCACGTTGGCGAGGTCGGACCCCGCGCCGGGCTCCGAGTAGCCCTGGCACCAGTACTCGGTGCCGGCCACGATGCCGGGCAGGAAACGCCGCTTCTGCTCCTCGCTGCCGTATGCGATCAAGGTCGGACCGAGCAGGGTTTCGCCCAGGTGCCCCATGTGGCCAGGACCGCCCGCGCGCGCATACTCCTCGTGGAAGATGATCTGGCGCGCCACCGACAGGCCGCGTCCACCGTATTGTTCCGGCCAGCCGACGCAGTTCCAGCCGTCGCGCGCCAGCAGTTGCGCCCACTCCTTGCGCAATTCCGGGTAGGCGTCCTCGTCGCCCGCGCCGCCCCGGTGGCGCAGGCAGGCGAACTTGCCGGTCAGGTGGGTCGCCATCCACTGCGCCACCTCGGCGCGGAACGCTTGATCCGGGGACGAAACGTCAATATGGGGTTCGTTATGCATGCTGCTCCTCCATGTTGCGGGCGCCATGATCGGCGCCGTGGTCAAGCAAGGCGGCGGCCGCGCGTTCGCGCATGCCGTCGATGCTGCCCAGCCATTGGCTGCCGGCCTGGGCCCGTTTGAAGTACAACTGCGGGTCGTACTCCCAGGTGAAACCGACGCCGCCATGCAGCTGGATCGCCTCCTGCGCGCAGAAATAGAACGCCTCGGAGGCGAACGCCTTGACGCAGGCCGCCTCCAGCAGCAAGGCGCCGGTGTCGGCCCCCGCGCTGGCCACCCGGGCCGCGCCATACACGGCGGAACGGGCGGCCTCGATGCGCACCATCATTTCGGCGCAGCGGTGCTTGACCGCCTGGAATGAATTGACCGTGCGGCCGAACTGGACCCGCTCGGCCGTGTACGTCAGCGTCAGGTCGAGGCATTGCTGGGCCCCGCCCAGCTGTTCGGCGGCCAGCGCGATGGCCGCCAGCGCGGCCGCGCGCGCCAGCCCGACCGCCACGGCCGGGCCGCGCGCCAGCAGGGCGTCGGCGGGCACCGCGGCCCCTTCCACGCGTATTTCAGCCACCCGGCGGGTGCGATCGATATTGGCGTGCTCGCGCCGCCGCACGCCGGCCGTGTCCCCGTCCAGCGCGAACAGCGCCAGTTCGCCATCTAGCCAAGCCGGAACCAGCAACAATTGCGCGTGAGCGCCGTCCGGCACGTGACGGAACGCGCCGTCCAGCACAAAGCCGCCATCGCGCGCCGTGGCGCGGCAGCTGAGCGCCTCCGGCTTCCACTCCACGCCGCGATCGGCCAGCGCCAGCGTGGCGGTCAAGCCGCCGTCCGCGATGGCCGGCAGGTAGCGCGCCTGTCCCGCCTCGCCACCGGCCTCCAGCAGGGCGCTGGCGGCCAGGCAGACGGTGGCCAGATAGGGCGAGCACAACAACCGCTGCCCCATGCGCTCCATCAGCAGGGTCAGCTCGATCCAGGACAGTCCCAGGCCACCGTGGCGCTCGGGGATGGCTGTTGCGCACCAGCCCAGTTCGGCGCCGATGCGCCGCCACAGCGCCGGGTCGTAGCCGAGCTCCGATTCCATCGCCCGCCGCACCGCCTCCGAGCTGCAGTTCTCGGCCAGGAAGGCCTCGGCCGATTCGCGGATCATCTGCTGGTCCGCGTCCAATGCGAAGTCCGCCAGCGTCTTCATGTGCCGTATACCTTCTGCGGCGCCACGCCCTGCTCGATCAGGCCATCGACGACTTGGCCCAGTTCGGCGGGCTGCCAGCGCCCGCCCTTGTCCACGCCCGGCATGGTGCGCCAGCCGTCGGCCAGCGACAGCTTGCCGCCCGATGCCTCGAACACGCGGCCGCTGACGTGGCCCGATTGCGCGCTGCCCAGCCAGACCACCAGCGGCGCCACATTGGCCGGGTCCCAGAAATCGAAGCTGCCGTCCTCCGGCTTTTTCACCATGTCCGGCATGGCGCTCTCCGTCATCGCGGTGCGGGCGGCCGGCGCGATGGCGTTGGCCGTGACGCCGTAGCGCGCCAATTCGGCGGCCTGCACCAGCGTCAGCGCGCAGATGCCCGCCTTCGCCGTGGCGTAATTGGCCTGGCCCACCGAGCCTTGCAGCCCGGCGCCGGAGCTGGTGTTGATGATGCGCGCCCGCGGCGCGGCGCCCGCCTTGGACTGTTCGCGCCAGCGCCTGGCCAGCAGGTTGGCCAGGACGAAGTGGCCGCGCAGGTGCACCGCCATCACCTCGTCCCATTCCTGTTCGCTCATGTTGACGAACAGGCGGTCGCGCAGGTTGCCGGCGTTGTTGACCAGCACATGCACGTCGCCGAAGCGCGCCACGGCCGCGTCGACAATGCGCTGCGCGGTGACCGCGCGGGTGATGTCGTCGGCATTGGCCAGCGCCTGGCCGCCCTGGCCGGCGATCTCGGCCACCACCGCCTCGGCGGCCTCGGCCCGGATGTCGTTCACCACCACGTTGGCGCCCTCGGCGGCGAAGGCCAGCGCGTAGGCGCGCCCCAGGCCGCCGCCGGCGCCGGTGATGATGACGGTGCGTTGTTCACAGATTCCCATATTGCTATCCTCTCGTCGGTGTTACAGTCGTTCGATGATGGTGACGTTGGCCTGGCCGCCGCCCTCGCACATGGTCTGCAGGCCGTAGCGGCCACCGGTGCGTTCCAGCTCGTGCAGCAGGGTCGTCATCAGGCGCGCGCCGGAGGCGCCCAGCGGGTGGCCCAGTGCGATCGCGCCGCCGTTGACGTTGGTGCGCGCGTGCGGGTAGTCCAGCTCCTTGAGCCAGGCCATGGCCACCGAGGCGAACGCCTCGTTGATCTCCACCAGGTCGATGTCGTTCAGGCTCATGCCGGCCTTTTTCAGCGCGGCGCGGGTGGCCGGGATCGGCGCCGTCAGGTGCCAGATCGGATCGTCGGCCAGCACGCTCATATGGTGGATGCGGGCGCGCGGCGTCAGACCGTAGCGCTTGAGCGCCGCCTCGGACACGATCAGCAGCGCGGCCGCGCTGTCGCTGGTCTGGCTCGACACGGCCGCCGTAATGGCCGGATAGGCAGGCATCACCGGCTCCAGCGTGGCCATCTTTTCAAGCGAGCTCTGGCGTGGCGTCTCGTCCCGCGCGAACCCGCCGATCGGCACGATCTCGCGCTCGAAGCGGCCCTCGGCGACCGCGCGCAGCGCGCGCTCGTGGCTCTCAAGGGAAAAACGCTCCATCGCCTCGCGCGACAGTCCCCATTTGTCGGCGATGATCTGGGCCGCGTAGAACTGGTTCACCGGCTGGTCGCCGAAGCGCGCCCTCCATCCGGCGCTGCCGGAAAACGGGTCGGTATAGCCCAGCGGCTCGGCCGCCGTCATCGCGTAGGCGATCGGCACGCAGCTCATGTTCTGCACGCCGCCGGCGATCACCACGTCCTGGGTGCCGCTCATGACGGCCTGCGCGGCGAAATGCAGCGCCTGCTGCGACGAGCCGCAGGCGCGGTCGATCACCGTGCCGGGCACGTGCATCGGCAGGCCGGCCGCCAGCCACGAGGTGCGGCTGATCACGCCCGCATTGGGGCCGACCGCGTCGACGCAGCCGAAGATGACGTCGTCGTACTCCCCCGCCGGCACACCGTTGCGTTCGACCAGCGCCTTGAGCACGTGCGCGCCCAGGTCCGCCGGGTGGGTCGCCGCCAGCGCGCCGCGGCGGCGCCCGGTCGGGGTGCGCAGCGCGTCTACAATATAAGCTTCAGCCATGTTTGTTCCTTGGTTGTTCAGTCATTCGTTGGAGAGGGGTCGAAGGTGGCGCCGGGCCCCAGCGGGGTCTTCCCGCCCAGCACCAGTTCCGCCACGCGCTGCTTGTGGAAGCCGCGGTCGCCCCAGCTGGGATCGAGCACCCAGGCGCGCTTCATAAACATCTGCAAATCCATTTCCCAGGTGTAGCCCATCGCCCCGTGCACCTGGATCGCCTTGCGCGCGGCCAGCCAGGCCGCCTCGCCGGCGGCCAGCTTGGCGTGCGAAACGAAGGCGTCGCTCAGCGGATGCGCGTGGGCCAAGGCGTGCGCGGCCCGGAAGGCGACCGGGCGGGCGAATTCGGCCTTCACGGCGACGTCGGCCAGATGGTGCTTGACCGCCTGGAAGGAGCCGATCGGCTTGCCGAACTGCTTGCGCTGCGCGCTGTAGTCGATCGCCAGGTCCAGCATGCGCTGGGTCAGTCCCAGCATCTGGGCGGCGGCCGCCAACGCGCCGCGGTTCAGGGCCTGCGCCCACAGCGCCGTCCCGCTGGCGGCGTCCGCGACGCGGGTCGCGGCCGACGGCTCCCACTCGACGCGGTAAAGGCGCCGGGCGGGATCGATGCTGGGGTTGAGCGTCAGCCGCACCGCCGCCGCCGGCACCGCGTGCACCTCGCCGGCGTGCGGCAGCAGCAGCATGTCGGCCACGTGCGCGTCGGCCACCAGCGGCTCGACCGGGTGGCCGACCGCGATGCGCACGCTGCCGTCGACCACGCCGGGCAGCCAAGCCGCGCGCGCCGGCGCGTCTTCCGGCAAGGCGTTCAGCAGGCCGACGGCGACATAGGCGGTGGCCAGCAGCGAGTCCGGCACGGCGTAATAGCCGAGGTCCTGCGCCAGCAGCACCCAGTCGACGTCGCCGCAGCCCAAGCCGCCGTACTGCTCCGGCACCGACAGGCCGGTCAGCCCCTGCTCGGCGAACTTGGACCACATGGCCGGGCAGCGGCCGCTGTCGGTTTCCCACAATTCGCGCGCCAGTTCCGGCGTGGTCTCGTTCATCAGGTAATTGCACATCGCCTGCCGGAATTCGCGCTGGTCTGGTGTGAAAGTGAAGTCCATGGCTGTCCTCAGGAGCGTGGCATGCCGAGCATGCGCTCGGCGATGATGTTGCGCTGCACCTCGTTGGTGCCAGCGTAGATGGGGCCCGCCTGGGCGAACAGGAACCCGTCCAGCCAGGCGCCGACGCCGGCCGCCTCCGGCGCGTGCGGCAGCAATTCGGCGCGCGCGCCCAGGATGTGCATCGCGGTCTCGTGCATGTTCTGGTCCAGTTCGGACCAGAAGATCTTGTTGGTGCTCGACTCCGGGCCGATCTTCCTGCCCTTCTTCAGCAGGCCGGCGGTGCGGTAGGTGGCCAGCGTGTAGGCCTCGGCGTCCATCCAGGCGCGCAGCACCGCGTCGCGCAGCGCCGGGTCGCGGTCGGCCGTGGCGCGGTTGCGCTGGTAGAGTTCGACCAGCGCCTGGGCCGTGGCCTGGAAGCGCGCCGGCGAGCGCAGCATCAGGCCGCGCTCGAAGCCGGCGGTCGCCATCGCCACGTTCCAGCCATCGCCCTCCTCGCTGATGCGGTGATCGACCGGCACCCGCACGTCGTCGAAAAAGATCTCGGCGAAGCCGGGCAGGCCGTTGAGCTGGCGGATCGGCTTGACGGTCACGCCGGCCGCATCCAGCGGCACCAGCAGGAAGGTCAAGCCGTGGTGGCGCTGCGACGCGGCGTCGCTGCGGAACAGGCCGAAGGTCCAGTCGGCCCAGGCGGCGCGCGTCGACCATGTCTTCTGGCCGTTGATGACGTAGTGCTCGCCCTCGCGCCGGGCGGTGCAGCGGATCGCCGCCATGTCCGATCCCGCGTTCGGCTCGGACCAGCCCTGCGCCCAGATGTCGTCGCCGCTGGCGATGCGCGGCAGGAAGCGCCGCTTCTGCTCGGGCGTTCCGTATTCCATCAGGGTCGGCCCCAGCAGGAAGACACCGTTCTGGTTCACGCGCAGCGGCGCGCCGGCGCGCCAGTACTCCTCCTCGAAGATCAGCCACTCGATCAGGTCGCATCCGCGCCCGCCCAGCTCGACCGGCCAGGTCACCATGCTCCAGCGGCCCGAATACAGCGCGCGCTCCCATGCGCGGTGCTGCTTGAAGCCCTCCGGCGTGTCGAAACTGGCCAGCGGCCGGGAAGGCGCATTGGCGGCCAGCCAGGTGCGGATTTCCGCGCGGAAGGCTTGCTGCCGCGCCGTGTATTGCAGATCCATGGGCTCCTCGCTTAGGACGTGAATTGGGGGGCGCGCTTTTGCGCGAACGCGTGCCGGGATTCGCCCGAGTCGGCGCTCAGGTAGGCTTCCAGCGTGAAGCCCTGCTCCCAGCGGTATTTATCCTCGAGGTCGCCGTCCTCGACGCCGTTCAGCGATTCCTTGGCCAGCGCCACCATGCGTGCGCTCTTGGCGGCGATGGTGCGCGCGATCGCCAGGGCGGTGTCGCGCAGCGCCTCGCGCGGCACGACACGCTCGACCGAGCCCAGACGGTAGGCCTCGTGCGCGGTGATCGGCTCGCCGGTGAAGTACATGTGGCGCACCTTTTGCACCGGGAACAATCGCTGCAAGTGGGCGCCGCCGCCCATCGCGCCGCGGTCGATCTCGGGCACGCCGAAGGTCGCGCACTCGGCCGCGATGACGATGTCGGCCGCGCCGCAGATGCCGATGCCGCCGCCCAGCACAAAACCGTGCACGGCCGCAATGACCGGCACCCGGTTGCGGTGGATGGCGCGGAAGGTCTCGTAATTGCCGCGGTTCACGGCCGCGATCATTTCCGGCCGCGCGGCCAGTTCCTTGATGTCGACGCCGGCGCAAAAGCCGCGGCCCTCGGCGCGCAGGACCACGACCTTGACGGCGTCGTCGCGCCCGAGCGCATCGAGTTCGGCCGCCAGCGCGAACCAGCCTGCGCTGTCGAGCGCGTTGACCGGGGGATGGCGGATCACCAGCTCGGCGACGCCGTCGTTGATGGTGGTGTGAAATGGCGTGGCTGCCGCGGGTGTAGCCAGGGATGTGGACATTGCGTTGCTCCGGTTGCCGGTCATTGGTTGATGGGGCGCGATGGCTTAGCCATCCTGGCGCTGCGACTTCGCCATCGACTTGGCGTCATAGCCGCCCAGCTTGTTGCCGGACACCAGTTCGTTGTGGGTGTGCGCGAAGTGGTGCCAGGCGAAGGCGGCGTCCATCGCCGACCGCTTGCCACCCAGATCCTCGGCGTGATTGATCGCCTGCTTGCTGAGCATCAGTCCCACCCGCGGCATGCGGGCGACGCGCGTCGCCAGTTCGCGGCTCTCGGCGTCGAGCCGGTCGCGCGCCACCACCCGGTTGACCATGCCCACGTCGTAGGCGCGCGCCGCCGGCATGCGCTCGCCGAGGAACAGGAATTCCTTGGCGATGCGCGGCGCCATTTCAAACGGATGCGCGAAGTATTCGACGCCCGGTATGCCCATGCGCACCACGGGATCGGAAAAGAAGGCGTCTTCCGAGGCGACGATCAGATCGCACACCCAAGCCAGCATCAGCCCGCCGGCGACGCACGCGCCCTGCACCACGGCGATGGTCGGTTTGGGCAGGTCGCGCCAGCGCCGGCACATGCCCAGGTAGACTTCCTGTTCGCGGGCATACAGCATTTCGCCGCCGGGCTTGCCGACGTGGTCGTACCACAGCGAGGCGCGCTCGAAAGTGCGGTCGATATCGCGGCCGGGGGTGCCGATGTCGTGGCCGGCGGAGAAATGCTTGCCGCCGCCGCGCAGCAGGATCACCTTGACCTCGTCGTCGTTGACGGCGCGCTGGAAGCAACGGTCCAGCGCATAGGTCATGCGCGAATTCTGCGCGTTGTGGTACTCGGGCCGGTTCATGGTGATCGTGGCGATACCTTCGCTCGCCTCGTACAGCACGACCTCGTCTTCTTGCTCCTGCATGGTCACCGCCTTGTTGTGGGTTGGGTCCCGGCTGGCGCCAGGGACTATTCAGCATGGAACCATTGTCACGCCGAGCGTCGATTCATTGCATCGTCCAATAGGATTAAAAACCGCACGGTCACGCGACGTGGTACCGGGCGGCGTACCTCAGGGTGCGGGGACACCCAGCGTGGGATCGGTCAAGTCGGCGCCCAGTTGGCGCGCGCGGTACGCCACCTCCTCCATCGCACCGCCTGCCACCACCAGGCCATCGGTGGCGCAAATGGCGTCGAAATTGTCGAGATAGTCGGCGATGCCGGCCGCACCTTCCGGCACGTAGCCGGGGGTGAAGCCGAGCACCACGCGCGCCGCGATCCCGCCGCCGGCCGAGAACAACTCGCCGCTGCACGGCGCATCGCGCGAGGCCAGGGCCCCCACGAATGGCGCCACCAGGGCTGGATCGAAACGCTCGACCAGGAAGCGCCTGAAGGCCGGATCGGGGATGCCCTCGGTCATCGCCGTCCACGCCACCGGACAGACCGCGTTGACCTTGATACCATGCGGCGCGCCGTCGAACGCCAAGGCCCGCGTCAACCCGACCACGGCGGCCTTGCTGGCTTGGTAGGCGTAGCATCCCGGCAGGCCTAGAATCGAACCCGATGCCGTGTTGACCACGCGGCCGTAGCGCTGCCGCTTGAAAACCGGCCAGGCCGCGCGCAGCACGGCGGCCGAGGCCAGGAAATTGACGTCAACCAGCCGTTGCAGGCGCCCGGGCGGCATCTCGTCGACGCCGCCGCCATCGGTGGCGCCGGCATTGTTGATAACGATATCCACCCGTCCCCAGGCGTCCATGGCGGACATCACGATCTCGGTCGCATCGCGCGTGGCGTCGTGCAGGTCCGGCACCGCCATGCCACCGAGCGCGTGGATTTCCGCCGCCACCGCGGGCGCGCCCGATGGCGCGCCATCGAGCGCGGGACCATTGACGACCACCCGCGCCCCTTCGGCCGCCAGCAGCAGCGCGTACGCTCTGCCCAGCCCCGTGCCCGCTCCGGTCACGATCGCGACCTGCCCCTCAAACCGCCCTGTTTTGTGGCCCATTTCCTCTCCTTTCAGTCCGCATGCGCGCCGCGGCACGCCACCATGCCGTAGCCCTCCATCGTCATCACCAATTCGTCGCGTTGGTTGTGCATTTCCCAGCGCGTCAGCAGCAGCCCGACGCCTGGGCGGCTCTTGAGCAAACGCGCCTGCATCACGGTCGAGCGCAGCCGCAGGTGGTCGCCCGGGCGTGCGGGGGCGCGCCAGCGTATGGTTTCGACGCCGGGCGATCCCATGCCCGCCGTGGCCAGCAGATCGCCGTCGCACAACATCCGCATGGCGAACGCGCACACATGCCAGCCGCTGGCGATCAGACCGCCGAATTGCGACGCCCGCGCCGCGCCGTCGTCGATATGGAAAGGCTGCGGATCGTAGCGCCGCGCGAAGTCCAAGACATCTTCCCGTTCCAGCGTGCGCGGCGCGAAGTCGCGCACGCTGCCGACCGGGAAGTCTTCCCAGTAGTGGAGGTAAGCCATGCGTGGCTCCGTCAGACCAGGCGCAGACGCGCCACCGCGTCCACGTGGGTGCCGCGCGCGTTGATACCGCGCAGGCCGAGCTCGACGCGGCCGGCGGCGTCCACCGCGCGCACCGAGCCGGACATCGTCATCAGGTCGCCGGCGAAATTGGGCGTGCCCAGCTTGAACGAGACCGATTCGAGGATCGCGCCATCGCCCGCCCATTCGTACACATGGCGCTCGATGCACGCGTTGGTGGTCAGGATGTTCATGAAGATGGTCGGCATGCCCAGCAGTTGCGCGGCCGCCACGTCGTGATGCACCGGATGGAAGTCGCGCGTGGCGATGGCGCCGGCGATGATGCCGGTCAGCGTGACCGGTATCGGCAGTTCCGGCAACGCGTCGCCAACGCGCGGTGGCGCGGAGCGCGACATGGCGGGCGGCGGCGCGGAGCGCGACGTGGCGGGCGGCGCCGCCCGCGCCGCCACGCGCGCGGCCAGCGGTGCGACAGCGGGCGCCCGCCGTCCCGTCCCTTCCGGCGCGGCGCCCCTGGCCTGCCGCTCGTCCCCCGTCGCCGCTTGCCCGGCCGCCGCCGGCTGATAAACCAGTTGACGGAAACGCATCGTCCCCACGGTCTCGCCGTCCTGGTCGCGCATGTCCAGCGCCAGCGTGACGAAATAGCCCGGACCGAGCGCCGTGACCTTGAGGGCGCTGATCGCGGCGAGCGTCGTGACGCAGTGCAGGCGGTCGCCCGGCCGCAGATAGCGCCGGTACTCCTGCTCCGAATTCACGCCCACGGACGAGGTGTAGCCAGCGCGCGCCAGCAACGCCATCAGTTCTTCCGGCCCCTGCTCGGCGGAATCCGGCGCGGGATGCCCCTCCAGACCCGGCATCAGCCAAACCTGCAGCATGGTCGGCGGCGCCACCAGGCCGCCATGGCGCCGCGCCGCCGGTGAATCCGGATCGAGATAGGCGGGATGGCGGTTGCCGGTGGCGGCGCACCAGTGCCGTATCATCGGCCGGTTGACCTCGTCCCACGCGTACACGGGGCCATACTCGCGGCCCACCATGCCCAGCAGGCGACGCTCGAACTCCGCCGCCGGCGCCGTGCCCGTGCTCACAGGACCTCGAACAAGGCGGCGGCGCCCATGCCGCCGCCGACGCACATCGACACCACGACATAGCGCACGCCCTGGCGCCGCCCTTCGATCAACGCGTGCCCGGCCAGCCGCGCGCCCGACATGCCGAAGGGATGGCCGATCGCGATCGCGCCGCCGTTGACGTTCAAGCGCTGGTCCGGAATGCCCAGCTGGTCGCGGCAGTACAGCACTTGGCAGGCGAACGCCTCGTTGATCTCCCACAGGCCGATGTCGGCCACGGTCAGGCCGTGCCGCCGCAGCAACTTGGGAATCGCGAACACCGGGCCAATGCCCATCTCGTCGGCGTCGCAGCCGGCCACCGCCATGCCGCGATAGACGCCCAGCGGCGCGAGACCGCGCCGGCTGGCCTGCTCTCCGCTCATCAGCAGCATGGCCGAGGCGCCATCGGACAGCTGAGAGGCGTTGCCGGCCGTGATGAACTCGCCGCTTGGAATCGTCTGGCCGTCCTTCCACACCGGCTTGAGCTTGGCCAGGCTGTCGGCCGTGGTGTCGGGCCGGTTGCCCTCGTCCTGGCGCAGCGTGACCTGCTCGCTGCCGGCAGGCGCGCCCTCCTTGTCGAACAACAGCTTACTGGTGGCGAGCGGCACGATTTCCGCGTCGAAACGCCCGGCTTGCTGGGCCGCCGCGAGACGCCGCTGGCTTTGCAGCGCGTAGGCGTCCTGCGCCTGGCGTGAAATGCCGTAGCGGCGCGAGACCACTTCAGCCGTCTCGATCATCGGCATGTAGGCGGCGGGGACGCGCTCAAGCACGGCACGCGACTGGGCGCGGTGCGCGTTCTTGTATTTGTTCTGGGTCAGCGAGACCGACTCGACGCCGCCCGCGATGGCCAGCTCATACTCGCCGCACATGATGGACTTGGCGGCCGACGCGATCGTCATCAGGCCCGAGGCGCACATACGGTCCACGGTCATGCCCGCGACCGACTGGGGCAAGCCGCCGGCCAGCGCGCACAGGCGTCCGAGGTTGTAGCCCTGGGTGCCCTGCTGCGCGGCGGCGCCGATCAGCACGTCGTCGATCTCGTCCGGCGCGACGCCGGTGCGCTCGATCAGGCTGCGCACCACATGGCCGCCCAGCAGCGGGGCCTCGGTGTCGTTGAAGGCGCCGCGGTAGGCTTTGCCTATGGGCGTGCGCGCGGTGGCGACGATGACAGCTTCTTTCATGAATAACTCCGTTCGGTTGGGGGGTGTCCGGTCACGGCTCAGTGGAGCGAAATGACACTGTTGAGCAACACGTGCACCAGCGCGGTCTGGCGCGTGACGCCGGTCTTGGAAAATATGGAGCGCAGTTGCGCGCGCGCCGTGTTCTTGCGGATATCGAGTTCGTCGGCCGCCTCGTCCAGCGCCAGCCCGTTGGCCAGCAGCAGCGCCAGCGCCGCCTCCGCCGGCGTCAGGTCGAACAGCCGGCGCATCAACTCGGCCGACGCTTGCGACTTGCGCTCCGGGTCGCGCACGAAGACCACGGCGACCGGCCCCTGGTTGCCCTCGGACCATTCCCCCGGAGGCAGCCTTCGCACCAGCACGCCAAGCCGCGCGCGTCCGGACGGGCGGGTCAGCGAGATCGCGTCCGGCACCTGTTTGGTCTTCGCGGGCGGTTCGAGCGCCTGCTTGAGCAGCCTCTGCAGTTCGCGGTTCTGGGTGCCGTAGTTGGCGTACATCGCGCCGCGCGCCAGTTCGATGCCGTCGCGCTCGGCGAAAATCTCGTCCGCGACACGGTTGGTCTTGATGATCGCGCCGGCCTTGTCGAGCAACACGGTCCCCACCAGCAGGCTGTTGACGGTGGTGGCGTACAGCTCGCGCTCCGACGTGATCAGGTCGAGCCGCGCGTGCATCCGCACCGAACGGCGCAGATGCGGCAGCAGCAACCGGCACAGCGCCTTGTCGGCCGGGGAGAACTGGCTGCCCGACGGTGGCCGGCACACGCGGAAACGGCATTCCACGCCCTCGGCGGTGCGGATGTCGGCGCCGGCCATGTAGCGGATGTCGTGCGGCCGCACGAATTGATGGTAGAACTCGCTGGTCATCCAGGGCTCCTCGCCGATCGCGTCGTCCACCGTCAGCACCACGCCGTCGGGCAGATTGGCGAAAGGGTCCATCGCGAAGGCGTAGTAGCTCAGAAACGGGTCGGGCGCCAGCACCGCGCCATTGTGCCCGGACAGCACAATCAGGCCCAACTGGCTGGGCGAGGCCGGGCGCAGCGTGAGCGTCACCCAGTTGGCGTCGAGCATGGCGCGCACCATGTTCAATGCGCTGGTCCACGGCACCGTCTCCAGCGCCCCCTCGTAGATCAAGCCCACCAGGGTGTCCAGGCGATCAAAGGCCTCGGCCCCGCCCGCGTGCGCGGCGGCCAGCCCCATCACGTCCGCGGCGGGCGGTGTTTGTTCCGGCGAGCCTGGCGCCTGCATGGACTCAGTCCTCGAAGACGTGATGGGCGGGCGGCGCGTCGCAGCGCTTGACCGTCTCGAACAGGCGGCGCTCGCGCTGCTCGGGCGCCACCTCCGCCACGTCCTGGTAGAACTGGGCGTACCACTGGCGCAACTGGTAGATGGGGCCGTCGTTCTCGCACAGGATGGGATTGTCGATGCGGACCTTGCTGTCCCATATGACCTGGTCCTGCGCGAAGGCGTCGAACACCGCTTTCGAATAGGCTTGCGCAATGTTGTCGTTCTGCTCCTCGTCCAGTCCCGGCAGCTTCTTGACCATCACGCCGAAGCACTGGTGGAAGCTGTGCAGGTCCTTCGGCACGTGGGTGTTGAGCAGGATCGATTCGATGGTCTGCCCATCCTGCTGCGCCACCATGTGCGTGATGTGATACGCCGGGCCGAAGTAGGTGTTGTAGGTGCTCAGCCCGCCTTCGGTCAAGGTGGCGCTGCCGCCCTTGGTGATCTGGCTCGCCTTGTGGCCTTCGAACAGGTTGGCGAAATAGTCGTTGGGCGCGCTGTGCACGGGTCCGAAATGCGCCTCGTCGGCCAGGTTGTCCACCAGCTCGCGGCAGTTGGTGTTGAACAGCCAGCGGTTCGTCACCCACGGCGTCCAGTCGCCACTGAAGCAGGCGTCAATGCGGGGGATCGCGACCTCCGGCGGCGGCGGGTTGCCTTCCGGGTCGTTGTAGATGAACAGCAGATTGTTTTCCTCGCAGGTGGTCCAGGCGCGGGTGCGGGCGCGCGGCGGGATGCGCTTGCAGTAGGGGATGTCCACGCACTTGCCTTCGCCGTTCCAGCTCCAGTGGTGGAAGGGGCACTGGATGGCGTCGCCCTTGACCTGGCCGATGCTCAGGTCCGCGCCCATGTGCGGGCAGTGGGCGTCCAGGATGTGGATCGCGCCGTCGTCCTGTCCCTGAAAGGCGACCAGCTTGCCGCCGAAGATCTCCAGCGTATGCGGTTTGCCGTCCTTGAAGTCGGCGGCCAGTCCCAGGCAATGCCAGCCGCGCGCGTAGCGGTCCGCGATGGGTTTCGCCTCAATGATGGGAATTTGTTTCATCGTCTCGCTCCTGGTTGGAATGGAACGATTGTTGTCCCTGCGCCCCTCGCGGCGCATCGTCCAATTGGATGAAGCCGACGCGGGAAAGGACGACGACCGGCGGTGTTTAGTCCAACAAGACGATGCTTGCGCGTGCGCGCCGTACTACGCTGGTGGCACCACGATTTGCCCGATAAATCGCCACAGCAACGCAGTCCATCGCCCGCAGGAGCACAGATGACCATACCCCAGCCTTTCGACCAGCGCGAATTCCGCCGCACGCTGGGCACCTTCACCACCGGTGTCACCATCATCACCGCGCGCGCCGCCGATGGCGCGCCGGTCGGCATCACCGCCAACAGCTTCAATTCCGTCTCGCTTGATCCGCCCATGGTGTTGTGGAGCCTGGCCAAGACCTCGCGCAGCCTGGCGGCCTTCAACGACAGCGACCATTGGGCGGTGCACATCCTGTCGGTCGACCAGGACGCGCTGTCGAACCGCTTCGCCAAGAGCGGCGAGGACAAGTTCCACGGCGTGGCGACCGAGGCGGGCGCCGGCGGCGTGCCGCTGCTGACCGGCTGCACCGCCCGCCTGCAGTGCAAGAGCGCCTTCCGCTACGATGGCGGCGACCACATCATTTTTGTGGGCGAGGTGTGCGCCTTCGACCGCAGCGACAGCCCGCCGCTGGTGTTTCACGGCGGGAAGTACGCCATCGCCGCGTCGAAAAGCGACAAGGACGCTTTTTCCCGCGACGCGCCGCCCTCGGACGCGAGTTTCAGCGAAAACTTCATCGGCTACCTGCTGGCGCGCGCGCACTTCCAGTTCTACAGCCAGGTGCGCGGGCACGCGCGCGCGCATGGCCTGAGCGACGCCGAATACTTCGTTTTGACCGTGCTGAGCGCGAGGGATGGCCGGCCGGCCAGCGACCTGATCGAATCGTTCGCCTACACCGGGCACGCGGTCAGCGCGGCGCTGCTGGAGGGGCTGGGCGCGCGCGGGCTGCTCACCGTGAGCGACTGCCCATCACGCCTGTGCCGCCTGAGCGACCAGGGGCGCGCGGCGACGTTGCAGGTGCTGGCGGCGGCCAAGGCGCTGGAAGCGGACATGGTGGCGAAGTGTGGCGAATGGGAAATGACGGCGCTGAAAAACCTGCTGAAGCAGTGCATCGCGCACACCGACCCCGGTCTGGCGCATCCGTGGGACGTCTGCGCCCCGGGTCCACTGGCAAGCTAGCCGTCCAAGCCCGGGTGCGCAGCGCGTCGGCGGCGGATGGCCAGGCGTAGCGGCGCAACCCGGCGCCAGCGACGCCGCCGACACCGCCACCGGCGATGACGATGGTTTTCATGCCGGCGCCGATGATGGCGGGTGGCTTACACCGGCGAAAAGTCCACCAGCAAGCGGCTCAGTGCACTGGACTGTATCACCCAGCGCCCCTCGATGCGCGTGTACGTGTCGCGGTAATGGCCGTATCCGCGCAGGGTGCGCGCGATGCCCGCTTCGCCGGGCCAGCGCAGCAGGTCCTCCATGGCCCAGGTGGCGCGGGCGCGGGTCGGCGCCAGCAGCTCGATTTCAGGCATGTGGCCGTGGTGCACGGTGACCAGTCCGTCCACGGCCCCGCGCACGAAGGCGGCGATCGCGGACGCGCCCACCACGAGCGCGCGCTCATCGCTGCCGCCGCCGGCCGCCTCGCGCATGTCGAACACCGCGTCGGCGGCGAACAGGGTCTCCAGTTCGCCCCATTGCCTGGTGTCGAGCAGGCGGAAGTAGCGTGCCTTGAGCCTGCCGATCTCCTCGATGGCGAGCAGGCGCTCAAGCGGCTCCATGGCCCCGCCCCACACGCTCGTCGATGGTCTTGCCGAAGTCATCGAGCAAGGCTTCCTTGATGATGAGCGGGTTCACATACTCGCGCCAGTACACGATTTTCCCCTCGGCGAAGCGCAGAATGCTCAGGTACTGGTTGGCGTAGGGCACCGCGCGCGGCAGATAGACCGTCCTGGAACTGTATTCGACGATCAGGCTGTCCGGATCGGCCATCTCGTGGAAGCGGCTGATCGTGTAATTGTAGGGATCGAAATCGGCGGTGGCTTGCTCGATGAAGCCGCGCAGCGCGCCGCGGCCCACCAGGCTGTCGGCCATCGAAGGGATGGGCCGGTACGGCCAGTCCTGGAAGACGTTGTCGTCCAGGTAGGCTTCGAACTGGTCGAACTCCTTGCGTCCCAGGTGGCCCAGCATGGCGGCGAATGCCGCGCGGTTGCGCGCCCGTAGCGCTGTATCGTCGTTCATTTGGTCTCCATTCGTCTGTGTGGTCCGGCACCTTACAGCGCCAGCGCCAGGCGGTTGCCGCTCTTGATGGCGCCGTCTATATAACCCAGTTCCTTCGCATCGCCGATGCAGTGCACGTCCGCGCAGACCGCCCTCAGGCTCTCGGTCAGCGCGGCGCCGCTCGGCTCGGCGCCGATCGCCATGATGACGGTGTCGGCCTTGCGGGCCTGCTCCTGGCCGTTCTTGGTGCGGTACACCACACCGCCCGGCGTAATCGCGAGCAACTCGCAGCCGGCCAACAGGGTCACTTTTTCCTTGCGCAGCGTGTCCATCAGCCGCCAGCGGCGCACCATCATCAATTCCTTGCCGAAGCTCGGACCCGGCTCGATCAGCGTGACCTTGCGGTGCCGCTCGGCCAGGAACTCCGCCAGTTCCACGCCCACCAGGCCGCCGCCATAGATCACCACCTCCTTGCCGATCGGCAGATAGTAGTTGCTCAGGCGGCGGATCCGCGCGGCGCTTTCCAGCATCCCGGAGGCCTTGCCTGCGCGGATCATGGCGCGCACGCCCAGCGGCAGCTTGCGCTTCAGCGTGGCGCCATAGCGGCCGGTGACCATCTCGCGCATCTCGTCGCCGCTGAACACATGCGGCAAATCCGCGCCGGGGAGCTCGATCAGGCTGCGGCGTGCCCCGGTGGCCACCACGATGGCGTCCGGCTTCAGCGCCCGGGCCAGCTCCACGGTCACGGTAGAGCGCAGGTGGACCCGCACGCCCAATTCCTCCATTTGGCGTGCCAGGTAGGTGATCAGGGCGCCGTTCTCCGGGTAGACGATGGACGAGAAGAACACGGTCCCGCCCAGCCGCCCGCCGGACTCGTGCAGATGCACGTCGTGCCCGCGCAGCGCGGCGACGCGCGCCGCCTCCATGCCGCCGGGGCCGCCGCCGACCACCAGCACCCGCTTGCGCCGCTGTTGCGAGGCCAGCGGAATGATGGGGGCGATCGATTCATAACCGGTCTGCGCGTTGACGGCGCAGCGCACATGGGTGCCCAGGAAAATCTGGCTGATGCAGGTGTAGCAATAAATGCACGGGCGCACCAGGTCCTGCCGTCCCGCCCCCAGCTTGTTGGGCAATTCGGGGTCGGCCAGCAGCTTGCGCGCCATGGCGATGAAATCGAGCTTGCCTTCGGCGATCAGCCGTTCTCCCAGCGCCGGTTCGATGCGGCCCGGACAGATCACCGGTATCGTCAGCGCGGCCTTGATGGCCGCCGCGTTGGCGGTGAAGTGGCCCGGAAAATGCGTCGCGTGCCCCTCGGAGAAGCTGATGCCCTTGCTCTTGTCGGCGTTGGCCGAGACGTGCACCGCGTCGGCGCCGGCGTCCTGCGCCAGCTTCGCCGTCTCGATCGCGTCCTGCAAGGTGATGCCGTCGTTGAGCAGGTATTCCTGGGAATCGAAGCGGAACCAGACCGGAAAATCGGGGCCGACCGCGGCGCGCACCCGCTTGATGACTTCGACCAGCAGGCGCGCGCGGTTTTCCAGCGAACCGCCCCAGCGATCCGTGCGGCGGTTCGACGCGGGCGACAGGAAGGCCGAGATCAGGTAACCGTGGCCGGCATGGATCTCCACGCCATCCATGCCGGCCGTGCGCGCCCGAATGGCCGCGCTGGCGAAGCAGGCGATCACCCATTCCAGGTCGTCCTCGGTGGCCTCCTGGTGCGAGATGACCACGCCAGGCGCGAAGAAGGCCTCGAACATGTCCTTGTTTTCCTGGGGCGTCAAATCCACCGGCCAGTCGAACGGCTTGTCCTCGGGCACGGACGGCACCAGCAGGGGCAGGCCCTGCAAGGGCTCGTTGACGGCGATCGGACCGGCGTGCTGCAACTGCATGGCGATCTTGCCGCCGTGCGCGTGCACCGCGTCGGCCACCAGCTTCAGGCCGGGGATGAAGCGGTCGTCGGACACCGCGACCTGCTGCTGGTTGCCCGAACCGCGCGGCCAGGCCACGCCGGTCGAGCCCATGATCACCATCGCGGCCCCGCCCTTGGCCCGCTCGGCGTAATAGCTGGCGATGCGCTGCCCGCAATACCCCTCCGGCTCGGCCAGGTTCGAGCCCATGGGCGACATGAAAATGCGGTTCCTCAGCACCATCGAGCCGATGCGGCCGGGTGACATCAGATGTGGGAAGGCTGTACTCATATTGTCGTCGATTCCTAGGCGGGTGCCGCGTCAGGACATGGTCTGGCCGCCATCGATCGAGAAATCGATGCCGGTCACATAGCGCGCCTCGTCCGAGGCCAGGTAGGCCACCGCCGCCGCGATCTCCTCCGGCTCGGCCATGGGGAACAGCGGATACAGCTTGTCCATCATCTTGGCGTCGATATCGGTGGGGAAATTGAGCGTCTGGTTGATGGGCGTGTTCACCCCGCCCGGACAGATCGCGTTGGCGCGCACCCCATCCTTGGCATACTCCACCGCCAGGCAGCGCGTCAGCGCCACCACGCCGGCCTTGGTCGCGCAATAGGCCGTGGTGTAGGGCTGGCCCTGCTTGGCCGAGGCCGACGCCATATTGACGATGTTGCCCCTGGACCTGACCAGGTGCGGGATCGCCTCCTGGGAAATGGCGAACACGCTGGTCAGATTGATGGCGACCATGCGGTCCCATGCCGCCTGGGGCATCTCGTGGAAATGCCAGCCGCCGGCGATGCCGGCGATGTTGCACAGCACGTCGATGGCGCCGAAATGGGCGGCTGCGGCCGACACCATGCCGCGGCAGCTGTCGGTGTTGGTGGCGTCGAACACGAAACAGGCCACGGTCGTGTCATGCGCGCGCCGCAGTTCCGCGGCCACTTCCTCGATCGCCGCCGTGTTGATGTCGGCCAGCGCCAGCGTGGCGCCCTCGCGCGCCAGCCGCACCGCGCTGGCGCGGCCTATGCCGGACGCGGCGCCTGTCACCAGGGCGATTTTTCCTTTGAAGCGCATGTGATACTCCTTAAGCTGAGTGAGTCCGGGATGCGGCCCGCGCTTGGCGCAGACCCGGTGGGTTGTTCTTCAGGACGCCGCCGCGCAGATCGTGCGGATCGAGCCTGCGGATGATGTCGAGCTGCTCGCCGGTGGGCGATGGCGTGAGCGCGCAATCCGGCGCGGCCTCGAGCGGAAAACCCGTCGCCTCGCGCACCTCGTCCAGCGTCACGCCGGGATGCAGCGAGATCACGCGGATCGCGTGCGCCGCGCCGCCGAAGTCCATCACGCACAGGTCGGTGACGATGCGGCGCAGGTCGAGGAAGCGCGGCGCCACGCCGTCCGGCCAGCGGGCCGGGTTGTAGCCGACGCTGGCCACCATGTCCACCTCGCCGGACACGAACACGCGCTTGCTGTGGGCCGGCACGAACATGGAATTGATGTGGTTGATGCTATTGCCGGGAAAGCCGCGCGCCCCCAGCATCTGCACCTTGGGCTGGCTGAACTGGCCCAGGCAAGAGATGTTGGCCTGGCCGTAACGGTCGATCTGGGTCGGCCCCACCATCGCGTGGCGCTGGCCGCGCCACACGCCGTCGAACACGCGGCTGTACGGCATCCAGCCGGAGAACCGGGGCGACCAATCGCCGCGCGGCCCGAGCGGCACCGGGTCTTCGACGAAATAGGCTTCGCTGTCGGTCATCAGCAATTCCGGCGTATGGGTCAACTTGGCGAGGCCGGCGGCGATGCGCGGCAAGACGCCGATGCCGGAGGCGAGAATCTCGCCGTTGCCGCGCCAGGCCTCGGATGCGGCGGCGATCATCAGTTCCGCCAGGGTAAAGTCGTCAGTCTTGGTCATGGGAGGCTCGCTTCAAAATATGGGAAGGGGAAGTTGCGCCACGCGCTCCATGCCGCCGACGCGGCGCAGGTAGTGCTCCTCCGTCCCGGCCACGAATTCGCCCACGTATCGGGCCCAGCCGCCGTCCTCGGCCGCGCTGGCGACGTATTTCTTGAGGTGATCCAGGTCCCAGCCGTAGTGTGGCGCGCAGGAGGTCGGGTGGGCGCCGCCGGGCGCGTGCACCACCCCGCTGACCAGATAGCGCTCGAAGAAATTGGCCTTGGGCTGGAAGGCGTCGTCGTCCTCGACGCGCTCGACCAGGCGGTCGCAGCTGACGTAGCAGCGCTGCGCGGCGCGCGCGAACAGGTCGTCGAAGAACGGGTCCGGCCCGCCGATCTGGGTGTTGCCCAGGCGGTCGCCCAGGTCCACGTGCAGCAGGGCCGCGTCCAGCGCGATGGCCGGCATGGCCGCCAGCAATTCGCCGTCCGCATAGGGAGAGCGGATGGTCTTGATATCCGGATTGTGGGTCATGATGTCGGTCGCCAGCCCCACCCGCGTCGGCAGGAACGGCAGCCGCATGGCGGCCGCGCGCAAGCCCCACTGCAGCATGCCCTCGTCCAGCTCGGAGACGGCGATCTGGCCCGCCTCGCGCGCCTTGCGGAAATACGGCTCGAGCGGAATCGCGTCCAGCGAGACGAAGGCGTACACCAGCTTGCGCACCTTGCCCGCCGCGCACAGCATGCCCACGTCCGGACCGCCGTAGGCGACGATGGTCAAGTCCTTCAGGTCCGAGCGCAGGATTTCGCGCACGATGGCCATGGGCTTGCGGCGCGGCCCCCAGCCACCGATGCCGATGGTCATGCCATCGCGCAGTTGGGCGACCACTTCGGCCGCTGTCATTTGCTTGTTCATGCTTGATCCTCTAGTTGGTGTCGCCGGTCGCCAGACCCAGGCTGAAGTCGTGTCCCCACAGGCTGATCTCGGTCGCCTCGAAGGCCGCGTGCCGGCTCCAGTCGACCACCAGCCCGCCGGCGCCGTATTCCAGCGCGAAGCCGGACGGCGTGGCCATGTAGAAGGAGAACATCTGGTCGTTGGCGTGCTGCCCCATGCTGGCCATCAGCTTGACGCCGTGCCGCTGCCGGCGGTCAAGGGCCCGGCCGACATCGGTGATGCTGGGCACCTCGACGTTGACGTGCGCGCAGCCGGACGGGATCTCGGCCTCGAACAGCGCGACGCTGTGCTGGCGCCCGTTGTTGCAGTGGCAAAAGTGAATCCGCTGCACCGGCGCGTCCGGGGCGGCGCGGTGCTTGTAGATGTCGGACAGGCCGAAGCCCAGCACGTCGCGGAAGAAGGCCCAGGTGGCGTCGAAATTGGGCGCTGGCAGCACCGTGTGCCCCATGCCGAGGTCCCCTGTGACGAAACGCTCGACACCTTGCGGCGAGACGAAGCGCTGGAAATCGCGTTGGCAACCCCAGACGATTTCATGCCGGTTGCCGGACGGATCGCGGAACCGGACCACCTGCTGCGCCTTGCGCAGCGCGCAGTCCGCGGCGCTGCCCAGCACGGGCTCGGCGCCGGCCTGTTCCAGCTCCCGCAGTGCCAGTTCGAACGCCTCGGCGTTCAGCACTTCCCAGCCGGAGGCGGCGTAGCCTTCCGTTCCGGCCGCCTGAACCAGGAAGCGGAACGGCCGCTCGTCCATTTTAAGGTAGACGCCGCCCTCCGGCGCCGGCTGCGCCATCATGCCCAGCACGTCCTCGCCGTAGCGTTCCCATCGTGACACGTCGGTCGCGTTCACGACCACGTAAGCCAGCCCTCTGATGTCTATCATGCATAGTCTCCGTCGAATTGGGCACTGTTGATCCAGGCTCCATTCTCGGCAGATCGCGTCCAGGCCACATCGTCCAATAGGATTAAAACCGGGACTAATACTTACACCGTGCGCGCGTTGCTCTCGCCCCAGATCGCGACCAGCGATTTGATGCGGCCGTTCCGGTCGAACTTGAAGATGTCGGTGGTCTCGGTGACCAGCACGGGAGTGAGGCGGTCGCAGGTGGCGATGAAGGCGCATACGGCGTGCGGCCCCCGGATGCGCACCGCGCCTTCCTGCTCGAACAGGATGCGGCCACCGGTCTGGCTCAACGCGGCCTGGAAGAAGCCGCGCACGCCCTCTGATCCGACATGGGGAACGGTGCCGATCGGATCCTCGAACACCGCGTCGGGCGCGAACAGGGCGACGATGCCGTCCAGGTCGCCATTCGTCAGGCATTGCGCGTAGCGCCGCACGGCGGCCTGTATTTCGGCCGGGCTGGGGGTGGTGTGCATGGATACTCCGATGGCGGGATGGGAACGATGCGGGTCAGCCAAAGACCGAATAGCCGCCATCGACCACCCAGCACTGGCCGGTGACGTAGGCGGCGGCGCCGCTGGTGAGGAACAGGGCCGTGCCGGCGATATCGTCCGGCACGCCGACGCGGCCGAGCGGGGTGCGCGCCAGCCATGGCGCCAGCGCGTCCGCGTCGCCCACGTGGGCGGCGGTGAGGCGAGTCTCGATCAGCCCGGCGGCCACCGCGTTGACCCTGATGCCGTCGCGCGCCCAGCCCATGGCCAGGCTCTTGGTCAGTTGCACCAGGCCGGCTTTCGCCGCGCCATAGCCCGGCACCAGCGGATTGCCGAACAGCGAAGTGAGGGAGGCGATGCCGAGCACGCCGGCGCCGCCCGGCATACGGCTGCGGGCCAGCAACGGCCGGCAGGCCCGCGCCAGCCGGTAGGCGCTGACCAGATTGATGTCCAGCGCCCGTAGGAAGACATCGGGGTCGCTCTCGTCCAGGCCGCCGGGAAACGCCGTGCCGGCGTTGTTGACCAGCATGTCCAGCGCCGGCAGCGCGGCGGTCACCTCCGCCACCTGGGCCGGCCGCTCAAGGTCCAGTTGCAAATAGCGATAGCCCGCCAGGTCCGCGTCGTACCCGGCCGCGCTGGCGCGGGTGCCGGTGATGGCGACGCTGGCGCCGGCGGCGCGGTAGGCGGCCGCGATGCCGGCGCCGATGCCACTGGTGCCGCCGGTGACCAGCACCTGGCAACCGCCATAGTCGAACCGCACCGCGCCACTCACTGTCCTCCCCCGTGCGCACCTCGGCGCAGCGCCTGGTACACCGCCGCCGCGGCCAGGCAGGCGCCCACGGTCAGGAAGGCGCCGTGGATGCCGGTCACCGCCGTCAGTGGCGCCATCAGGAAGGGATTCATGAAGTCGCCCAGGAACAGCGCGCTGTAGGCCAGGCCCAGCGCCCTGCTGCGCACGGCGGGTTCCGCGCGATCCAGCACCATGTTGAGGAAATGCGGCACCGCCAGGCCCCCGCCGAAGCCGGTCAAGGCGCAGCCCAGCGTGGCCATGAGCGGGTCGTGCGACAGTCCCAGCGTGGTGATCCCGGCCGCAAGCAGGCCCAGCATGGCGACGAAGCTCCAGCGCAAGCCCAGCCGGGCGCGCAGCCAGCCGTAACTGGCCCCGCCCAGGCCGTTGGTCAGCGACGACCAGCCGATGATGCGCGATTGGGCCGCCGGCCCGCTCACCCCGTCGGCCAGCAGCAGGAACGACACCTGGGCATTGGTCATGAAGACGGCGACAAACACCAGCGCGATCACCGCGTACAAGGGGGCCAGCCCGAGCAGCGCGCTGGCGGCGCCGCCTTGCCGGGCCTCGGTCCGCGACGTGCCCCCGCCGCCCGCCGGCAGCACGATCGCCGCCAGCGGCAGCATCCCCAGCGCCAGCCCGTACAGTGCGAACGGGGCGTGCCAGCTGCCGGCTTCGGCGATCACCCCGGACAGCAGGATGGACGCCAGCCCGGCGCCCGCGCCGCAAAACGTGCCATAGCCGAGCAAGCGCGCGCGCGTGGCGGCGTCGTAGCGTTCCCCGATCAGCGTGTTGGTGGCGGTGACCATGGCGCAGGCCGCGAATCCCTGCAGCAGCCGCGCCGCCAGCAAGCTCCATTGCCCGTCCAGCAGCGTGCCTGCCAGGCCCAACAGGCCATAGGATGCCAGCGCCGCGAGCAGCAGCCGGCGCGCGCGATAGCGGTCGATCAGCCAGCCGCTGAGCGGCCCGCCCGCCATCATGCCGATGCTCGGCAGCGTCATCACCAGTTGCGCCACCAGTTGGCCTGCGGCGCCTCCGCCGAAGTGGGCCGCGATGCCCGGCAACGCCGGGGGGATCACGGTGAACACCATCGCCAGGAAGGCCGGACCGGACAGCAGCACCAGCAGGATGGCGCCGCGCCGCCACAGCGGCTCAACGCGCAGGCGCGGCACGCCGCGCGGGCCCGGCACGGCGACGGGACGGACTTGTTCCAGCTTCATGATTGTTGCCTTTCAAAGTGGGCGGGCGCGGCGCGCCGCAGCAGCACCAGCCGAACGCCATCCGGGTCGGAACAGAACAGGCGCCGCGCGTCGTTGCGGCACACGGGGTCGGTGTGGAGGATGGTTCCCCCATTGGCCACCACGCGGCTGGCCGCCGCCTCCAGGTCGTCGGTCAGGAAAGCCAAATGGGTCAGGCCGTAGCGGTTGAACGGCTGCACGGTGGTGGGACCAAACGCCGCCGGCGAGGTGAAATGCAGCAACTCAAGCGTGTCGCCCGCCGCGGCGCGCACCATCTGCGCGCGCAATTTCACGTGATCGAGCTCGTTGATGACATCCAGCCAGGCGGAGTGGTGCTGGAGGTCATAGTTCTCCGCCTCCGCGAAACCCAGCGCGTCGTAGAAGCGCTGGGCGCGCGCCACCTCGCGCACGCAGACGCCCGAATGGGAGAAGCGTGGAATGGCGCCCGCCATCTGCATCAACTCGATGCGGGTGCCGTCCGGGTCGGTGCAGTACATCATCTCCGCGCCCCCCTCCGGATAGCGGGCGCGCGTGTGTTCGAAGACCTGCCCGCCGCAGCGGCGCACGCGCTCGGCCACTGCGGATATGCTCTCCACATAGAAGGCCAGATGCGTCAAGCCGAACTGGTTGTTGGGACGCCGCACGCGCGGGCCGCTGGCGGCGGGCCGCTGGAAGCGCAGCAATTCCAGCGCCACGCGCTGAGGGTTGCGCAGCAGCCTGGCCTGCGAGGCGCTGCCGGGGTGGCCGGCGCCCGGATCGAAAAGGGTGCCGGCCGGCGTGGCCGCATCGGCCGCGGGCGCGAAGTCCAGTGCGCCCTCGTAAAAGATGGCGGAGCGCGCGATATCGCTGACGCAAACCCCGCGATGGGACAAGGTGATTTCCATACTTGCCTTCGTTAAAGTCGCGGAGCGGTCACGGCGCCAGCGCGCGCAGTTCGCGCTTGAGCACCTTGCCCGAGGCGTTCACCGGCAGGCTGTCGACGAAATGCACCTGGCGTGGCACTTTGTAGTTGGCCATGTTGGCGCGGCACCACGACAACAACTCGTGTCCCCCGAGGCGGGCGCCCGCGCGCAGCACCACGTAGGCGCAGCCCGTTTCGCCGAGGCGCTCGTCGGGCATGCCGACCACCGCCACCTGGGCGACGGATTCATGCCGCAGCATCAGCTTTTCCACCTCGGCCGGATAGCAGTTGAAGCCGCCGACGATGTACATGTCCTTCATGCGGTCGGTGATGCGCAGGTAGCCGCGCTCGTCGAGCACGCCGACATCGCCCGTGTGCAGCCAGCCGTCGCCGTCGATCGCCGCGCGGGTGGCGTCCTCGTCGTTGAAGTAGCCGCGCATGACGTTATAGCCGCGCAGCACGATCTCCCCCGGCTCGCCGGCCGCGAGCGCCTTGCCCTCCCCGTCCACCACCGCCAGCTCGATGCCGGGCATCGCCCGCCCCGAGGTGGCGGCGACCGTGGCGGCGTCGTCGTCCGCCCGGCATAGCGTGGCGAAGCCGCAGGATTCGGTCAGGCCATAACCGGTCAGTACGATGGCGAAGCCCAGTTCGCGGCGCATCCGCTCGATCAGCGCGGGCGGGATGGTGGTGGAGCCGGTGATGGTGGCCCGCAGGCTGGACAGGTCGGTGGCCGCGAGGCCGGGGTGCGCGAGCAGGCTGTGGAAAATGGTCGGCGGTCCCGGCAGCACACTGACGCGCTCGCGTGCGACGCGTTCGAGCACGGCGCCGGCGTCGAACACCTGGTCGACCAGGATGGTGCAACCGTGCATCAACGCCGCCAGCCAGCCGGCCTTGTAGCCGAACGCGTGGAAGAAGGGATTGATGATCAGGTAGCGGTCCGCCGGCGTCAGCGCCATCGCGTGCGACCAGGCGGCGACGGCGCGCAGGTTCTGCCCGTGCGCGCTCAGCACGCCCTTGGGGTTGCCGGTGGTGCCGGAAGTGAACATCATGTCGGACAGCGAGTCGGCCGTCACGGCGGCCGCGCGCGCGTCCAGATCGCCGTCCGTCACCGCGGCCCCGCTGGCCAGGAAATCCCGCCAATGGCACGCGCCGTCGCGCGCGCCGCGCAGCACCACCACCCGCGCCACGGCTGGCGGCAACAAGCCTTCCAGCATGTCCGGATAGTAGGCGCCGAGGAAATCGCCCACGCAGAGCAGCAGGCGCGCGCCGCTGGTCTCCAGCACGAAGGCGACTTCGCGCCCTTTCATCCGCGTATTGACCGGCACCAGCACCGCGCCCGCCGTCTGGATGGCGAGCGCGGCGATGATCCATTCGGGGAGATTGGGCGCCCACACGGCGACGCGGTCGCCGGGGACGACGCCGTCGGCGATCAGCGCCTTGGCGGCCCGCCGGACCGCCGTGCGCAATTCGGTGTAGCTGATGCGTGTGCCGTCGTCCTCGATCGCGGCATGGCTGTCGAACAGCTCGGCCGACTGGTCCAGCATCTGGGGTATCGTGGCCGGAACGGCCGCGGGAATAGTAGGCATGGTGGGCTTCATAGTAAAAAGGGGACGGGCGTCAATCCGGGAAGCGCAAACGGACGTGGGCGGCGTCGGGCACCGCCTGGCAGGCCAGGCACCAGCCCTGGTCCAGGTCGTTCTTGTCCAGCACGTCGTTGCGCCGATGGGTGACCTTGCCCGCCACGAGCGTGCACATGCAGGTGGCGCATGCGCCGGCGCGGCAGGAATATGGCGTGTCGATGCCCGCGCGCAGCAGGGCGTCCAGCACGGTTTCCCGGTCGGAGCAGCTCAGCTCGTGGAGTTCGCCATTGAGCTCCACGTCGAGCCTGACCTGGGCGCCGCCTCCCTCGGCGGCCGGCGCACCAGGCCCGCCCTCCTCCGGCAGCGACACGAAACGCTCGACGTGGATGCGGGCCGGGGGGATTTCGAGCGCGTGCAGCGCCTCCACGGCGGCGTCCATGAACGGCGCGGGGCCGCAGATGAAGCTTTCGGCCCCGCGCCAGGGACGGGCCAGCTCGGCCAGTTGCGCCACCGACGGCACGCCCTGCACCGCGTCCAGCCAGTGCAGCACCTGCAGCCGGTGCGGATGGGCGCTGGCCAGCGCGCGCAGTGCATCGCGGAAGATGATGGACTGCTGGTCGCGGTTGGCATAGATCAGGCACAGCCGGCCGGCGCCGCCCGTGAGCGCCGAGCGCAGGATGGAAAACACCGGCGTGATGCCGCTGCCGCCGGCGAACAGCAGGAAATCGCCGTCCAGTGACTTGGGCGTGAAGACGCCGGCCGGCGGCATGACGTCCAGTTCGTCGCCGGCCTGCACCTGTTCGCACAGCCAGTTGGACGCCCTGCCCGCTTCCACGCGCTTGATGGTCACGCGGGGCGCGTCGTCGCTGGCTGGCGCGCTGGCCAGCGAGTAGCAGCGCGGCAGGTGCCCGTCGCCGTGCGGAACGCGCAGCGTCAGGAACTGGCCCGGCCGGTAGGTGAACGAGGATCGCAGGTGCGCGGGCACGTCGAACACCAGCGACTTCGCGTCCGCGGTTTCCTCGATCACATTGCGCACGCGCAGACGGTGGTAGGTGGGTGTATGCATGGCGGGAGTCTCAGATGCAGGCGCTGAGCAGCGCGTTGTCCACGCGCAGTTCGACGCCGTTGATGAAGCGCGATTCGTCCGAAGCCAGGAACAGCACCAGGTCCGCGACGTCCTCCGGGTCGCAGAAGCCGGACCGGGGGTCGGTGTTGAAGCTGGCCGCCGCCCCCTCGATGGTGGCGCGGATGTCCTCGGTCATGGCGGTGGCGATGCCGCCGGGGTGCACCGAATTGCAGCGGATGCGGTAGCCGCTGAACTTGCAGTGCGCGGCGACGCTGCGGGTCAAGGCCGTCACCGAGCCTTTCGAGCCGCTGTAGGCGGCCAGGCTGGACATGCCACCCAGCGCAGCCGTGGAGGACATGTTGACTATGGACCCGGCGCCGGCCCGCTTCATGGCCTCCAGGCCGTATTTACAGCCCAGGAACACGCCGTCGGCGTTGATGCGGTGCAGCCTGCGCCATAGTTCCAGCGAGGTGTCCTCGATCGAGGCGGAAACGCAGACCCCGGCATTGTTGACCAGCACATTGATCGCGCCGAAGCGCTCATCGGCGGCCGACATCACGGTCCGCCAGTCCTCCTCCTCGGCGATGTCGTGGCGCACGAACAAAGCCTGCTCGCCGATCTCGCCCGCCAGCGCGCGCCCCGCATCCTCGTTGAGGTCGGTGAGCACAACGCGCGCGCCCTCCCGGGCCAGCAGCAGGGCCGTGCTGCGCCCGACGCCGGCGGCGGCGCCGGTGACCACCGCGATCTTGCCCGTTACGCGTTGCATGCGTGCTCCTTCCCGGGGATGATGTTGTTCAGGCGCCGCATCACTCGACCACGGCGGCGGAAAACTCGGTGGGGGCGCCGAGAAACGCACGGTGCGACGGCGGCCGCTTGCCATCGACGTCCGTCACGCCATACTCCTGCGCCAACTCGGCCGCGTAGAACACTTTTCCCGAGCGGCTCGCGCGGTCCCGGTCGAGGTAGATGGCGGCGATGACGCGGCCGCCGAATTCGGGCGACTCGGCCATGTTCAGCCAGTCGGCGTATTTTTCCGGCTCGGCCGCGCAGACGGCCAGCGTGCGCTCCGTCTTGACCAATCCCATCCACAGGGCCACCGCCGCCACGTTGTCGTTGCGGAAGTCGTGGGCCATGTCGTGCGTCATCTTGTCGACCGCCGCTTTCGCCGCGCCATAGGCCGGGCCATGCATATAACAGCGCGCCCCCGCCGATGAAATGTTGGCGACCAGCCCGCCCCCCGCCTTCAGCAACAGTGGCGCGGCGTAATAGCAGGCGACGTAGGCCGAGCGCATGCCCACGCCGAACAGGTCGGTCATGCGCAGCGGCTTGCGCCAGAACGGCGCGACGTCCGTGAGACCGTCCGGCAGCGCGATCGCGCAATTGACCAGGATGTCCAGATGGCCGTGTTCATTGGCGATGCGGTCGCACACGGCCTTGGTGCTGGCATCGTCGGCGTGGTCGCACACCACGGGGATGCCCAGCCCGCCGGCGGCGGTGACCTCGGCGGCCGTGGCGTAGACGGTGCCGGGCAGCGGCGCGTCGCCCTCCTCGCGGCTGCGGCCGGTGACATACACGGTGGCGCCGGCGGCCCCCAGGGCCAGCGCGACGCCGCGGCCCACGCCACGGCTGGCGCCGGTGACGAGACAGATCTTACCGTTCAGCATGAGAATCTCCAGAAATATGGTTGGCGGCGATGAAGCCGAATGTCATGGCCGGCCCCAGCGTGGCGCCGGCGCCCGGATAGGAGCGTCCAGTGATCGAGGCCGAGGTGTTGCCGATCGCATATAGGCCGGGTATCGGCGCGCCGGCCAGGTCCAGCACCATGGCGTGTTCGTTGGTCAACAGGCCGCCCTTGGTGCCGATCTCCCCCGCGTCCAGCGGCACGGCGTAGAACGGGCCGCGCGAGATCGGCCCGATGCAGCAGTTCGGCCGCACCGACGGATCGCCATAGAAGCGGTCGTAGGCATTGCCGCCCTTGCCGAACTGGAGATCCTCGCCGGTCGCGGCGTAGCTATTGTTCAGTTCAACGCTGCGCGCCAGGCCTTCCGCGTCGACACCGATCTGGCGCGCCAGTCCGGCCAGTGTGTCGGCCCGGTGGTAGACCGTGCCCAGCCATTCGGGCGGCAATTTCCCATCCGGGCGCACCGAGCCCGGCAGCATGGGGCCGCAAGGGTATTTGCGCCGGAACTCGGCGTCGAAGATCAGCCACGCGGGCAGCGTGGCGCCGGTTTTAGCGTGGTCGGCATACATGGCGTCGACAAAATCCAGGTAGGGACCGGCCTCGTTGGCGAAACGCTGCCCCCTGCCGTTGACGACAATCGAGTGCGGCAGATGGCGCTCGAAGAACAGACCGCGCTGCTTCTCCTCGCCCGGTACCGCCACCGTCGGCGTCCACCACGCCTGGTCCATCAGGGCGACCGCCGCGCCCACCGCCATGCCGGCGCGGATGCCGGCGCCGCTGTTGACGGGCGGCGTGGCGCTCCAGCGGCTGCTGGTCGGCGTGGGCAGGTAGCGCTCGCGCATTTCCTGGTTGCGCTCGAAACCGCCGGCGGCCAGGATGACGGCGCGCGCCGCGTCGACGCGCAACGGCCTGCCGTCGCGCCGCAGCGCCACGCCCGTGATCCGGCCGCCATCCATGTGCAGCGATTCGAAGGCCGTGTCGAGCCACAGCGGGATGTTCCGGTCCATCATGGAGCGGCGCAAGGCCCCGACCAGCGCGTTGCCCATGGCCAGCCGGCGGTCGCGCCGGCTGCGCAATCGCCACGGCAGGTCCAGCCAGTAGCGCAGGCCCATGCCGAGCGCGACCTTTTTCCAGCCGTGCATGCGGCTCATCAGCGTATGGGCCTCGAAGGTGGTCATCGTCATGCGGCCGAACACCAGCATGCCGGGCGACTGCTCGCGCAAGCGGAGGAACTCCGGTCCCAGTTCGGCCGCGTGGAAGGGCATCGGGTCCATCGAGCGGAAACCGGGTTTGGCCCCGGCCAGATCCTGGTAATAGTCGGCGTAGGCGGGCACCGCGCGGTACCGCAGCCTGGTCTTTTCCTCCAGATAGCGCACCATGCGCGGCGCGCCGTCCACGTAGGCACGCAGACGCTCCTCGGCGACCTCGCCGCGCGTGGCCGCCTTCAGGTAGGCCAACGCCTCGTCGGCGCTGTCGGAGCCGCCCAGCGCCGCGATCTGGTGGTTGTTCGGGATCCAGACGGCGCCGCCCGAAACGGCCGAGGTGCCGCCGTACTGGTCGCTCTGTTCGATCACGACCACGGACAGCCCCTGGTCGGCGGCGCGGATCGCCGCCGTCATGGCGCCCGCGCCGGAACCGATGACAACGACATCGAAGGTGGCGTCCTGCTTCGCGTTTGCATTCATGGGGTGTGGGCCCGCGTTGGTGTGGTTGCGCATCCGGCGTTCAAACCGTGGTGTCCTTGTTGTCCAGCCCCAGCAGCACGCCGCCGTAGTTGCGGCCAACCATGTCCAGGTTGTTGGCCACGTGGGCGCGGGCGCAGTGGATATCGAGGAAGTAACGCTGCACCGGGTGGGTGAGGTAGATGCCCGAGCCACCGCAGGACTTGAGCAGCTTGCTCACCTGCTGGGCGCACACGTCCGGCACCTGCGCCGATTGATAGCGGTACAGCACGCGATCGTCGATGGGCGCGGCCCGCTGTTGCTCGGCATACGCCATCATGGTGTCCATGTTGCGCGCCAGCGCCAGCCGCAGCTGGTCCACCGCCGCCGTGGCCTCGGCCACGGCAAGCTGCGCCGTCGGATCGTCGGCCGTGCGGCCCAGCATATTGCGGCTGACCTGGGACGACGCGATCTGGCGGAAGGCGTTGATGGCGCCCTGCAAGCCGCCGATGCAGGCGGTGGACACGGCGCGCGCGAACACCTGCATGAACGGCAGGCGGTACGTGGGCGCGTTGTTCAACTCGATGCCCGGGCGGGACGCCATGGTATCGTCGCGCGTGCGGTGGGTGCGGTATTCCGGAACGAAGGCGTCTTCGACGACGATATCGTTGCTGCCGGTCGCCTTCAGGCCGATCGTGTGCCAGGTGTCCAGTATCTGGAAGTCGGCCTTGGGCAGCAGGAAGGTCCGGTACTCAGGCGCGCCGCCCGCTTCCCGCGATGGCACCATGGCGCCCAGGAAGATCCAGTCCACATGGGCGCAACCGCTGGAGAAGGCCCAGCGGCCGGACAGGCGGAAGCCGCCGTCCACACGCGTCACTTTACCGACCGGCATATAGGTCGAGCCGATCAAGGTATCGTCATCCTCGCCCCAGACTTCTTCCTGGGCGCGCGGATCGAACATGGCGAGCTGCCAGGGATGGACACCCAGCACGCCGAACACCCAGGCGGTCGACATGCAGCCCTCGGCCAGCGCCATCTGCACCTCGTAAAACACGCGGGGATTCATCTCGTGGCCGCCGTAGCGCCTGGGCTGCAGGATTTTGAGGAGTCCAAGCGATTGCAGTTCACGTATCGTGTCCGGGGCCAGGTTGCGGTCTTGCTCGGCCTGCGCGGCACGCTCCTTCAGCGCGGGAATCAGGGCACGGGCGCGCTGGATGAATTCCGCCTCGTCCAAAGTGTCGGGATGCTGCGTATTCGGCATAAAAGTCTCCAGGTTCATGTAGTGGAACGGACTGCACATCGTGTCCGTATACTCCATTCAGCGTGGAGGAAAGTCATCATCCAATCAGACTAAGCCTGGGAGATTGGTGCCGACGGCATCGCCGCGGGCGGCCGCTCCAGACGGGTCGCGGCGGGCCGCGGAAGGCGCCCGGCTATACCCGGCGCTTGTACTCGACCTGTTGTGGCGATTGCCACGGCAACGCTGTCGCGGAAAGTCTCTTCCAGCTTCTGAAGCATTGCAAAACGAGCTGGCGGCTTGCCGCCGGCCGGACAGTTCAAGGGCAGCCTGATGTGGCGGGTATCCCGGCGAATCGCTGTGCCATCCAATCGAGCGCGATCGGCACACCCAAGACCGCCCCCGAGATGTGGTCGACCGTGCCGTGGACGGTGCGGAATTCCACATTGGCCCCGCGCGCGCACCAGGCGGCAAACCATTTTTTGTTCTGCTCGTAGGGAACCACGTTGTCGAGCACGCCACCATAGAGAAGCGCCGGCACCGCGGGAACACCCTGCCCGCCATTATTCTCGTCCATACGCGCCACCCAGTTCGGCCGGTTCAGTATGGTCGGTCCCTGAACCATGACAGCGTCGGACAGGAAGGGATAGCCAAGGACCAAATCGACCGTGCATTTTTTGTCCAAGGCATCCGCTACGACGGATTTCCCGTAGGGTGTCAGGATCGACTGCAAATCCAGTTCAGGATAGGTGGCGTCCATGCCGATCAAGAAACCCGGCCCGAACCCAGCGTTCAAGCTGCCGTTCACGGTCGCATACACGTCGGCGATACGATAAGGGGCGGCGCCACTGGCAACGCCCTTGACGTTCAGGGTAGGGGCGTAGCGCGGTTGAAGCTCGGCGGCCGCCGCGGAGGCGTACCCGCCCTCGGAGTAGCCCATGATCCCGACGGGCGAGTTCGCCGCCACGCCCGCGCCGTTCAACTGCTGTGCAGCCAGAACGGCGTCGAGCACGGCACTTCCGGTGGGCTTGCCCGCGAAGTATGTAGGCGCACCGGGCGTTCCCATGCCCTGATAGTCAGTCATGGCAATGGCCCAACCCTTGGCGATCGTCCTTGCGATGCCGATCGGGGTCTCGTATTCAGTGCCTCGGGCAATTTGGTGCGACGGTGCGCAATTGTCCGCCGAACCCTGAGTGCCCGGCGCCCACGCAATGACCGGCCGGTTGCCCTGCCACCACGGCGTCAGCGGCACCAGCACGGTACCGGTGACCGCCATGGCTTTGCCGGCATTGTCGGTGGACGTGTACATGATCTGCCAGCCGCTGGCGAACAGCCCGACCGGAATGAACGGCCGCGACCGGATCAGCGTGCCGTGCGGGACGGCGGGCAGCGGCTGGGGCGGCGTATAGAAGGCGTCGGTACGCGGGTCGTCGATCGGGCCAGCCGATGCCGGCGATGCGGACAGCCCCGCCATTGCAAGGCAGAGCAGTGCGCGGGCGAACGACCGCGCCAGACCAGTGGGACCTTTGGCAATGGCGGTACCGCCGCAATGGTCGCGTGGCTTGATTTTCATTTGTACACCCCGCAACCGACCGCCACATCGCCCATGACTTCAAGATAGGTGGTTTTAGCCTCGATCACATTGCTGCTGGGATTGGGCCACATGTAATCGGTCCAGCTCTTGCCGCTGGCTTTGGCTGTATCCAGCGCGACTTTGACAAAGGTCTTTCCGTTCGCATCCTTGATCTGGGAAACATCCTTGCCGACCATGCGCGCATTGCCCGCGCTTGCCAGCATGCGGCCATTCAGATCGATGACAATAACGTACAAATCGCGGTCTTTGAACGCGCCGTCAGGCTGGTTGATATCGGCGAACGCCTTGTCCTTGCCGTGGGCCTTGATATGGGCGATGCCTTTTTTCACCAGCGTCACGGCTTGTTCCGCTGTTCCAAGGCCAGCGGCGCTGGCCGGTGCCTGGCACGCCAGCACAGCGACTGTCAGCGCACTGAAAACCATCGGGTTGAGTTGCATGTTAGCCTCCGCTTTACTTTGTCCCGCCGGCGAGCTGCTCGCCGCGCAAGGCTGATTTTTGAATTTTTCCCGCCGGGGTCATGGGCAACTCCGTACGGAACAGCACTTCCTTGGGGACCTTGTAGTTCGCAACGCGCGACCGGCAATACTCGATCAGTTCCTGCTCCGTCACGCCGGCCCCCTCTTTCGGGACGACGTAATATCGGCCAACCTGCCCCAGCACGGGATCGGCCACGCCGACACCGGCGACCAGCATGACCGCCGGATGTGACGCGATCACGTTCTCGACCTCCACCGGATAGACGTTGAAGCCGCCCTGGATATACATGTCTTTGTCGCGCCCCTTCAGGAACACGTAGCCACGCTGGTCCACATAGGCCAAGTCGCCACTGTGCACCCAACCAGCCGCGTCGAAGGCCTCCGCGCCGTGTTGCGCGCCGGCATAGCCGGGGATCACCCCCAGCCCTTTGAACCAGAGTTCGCCTACCTCACCCGGCGGCACGGGCCTTTCGGCACTGTCCACGACGCGCATTTGGGCGCCCTCCAGCGGCAGGCCGATGGACAGCAACAGATCATCCTTGCCGCAGTCCCACGGTGTCATCACGATGGCGCCGGCGGTCTCGGTCATGCCATACAAGTTCATCAGGCGCGCGCCTGGCATGACCTGCTGCAGCCGCTCCAGGATCGCCCCATCGACATTCGCACCGCCCATAAAGACCAGGCGCACGCTGGAGAAGTCGACCTCCGTCACCTTGGGATGGCGCAGCAGCAGCGTCAGCATGGTCGGCACGCCGCTGATGACGGTGGGCGGGCGCCGCATGGCCAGATCCAGCACGATTTCCGCCTTGAACACCGGAACCAGCTCGCAGGTCGCACCGGCGAGCAGGAAGGTCAGGATGCCGCAGGTGATGCCGCCGACGTGATTGAGCGGATTGGCCAGCTGAATCAGGTCGTCCGGTGCGGCACGGATATGGCGCGCCTGCGCCCCCGCCGAGGCCAGCATGGTACGGTGCGTCAGTCCGGCCGCCTTGGGTTTGCCGGTAGTGCCGGACGTGTAAATGATCATCATCAGGTCGTCCGGCCCGACAACCGCCTCGGCCACGGGGGCCGCGGCGGCTTCACCGAGTGCGGCGAACGGCGCCAGCACATGGACGTCCCGCGGCGCAAGGTAGACCACGTGCCTCAGATCCGGCAGGCGGCCTTCAGCCTTGGCCGCCGAGAAGTAGCGGCGGTAGTCATACTCCGCATATTCAGCCAACGAAATCACCATGGTGGCCTTGCTGTCGCTCAGCATGTAATCGAGCTCGGTATCGCGGTAGCGCACGCTAAGTCCGACGATCACGGCGCCCAGTTTCGCGGCGGCGAAAAAAACATGCACCCATTCGATCTGATTCGGCGCGATGACGGCAATGCGGTCGCCCCGCTCGATGCCTGCCGCGGCGAGCCGCCCGGCCAGCGCAGCGGCGCAATTGTCGGTGTCGCGGAATGAATGGACTTGGCCGTCGTCGATATAGGCGCGACGATGTTCGTGTTCAGCCGCCGCGGCGGCCAGCGCCGCCGCAATGGTCGGGGCAGTAAATGTGAGATTCAAGAGTGACTCCATGTTAGTTTGAGCGTTAGAAGCGGTGGCCCCCGCTGTATCGGGGGCCCGGCAAGCAGGGCAGCACGCCCTCGGGGATTTACAGCAGGTGCCGACGGCGCCATTCACCGGGACTCATGCCGAAGCGCTGGCGAAAAACGCGGCTGAAATGCGACATATTGGCAAACCCGCATTCAAAAGCGATGTCGGTGACGCTGCGGTTGCGGCAGGAATGGTTCTCGAACATGCTTACCGCGGCGACCAGCCGGGTGGATAGCAGGAAGGCCGCGGGCGTATTGCCGGCGTCGAGAAACATGGTGTACAGGCTGCGCCGCGACATGCCGTAAATATTGGAGATCTTCTCAGGCGACAGCTCCGGATCGGCGAGGTTCTCGCGAATGAATTGCTGGATCGCCCGCAACCGGTCCGGCCTGGTTGGCGATGGCGCCGGCACGGCGCTGTCCTGCCTGAGCGCGCAGTCCAGCAGCGCGATAATGGTGTCCTGAATAAATTCCTCGCTACGCCGGTCCAGTGAGGCGCCCTCTTTCAACAGGCTATCCAGCGTTGCCAGCGCCACGGAAGCGGCGCCAGTCACGGCCAGCGGACGGCCGCGCAGGCGCCGCAGTGCCGGCAACAGGCCGGCGCCTTCCGTGTCGAGCAACATGAGCGCGAGAAACGTGGCGGTCTCGTCCACTTCGATGGCGTATTCGGAGCCGGTTTCATAGACCGTCCATTGCCGGGGTTGCAGCACGTGCTCTTTGCCGCCGTAATGCAGGCGGCAGCGTCCCTGAATCGGCCACAGGACTTTGAGGTGGCTGACTGTCGCCTGCCTGACCGCGCTTTTTTCGCGCCGCAGCCGATGTGGCGTCACGGTCATTTGCGACACCACGCTGTGGTGGAAACGCGCGATGCCTCCCTTCGCGTAGAAGCGCCCGATACCGCCGGGCACCTGCATCTCGAGCGGCACAAACTGGTCCGCGATGGCACTTTGCCAGGATGCAATGTCGGAGAACTGATACTTTTGGACCGAGGTATTCATGCGCGGGCATCCGGCCCGGCCAGGCAAATTCGAGAGGGGCGCATCGGGTTGGTCTCCTGGTTTTTTTAACCATTGTTGCGTTCTTTCCCAGCCCATTCTTGCGTCAACTGGCTATCGCGTTGTCCAGCCGGGACGCTGCACGATTCGTCAAGCCGCTGCACGTTTGGCCATGCGGCCATTTGCCCTCCTCCCTACACTCGTACGCAGCCTTTCATGATCAGGCATGGGGCATCGACAACAAGCAATGAATAACATGGAGGAGTACTAGATGAGCCAGGTTTCAAAGCGCCCAAGTTCCACCGCGACAGACCAGCCCGCATTGCTGAGAAAGCAGCTTTTCAGCACCATCGCCGCGATGCTCGGTGGCGGCTGCATCGCCATGCCGGCGGCCGCGGGCGAATTCCAGCTGGAGAACGGGGCCGAAGGTAAATGGACTTTGAACGCCTCGGTCGGCGTCGGCCGCCGGATGCGCGGTCCGGACGACGCCCTGATTTCCACCGTGCATGGAGGACGCGGCGGCAGTTCCAATGACGATGGCGAGCTGAATTACGACAAAGGAGCGATTTTCACCAGCATCGCGCGCCTCAGTGGCGAAGTGCTGATCAAACAGGACAAGGTGGGCGTCCTGATCGGCGCCAAGGGTTGGTACGACTATACCGGCAAGCGCAGCGACGTCGCCCACGGAAATTTCGGCAATGGCTATATGGCGGGACGCCCCCTGGACGATGCGGGCTTCGACCGCTTGACGAAATTTTCCGGTGCCGAACTGGGCAACGCCTATGTGTTCGCCGACCTCGACCTGGCGGCCAATATGCCCGTCAACGTCAAGCTGGGCAATCACGTGGTGAACTGGGGCGAGAGTTTGTTCATTCCCGGTATCAATCAATTCGGCGCCTTCGACGTCACCGCCGCCAACCGGCCGGGCGCGCAAGTGAAGGACATCCTGCTGCCCATCCCGCAACTCTCGGCCAACCTTGGACTGGCCGAGGGCCTGAGCCTCGACGTGTTCTATCAGTTCCGCTGGCGCAAAACCGTGCTGGACGGCTGCGGCACGTACTGGTCGCTGTCCGACCTGCTCAATTGCCCCGCGGGAGCCCTGGTGGGCGGCGATGCCCTGGGCCTGAGCGACCGCAGCCAATTTGCCGGCGTGCCTGTCGCGCCGGGCGTTCCCGACATTAATTTCCGCATGCGCCGCGCGCCGGACAAGGAGCCGCGCAATGGCGGCCAGTTCGGCCTGGCACTGCACTATTTCTCCGCCGCGCTGGACACCGACCTGGGCGCCTATGTCGTCAACTACCACCAGCGCACGCCCATCGTCACGGCCTTGAAAACGGCCTCGCCGAACAACTCCGCCTGGGGCACGATCCTGCCGCCCATGCAGTACCAGTTCGACTATTCAGCGGAGAACATCAAGGTCGTCGGCGCCAGCGCCTCGACCGTACTGAAGGGCTGGACGGTCTCGGGAGAAATCAGTCACAGCCGGGACATACCGGTCCAGATCAATGCTGTCGATCTGGTGCTCGGGACAGGCTTTGGCATCGGCCCGCAAGGGGCGGCGGGCAGCGCCGCGCCGGGCAGTTACATCCGTGGCTACGACCTGAAAAACCGCACGCAAGTGCAGCTCTCGACCATCAGAATCGTGCCGCAACTGATGGCGGCCGAATCGCTCACTTTGATCGGCGAGGCCGCCTACCAGCGCTGGTCGGGCATCGGCGAGCCCGGCACCGGCCCCCGCTACGGGCGCAACTTCGTCTACGGCATGGGCCAGAGCGCGACCGTGGCGTGCGCCGCCACCGCCAATCCCAATCCTGACTACTGCGAAAACAAGGGCTATTTCACGAGCAACGCCTGGGGCTACCGTGTTCTGGCCGAACTCAGCTATCCCAATGCCTACGCTGGCGTCAATCTCAAGCCGCGCCTGTTCTGGTCGCATGACGTCAAAGGCTACGCCGCCGACGCGGCCTTCAGCGCGCACCGCCAAATTCTCGCCCTGGGCCTGCGCGCCGAATATAACAGCCGCTACTACGGCGACATCAGCTACACCCGCTTCAATCGCAACGCCAAATACGATGTTCTGCACGATCGCGACTTCGTGTCCGTGGTGGCCGGCATCAATTTCTAAGAACCGACAAGGAGACCGACTATGCAGATCCGCAACTCACTCAATCACAAGCTTGCCGCCAGCCTGATCAGCGCGTGCATGCTCACCGCCAACGGCGCGCTGGCGGCCTTGACGGCGCCGGAAATCGAGCGCCTGGGCAAAGACCTGACGCCCACCGGCGCTGAACGCGCCGCCAGCAAAGATGGCGCGATTCCGGCATGGGACGGCGGCTTGGCCAAGCCGCCCGCGAACGTTGATCCGGCAACGGTGTATGCCGACCCGTACGCGGCCGAGAAACCGCTGTATAGCATCAGCGCCGCCAACCTCGCCCAGTACCAGGACAAGCTCGCCCCCGGCCAGGTGGAACTGCTGAAGCGCTTCCCAAGCTACAAGATCCATGTTTATCCCAGCCATCGCACCGCGGCAATGCCACAGCAGCAGTACGATTACATCAAGGCGGAAGCCGGCAAGGCCGCCTTGCTGGAGGGCGGCAACGGCTTGGCCAACGTCAACAAGTCCAGTGTTCCCTTCCCGATTCCCAAGAGCGGCCTGGAAGTGATCATGAACCATCTGACGCGCTATCGGGGTGGCAGCCTGAACCGCATCAGCAGCACCTTCCCCGTCCAGGTGAACGGCGCGTTCACCCCGGTTGAACGAAGCGAATTAATCAGTTGGGCCTCGTCGATGGATAAACCCGAGCCCAATCGCCTGTTTTACTACCGGGCCCAGCTGACAGCGCCGTCCAGCGTGGCCGGCGAAGCGCTGCTGGCGCACGAATCGCTCGACCAGCTCAAGGAACCGCGCCTGGTCTGGACCTACAACCCCGGTGCGCGGCGCGTGCTGCGCGCCCCAGAAGTCGCTTACGACTCGCCGCAGATAGGCGCCGACGGCTTGGCCACCATCGACGACTACGACGCCTATAACGGCGCGCCCGACCGCTACGACTGGAAACTGCTGGGCAAGAAGGAAATGATCATCTCCTACAACAACTACCGGATGTTGGGCAAGGATGTGCGCGCCTCGGACCTGGTCAAACCGGGCCATATCAACCAGGACCTGGTCCGCTATGAACCGCATCGCGTCTGGGTGGTCGAGGCGACGCTGAAGTCTGGCAAGCGCCACATCTACAGCAAGCGCGTGTTTTATATCGACGAGGATTCCTGGCAAGTCGCCCATGCGGACGAGTACGACGGCCGCGGCGAACTCTGGCGCATCAAGGAAGTGGCGGCGGTCCAGTTCTACGACGCCCCGGCCCCGTGGTTTGCCTGCGAGCTCATGTATGACCTGCAAGCCCGCCGCTATCTGGTGCAAGCCCTGGTCAACGCGCGCCGGCCGATCAAGTTCAACGTCAAGACCGATGTGAACCAGTTCTCGGTCGATACCCTGCGTCGCGTCAGCAACTAAGCGGCTCGCCACGGAAAACCCATGATGCGATCCTCTTCACACCCGCGGCGCCACATGCTGGCGCCGCTGTGCGGTCCACTGCTGGCCCTGCTGGCCCTGCTGGGCCCTGCCCAGGCGCTGGCGGCGGTGGACCTGCTGGCCCTTCCCGCCATCCTGTCAGCCAACGCGGACAAGCGCATGCTGCTGAACCTGGCCTGGGCGGGCAAGCGCCTGTTGGCCGTGGGCGAGCGCGGCACCATCGTCTACTCCGACAACAGTGGCAAGGACTGGACACAGGCCGAGGTGCCGGCGTCAGTGACGCTCACAGCCGTCCATTTTCCCAGCCCGCTCAGCGGCTGGGCCGTCGGCCACGACGGCCTCATCCTGACGAGCCAAAACGGCGGCAAGACCTGGACCAGGCAATTTGATGGCAACCAGGCCAACGCACTCATGCTGGAGGCGGCGCAAGGCCACCTGCGCCGCGCCCAAGCGGCGCGGCAGGACCCCGCTAGCCTCCAGCGCCTGAAGGACGCGCTGGAAGAC
Organism: Pseudoduganella namucuonensis; assembly: GCF_900116645.1. Lineage (GTDB taxonomy): Bacteria > Pseudomonadota > Gammaproteobacteria > Burkholderiales > Burkholderiaceae_D > Rugamonas > Rugamonas namucuonensis. The sequence continues at coordinate 34,453 of NZ_FPBO01000036.1, read as the reverse complement.
GCCATGGCGGGCGCCAAATTCGGACCGTCCCGGCCGCTGTTCGACGTGTGGTTCGCCTCCGCCACCGTCGGCTACGCGGTCGGCTCCTTCGGCCAGGTGTTTCGTACCGGCGACGCGGGCGCGCACTGGGCACTGGCGGGCATCGAAGCGGGCAATCCGGACGGCCTGCATATCAACGCCGTCAGCGGCCAGGCGGACGGCGCGGTACTGCTGGCCGCCGAAGCCGGCAAGCTCTTCCGCCTGGGCGCGGGCGCCACCGCATGGCAACGGCTGGACACCGGCTACGCCGGCCAGTTGTTCGGCGCGCGCGAGTTCCAGGAGGGGGGCGGCGCCAGTGTCATCCTCGCGTATGGCTTCGGCGGCACGGTCTTTCGCTCCAGCGATCAGGGCAGGCATTGGCGAGCCATCCCGACCGGAACGAAAAAATCACTGACGGCCAGCGTCATGCTGGACGACGGCACGCTCTATCTGTCCGCCGCCGATGGGCGTTTGCTCAAAAGTAGCGACGGCGGACGGAGCTTCGTCGCCGGACCCGCTACCTCCAGCCCGGTCAGTGCCATGACTTGGGCGGAGAGCCAGCACACCCTCATCCTGGCCGGCGCCGCTGGCGCCGTCCGGTTTCCCTTGCATACAGCAGAACAACCCAGATCGCCATGAAACGAGAATCCTGGAACGTCCCCGATATCCCGCCTCGGCAGGCGCAGCATGCCAAGCCGGGCCTGCTTGAAAAAATGATCGAGCCGCACCTGTTCAAGCACCGTATCATTATTCTTCTGGCCTTCATACTGGCCTCGCTGTTCTTCGCCTACCACGCGGCCAGTTTGCGTATCGACGCCAGTTTGCAAAAAATGGTGCCCGCCAACCATCCCTTCATCACCAATTCCATTTTTTACGAAAACGAACTGCGCCCGCTGGGCAATGTGGTGCGTATCGCAGTGGAGGCGCGCAATGGCGACATCTACAGCAAAGCCTATCTTGAAACCCTCAAGAACATAACCGACGAGGTGTTCTACATTCCCGGCGTCGACCGCGGCAACATGAAGTCGCTGTGGACACCCAATGTGGTCTGGCTGGAAATGACCGAAGAAGGCATGACGGCCGGACGCATCATTCCCGAAGGCCTGGACAATTCCCCCGCCAAACTGGACATCGTCCGCACCAACGTCGAGCGCTCCGGCACCGTCGGCAGTCTGGTCGCCAATGACCACAAGTCGGCCGTGATACTGGTGCCGCTGCTCGAAGTCGATCCCCAGACCGGAAACAAGCTTGACTACGGTGCGTTTTCCGACAGGCTGGAAGAACGCATCCGATCCCGCTACTCGTCGCGAGACATCCAGATCCACATCACGGGATTCGCCAAGGTCGTGGGCGACCTGATTCAAGGCGGCCGCGCAATCGGCCTGTATTTCCTGCTGACCTATGCGCTGACGGCGGTGTTGCTGTACGCCTACTCGCGCTGCCTGCGCAGCACGCTGGCCACGCTGTTTTGCTGCAGCCTTGCGGTTATCTGGCAACTGGGGATCATACGGCTGTTGGGTTTTGGGCTGGACCCGTACTCGATGCTGGTGCCTTTTTTGACCTTTGCGATCGGCGTCAGCCATGCGGTGCAAAACATCAATACCATGGCGATGGAACGCGCCCGGGGCAAATCCAACATCGATGCCGCGCGACAGACATTCCGCATGCTGTTCGTCCCCGGCAGCGTCGCGCTGATCTGCGACGCGGTCGGGTTTTCGACCTTGCTGGTCATCGATATTGGCGTGATTCGCGAGCTGGCGATAGGCGCATCGGTCGGCGTGCTGACAATTATCCTGACCAAAATGTTCCTGCTGCCGCTGTTGATGTCCTGGGTCGGCGTCTCGCCGGCCTGTATCCGCCACCAGCACAGGAAACTCGATAGCCCGCACCGCTTCGCCCGCGCGCTGTCGACGCTGGCCGAGCCGCGCCGGGCCAAAGTGGTGGCGCTGCTCTCGCTGCTGCTGTTCGCGGGCGCATGGTACTGCGCCCGCGACGTGAAAATCGGCGACCTGGAGCCGGGCGCGCCGGAATTGCGGACCGATTCGCGCTACAACCGCGACAGTGGTTTCATCGTCAGCCACTACTCCACCAGCCCGGACGTGTTCGTCGTCATGGTGAAAACCCCGCCCGATACTTGCGGTTCCTATCCAGTCGCCGCCGCGGTGGAGCGCTTCCAGGCCACGATGGAGAACGTGGCAGGGGTCGAGTCGACGGCTTCGCTCTTCAACGCGATGAAGAAGATGATCACCGGCAGCAATGGCGGCAACCTCAAGTGGTCAGCCATTACCCGCAACCGTTTCGTCTCGAACGCGGCGCACCGCGCCTTGCCTTCGGAGTTTTTCAATACCGACTGTTCCATGACGCCGGTGCTGGTGTTCTTGTCCGACCACAAAGCGGAAACCCTGACGCGGGTGGTCACGGCGGTCGAACGATTCGCCGCGGAACACAATGACGGGCAGGCGCAATTCATCATGGCCGCGGGAAATGCCGGGATCGAAGCCGCCACCAACATCGTCATCAAACGGGCGGAAACGCAGATGTTGTTGCTGGTGTATGGCATCGTCGCCATCCTCGTGCTGTGGGAATTCCGCTCCTGGCGGGTCACGGTGGCCCTCATTGTCCCGCTCTTCCTCACCTCGATGCTGTGCGAAGCCGTGATGGCCAGGCTCGGCCTGGGCGTCAAGGTCGCCACCTTGCCGGTGATCGCCCTGGGCGTCGGCATCGGGGTCGACTACGGAATTTACCTGTACAACCGGCTGGAGCATTTCCTGGACCAGGGCATGGGTTTGGTCCCCGCCTATTTTGAAACGCTCAAAACCACCGGCAGCGCGGTCATGCTGACCGGCATCACGCTGGCCCTGGGCGTGGCCGTCTGGACCTTCTCCGACATCAAGTTTCAAGCCGATATGGGCTTGCTGCTCGGTTTCATGTTCCTGTGGAATATGGTGGGGGCCATCGTGATGATCCCGGCGCTGATCGCGCTGCTGGCGCCCAGGCCGGCAAACGCACCGAAAACAGCCTAGAAAAAGGGCGCGCTGCAAAGCGCGCCCAACGCCGCCGGGGCCATCTTCAACACCGGCCGCGGCGGTTCCGCCGCGGCCCCGGCATCAGGCCGTTTTCAAGGTGATCGTTTGCGTGTTGGTGTACTCGCGCAAACCGTCCAGCCCGTTCTCGGTACCGATACCCGATTGCTTGTGCCCGCCGAAAGCCGCTTCGGGGAATACGCCGAACGCCTGGTTGATCCACACCGTGCCGGTTTGCAGCCGAAGCGCGACCGCTTGCGCATGGTCCGTGTCCTTCGCCCAAATCGTGCCGCCCAATCCATACTCGGAGTTGTTGGCGCGCGCAACCACCTCGTCTATCGTCTTGAATTTCAGCAGCGGCAAGATGGGACCGAACGCCTCCTCCGTGACGACCTTGGCATCATCCGGTGGATTGTCGACGATGGTCACCGGGAAGAAATAGCCTTTTCCAGCCTCCGGCATCTGGCCCCCGGCCAGGAAGCGCAGACCGCTTTCGCGCGCTTCCGCCAGCATGCCCTTGAGGCGGGCGAACTGCTGACGGTTCTGAACCGGCCCCAGCGTGATGCCCTCCTGCGCGCCATCACCTGTGCGCACGGACTTGGCGTAGTCGGCCAGCGCCTGGCTCAGCTCGTCATAGATTTCCTCGTGGATGTACATGCGCTTGGCGGCCACGCAAATCTGGCCGCAATTGAAGAAGGCCGACCAGAACAAGGGTTCGACAACCGTGGGGATGTCCACGTCCGGCATGACGATGGCCGCGTCATTGCCGCCCAGTTCCAATGTGAGCCGCTTCAGATTGCCGGCGCCGCTTTCCATGACCTTGCGGCCGGTGGCGGTGGACCCGGTGAAGGATATCTTGTCGATGCCCGGGTGGGATGTCATCCACGGGCCGACATCGTCGCCGCCGCAGATGACATTGAACACGCCGGCGGGAAACAGGCCGCGCGCCAGTTCGCCCAGTTTTAGCAGGGTCAGCGGTGTAAAGGGCGAAGGCTTGATCACCAGGGTATTGCCGGCAACCAGCGCCGGCGCGATTTTCCACAGCGCCAGCAAGACCGGGAAATTCCACGGCACGATGCCGCCGACCACGCCCAGCGGCACGCTACGCACACTGATCCGCTGGCCGGGTATGGTGTCGATCAATGCCACCGGCAAGGTCATGGTGGAGAAATGGCGCGCCCAGTGGATGCCGCCGGCAACCTCTTCCTTGGCGGCGGCCAACGGTTTGCCCTGTTCACGCGTCAACAGTGCCGCCAGCTCGTCCGCGTGCAAGGCCATGCGCTCCGCGAAGGCGGCCATGATTTCCTTGCGCGCATCCATCGGCTGCGCCGCCCAGGCGGGAAACGCGGCGCGGGCTGCGGCGACCGCCGCATCGAGATGCTCCTTGCCGGCGCGCGGGATGACGGCGATCGTTTCTTCCGTGGCCGGATTGAGCACGTCAAGGCGCTGCGCCGTATCGACGGCCTCGCCGTCCGATGTCATCGTGTATTGCGAGAAAAAATCAATGCTCATGTGCTTGTCCTAAAAGTGATTAAAAATGGCAGCGAAACTGCCCCTATACGCATGCGACACCGACCGTCGGGCTGTTGGCCCTGGCATCTTCACGTATCATGTCGGCCGCCTTTTCAGCGATCATGATCGTCGGGGCATTGGTATTGCCACCTATAAGCGCCGGCATAATCGACGCGTCGACCACCCGCAGTCCCCGCACGCCTCGGACACGCAGGCGGGGATCGACCACGGCCAGCTTGTCGATGCCCATCTTGCAAGTGCCCACCGGGTGATATTGCGAATCGGCGCGGTTGCGGATGTCGTTCTCGAGCTCTTCCAGGTTGCCTGCCCGCACGGGGTGGAGCATGGGTCCCCGGATCGGGTCAAAATGACTGGATTCGATTATTTTTTGTTGAATTTGCGCGCCTCGCAGCAGCCCGGTGAAATCCGCCTCGTCGCCGAAAAAGTTCGGATCAATCAGCGGGGCATCACGCGGATCGCGGCTGGCCAGCGTGACACGGCCACGGCTTCGCGGGCGCAGCAGACCGACGTGGCAGGAAAATCCATGGCCCATATGAATGCGGCGTCCGTGGTCGTCCACGATGGCCATCAGGAAGATCAGTTGCAGGTCGGGGACGCTGACGTCGGGGGATGAACAGAGAAAAGCGCCCGATTCCGCGAACGGACTGGTGACCATGCCGGAGCGCTGCCGCCGCCATTGCAGCAGGGCTTTGCTCATGCGGATGGCCCCCCTGCCGGAGATGCCGAAGGTCGATGTGTCGCTGCGGGCACGCCAGCTTTGGACGTAATCGACATGGTCCTGGAGATTGCCTCCCACGCCCGGCGAATCGGCAATCACAGGAATGCCCAGTTCGCGCAGGTGGCGCGCCGGCCCGATCCCCGACAGCATCAGCAACTGCGGCGAGCCAAAAGCGCCGGCCGCAAGGATCACTTCGCGGCGCGCCCGCACTGTGCGCAACGCATTGCCCCGATAATACGCGACACCAGCGGCACGCCCCCCCTCGAACACGACGTGCGCCGCGGTGGCGGCGGTAATGATCTTCAGATTGGGACGGGCTTTGTTCGGCGAGAGGAAGGCTTTCGCCGCGCTACAGCGCTCGCCATCCTTTTGCGTCACCTGATACAGGAACGCGCCCTGCTGGCGTGCGCCGTTGTAATCGGGGGTTTCCTGGATGCCCTGGCTCGCGGCGGCTTCGATGAATATCCGGTTGATCGGATTGTCGTAACGGGGATAGGTGACGTTCAACGGACCGCCAACGCCGTGATAGGCATCCGCGCCGAGCACTTCGTTATGCTCGGACCGTTTGAAGTAAGGCAACACGTCCTGGTACGACCATCCCTTGTTGCCCAACGCGGCCCAGTGCTCATAATCGTGCCGGTGTCCACGGACATACAGCATGGCATTGATGGAGCCGCTTCCACCCAGGGTTTTGCCGCGCGGCTGGTAACCCCGTCTGCCGTTCAGGCCGTGCTGCGGCACGGTTTCGAAGGCATAATTATTGATTTTGGTGGGCAGCATGGCCACCACGCCGATCGGTGCCTGAATCAGGATGCTGTTGTCCGCTCCCCCGGCCTCAAGCAGGCAAACGGCGTGGCGGCCATCTTCCGATAATCGGGCCGCCAATACGCATCCGGCCGAACCGCCGCCAACGACAACATAGTCAAACTCTTGTGTATCCACACAACGCTCCCTGGCGAATTGATTGATCTGGAACCGCGCCGGATAACCGGGGCGTCATACCTGCAATTCGAATGTAAGGGGAGGCTGTGCATGCCGCTGTGCAGCCTATGCAAACGGTTGACTATCCGTGCACCGGACATACGCTGGGAACCGGCGTGGCGCACGCTTCCAGCGGTGGCTTCACGCTTTCCAGCGCCCCGCCGCCATCGCACGGGATCAGCGCGCCCGAGATATCGCCCGCAGCCCGCTTGCTGCGCACAAATAGCTCTGGCTGGCGCGCGCCCATTCGGCATAGCTTCGTCACCCACGGCGACATGGCGGGCGCCGGCATCCGCATCCGAATCGACGGCAACCGTTTTGACGCCGAGGCGGCGTGCAGTGGCCGCAACCCGGCATGCGACGTCGCCCCGGTTTTGCCATCAGTATCGTGGGAACAAATTCGCTCCTTGTTTCATTGATCTTAGTGCCCGGCTTCGCACTGCGGTTCATGCAACATGTGCCTGGTACGCAGGCCCAACTTTTGCAGCAAGGCCCGGTCCGCATCAACTTCCGGGTTAGAGGTGGTGAGCAGCTTGTCGCCGTAGAAAATTGAATTGGCGCCCGCCGCGAAGCACATGGCCTGTACCACATCGCCCATCTCACGGCGGCCTGCCGACAGGCGCACGCGTGCCTTCGGCATGGTGATGCGTGCCACCGCGATGGTGCGCACGAATTCCAGTGGATCGATCGGGTCGGTACCATACAAGGGTGTGCCTTCGACCTGCACCAGATTGTTCACCGGCACCGACTCCGGGTACGGATCCATATTGGCGAGCTGCGCGATCAGGCCGGCACGCTGGCGGCGCGATTCACCCATGCCGACGATGCCGCCGCTGCACACCTTGATACCGGCGTGACGCACGCGTTCCAATGTGTCTAGACGGTGCTGGTAGTCGCGGGTAGTGATGATGTGCTTATAAATCTCCGGCGCGGTGTCGAGATTGTGGTTGTAATAATCAAGGCCCGCGTTCTTCAGGCGCTCAGCCTGCCCTTCGGCCAGCATCCCGAGCGTCACGCACGTTTCGAGGCCAAGCGCTTTGACTTCGCGCACCATCGCTTCGACATGATCGAGATCGCGGTCTTTCGGCGCGCGCCACGCCGCCCCCATGCAAAAGCGGGTCGCGCCACTGGCCTTGGCGGCCTTGGCCGCCGCCAGCACGGTATCGAGCGGCAAGATCTTCTGGGCCTCGACGCCGGTGTCGTAGCGCGCGGCCTGCGGGCAGTAGCCGCAGTCCTCCGGACATCCGCCTGTCTTGATGGACATCAGCGTGGCCAACTCGACTTCGCGCGGATCGAAGTGCTCGCGGTGCGCCTGCTGAGCGCGGAACAGCAGATCGGTAAACGGCAGGTCAAACAGCGCGGCGACGTCGTCCAGCGGCCATGGATCGGACCGGGCCTGCGCGGTGCGCGAAATCGTGTGGAAAGTGACAGTGTGCGGCGCCATGGAAATTATCCTCTTGTGAAATTTGGTCTGCCGGGATTGACGAAGCGGTCCGGCCCAGGAAAAGGGGACTTACAAACCTGTGGGTGCATGCAATGCCGCGTGATACTGGCCCTTCAAATTCGCGGCGGATGCAACCGAGATACCAAGCTCCCGCAACAAGCCGTCATGCAAACCATATATCCAGCCGTGCACCGACAAGCACTTGCCGGCCTTCCAAGCGGTCTGAACAATGGAGGTGCGGCAGACGTTAGCCACCTGCTCGATCACATTCAGTTCGCACAGCCGGTCATGCGCGTGGGCGGGGCCGAGTTCGTCCAGGTGCTCCGCGTGGCGATCGCGGACATCATCGACATGGCGCAACCAGTTGTCGGCCAGGCCGGGGCGGGTCCCGCCCAGCGCCAAGCCCACGCCGCCGCACCCGTAATGGCCCACCACCATGATGTCTGTCACGCCAAGGACATCGACAGCGAATTCGATCACGGACAGGCAGTTCAGATCGGTGTGCACAACAAGATTGGCGACGTTTCTGTGCACGAATACTTCACCTGGGTCCAGTCCAATGATTTCATTGGCGGGAACCCGGCTGTCCGCGCAGCCTATCCACAAATACTTGGGCGATTGCTGTTTCGACAGGCGGGCGAAGAATCCGGGATCGTCGGCAATCCGCCGCTCGGACCACTGCCGGTTATTCAAGAACAGATTATCGATGCTTCCCATCGCAGCTCCAGTGTGTGATTCCCTGCTCTCAATCCAGGGACGGGTTCACGATGGAGACACGTTATCCCGGATCATACTGACGGTCTTGCGAAAACATGCTGCTGTGGAATGGGTGGGCAGCGCAGCCGCAGCACAATACCTTGGAAGTGCGCGGCCGTTGCCCACATCCAGGCTAGCCAGCTCGTGGGATGCATGCAAAATTGCTTGAACCCGCAAGGAACATGCTGGAAGTACAGTTCAGAGCAAGAGGTCCAAACACTATATTGATTTTTGCTGATGACCCGGATGCCATTTCATTGAACCAGCGTCGTGCAAAGTAAATTCAGCCCGAGGTCACGCGCTAGAAGCGATGGCGTATGCCCAGTTGCAATGAATTCCCATCCTGGCCACGCTGTGAAGTGGAACCGCCGAAATAGCCACTGCCGCCGAGCGCGAATTGCGCCGCTCCCTGATTGACGACATGGGCCACCACTGCGTACACATCAGTCCGCTTGGACAGGAAGTGGTCGTAGCCAAGCCCGAACAAGGTTGCATCGCCATTGCTTGCCAGTTTGTCGTTGACATGGCTGATGCCGGCCATGACGCGGCCCGCGCCCAGCATGTATTGCACGCCAGCGGAGTACAGATCGCCATTCAGGCGCAGGTTCGAAAACAGCGTAGCGGCGTCCCCAGGCACGCTCAGTCCCGGCGCCAAGGCCCTGGCGAATGCGTTGTAGTCGTTCTTCATACGATGGAAGCCCGCGAATATTTTGGCGTCTCCCACTGTGTAATAGCCGCCCGCAGTGAGCGTCGTCAACGCCTGGTTGCCAACCTGGTCTTGCTCCCGGTTGTATCCAACACCAACTTCCAGGCCATGGCCTTTGTAACGCAAACTGCCGCCGGCAAAGCGCCTGGCAAGGTTGAGCGATCCGGTATTGTTGAAGCCATACATGGCGGTCGCACCCACGCCATTTGGCAACTGCAAACGATATTGCAGGGCCTGATTGGCTCGCAGCGCGATCCCCGGCGTGAACACGCCTGGCGTGCCCGGCACGAGGTTGAGCCAGGTGCCGGACGTCCCCAGTTCAAACACGTCGCTGAGCGCAAATATTTCCACGCCTGGCGTGTATTGCCGGCCCAACAACACCATGCCATAGGGAGTCCCGAGTCCGACAAACGCCTGCCTGTCGAACAGGGCGCCGGCCGAATTGATCACGTTGACCGGCAACCGTGCTTTGACAAACGCATTTCCCGCGGCGCTGAGGCCCTCGGTGATGTTCTGGTTGGCGTTGCTCGACAGCAGGCCGTTCTGCTGCGTGCCATTGTCCAATTCGATGCGCGCCTCCAGCGTGAACAGGGCCCGGTATCCGCCACCCAGGTCTTCATTCCCCCTGAAGCCGAGACGGGAACCCTCGGCAAGGCCGCTGGTCAAGTTGATTTTGTGGCCGTTGCCGAAGTTCGACACCTGAACTCCCGCATCGGCCAGGCCATACATCACCACATTCGATTGCGCCAGGGCGGGCGCCACGCTGATGGCGGCGAGCAGACTTGCCAATAATGGCTTTTTCATTTCAGTCTCCGTATTTTTATATATCGTGGATCCGCCATCGCGCTCTGGAAAGGCGATACCGATTGGCATTCTTACGCGGCACGATTGTCCGGTCTTGCGTTAACCTGCTGGCTTCCAGGGCGCAGTCGCAAAGGCAGGCGACATTGTCATCCTGTGCGGCATTTACAAGTAGGCTGCTTGTCCTGGCCCGCCATCGCGGGCCAGAACGTGCGCCCGCCGACGGGCGACGCAGCTTAGAGTTCGTCCCCAAGCAAGTGTGGCGGCAGCACCGTTTGCGGCACGGGCGGTGGCCATTTTTGGGTTTCCCAGCAAAACTTGAAGTAATCCACGATCGACATCTTTATTTTCCTGATAATTAACTAATCGACTAATCAAGCAATCGCCCCAGCCATTGCGGCCGGCGTGTCGTCTTGCGGCGGACCTTCTTCGGCCCAGCCGACGGCGTGGCGGATCTGTTCCAGAGACGGCAACGGTTCGGGATGAACCCTGCGCCGCGCCATCCACGCCCGCATCAGCTGGCGGATTCGATCGTTATCCATGACGGACTCCATGGCCGAACACCGGATTTCCCGTTCGGCCGCACTGTTTGATTAAATGACCCTGGCCTCGTTGCGGAGCTTGTCGAGCAAGGAGGCGACGTCGGGGCTCGTCCTCTCACTCGCTGGCGCTCTGCCTGGCCAGCGCCGCGCCGGCCGCTTCCAGCGGCGGCTTCACACTTTCGAGCGCACCGCCGCCGTCGCACGGAATCAAGGCGCCGGAAATATAGCCGGCATAGGGCGAGCCGAGGAACAACACCAGGTTAGCGATATCGTCCAGCGTGCCGATGCGTTTCAGCGGGACCGCGGCAAGAGCCCTGGCGCGCTGTTGCTCATCGCTGGCCATCAGCTTGCGGAACCCCTCGGTACCGTCGATCGGGCCCGGGGAAACCGAATTGATGCGGATGCCTTCGGCCCCCCATTCCAGCGCCAGCGTGCGCGTCAACTGATCGACCCCCGCCTTGGCCGCGCCCGCGTGCGCTTGGTAGCGCATCGGGATAAACGATTGGGGCGCGGTGATGTTGATCACCGCGGCCCCCGGCTTGCGCAGGTGGCGGTATGCCTGGCGCAAGACGTGGAACGAACCCACCAGGTCGATGTCGATCACCACCCGGAATCCGTTGGCCGACATGTCTTTCGCTTCGCACAGGAAGTTCCCGGCCGCGCCGGACACCAGCACGTCGATCGCGCCCAGCCGTTCCACCGCCTGGTCCAGGGCCTTGCCGACCGCGTCGAAATCGCGCACGTCGGCGCAGGCGCCAAACACGGGCGCACCGTATTTCCGCAATTCCCCGCAAGCGTTATCCACGTTTTCCCGCTTGCGGCTGGCCACCGTCACGGCGGCGCCCTGCCGGGCAAACGCCTGGGCAATGCCGAAATTGATGCCTGTGGTTCCGCCAAACACGACGACATGTTTGCCGCTAAAGTCAAAATCAAGTTGCACAGCCCTCTCCCCATCTCATATTGATCGTCCGTATTTTCAGAGCGTCGCGGCCAGCGCGCGCGGGACCGGCACCGGCAAGTCCAGCAGCATTTGCGCCATGCCCTTGCCCAGCGGATCCATGCGCATCGATGCCGTACCGCCGCCGTCCAGCGCGTCGTGCAGCAGGAAATTGCAGGCGTTCAGGCCGGGCACCAGGAAGCGCTGCACCCGTCCCGACATCAGGTGGGCAAAATATTCCCTGACCACGGCCGGCGTGACCTGTTCCAGGATGAGCGGCAGGTATTCCGGCTTGCGGGCAATCACGCCGATATTGGAGATATTGCCCTTGTCGCCGCTGCGCGCAAACGCCAGCTTGACCAGCGGCACGTGCACGGCATCCGCCAATGCGGGAGCTTGCGTCGATTCGGGCTCGTTCGTGACGGCCTGCGCCTGGTGGCCGCCGTCCAGGGCGATCGCCACCGGGCTTGCCTCTCCATCCATCACGATGCGGACCGGAACCTGCGCTTTCGACAGCGTAAACGCGAATTGCTTGATCAGCGGCGAGGCGGATGGACGGGCCAGCGCCGGTCCGGTGGTGCCCGGCGCCCACGACGTGCCGGCCGGCGCGATTTCCCTCGCGAAGATGTCCAGCGCTGGTTTCAGCGGGTGATTGACCGCGACGCGCATCATCACTTCACGCGCCTGGGAGGTGCGCGCATGCGGCCCGTACAGGCTTTCCGCCCCGATCACCTCGACATGCGTCGCCGTGTAGTCCGACAACCCGGCTTTCTCGAACATGGCGCGGGTACGCTCGATGATTGCATACCCGGTGCGCTTTGCCTTGGCCACCGCATCAATGCCCACAATGACCATCGTGCCGCTGCAGCGGTAGCCATCCATGTAGGTGGCGGACACCTTGTATGAGCCGGTCGGCGCCAATCCGCGCGCGCCGGCAACCGCGACGCGGTTTTCACCTTCCTGGGTCACGCGCACCTGGCGGAAATCGCACACCACGTCCGGCAGGATATAGGCGCCGGGATCGCCGATTTCATACAGGATCTGTTCCGCGACGGCGGCCACGATCACGCTGCCGCCGGTGTCCTTCGGCTTGGTGACCACGATGCCGCCGTCGGCGCGGCATTCGATCACGGGATAGCCGATATTGGCCCAGTCGGGTACGTCTTCCCAGTCGGTATGCAATCCGCCGGTAGCCTGGCATCCGCATTCGATGATATGGCCGGCCAGGCTGCCGGCCGCCAGCAAGTCGTAATCGGTTTCGCGCCAGCCGAATTCATGGATCAGGGGTCCCAGCGTGACCGCGCTGTCGACGCAGCGCCCCGTGATCACCACGTCGGCCCCGGCGCGCAGGGCTTGCGCCACCGGGAACGCGCCGAGGTAGGCGTTCGCGCTCAGGATGCGCTCCGGCAGCTCGGCGCCTGTGAACATATCCGTCTGGCCGGCCTCGCGCAACGCCGGCAGCAGCGCACTCACGTCATCGCCTTCGACCACGGCGATTTTCAGGTCCACGCCCATGTCCCGGGCAAGGCGCGCCAGCGCATCGGCGCAGCCTCGCGGGTTGATGCCGCCCGCGTTGGTGACCACCTTGATACCGCGCCGCGCCACCTCCGCCAGCACACTCCTCATGGCGACATCGACGAAATCGGTCGCGTAGCCGAGTTCCGGCTTCTTGCCGCGCGCGGACGCGAGGATGGCCATGGTCAATTCAGCCAGGTAGTCGAACACCAGGTAATCGATTTCCCCGCCTTGCACCAATTGCGGCGCGCCCACCGAACTGTCGCCCCAAAATCCGGACGCCCCGCCGATCCGCACCACCTTGTCGATTGCAGCAGTCATAGCATTCCCATCAACGGCCGGTCCATACCGGCTTGCGTTTTTCATTAAAGGCGGCCAGCCCTTCCCTGCCATCCTCGGTCTGCGGCAGCAGCGCGATCTGGCTTTCCGTAAAGGCGATGCCTTCGTCGAACGACATGGATGCCAGCGCGCGCATGGCGTACTTGCCTCGCCGGATGGCGGTCGGCGATTTATCCGTGACGCGGTCCAGCAGCCAGCCGGTGCGGACGTCGAGTTCACCATTCGGCACAACGTAATTGACCAGCCCGTGCGCCAGCGCGGTGGCGGCATCGAATGGTTCGCCGGTAAAGCACCACTCCCGGACGATGCGCTGCGGCGCCAGGCCTTGCAGCAGGCTCAGCACCTGCATGGGGAACACCCCGACCTTGACTTCCGGCAGCCCGAACAGCGCCGTGTCGGCGGCGACCGCCATGTCCGCCATGCACAGCAAGCCCATGCCGCCGGCCAGACAAGCCCCATTGACGCGCGCCACGATGGGCAGCGTGGCATTCCTGGCTTGCCGCAGCATGTCCGCGTAGGGTGTGCTGGGCCGGGCATAGTCGAACGCAAAGCCCTTACCCGGCTGCAGGTCGGCGCCCGCGCAGAAAGCCTTGTCGCCGCTGCCGGTCAGCACGATCGCCCGCACTTCCGGATCGCGATGGGCACAGGCGAGCCCCTCGCCTATGCCATCGATCACGTCCTGGTTGATCGCATTGCGTTTATCCGGCCGGTTCAGGGTGATCCAGTACGCCGATCCCCGTTTTTCCAGCAGCACTGCCGCATTGTCCATTTGTCTCTCCCTCACCGATTCAATATTCGTTGCTCAGCCGTTCGCCGCCGCGAGTTGCGCCGCTTCGGCGCCAGCTTCGATTTCCGCCACCACGCGGTGCGCCGTCACCTGGTCACCCAGCGCGACATGCAGCGCCGTGACGCGTCCCCCAAGCGGCGCCGCGTGGACGTGCTCCATCTTCATCGCGTCCAGCGTGACCACCGGCTGGCCGGCCTTGACCATGTCGCCCGCCGCCACATGCACCGCCACCACGCGGCCGTTCATCGCGGCGCGGATCCTGCCATCGCCTTCGCCGCCGCCCTGGCGCGCCTGCGCCACATGGGTCGTGTCCTGGATGCGGTACGCGCTGCCCCGGTACTGCAGCAACAGGCCGTTGCCGCTGCGCGCGAACACCATGCTTTCCACCAGGCCATTGCAGGAAATGCGCGCACGTCCGGCGTCCAGTTCCAGCAACTGCAAGTCGAAGACATATTCGCCGGCTTCCACCGCATAGCGGCCGTCACCCAGGTTGCGCAGGCCGGCGACGCACTCGCCGCCGCCAGCGTCGAAGCGGAATCCAATAGGCAGGCGGTGCGTGATGGCGCTTGCATGCGCTCCCGCCGGCGCGCTGGCGGTGGCGTACAGCAAGGCCACCGCCAATGCATGCGCCCGCGCGTCGCCGGCCTTATCGGCCTGCAACAGGGCGGCGCCGTGATCACCGATAAAGGCGGTGGTCGCGCCTCCGGCCGCGAACACCGGGTGCTTCAGGCAACTGGCGAGGAATTGCTGGTTGGTTTTCACGCCCAGCGCCACGGTGTCTTCCAGCGCCGCCAGCAGCTTGCGGCGCGCCTCGTCGCGCGTGGCGCCATAGCCGATCAACTTGGCGATCATGGAATCGTAGTAGGGGGAAATTTCAGCGCCTGATTCCAGCCCATGTTCCGCCCGGATGGTGCCCGGCATACGCCACAGGTTCATGGTGCCGCTTTGCGGCATAAAGCCCGCGCCCGGGTCTTCCGCGCACAGGCGCACTTCGATGGCGTGGCCCTGCAGGCGGATGTCTTCCTGGGAAACCGGCAGTGCCTCGCCAGCGGCAACGCGCAACTGCAACTCGACCAGGTCCAGGCCGGTGATGGCTTCCGTCACAGGGTGCTCGACCTGCAGGCGGGTATTCATTTCCATGAAATAGAAATTCCCGTCGGTGTCGAGCAGGAATTCCAGCGTACCCGCGCCCTCATAGCGGATTGCCTTCACCGCCGTGACCGCGGTCGCGCCCATGCGCGCGCGCAACGCGGCGTCGACCGCTGGCGATGGCGCCTCTTCCACGACTTTCTGGTGGCGGCGCTGCACCGAGCAATCCCGTTCGCCAAGGTGGATGGCGTTGCCATGGCGGTCGGCAAACACCTGGATCTCGATGTGGCGCGGATTGACGATGGCGCGTTCGAGGATCACTTCCGGATTGCCAAACGCGCTTTGCGCTTCGGATTTCGCACTACGCAGCGCGGCCAGGAAATCGTCCGGGCGGGCCACCAGGCGCATGCCGCGCCCGCCGCCACCAGCGGTCGCCTTGATCATGACCGGATAGCCGGTCCTATCCGCTTCCGCGCGCAGGCGTTCTTCGCTCTGGTCGTCGCCCTGGTAGCCGGGAATGCAGGGTACGCCGGCCTCAATCATCAGTTTTTTGGCGCCGGCCTTGTTACCCATCGCGACAATGGCTTCCGGCGACGGGCCGATGAACACCAGTCCCGCGTCGCGGCACGCCTGGGCGAAATCTGCGTTTTCAGCGAGGAAGCCGTAACCGGGATGGACCGCGTCCGCGCCGCTGACGCGCGCCGCCTCGATGATGGACGGGATGTTCAGGTAAGACTGGGCCGGCAGCGCCGCGCCGATGTACACCGCCTGATCCGCTTCGCGCGCATGGCGGCTCGCACGGTCCGCCGCGGAAAAAACGGCGACGGTGCGGTATCCCATGGCTTTGGCGGTACGCATGACGCGCAGCGCGATTTCGCCCCGGTTGGCGATCAAAATCTTGTGGTATGGGGAAGAGGTAGTCATGGTAGGTTGGATTCGTTTTCCTGGTGATGCATCAGTTAATCTCAGGGACGGGCCACGGAAAACTGCATCGCATGCGGTTCGCGCTGCTGCGCCTCGCGGCAAATCGACAGCACGTACGACAGGATCGAGCGCGTGTCGCGCGGATCGATGACGCCGTCATCCAGTACATGGGCGCTGGTGGTAAATACGTCCATCTGGCGGTCGAAATTATCGACAATCTTGCGGCGCAGCGATTCGAGCTTGCCATGATCGACCTCGCCCTTGCGCTTCATGGCCGCTTCCGTCACGATCACCATGGTTTGCGCCGCCTGCTCGCCGCCCATGACCGCGGTCTTGGCGTTTGGCCAGGAGAAGCAAAAGCGCGGATGGAAGCCGCGTCCACACATGCCGTAATTGCCGGCGCCGAACGACGCCCCGCAATAGATCGTAATCTGCGGCACGGTGGCATTGGTGACCGCCTGGATCATCTTGGAACCGTGCTTGATGCTGCCGGCTTCCTCGTACGCGCGGCCAACCATGAAGCCGGTGGTGTTGTTGAGGTACAGGATAGGCACCTGCGCCTGGCAGCACGCCTGGATGAAATGGGTCGCCTTGGTCGCGCCGGCCGGATCGATCGGCCCATTGTTGGTGATGATGCCGATCGGGTGCCCGTCCAGCATGGCGTGGCCGCACACGGTGGCCGAACCGTAGCGGGCGCCGAATTCCAGGAAATCGGAATCGTCAACGATACGCGCGATGATTTCCTTCATGTCCACCGGACGCTTGTGGTCCATGGCCATGATGCCGAGCAATTCTTCAGCATCGTAGCGCGGCAGCTTGGCGCCATGCGGCGCTGCTATCGCCGACAAGCCACGGTTCCACTCGATCTTTGCCATGATCTCGCGCGCGATGCGCAAGGCGTCGCGGTCATCTTCAGCGAGGTAGTCCCCCAGGCCGGATATGCCGGTGTGCATTTCCGCGCCGCCCAGCTCTTCTTCGGTGGCGACTTCCCCGGTCGCGGCCCTGAGCAGCGGCGGCCCGGCCAGGAAGGCGCGCGAGCGTCCCCGCACCATGATGATGTAGTCGGACAAGCCGGTCTGGTAGGCGCCGCCCGCGGTGGACGAACCATGCGTCACGGTCACCACCGGCAAGCCGGCCGCCGACAAACGGGCCAGGTTGCGGAACAGGTTACCGCCCCGTACGAATTCCTCAACGCGGTAAGCCATCAGGTTGGCGCCCGCGCTTTCGACCAGCTGGATATAGGGCAGTTTGTTTTCCAGCGCCAGTTCCTGCGCGCGCAACTGTTTGTCGAGCCCTTTGGGCTGCAAGGCGCCGGCGTCGATGCCGGAGTCCGAAGCGCACACCATGCAGCGCACGCCGGACACATAGCCGATCCCGGCGATGACTCCGCCGCCCGCCACGCTACTGTCGGGATCAGCGTTGTCCATGCAATACCCGGCCAAGGTCGACAGTTCCAGGAACGGCGCACCATGGTCGAGCAGCAGCGACAGCCGTTCGCGCGGGAGCAGCTGCGCGCGCTTTTCAAAGCGCGCTTTCGACGCGGCGGAAGCGCGGCGGGTGCGCTCTTCGAGGTCGCGCACTTTTCCCAGCAGGGACAGCATACCGGTCCGGTTGGACTGGAAGGTCTCGCTACCGGTGGAAATATTGGTTTCTATGATAGCCATGTTTTATCTGATGTAAGTGGGCCGGAGAGCAAGCGTGATACGCGCAATGCGCATCGCGCGGCGTATCTGTAAGGTACCCCCAGAGGGGGGATGCGTCTTGCGTAAAGTGGCTGGTGGCCAGGCCGCAAGACGCCAGGGAGCCGGCAGTCAGGCGCGCAGCCGGACGCGGAATTTGCGCAGCATGGCGGCTGGCTGGTAGGAGCGCTTGGTTTGCCGGAAGTTCGGCAGGCCGAGGTCTTGTTCGAAGTTGAGCCAGCGCAGGTCGCTGTTGGCCGCGCAATAGTGATGGAACATGTACTGGTAAATACCCTTATACCGGTCGTCGCCCTTGGCGAAACGCATGACGGCAACCGAAGGCGTGAACGGCTGGGCGAGCAGGAAACCGGCCGGGAGTCCGTCCGCATAGTAGACCAGGCCATCCAAGCCGAAGTGGCGGCGTAGCGCGAGGGCTTCGCGGCAGGCGCTGTCGTCGGCTTCGCCAGGCTGCTTTTGTTTGCCGCGCAGCCAGGCGTCCAGGATAGCCAGCGCGTCGGCCGCGGTGTCGTCCGTCAATGGCCGCGCGGTGACTTGGTGCGCCGCCAGTAGCTGTTGCATCAGGTTGCGTTTCTTGCGCAACAATTCACCGCGATAGCCGCGGAAGTTCTCCGCCGGATAAAAATAGTCGGCGTCGGCGGGCGAGTCATCCCAGCAAAACTTGTTTGCGTCCACTCCGTCAAGCGCCTGCGCCGGAATGGGGAACAGGCAATCATGCGATCCGAGGACGCCGGCAAGTTCCCGCCACGCCAGCAGGCGCGGGTCGAACAGCGGCAGGACATGGCGGGCGCCGTCATAAGTCACGCCGGCGACGCAAGGCAACGGCCCCGGAAAATAACGGTAATCGTGCGCGTGGCGAAACAAATACAGGTTGGAAAAGGCGTATTCCGACGGTGTTTGTTCGCCCCACGCGGCGCGCTGCGCGCGCATGCGGTCTTCGATTTCGCCGCGCAGCGCCAGCGTCAGAGGCAAGCCTTCCGTGTTCATCGCCCCTCGCCTTATGCCACGCCGGCAGCGACGCTGCCGAACCGCACGGTGCGCGTGCCGGGGGCGGGAGGCGCGGCTGGCGGTCCCGCGAAACATTGTGCGATGGCCATCCATTGCACGGCCGGCTCGCCACTGAGCTGCAATCCGGTATCCAGGACATTGCGGCGCTGCGTTACGACCAGACAAAAGTCTTCCGCGCTGCCGCGCACCGCGTTCCCGGCCGACACTTCGTTCCAGGTCCAGGTCTCGTTGCCGGGCGCACTCAGTTCGACATAGGGCGCCGGCCCCGGCATCGCCAGCTTGCGGTTGGAAAAAGTCCAGCCATAGGTGGTCGCGCCGATATGGGCGATGTGTTTGAGGCGATGGGTCGGGCGGCGCCGAACGCCCACGGCGTCAAACACATCCTGTCCATGCGCCCAGGTTTCCATCATGCGCGCCGTGGCGAATGAACGGGCGCTCATGGTGGGGCCATACCACGGCAAGCGCGCCCGGGAATCCAGCGCGGCCAGCGCCGCAACCAGCGCGGTGTACCGGGTACGCCAGTGCGCCAGCAGCGCGGCGCCGTCCATCACGCCATATTTTTCCCGCGCGATCGCGCTGAACTCGCGGCCCTTCCCCAGCTCCGCCATCAGCACGCGTGCATCGGCGGCGAACGCGTCGCCATCGGTGGCGGCCAGCAATCCGGTTTCATCGAAAAGGCACAGGTGCGCTATCTCATCCCAGGGCGTCCAGCCGAAGAACGCCGTGTCGATGCGCCATTGCGCAGGCGTCAGTTGCTCCGCCAGCGCGGCCAAGTCATTATATTCATCCAGCAAGTCGGTGCACACGTCTTCCATGTCATTCCTCGAATCGGTAAAAAAAAAGGGAGCGCTCCCGCCCCCTCAAAAAGGCCAACGCCTGGAGATTGGTGCCGCGCGCCTCAACTGACCAGCCGGTCTCGCCCCGCCCAATAGGGCTGCCGCAACACGCGTTTGAGCAGTTTTCCGGTCGGATTGCGCGGCAGCGCCTCGGCAAAGTCCACGGATTTCGGACACTTGTAATGGGCCAGCCGTTC
The DNA here is from genome assembly GCF_900116645.1 of Pseudoduganella namucuonensis. GTDB lineage: Bacteria > Pseudomonadota > Gammaproteobacteria > Burkholderiales > Burkholderiaceae_D > Rugamonas > Rugamonas namucuonensis. The sequence goes on along the minus strand of NZ_FPBO01000036.1, from coordinate 14,602 downwards.
GCGCGCAAAGCCGATCAATTCCGACTCCGTCAGCGCCCCGCCAGCGCGCACCACCACCGCCACTTTGACGGCTTCGCCCCAGGTCTCGTCGGGCACGGCAAACACCGCGCAGTCCGCAACGGCGGGATGCTGCATGACGACGTTCTCGACTTCGGCCGGATAGACATTTTCCCCGCCCGAGATGATCATGTCCTTGACCCGGTCATGGATGAACAGATAGCCATCCTTCAGATAGCCCGCATCGCCGGACCGGAACCATCCTCCCGCCGCCGTGCGCCCGGCCGGGAACGCTTCGGAGGTGGCTTCGGGATTGCGCCAGTACTCGCTGAAGTTCCTGATGGTTTCGATCCAGATTTCCCCCACCTCGCCGTCGGGCGCATCCCGCAGCGTGCCAGGGTCGACAATGCGCAGCCGCGCCCCGCCGACCGGCTGTCCGGCCGAACGCAGCAGATAGGACCGATCCCCGCCTGGCTGGTGGTCTTCCGGCCGCAGGAACGCGGCCGGTCCCGCCACTTCGGTGAGTCCATAGACCTGCAGGAAGCCGCACTGGAACATCCGCATCGCTTCCTGCAGCACACGCTCGCTGATGGGGGAGCCACCGTACGCGATCTGGCGCAGGCCCTGGTAGTCGCCATGCTCCACATTGGGCACATTCAGCATGAACTGCAACATGGCCGGCACGATAAAGGTATGGGTAATGCCGTCACGCCCGATGCTGTCGATGAACGCGGAAGCATCGAACTCTGGAAACGCGACCAGGCGTCCGCCCGCAAATAGCGGCAGCAGCATCATGGCCATGCCGGCCACATGGAAGGTCGGCAAGGGGTTGCCCAGAATGCAGGCGCCATCGAAGCGCCACTCGGCGGCACAGGTAATGCATGTCGATAACAATGCCCGATGGGACAGCACCACGCCTTTTGGCAAACCGGTCGTACCCGACGAATAGAGCTGCAGCGCCGCGTCGCCAGGACCGGCGGGCGCCGCCTCCAGGCGGTCGTCCGCCGCACCATACCAGGCATCGAAACCCGGTATCGCGCCATTCCCCCTTTCCGTACAGACAGTTTGCAGCACGCCAGGCAATTTTGCCTGCTGGACCAACGGCAGGAACGACGCATCCGCCATGAGGAAGCGTGCCTCGCCGTTGTTCACGATATATTCGAATTCCTGCGCTGAAAGACGCCAGTTCACGGGCATACACACCGCACCGATTTTGCATGCCGCCAGCGACAGCATCAGGCATTCGACATGATGTTTGGTCAGGCATGCAACGCGGTCGCCCGGGCGGATACCCAGGCCGAGCAGCGCATTGCCAACGCGGTTGACGCGCCGCTCCAACGCGCCAAAACTGTAGCCGCGGTCGCTGGCGCCGCACGCCACCGTGTCCGGCTGCCTGGCCGCATGATGGGGCAGGATATCGTTCAAAGTCTGGAAGTTCACCGCTATCTCGCTTGTTCCGCTTAAACGATCTCGAACAGGCCGGCGGCGCCCATGCCGCCCCCCACGCACATGCCGATGACGGCATATTTCACGTTCCTGCGCTTGCCTTCAAGCAGGGCATGGCCGACCAGGCGCGCTCCGGTCATGCCATAGGGATGGCCGATGGAAATTCCGCCACCGTTGACGTTGTATTTATCCGGATCGATGCCCAGCTGATCGCGGCAGTACAACACCTGGCATGCGAATGCCTCGTTCAATTCCCACAAGCCGATGTCGTCCACTGTCAGGCCATGTCGCCGGAGCAGCTTAGGGATGGCATAGACTGGGCCTATGCCCATTTCCTCCGGCGCACAGCCAGCCACCGCCATGCCCCGGTAAATCCCCAGCGGGTTCAGGCCCTTGCGCTCAGCCATGCGGCGCTCCATCACGACACAAGCCGACGCGCCATCCGACAACTGGCTGGCGTTCCCGCCCGTAATGCAGCCCCCTTCCATCACCGGTTTGATTCCCCGCAGGCTTTCGAGCGTAGTCTCGGGGCGGTTCCCTTCATCCCGTGCCACTGTCACGGACTTGTAGGACACTTCACCGGTTTCCTTGTCCTGGATGGCCATATTGGCGCCGATCGGAACGATTTCGTTGTCAAACCTTCCTTGCTGCTGCGCCAGCGCAGTGCGTTGTTGCGATACCAGCGCGTAGGCGTCCTGCGCGTCGCGGGATATACCGTATTTCCTGGCCACGAATTCCGCCGTCATCAGCATCGGCATGTAGGCTTGCGCGGCTTTTTGCACGACCATCGGGTCGGCTTCGGCGGCCGCCCACTCCATATAACGGGTCTGCACCGCGGAGATATTTTCATGGCCGCCCGCCACCACAACCTGCATGCCATCGACGATGATTTGTTTCGCCGCGGTCGCGATCGCCATCAGGCCGGACGAACACTGGCGGTCCATGGTCTGTCCCGGCACGCTGACCGGCAAGCCGGCCGCGATGCCCGCGTGACGGGCCAGGTTCATGCCGGCGGTGCCAGCCGACAGGACCGTCCCGATCACCAGGTCGTCGACTTCGGCGCCGTCGATGCCGGCCCGCTGGACCGCGTGATGGATCGCATGCCCCAGCAAGGTGGGGGACTTGATATTGTTCAGCGCCCCTCGGTAGGCGCGGCCAATCGGCGTGCGCGCCGTGGCGACGATGACGGCTTCATTCATGTTGTTGGCTCCTCACTTGGGCTTCGTTGTTTTGACAAGCGCGCGACCCGCACTCTCAAGACATCAGGCTAGCAGTTGAGGTGGCTACAATCTTGTGCAAATTGGCTGCAAGGCGGCCGGCTGCTTACGCCTCGACCAGCTTGAGCAGCATGTCGCGAAATTCCGGCGCGCTATAGCGGCCCGATGAACGGAACCACGTCATCGCCCCCATCAGCGCACCATGCAGGATGCGAGCGGCCGCGTCGACGGGAACACGCAAAGGAACCAGTTGGGCGTGGGACTCCAGCGCATCGATCCAGATGCCGTTGTAGCGCGCCCGCAAGCGGGTAAATTCCGCCTTGAGCGGCGCCGGCACCTCCCGCCACTCGAACACCAGCACTGCCAGATAATCCTTCTTGATATCGCTGACCATCCACTCAAGTTCGATATCGATGATCTGCCGCAGGCGCCCGGCCGGGTCATCCGTCCCGCGCGCCACATCCTCGGCGCGCAGGCACAGGCCGAGCGCGGCCTCACGCATGATCTCGAGCAGCATGTCCTCCTTCGAGCGGAAGTGATAGAACAGGCTCCCCGACAGGATGCCGACCGCATCGGCGATATGCCGCACCGTCGTGCCCTGATAGCCGCGCTCGTGGAACAGGCTGGCCGCGGCGTGCAGGATGCGCTCACGCGGAATGATGGTGTCCGCCGCCTGCTTGCCGCGCTTGCGGGGCGTTGCGGCCTTGGCCACAGGCTTCGGTTCGACCGCCGGCACCGTGAGGTCGCTTTGCATGGTCAAGCCGCAGCCACGGGTGCGGCGTCGTGGCAGATCACGGCCAGGCGGCGCGAACCCGCCAGGATATCCTTGGGCGTCAGGCCCCAGTACCTGCGGACTGTATGGCTGAAGTGCGAAGAATCCGGATATCCGATGTCCAGGGCGACATCGGTCAGGCTGGAAGCCGTGTTGACATACCACAGGAAACTGCGGGCACGCTTCCATGCGCGGAAGCTGCGGAACGTGGTGCCGACCTCCTCCCGGAACAGGTGCAGGAAGCGGGAAAACGACAAATCCACCATTTTTGCGCATTCTTCCGCGCCGATCAGGCCACACGGATCCTGCCCGATACGGTCCACCACCGCCGCCATACGCGCATCGAGCTTGCGGGACGCGAGTTCCCGCCCGAGGAAGTAGCCGTCAAAATTCCCCTGCGCCGTGGCGATGCTCACCTGCTTGCCGCACAGCGCACGGAACGCGCCGCGAACCCGCTCCAGGCCAGGCACACATTGATTCGCATCCAGGCTGGGTTGCAGCCAGCGCGGCAGCGCGGCCAGCGCGACGGTTTCCGTCTCCAGCAGGAGCACGCCGATCATGCGGTCGCTGGTGGTGATGCGATGTTGCGTGTCGGGAGCGACCACGTACATTTCCGCGCTTTCCCATGGGCGATCACCAATCTGTATCTGGAATGGCGCGCTCAGCGAAACATAGACCGTCAGCGAACCAAATTCCCGCGTTTGCGGACGCCCCAGCAAACCGATATACGCTACCCGCCCGCGCGTCATCAACATTATCCGGTCTCCCCGCTCGCCGGTTATCCCCATTGTTTGCGAACCATCCAGCCGTTCTTCCCTCGCCATGTCGTTCTCCTCGCATCGGACCGTGGCGCAAGCGCCACGGGCGCGATTTTATTCGTCCGCCGCTACGTGGGCGAATCCCTGTTCTTATCAGACAGATTGGCACAGGCCGGCCAACAAAGCAAGCGCTTGGTTGATTGAATTATGCAATGGCGGCCGCCGCCCGCATCAATCCTAGTCACTCCCCGCGCAAAACCGACTTCTGGATCTTCCCTGCGGGCGTGGTCGGCAGCGCGTCGCGGAACACCACTTGCCGGGGCACTTTATAGTCGGCCAGGCGCTGCTTGCAGTAGTCGACAATCTCCTGCTCGACCAGGCTGGAACCCGGCTTCCTCACAACGTAATACCGGCCCACTTCACCCAGTACCGGGTCTGGCACGCCGATGCCCGCCACCAGCAGCACGCCGGGATGGGTGCAAATCACGCTTTCCGTTTCCGCCGGATAGACATTGAATCCGCCTTGGATATACATATCCTTGGAGCGCCCCAGCAGGTACACATAGCCGCGCGCATCGACATACCCGAGATCGCCCGTATGCAGCCATCCTTCACCATCGAATGTGCCGCCGTCGCGGCGCGTATCGACATAGCCCCCGACGACACCCAGTCCGCGCACCCACAGCTCGCCCGGCTCGCCGGGTTGTGCCGTATTGCCGTCCGTCAAAACGATTCTGATTTCGGCGCCTGCCAGCGGCTTGCCGATCGAACGCAGCAGTTCATCGCGCTGCGCGTCCCATGGCGTCATAACGACCGCGCCGGACGTTTCCGTTAAGCCATACAGGTTCATCAGGCGCGCATTGGGCGCTTTTTCCCCAAGCTTGCCCAGCAAGGTCTGGTCCGCGTTGGCGCCGCCGCTGAAAATCAGCCGAACCCGTTGCAGGTCGACCTCGTCAATACGGGGATGCATCATCAGCAGGGTCAACATGGTGGGAACGCCGCTGATCACGGTGGGGGGATTGCGGGACATCATCTCAAGCACCGTCTCGGCTTTGAATACGGGTACCATTTCGCAGCACCCGCCGCCAATCAGGAACGTCAGTATGCCGCACGTGATGCCGCCGACGTGGTTGAGAGGGTTGGCAAGCTGGATCAGGTCATCCGGCGCCGCCATGATGTGGCGCGCCTGCGCCTGGGCCGCCAACAATGCCGAGCGATGCGACAAGCCCACTCCCTTGGGTTGGCCGGTGGTGCCTGAGGTGTAGATGATCATCAGCATATCGTCCGGATCGACCGGGGCCATGGCTGCTGGCACGGATGCCGGCGCCGACCTTGTCCATGCCGCCGCCCCGTCCAGGCCGGCCTGGAACGCCAGTGCCTCCGCCCCCCCGGGCGCGCCGGCGAACAGGTGGTGGCGAAGGCGCGGCAGCTTGTCGCGGCGGCCGGCAAAATACGCCTTGTAATCGAAACCGCCATATTCGGCCAGCGCAATCACCGCGCTTGCCCCGCTGTCTTCCAGCATGTAATCCAGTTCGGTTTCCCGGTAACGCACATTCATTCCAACGATGACGGCGCCCATGCGCGCGGCGGCGAAAAACGCGACCACCCATTCGATCTGGTTCAGCGCAATCACGGCGATGCGCTCGCCTTTTCCTATCCCCATGCCGGCAAGCCGGTTTGCCAGTGCGGTAGCGGCCGCATCGACATCGCTGAATGAATAGTTGTTCCCGCTGTCGATATACGCGGTCGTGTCCCCGTAATGGGCGAATGCCATCGCTACCAGTTCCCCTACCGTGGCAGCCGCGACGGCATTGCTATTGGCGCCCGACGGCACAGGTGCGTTGGCGTTGTTGTTCATGATTCAAGTCTCCTGTTGGATTTTTAGGTGTTTCCGAAAATAAAATGGCGGCAAGGACAGCGAACTACTCCCCCCGTTTCGCGGCTATCGCACTGCCTGCGCGGCTGCCCACCTGGCGGCCAAGATGTCGTGAAATGTAGCGGCCGGCATCGACCACCTGGTCCAGGTCTATTCCCGTATGCACGCCCAGCCCATGCATCATGTACAGCACGTCCTCGGTTGCGACGTTGCCCGTGGCCCCCTTCGCATAATTCGGGCGCCACGAATTTCATGACTTTCCGCACGTGGCGCGGCGTCCCGGCGTCCGGCTCGCACAGCCGGTCATGCGCCAGCGCATATTCACTGATTTCATCCAGTTGTCCCGAATGACGGTCCCCGGACGTCGTCGATATGGCGCAGCCAGTTGTCGGCCAGGCCGGGGCGGCGACCGGCCAGCGCGAGTCCCACGCCTGTCGCCAGTCCAGGGATGGGTTCACGATGCGGCGACGATAACCCGGCCTGCGCGGCACGTCTTGCGCAAACTTGCTGCGCATGAAAACGACGGGCACCACCCGGGGCCCTGCCAGCCACTTTCCGCAAGATCGCGCCTGTACGCGGCGCTACCATCGCTCGACAAACTACCAAAGTGGACTATGCCAACATGAACCAGCCAACACCCTATCCTTTCCTGTTCTCCCCTCTTGACCTCGGATTTACCCGTTTGAAAAATCGCGCCATCATGGGCTCGATGCACACGGGTCTGGAAGAAGCCGAGGACGGTTTCACGCGCATGGCGGCCTACTACGCGGAGCGTGCGCGCGGCGGCGTCGGCATGATCATTACCGGCGGCATTTCGCCCAACGCCGAAGGCGGCATGCAAGTCCACCAGGACGTGACCGCGTCGCAGCACCGCATCGTGACCGACGCCGTGCACGCCGCCGCACCCGATGTGAAAATCTGCCTGCAAATCCTGCATATGGGTTCGCTCGCCCATACGCCCGCCAGTGTGGCGCCGTCTGCGATCAAGTCACGCATTGGCGCCTACAGGCCGCGCGAACTGGACCAGGCTGGAATCGACAAGCAATTGAACGATTTCGCCAACTGCGCCTTGGCGGCCCAACAAGCCGGCTACGACGGCGTGGAAATCATCGGCTCGGCTGGCTACCTGCTGTCCGCCTTCCTGCTTGAACGAACCAACCGGCGCACCGATCAATGGGGCGGCAATTTTGACAACCGTATGCGCTTTCCCGTCGAAGTGGTGCGACGCGTGCGCGCCGCGGTCGGTTCGAACTTTATCGTGATATTCCGCGTTCCCGCGATGGATATGCTGGAAGACGGCATGTCACGGGAGGAAGTGGTGCAGCTTGCCCAGGCAGTCGAAGCAGCCGGCGTGAATATCGTCAGCACGCATTTCTGCTGGCATGAAGCGCCGGTGCCAACCATCGCAACCATGGTGCCGCGCGCGGCCTTTACCCAGGTCACCGGCAAGCTGCGGCAATCGCTGTCGGTGCCGGTGATTGCCAGCAACCGCATTAACATGCCGGACGTGGCGGAAGCCGTGCTGGCGCGCGGCGATGCCGACCTGGTCTCGATGGCCCGCCCCATGTTGGCCGACCCGGAAATTATCCTCAAAGCCCAACAGGGGCGCGAAGACGAAATCAACACTTGTATCGGATGCAACCAGGCCTGCCTGGACCATGCCTTTAACGGCTCGCAGCAGGTAAGCTGCCTGGTCAACCCCCGCGCCTGTCATGAAACAGAGTTGAACTACACACCGGTCACCCAGCCTAAAAAACTCGCGGTCATCGGCGCCGGTCCGTCGGGCCTGGCTTTTGCAACAATCGCGGCGCAGCGCGGCCACCAGGTCACATTATTTGAAGCGGCCGGCGAGATCGGGGGCCAGTTCAACCTGGCCAAGCGCATTCCCGGCAAAGAGGAATTCCATGAAACCCTGCGCTATTTCCGCAAGATGGTCGAGCTCCATGGGGTCGATTTGCGCCTGAACACCATGGTCAGCGCGGAGTCCATCAAGGCCATGGGGTTCGACGAAGTGGTCGTGGCCACCGGCATCGAGCCGCGCGTGCCGGCACTGGATGGCATCGGCCATTCCTCGGTGGTGAGCTATATCGATGCGATCCTTGGGAAGCGGCCGATCGGCAAGCGCGTGGCGGTCATGGGCGCCGGTGGAATCGGGTTCGACGTGGCGGAATTGATTTCCCATAGCGGTCCATCCGCCTCGCTGGACGTCCAACTCTTTGCCCGGGAATGGGGTATCGACTTTAACGGCCATCCGCGCGGCGGCGTGGCCGGCGTCAAACAGCGGGTGGCCGCCACGGACCGCACCATCTACCTGATGCAGCGCAAGGCGGAGAAAGTCGGCAATAACCTGGGGCGCACGACGGGATGGACGCACCGGCTCACATTGGCTCGCCGTGGTGTGCACATGGTCAACGGCGTCGAATATGTGAAGATCGACGATACCGGCCTGCACACCAGGATCCATGGTGAACCTAAGGTATTCGAAGTCGATACGGTCATCGTGTGCGCAGGCCAATTGCCACGCCGTGGCATTTACGACCAGCTTCGCGGCCAGGACGTACCCGTGACGGTGATCGGCGGCGCCTTCGAGGCGGGTGAACTGGATGCAAAGCGGGCCATTGACCAGGCGTCGCGGCTCGCGGCGGTTGTATAGCGTGCCTGCACCTGCACCTGTCCGCCAGTCGGAGAACGTCTTGAAAGACCTCGCGGTAAAACACACAGGTCTTTGAACGTTTGATCCCGGGCGGCCCGGTGGCCGGGCCGCCCGGATTAACCTCGTCGATGCGCGTGGCGTGGCGTCTTCGAGATCGGCGCAGGAAAAACAGATCTCACCGTCAGCAGGATTCCCGGCCAGGAATAGCGCGCGGGCGATACCAGAGCGGGTAATGTTTTTTCACGACATCACCTGTGGTATCGAGGGTGTGACAGCCGTCCAGGCTGAATGGTTTTTGGTCTTGCGGGACAGGCACTTCGCCAGCCAGCGTCTGCATCACCGCCGTGCCAATGCCGATCAGGAGCTCGGTCATGTGGGTACAGCCATTCAGGCTGCCGACAATTTGAAGCACACGCCGCCGAAATCCAGGACCCACCCGTATCCCAGCCAATTCCGCATAACGCCGGGTGATACTGCCGCACACGCCGTCATACGGCGAGGCGTCGGTCGAAGCCGCGGCCTCTTTGATTAAACCAGTGCCGTCGACGGTAATTCGCAACAGCATGCTGTGTATGGGTTCATTGGCCGCACGATGACCGCCCGGCCACGCTGCATTGTGCGGGCACACATCCACCAGATGCCCCTCGACGTCCCAATGGCCATCGCCACGCCGATAGCCCGTGAATGAAATGACGCGGGAATGAACGGGCACTCTGTCAGAAAATGAAACAGGTAATGGCAAGATAAGCACCTCCTACTGTTGTTGGCGTTGGTCCGGCTTTGCACCGGCACGGGTGGCGGCACGGCGCGCGTGCCGGTACTCCGGGTGGTGTAAAGGTTAGCAGCGTGCCTCGAGCGACGCTTGCGTGAAGTGGCTATCCCGCCGGCTCCGGAAATCAACGGCGAAGCTGAGGTTCAGAATATTTCCACCCGAAATACGACAGATACCGATAGCAAGCAGCGGGCAACCGGAACGAGCGCAGAACTCCAACCAAGTCGGCAAGCGCATCCAGGGCGAACGGCAAAATCGCACCGCCAACGATCGCCATGCACAGCAGCCCCGAGCCACGCCCGGAGCTCGCGCGGCACGGTCGCGAGCGCTTGCCGAAGGGCGCGGCACCCTCGACGGCATGCACGCCAACACGCAAATTCCCAAGGTGATCGGCTTCGCCCGGCTGCACGGACTCGCCGGACAGGCGCACTACCGGCAGGCTGCGCTCACCTTCTGGCGCACCGTGGCCGAGCAGCGCTCGTTTGCGACGGGCGGGCATGGCGACAACGAGCATTTCTTCCCGCCCACCGAGTTCGAGAAGCACCTGGCCTCGGTTTGGAGGTGGCACTGTGATCAGAACGAGGTAGCAATGAGCCGAATTGGGGCGTTTTGAGGCGAAATCAACGACTCGACAATGCTAAGCAGATCGTTAAGTCGTTGATTTCACTGGAGAATTCTGGAGGCGAGGATCGGAATCGAACCGACCTAGACGGCTTTGCAGGCCGTTTATGGCGTATATGAATCAATCACTTACGGGACCACCGCTCGCATCACCGCACAAGCAGTCTTTGATCTGACGGAACAAGGTCTACCTCATCTACTGGGGAACCTCAAATGATTCGTCTCGCCACCGTCATTGACACCTTCAAGGCCGACTTCCTGATGCAGTACCGGCACAAACTGAACGCGGACCACATGCGGGCCCTATCGGCCATGACGCGCTGCCGAACCCAGGCCAGCCTGAAAATGCGGGTCCAGTGCACGGGCTGCGAGCATCAGATTCTGTCCCTAAAAAGGTTCCTCAAGCTGACGGTGCCCGATTCCGACACCGCGAAGGCGCCGTATCACAGCAATCGCGTCAGTCCGACCGTCGTTGTCGACCTCGATACGGGATACCAGATCACAAGCAGTCTGACGCTGAGCGCCGGCGTGAAGAACCTGTTCGGAAGCGGATCAACGACCGCAAGCGCCAGTGGGCCGGCGTCAACTACGTCACCTGAGACATGCGCATTTCTGGCCGGGTCTATCTGGGCGCCCTGCGTGGCGGCATACAACAAGTCGGCAACCCTCAGTCGCACTCGCCTGGGAGATTTTCCTAAATTTGACGTGACAATTGGTGACTTTGGCAATTTCCAAGAACCTTGCATGGATGCACAATCAAATGGCAGGTGAAAACGATTTCAGCTTGGGGCGTGGTTTTTAAGGGCGAACTGGAATGTCGTTGTTGTAAAGAGGAAATTTCAAAACTTGGAGAGACGGTTATGCATGTAACGAAAACAATAATGGCACTGGCGGCAGGTCTGCTGATGATCCAGGGGGCCGCGGCCGAGAACTATCGCTGGAGCAATGTTGCAATGGGCAGCGGCGGGTTCGTCACGGGCGTCGTGGCCAGCAAGAGCGAGCGCGGCGTGGTGTACGCGCGCACCGACGTCGGCGGCGCCTACCGCTATGATGTCCAGAACGAGCGCTGGGTGGCGTTGAATGACTGGGTTTCCGAAAGCGACACTGGCCTGATGGGCGTGGAGTCGCTGGCGATCGACCCGCGCAACGCCGCCAATGTGTACATGCTGGCCGGTACCGAATACTCCAGCAATGGCAAGACCGCGATCCTGCGCTCGACCGACTACGGCAAGACCTTCACGGTCACCGACGTCACGGCCCAGTTCAAGGCGCACGGCAACGGCATGGGCCGCTCGAACGGTGAGCGCCTGCAGGTCGACCCGGGTTCGAGCAATGTGCTGTTCGTCGGCACCCGCCACAACGGCCTGTTCAAGAGCGTCGATTCCGGCGCGACCTGGAGCCGCGTGAACAGCCTGAACGTCAATGACACCCCGAACGGCAATGGCATCAGCTTCGTGCTGCTCGATCCGACCAGCGTCACCCAGGGCACGGCCAAGCGCATCTACGTCGGCGTGTCGCGCTACGGCTCGGTGGGACCGAACCTGTATTTCAGCAAGGACGGCGGCGTCACCTTCAACCCCGTCGCCGGCGCGCCGGCCGGCCTGATGCCGCAGCGCGCGGCGATCACCAACAAGGGCCGCCTGTACCTGACCTACGCCAACGGCGCCGGGCCGCACCCGCAGTCCGAAAGCGAGCCGATGAACACCGGCGCGCTGTGGGAATACAACACCGTCGGCGGCGCCTGGACCAACGTCACGCCGGCCGGCCGGACCCACCCCTTCGGCGGCATCAGCGTCGACCCGACCAACCCGAAGCGCCTGGTCGCCTCGACCGCCAACACCTTCTGGACCCAGAGCACACAGCCGAAAACCACTTACGGCGACCGCATCTTCACCTCGATCGATGCCGGCCGCACCTGGACCGACTTGATGGAACGCGGCATGAGCGTCGACGCCAACGGCATCGACTGGATCCATGACTCGATGATCCACTGGGCCGGCTCGATCGAGTTCGATCCCTTCGATCCGAAGAGCGCATGGGTCGTGTCGGGCAATGGCATGTTCAAGACAAGCGACATCGACGCAGCCAAGAGCGTGTGGAAGTTCGACGTGAAGGGCATGGAAGAGACCGGCGCCTACCAGGCCGAGAGCCTCCCGGACGGAAAGCTGATGTCGATCATCGGCGACTACGACGGCTTCATCCACACCGATCCGGCCCAGTACGTGCCACGCCACACCCCGGCGATGGGCTCGACCACCGGCATGGCGGTGGCGCCGCAAGCCACGCACGTGATGGCGCGGGTCGGCGAAGAGCTCTACACCTCGACCAACCAGGGGGCGAGCTGGGAAAAATCACCGACCAAAATGGCCAAGAGGGGCAACCTGGCCCTGTCGGCCGATGGCTTCGTGCTGCTGCATAGCCCGGAAAATTCGACCACCACCTACCGCTCGACCGATTTCGGCGCCAACTGGACTGCGGTCACCGGCCTGGCCGTGAACAATGCGCGCCCGGTGGCCGACGCGGTCAACCCGGCCAAGTTCTATGTCTACGACCGCAGCAGCGGGAAGCTTCTGGTGAGCCTCGACGGCGGCGTGTCGTTCAACGTCGCAGCCCAGCTGAACAGCGGCGGCTCGGACTTCGTGCGCGCCACGCCTGGCCTCGAGGGCGACCTGTGGATGTGCCTGGCCTCGAACGGGCTCTTCCACTCGACCGATTCGGGCGCCAGCTTCACCAAGGTGCCCAAGATCGCTTCTTGCGGCGCCGTGGGCCTGGGCAAGGCGGCGCCGGAAGCCAGCTATCCGTCTCTCTACATGTGGGGCTCGGTGGGCACCGCACGCGGCCTGTTGCGCTCGATCGACCAGGGTGTCAGCTGGGATCGCGTCAACGACGATGCCCATCAGTATGGCGGCAACATAGGCCGCTTTGTGACCGGAGACATGAACACCTACGGAACCGTCTACATGAGCACCAACGGCCGCGGTATCGCCTACGGCAAGATCGACCCGGCTGGCGACGTCCAGGTCGTGCCGCAAGTGTATGTGGCGCCTCCCAAACAGGCCGAATGCAAGTACGTCGTTACCGCTATGTGGGGTTACGGCGGCAACGCCGATGTACTCATCACCAACCAAAGCACCTCTGTCATCAGCGGCTGGACGGTGAACTGGACCTATGCCGACGACTCGAAAATCTATAACTACTGGGGTGGGAAAGTGACGGGCACCGCGCCGACCTTCACCGGGACCAACAGCGAAGTCTGGAACCACGACATCGCTCCGGGCCAGACGGTCGGGTTCGGCATTACGTTCGGCCAAGGTACGCCGAATCCTGGTCCGGTACCTGCTGTGACCGGCGACATCTGCAAATAAAAGCAATCGGAAAGATATTGTCATGAAAAAAATTCTCTGTGCATTCATCGCCAGCGCCAGCCTGATGCTGGCCGGCGCGGCCCATGCTGGTCCGGTCGGTTTCGAAGACGTGGCCACCGGCGGCGACTTCACCAGCTTGAGCGACCTGAACCCCTACGCAGGCCTGAACTGGAGTTCGGACTGGTATGCGGGCGACAACAGCATCGGCGGCTACGCGAACGCTGCCCATTCCGGCAACAATTTCGCTGTCAACGGCTTCGGCAGCGATGCCATGAGCGTGAGCAGCGCGACCGGCTTCAACTTCGCCGGCGCCTGGTTCGCCACTCCGGCAGGCGGCGGCGACAAGGCCGCCTGGATCAACATCAGCGGCTACGATGCCTTGAACCAGCTCATCGGCAGCACCGGCAATATCGCCATCGGCGACACCTACCAGTGGGTGGCGGCAGGCTTCAGCAATGTGGCGATGCTGACCATCACGCGCGACACCGGCTGGTATGCGATGGACGACTTCACCGTCACCGACGCCGTGTCGGTGCCGGTGCCGGCGACGCCGCTGCTGCTGGGGATCGGCCTGATCGCGATGAGGCTGGGCCGGCGCCTGAACCGCCGCGGCTAGCACGTCGCCACCATCGTCCCGGCGCAGGCCTTCCCCCCGCGCCGGGACGACGCCATTTTCAATGGAGAAAACGATGCCCCGAGCAATCAGGCCAGTTCCATTATCAATTTTCTTTATTCCATGAAAAACAGACTCAAGCTCATTTTCGCCCTCCTTGCTTTCCCAATTTCGGCCGCCGCTTTCGCGCAAGCTCAAAATCCATTGATTTTTGCCGATGTGCCGGACATGGCGATGATCAGGGTCGGTGGCAATTATTATATGAGCAGCACGACCATGCACATGAATCCGGGTGTGCCCATCATGAAGTCGACGGATCTCGTCAACTGGAAACTGATCAATTATGCGTATGACACTCTGGCCGATATGCCGGAGCTGAATTTGACGGATGGTCAAAACACCTACAGCAAGGGTACTTGGGCCAGCAGTCTGCGCTTCCATAAGGGTATGTATTACCTCACCACGTTTGCGCAGACCACCGGTGAAACCTATATTTTCAAAACGAAAGACAT
>NZ_FPBO01000065.1:17341-19332 GCF_900116645.1 Pseudoduganella namucuonensis | reverse complement strand
GGTGGGCGCGCAGCAGATCACCGAGACCATGATGCAGCTGAACGACGCCACCCAGCAGACGGTGGAGTCGCTCAAGGCCACCAGCGAGGCGGTGCGCCAGCTGCAGTACGCGGCAGGCGACCTGCAGGCCAGCGTGGCCAGCTTCGCCGTGCTCGCCTGAACGCGGCCCCATCGGCGCGCGGCGCGTGGCAGAATACGTTTATTGCCTTCGTCCTACACAGATACCGGAGAAAAAATGGTCAAGGACCTGAGTATCAAGAAGAAACTCTACCTGGGCCTGGGCTCCATCCTGGCCATCATCCTGGTGCTGCTGGCCACCGCCTACAACAACTTCAGCCGACTGTCCGAGGCGAACGCCTGGGACCGGCACACGATGAACGTGCTGCTGGCCATCGACGAGGTGCGCAACCACATCCTGGAGGCCCAGGTCCAGTTGCGCGGCTACTACCTGACCGGCGACGCCTACCGCATCGAACGCATCAAGACGCAGCTCGACGACATCCCGGCCGCCATGCAAAAGCTGCGCAAGCTGACCGAGGACAACCCGGCGCAGAAGGAGCGCCTGGCCAAGGTCACCTCCAACCTCGATACCTGGGTCAAGGACGTGGCCGAGGTGCAGGTCGCGCGGCGCCAGCAACTGGGCGACACGCCCGGCGCGGCGGACATCATAGGCAAGGCGCCGGAATCCCAACTCAAGCAGGGCAGCCCGCTCACCGGGGCCGTCTACGCGGCCCTGAAGGAGGCGGCGGACGAGGAGAACCGCCTGCTGGTGGAACGCACGCAGGCGTCGGCAGCGCTGCAGCGCTCGATGGTGATGGTGCTGTCGGCCGGCGGCGCGGTCTGCGCCGCGCTGGCGCTGGGGATCGCCTGGCTGCTGTCGAACGCGCTGCTGGGGCCACTGAACAACCTGACGCACGCCGTCAGCCGCATCGCCGCCGGTGAACAGGACGCGCGCGCGGCGGTGGTGTCCAACGACGAGCTGGGCCAGGTCACCACGGAATTCAACCGCATGGCGCAGGCCATCCAGGACAACCGCCTGCGCGAGCAGGCCGCCACCAACGACCTGCGCGGCAAGGTGGACGCGCTGCTGGCCGTGGTGTCGAAGGCCGCCTCGGGCGACCTGACCGGCCGCATCACGGTGGCCGGCGACGACGCCATCGGCCAACTGGGCCACGGCCTGGCCAGGATGTTCGACAACCTGCGCGTGCTGCTGAACAATGTGCAGAAGGCCGGCATCCAGGTCACCACCTCGGCCACCGAGATCGCCGCCTCCGCCAAGGAGCAGGAGGCGACCGGCGTGGAGCAGGCCCAGACCAGCGTCGAGGTGCTGTCCACCACCAAGGAGATCTCGGCCAACACCCAGCAGCTGCTCAAGACCATGGAGGACGCCACCGCCGTGGCCGACTACACCACCAGCGCCACCGCCGAGGCGCAGGACAACCTGCGGCGCATGGATGAGACCATGCAGCACATGGTGGCCGCCACCGACACCATCAGCGCCAAGCTGGCGGCGTTGTCCGAGAAGGCCAGCAACATCAACGGCGTGCTGGCCACCATCACCAAGGTGGCCGACCAGACCAACATCCTGTCGCTGAACGCGGCCATCGAGGCCGAGAAGGCCGGCGAGGCGGGACGCGGCTTCTCGGTGGTGGCCACCGAGATCCGCCGCCTGGCCGACCAGACCTCGGTGTCGACCTGGGACATCGAGCAGATGCTCAAAGAGATGCAGTCGGCGGTGTCGGCCAGCGTGATGGGCATGGACAAGTTCGCCGAGGAGGTCCGCCGCAGCGTGGGCGAGGTGCGCCAGGTCACGGACCAGCTGTCCGGCGTGATGGCCCAGGTGCAGAAGCTGGCGCCCCAGTTCGACGCGGTGTTGCAGGGCATGCAGTCGCAGGCGGTGGGCGCGCAGCAGATCACCGAGACCATGATGCAGCTGAACGACGCCACCCAGCAGACGGTGGAGTCGCTCAAGGCCACCAGCGAGGCGGTGC
>NZ_FPBO01000065.1:0-17331 GCF_900116645.1 Pseudoduganella namucuonensis | reverse complement strand
GGTGGGCGCGCAGCAGATCACCGAGACCATGATGCAGCTGAACGACGCCACCCAGCAGACGGTGGAGTCGCTCAAGGCCACCAGCGAGGCGGTGCACCAGTTGCAGTACGCGGCCGGCGACCTGCAGTCCAGCGTGGCCAGCTTCGCGGTGTCGGTGTAGGACGGCGATCATGAAACTGCTGGTCTTCCACATCGGCCAGGACCGCTACGGCCTGCGGCTGCGCGCCGTGCGCCAGGTGCTGCCGCTGCTGGAACTCAAGCGCCTGCCGCTGGCGCCGGCGGCGGTGGCGGGGCTGATGAACCTGCACGGCGAGCCGGTGCCGGTGATCGACCTGGCCCGCCTGGGCGGGGCCGAACCCAGCGCCCCCCATTTCGACACGCGCATCGTGGTGGTGGACTACCACGCCCCGGACGGGGGCGGGCACGCGCTGGGGCTGATGGCCGAGCGCGTGCTCGGCGTGCGGGAGGTGGACGAGACGCGGCTGGCCGACAGCGGCGTGCGCGCCGCGCCCTTCCTGGGCGGCGTGGCCGGTGACGACGCCGGCCTGGTGCAGCTGGTGGAGGTGGAGCGCCTGCTGCCGCCGGACCTGCGCGCCGCGCTGTTCCAGGCGCACGCCGACGACGCCGCGGACGGCGCGCCATGAAAGCCCAGGCGATGCTGCGCCGGATGACGGGGCTGAACCTGTCCAAGGCCCAGGCCGACCGCGCCATACGCCAGCGCATGGAGCTGACGCGCAGCGTCGACCGCGACGCCTATCTGGCCGGCCTCACGCCGGAGGAATTGACCGAGCTGGTGGAACTGGTGGTGGTGCCGGAGTCTTGGCTGTTCCGCGACGCCCAGGCCTTTTACACGGCGGTGGAATTCGTCAAGGCCAGGCTGGCGGCCAGCGCGCGCCCGGTGCGCATCCTGTCGGTGCCGTGCGCGGGCGGCGAGGAGCCGTATTCGATGGCGATGGCGCTCGGCGACGCCGGCGTGGCGCCGCAGTGCTACACCATCGACGCCTACGACCTGAGCCCCGCCTGCGTGGCGCGCGCGCGCGCCGGCGTGTACGGCCGCAACGCCTTCCGCGCCCACGACCTGGGCTTCCGCGACCGCCACTTCACCCGCGTCGGCGAGGAGGACTACCAAATCAGCATGGAGATACGGGCGCGGGTGCGCTTCAGCCAGGGCAACCTGCTGACCCTGGAGACGGGCGCGCGGCCCAATTACTACGACGTGATCTTCTGCCGCAACCTGCTGATCTATTTCGACAAGCCGACCACGGCGGCGGCCATCGCGCGCCTGTCCGCGCTGCTGGCGGACGACGGCGTGCTGTTCGCCGGCTACGCCGAGGTGCCCTCGTTCACCCAGCACGGCTACACGCCGCTGCCGCAGCGGCAGGCCTTCGGCCTACGCAAGGACGCCGAGCCGCCCCC
This sequence comes from Pseudoduganella namucuonensis, assembly GCF_900116645.1. Lineage (GTDB taxonomy): Bacteria > Pseudomonadota > Gammaproteobacteria > Burkholderiales > Burkholderiaceae_D > Rugamonas > Rugamonas namucuonensis. Next base: position 15,915 of record NZ_FPBO01000065.1, on the reverse strand, counting down.
CGCCGCCTACGCGGCCCTGCCGACGCCTGGGCCGGCTCCGGTGGCGGCCGCGGTGAAGGGCAAGGCCGTCGCGCCGGCGCCCGTCTCCAAGGGCGCCGGCTTAACGCGCGGACCGGCGGGCGCGCCGGGACCTGCCGCCCCGGGAGCGCGGCCGGCGGCCGGCGCACAGGACGGGCGCGCCGCGGCGCGCAAAGCGGCTCCCGCTTCCGCGCCATCTTCGGCGCCCTCCCCGGCGCGCCCGGCGGCGGGCGCCCTGCTGTCCCAGGCCCGCGCCCTCGCCGACCGCGGCCAGGACAAGGAGGCCGCCGCCGCCTGCCAGGCCGCCCTGGCCTCCGTGCCCGACAGCGCCGAAGCCTATTTCATCCTCGGCATGCTGAGCGAGCACGCGCGCCAGCCCGTCCAGGCCGAGGAGCACTGGCGCCGCTGCATCTACCTGCAGCCGGACCACTACGACGCCCTGTGCCACCTGGCGCTGCTGGCCGAGCAGCACGGCGACGACGACGCCGCGTCCACCTTGAAGGCCCGCGCCAAACGCATCTACCAGCGCCAGCAGGGCGCCGCGAAAGCTGAACCATGATGACCACCGACGCGCACATCCCCATCCAGCCCATCCACGACTGCTGGAACCGCATCGGCGTGACCGGCGACCACAGTTGCGACAAGCTGCGGCAATACGTCCATTGCCGCAACTGCGACGTGTACGCCGGCGCCGCGCAGCGCAACCTGCAGCGCCCCGTCGGCGCCGGCTACCAGCGCGAATGGGCCGAGCATTTCCGCCAGGCCGCCGACACCGGCGCGCAGCACGACAGTTCCTGCCTGGTGTTCCGCCTGGGCCGCGAGTGGCTGGCGCTGCCCACCTCCATCTTCGTGTCGGTGGCGCCGCGCGCCTTGCCGCACCGGCTGCCGCACCGCGACGCGCGCGGCCTGGCCGGCGTCGTCAACGTGGGCGGCAAGCTCTATCCCTGCATCGCGCTGGGCGCGCTGCTCGACATCGACGACACGGAAAACGTGGCGCGCACGGGCCGCCACACCTTCCCGCGCCTGCTGCTGGTGCAGTGGGAGGGCCAGGCCTACGCGCTGCCGGTGGCCGACCTGCACGGCATCGTGCGCTACGCGTCCGGCGCCGTGCTGCCGCCGGCGGCCACCATCAACAAGGGCCTGCAGCGCTACCTGACCGGCGTGCTGCCGCACGAGGACATGCAGATCGGCTGCCTGGACGCCGGCCTGCTGGGCTACCAGCTCGCGAGGGCGCTGCGATGAGCCACGACCAGAACGGAGACCTGAGCCAGTTCTCCATGCAGGACCTGTTCCGCATGGAGGCCGAGACGCAGACCATGATCCTGACCGACGGCCTGCTGGCGCTGGAGCGCCACAGCGGCGACACGGCCGCCATCGAGCCGATGATGCGCGCGGCCCATTCGATCAAGGGCGCCGCCGCCATCGTTGGCCTGGACGTGGTGGTGCAGCTGTCGCACGGCATGGAGGACGCCTTCATCGCGGCCCAGCATGGCAAGCTGAAACTGACGCCCAACCGCGTCGACGCGCTGCTGGCCGGCGTGGACCTGGTGCTGCGGGTGTCGCGCCTGGACGACGCCGGCGTGGCGCCCTGGCTGGCCGCCAACGCCGCGCTGATCCAGAAGACCATGGCCACCATCCAGGGCATCGCCTTCCTGCCCGAGCCGCTGGACCTGCCGCCGCCCTTCCCGTCCGCGCCGCCCGTGGCCGGGCCGGGCGTGGCGGAAGCGGCCGGCGCCGGGTCCATGCCCGAGCCCCTGTTCGAGCCCGAGCCCGGATCGCCCCCCGGGGCCGGGCCGGCGGCCGAGGCGCCTCGCGCCCTCGCCGAGGAGGCCGGCGCCGCGCCCGGCGCGCGCCCGCTGGCGCCCATGAAATCGGCGCAGAACTTCGACCGCCTGCTGTCGCTGGCCAGCGAATCGCGCATCAACGCGCACCAGATGCATCCCTTCCTGCAGGCCATGCAGCGCTTCAAGCGCAACCAGTCCAGCCTGTTCGCGGTGGTGGAGCAGCTGCACGAGGCCATCTCCAGCGGCGGCGACGCCAGCCTCAAGGAAAAGTCGCTGCTGGCGCTGCAAAAGGCCCAGCCGCTGAAGCAGTTCGTGCTGGAGCACATCGCCGACTTCGAGAACTGGGAGCGGCGCATGCTCAACGTCTCGCGCAGCATGGTCGACGAGGTGCTGGCCATGCGCATGCGCCCCTTCCGCGACGGCGTGCAGCACTTCCCGCGCATGGTGCGCGACCTGGCGCGCAGCCTGGGCAAGGAGGTCCGCCTCGAGATCCTCGGCGAGGACACGCTGGTCGACCGCGACATCCTGGCCCGCATCGAAAGTCCGCTCAACCACGTGCTGCGCAACGCCGTGGACCACGGCATGGAGGACGCCGCCGAGCGCGGCGCCGCCGGCAAGCCGGCCACCGGCGTCATCGTGATGGAGGCGCGCCACCGCGCCGGCATGCTCAGCATCGAGATCGGCGACGACGGCCGCGGCGTGGACCTGGAGCGCATCCGCCGCGCCGTGGTCGAGCGCAAGATGGCCAGCGCCACCATGGCCGCCGCCATGTCGCAGGCCGAGCTGCTGGAGTTCCTGTTCCTGCCCGCCTTCAGCCTGAAGGACAGCGCCACCGAGATCTCGGGGCGCGGCGTGGGCCTGGACATCGTGCACGACACCATCCGCCAGCAGAACGGCACCGTGCGCATCGAGTCCGAACTGGGCAAGGGCTTCCGCACCTCGATCACGCTGCCGCTGACGCAATCCATCGTGCGCGCGCTGGTGGTCGACATCAAGGGCGAGGCCTACGCCATCCCCATCGTCAAGGTCGAACGCGTCCTCAAGGTGGCGCAGGAGGCCATCCACACGCTGGAGAACAAGCAGTTCTTCGACCACGGCGGCGAGCACCTTGGATTGGTGTCGGCCGCGCAGGTGCTGGAGCTGGGCGACAGCGGCGCCACCGACGCGGAACTGCCGGTGGTGGTGGTGGGCGGCGGCGCGCGCCGCTACGCGCTGGTGGTGGACGCCATCCGCGGCGAGCAAAGCCTGGCGGTGCAGGCCATCGATCCCATCTTCGGCAAGATGCGCGACATCTCGGCCGCCGCCCTGCTGGACGACGGCGAGCCGGTGCTGATCCTGGACGTGCCGGACCTGCTGCTGTCGATCGACAAGCTGCTGCACGAGGGCGGCCTGCACCAGCTGGCGCGCGGCGGCCACGCCGAACGGCGCCGCATGAAGCGCATCCTGGTGGTGGACGATTCGCTCACCGTGCGCGAGATGGAGCGCAAGCTGCTGGCCGCGCGCGGCTTCGAGGTCGACGTGGCCATCGACGGCATCGACGGCTGGAACGTGGTGCGCAGCGGCGACTACGACCTGGTCATCACCGACGTCGACATGCCGCGCATGGACGGCATCGAGCTGGTGAACCTGATCAAGAAGGACCTGCACCTGCACAAGCTGCCGGTGATGATCGTGTCCTACAAGGACAGGCCGGAGGACCGCGCGCGCGGCATGTCGGCCGGCGCCGACTATTACCTGACCAAGGGCAGCTTCCACGACGAGACGCTGCTCGACGCCGTGGCCGACCTGATAGGGGATGCGCACAAATGAAGATAGCGATCGCGAACGACGTGGCCATGGCGGCCGAGGCGCTGCGGCGCGTGGTGGCCAGCACCTCCGAGCACCAGGTGCTGTGGATCGCCCGCACCGGGGTGGAGGCGGTGCGCCTGTGCGCCGAGCAGCCGCCCGACCTGGTGCTGATGGACCTGAACATGCCCGAGCTGGACGGGGTGGAGGCCACGCGCCAGATCATGGAGCACAGCCCCTGCGCCATCCTGGTGGTCACCGGGCGGCCGCAGGACAATGTGAACCAGGTGTTCCGCGCGCTGGGCGCCGGCGCGCTCGACGTCACCGCCACGCCCATGTTGCAGGGCAAGGCGGACGGCGCGGCCGAGCTGCTGGCCAAGATCAAGACCATGGACAAGCTGATACGCCACAGCGGCGGCAACCAGTCCATGCAGCCGCGCACGCCGGCGCCGGAGCGGCCGGCGCCGCGGGCGGCGATCAGCAAGCTGGTGGCGATCGGCGCCTCCACCGGCGGGCCGGTGGCGGTGTCCAAGATCCTGGCCGGCTGGCTGCCGCCGCCCGGCTGCGCCATCGTGGTGGTGCAGCACATCGACGAGAACTTCGCCGACCACTTCGCGCGCTGGCTGGGCGAGCAGCTGCAAATGCCGGTGCGGGCCATCGAGCACGGCGACGAACTGCTGGCCGGCGCGGTGCTGGTGGCCAAGAGCAACGACCATCTGGTGCTGGATAAAGACCACCGCTTGGGTTACGATGCAGCACCAAGGGATTACGCGTACCGGCCGTCGGTCGATGTGTTTTTCCGCTGCGTGGCGCAGCACTGGCGCGGCGACGCGGTCGGCGTGCTGCTGACCGGCATGGGCCGCGACGGCGCGGAGGGCCTGCTGGCCATGCGCCGGGCGGGCCAGACCACCATCGCCCAGGACCAGGCCAGCAGCGCCGTGTACGGCATGCCGCGCGCGGCCGCCGAACTGGACGCCGCGCAGCTGATATTGCCGCTCGACAAGATCGGACCGATGTTGCGCAGTACTACCGGCAGCCGCTGACCAGCCTCCCCGGCCGCCGGACATAACAAGATTTCAATAAAAAGAGAATGGCGATGTCCGAAAGTATCTCCGTCCCGGATCTGGAACCGGGCCTGACGGTGTTCAAGGTGCGGGTGCTGCTGGTCGACGACCAGCTCATCATCGTGGAAGCGGTGCGGCGCATGCTCAGCGACCAGCCCGACATCGAGTTCCACTACGTGACCGACGCCACCATGGCGGCGCGCACCGCCGCCCAGCTGCAGCCCACCGTGATCCTGCAGGACCTGGTGATGCCCAACGTGGACGGCTTCGAGCTGATCAAGGCATACCGCGACGATCCGCTGCTGCGCGCGGTGCCGGTGATCGTGCTGTCGTCCAAGGAGGAGCCCAAGCTCAAGGCGCACAGCTTCGCGGTGGGCGCCAACGACTACCTGGTCAAGCTGCCGGACAAGCTGGAACTGCTGGCGCGGGTGCGCTACCACTCGTCGGCCCATATCAGCCGGCTGCAGCGCGACCAGGCCTTCCGCTTCCTGCGCGAGAGCCAGAAAAGCCTGGCCGACGCCAATATCGAGTTGCAAAAGCTGGCCGCGCTGGACGGCCTGACCGGCATCGCCAACCGCCGCCGCTTCGACGACGCCATGCGCGTCGAGTGGCAGCGGGGCCAGCGCGACCGCCAGCCGCTGTCGCTGCTGATGTGCGACATCGACTGTTTCAAGATGTACAACGACAGCTACGGCCACCTGACCGGCGACCTGTGCCTGAAGAAGACGGCGGCGGTGCTGACCGAGCACTTGAAGCGCCCGGCCGACCTGGCGGCGCGCTACGGCGGCGAGGAGTTCGCCATCGTGCTGCCGGACACGGCGCTGGCGGGCGCGATGGTGGTGGCCGAGGCCTGCGTGCAGCACCTGCGCGCGCTGGCGATGGAGCATCCGCGGGCGCAGCCGCACGGGGTGGTGACGATGTCGGTGGGGGTGGCCAGCGTGGTGCCATCGCCGGCCGGCAGCGTGGCCGACCTGATCTGCGAGGCCGACCGCGCGCTGTACGCCGCCAAGCGCGCCGGCCGCAACCGCGCCTGCAGCGCCGCCGACCTGCCGGCCTGAGCGGCCGAGGGGACAGACCCTCCGCGCCCGCGGCCGCTGGCTAAGGTACGCGGCGCCGACCGCAGGTCTGTCCCCGGATTCGCCGCCGCCAGCCCATCACACGAACACCGGCTCCGGCTCCAGCTGGACGCCGAAGCGCGCCATCACGTCGGCCTGGATGGCGGCGGCGAGCCGCCGCACGTCCTCGCCGGTGGCGCCGCCGCGGTTCACCAGCACCAGCGCCTGCTTCTCGTACACGCCCGCCGCGCCCAGGTTGCGGCCCTTCCAGCCGCACTGGTCGATCAGCCAGCCGGCCGCCAGCTTTTCCGCGCCGTCGGCCTGCCGGTGGTGCACCAGCGCCGGGAAGCGCTCCAGCAAGGCCAGGCACTGCGCGCCCGGCACCACCGGATTCTTGAAGAAGCTGCCCGCGTTGCCGATCACGGCCGGATCGGGCAGCTTGCGGCTGCGCACGGCGATCACGGTGTCGGCCACCTGCCGCGCCGTCGGCTCGGCGATGCCCTGGGCCGCCACCGCCTGCGCCAATTCGGCGTAGCGCAGGTTCGGCCGCCACTGTCTGGGCAGCGCGAACGTCACGTCCAGGATGACCAGGCCGCGCCCGGCCTCGTGCTTGAACACGCTGTCGCGGTAGCCGAAACGGCAGGCCGCGGCGTCCATCGTGAGCGACTCGCCGCTGGCCGGATCGTAGGCCGTCAAGCTGTGGAAGCTGTCCCGGGTCTCCGCGCCGTAGGCGCCGATGTTCTGGATCGGCGCGGCGCCGGCGGTGCCGGGGATCAGCGACAGGTTCTCCAGTCCGCCCACGCCCTGTTCCAGCGTCCACTGCACGAAGCCGTGCCAGTTCTCGCCGGCCGCCACGCGCACGTGGTGGTGGTGTTCATCGCCGGCCAGCAGCTCCCTGCCCTGCAGCGCGATGTGCAGCACCAGGCCGTCGAAGTCGCCCGTGAGCAGCAGATTGCTGCCGCCGCCCAGCACCAGGCGCCGCATCGCCGCCAGTTCGGGGGCGGCCAGCGCGGCGCGCAACTGGTCCGCCGAGTCCACCCGCAGGTAGGTCCGGGCGCGGGCGTCGATACCGAAAGTATTGAGTGACTGCAGGGAGAAATCGTGGCGTAGCGGGAGGATGGGGCGCATGTCTGACCAAGTGTTTTGGTCGATTATAGTGTGAAAGTGGAAAAAACGCGTCAAAAACGACCGAGCGTTCGCCCCGTTGTCCGTTAAAATGGCACATCTTTTTAGGTGGCGCCGCAGCATGGCCGCCACAGCACAAATATTAAAGGAAAGTAACATGCCGTCGTTTGATGTAGTCTCCGAAGCCGACATGATCGAGGTGCGCAACGCCGTCGATCAGGCCAACAAGGAAATCACCACCCGCTTCGACTTCAAGGGCAGCGACGCCCGCGTCGAACAGAAGGAAAACGACCTGACCGCCTACGCCGATTCCGACTTCCAGCTGAGCCAGGTGCGCGACGTGCTGACCAACAAGCTGGCCAAGCGCAAGGTCGACGTGCGCTTCCTCGACGAGGGCAAGATCGAGAAGATCGGCGGCGACAAGGTCAAGCAGGTCATCAAGATCAAGAACGGGCTGGACACCGAGACCGCGAAGAAGATCACGCGCGTGGTCAAGGACAGCAAGATGAAGGTGCAGGCCAGCATCCAGGGCGAATCGGTGCGCGTGACCGGCGCCAAGCGCGACGACCTGCAGGCCGCGATGGCGATGCTGCGCAAGGACGTGCCGGACACCCCGCTGGAATTCAACAACTTCCGCGACTGATCTTCCCGACCCGCGGCACCCGCCGGGCCGCCACGGCCCGGCCGCCCCACGTAGTTTAAGGATTGCAATGAAACGAGTAGACGACTTCCGCCTGCGCTTTGGCGACAAGGAATATGTGCCCATCATGATCGGCGGCATGGGCGTGGACATCTCCACCTCCGAGCTGGCGCTGGAGGCGGCCCGCCTGGGCGGCATCGGTCACATCTCGGACGCCATGGTGGAAGACGTGTCGGACCGCAAGTTCGAAACCACCTTCGTCAAGGACAAGACCAAGCTGTACAAGCACAACATCCTGAACATGGACAAGTCGCTGGTGCAGTTCGACCTGGAGCGCCTGGCCGAGGCGCAGCGCCTGCACATCGGCCGCACCATGGAGGCGAAGAAGGGCCCCGGCCTGATCTTCGTGAACTGCATGGAAAAGCTGACCATGAACGGTCCCAAGGAAACCCTGCGCACGCGCCTGAACGCGGCGCTGGACGCGGGCATCGACGGCATCACGCTGTCGGCCGGCCTGCACTTCGGCTCCTTCGGCCTGATGGCCGAGCACCCGCGCTTCCGCGAGGCCAAGCTGGGCATCATCGTCTCGTCGGTGCGCGCGCTGCAGATCTTCCTGCGCAAGAACCAGAAGCTGGACCGCCTGCCCGACTACATCATCGTCGAGGGGCCGCTGGCCGGCGGCCACCTGGGCTTCGGCATGGAGGACTGGAAGGACTACGACCTGCACACCATCATGGCCGAGATCCTGGAATACCTGAAGAAGGAAGAGCTGGTGATCCCGGTGATCGCCGCCGGCGGCGTGTTCACCGGCAGCGACGCGGTGTCCTTCCTGGAGGCCGGCGCGGCCGGCGTGCAGGTGGCCACCCGCTTCACGGTGACCAGGGAGTGCGGCCTGCCGGCCAAGGTCAAGCAGGAATACTTCCGCGCCCACGAGCAGGACATCATCGTCAACGGCGTGTCGCCGACCGGCTACCCGATGCGCATGCTGAAGAGCACGCCGGCGATCGGCGCCGGCATCCGTCCCGGCTGCGAATCCTACGGCTACCTGCTGGACGCCACCGGCAACTGCGCCTACATCAATTCGTACAACCGCGAGGTGCTGGCCAACGGCGGCACCGACAAGGGCATCTCCATCATGGACAAGACCTGCCTGTGCACGCACATGCGCAACTTCAACTGCTGGACCTGCGGCCACTACACCTACCGCCTGAAGGACACCTCGCACCTGCTGCCGAACGGCGAGTACCAGCTGCTGTCGGCCGAGCACGTGTTCAAGGATTACCAGTTCAGCGTGGACAACGCGATCGCCCTTCCGGAACTGGAAGCGGCTTAAAAAAAACGGCGCCGATGGCGCCGTTTTTACTTGGGGCGGAGACTAGCCTAGCCCTCGCTGGTGATGCGCGCGATCAGCGCGCCCAGCACTTCCTCGGCGCGCTCGTTGTCCACCTGGCAGGTGCCGGCGTTCTCGTGGCCGCCGCCGCCGTATTCCAGCATCAGCGCGCCGATGTTGGTCTTGGACGTGCGGTTCAGGATGGACTTGCCGGTGGCGAACACGGTGTTCTGGTTCTTCAGGCCCCACAGCACGTGGATGGAGATGTTGGTCTCCGGGTACATCGCGTAGATGATGAAGCGGTTGCCGGCGAAGATGGTCTCCTCGTTGCGCAGGTCCAGCACCACCAGGTTCTGGTGGATGGTGGAGCAGCGCTTGATCTGGTCCTTGCACTTCTCGCTGTGCTCGAAGTACAGCTCCTTGCGCTCCTTGACGTCCGGCAGTTCCATGATCTGCTCGATGCTGTGGTTCTTGCAGTAGTCGATCAGGTCCATCATCAGGTTGTAGTTCGAGATGCGGAACTCGCGGAAACGGCCCAGGCCGGTGCGCGCGTCCATCAGGAAGTTCAGCAGATCCCAGCCTTCCGGATTGAGCACCTCCTCGCGGTTGAACTGGGCCGCGTCGCCCTTGTCCACCGCCGCCATCATGTCGTCCCACGAGGCCGGGAAGGCCTTCAGGCCGCCATAGTAGTCGTACACCACGCGGGCCGCCGACGGCGCCTCGGGGTGGATGACGTGGTTGCTGCGCTCGCCCGTGTTGCGGATGGTTTCGGACAGGTGGTGGTCGAACGCCAGATGCACGCCGGCCACGTAGGGCAGATTGGTCGTGATGTCGTTGTCGCTGATCGCGATCTTGCCGTCCTGCATATCCTTCGGGTGGACGAACAGGATGTCGTCGATCATGTCCAGGTGCTTCAGAAGCACCGCGCAGACCAGGCCGTCGAAGTCGCTGCGGGTCACCAGACGATATTTTTTTGCTGACATGGAAACACCTTTTAATTAAGAAGTAGCTAGCATCGAGCATCCCGTAAGCGAGACGCAATGATGAATCATACAACTCAAGCCCCCGGCTTGCCCAGCGTTCGTCGCATGAAATTACGCGGCCGGGAATTCGATGACGAACACGCTGCCTCCGCCGGGGCGGTCGCTCAGCGCCAGCGTGGCGCCCAGGTAGCCGCAGATGCGGCGCACCAGCGCCAGGCCCAGGCCGGTGCCGGCCGAGCCGCTGGCGGCCGGCGCGGCGCCCTGCCCGGCCAGCGCCGCGCGCACCGCCGGCGGCAGGCCGGGGCCGCTGTCCTCCACCGTCACGCTGCGCGCGCCCAGCCGCACGGTGACGGCGCCGGCCTCCGTGTACTGGCAGGCGTTGCGCACCAGGTTGCCGATCGCGGCGGCGCACAGTTCGCGCGGCGCGCGCACGCGGAAGTCCGCGCCGCCCTCGTAGCGCAGGGCCACCGGCTTGGCCCCCAGCAGGTGGCGGTGGCCCTCGACCTCGTCGCGCGCCACGTCGCCGAGCTCCACCTCCGGCAGCAGGCCCAGTTCGGGCGCGCGCGCCAGCAACAGCAGCACCGTCACGCATTCGGCCGCCTCTTGCGCCGCGCGGTAGATGCGCCGCGCCGGCGCGTGGCAGGGATGGTCCTCGCCATGCGCCATCAGCACCTCGGCCGCGCCCATGATCACCGTGAGCGGGCCGCGCAGTTCGTGGCTGACGTCGCCGGTGAAATAGCGTTCGCGCTCCAGCACGTCGCGCAGTTCGCCGGTGTGCGCGGCGAAGGCGCGCGCCAGCACGCCCAGCTCGTCGTCGCGCTCCCGCAGCGGCAGCTCGCGCGCGCCGCCGCGCACGGCGGCCGCCATCTCGCCCAGCGGCCCCACCAGGCCGCGCGCCACGTAGCTGCCGAGGAACCAGGAGAACAGCAGGAAGCCGAGGAAGCCGATGCCGAACATGGAATACACCACCAGCTCCACTTTCTCGTAATCGCTTTCGTGGTCCACCACCACGTAGTCGCCCAGGCCGTCCCGGCCCGAATAGATGTGCAGGCCGACGCCGTCGACCTCCTTTTCCTGCACGCCCGGCGGCAGGCCGCGCAGCGACAGCGGGATGTCGGCGCCGTGGTGGAAGCTCAGTCCGGCCGGCATTTCCACCGGCAGCCTGCCGGCGTGCCGCGGCGAGGCCCATTCGGCCACTTCGCGCAGGCGGTTGTCGACCAGGTGCTCCTCTATGCCCTCGACGGCGAAGGCGGCGATCAGCGCGAAGAACAGCACGAAGCCGAAGGCGTACAGGGTGTAGGCGACGGCGACGCGCCGCTGCATGGTGCCGGCCTCGCCGCGCCTCGTGGCTCCGGGCGAGGCGGCCGGTGCGCCGCGCGCCGTCACGCCGTCTCGTCCTCGCTGGCCACCAGCTTGTAGCCGATGCCGGGCACCGTGCGCAGCATGGCGAACGGGTATGGCTTGTCCAGCGCCTGCCGCAGCGCGTGCAGATGGGTGCGCAGCGCGTCGCTGTCGGGCCGGTCCTCGCCCCACACTGCCTGCTCCAGCGTTTCGCGCGGCACCAGGCGCGGCGCCTCGCGCATCAAGCAGCGCAGCAGCACGTAGCCGGTGCGGGTCAGCGCCAGCGGCTTGCCCGCCCGGCTGGCCGTGTAGGCGCCGGTGTCGAACACCAGCTCCCCCACCCGCAGCACCGGCGCGGACTGGCCACTGGCGCCGCGCGCGCGGCGCACCAGGGCCCGCAGCCGGATCTCCAGCTCCACCAGCGAAAAAGGCTTGACCAGGTAGTCGTCCGCGCCCGCGCCGAAACCGGCCACCTTGTCGGACAGGGTGTCGCGCGCGGTCAGCATCAGCACCGGCGTGGCGTCGTGCAGTTCCGTCCGCAGGCGCTGGCACAGTTCCACGCCGTTCAGGCCGGGCAGCATCACGTCCAGCACGACCGCGTCGTAATCGTGCTGGCTGGCCAGGCCCAGGCCGGTGTAGCCGTTGCCGGCGGAATCGAGCACATAGCCCTTCGGTTCGAAGAACTCGTACAGGTTGGCGACAATGTCGGGATTGTCTTCAATGATCAGCAGGCGCATGCCGCCATTCTACGCCAACGCGCGGCGCCGGACGGGCCAGCTGGAGGCATCTCAACTCACAACCGCTCCCACTCCTCCGCGCCGCCGGCCACCAGCTTGAGGGACGCGTCCCTCCGGGCGGCTTGGGCCGGGACGACAGGCGTCCGTTCCGCCTGGGACCATGCCGCCGCGGACACTGCCGGCGCCGGATGTGCCGACGGCAGCTTGAATACGCTGACCACGCGCGCCAGATTGTCCGCCTGCTCCTGCAGTGATTCGGCGGCGGCCGCCGTTTCCTCCACCAACGCCGAATTCTGCTGCGTCGCCTGATCCATCCTGGCGATGGCCTGGTGGACCTGCTCGATCCCGCTGATCTGTTCGCGGCTGGCGGTCGTGATCTCGCCCATGATGTTGGTGACGCGCTCGACGCTGGAGACGATCTCCTCCATCGTCCGGCCCGCCTGCTCGACCAGACGGGCACCCAGATCGACCTGGGAGACCGAATTGCCGATCAGCGTCTTGATTTCCTTGGCCGCCGCGGCCGAGCGCTGCGCCAGGTTCCGCACCTCGCTGGCCACGACCGCGAAACCGCGCCCCTGCTCGCCGGCGCGCGCCGCCTCCACCGCCGCGTTCAGCGCCAGGATATTGGTTTGGAAGGCGATGCCCTCGATGACGCCGATGATGTCGACGATCTTGCGGGCCGAGTCGTTGATCGCGCCCATGGTGTCGACCACCTGCGTCACCACCGCGCCGCCCCTGGACGCGACCTCGGAGGCGGAGAGCGCCAGCTGGTTCGCCTGGTGGGCGTTGTCGGCGTTCTGTTTGACGGTCGTGCTCAGTTCCTCCATCGACGACGCCGTCTCTTCCAGCGAACCGGCCTGCTCCTCGGTGCGGGACGACAGTTTGTGGTTGCCTGCCGCGATCTGGCTGGACGCGGTGGCGATCAGGTCGGTGCCGCCGCGCACCTCGCCGACGATCAGCGCGAGGCTCGCGTTCATGTCTCTGAGCGACTGGGCCAGCTGTCCGGCCTCGTCACCCGACGAGACGTCGATATCGCTGCTCAGGTCGCCAGCCGCGACCGTCTGCGCCACGCCGACAGCGTGCGTCAGTTGCAGCAGCAGGGCGCGCGCCACCACCAGGCCAAAACCCAGCGTGGCCACCAAGCCTAGAATGCCCAACGCGGCGCCGCTGGTGATCGCGCTATCCGCGTCATGGGTGGCGCTGCCTATGGTGTCGGCGAAACGCCGCTTGGCCGCGTCGCGAAACGCTGTCAAGTCCTTGCGATAGGTGTCCAGCTGCCTCGACATGGTCTTGACCGCCGCCTGATCCGGCACGCCGTTCTGGTCCACCAGCTGCTTGGCCAGCACGTGGGCGCTGCTGTAGTAGGCGTCGAACTCCGCCGCCAAGCGCTGCAACGCCTCCGCCTCGCCGCGGTCGATCGTGCGCAGCCTAGCGTAATTGGCGCGCACCTTGTCCGCGATCGCTGCGGCAACCCGCAGTTGCTCCTGCTCGCCGGACGCCGCCGCGCCATTCAGGTTGTCGATGATCTTGTCCAAAGCCCCGACATTTTCCGTGCTCGTGTCCAGCACCGGGAATTGCACGTCGCGCATATTGGCAAGGCGCTGGTTGTTTTGCTTGAGCACATAGGAACTGGCGCCCAGATAGATGACCATGCACAGCATGGCCATCATCGGCGGCAACAATACTTTCCACAACAGCGGTACGCGACGCAGCAATTTCATGAACGGGCTCTCGTTGAGTTGATCACTGCGACAACACCACCCTGACGCTGCTGTCCACGGCGCTCTTGTCGATGTAGCCGATGGCGTTCGGGTCGCTGGCGACGGCCTTGCGGACTTCGTGATTTCCGCCCATGTCCGCGGGAGGCTGGCCTTTGCCGGTGAAGATCTGCTTGGCCCAGTAGGCTTTCAGCTGCGCGGCGGACTTGCCGGCGCGCTTGGCGTAGAACTCCTCACGCGCCGCGGTGCCCTCGGACTGGTCCAGCGGAACGACCGCGCCACCGCCGGGGAAGGAGGACATTCTGCCCAGGAAAATATCCGACGCCTGCTCGGCGGTAATCGCCTTGGTGGCGTTTTTCGACGACACGATGACGACCACGTCCGCCGCCGCGCCACCGGCCGCGAGGCCGATGGCCAGGGCAAGCATCGCCGCTTGCGTTTTTTTCTTGCTTAGCATCTCAGCCCTCGCTGTTAGAACACGAAATCGACGGCAGCGCTGACCACGCTGGTGTCGGACGGCACGCCGTTGACGAAGAAACCCATCGAGCCGCTGCCAGGGCGCACCCGGTCGTATTGCAGCTTGAGGTCGGCGTTCTTCAGGAAATCCCAGCGCAGGCCGGCGCTGACGGTCTTCTGCACCGAATCCCCCGGCACGGCGGTGACCGGCTGCTCGATTTGCGCATAGGTCAAATAAGGCGTGAATTTGTCTAGGCGGTAGCCGGCGGTGACATAGGCGGTCGACTTCACGCCGCCGATATGGAAGGAGCCCTGGTCTAGGCGGCTCCTGGCCCACTCGCCGGTGACAAACCACTCGCCCGGATCGTAGGTGGCGCCCGCATTGGCGATGGACAGCGGAACGTCGGCCTCGCAGCGTACGCAGCCGAAGTTGTTCAAGCCGGCAAGAGCGGGCATGCTCATCCGCATGTTCTGGTAGGACACGCGCGCGGTCAAGGCGCCATATTCCACTTGGTTCGACAGTCCGTAGATCTTGCGCAGATCCGCATCGGCGCCGCCCGAGATCGTGACCTTGGTCTTGCCGAACAAAGCGGAGGCAGTGTTCGTGACTGCGCCGATGCGCAGCCGGTAGGTCGCATCGACGCCGTCGCTCTTCGTGACACCGAACAGGTTGTACAGTTCAACAGGCGGACGCACCCATGGATTGGTGTAGCCGACCTTGCGCGATTCGGACTGCATATAGGTGGGCAGCAGGATGCGGCCGACACGCACGCTGAAGTCCGGCGTGAACGCGTACTTGACATTGGCCCATTCCACGCCCGGACGCCAGGTATTGTCCCATTGCTGTTCGGATACGACCTGCACCACGGCCGACCAATGCTTGCCGAAGTTGGCGGTCAGCTGAGCGCCGAGGCGGCTGTCGACCGAGGCGCTCCAGGCGCGGGTCTTGCCAACGCCGTTGGGCTGGAAATAGAAGCTGGAGACAAAGTCGGCCTCCTTGCTGTTGGAATGGGCAACGCCTATGGTGCCGAAGCCGCTGAACTTGTACGTCGCCGCGGCAGCGTCATCTTGCGCACTCGCGGCCCCTGCCACGAGCATCGCGGTGGCGGCGGCCGCCGCCGCCTTCACTTTTATTATCATAGTTTCTCTTGATGTTAACAGGATTTTATGCCCTTGACATGCAAAGAGTAATTGGGAAATGCGTGTGCTAATATCAGGATTACCTTGAACCGCAGTAAGGAAATTCTTAACTATCCGTAAGGAAGTTACCTCCAAAAGAAGGCAGAATCGGCAGACAGGACGCTAGCCCAGGCGACCAGCGTGAGCTCCTCCTCCGGACGTGCCCTCCATGTAAGGGAGTTACATCTAAAAAAGCTGAATCGACGGAGGGCAAACCACCACCGCGCTGTCAGTCAGGACCGTGGCCCACCAGTTCGGCGCGCGAGTGTGTGAGGCACGGCAATGTCGTGTTGAACAAATGGCCCGGGAATGCGAAAAACCCCGCCGGCTCTCGCCAACGGGGTTTTTCTGTATTACTAGCCTGACGATAACCTACTTTCACACTGGTTGCAGCACTATCATCGGCGCAAAATCGTTTCACGGTCCTGTTCGGGATGGGAAGGGGTGGGACCGATTTGCTATGGTCATCAGGCTTTGACTTGTCGCGTCGCGCGCTATGGCGCGCGACTGCAATCCGAAAGAAGTAAAGTTGTTGGGTACATCAATACACAGGTAATGCTCATAACCGTCAAGGTTATAGGGACAAGCCTTACGGGCAATTAGTACTGGTTAGCTTAACGCATTACTGCGCTTCCACACCCAGCCTATCAACGTCCTGGTCTCGAACGACCCTTCAAGGAGCTTAAAGCTCCGGGAAATC
>NZ_FPBO01000010.1 GCF_900116645.1 Pseudoduganella namucuonensis | reverse complement strand
TGGGCCAGCAGTCTGCGCTTCCATAAGGGTATGTATTACCTCACCACGTTTGCGCAGACCACCGGTGAAACCTATATTTTCAAAACGAAAGACATCGAAAAAGGGAATTGGAAAAGAGTTTCCTTTAAACCGGCGTACCACGACAGCAACCTGTTTTTCGACGACGATGGCAAAGCCTATCTCATTCACGATGCGCACAAACTCAAAATCGTTGAGTTAAATGACGATCTGACGGGCGTCAAACCAGGCGTTCCGGAGAAAGTTCTCATCGAAAACGCCGACGCGCCAGGCGGCCCGGAATACGACCTGAACGCCGAAGGATCCCAATTATTCAAGGTAAAAGGTAAATATTATTTATTTAATATTTCCGCACCAAGGGGCAAAGGCCGGACTGTGCTCATACACAGGGCAGATAATCTCAACGGCCCGTGGGAAGGAAGAGTTGCCCTGCAGGATAGGGGCATCGCTCAAGGCGGATTGATCGACACGCCCGATGGGCGTTGGTTTGCTTATCTCTTCCGCGATTACGGTTCTGTCGGCCGGATCCCTTATCTGGTTCCCGTAAAGTGGGAAGACGGTTGGCCCGTGTTGGGTGAAAATGGTAAAGCCCCGGACAAGCTGGACCTGCCTGCCAGTACAGGCTTGATTCCGAATTTGGTTGCCTCCGATGAGTTTGATCGCAAGAAGGGACAAAAAGCGTTACCTCTGGTTTGGCAATGGAATCACAATCCGGATAACAAGCTCTGGTCCGTGCAAGAAAGAAAGGGATATCTGCGGCTGAAAACAGCCAGGATCGACACCTCGTTTGTACAGGCAAGAAATACACTGACGCAACGCACTATCGGCCCAACGAGCACTGGCTCGACTTTACTGGACGCTTCCAAAATGAAGGAGGGGGATTTTGCGGGATTAAGCGCCTTCCAGAAAAATTTCGGGCAGGTTGGCGTCAAGGTCCAAGATGGCAAGAAATGGATCGTCATGGTCAATGCCGGCTCGGATAAACCTGTGGAAGTGCAGCAGGTTCCGCTGACACAAAACCACGTCTATTTAAGGATCGATTGCGACTTTACCGATCTGAAAGACCAAGCAAAATTCTTTTATAGCATCGATGGAAAAGTGTGGAATCCCATCGGAGACACATTGAAAATGACCTACGCCATACCGCATTTCATGGGGTATCGCTTTGGCTTGTTCAACTATGCGACAAAAAATACCGGCGGACATGTGGATTTTGATTGGTTCAGAATTAAGTACCAAGATAAATAATGAGTAACGACTAACCCGCATACACATGAAATTTCAGAAGATCTCCCGCACCGCGGCAATCCCCGGCGACGCCTGGGGCCGCAGGCTTCCGGCGGATCGCGATCGACGCCGCCTGCTGCAGGCCATGGCCGCTGCGCCACTGCTGCTTGGCATGCCGGCCCTAGAAGGTAAAGATTTTCGCTATCGCGAAAACGGGCGCGTTACGCAGGGTCGGGACATGTCCCGCCAATTCCCTGCATCACCCCTGGCCGGCGAGGAAGGCGCCGAAGGCGAAACCGCGCAGCCTTTCCCCATGTCGGCTGTGCGGCTGCTCGACGGTCCTTTCAACACGTCCCAGCGCCTCAACGCGCGCTACCTCGAGTCGCTGAACTGCGACCGTCTGTTGCACAATTACCGGAAAAGTGCGGGCCTCGTTCCGAAGGCGCCGGTGTACGGCGGATGGGATGCGGAGGGCCTTTGCCCGGGACACACCCTGGGCCATTTCTTGAGCGCCTGCTCGATGATGTGGGCGTCCACCGGACGAGAGGAGCTGCGCGCCAGGATCGACTACATCATCGGCGAGTTGCTCGCCTGCCAGGAAGCGGCGCCCAGCGGCCTGGTGTGCGGCTTCCCCGATGGCGATGCGCAACTGCGCAATTGCCTGGCCGGCCGGCCCGTCGTTGGCGTGCCCTGGTACACGCTGCACAAGTTGATGGCCGGGCTGCGCGACACGTTTGTGCACCTGCGCAATGCCCAGGCGCTCGCGCTGCTGGTGCGTATCGCCGACTGGGTCGACGAGGCCGCGCGGCCGGTCGACGAGCCGCGCTTTCAAAAGATGCTCGACCTGGAGCACGGCGGCATGAGCGAAGTGCTGGCCGACTTGCACACGCTGACCGGGGAGGCGCGCTACCTGCGCCTGGCTGAACGCTTCAGCCACCGGACACTGCTCGCACCGCTTGCCGAAGGGCGCGACACCCTCGACGGCATGCACGCCAACACGCAGATCCCCAAGGTGATCGGATTCGCCCGGCTGCACACACTCACGGGACAGGCGCACTACCGGCAGGCCGCGCTCACCTTCTGGCGCACCGTGGTCGAGCAGCGCTCGTTTGCGACGGGGGGGCATGGCGACAACGAGCACTTCTTTCCGCCCACCGAGTTCGAGAAGCACCTGGCCTCGGCCTCGACCATGGAAACCTGTTGCACCTACAATATGCTGCGCCTGACGCGGGCCTTGTTCGCCGCGCGGCCATCGGCCGCCTACGCCGACTTTTACGAACGTGCCTTGTTCAACGGCATCCTCGCCTCCCAGGATCCGGACAGCGGTGCACTCACCTACTTCCAGGCCACCCGGCGCACCTATCCGAAACTCTACGGCACGCATGAGCGTTCCTTCTTCTGCTGCACCGGCACGGGGATGGAAAATCACGCCAAGCACGGCGATTCCATCTATTTCCATCATCGGGATGTGTTGTATGTGAACCTGTATATGGCGTCGGATCTGCAATGGGCCGACCAGGGCGTGCGGCTGCGCCAGACGACCAGTTTCCCCGAGCGCGGCGGCAGCCGATTGACGCTGCGGCTGGAGCGGCCCACAAAGCTCGTCCTCAAGCTGCGCCACCCCGGCTGGTGCCGGCAGATGAGCGTGCGCCTGAATGGGCGCAAACTCATCGACAGCGACCAGGCCGGGCGCTACGTGGAGCTCGCGCGCACCTGGCGCGACGGCGACGTCCTCGATGTCGATCTGCCGATGCATGTGCACTTGGCGCCCTTGCCGAACGCACCCAAGCTTGCAGCGCTCATGTATGGGCCCCTGGTGCTGGCGGCGCGCGTGGCCGGCCCCGCCATGGCGCCCGGCGCCGATCTGGTTGCGCACAACGTGTCTTATAACAAAACGTTCACGGAGCCGCTGGAGATCCTCCCGCTGCGCCTCGGTGGCGCTGGCCTCGACGGCGCGGTCCGGCCCGGCACTGGCGCGCTGGCTTTCCGTCTGAGCGGGCCGGACCTGGGAGATGGTTACGAACTGCTGCCGTTCCATAAAATCGCGCACGGCTACTACAACTTGTATTGGCGGGTCGGCTGACCCGTCCTTAACTGGGGGGGGCGAGAAGTTGAGCGCCACGAGCACCAACACGGCGGCCGGCCAACGCCCCCAAAAAAACGATGCCCCCTTTTTTGCGAGTCATTAAGAAATGAAAACTAAACACGTAACACACAAGCCGCTGTTGCCGAGCACGGCAATGATGACTGCCGCCGCCTTGCCACCTACACGCAGACACTTCCTGGCACGGGCCGTTGCGCTCGCTGCCGCGCTGCCGGCGTGCGCGCTGGCGGCGCCGCCCATACCGACGAGCTCGTTGTTCGACGTCAAGCGCTTCGGCGCCAAGGGCGATGGCCGCACGCTCGACTCGCCGGCGGTCAATGCCGCCATTGCCGCCGCGGCGGCCGCGGGCGGGGGCACCGTCTATTTTCCGCCGGGGCGCTACCTGTCGGCGTCGATCAGGCTCAAGAGCAAGATCACGCTCTACCTGGAAGCGGGCGCGGTGATCGAGGCGGTTGACGCGAGCGTGGCGCGCTACGATCTGCCCGAGCCGAACGAGGCCGGCGGCAACTATCAGGACTACGGCCACAGCCACTGGCAAACCGGCCTGATCTGGGGCATTGGCCTCAATAACGTGGCCATCGTGGGTGGCGGCTTAATCCATGGCAAAGGCTTGGTTAGCGGCCACGACAAGAACACCGGCTACTACACCCCCGAGCCTGACCAGCCCGGCGAAGGCGACAAGGCGATCGCGCTGCGCGAGTGCAGCAACGTGACCTTGCGCGATTTCTCGATCTTGCATGGCGGCCATTTCGGCATACTGGCGACCGGCTGCCGCAATATGCTGGTCGACCACCTGACCATCGACACCAACCGCGACGGCATGAACATCGACGCGTGCACCAACGTGCGCGTCACGAATTGCACGCTGAATACGCCCTGGGACGATGCGATTTGCCTCAAGGCCAGCTACGGCCTGGGGCGCATCCAGCACTGCGAAAACATCACGATCTCCGATTGCATGGTGTCGGGCAATTTCGACGAGGGCAGCGTGATTGACGGCACCTTCAAGCGCAGTGCGCCGGAATACCGGTCGGGGCGATATGGCCGCATCAAGCTGGGTACCGAATCGAATGGCGACTTCAAGCACATCACCATCACGAACTGTATTTTCGACGAGTGCAAGGGCCTGGCGATCGAAAGCGTGGACGGTTCGCACATCGAGAACATGACGATTTCCAACATCACCATGCGCAATGTGGTGAACGATCCAATCTTCATACGCTTGGGCGCGCGCCTGCGCGGACCGAACAAGCCGCCGGTGGGCAGCATCAAGCGCATCAATATCAGCAATATTGTCGTTTCCGGTGCGTTGCGCAATCACGCCTGCACCATCGCCGGGCTGATCGGGCATCCGATCGAGGATATTCGCATCAGCAATGTGCAGATAGAAACGCAGGGCGGCGGCGAGGCGGCCTGGAGCGCGCTGGTGCCGCCCGAACTTCCCAATGGCTATCCGGAGCCGGGCATGTTTGGCAAGGCGCCGTCGTATGCGTTTTACATGCGTCACGTGAAGGCAGTCGAGGTTCATCACGTCAAGGTCGGCTACGTCCAGCCGGAGGGGCGCACCGCGGTCGTGCTGGACGATGTCCACGATGTCAGCTTCCATGCCGTCAATCTGCAGCGCGGGCAGGGCGGAGCGGCGCTGTTCGAGCTGCGCGGGGTCAGCGAATTCTCGGCCAAGGATGTGCGTGGCATGCCGGACCGCGAGGTCCGGGGGCATGTGGATGCGCTGACATTGTAGACACGGTGGAAGACAGAGGGGCTCGCGGCCGGCCAGCGCCCGCCCCTGTATCTGCGCGGCCGCCAGGCTGGCCTGCGCGCGCTGTTCAAGATTCCGGAATTGGCAGGTTCACGTGTTAACTGCGATCCTTGGCTAGTTTATCAGCGTACATCTTGAACAATACCGCGACCAAAACTTGGCGCTTACTCTCCGTGCCACGCCAATAGATGAACAGTGACGGGAAGTTCATTTTCATCGTGTCCTTCCGGTAAGGCTGCATGATTTTTCTTGGCGCTCTTGATAACGTCATTCCCCATAGCACTCAAACGAATGGGGATGAACATGACGATGGCGACGATGGCTGCACAAGCCGAGCAATCCGACGAGAGCCTTGAACAGGTCAAGCAGCGCTTTGCGCTTTGGCGCTCTGGGCGCAAGCGCGGCGCCCATGTCACGGACACATTGTGGGCGGCGGCCGTGGGTTTGGTGGGGCGGCACGACGTGGCGCGCGTGGCCCGTGAATTGGGTGTCGATGCCGGCCGGTTGAAGAAGCGCCTCGAGCGCGGCGTTGTCCAAACGCCTGCCGGACGTGGCGGCAAGTGCGAAGTTCGGTTTGTCGAGCTGTTCGCACCGCCGGCGGCCGCGCCAGCCGGTGCCGCGTGCGTCGTCGACATGCGCAATGGCCGTGGCGGCACGATGCGCGTCGAGTTGGCGAACGGCGACGCCCTGGCCGTCCTGGCCGGCGCGTTCTGGAGCGCGCGGTGATTCAAGTCACGCCGCACATGCGCATCCTGGTGGCGGTCGAGCCGGTCGACTTCCGCGCCGGGATCGACGCCCTGGTGGGCGTGTGCCGGCAACGGCTGGCCAGCGATCCCTTCGACGGCGGCCTGTTCGTCTTCGCGAACCGGCGCCGCAGCGCGATCAAGATCCTGGTCTATGACGGCAATGGCTTTTGGCTGTGCCAGAAGCGCTTGTCGAGCGGCAAATTCGCCTATTGGCCGGATGGGCTGCCCCCGGCGCGCGCGTTCGAAGCATGCGAACTGCAGGTGCTGCTGATGGGCGGCGATCCGACCCGGGCCAGCGTGCCGCCGCCGTGGCGGGCGCTACGCACGGCGCGGTAAACGATCGCTCACGCGCCGCTTGGCGGCGCCGCCAGGTAGTTCCAAGGCAGCCATCGCTGCGGCGCCAGCGCCACCGCCGTGGCGTGTTTTTGCAATGCCTGCAAATAGCTGAACGGGTTGGCGCCGCACGACTGGCACGTGAAGATCAGGCTCATGTAAATATCGCCCACCTCGGCCCCGCGCTTGCTTCGGTAAAACAGCGAGTTCTTGCGGTGGCAGATCGCCTTCTTCAAGGCCAACTCGCAAATGTTGTTGTCCAGCGGGGCGCCCGGCTCCCGCAGAAACAGCGTCAGCGCCGGCCAGTGCTTGAGCATGTAGCGCAAGGCTTGGCCCAGGCCGCTATTCGGTTCGACCTGCTTGTGCGCCAATTGCTTGTACATCCAGAGATGGAGCCGCAACATCAAGGCCGCGCTGTTGCCGCGATGGTGGTCGAGGCGTTGCATGGCGCTCATGTGCCGCTCTTTGCAATGGGCGTCGTTCCGGTACAGCCGGGCCAAACTGTCGATCACGTGCTGGCACGGCGCGGGGAAGTTCTCGGCCACTTCGACGAATTTCCTGCGGCCGTGGGCGATGCAGTGGCTGAGGATGGTCTTGAAGTCTCCCTTCATATTGGCCGTCAGGGCGTCGCACATCTGGATCGGCGCCGCCAGCGCCGCGGCCCGGTGCGCCAGCACGCGCGCCAGGTTGCCGCCGGCATGCTCGGGACCGGTGAAGAACAACATCGCCTTGTGCGTGCCCAGCAGTGCGACGATGCCCGAGGTGCTGATCGCGCGGGCGGCGGGCATGACATCGCCCGCCGCCTCGGCCTTCGCGCGGCGCTCGCCCATCAGGGCCAGGATGCGCGCCGGGGTGTCGTCGTTGTGCAGCACCTCGCCCTAGGCGGCTTGCCGGATCAACTCCTCGAAGACCTGGCGCGGGCCGTCCACCGCCTTCGAGACGATGTCCCACTGGGTTGCGTCGGGCAGCGGCACGCCCAGGCAAGACTGCAGCGCGTCGAGCCGGTGGAAGGGCATGCCGCTGCCATAACGCAGCAAGGCGATCATGCTGGCGCAACTGGCGTCGTATTTGCCAGCGTCGACACCGGCCGGCAGGGACGCGGTGAAGATCGCCTCGCATAGCCGGCAGCGCACGCTGACGCGCTGGTAGATGGTGGCGCCGATCGGCAACTGGGCCGCCATCTTGACCACCACCCTCGGCTCGGCAAGGTAAAGTTTGCCAACCCCGCACTCGGGGCATCGCTGGCCCGCTTGCACGCTCGGGGGGGTGCAGACGACGACGGTGGCGCCGGGATAGGCGTCGGCGCCGTTGCGACCGTGACCCTTGGCGCGCTTGCGCTCGCCGGCGGCGGGGGGAGCGCTCGGCGCCGCAGCCACCCCGCTGGCCTGTTCCTGCTCATCTCCGGCGCGGCAGCCGAGCTCCTTGCACACGGCCGCGCGGCGCTCGCTTTGCTTGCCGAACAGCATGTGGCGAAAGCGCTTGAGCGTCATCCTCGCATTTTGCAGGGCCAGCATCACGTACGCGAACGTCGTCAGTACCCGTTCGAGCAGCTCGTATTGCGGTTGCGGAAACGCGGCGGCCTTGGCCAGCGCCAGAATCTCGTCGAGCTCGGCCTGCGTGGCGGATACGAGCTCGGGCGGCTTCATTTGGCACCCGGATGCGCCAGGCGCTGCCGGAAATCCTTCACCAGCGGGTAGCCCAGGATCTGCTTGAGCGGCCGGTTCGCCTTGCTGCTGGTGGCGTCCTTGCCCCGTCCCGTCGTCAATCCCAGCAGTATCCAGTTGGCAGCGCGGTAGCAGGTGCCACGGAAACGCTGCGGATCGACGAAGGTTTCCAGGTAGTGGACCGGATGGCCGTAGGCGCGCCGCCAGTCGCCCGCGATCTCGCGCGCCACGCGCCCCAGCAGATGCGACGCGAGATGCGGCACGACCACCCAGGGCAGGATCAGGAAGCGGGTGTTGTAGGCGAGCAGGCCGATGTTCTTCAGCCGCGCCTCGGGCGACCAGCCGATGAAACGGTCGCGTTCGCCCAAGTGGCGCGGCGCCGAACTCCATGCCAGGCAGGCCACCGGCCGGCCGCCGGCGTAGGCCATGTACTTCAGATGTTCGCCCACCGGCTGGGTGTAGCCGAGATAGTGGTGTTGCTCCATCAGGCTGTTGAATAAGGCCTCGTCGGGGGTGCGCCGAACTTGTCGCAATTCAAGCGCGCCAAGCCCGGCCAAGCTGGTGTGCAGCGGCGTGTCGTCGATCTCGGCCGGTGCCGGCTTGGTGCGCCGGGCCAAAGGGTTGTTGCGCAGGTAACGCACCGGCGGCAATTCGATGTGGCCCTCCCTGTGCAGTTCCAGCATCAGGCCACGGCACACCATGTCGCGCAACGCGCCGTTCGCTTGCACCCAGTTCCATGCATGGCTTCTTGGACAGGTCGCGCCGGCTCGACGCGGGATGGTCGGCGATGAGCTGGCGGATGAAGATCACGTCACTGTGGGTGACGGCCCGGTGTCGGTGGCTCAGGATGGTTTCCATGCAACCCATCGTAGCGAGGGTTGCGGTGGAACGTAAGCTGAAAATGAAAATCGGGCAAGCGGCAACAACGGTGTAAACCAATACCATCAAAGGCGAGCGAATTCATGCAGCTTTACCGGAAGGACACCATAGCCGCGATTGTCGCCTGCCGGCCTGATTGCGCTGGCTGTGCTGACGCTACTTTTGAAACTGGATATCGGGTTCGTCGCAATCAGCATCGGTCTGGTGCTTATGTGAGGCGGTACTGCCCTGCGGAGTGCTTCAAGGCGTCACCGCATCGAGCCGCATGCGCTGGACCGGCATACCTTCAGCGGCGATTTCCAAATAAATCGGGCCGGCCGCAACGCCGGTACGAATCGCCGCCACCACCCTGCCGTGGAAAGTGACGCGTTCGCCCGATTGCAAGCTGGAAACATCGATCGGATTGCCGTTCCCCGCGCCGCCCAGCGCGCCGGCCCCGGTCACACTGAACTTGACCTTGCGGTCGCCGGCGCGGGCATAGATGGGTACGCCGTCGCGATCGACCAGTTCGACCGTCACATAGGCCACGTCGGCGCCATCGGCCTTCAGCTGCGGGCGGTCAACAGCAAGCTTGAACGATGCCGGCTGCCCCGCCGTGCGCAATTGCCACTGGCCGGCAGCCTTACCGTCCTTGTAGCCGACGGCCACCAGGCGGCCCGGTGCATAGCGCACGGTGAAACGGGCCTTGTATTCGCTGCCGACATCCACTTTCTGGCGACCCAGGCTCTGGTCATTGAGGAAAAGCTCGACTTCGGAGAATTCCGAATACACCACCACATCGAGCGGCTTGCCTTCCTGTCCCGCCCAGGACCAGCTTGGATGAACCTCGTCGTGCGCCCAGTCGTTGCGCGGCCGCACAGTGTGGAACAGGTCGCGACCGGGCAGGTCCTGCGTGCCCGCCGGCTGGGCCACGAAGGCAGAAATCGGATCGATGCCGGTTTTCCAGACCACTTGGCGATAATAGGCGGCCGGCCGCTTGCGCCCGGTCGCATCGATCTCCCCGCAATAGGCAAGGTGCCAGGGATACGGCCCGATAGTCCACCAGTCCTTGTTGTAGCCCATCCAGCCGATCCCGCTCTCGCCAAGGTAATCGATCGCCGTCCACACGAAATCGCCGATCACCCACGGCTGGGTTTCCACCGCGCGCCAGTAGCTGAAGGCAGCCTTGGGCAGGGATTCGGCGGTGTACATCACGCGCGCCGGGAATTTCTTGTGGTCGCGTTCGAACAGATGAGCCATGTAGTTATAGCCGCCCACATCGAGCTCGGCGAAGTCGCCGGCGATGGCCGGCGCCTCGCTGCTGATTGCCTGCGTCACCTGGCGGGTCGGATCGAGGCGGCGGACCCGCTGGGCCAGCTGGCGCGCGGTCTGCACGGCCTCGGGCGTGCCCTGCTCCGGAATCTCGTTGCCGATGCTCCAGAACAGTACGCTCGGATGGTTGCGGCCGCTGACAACCATGCTGTCCACATCCTGCTGCCAGTCGCTGTCGAAGAAGCGCGAATAGTCGGCGCCCCGTTTGCCTTTGCGCCACATGTCAAACGCTTCGTTAATCACGAGCATCCCAAGCTCATCGGCGGCATTCAATGTCGCCTGGCTGGCGGGATTGTGGGAGCTGCGGATGGCGTTGTAGCCGGCGTCCTTCATCAGCGCGACCTTGCGGGCGTCGGCGGCGGGCAGGCCGGCGGCGCCGAGCATGTAGTTGTCGTGGTGGATATTCCCGCCGCGCAGCAATACCTTCTCGCCATTGACCCGCAAGCCGTTCTGCGCGTCCACCTCAATGGTGCGGATGCCGAAGCGGGTGCGCCGCACGTCGGTCACGACCCCGCCGACGCGCACTTCCTGGCGCAGCACGTACAGGTGCGGCGCCGACAGGCCCCACAGTTTGGGATGGTCGACCGCCAGCGCCTGCGCCGCGTCGACTTGCCCGTTGGCCGGCACCAGGTAGCGGCCGCTGGCCTGGGCCACTGTCTCGCTGCCGTCGGCGCTGGTCACGGCCGTGAACAGCTCGACCCGCTGCGCCTTCGCGCGGCCGTTGCGCAGTGTCGCGCGCACATCGACGGCGGCGCGCTGGGCATTGGCGCGCGGGGTTGCCACCGACACGCTGTCCGGATCGATATGCAGCGGGTCCAGCAGCTCGAGCGTCACGGGACGGATCAGGCCGGAGCCGGCGTACCAGCGCGACGACGGATCCTTGTGGCGCGCCCGCACCGCGATCACGTTGCGCCCGGCGCGCACCTTGCCCGTCAGGTCCAGGGTGAATGCCGTATAGCCGTAGCGGTGTTGCCCCACCTTCGCGCCGTTCAGCCAGATTTCGGCATCCATGTAGACCGCTTCGAAATGAAGCCGCACCACACCGGCTGCCTCGGCCGCGCTCAAGCTGAGGTCGCGCCGGTACCATCCGGTGCCGCCAGGCAGGTAGCCCGTGTCCCACCCACCCGCGACGGCGCGATCGAAGGGCGGCGAACCGTCGGCCTTGTCCATGATGGACCAGTCATGCGGCACCGCCACCTTGCGCCATGCGGCGTCGTTGAAGTCAAGCTGCTCGGCGCCCGCCAACTCCCCGGCCATGAAACGCCAGTCCGCTGTCAGGCGGCGCTCCGCGGCGCCGGCCGGAAGTGCGGCCAGCGCCAGCACCAGCGCAATCGGCAGCCAGCCCGCGCATTTCATCAATTTGGACATGTGTAACGTCGCCTTTTCATCAATTATGGGACTCGGGCTCAAGTGATCTTCAGCGCGCAGGCGCTGGCACTGGCGCTGGCGCTGGCGCAGGCAAGTGCAGGCATGTCGGCTCACCCGGGGCCGATTCGGCCGCAGGTTCACGGCAAAAGCGGGAAAATCACGCTTGGACCGTTGTGTATCGCTCGAAAACGATGTGAAATATTATGGGCGCAGTTCAGTGTCACCGCTATTGTCAAAATCGTTAATTCCAAGACTCATTTTTCGCAGTCGACTCACAAAACACGCTATGCCGATGGCCACTTAAGCAGTAAGCAAAGATAACTTGAACAATTAGAGATCAAGAACTAACGTCGCGCGGCATTAGTCGATAGTTCCATTCACCATGGAAATCATCGCGTTCAATGGCAAGGGTGGCGAGCTCCTCATCAGATATCTTGAGGCCCAAGTATGGGCGCACGTGAAGCGACAAGTCAGCAAGCAATTCGTGCAAGACAAAGAGGGCATGAAGAAACTGGCCCTCGGTGCGCTGCGTCGCATTCAAAAATTGCCAGCGATGGTCAAGTCGTTCTTCAAGCAGCAGGAATGCCGATACGCCGCCTAAGGCCTTACTTTACTTTCTAGAAGGTTAGTAATAACGCCGAACCAAAGTTCTTCAAATGGACAAAATCGGCCGACGCCATGCTCGCGAGCATCGGGCGATTATGTCTGCGAACTTCTAACTCGACACACTAGCGCATCAAGGCATCGACGACGACCGTCCGGCCATCGTAACTGACAACCTTCGCCGCCCTGCCTGCCGGTTCGGCACCGCGGCCATCCGCGCGGCCGACGACGATGACCTGGAACCGGCGTGTTTCCTTCATTCCCGGATAATGGCCCTGGCGCCGGACAATCGTCAGCTTTCGTGCCGCGTCATCCCAGCGCATGCGCGTGAGCGCATACTCGCCACGCTCATACCCCCAGCCGTCGCCGGCATCTTCGTAGTAGGTGTACTCGCCGTCCGCGCCGGGATAGACCCGCAGTTCGATCACCGGGTCCGTGTCTTCCGATGCAAACTGCATCTCCGGTCCCATCGGAATCACGCTGCCGGCGCGAACATGAAGCGGCATGCGCTCGATCGGTGCGTCCACCATGATGGTCTTGCCCCCCGCAAGCCGGTGCCCTGTCCAGAAGTCGATCCATGTCCCCTTCGGCAGATAGACCTCGCGCGATTTTTCCTTCCCTGCCAGCGGCGCCGACTGCACGCCGTAGTACATCGGCTCGAGCACGGGGCTGACCATCATGCCCTCGCCGAACAGCATTTGCGACTTCAGGTCGTGGGTGCGCGGGTCGTCCGGGAAGGCGAACGCCAGCGGGCGGATGAAGGATGCGCCATGCAGATGCACCAGGCCGGCCTGCGAATAGATATGTGACAGGAGCCGGTATCGCAGCTGAATAAACTGCAGGATGGCATCGTAAAACGGCGTGCCAGGCTCACCGAAATGCCAGGGCTCGCGCGGGGTGTCGGTCCCGTGGCTGCGGAACATGGGAAGAAACACACCCAGTTGCAGCCAGCGCGTGTACAGCTCGCGGTAGCCCAGGTCGGCCACGCCGCCTTCATAGTCACCGTCCCAGAACCATTGTTCCTTGCGTTTGACGAAGAAGCCGCCGATGTCGACGGTCACATACGGCGTGCCAGACGCGCTGCCACTCTGCAGGGCTGCCATCTGCTGGACGAGTACCGACCACTTCGCCGAAATATCGCCCGTCCATACCACGGCGCCCAGCGCCTGGCTTCCGGCATAGCCCGATCGCGTCAGGTTCACCAGTCGCTTGTTCGGTACGGCCTTGCGCCAGTTGCGGTAAAGACTTTGCGAATCGACCAGTGCATAGGCATTCATGAACTGCGCACCGACGATGTCGGCCAGGACGCGAATATTCACGTCATCGGCATCCTGGGAACGCTTGGTGCCTCCCCAGTCGGCGATGGCCGGCTCGGTCGAATCGCACCACCAGGCATCGATGCCGTGGCGCCCCAGGTACTGCCAGACATTGTCGAAATACAGATCACCTGCCTTGCGCTGAAAGAAGTCGACGTATTCGGTGCCTGCAAGGGTGTAACCCAGCTCCTTCAAGGCCTGGCCAGGCGGGTCGAGCGGACTCGGATTCGGCCAGATCGAGATCATCACTTTCGCGTTCATGTCGTGGACGGCCTTCGTCATCGCCCCGATATCCGGATAGCGCGCCGCATCCGGCAAGAAGCTGCCCCAGCGGCCATGGACCCAGTAGTTCCAGTCCTGGACCATGACGTCCATCGGAATCTTCCGGTCGCGGAACTGCTTCGCCGTATCGATCAATTCCCGCTGTGTTACATAGCGCTCCTTCGATTGAATGTAACCGAAGGCCCATTTGGGCAGCATGGTGGCGGCGCCCGTCAGTTGACGGTAGCCTGCGATCGCGCCGTCCATGGAAGGGCCAAGTACGAAGTAGTAATCCAGCTCGTCCACGACGTCGCTGCTCACCGATGCCCCATCCTTGCCGTCGGTGAAGGTGAGCAGGCTGTAGGTATCGAACAGCAGGCCGTAGCCCCGGGTGGAAACGAGGAATGGCACGACGATACGCAGGTTGTGCTGGTACAGGCGCTTGCTCTTGCCACGCAGGTTCAGGTCATCGGTTTCATCAAAACCCAGCCCGTAGAGCGCTTCCTGGTCGCCGAGTTTGAAACGCGCGGTCGCCTTCCAGGCATCGCGGTCCTTTTTACGCACATAGGTGCCGACCAGTTGGCGCTCGCCATCGACTGTTTTGACGGTCTTCACCGTGGCGGGGTCAGGCACGGACTTGATGACCTCCACTTGTTCGAACGTCCGCGGGCTTACGCTGGACTCTTCCAGCAGCAGCGCACCATTCGGCCCCCAGAAAGAAATGGAACCGGTGGCTTGGTCGAGCTTCACCGACATTCGGGCCGATTGCAGGGTGAGCGTCTTGGCGGCATGGTGCGCCTTGATTGGGCCCGGTTTGGCGGCGATGTCGACGCGCATCAGGCTCGCTCCCTTTGACCAGCCGGGATTGCGGGTTGCAGTCACGCGCACGATCTGATCTGTCACGAAGTCGATCCGCAGTAGCGTTTGTTCAATCGTGCATTCGATCCCTGCCCCAGTTTTTTTCCATCCTTTTACCGCATTCGAACTGCCCAGTTTGCCGGGTTCCTGGGTACTGTTTTTGTCGGCGGCGATGCCATAGCGGAACAAGGCCAGGGCTGGGACCGAGGCTGCCAGATGGGTGAGGAGATTTCTGCGTTTATTCATGGAGGCACAAGGGAATTATTGTCTTATATATAATATACTGCATTCCTGCGCGAGAAAGGCTTAACGCCGAAGCGGCCTACACCACGATGCGCGACGCGATCGCCAAGGCGGGTCGTCCGATGGTGTTCAGCATATGCGAATGGGGCATGAGCAAGCCATGGGAGTGGGCCGGCCAGGTCGGCCATTCGTGGCGCACCACGCCCGATTTGCCGGCGGTCAATGCCGCCATTGCCGCCGCCGCGGCCGCCGGCACCGTCTATTTTCCGCCGGGGCGCTACCTGTCGGCGTCGATCAGGCTCAAGAGCAACATCACGCTTTACCTCGAAGCGGGCGCGCTGATCGAAGCGGTTGACGAATGAGCGGCATGCATGTCCCGTACAGAATTGTTATTGGGTCGCGAACTATTTCGGGCGGCGATAAATCGGTCCCTGCCCAGGCAGAGCGGCCGCAGGTCCAGGCAGGGGGCCGTTGACCTGATTTACCGTCACGTTGTCGAAATACGGCATGCTGAGCTTTTGCGCGTCCGCCCCCGCCATCAAGCCCGCCATTCCTTTGCCGTACAAACCGTCTGTCGCGGTGAGGACCGGTTTGCCGTCCACGTAGCCCGTGATCGCAGCGCCCTTGAACTGTAGCTTCAAGTGATGCCAGCGCTTCGCACCGACTCCCGGCACCTGCGCGACAGCGAGCACTTTCTCTCCGCCCTCGCTGGCTTCATTCCGCGCCTTGATCAAAGCCTGCTGCTCGGCGTCGCCCACCAGCGCCTTTTTGTCTGCCGGTCCGCGCACCACCACCAACTCGATCTGGCCGCTCTCGCTCAATTGCAGGAAGTAGCCTTTCGGGACGACGCCGAAACCCGTTCCCACATGATTGATGCGCCCCATCACCCCCGCCGTGTCACCGGGGTTCAGGTAGACATCGGCGCTGACCTCGTAGTCCGACCACTGGTCGTCGCCGATGATGGTATAAGGCTTCCATTCCGGCGCCCAGGAATGGGTGGGTACGGGAACGGCCTGCCGCAGGCATTTGCCCTTCCCGCCCGGACAGGACGCCAGTTCGAATGCGTCCGCAATGTCCGCGAAATAGCGCGGCAAATGGCCCCATTCCTTGGGCCGCGCGTACTGCTCGAAAGTCTCACGGTACGGGAACGGGAAAGCCTTCAGCGCGGGGACGTCGGGAAATTCGCCTTTTTGCTGGCCCCGCGTCGTTGTCAGCGAATAGATGGAATTCGGATCCAGCGCGAGCGTAACCACGCCCTGCTGTGGCCGGAGATCGGCAAGGCGGACGAATTGCTCCTTCTCATTGCTGCGCCAGACCGACAGGTCTTGCGTGGACAAGCCACCGCCCACCTCGAGGCGCAGCTGCTGCGGCGCCTTGGCCTCCCTGGTTTCGATGATGACGCTGAAGTCCTTATGGGGCGACATGAGGGTGACGAAGCTGCCGCCGCCGGCCAGTTCGCCGCTTGCCCCGTTCAGGTAGGTCCAGCCGGCCTCCGTGAACTGGCCGTAGTGGGCATAGGCCCACACGTGCGGATTGACGCGGTAGTGGCCACTCCACGGCCAGTTCGCGCGGATCGCAGCTTCCTTCTCGCCGTTATAGGGCTCCGTGGTGTAGAGGCCGGCGATGCCATACCAGTTGACGATCTTGGTAATGCCGTTATGGATGTAGTTTTCGTTGAAGGCGCGAACCACGCCGATCGCCCCCTCATAGCCCGCGATGTACACGTGTCCCTCGGTATTCCACAAGGGTTTGCCCATGCTGGCGGCCGCTTCCCGCACTGCTGGCGGGACCTTGTATTTATCGAGCACGTTGACGTGGGCACTGATGATGTCGATGGCATCGCGCAGTTCCTTATCGCCAGGCATATCCTTGACGAAATCATACTTATTTGGATTGTACCAATTGTCGAAACTGTGGATCTTCACATTGCCGTAGCCATTCGCGTTCAGCCTTGCGCGCAGCGTCTTGACGAAATCGTAGCTGACACCCTTTTCATTGCGGCTGCCGATCGCGTCGAGCTCCAGCCCGTACACCGCGCGCACTCCCTTGAGCCAGCTCACGTAATAATCGGCCGCGTCCGGCGAAAAAAACTCCGGCTCGTTCGCATTGCGTCCCTGTTGCGGGAAACGCTTGCCATTGTCGCCGAGCCACCCTGGACCGCTCCAGGCCGTGGCATCCAGGGTGAGTGCGGGATTTCGATTCTTTGCCTCCCGCATCACCCACCAGGTATAGCCGCGCGTGTAATCGAGGTCGTTCCGGGTATGCATATGGCTGGGCATCGAGCCCTGGGTCGAGTTGCCGTCGCCGGGGATTTCAACCAGCAAAGCGCTCACCGATGCGCCGAACTTGGGCTTGTACATCAAGTCCAGGATCTGGCTACGCTGGGGCTCCGGGTAGTCCTTCAGCAGGACGGACGTGGCCCCGCCACCGTCCACAATGCCGATGCCATCGAAGCGCTTGCCGCCGGCGTCCCCCTTCAGCTCGATGCGTTGAATGCCGGATGATTCGGCCGCGGCCATCCCGGCGGGCAGAACGGTCAATGCCGCGATCAATAGCGGCCAATAGATGTGCTCGCGCATCGTAAGATTCCCTTAGCGTTTTCTTTATAAACCTACGGCGGAGACGCCGGATCGGCCGGTACAAAGCAGCATGGCGCGACTTTGAGCGCGGAGTTTGGCAGGCTGTTCCTGCACAATCAATTCGCAAAATTCACTTATACATAATACTTTTTGATTTATCTGCTCGACACCCTCCGGATCGACAAGGATGGAATTCATCAGGTTCTCTTTGATGACGTAGTTCGAGGCGCCGTCGTCCAGGTCGATGTCCCAGCCGTGGTCGCACTTGAAGCGGTTACGCCGCATCACGATCGGTTCGATCGCGTCCAGCATGGCCGGCGAAGGTTCAGCGGCTGGAATTCGTCCTGTCCGACAGCGATGCCTATCCCCAAGCATCGACCGCCCTGCCCTTCACAGACCGCAACGGCAAACCGACATTGCGCGACTGGTCCAGATTCGGCAAGATCAGTTTCAAGGCACGCATTCCGGGAAGTATGCAAAAAGGAGGCGCGGGAGCCGCCGCCATAAAGCCCCCTATTTCGCTGGCGGCGTTGAGCAAGGCTGTCGCGCGGGGGAACGTTCTGTTCGGGTTCACAGACGTTCGCCGTTCGCGCAGGACACCGTCGAGTGCTAACATCGGACGGCAATCCGCGCCCGGCCCAAGTTACTGACGGCGACGACGCACCACCGCGCAGGCGATCAAGCCGCTCAACAGCAGCGGCAGGGTGCCCGGCAGCGGAACGGCGGCGCTTGCAGTTTCCACATTGACGTTGTCGATTTCATTGTAGGCGCCGGAGCTCAGACGCAGCTCGCTGATGCCGTTCAGCCTCGTGGTCCAGCTGTCCCAGCCCTGCAGCTCTCCGACCTGGCTGCCATCGGCCGACAGGACGCTCCAGTCCGTGTAGTAATCGAAGCTGATCAGATTGAACAGGCCGCCGCCCACGCGGGTCAGCGTCACGAAGGAATCCACGCCATTTTCGATACCGTCATGCCAGTTGAAGGTCTGCGGTTCATAGGTGCCGTCGCCGATGTGGGCCGCGCCGTCCGGCGCGTTGGGTGTGGTCAGGGTCAGCACAAAGCCCGACTCCTGGTAACTCAGGCTCTGGCCGCTGGCGCTCATGCTGCCGAGCAGCGCTTCGCCGTTTCCATAGGATCCGAACCTGGTCAGGCTGTCGAAGGTCAGGACGGCGGCGCCGGCATTACCAGCGACCGCGGCCCAACCGAGGGCCAGTGCGGCGAGGATGTTTTTGAATTTCATGGACTTCATTGTGTTCTCCAAATTGGGAGGATTCATACAGGTGTGCTTGGGTCGGCAGGCCCGCCCGTGCGCTCCCAAAGGGCTGGCGCACAGAGCGGGCATGGCGCGTCAGTAGCTGAACACGACGCCGCGGCCGGAGGCGCCGGCGTACAGGCGGCCAGGGACCCTATGATCGGCCGCCAGGGCGCCCATACCGGCGTACTGGTGCTTGTCGTCGTTGAAGCGGGTCCAGTTGGCGCCAGCGTCGTCCGAACGGTACACGCCCCATACGCCGTTGACCACGCCGACCACGTACACCGAGGCCGAATACGTGGCGCCAACTGGCGCCTTGCCCAATGCAATGGAGGTGGCGCCGTACACATCCGGCCACCAGGTCGACTGGCCAAAGATCGGCGCAGTCACGTTCAGCCTGGTCCAGCTAGCGCCAGAATCGACCGAGTGCAGGATGCTCCTTCCGTCAGCGATCCAGATGTCGCCTTCGGCGTTTGGATTGACCGCGATCGATGTGTACTGGGTCTCGGTATTCCATGTTTGGGCCGCGAAGGTGGCGCTCAAGGTGAAGGTGCGGCCGCCGTCCGTGGAAGTGTAGAAACTCGGCTTTGAGCCCCATTGTTCGAACCAGACGCCGCCCGCGTTGTAGGCATACACCTTGTTCGGGTTCTTGCGGTCGGCCGCCAGGCGGTAGGAGCGGTCAGGGCCCAGGCGCTTCAAGGCCGGCAGGTTGGTGTAGGTCCAGGTCTTCCCGTTGTCGGTCGTATAGGCCGGCACCGCGTGGGACGGCGCCCAGACGATATGACCGGGTTTGGTGACCGCAATGTTCGATACCCCGGTCATGTTGCCCGTTGCATCCGGATGGTTGGTCGCGAATCTGGTCCAGGTCACGCCCGAATCGGTCGAGTAGGCGCCGGCGGCCGGATTGTTCGAGACAGGTTTGCCGATCGTTGCAATGTAGGCCGGATCGGACCAGGCCATGTCGGAGAAGTAGGTGTTGCCGCTGAAAAAGTTTCGCGGGGTCATGCGCGTGGGCGCCTTGGTCAGTTCTTCCTGGATGTGGGTACCGGTGTCGCCCATACTGCGCAGCAGGGTGTAGTTGGCGCTCGGAGGCGGCGCCATCAGCGCCATCGTCGCGGTTTCTTCCATGCCTGCCGGGACGAAGGTCCAGGTCGGCTTGGCCGCCGAGGCATTCCAGGTTTCCCACACGCCGCCGCTCACATGCAGGATGTGCTCAGGGTTGTTCGGGTCGATCTCGACGTCGTCGACCCAGCCCGACCAGCCGTCGAAAGTGCCGCTGTGCGGCGCCATCGCGGAGATCTCGCGCCAAGTGGCGCCGGCGTTGTCCGACAGCTGCACCACCGGCTGGCCTTCCCAGTTGCCCCAGGAATTGGTGACGCCCAGCGCGATGCGGGTGGTGGCGCCGGTGCCGGACACCGACAGGCCGCCCATGCCGAAGTTGACGCCCCAGGTCTCGGGGTTATACTTCTTCAGCAGGGTCCAGTTGCTGCCGTCGAATTTGTACAGCCTCGACGCGCCGCCGGCGCCAGGACCGGTTTCCTTCGTAAAGGCCACGTACATCATTCCGTCCTTGTTGCGCACCATGTGGGGGATGGTAAAGCCGGCCACGTCGGCAGGGGTGGCGACGCCACTCCAGGTCGCCCCGCCGTCGGTGGTCTTGTACATGCTGTGGCTCAGCCCTGCCACGGCGGCATAGTCTTTTCCGACGGCCGTGTAGATCGTCTGCGTGGCGTTACCGGTACCCTTGGTATTGGTGTCGAAGATGACCTGGTGGACACCGACCACCCCGCCAAACTGTACGGCGTCGATTTGCGCCTTGTTCATCGTATACGAAGCCAGCGACTGCACCTGGTTCCAGGTCTGTCCATAATCGCCGCTCTTCCACAGGCCGCTTGTGCGCGTGGCGTAGTACAGGATCGAAGGCTTGTTCGGGTCGACCATCAGGCGCTCGCCGATCGCGCGGCCCGGGGCGTTGCTGCCCGCCGGGAAAGGCAGATCGACGCGCTGCCAGTTGTCGCCGCGGTCGGTGGAAATGTACAGGCGCGCGTTGCGGGTAACGTCGACGTACATTCCGGTGCTCATGTAGACACGCTTGTCGTCGTTCGGATCGAGGGCCATGGTCTCGCTGCCGTGGTGGAAGCTGTCGGTAATGCCAAACATGTCCGTGATGGCCACCCAGGCTTTGGTGGGAGCATCCCAACGGTAGGCGCCACCGATGTCGGTGCGGGCGTACATCACGTCCGGGCTGGTCGGATGGTAAATCACGCCGGGGACGTAGCCGCCTCCGCCGAACTTCACGCTTGCCCATCGGGTTGCCTTGACGGGGGCCGCGCCGCCCATCTTGCTGGCGCTGGTTGTCCCCGCTACGCCGGCACTCTCACTGCCGCCACCGCAGCCGGCCACCAGGGCAGCCAGCACGCTGGTGAGGGCGATGATTTGCTTCTTGTTCATATTGAATCTCCAAGAAAAAACAACTGAAATGCGACAGGCCTTCAGGCCTGTCGAACTGAATAAGGTTTGGAAGGGGTTTGCATCCCGGCTCGGCGCCCCCGGCTCGGCGCCCCCGGCTCGGCGCCCCCGGCTCGGCGCCCCCCTCCAAACCGCTACGCGAAACCCCGGCCTGAAGGCCGGGGTTTCAACCGGAGTCAGAAATCGGCGAATGTCACTCAGTTGGTATAGATCAGACCGCGACCGGTACCACTGAAGTAGATGCGCCCATAGGTGTTCCAGTCCCCCGCCATCACGCCGATGCCGCCGTACTGGTGCGTATCATTGTTGAAGCGCGTCCAGGTCGCACCGCCATCGTCGGATTGTGTGCGTGTGCGTGTGCGGCCCAGGCTACGGGCCGCGGCTTGCCGTTGACGGTCCTACCACTTAGTTGGTGTAGAGCACACCCCGGCCGGCACCAGCGAAATAGATGCGTCCGTAGGTGTTCCAGTCGCCCGCCATCGCGCCGATGCCGCCGTACTGGTGCGCGTTGTCATTGAAGCGCGTCCAGCTTGCGCCGCCATCGTCGGATTGGTACACGCCCCACACGCCGTTGATCACGCCCACCACGTAGACTGTGGCCGAGTAGGTGGCGCCGGGCGCCGCCTTGCCCAGCGCGATCGAGCTGGCGCCAAACGTGGCAGGTTCGGTCTGGCCGGGGTTAAAGATCGACGCAAAGTTGCCCACCTTGGTCCAGGTCGCGCCGGAATCGAGCGAGTGGTACACGGCGTTGCCGTCGGCCAGCCAGATGTCGCCCTCGGCGTTGGGGTTGACTTCCATCGAGGTGGTACCGAAGGCATTGGATTCCAGATTCGCCGCCACCGAGCCCTGGCTCAGCGTGAAGTTGTGGCCGCCATCGGTCGAGACGTACACCTTGCCCGGGTTGCCCCACCACTCGCCGCCCTGATCGTAGGCATAGACCTTGTTCGGGTTCTTGCGGTCCGCCTTCAGGCGGTACGCGTGAGGTAGTCCGCCCATATTTGAAGTGGAAGGGGCAGGCAGATTGGTCGCGGTCCAGCTTGCGCCGTTGTTGGTGGTATAGGACGGTACCACATTGGGCGGCGCCCAGACCACCTTGTTGCGTGCGGTGACGATCAGGTTGGACACGTTGCTCCCGTTGGCCGCGGCGCCGGCAGGCAGCGTAGGGAACTGCGTCCAGGTAATGCCGCCGTCGCCGGACGAATAGCCCATGCCGATCTTGGGTTCGGGGCGATTGTCTTGCATCGAGGTGGCGATGTATTGCGGGTCGGACCACGCCATGTCGGCCGAAGTGCTATTGCTTGCAAAGGTTACGGGGCCCTTGGTCGTCCTCGTCGTGAGGTCCGTATAGACCCAGGCGCCGATGTCGCCGGCGCTGTCGATCAGTTTGTACGTCGCGCCGGCCGGCGGGGTGACGAGGCCCAGGGTGGCGGTCTCCTCGATGCCGGGGACCGTGTTGTTCCACCACGGCGTGGCCGACGACGCGTTCCAGGTCTCGACGATGCCTTCGCCGCCGAGGTGCGCGATGTGGTCGCGGTTGAACGGGTCGATCTCGATGTCTTCGTTCCAGCCGCGCGTGTGGGTGGCGGTCGGGGTATGGCCCATGCCGTACTCGATTTCGCGCCAGGTGGCGCCGGCGTCGTCGGACAACTGGACTTGCTGGTTCGTCGTGTTCGCCCAACCGGTCAGGGCGAGCGCGACGCGGGTGGTCGACCCGCTACCGTGGATGGACACGCCGCCGAATCCGGCGCTGTTTGAGCTGTTGAGCTGGGTCCAGGTGCCGTTCCAGGCCACGTACTTGTAGAGATAGCTGGGGCCGGTGACGCCCTGGCCGCGCTTCTCGTTGAATATCACGTAGTAAGTGCCGTCGGTCGAGCGTACCATGTGCGGGATGTAGTAGCCGGTCGCCGGGGTCGGGACCGTGACCGGGGTCCACGAGAAACCGCCATTGACGGACTTGTACAGGCTCGACGTCAGGCCCGCCGCGCTGGCGTAGTCCGGGGCGACGGCGGCATAGATGATCCAGGTGGTCTGGCCGCCACCCACGCTCGAGTTGTCGAAGATGACTGACTGGACGCCCATCGCGCTGTTGCCGCTCATCGTGACGCTCCCCAGGTTGAGCCGGGACCAGGTGAGGCCCGAGTTCGAGCTCTTCCACAGGCCTGCCGTGCGCGAACCGTAGAACATCGTCGACGGATTGGTGGGGTCGAGTTGCAGGCGTTCGCCCGTGCCCCTGCCCTCTTGGTTGCCCCCCACCGTGAAGGGCAGGGTGACCCAGGTCCAGTTGTTGCCGCGATCACTGGAAATATAGATGCGGCCGCCGGCATTATCTTTATTACCGGCAACGAGGTAGAGCTTCTGGTCGTTGGTCGGATCGACGGCGATGCTCTCGACGTCGTGGGATTTCTGATCGGGCCCGCCGAAACCGACGCCGTCGGTGATGGCTAGCCACGACCCTGTGCCGGGTTCCCAGCGGTAGGCGCCGCCAACGTCGGTGCGGGCGTACCTGACGTTCGAGGTCGTCGGATGGTAGACGATGCCGGTGACGAAGCCGCCGCCGCCCCACTTCACGCTGGTATAGCTGGTGGCCGCCGGGCCGCCCATGGCGACGCGGCCGCCCGGCGCGGCGCTGACCGCGGCGGTATCGGTGCCGCCGCTGCAGCCGGCCAGCATGCCGGCCAGAAAACCGGCCAGCAGGGTAGTGACGACGAGCTTGGCGTTGGATGTCGGTTTCAAATTGTGCTCCTCCAGAAATGGATGATAGTTTTGATATGCCGGTATGGACGACAGCGCTGCGACGCTGGCCGGCCGCCGCGCCGGACATGGTCCGGCGCGGTGAAACGGAAGCGGCGCCTTGACCGGCGCAAGGCGCGCTTCCTGTCGCCCGGGGAAATTGCCGGACGCACAATCGATGTGCGGAATGCCGCGGCCAGTGCCGCTTGCCGCGCCGCCGAGCGGCGACGGCGCAGCCTTCATTGCACCTGGAGCTTGACCACCTTCCTTTTCTGGTCTCTCACCATGATCAGATCGACATAAGCTTGAAAGCGCCGCGCTTGCAGCGCCGCGACAAGGGCCGCCGCCGTCGGGTACATCTGTTGATGCCAGTAGCGGTCGCGTCCCAGGGGAAAGCTCAACTTGATGCGCATGTCATTTTCCCTACTACAGCGCCATCTCGAACGGCGCGGCAGGCAAGTCGTCGGCGCTGTACAGATTCACATAGGGCGCATCGGCCCAGGCATAGCGCACATGCGTGGTGCCTGGCTGGTTGGCGCCTTTCAGCGTCACCGTGTCCCCTTGCGGCACGGCCAGCACGAACTGGCACACGGCGCCGGCACAGGCTTCGAACCCGATCGCGTGGCCGGAGCTATAGGTGCGCAAGCCCCCGCCGGTGTTCTTGAAGGTGAGCACCAGGTCCTCCCCTGCGCGCTTCACGGCGGCCGCTTCCGGGCCGCCCGGCGCGATCGCTTCGCCATAGGCCAGCGCGCGCGCCGCGCGGGCCAGGCGCTCGCCGATCACGGCTTTCTGCGGGGGATGAATGTCGCTGCGGTCACCGATATCAATGGTGACCGCCAAACCGGCATACGGGTCCTTGCGCACGGTCCTGGCCTGGGCCTCCCGCAACTGCGCCCAGTCCGATCGTCCGGGCTTGGCCGCGACCGCGCCAAACGCGGTGAGCTGGACCACCAGGAAGGGCAAGCGCGGCTGGGCGAAGGTCTTGCGCCAGTCGGCGATCAGGAGCGGCAGCAAGGTCTCGTACTCCTGCGCGGCCCCCGTGTTGGCCTCGCCCTGGTACCACGCCGCCAGTTTGAACTTGTAGCCGGCCAGCGGCGCGATCATCGCGTTGTAGTGGGTCGACAGACTGTTCGGTACTTCCCACGGCGCCGCTGGAATCGAGAGACCTGACGCGCGCATGCCCAACTGGTATTTCCAGGGCGCGGACAGGGCAATGAACTGCCCGTCCGATGTCCGGATGCCGCGCTGTTCCGCCTTCCCGGTCAAGCCGCCGCGCTTGCCAGCGAGCACGCGGATGGCGATCACATTGCGTCCCGGCTGGAACACGCCCGCGGGAACGGCGTAGTCGCGCCACATCCAGTGGACACTGCCGCCGCCCACGCGCACACCGTTGACCCAGGTGCTGTCATGGTTATCGACGGGGCCGAGCTGGACGCCATTCGCCGCCCTTGCCTGCGCTTCGGTCAGGGTCACGCTGGTGCGGAACCAGGCGGCGCCCTCGAAGTCCGCCAGGGACTCGGAGGTCAGGCTTGGCCACGCCGCGTCGTCGAACTGCGGCGTGCGCCACGCGTGCTGCGCCTTCGCCTGCGGGTCATGCGCCTCCCACCACTGATCGTGGCGGCGCGCTTCGTCGGCCATCGCCTTGGGCGGATTCGCAGCCATGTCCGCCAGCGCCGCAACGCGGCTGGCGTAGTCGGGCAGGGTTTGCAGCGAGGAGGGGCTGATCCAGCCCTGGATGGTGGTGCCACCCCAGGTCGACTTGATGAAACCAACCGCCACCTTCTGGCTCTGCTGCAGCCGGCGCGCCATGTGGTAGCACGCCGCCGAGGCCTCGCCGACCGACTTCGGCGTCACCACCGTCCATGCCACCGGCTGCTTCAGGTCCTGCTGGACCGCGGCTTCCGTGGTGGCTTGAACGTTGATGAAGCGCAGGTCGGGATTGCCGGGAAATTGATCCAAGGCGCCTGTCGACAGGCGCACCGGAAACTCCATGTTCGACTGGCCGCCGCACAGGTAGACATCGCCGATCATGATGTCCTTGAGCGTGGTGGCGCCGTCGGCGCCGCTGACGGACAGGGTGTGTGGCCCGCCCGCCGCCATCGCCGGCAGGCTCACCCGCCAGCGCCCGTCCGCGCCAGCGCTGGCGCCGGCCGTGGCGCCGGCCAGGCTCACCTTGACCGGCAGCCCGGGTGTTGCCCGGCCCCACACGGTCAGGGGTTCGCCGCGCTGCAGCACCGCGTGGTCGCTGAAAATGCCGGCGAAGGCGGGTGGCGCAGCCTGCGCCAGCGGGCAGGACAGCAGCACGGCGATGAAGCCGGCAAGTTGTTTCTTCATAAACTGACTCCGGTTGAAAGCCGGCCCCAAGGCCGGCCTTCTCATGAGATTTTCAAGGCGCTGGCGTAGGCCAGAGCGGGCATATTGGCGGGCAGGGTCACTTGCAAACCCTCGGCGGTCTGCTCGAACGCCAGCGCGCGCTTACTGCCGAGCAGCTCGACCCGCTGGATGCGGCCGGCCAGGTGCGGGCTGGCGCTGCCCATGGCCTCGATCAACACCTTGCCCGTTGCCGGCCAGCCCATGACGAAGGCGAACACGGTCTTGCCCTTGGCGGTGAAGCGCACGTCGGCCGCCGAGAACGGCTTGCCCTTGCCCTCGTTGAAACCGGCGCCCGACATCGGCGTGGCCGCCTCCTTCGCCACCGGCCCTTCGCCGTACATGGCCCACGGGCGGGTGTCATAAATGGCCTCGCTGTTGACCGCCATCCAGCGCCCGATTTCCTCGACGATGGCGCGTTCCTGCTCGTCGATGCTGCCGTTGCCGCGCACCGGCACGCTCAGCAGAAGGTTGCCGTTCTTGCTGACCACGTCGATCAGCGTATGCACCACCGTCTGCGCGCTCTTGTAGGTCTTGCGCTCGTACAGCGACCGGTCGTAGTGCCAGTTGCCGATGCAGGTGCAGGTTTGCCATGGCAAGGGCTCGATCTGGTGGCTCTGGCCGCGCTCGATGTCCCACACCATGCTGCGGCGCTGCTGTTCATTGAGGATCTTGCCGTTGACGACAGCCTCGTTCTTGCCCTTCTTGGCGATGCTGCGGTTGTACATGTGCGCCGTCAGGCGCAGGCCAATGTCGCTGAAGGGGTAGAACGGCAGCACGGTATCGTCGAAGTACACCATGTCCGGATCGTAGTTGTCGATCAGGTCGCGCGTGCGGTCGAAGAAGTTCTCGCACCAGGCCTTGGTGGGAATGGCCGCGCCGCCACCCCAGTGCCACTGATCGTGCCACACGCCGCCATCGCCGCCGCTCTTGCTCAAGGGATGGTTCTGGGCATACAGCGCCTGTGGGTCGCGTCCTTCCCACCAGGTACCCTTGCCATCGGCAAGGGTCAGCTTGCCGTCGTAGGGAACACCGGCGAGCGGACCTTTCTTGTCGGCGCCCTGCGCCGTCTCGTACCAGGTCCAGGCGTGCGCCGCGTGCACGCTGACGCCGAAGCGCATGCCATTGGCGCGCGCCGCGCGGCGCCAGCCGCCGATCAGGTCCTTTTTCGGGCCGATCTTCGTGGAATTCCAGTCCGGATGGTGGCGGCTGTTGTAGAGGTCGAGGTTGTCATGATGGTTGGCCAGCGCCATGAAATACTTGGCCCCGGCCTTCTTGTACAGTGCCAGCAGGGCGTCCGGATCCCAGCGCTCCGCCTTCCACTGCTGGATCACATCCTTGAAGCCGAACTTGGACGGGTGTCCGTACTTCTCCACATGGTAGCGGTAGTGATCGCTGCCTTCCTCGTACAGGCCACGCGCATACCAGTCGCCATGTTCCGCTTCGCACTGCGGTCCCCAGTGGGCCCAGATGCCGAACTTGGCGTTGCGGAACCAGTCCGGCGTCTGGTAGGTCGACAGCGACTCCCAGGTCGGCGCGAACGGCCCGGCCGCGATCGGCCCCGTGCCCACATGGGTCAGCGGGCTGGCGGCGCGCGCATAAGGCGCCAGGGCGACGGCTGGAATCGCCGCGCCCAGATGCTTCAATAATTGACGTCGTTTCAAAATCACTCCTGTGTGTGTGTCGTCACTTCAAAATCAGGCCTCAAACCGCTGGCGGCGGCACGCGCCGGCCTCAAGAAATTTTCAAGGCGCTGGCGTAGGCCAGAGCGGGCATATTGGCGGGCAGGGTCACCTGCAAGCCCTCGGCGGTCTGCTCGAACGCCAGCGCGCGCTTGCCACCGAGCAGCTCCACCCGCTGGATGGGGCCGGCCAGGTGCGGGCTGGCGCTGCCCATGGCCTCGATCGACACCTTGCCCGATGCCGGCCAGCCCATGACGAAGGCGAACACGGTCTTGCCCTTGGCGGTGAAGCGCACATCGGCCGCGGAGAACGGCTTGCCCTTGCCTTCGGTGAAGCTTGCGCCCGTCTTCGGCGTGGCCGCCTCCAGCGCCACCGGCCCTTCGCCGTACACGGCCCAGGGGCGGGTGTCGTAGATGGCTTCACCATTGACCGCCATCCAGCGCCCGATTTCCTCGACGATGGCGCGCTCCTGCTCGTCGATGGTGCCGTTGCCGCGCACCGGCACGCTCAGCAGCAGGTTGCCGTTCTTGCTGACCACGTCGATCAGCGTCTGCACCACCGTCTGCGCGCTCTTGTAGCCCTTGCGGTCGTACAGCGGCCGGTCGTAGTGCCAGCTGCCGATGCAGGTGCAGGTCTGCCATGGCAAGGGCTCGATCTGGTGGCTCTGGCCGCGCTCGATGTCCCACACCATGCTGCGGCGCTGCTGTTCATTGAGGATCTTGCCGTTGACGACAGCCTCGTTCCTGCCCTTCCTTGCGATGCTGCGGTTGTACATGTGCGCCGTCAAGCGCAGCCCGGCGTCGCTGAACTGCCACAAGGGCAGCACGGCATCGTCGTAATACACCATGTCCGGATCATAGTTGTCGATCAGGTCGCGCGTGCGGTTGAAGAATTTATCGCAATAATCCTTGTCCGGAATGGCGGCGCCCCGCGCATGGTTTTGCGCGTACAGCGCCTGCGGATCCTTCCCTTCCCACCACGTGCCCTTGCCGTCGGCGCGGGTCAATTTGCCATCGTAGGGAATGCCGGCGTAAGGGCCGCTCTTGTCGGCGCCCTGCGCATCCTCGAACCAGGTCCAGGTACGCGCCGCATGCACGCTCACGCCGAAACGCATGCCGTTGGCGCGCGCCGCTTTGCTCCAGCCGGCGATCAAGTCCTTGCCCGGACCGACCTTGGTGGAATTCCATTCCGGCTGGTAGCGGCTGTTGTACAGGTCGAGATTGTCATGATGGTTGGCCAGCGCCATGAAGTATTTGGCCCCCGCCTTCTTGTACAGGGCCACCAACTCGTCCGGATCCCAGCGCTCCGC
This sequence comes from Pseudoduganella namucuonensis, assembly GCF_900116645.1. Classification (GTDB taxonomy): domain Bacteria; phylum Pseudomonadota; class Gammaproteobacteria; order Burkholderiales; family Burkholderiaceae_D; genus Rugamonas; species Rugamonas namucuonensis. The sequence goes on along the minus strand of NZ_FPBO01000010.1, from coordinate 195,001 downwards.
CTTCCACTGGTGGATCACATCCTTGAAGCCGAACTTGGACGGGTGGCCGTACTTCTCCACATGGTAGCGGTAGTGACCACTGCCTTCCTCGTACATGCCGCGCGCATACCAGTCGCCATGTTCCGGTTCGCACTGGGGGCCCCAATGCGCCCAGATGCCGAACTTGGCGTTGCGGAACCAGTCCGGCGTCTGGTATTTCTCCAACGAATCCCAGGTCGGCGCGAACGGGCCGGCCGCGATCGGTCCCATGCCAGTTTGCGTCAGCGCCTCGGCGGCGCGCGCATAAGGCGATAGGGCGGCGGCTGGAATCGCCGCGCCCAAATGCTTCAGTAATTGTCGTCGTTTCAAGATCACTCCTGCGTGTGTGTGTCGTCGCTTAAAAGTCACTCGTCAAACCGCTGGCCGCGCTTCGCATTGAATGGAAGCGTCATGGCGCCCTGCAGTGCCGGGAAATGTAGTGCGCGTGCTCTGGCATCGCCTTGACCGTTTGCGTAATGATCTCGCGCCGGCTGGCGAAATGCCTCACCAGCTGGTCGAACCGCAAGGTGTCGATGATCGGATCGTCCACCTTCGGCACCACGCCCAGGCCCATCAGCAGCGACACGTGCGAGTCCACGGAAAAGCCGTGCGGATCGTAGACGACGATGCGCCCGGTTTCGCGGAACAGCTCGATCTGGTGCCTCAGGGTGTCGGGAATCGGCATGTCGGCGCAGTAGCGCCAGAATGCCGAATCGGACCGTTGGGTGACCTTGTAATGCAAGACGATGAAGTCGCGCACGTACTCGAAGCGTTCCGCGACCAGGCGGTTGAATTCATCAGCCAGCTCGGGACGGCAATCGCGATGGGGGAAATACTGGAGCAGCCAGCCGACCGCCTGTTCGATGATGTTGATGCTGGTCGATTCGAGCGGCTCCAGAAAGCCGCTCGACAAACCGATGGCGACGCAGTTCTTGATCCAGGACTTGCGGCGCCGGCCGGTGGTAAAGCGCAGCTGGCGCGGCTCGCCCTGCGCTTCGCCGTCGAGGCCTTCGAGCAGCACGCGGCCCGCTTCCTCGTCGGTGGTGAAGCCATCGCAGTACACATGGCCGTTGCCGGTGCGGTGCTGCAGCGGGATGCGCCAGGTCCAGCCGGAGCTCTTGGCGGTCGATGTCGTGTAGGGCGTGAGCTGCGCGGCCTTGGCGCATGGCACGGCCTGCGCGCTGTTACAAGGCAGCATGGCGCTCCAGTCTTGGTAGCCGGCCTTGAACACGCCCTCGATCAGCAGGCCCCGAAAGCCCGAACAATCGACAAACAGGTCGCCTTCGACGCGGCGCCCGTCGCGCAGCTTGAGGGCGGTGATGAAGCCGGTCTCGGGGTGTTGTTCGACGCCGTCGATCATGCCTTCGATCCGCGCCACGCCGCGCAACATGGCATAGTCGCGCAAATAGGCGGCATACAGGCCGGCGTCGAAATGGTAGGCGTAGCTATAGCTGTCGGTGATCGATGGCAGCGCGTCGTGTGGCGGCGCGAAGCAGTTGCTCTGCGCCATCGCCGTCACCATCGACCATTGCTCGTACGACGGCATATCCTTGAAGGAGCGCGACAGGTGCAACCAGTACATATAGGCCGGCCGATTCTCGATCGGGGGGCCGAAACCGCCGAAACCGTGGAAGAAGCGGTTGCCGACCTGCCCCCAGTCCCGGAACTCGATGCCGAGCTTGAAGGTCGCCTGCGTCTTGCTGAGGAAATCGGCCTCGTCCAGGCCGAGGGCGAGGTTAGTGTAGCGGATGGATGGCAGCGTCGCTTCGCCCACCCCGACGGTGCCGATCTCGGGCGACTCGACCAGCACGATCTCGCAGCTGGCGCCCAGCCTAAGCACCAGCGGCGCGGCCGTCATCCAGCCGGCGGTACCGCCGCCGACGATGACGACTTTCCGAATTCTCGTATCGGACATGGGTGTCCCTTTTCTCATGGTGCGCGCACAAGCTTCACACGCAAAGAACCAGTCCGAACCGGACTGGCCTTGTTGGACGGGGGCGGCCCCGCAAGCGGGACCGCCGCTGCCCTTGCTACCCGTACCCCTTAGTACGAGTAGCGCAACGACAGGCGATAGGCGCGGCCAGGCTCGAAGTAGGCACGGATCATGTTACCGATATGCTGCTGCTGGGTCTGCCTAATGACGCGATCCGTGAGGTTGCTGGCCGAGAAGCTGGCCTGCAGCCTCGGAGTGAACCGGTAGTCGACCCCGAAGTCCAGCTGTCCGTCCGATTCCTGCCAGGTCGGCAAGGCATACGAGACGTCGATCGGAGCGACCTTCGTGCCTGCAGGGTAAACTTTGCCGTTGATCTGGTCTTTACCGTTGCTGGTCAGGATCCGGGTCGGATCGGCGCTGGTGGCGCCGTCATCGCCATTCGTGCCATTGACCGACACGCCCTGCAGGAAACGACTGCGCCAGCTGTAGGCCAGACGCATCGACAGCGGCCCCTTGTCATACAGGAACATCGCGTTAAAGGCGTTCTTCGACAAATACTGCAAAGGCATGTCGGTGAACGGCAGTCCGTTGGTGTCGCAGCCGAACAGGCTCAGGGAAGCGTTGTTGAACGCGCCCTTGGCCGGGCAGTACTTCAGTTGGAACGGCTTGTGCAGCTTCTGCTTGCTATCGATGTAGGTGTAGTTCGCCGAGACGCCGAAGCCCTTGGCCCACTCCGGCAGCTTGCCCTCCAACCCTGGCACGTTGTTGAAGTAGGTCTGGCCAGCAAGTTCCAGCCCGGCCACCTTACCGTCCGCTGCATTTTCCGGCGCGGTGATCAAGAAAGTTTGCGGGTTGCCGGCCAGGCTGTTGTACTCGCCGGTATAGGCCGATTTCAAGATAATGTCGCGCACATCCTTGTAGAAAAAGGCGCTCGTCAGCGACGAGCCGTGGCCCGGATACCACTCGAGCGTCGCGTCAAAGCTGTGGGCCCTGGTCGGCTTCAGCTGGACGTTGCCATAGTTCGAGCCCCGGTAGGTCATTTCGCCGGTAGCCTGGTTGAGTTCTTGCCTCAACTCAACGTACTCGGCCAGGTCGCCAAATTTCGGCCGATACATCGACTTGGCGAACGCGAAGCGCGCTTGCAACTTGGGGGTCAATTCCATCTTCAGGTTAAGACTCGGCAGCACATCGAGATAGCGGTGTCCGGAATCGATTTTCTGGTCGATGTTTCCGAACCGCGGCGTGGACGCCGGCGTGTCGGTGTTGTAGGTCGTCTTGAACACCGTGTAACCGTGGGCGGTCGTGTCGGTGTGCACCACGCGCACGCCGACGCTACCCTCGATCGGGAAGCGCAGATCGTCGAACCCGAAGCGCGTCATCAGGTAGGCCGCCTGGGTCTTTTCAGACTGCAGCACGGTGTTTTTCGGGTTGCCGTCGTAGGAGAACGCCACCCAGTCGGCGCCCTGCTTCGAGCAGTCGTCGTTCCTTTGCCGCCAGGTGTTGTTGTCCTGGCATACATACTTCTTTATCGCCAGCAGATTCTGGTAAGTGGCCGGGTAGTTCTTGACCGCGTCCATGGACGGCTTCACCAGGGTGCCCGGCACCGGGACTTTGCCATTGAAGAAGTTGTCGTAATTGGCGAGTTCCACCGGCATCAGGGCCGCGTACTTTGGATCGCTCAGGTAGCCGTAGTTGGCGCGCCCTTGCCAGCCCTGATCTACGTTGAAATTGGGCAATTGGCCCGCAATGCCCGTCGGCCGGACCGCCCACGACTCGTCGATAGGGTACCATTCGTTGCCGGTCGCCTTGGTGTAGTTGGCATCGCGCTTGGTCAGGCGCACGCCGAAACGCAGGTCACGCAGCACATCATGGTCAAACTTGAAGCGCACATCGGTCTTCCATGCATACAGGTCGCCTTTGCCCTTGTTCTTGTATGTCGCGATGCTGGGAACGAAGTAATTCCCCGGCTCGGCCAGGTGTTTCTTCGCCGCGTCGTCGAAGGTGATCTCCCCGGGATTGCGGGTCAGGTCGATATTCATGCTCGGCACGAAGGTGCCCATGTTGATGCCGTTATTAAAACTCTTGCCCGTTGCATGGACCCATTGCAGGTCGTTCTGGACCGACCAGCGCTCGTCGATCTTCCACTTGGCATTCCAGGCGAGCTCGCCGGTTTGCGTCTGCCTTTCGGAATAGGCTTGATTGGAATTGAAGAACAGCCCCCCCGCCGCGAACTGGTTCGAGCCCTGGCCGCCGAGGGGATAGGTGTACCTGCCCTTCTGCAATACGCCCCGGCTGTCGTACACCGCGTCGCTCACCGTGGTCAGGTAGATGTCGGGAACTCCGAGACCTGTGTACAGTGCGCTCTCTACAGCGTTTTCCGCGTAGCGCGATTGGAAATAGGTGAGCGCCGACTCCAGGTTCGCCTTCTTCCACTGCAGCGCGCCATAGATGCCGGACCGCTTGTTCTCGCTGGTGTTGGTGCGCCACGATCCCGATTTGGGTACCCACACGGTCTGTCCCGGGACAAGGTCGGTGCGCGGAAAGTAGGCGTCGACCTGGATCGTGTCGTTGCGGGTATTGCTCACATTGCCCGACAAACTGAGCAGGCCGCCCCATTGGCCGAAGCTGTTTTCCCAGCGTTTCGACACCAGGCCCGAGAGTGCGGGCGAGGTCCGGCTGCCAAGCGCGTTGTGGTTCACGCTGGCCGAGGCCGAGAATTTATCGCCCTTGTAGTCGAACGGCAGCGCGGTGCGCAGGTTGACCTGGCCGCTGACGCCGCCTTCGACCAGCTCGGCCGGCGGGTTTTTGTGCACGACCACCGCAGCCATCAGTTCGGGCGGCACGTCACCCCAGCTCAATTCGCGTCCCGCCTTGCCGGCCGAGAACGATTCGCGGCCATTCAAGGTCGACGACCCCCAGGTCAGGCCGCGCACCGAAATGCCGGAACCCTCGACCGAGAAGATCTCCGGGGTGTCGCGATTTTTGTTGCGGTCCATGGTCACGCCGACGACGCGCTGCAGCACCTCGGTGATCGACTTGTCGGGCAGCTTGCCGGCCTCTTCGGCGACGACGCCGTCGAGGACTTCCTCTGCATTTTGCTTAAGCTCGGTGGCCGATTGCATCGCCGCGCGCTGGCCGGTGACGACCACGGTGGTGGCCTCCTTGTCCTTGGAAACCGGCGCCGCTGGCGCCGTTTGCGCCTGCGCGGCGCCGCTATAAAGCGCCGCGACCTGTGCCGCCGCGAACGCCAGCGCGGTCAGCCTGAGGGGTTTGGGCTCGTTCATTGTACCGATTTTCTTCATTATCTCTGTCCTATTGAATATCTAGTTGTACTTGGGCTGCTCACCGCACCCGGCGGTGGGACTGAAACATCGTGCGCCATCACTGGAAGTAGATTTTCCCCGTCGTCATGCTGGTGCTGTAGACGGTGGTGCCCGCGTTTGGCTTCTGATTGTTGATATCAGGCACGTTGATCTCGAGCTTGGAGATCGGGTAGTTCTGCAGCTCATTCCAGGCGTCGAGGTTGGTGAGCCCGCAACTTTCCGCAAAGGTGAAGGTCTTCAGATCGATGCTCTGCTCCTGCACACCCGTCATCGGCGTCGTCAACACTGGCGTGATAAACTTTTCCAGAGTCACGTTGCAAGCGCCACCGTTCTTGCGGTTGAAGTGACCGAGGTACAGCCAGACGCGAATCCGGGTCTTTTGGGCGTCGATCATTTCCTGGTTAAACCGGAGGCCGAACTTGATCGCCTTCTGGGAATCGATCCGCACACCGCCAGTGGTGTCGCCGGTCGTGAGGAGACTTTCCAGGGTGGGCGCCATCATCCTGATACCGAAGTAGCCGCCGAAACCAGCAGTGGCCGACGTCTTATCCATGGTGAACGTGCGGGTGCTGCCGTCGGTGGCCACGGTGGTCTTGTTGGTATCAGAGGCGTACCAATCGATCTTGCCATTTTCCGCGGTACGCCCGATATCGTTTGGCTTGTAGCCGGCTGTGAACGAGACCGCAGGCCCTTGCGCGGTGCCGACCACAATGGTCTTGGTCACCGAAACTGGCGTTATGTAATCTGTGCCGGGCTGGGTGGCGGTGACCAGGCACAACCCATCGGCCAGCGTTTTCACCGTGGTGCCGGTAACCGAGCACACTGTGGGCGTGCTGGTGCTAAAGGTGATGGGAGCACCGACGCTGGAAGTTGCCGCCACCGTCACCGAGGCCCCTATGGCCTGCGCCCCCGGGTTGAGGAAGCCCGTAATCGTCTGAAAACCCTTGGGAACGACGAACAGCTGGCGCGTCGTGGCCGGGGCAAAGCCATCGCCGCCGGCCTGGTTGGCGTTCACCGAGCACTCGCCCGCCTTCAACAGCGATACGGTGGCGTCGCTGACGCTGCACACGTCCGGCGTGTTCGTCACGTACGTCACGGGGAGGCCGGAACTGGCCGTCGCTTTCAGCGTGATGCTCGTGACGGCAGGCGGAACCGCCACGGTAGGGCCGCCCGGGAATGGGAAGGAAATCGACTGCGCCAACCCGGCGCTATCGCCTTGGCTGCCACCGCCCCCGCAGGCGGCAAGCAGCGTGGCGCAGGCAAGGCCGATGGCCGTGTGCTGGAATCTCATGGTATGTCTCCTCATTGGAATGTTCCTTTCTATTGCGTTTGCTGAAATTGCTCGACACCGGCTGCGCCGATGACAAGGAAAGATGGGTCCCTGCCCCGCTTCGCGTTCGCGGCATGGACGATGGTTCCTGGTCAAGGATGTATGGACTGGCGTCGCCTCGCTATCATCATGAAAACGTTTTCAAAAACGCACGACAAGCAGCGCGCCAATAGGGGGAACACGCGTGCTGCGCGGGAAGGCAGCGCGTGCCGGCGCGCGTCGCTCGGGCCGGATCCGGCCGGCTTGGCCTGGCTGTGCGCAAGGCGGAAGATGGAAAGGTCTGCGGGCAGCTTGCCGCCGCATTCAATGAGCTCGAGGTGCACGTCTTGTCTCCCTGCTTTTATTATCGATACCGGTCAATCAGCTGCTTCGATGGCGCTGTACCGAGAACCGGCTCGCATCGCGTTCGTGTCTACATTTTCTAAGCTGGCGACATCTGTCCACGCTCGCTGAGCACGCGGTCGCGGTAGGCGCGCGGCGTGCAGCCAAGTTCGCGCTTGAACACCCGATGCATGTGCTGGATGGACGTCAGCCCGCTGCCCAGCGCCACGTCCGCGATGCTGCAATCGCCGCTCTCCAGGGCGGCCTTGGCGGCATTGAGCTTGAAGCTCAGGATCACGTCGCGCACGCTGCATCCCAGCTCCTGGCGAAAGTCGGCATCGAGCGAAGAGCGCGACACGCCCACGTGTTGGGCCACCTGTTCGGTCTTGATGCCCTGGCAGGCATACTGGCGGATGAAGTGGCGCGCCCGCATCACGTTCGGATGCTTGACCAGCTGGTACTGGCTGGACGCGAACACGTTGATGCCGGCCGGCGGCACCACGATCCGCGTGTTCGGCAGGCGCACTCCGTGCAACATCTTCTCGATCAGATGGGCTGCCGCGCGCCCCATCTCCTGCGCGCCCTGGATCACAGAGCTGAGCGGTATGCGGGTGAGCCTGCGCACCAGCGGGTCGTTGTCGATGCCGATGATCGCCACCTGTTCCGGCACTTCGATGCCGGCGACGATGCAGGCCTGCAATAGCTGGCGTGCGCGCGCGTCCGAGACGGCGATGATGCCGACCGGTTTGGGCAAGCTGCGCAACCAGTCGACCTGCCCCTGGACCGCCTCGTCCCACGAATGGACGCTGGTTTCGCAGCCGCGGAAGATCTCCGGTTCCAGCTGGTCGCCCCGCGTCAGGTTGCGGAAGGCGTTTTCGCGCTCCCGCGCCCAGCGGTTTTCCTCGGTGGCGGGAACGCTGAACATGGCGAGACGCTGCAGCCCGACATCGATCAGATGCTGGCGCGCCAGTTCGATCAGCTTGAAATTGTCGGTCGCCACGTAGGGCACCCCGGCCGGGTAATTGGCCGGGTCGGCATAGGAACCGCCAACCGCCACCACCGGTACACGACAGCGCGACAACGCCGCCGCCACGGACGGATCGTCAAAATTGGCGATAATGGCGTCGCCCTGCCAGTGCTCGATGCCGGGCAGGCGCAATCGGAAATCTTCTTCCACGAAGATATCCCAGGCCGTGCGCGTACTTCCAAAATACGCGGCAATGCCGGCAATGACTTCGTGATCGAATATCTTGTTCGCGTTGAATAACAGTGCGATCCGGTGTACTTTCGTCGTCTTCATTTTACTTGTACGCTAAAAACATTTCCGAAAAGACCCGCTCGAGTGCACCCATGCCGGGCGCCCCCAAAAAAGAGGCAGCCAAAGCTGCCCCGTGAAATCACTGCGCGAGCACGCAGTGAAGGAGAGCAAAACTGTGTGAAGGCCAGGATTGACGCAATCTTCAGCGCGCAGACCTGCGCCGCGCCACCACCAGCGCCAGCAGGCCGATCCCCAGCGTCAGCTGGGTGCCGGGTTCGGGCACCGTGGTGGCGGCGGCGGTGGTGGTGAAGTCGTCCATCACATACCAGCCGCTGTCGCGCGTGATGGTCAGGAACGACACGTTGCCGAAGGCCGCGCCCACCCACAGGTGGCTGGCGCCGATGGCGACGTTGCCGGTGCTGCCGATGAGCTGGTTGGCGGCATCGTAGGCGCTGATGTTGATCCAGCTGGCCTTGTCGGCCACGCCCACCGGGGCGGCGAACCAGGCGCCGGCGAAATTGAAGCCGGTGGCGCTGCTGACGCTGGCGGCGTCGGAACCGAAGCCGTTGACGGCGTAGTTCGTGCCGGAGTGGGCCGCGTTACCGTAGCCGCCGATGCTGTTGTCGCCGGCGTACCAGTCGGCGCTCCAGTTCAGCCCGGAGTGCGGGCTGATGTCGTTCAGGCTGGTGAAGTCGCCGCCGGTGGCAACGTTATCGAAATTGACGACGCCGGCATGGGCGGCGCCTGCCAGCACCAGGGTGGCGCCGGCGATCAATGCATATAAAGCTTTTTTCATGGTAATTCCTTGTGGTCTCGATGGGGCTTATTTGCAGATGTCGCCGGTGACGGCCGGTGCCGGCAATGGATTTTGCGTTCCCTGGCTGAAGCCAAAGCCGAACGACGCGGTTTGCCCCGGACCGATGTTACGGTTCCAGCCGCCGCCGTCGGTCCCCGTGTAGTTCGGCGCTGGGCCGGTCACGAACCCGTTGTAGACCGTGTCTCCCACCTTGGTGTTGTCGGCGTAGGTCCATTTCACCGTCCAGCCGTTGATGGTGGACGCGCTCGTGTTGGTGATGCTCACTACGGCAAAACCGCCGCCCCACCACTGGCCGGTCACGACGTACTTGCATTCGGCGGGCTTGGGCGGTGGTACATACACTTGCGGGACCACCTGCACGTCACCGGCCGGGTCGATCTGGCCGTAGGCGGCGCCGCGGCCGTTGGTGTCCATGTAGACCCGGCCGTAGGTGGTCATGTCGCCCGTCACCCAGGCGCCCGACGAGCCATATTGGTGGGCATCGTCGTTGACGCGGACCCAGCTCGCGCCCTTGTCGGTCGAGCGCATCAGGCCGCGCGTGGCGCCCACCGCGCCGTACATGTACAGGGTCGGATAGGTGGCATCCGGCGCTGCCTTGCCCAGGCCCACGCCCGCGCAGGAAGCGATGCTTGCCACACGGGTGAAGGTCGCGCCCGAATCGGTCGAATGGCTCAGGCCGTTCGAGCCCATACACACCCACAGATCGCCCTCGACGCCCGGGTTGGCGCGCAGGAGGGTCGAGCCGCCGCCGGCGAGCTGGGCCTTGAGACTGAACGAGACGCCGCCGTCGGTGCTCAGCATCAGTTTGCCGGTGTCCGGGTCGTAGGCGTAGAACTTGTTCGGGTTGACCGGGTCGGCCAGCGGACGCGCATTCTTCACGGCCAGGCCGGTCACGGGCGTCCAGCTGGTGCCGAAGTCGGTCGAGCGGTAGGAGGTGGTCGAATTAGCCGGGCTGTGCAGCAGCGCGAAACCGTCGGCCGACAGCGCCAGATTGCCTTTCGAACCATTCATGCTCGACGCCTTCGTCCAGCTTGTCCCCGTATTGGTCGAGGTGTAGATGGCATCGCCCACCCGCGCCATCACATGCTCGGCCTGCGGGGCAATCGCCAGGCCGGTCGTGGTGCCCATCCTCGGCTGGTGTAGCACGCCGTACTGGTCCGGCACCGCGTTGATGAAGCCGTCGCCGTCGCCGATGACCGACACCAGCGCGCCGTTCTGCAGGGGTTCGGCGACAAACACGGCGACCTCTTCCATCCCGCGCGGCTCTAACTTCCAGGTGGTCCTGGTCGCGTCGATGTCGCTCGTCTTGAACACGCCGCCGCCCCATCCCATCCACACGGTCTTGGTATCGAAGGGGTCGAACTCGATCGAGCCGGCCCAGTTGATCGCCGTGCCCTGGACCCATTCGGCGCCGTTCGGGTCGATTGTCAGGTTGGTGCCGCCGCGCTCCACCAAGTCGGTCCAGGTGCGGCCGGCATCTTGCGACGTGTAGAAGCGCTCGCCGTACATGATCCCGCTTGGCAGTATCCGCTGGGTCCAGTAGGTGTTGGAGGACGACGCCACCAGGTGTTTGGGATTGGCCGGGTCGACGCTGATGCCGCCGTAGGCGTGAGGCCGGTTGGCCGGCGTGACATTGGTCCAGGCGCCGCCAATGGTGTTGTACTCCCAGATCTGGCCGACGTTCATCGGCTCGCTTTCGGACTGCGGGTGCGGTCCGGCGCCGTTGGCATACGTCAGATACAGACGGCCCTTGGACGTGAGGGCCGCGCGCTGCGGCATCAGGTTGGCGGGTGCGCCCGCGACCGGTGCGAAGGTGACGCCGCCGTCCTTGCTCATATACAGGCTCGGTCCCACCGAGCCGTAGCGCGACACGCCGACAAAGATGCGCTTGGCCGTGCCCTGGGTGACGCTGGTCGGATCGAGCAGCACGAAGCTGATGCCGTTACCGTTGGGCGTCTCGTTGACATTCAGGCTATTGACACGGCTCCAGGTGCTGCCCGAATCGACGCTCTTGAACAGGCCGTTGTGGCGGGTTCCTACGAACAGCACATTGCTCGAACCTGGATCGACCTGCAGCTTTTCGCCATTCCCGCGGCCCATGCCGTTGCCGTGCGCCTTGAACTGGGCGCTCACGTCGATCACGTCGAAATTCTTGCCGTAGTCGGTCGAGCGCAGGATGGCGGTCTTGCCGTTGTTGAAGTATTCGGTACCGGCCAGCATGTAGACGTTGGCCGAGTTTCTCGGATCGAGGGCCAGCGATTCCACGCCCATCAGGCCGGTGGAGCTTTCACCGAGCCAGTCCATCAGCGGGATCCAGCGTTCGTCACGACTATCCCAGCGGTAAGCGCCGCCGACGTCGGTGCGCGCGAATACCACGCCGCGCTCGGTCTTGCTGGTGATAATGCCCGAGACGTAGCCGCCGGCGCCCATCGCGACGGTGTCCCAGCGATAATTCTCAGCTGTGGCGCCAAACGACACCAGCAAGCCCGTGGTCAAGCAGGCCACCATTTTCTTTAATTGCATTACCGTCCCCTTGTTTTAAATTACTTGCAATCTGCTACCATCGGCGGCGCACAAGTCTAAAATCGACTTCATCGATGAAGTTCTTGATAGATGAGGAACACTCATTAACCCGACAACTGAACTGAGTGGACCGCAGGCGCCTTCAAACATCCTGCGAACACCAGCGCACAAATCGGTTCCAATACCCAATCACCCGATAAACTTCTCAATGAGAGGCGTGTTGAGATTTCCGGCAAAAAAACGGTCCGCGCCGGCCGCATGAAGGCAGCACACTCCCAACAGCGGAGCTGCCCCCTTATGTTGCGTCTGCGGCCGGCTGCGGTAGCGGAACCTGGCCCACGTCTGAAGCATAGGCCGTCCATCATGGTCAACGTTATCGCCAAGCATCGAATTTCTTCCAAACCGCAGAAATTGCAAGTAAAGTCAGCCACAGAGAAAATCCGCCGTGGCAGCCAGCGGAAGGTCGGGCCTGCGGACCGGAAGACATGGCTTCCATGCCACGGTCCAATCGTGGAGCAGTCGTGGAGCAGTCGTGGAGCGGCCCGAGAAATGGGCATTGGCAAAGGAGGGAGATGGCGGCGCGCCCCTGCGCCTGGCGCGAGCGCGCGATGGCAACGGTTCAGCCGGGGTGTTCAGGCTGAGTGGCGAGGACGAGCAGGATCAGGCTGCGTGGTTGAAACGAGTCGGCTCAGACCGAGTGCTTGGGATGAGCCGGTTCAGGCGAGTGCTTGGATTGAGGCGGTTCAGGCGAGTGGTTCCGACGGCGCGCGGTCGGCGGGCTGCTCCTGCCGCCCCTGCTGGGCGGCAAGCATCCGGAATGACTTCGGCGTGCAGCCAAATTCTTCCTTGAACAGCTTATTAAAATAAGGAACATTCGCGTAGCCAACCAAATACGCGATTTCCGACACGGCGGCGCTGCTTTTTTCAGTCAGCAGCCTGGATGCTTCAGACAGCCGCAGTTTATTCAGGTAACTGGTAAATGTCATGCCGAGTTCGGATTTCAGCACTTCATTGATTTTATAGCGGTTCGCGCCGGTCCCTTCCACCACGGTTTCCAAGTCCAGTTTCGGATCGGTATAAGAGTTGGCGATATACCGCAAGACCGCCGCCTTCTCCTTGTCCTTGTATGGTTCCAGGGTTAACTGGCGATAGGCCACCAACGGCAAATTTATTTTCACTTTTGAATCCACGCTGGCCAATAGCGCGCGGGAATGGGACAGAAAAAACCAAACACCAAATGCAACCCAGCCACCCAGGATAATGATCGCCAGCGCGGCCAAATAGCGGTCATCGCGGCCATGCAAAGTCAGTTCACTGATTTCAACATACGCATCGACATTTCGTGGAGTAACAGCTGTGGTGCCAAACATGATTTTCCCGACCCTGTCCAGTTTAACAACCTGGCGCCCCAAGTCCTGCCTCATCGATGCATACCACCATTCGGGAATAAGCAGCCGGGACAGGTCGAGCGTCACCGGCATGCCCTGTTCATTGCACGAAAAATACGTTCTAGGTGGAACGTAAGTCTCGAACTTTCCTGGCTCGGAGAATTTCCCATCGAAGGTGGACACCTCGAACGACAAGGCAGTGGCCAGTGAACATTTGACAACGAAGGAAATGGTACGGACCCTCGACCAATCCTCTTGGAGAAACCGTCCTTTGCCGTCATGGAGTTTCAGGTCGCCGGCGGCAATAGGATACGCGACCACGTCCTTCAGCTTGAAGTCGAAGCGCAGCCGGTCACCCGACGTGTCGTGCAAGCGCGCTGACGGCACGCCGCCAATGACCACATTGGTATACGCTCCGTAATGCCAGCCGGAGCCATCTTTACGCGCCGGCGGCAACGTCCGTGTCGGAAAGGCCCGATAAACAAAAAAAACCGCCAGCAGCGCGTCCACGACGAGCAGGAAAATCAGCGCCAGCAGCGCCTTTTTGTAGAACTCTTGCATATAGATAGGGTATTGAGCTGTCTCGGCGCCGCACTTTTTGACGGCTACGCTCCTGGCATCATAACAGGCGACATATGGACGGTCCCAGGCATTTTTGCAACGGACCAAGCTAATCCGACAGAGTGCTAGTCTGCCTGTGTCATAAAAGTCTATTCTTGCGTGAGTTATTGCCTAAACTAAAACTTTCCGTTGTCATGGGAGGCGAAAATGGTCCAACCACGCAGCCCGATCCGGCTCGTCTTCACCACCCAGCCTGCACACCGCGGCTGAACCCCTGCCATCGACGCGCTCACGCCAGGCGCCGGGGCACGCCCGCCATCCCCTCCTTTTCACCCTGGCCAACATTGCTTGCAATTTCTGCGGTTTTGCAAGAAGTTCGCTTGCTGGCGATATCGTTGCCCATGATGGACAGCCTATGCTTCAAACGTGGAGCACCGCGACTGCCCCCCCTGCCGCAGACGCGCAATAGGGGGCAGTTCCGCTGTTGAGCGTGACAGCACCCTGGCGAGATGACAATGACAATGACAAAAGCACGCCGCATTGCCCTGCTGTTCGACGCGAACACGGCATTCAACCGCGACATCATGGCGGGAATCGCGGCCTATTTCGGCAGTATGGGCGCAGGCTGGGCGCCGTTTGTTGAAGAGGACTTCCGCCTGCGCCTGTCCGGCATCGAGCACTGGCAGGGCGACGGCATTATCGCCAATTTTGACGATCCGGCCGTGGCTGCGGCGTTGTCGCGCTGTCGTGTACCGGTGGTGGCGGTTGGCGGTTCCTACGCCGACCCGGCCAATTACCCGGCCGGGGTGTCCTACGTGGCGACCGACAATGTCAAGCTGATCGAACTGGCACGCCAGCATCTGATCGATGTCGGCCTGCAGCGTTTCGCCATGTTCAGCGTTCCCGCCACCGAGAAAAACCGCTGGGCGCAGGAGCGCGAAAACGCCTTCCTCAGCCTGATACAGGGCGACCGGTTGGCGGCCGGGATCTTCCATGGCTGCAGCGCCATGGAACATTCGTGGGACGAGGCGGTCCAGCGGCAGATCGTCTGGCTGCAGAGCTTGCCCAAACCGGTCGGCATCATCGCCGTCACGGATGCGCATGCGCGCCAATTGTTGCAGACCTGTAGATCCGCCGGCATCGCAGTGCCGGAGCAGGTGGCGATCATCGGCATCGACGACGATCCGCTGGTGCGTGCGCTGGCGCCCATACCGCTCAGTTCGGTGATCCATGGCGCCCAGAAGATGGGGCGCACTGCCGCCCATATGCTGAACCGGATGCTGCTCGGTGCGAACCTGGCCGGCATCCGCGTCGTGGTGCCGCCGGCCGGCATCAATGTGCTGGCATCGAGCCAGCATCAGGCGCTTGACAAAAACGGAAGGCCTGGCGCTTGTAAATGAACGGTATTCATCCGACGCTGGCGTGGCGGCGGGAAAGGGATTAGTCATCATCGTCCGGGATGGTTTCGCGCCGGCCAGGCAGAAGCTGGCTGGCTACACACTGGCCATCTGCCTGCGCTCGCTGAGCACGCGATCGCGGTAGGCGCGCGGCGTGCAGCCAAGTTCGCGCCTGAACACCACATGCATGTACTGGGTGGACGTAAAGCCGCTGTCCAGCGCCACATCCTCGATGCTGCGATCATCGCTTTCCAGGGCGGCCTTGGCCGCATTGAGCTTGAAGTCCAGGATCACGTCGTGCACGGTGCATCCCAGCTCCTGGCGGAAGTAGGCTTCGAGCGAAGAGCGCGACACCCCGACATGCTCGGCCACCTGGACGGTCTTGATGCCCTGGCTGGCATACTGGCGGATGAAGTGGCGCGCCCGCATCACGTCCGGATGTTTGATCACCTGGTATTGGCTGGACGCGAGCACGTTGATGCCGGCCGGCGGCACCACGATCTGCGTGTCCGGCAGGCGCACCCCATGCAGCATCCGCTCGAGCAGATGGGCGGCCGCGCGTCCCATCTCCTGCGCGCCCTGGATCACGGAACTAAGCGGGATGCGCGTAAGCGTGCGCACCAGCGGGTCGTTGTCGATGCCGATGATCGCGACCTGTTCCGGCACTTCGAAGCCGGCGAGCATACAGGCTTGCAATAACTGGCGCGCGCGTGCATCCGTCACGGCAACGATGCCGACCGGTTTGGGCAAGTTGCGCAACCAGTCGATCTGGACCTGGACCGCCGCGTCCCACGAATGGGCGCTGGTTTCGCAGCCGCGGAAGATCTCCGGCTCCAGCTGGTCACCCAGCATCAGGCTGCGGAAGGCATTTTCGCGCTCCTGCGCCCAGCGGTTTTCCTCGGAAGCGGGAACGCTGAACATGGCGAAACGCTGCAGGCCGACGTCGATCAGGTGCTGGCGTGCCAGTTCAATCAGCTTGAAATTGTCGGTC
This sequence comes from Pseudoduganella namucuonensis, assembly GCF_900116645.1. Taxonomy (GTDB): domain Bacteria; phylum Pseudomonadota; class Gammaproteobacteria; order Burkholderiales; family Burkholderiaceae_D; genus Rugamonas; species Rugamonas namucuonensis. Next base: position 179,141 of record NZ_FPBO01000010.1, on the reverse strand, counting down.
GCGACGTAGGGCACCCCGGCCGGGTAATTTTCCCGGTCGGCATAGGAACCGCCGACCGCCACCACCGGTACGCGACAGCGCGACAACGCCGCTGCCACCGCCGGATCGTCAAAATTGGCGATAATCCCGTCGCCCTGCCAGTGTTCGATGCCTGGCAGGCGCAATCGGAAATCCTCCTCCAGGAATAAATCCCAGGCTGCGCGGGTACTTCCCAGGTAATCGGCAATGCCGCCAATGACATCGTGATCGAATATCTTGTTGGCGTTGAATAGCAGCGCAATCCGGTTTACTTTCGTCGTTCTCATTTGACTTGAATGCTTTCAAAGCATTTCTGGAAAAAATGATAACAAGCGCAGCCGCGCATACAAAAAACTGAAGGGCATGATCGTCTCTCCATCCCGTATTTTTATAATAAGAACATTCCGTTTGCAGGCAACCGGCCCTGCCCCAATCCAAGCGGCGCGTCGCACTTGGCGGCGCCAGGCTGCGCGAGCAGGGACTCGCGCGGCGGACTGGAGGATCGGCTGCGGAAGCCGCCCAACAAGCCGAGTATAGCGGCGCGGCCAGCGCAACGCTATCCGCCATGAAACAACTTCTTTCAATCGATATAAAACCCTAGAAATTGCAATTATTTCTACCAAAAGTGACAGAAGCGGCGGTGCGGCGCGTCGGCCGGCGACTAGGCCGGGAAACCGACGGCGGGGAGGTCTTCGGAGGGAGGTCTTACGTTAGGGGAGGAAGTCGAGGCGGGCTGTTGCGGCCGGGCGGAGAGCGAGCGGAATGCTTTCGGCGTGCAGCCGTATTCTTCCTTGAACAACTTATTAAAGTAAGGCACGTTGGCATAACCGACGGAGTAGGCGATTTCCGCCACGGCGGCGCCGTTTTTCTCGGCCAGCAAGCGGGCCGCTTCGGTCAGCCGCAATTTATTCAGGTAGGTGGCGAACGTCATGCCGAGCTCTGTTTTCAGCACCTCGTTGACCTTGTTGCGATTTGTGCCGGTCGGGGCCACAATGCCCGGCAAGTCCAGGTCGGCATCCGTGTAATTGGTCGAGATAACGTCCGAAAGACGGGACATTGTTATGGCGCTGGTGCCCGGCAATGACACGGGGGCAGCACCGACATTGCGCGGTACGCCCAGCCTTTCGACACCGGCCGCCTTGGCGCACCCTCTCCGTCCAAAAATGAAAAAAGCTCCCCGAGGGGAGCTTTTCTGCATTTTCTGGCGGAGAGGGTGGGATTCGAACCCACGGATGGGTCGCCCCATCGCTTGATTTCGAGTCAAGTACATTCGACCACTCTGCCACCTCTCCTGGTGGTACTTTTTCTTTCAGCAGCGTTTGTGGCGGAGAGGGTGGGATTCGAACCCACGGATGGGTCGCCCCATCGCTTGATTTCGAGTCAAGTACATTCGACCACTCTGCCACCTCTCCGTTTTCCCACCGGCTGCTGCGAGAAGGCAAGATTATAGCAGGCCTTTTCGGAAATGGAAGGACTATTTTATCCCTTCAATTCGGTCAGCCCGCCCATGTAGGGTCGCAGCACTTCGGGGATCTCCACCGAGCCGTCCGCTTGCTGGTAGTTCTCCAGCACCGCGACCAAGGTGCGCCCCACCGCCAGGCCGGAACCGTTCAGGGTGTGCAGCAGCTCGGGCTTGCCTTGGGCGTTGCGGAATCGCGCTTGCATGCGGCGCGATTGGAAGGCTTCGCAGTTGGACAGCGACGAGATCTCGCGGTAGGTGTTCTGCGCGGGCAACCACACTTCGAGGTCGTAGGTCTTGCTGGCGCCGAAGCCCATGTCGCCCGTGCACAGGGACATGACGCGGTATGGCAAACCCAGCACCCGCAGGATCTTCTCGGCGTGGCCGACCATCTCCTCCAGCACGGCGTACGAGGTGTCGGGATGCACCACTTGCACCAGCTCGACCTTGTCGAACTGGTGCTGGCGGATCATGCCGCGCGTGTCGCGGCCGTAGCTGCCGGCCTCGGAACGGAAGCACGGGGTGTGCGCCGTCATCTTCAGCGGCAGCGTTTCAACCGGCACGATCTCGTCGCGCACGATGTTGGTCAGCGAGACCTCGGAGGTCGGGATCAGATAGAAGGTCTCGCCCTCGCCTTCCACGCCGCCCTTCTTCACCGAGAACAGGTCCGCTTCGAACTTGGGCAGCTGGCCGGTGCCGCGCAGGGAGTCGGCGTTGACCATGTAGGGCGTGTAGCATTCGGTGTAGCCGTGCTCGCCGGTGTGCGTGTTGAGCATGAACTGCGCGAGCGCGCGGTGCAGGCGGGCGATGCCGCCTTTCATGACGGAGAAGCGCGAGCCGGTCAGCTTGGTGGCGGTGTCGAAGTCCAGGCCCAGCGGGGCGCCGACGTCGACGTGGTCTTTCACTTCGAAGTCGAAGGCGCGCGGCGCGCCGACCTTGCGCACTTCGACGTTGCCGGTTTCGTCCGTGCCCACGGGGACCGATTCGTGCGGCAGGTTGGGTACCGCTTGCAGGAATTCGCTCAGCCTCGATTGCACGACGGCGAGCGCCTGTTCGTTGTTGCGCAGCTCGTCGGGCAGGCTGGCCGCCTCGGCCATCACGGCGCTGGCGTCTTCCCCTTTGGCCTTGAGCATGCCGATCTGCTTGGACAGCGTGTTGCGCTTGCCTTGCAGCTCTTCGGTGCGTGTCTGTATCGCCTTGCGTTCCCCTTCGAGGGCATTGAATGCCGCTACGTCCAGCTGGAACTTGCGCGTCGCCAGGCGGGCCGCGACGGTGTCGATATCTTTACGGAGAAGTTGGATGTCTATCATGGGAGTTGCCGCGAGGTCGGAAAGCAGCAATTGTACCAAGACGAGCCCACTTCGATCGAGTTTTACACCCTGCGGTGAAAAACCGCCCCTTTAGATCAGGGCGGCTTTCTCGGCGGCGGTGAGGCGCTTGGCGGCGACGACCACGACCGGCATCTTGGCGTCGGCCACGGCGGCCGTTTCGACGAAGGCGGCGGCCGGCATCGCGATGACGGGTTCGCTGGCGGTGGCGAAGCTGGTGACGGCGCCCAGGGCGGCGGCGGCGACGAAGATGATTTCCATGTTTTTGAGGGCGTTCATGATGTGCTCCATGTGGCTACGGGTTGAGGTGTGGTGCCAGGCCTGTTTCACTAAGCCGCCTGGTATGGTTGTACTGTACCTAAAGGCCGTATGCCTCTCCACCTGCTTGCGATGAAGCGCCGAAAACGCGGGATGAAACGTCAAAAAACGGGTCGGGGGAGCGAACTGGGGGAATCGGCTTCGCTGCGCACCAGGGCGCCCAGACGGGCGACCGCGCCTTCCACCTCGGGGCTCCAGGCGTTGCCGCAGTTCAGGCGCAGGTAGTTGCCGTATTTGCCGGAGGCGGAGAACAGCTGGCCGGGCATGAAGGCGACGCCCTGCCCCACCGCGCGGCCGTGCAGGGCCAGCGCGTCCACCTGCGGCGGCATCTGCACCCACAGCACGAAGCCGCCCTGCGGCTCGGAGATCGAGCACTCGTGCGGGAAGCTGGCGGCCACCGCGTCGGACATGCGGGCGATGCGCTGCGCCAGCGCGCGCCGCATCTTGCGCACCTGGATCTCGTAGCTGCTGCCGGTGAGGAAGTCGGCCAGCACGGCCTGGAAGAAGGTGCTGGTGGATCCGCTCGACACCATCTTGAGCAGCGCCACCTCCTGCGCCCAGCGCCCCGCCACCACGTAGCCCACGCGCGAGGCGGGACTGACGGCCTTGGAGAACGAGGAACACAGCAGCACGTGGCCGGTGGTGTCGTAGGCCTTCACGGGCCAGGGCCGCTCGTGCGTGAAGCACAGGTCGCCGTAGACGTCGTCCTCGATCAGCGGGATGCCGTGGTGCGACAGCAGCGCGGCCAGCCGCTTCTTGTTCTCCTCGGGCATGATGCAGCCCAGCGGGTTGTTGGCGTTGGGGATGAACAGGCAGGCTTGCACCAGGCCGGCGTTGAAGGCCAGCTCCAGCGCGTCGATCGACGGACCGGTCGTCGGATGGGTGGGGATCTCCAGCGCCTTCATGCCCAGGCTTTCGATCAGTTGCAGCAGCACGAAGTAGGTGGCCGATTCGATGGCGATGGTGTCGCCCGGCTTGGCCACCGCGCGCAGGCACAGACTGATGGCCTCGGTGCAGGAACTGGTGCTGACGATCTCGGCCGGATCGAGCTTGCCCCAGTCCAGCGCCCGCCGCACCACTTGCCGCACGAAGGCCGGCTCGTTGATCTCGTAGCAGCTGACCTTGCCCAGCAGCGCGGGGTCGCGCCGCGCGACGGCCGACACACCCTTCTGGATGCGCTTGATGGGCAGCAGTTCGTCCGGCGGCCAGGCCGAGCCCAGCTGCACGACGCCGGGCGTCTCGTTGGCTTTCAGGACGCGCATCAGCAGGTTGTTGATGCCGACGAAGGCCGGCTCCTTCAAGTGCTCGGTGTCCGTCATCACGGCCAGCATGCGGGCGCGGTGGCGCACGTAGTAGCCGGCCTGCGGGCGCGCCTCGATCAGGCCGCGGTCCTCCATCAGCCGCAGCGCCTGCAGCACGGTGCTGATGGACAGGCGCTTCTGCTGCGCCAGGTGGCGTATCGACGGCAGACGGTCGCCGGGCGCGAACACGCGCTCGGCGATGTGGCCGCCCAGCTCATTGGCCAGTTGCTCGTACAAATTGATCTGCATGGACATCCTTCCATTGTGACGCGGCCCGGACCGCGCGGCACAGGTACAGCGGCCGCATATTTCGACCAGCACAGTTTAGCGCGGGACCAACTGTCATCGTCACAATTGTCTTCCGTTGCATCTGTTATGGCCGGCCCCCGCCGCGTACTCTGGAGCCATGCCATCAGAGGAGAACAGCATGAACCAGCCATCGGCCGAATATGAACTGAGCACCGACCAGCCTCTGCGTCTCGAGGACGCGGGCGGACGCGTGGTGGAGGCCGTGTCGGGGACGACGTGGATCACCGCCTACGGCCAGCGCACGGATTTCATCCTGCGCCCGGGCCAGCGCTTCATGGTGCCGAACGACGGCTTGACGCTGATCGAGGCGCTGGGCCGCAGCCGCGTCAGGGTGGCCGCGCCCATCGCCCAAAGCTGGGCGCACCGCGTGCTGCGCGAGGGCGGCGCGCGCTGGAGCGAGACGATGACGCGCTTGCGCCAGGGATTGCGGCCCGCCGCGCGCTGCGATTTCCCGTAGGGCGGCGTAGCGCAAAGCGCTATGCCGCCATTGCATGCGCCCCAGGCGGCTCATGGCGGACTGCGCGCTATGCGCTTACTCCGCCCTACGAAGTCAAGCGGCGAGCGAGCTGGCGCGGCCGGAGGCCAGCCAGTCCAGCACCGCCGCGTTGAACTCCGCCGGCAGCTGGCACATCGGCCAGTGGCCGGTCTTCATGGCGAGGGTTTTACTGCCGGGCGCCTGTTCCAGCCGCGCCAGCCACGCCCTGGTGTGGAACATGAAGGGCTTGCGCGTGCCGTAGATGTACAGCGTGCGGCACGACGCCATGTCCGGCGAGGCGCCGCGATAGCCGCCGTATGCGCCGAACCAGGTGATGAAGTACGGGTAGTTCATCTGGCTGCCGATGGCGCGCGGCTCCACCGGACACTTCAGCGCCTTGGCCATCATGCGCGACATGCCGTCGCCGAACCAGCCTCCTATCCACCAGGCCAGCGCCAGCCACACCTGGTAGTACACCGTCATCAGCTTGGCGCCCAGGCCCAGCTGCTCGGCGAAGGCCGGCGATAAAGCGTCGCCCACGTCCACCGAGACGATGCGCGACACCAGCTCCGGATGCTTGAGCGCGAACTGGTTGCCGAACACGCTGCCCCAGTCGTGCTGCAGCAGGATCACCGAGCCGTCCGGGCTGGCGGCGCGCACCACGCGCTCGATCAGCGCCACCGTGTCGTCCAGCGACATCGGGCGGCGCGGTTTGGCCAGGTCGAAGCCGGGCAGGGTGAAACGCACGCAGCGGTACTGCCCGGACAGCGCGCGCACCTGGCCGTCCCACAGCCGCAAGGTGTCGGGCCAGCCGTGCAGCATGACGATGGTTTCCGCCCCCTGCCCCTCGATATGCACGGCCACGCCGTCGACGTCGATGATCTGTTCCATTTTTCCCTTTCATATCTTTTTCGCAACGCATGGTACAGAACGGCGCGCGCCCTGTCCATTGCGAGCCGAACAGTCCCCTGGCGAGATAGCCAATATTGACCCGCCCATGTATGATTGCAGATCAATTACTGTTTGATTTCCATGCCAACGCCCATCGCAGCCTTAGAAGAAAAGCAGAGCTCCGGTGAAAGCTCGAACGAGATTGCCGACCACATCGCGGAAGCCATCGCCGCGCGCAAGCTGCCTCCGGGCACCAAGCTGCGCGAGGAGGCCTTGTCGCGGCTCTACAATGTCAGCCGCACCAAGATCCGCGCGGCGCTGCTGATCCTGTCCAAGGACAAGCTGATCCAGATGGTGCCGGACAAGGGCGCCTTTGTCAGCCAGCCCAGCGAGAAGGAGTCGCGCGACATCTTCGCGGCGCGCCGCATCCTGGAGGCGGCGCTGGCGCGCGAGTTCGTCGCCAAGGCCAGGCCCGCCGATTACAAGATGCTGGAGAAGCATTTGAGGATGGAGCGCCAGTCGCTCGAGGGCGACCACAAGATGCGCTCCAAGCTGCTGGGCGACTTCCACGTGCTGCTGGCGGAGGTGGTGGGCAACCAGGTGCTGCACGAGATGCTGCACGAACTGGTGGCGCGCAGCTCGCTGATCACCATGCTGTACCAGTCGGACCGCGACGCGGCCTGCTCGTCCAACGAGCACAGCGAGTTCCTTGAGGCGGCCCGCGCCGGCAACGCCGACAAGGCGGCCGAGCTGATGCTCGAGCACCTGACCCACGTGGAGGCCGCGCTGCGCTTCGATGGCGCGCCGCAGGAGCGGGACCTGGTGTCGGCGCTGCTGAAGTAGCCGTCCGCGGACGCCGCCCAAACCAACGGCGGATGCGGGGGTCAGACCCGTTGGGTCTGACCCCGGAACTTCGCTTCCGGGTTGTTTTCAAGCCGCCTTGCGGGTGCCGGTCGCCAGCGCCAGCTCGCTGGCCAGCGCGTTGTGGCGCTCGATCACGAGCGGCAGATCGACCGTCCGCAGCAAGCCATCCTTCACCACCACCTTGCCGTTGATGATGCTGTACGACACATTCGACGGCGTGCAGAACACCAGCGCCGCGACCGGGTCGTGCAGCGCGCCGGCGAAACCGATCTGGTCCAGCTTGAACATCACGATGTCGGCCGCCATGCCCGGCTTCAGCGCGCCGATGTCGTCGCGGTTGAGCACCTTGGCGCCGCCCAGCGTGGCGATCTCCAGCGCCTGGCGCGCCGTCATCGCGTCCGGGCCGTAGCCCACGCGCTGCAGCAGCATGGCCTGGCGCGCCTCGCCCAGCATGTGGCCGGCGTCGTTCGACGCGCAGCCGTCCACGCCCAGGCCCACCGGCACGCCGGCGTCGATCATCTTGCGGATCGGCGCGATGCCGGACGCCAGGCGCATGTTGGAACACGGGCAGTGGGCGATGCCGGTGCCGGTCTTGGCGAACATGTAGACGCCGTCGTCGTCCAGCTGCACGCAGTGCGCGTGCCACACGTCGTGGCCCACCCAGCCGCAATCCTCGGCGTACTCGGCCGGCGTCATGTTGAACTTCTCGCGGCTGTAGGCGATGTCGTTGGCGTTCTCCGCCAGGTGGGTGTGCAGCGACACGCCGAAGCTGCGTGCCATGGCCGCCGACTCCTTCATCAGGTCGCGCGACACCGAGAACGGCGAGCACGGCGCCACCACGATGCGCTGCATGGCGTGGCGGCCGGCGTCGTGGTAGGTCTCGATCAGGCGCTGGGTGTCCTTCAGGATGGCGCCCTCGTCCTCCACCACGCGGTCCGGCGGCAGTCCGCCCTTGGACTGCCCCACGCTCATCGAGCCGCGCGCGGCGTGGAAGCGCATGCCGATCTGCCGCGCAGCCTCGATGCTGTCGTCCAGGCGGCAATTGTTGGGGTAGATGTACAGGTGGTCGCTGCTGGTGGTGCAGCCGGACAGGATCAGCTCCGACATGGCCGTCAGCGTGGAGACCCGCACCATCTCGCTGTTCAGGTTGGCCCAGATCGGATACAGATTGGTCAGCCAGTTGAACAGCTCGCCGTTCTGCGCGGCGGGGATCACGCGCGTCAGGCTCTGGTACATATGGTGGTGGGTGTTGACCAGGCCCGGCATGACGACCTGGCCGGCGGCGTCGATCACCTCGTCGGCCACTTGCGGCAGCTCGGACGTGGGGCCGACCTGTTCGATGACATTGCCGCGCACGAACACGGCGCCGTTGTCGATTTCGCGGCGCTGCTCATCCATCGTCACCACGACGCGGGCGTTTTTGATCAAGAGGGTTTTAGTCATTTTATGTGTTAAGTATCGAATGATTAAACACTGCGGAAACAATGCGCGCGCACTGCGGAAACAATGTCAAAACCGCGCCGGCGGTGCTGGGGGGCATCGGCGGCGCGGGCGGGGGGCTGGGTAGGCGGTTTTAGATTACGCCGGCTCCAGGTTTTTTACCAGCATGGGTTGCGGCACGTCCTCTTCCTCGTCCTCGTCGACCTCGACCGGACGCTCCGGCAGCACCAGGTTCAGCAGCACCGCGATGATGGCGCCGGTGCTGATGCCGGAACCGAAGATCTCGTGCACGAAGGCCGGCAGCTTGGACAGCAGCTCCGGACGCACGCTGACGGCCAGGCCGCAGCCGATGGAGACGGCGATGATCAGGCCGGTGCGCTTGTTGTGCTCGACGTGGCTCAGCATCTGCACGCCGGCGGCGATGATCATGGCGAACATCATCAGGCCGGCGCCGCCCAGCACGGGCTGGGGAATGGTGACGACCAGGGCGCCCAGCACGGGGAACAGGCCGGCCATCGCCAGCAGCACGCCGGTCAGGGCCACCACGTGGCGGCTGGCCACGCCGGTCAGCGAGATCACGCCGACGTTCTGCGCGAAGGTCGACACCGGCGGGCTGCCCAGCATGGCCACGAAGGCCGAGCCGACGCCGTCGCACAGCACGCCGCGGGACAGCAGCTTGCCGCGCATCTTGGTCTTGGTGGCCGATCCCAGCGCCATGAAGGTGCCGGTGGTTTCCACCATGGTGACGACGTAGGCGACCGCCATGGCCAGGATGCCGCTGACCGGAAAGCTCATGCCGAAGTACAGCGGTTGCGGCAGGGCGAACACGGCGGCCTTTTGCACCGACGAGAAATCGACCAGGCCCAGCGCGACGCAGCCGGCGTAGCCGATCGCCATGCCGATCACGACGGCGGCGGCGGAGATGATGCCCTTGCCGAACTGCACCAGCGCGATCACGGTGGCCAGCACGAACAGCGCGATGCCCAGGTTGACCGGGTCGCCGTAGTGGGCGCCCGCGCCCTTGCCGCCGGCGGCCCAGTCGACCGCGACCGGCACCAGCGACAGGCCGATCATCGTGACGACGACGGCGGTGACGGTGTGCGGGAACAGTTTGCGGATTTGCGGCATGAAGAAGCTGCCGACGATCATCACGACCGAGGCGGCCAGCGAGGAGCCGAGGATGCCGGGCACGCCGTGTTCGAAGCCGATGCTGATGGCCGCGCCGACGAAGGCGAAGCTGGTGCCCATCACGCACGGCAGGCGGATGCCGATCGGGCCGACGCCCTTGCACTGGATGATGGTGACGACGCCGGACCCGAGCAGGGCGGCGTTGACCAGCGCGACGATCTGGTCGGCCGGCAGTTTGAGCACCGCGCCCAGGACCAGGGGCACGGCGATGATGCCGCCCAGGGCGGCGAGCATGTGCTGGGCGGCCAGCAGGACGGTGGTGACGAGCGGTGGACGGTCGTCCACTTGGTATAGCAGGTTGTTCATGGTGTCTCCATCAAAGATGTTGTGTCTGAACTACTTGTTCCGGTGCTATCCGGCATGCCTCTTCACGCAGATCGTGTCGTCTGTTGGTGACCGTGTCGAGGTCGAGCGAGGGTACTTATCCGCTGCTCTATGGCGGCGTTTGATGCGATCCATGATGCCCACGCGTGAAATTATTGTCAACCAATTTTGTATACAATCTATGGGTGCGATTGGCGCGGCAACGCCAGCGCCGGGGCGGCGTAGCAAATTCGCAACGTAGGTGGGTTTTTCGCCGGCGTGGCGGCGGGAGTGACAGGACCCGGCGACGGCGGGTCCGGGGAACGGTCAGCGGGAAGGGAGGTCGCCGATGGGGAACAGGCGCCGCAGCCATTTGCTGGACGTGATGCTTTTCAGGACGCTTTCGTGTTCATGCAGGCGCTTGCGCAGGATGGCGTCGTTTTCGTCGTAGCGTTCGATCGCGCGCTTGTAGCCGCGGCAGTCGTCGGCCAGCTGTTCCAGTTGCTGGCGCAGCGCCAGGTGCTCGGCCGCGGCGCGCTCGTTGAGCCGCCGTTGCGCCAGGCATTCCTGGACCAGGTTGTCGACCTCTTCCTTTTGCTTCAGGTACAGGCCGGTCAACGCGTTGATCGCCAGGTCGCGCTGCATCGTCGCCTTTTTCAGGTCGTGCAGGGGATCCGGCTGGGGAACCAGCGCCATCTCCACGGACCACCCTTCCCGCGCCTGCGACAGCGCCTCTTCCGGCACCAGCAGCAGGCAATTCGGGTCCAGGCCGGAACCGGCCAGCATGACGGCCGGGGTATCTTCCACCGCGCTGGCGGTGGCCTGGTTTGGGTTGTCGAACACGGCCGGGTCGCCATTCCATCGCCAGCGCACGCCGCCTTCGCCATCCTTGAGCGCGATGCCGTCCACCCGGACGGACGCGGGCGTGTCGGCGAAGTCGAAGCGCAGGCCCCCGATGGGGCGCTCCAACGCCGGGAAGGTGAACTGGACGGTCTGGCTCGCGCCATTCAACGCGAGCGTGTGTGAAACGGCATTCTGCGCGGGAAACTCACCCTGCCCGTCTGTCCAGAATAGCTCGCATTTGGTCATCATTGATGGAGTCCTAGCTTGCAAAAGAGTTAAATAATGCCATAAGACAACGAGTCGCGCCACCGGCCGTCGCGCGTTCGAGGCCGGACCGCAACGCGAACGACGGCTTTATTTGCCGCGCGCCTCGTCGTCCAGGCCGCGCAGGTAGGCGAGTTTGTCGGCGATCTTGCTTTCCAGGCCGCGCGGGACGGGCTGGTACCAGCCGGGTTCGGCCATGCCGTCGGGCAGATAGGTCTCGCCGGCGGCGTAGGCGTTGGGCTCGTCGTGGGCGTAGCGGTATTCGTGGCCGTAGCCCAGCTCCTTCATCAGCTTGGTCGGGGCGTTGCGCAGGTGCACCGGCACTTCGCGCGACTTGTCGCGCTTGACGAAGGCCATGGCCTGGTTGAACGCGTTGTAGCCGGCGTTGCTCTTGGCCGCCACCGCCAGGTAGATCACCGCCTGCCCCAGCGCCAGCTCGCCTTCGGGCGAGCCCAGGCGCTCGTAGGTCTCGGCGGCGTCGTTCACCATGGTCAGCGCGCGCGGGTCGGCCAGGCCGATGTCTTCCCACGCCATGCGCACGATGCGGCGCGCCAGGTAGCGCGGGTCGGCGCCGCCGTCGATCATGCGGCAGAACCAGTACAGCGCGCCGTCCGGGTTGGAGCCGCGCACCGACTTGTGCAACGCCGAGATCTGGTCGTAGAAGTTGTCGCCGCCCTTGTCAAAGCGGCGCGCGTTCAAGGTCATGGCGTTCTCGACGAACTTGGCGTCGATCTTGCGCACGCCGGCGGACGAGGCGGCGTTGTCGGCCTGCTCCAGCAGGTTCAGGAAGCGGCGCGCGTCGCCGTCCGCGTAGCCGACCAGGGTGTCGGCCGCCGCGTCGTCGAACACCAGGTTGGGCAGGGCCTCCTTCTGCGCCTTGGCCAGCAGCTGGCGCATCTCCTCGTCGGTCAGCGACTTCAGCACGTAGACCTGGGCGCGCGACAGCAGCGCCGAGTTGACCTCGAAGCTGGGGTTCTCGGTGGTGGCGCCGATGAAGGTCACCAGTCCGGATTCGACGAAGGGCAGCAGCGCGTCCTGCTGCGATTTGTTGAAGCGGTGGATCTCGTCCACGAACAGCAGCGTGTGCTTGCCGAGGCGATCCAGGTTCTGCTGCGCCTGCTCCATGGCGGCGCGGATGTCCTTCACGCCGGCGAACACGGCGGACAGGGCGATGAACTCGGCGTCGAAGGCGTTGGCGGTCAGGCGCGCCAGCGTGGTCTTGCCCACGCCGGGCGGGCCCCACAGGATCATCGAGTGCGGCTTGCCGGCCTGGAAGGCCAGGCGCAGCGGCTTGCCCTCGCCCAGCAGATGGCCCTGCCCTATGACCTCGTCCAGCGTCTTGGGACGCAGGGCTTCGGCCAGCGGGGGGCGGGGCTCGGTTTTGAACAGGTCATCCATCATGGCGGTGCTTGGGGCGGGAAAGACGTGAGTTGATTTACCTTAGCGGCGGCGCCCCGCGCCGGCTTGATCCGGCGCAAAGGTGTCATTGCTGGGAGATGTCCACGCCCTTGGGCATGGCGAACTTGAAGTGGGAGGCGCTGACGGCGGGATTCTTCTCGAACTTCTTGAACGCCAGCACGGACATGGAACCGAAGTTGTCCTTCAGTTCCATCGCCTCCGGCGTGCCGTTGCGCAGGCCGATGCTGATCTGCTCGAACGTCGTGTCCTTGGCCTTCGGCACCGCCGTCAACCATTCCAGCCCGTCGCGCGTGCCGCCCTCGGACAGGGTGAAGTTCTTTTCCAGGTCGTTGCTGCCGAACAGGATGGCGGCCGGGGACGAGCCCAGCGCGTCGCCCAGCTTCTTCACGGTGACCTGGTTCAAGTCCTTGTCGTAGATGTACAGCTTCTCGCCGTCGGCCTGCAGCAGCTGGTCGTAGGGCTTGAGGTAGGTCCAGATGAACTTGCCCGGACGGGAAAACTCGAAGGTGCCGCTGGCGGCCGACGAGGTCTTGGCCGCGCCGCCCACGTTCTTCACCTGGTGCTGCGTGAACTCGCCGCGCGCCGACTTGGTGCTGGCGACGAAGGTCTTGAACTGGTCCAGCGCCGCCGCCTGGGCCGCGCCCGCGAAGGCCATCGCGGCGGTCGTTGCGGCCATCGCCGCGGTGATCCATTTCATACAAAACTCCTTATTCTGCGCTGGCGGCCGGCACCAGGATGTCCCGGTTGCCGTTCGACTGCATGGGCGACACCACGCCGCTCTGTTCCATCTGCTCCAGCAGGCGCGCCGCGCGGTTGTAACCGATGCGCAAGTGGCGCTGCACCAGCGAAATCGAGGCGCGGCGGTTTTTCAGCACCACCTGCACCGCCTGGTCGTACATCGGGTCGGCCTCGCCGCCGCCCTCGCCCGACGCGGCGCCGGCTTCGCCGCCGCCGTCGCCCTCCAGGGTGCCGCCCTCGAGGATGCCCTCGATGTAGTTCGGCTCGCCCTGCAGCTTCAGGTGGGCCACCACGCGGTGCACCTCGTCGTCGGAAACGAAGGCGCCGTGCACGCGCACCGGCAAACCGGTGCCGGGCGGCATGTACAGCATGTCGCCCATGCCCAGCAGGGCTTCGGCGCCCATCTGGTCCAGGATGGTGCGCGAGTCGATCTTGGACGACACCTGGAACGCGATACGGGTCGGGATATTGGCTTTGATTAAGCCGGTGATCACATCCACAGATGGGCGCTGCGTCGCCAGAATCAAGTGCAGGCCGGCCGCGCGCGCTTTTTGCGCGATACGGGCGATCAATTCCTCGACCTTTTTGCCGACGACCATCATCAGGTCGGCCAACTCGTCGATGATGATGACGATGGTTGGCAGCTTCTCCAGCGGCTCCGGCGAGTCCGGCGTGATGCTGAACGGATTCGGTATGTGCTCCTCGCGCTTGGCCGCCTCGGCGATCTTGGTGTTGTAGCCGGCCAGGTTGCGCACGCCCAGCTTGGACATCAGCTTGTAGCGGCGCTCCATCTCGTTCACCGCCCAGTTCAGCGCGTGGCCGGCCTGGCGCATGTCGGTCACCACCGGCGCCAGCAGGTGCGGGATGCCCTCGTAGACCGACATCTCCAGCATTTTCGGGTCGATCAGTATCATGCGCACGTCGGCCGGGTCGGCCTTGTACAGCAGCGACAGGATGGTGGCGTTGATGCCCACCGATTTACCGGAGCCGGTGGTGCCCGCCACCAGCAAGTGCGGCATCTTGGCCAGGTCGGCCACCACCGGCTTGCCGGCGATGTCCTTGCCCAGCGCCACGGTCAGCGCCGAGGTGTTGTCGTGGTAGACCTTGGAGCCGACGATTTCGGACAGGCGCACGATCTGGCGCTTGGGATTGGGCAGCTCCAGCGCCATGTAATTCTTGCCGGGGATGGTTTCCACCACGCGGATCGAGGTCAGCGACAGCGAGCGCGCCAGGTCGCGCGCCAGGTTGACGATCTGGCTGCCCTTCACGCCCGTGGCCGGCTCGATCTCGTAGCGGGTGACCACGGGGCCCGGATAGGCGGCCACCACGCGCGCCTCGACGCCGAAGTCGGACAGCTTCTTCTCGATCAGGCGGCTGGTGAATTCCAGCGTCTCGATGGCCACGGTTTCCTGCGCGGCGGGAGGATCGTCCAGCAGCGACAGCGGCGGCAGGTCGTTGTCGCGCACGCCCTGGAACAGGACGCCCTGGCGTTCCTTGACGGCGCGCTCGGACATCGCCACCGAGGTGACCTGCTGCTCGATCTTCACCGGCGCGGCGGCCGAGAACTTCTCCACCGGCGCGGGCGCGGCCGGCACGTGCGCCGGGGCAGATGCACCGGGAGACGCGGCGGCGGCGGCGGGCATGGCGACCGGGTTGGGAACGATCTGCGGCTCCACCCGCAACGGCTTCTCCACGTGTTTTTCGACGTGCTTGGCGCGTTCGCTGACGACCACCTCGTCGCGCTTGACGGCGGCCACGGAACCCTGGCGGCGGTCCTCGTGGTCCTGGTAGCGGTGCACCACCCAGTCGCAGCATTCCTCGATGGCGCCGCCGATGCGCTCGGCCACCGCCAGCCAGGAGACATGGAAGAACAGGCTGAAGCCCAGCCCGAACAGCAGCAACAGCAGCAAGGTGGCGCCCGTGAAGCCCAGGCCCACGTGGGCGGCGTGGCCGATCAGCTGGCCCAGCACGCCGCCCGGCGCGCGCGGCAGCTGCACCGGCAGCGAATACATGCGCAGGAATTCCAGGCCCATGCTGCCCACCAGCAGGAAGGCGAAGCCGATGATGCGGATGATGCCCTCGTGGCTATGCTCCGGGTCGTCGTCCTCCTGCGTGACGAACTTGCGCGTCAGGCGGCGGTAGCCGCTCCAGACGGTGCGCAGCAGCCACACGCACCACCACCACGCGGAAAAGCCGAAAATGAACAGCATCAGGTCGCTCAGCCAGGCGCCGGCGCGGCCGCCCAGGTTGTAGACCCGCGGCACCACGTTCGCGTGCGACCAGCCCGGGTCCGCCTTGTTGAAACTGATCATGATGATCAGCACGTACAGGGCGAGCGCGGCCAGCGCAAACCAGCGCGCTTCCGAGAGCAATCGCACCAGGCGGTTCGGCAGGGGCTGGCGTTCGGTGGCGGTGCGGGTGTACTTGGAGGTCGGCTGTGGGCTCGTTTTAGACATTGACGCTTTTATAATATTGCGGGGCTGAATGCCCATTTGTGGGTATTCTAAGCCATTCAAGGAACTCCAGGCCTCTCGATTCATTCGAATTGCCGGCTTGGACTATAATCTCGCTTTGCTTGCGCGAACGCAAGGCGCCTTGCCGCCGGCGTGCGCGCCCCCATCTGGGGACTATCCCAACTTATTTAGAAGCCCGCTCATGACCACTACCAAACACGCCCGCGTTTTGATACTCGGCTCCGGCCCTGCCGGCTACAGCGCTGCCATTTACGCCGCGCGCGCCAATCTGAACCCCATGCTGGTGACCGGCGTCGAGCAAGGCGGCCAGCTGATGACCACCACCGACGTGGAAAACTGGCCGGCCGACCCGATGGGCGTGCAAGGCCCGGACCTGATGCAGCGCTTCCTGCAGCACGCCGAGCGTTTCAAGACCGAAATCGTGTTCGACCACATCCACACGGCCAAGCTGAGCGAAAAACCGATCCGCCTGATCGGCGACAGCAATGAATACACCTGTGACACGCTGATCATCGCCACCGGCGCCTCCGCGCAGTACCTGGGGCTGCCGTCCGAGCAGGCGTTTATGGGCAAGGGCGTGTCGGCCTGCGCCACCTGCGACGGCTTCTTCTACCGCAACCAGGAAGTGGCCGTCATCGGCGGCGGCAACACCGCCGTCGAGGAGGCGCTGTACCTGTCGAACATCGCCAACAAGGTCACCCTGGTGCACCGCCGCGACAAGTTCCGCGCCGAGGCCATCCTGATCGACCGCCTGATGGCCAAGGTCGCCGAGGGCAAGATCGAGCTGAAACTGAACCACACGCTGCACGAGGTGAACGGCGACGACGGCGGCGTGACCGGCGTGACGCTGGCCGCCGCCGACGGCGCGCTGACCCAGGTGAAGGTGCACGGCCTGTTCATCGCCATCGGCCACAAGCCGAACACCGGCATCTTCGAGGGCCAGCTGGAAATGCACAACGGCTACATCAAGACCAAGACCGGCACCGAGGGCATGGCCACCGCCACCACCGCGCCGGGCGTGTTCGCCGCCGGCGACGTGCAGGACCACATCTACCGCCAGGCCATCACCAGCGCCGGCACCGGCTGCATGGCGGCGCTGGACGCCCAGCGCTACCTGGAAGGCCAGGAGTAATCGAAAGGGGGGATGCGGACCATGGCGGGACTGAAAGACTTCGCGGACCTGAAATCGCTCGGCAAGCAGCTGAAGGAACAGGGCGAGGCGCGCGCGGCCGCCGAGGCCGAGCGCGTCAAGCGCGAGAAGGTGGCGGCCGCCGAGGCCAACATCTTCCGCAACAGCCTGGGCGAGGTCAAGCGCCTGCCGGAGCAGAACCGCTACGTGCCGCAGCCCGGCGCGCAACGCGCCCTGTCCGCCGCCGCGCTCGCCGCGGCGAAGAAGCGCGGCCCGCTGACCGCCGACGAGCAAAAGGCCGACGACGCGGCCGTGCTGCGCGAGTCGCTGTCGGACCTGTTCGAGGTCGACCACTACATGGAGGAGGACCCGGCGCTGAACTACGCCGCGCCCGGCGTCGGCCCCGATGTGGTGAAGAAGATGCGCAAGGGCCATTGGCCGGTGCAGGACGAGCTGGACCTGCACGGCATGAACCGCGACACCGCGCGCGACGCGCTGGGCGCCTTCCTGACCCGCGCCACGCAGCGCAACCACCGCTGCGTGTGCGTCATCCACGGCAAGGGTTTCGGTTCGCGCGGCCAGGAGCCGGTGCTGAAAACCATGGTGCACAGTTGGCTGGTGCAAAAAGGCGTGGTGGCGTTCTGCCAGGCCCGCTCCGAGGAAGGCGGCGAAGGCGCGCTGATCGTGCTGCTGAAGGCGGCGCTGCTGCCCGAGCGCCGATAGCTTCCTTCGATCTGCGAGCCCTCTCGTTGACTTAATGACAATTCACTTGCATGATGTCTGATTCTCCCTTTTCAGTCGAGACGGAGGTCAGCCTTGTTTTCGCCAAACCTTGACTGGTGGGCTCTGGCCGCATGGGTCGGCATCAACATCCTCGTCCCTGTTCTCCTCCCCCTCCTTGTCCTGTGGTTGTTCAGCATCCCAAGCGTCACCGCTACGCTGGCGGCTGGCAGCATCATCAAATCAATAGGCAAGGGCGAACTCTTCTGGGCCGCCATGGGCATGGCGGCGGCTACTTGTTACGAACTGTTTGCGCTGCAAAAAGTCGTCACGGATCCCAATGGCAATGGCATCGCTTGGTTCGTCTTTTGTATCCACCTGGGAATTATTCTTGGATCGGCCATCATGGTGGGAGTTGGCTCCTTAAACAATTCAACGCCCGCGACTGGCAATCCGCACATTCCGGATCGCAAGGTTTTCCGAGCTTCTATCGGGACGTTGATCTTTACAGCCATGAGCTACACCGTCGTCCACGCTGTGCTTGGTACAATAGAGTCCAGTATGAAGGATGAGGCGATCAAGACGGCCAAACAGGAAAAAGACGATATAATGAGGAAGCTAGGCCATTGTCTGGCCAACAACAGGAAAGACGGCACACGGTGCCTGGAGGCCATCAAATGACAAGCATTGCCACAAAATTGGAAACCGATTCGCAAGCGCGCGCCAAGACCGTATCCGTGGTGATTCGTTTGATGGGCATAGGCGCCGGCCTGTCCGTTGTAGCACTCTGTACGCTCCTGTACCGCATCTTCTAAGATTTAGCTTCGCGCCAACGCAAAGGGAACCTGGTGGTTCCCTTTTGGTTTTTGGCTCCCATGCCCGATCACGCCTCCTTCAAGGCTGCGCGTCCCACTGGATTCCTGTAGCGCGACGGGTAGGGACCACATCGGCCGCGTTCGCATCTGGTACCCGGGCCGCGCCGGGAACAAGCCGCAAGACCGTCGCCGGCGCCACGCTCCATCCCTCGCGCAGCTTGAACACACCGACCACCCTCGCTAGATGATCGGCCTGGCCGTGCAGCGAGGCGGCCGCCGCGGCGGACTCCTCCACCAGCGCCGCGTTTTGCTGCGTCACCCGGTCCATTTCCGCGATCGTCCGGTTGACCTGCTCCACGCCGGCGCTTTGCTCCCTGCTGGCCGTCGTGATCTCGCCCATGATATCCGTGACCCGATGGATGCCCGAGACGATCTGTTCCATCGTGACGCCGGCCTGCTCGACCAGCAGGCTGCCGGCCTCCACCTGCCGCACCGAGTCGCCGATCAGCGTCTTGATTTCCTTCGCGGCCGCGGCGCTGCGCTGCGCCAGGTTGCGCACCTCGGACGCCACCACGGCGAAGCCCCTGCCCTGCTCGCCCGCGCGCGCCGCCTCCACCGCCGCGTTCAGCGCCAGGATGTTGGTCTGGAAAGCGATGCCGTCGATCACGCCGATGATGTCGACGATCTTGCGCGACGAGCCATTGATGGAGCCCATGATGTCGACCACTTGCGACATGACCGCGCCGCCCGTGCCGGCGATCCCGGCGGCCGTCATTGCCAACTGGTTGGCCTCGCGCGAATTGTCCGCGTTGCGCTTGACGGCGGTGACCAGCTCGCCCATCGACGTGGCGGTCTCCTCCAGCGAGCCGGCCTGCTGCTCGGTGCGCGCCGCCAGGTCCAGGCTGCCGGAATCGATTTGGCCGGAGGCGGCCGCGATGGTGCCGGTGCCGTCGCGCACCTGCCGCACGATGCTGGCCAAGCCGTCGTTCATGTCCTTCAGCGCCAGCAGCAGCTGGCCGGTCTCGTCCGAGGAATGGACGGCGATGTCGCTGCCCAGGTCGCCAGCGGCGACGGTCTGCGCGATCCTGACCGCGCGCCGGATGGGCCGGGTGATGGAGCGGCCTATCCAGTAAGCCAGCCCTGCGCCCGCCAGCAGCGCCACGCCGCTGAGCGCACGCAGCAGCAACTGCCCGGTGCGGTATTGACTGTCCGCCTCCACGGCCAGCGCCGCGATGGCGTCGGCCTGGTGCTTGGTCAGCTGGTCTATGGACGCCAGGTAGGCCTCGAGCGCGGGTTCCAGGCTGGTCTCGGCCAATTTAGCCGCCGCCTCGGCGGTGCCCGCGTCCCTTGCGGCGAACACGGCTGCGCGCGCGTCGCGGTAGGCTTTACGGCGCGCGCCGATGCCGGCATACAGCGCCTTCTCGGCCTCGCCGTCCAGCATGGATTCGAGTCGCTTCTGGATCTGGGTGATGCGTTCGCTGGTGCGCTCGATGCGCTGCTCCATGCGCTGGCGTCCCGCGTGTTCCGCGCCGCCCGCCAGGGCGATGGTGCGAGCGCCGTTCACATGGGTCAGGCCGGACCATTCGGAAACCAGGCGCTCCTTGACCAGCGCGTCCTTCAACATCCTGTCGACCAGGTCCCCCATGGTCTGCAAGCGCCAGTCGCCGATCGCGCTGACCGCCGCCAGCAACAGCAACACCGCGCCGAAGCCGACCGCCAGGCGGGTGCCGATTTTCAAATTCCGTATGCTCATGTGCGCCTCCGCTGAACGGCGAATATCAATTCAAAAGATGACAAGCTATCACGATATTGCGACTAGCAAATCAGTATTTACCGAAATTAACATTCCGCGGCGGCGCGCCGGATCAAGTCCTATCCGTCAGCCGCGTCCGCATGTTAACCTGTCGGTATATACAACCTTGTCCATGCCGCCCATGAAGCACATCCCCCACGTTTCCCTGATCACGATTATTGAGATTGTGGCAATTCTGGTCGGGGCGCTGTCGGGGTTCATCGAGGCGCGGCGCAAGCGGATGGATCTGGTGGGGGTGTTCACCGTGGCTTTCATCACGGCGTTCGGCGGCGGCACGCTGCGCGACATCCTGCTCGACAAGCGGCCCCTGTTCTGGGTCCAGCATCAGGAATACGCCATCCTCATCTTCGTGCTGGCCCTGATCGCCTCGCCGCTGATCCGCACGCTCAGGCAGATCGTCTCGGAACGCGTGATCGTGGTGGCCGACGCGGTCGGCCTCGGGCTGTTCGCGGTGGCCGGCGTGTCGCAGGCGCAGCAGGCCAACATGCCGGTGTTTATCGCGTCGATGATGGGGGTGATCACGGGGATCTTCGGCGGCGTGTTGCGCGACATCGTCTGCAACGAGGTGCCGATGGTGTTCCGGGACGGCAAACCGTACGCGATCTGCGCGTTCATCGGCTGCTGGATGTACATCGTGCTGCAAAAAACATCCGTCTCGGATGATTTCGCGCTGTGGTCAAGCGCAATGGTGATCACCGTGCTGCGCTTGCTGACCTGGAAATTCGATATGCGTCTCGGCCGCCCCTGAGGGCGGCGGCCGTGCGCCTTACACCGCGTCCGGGCCGGTCTCGCCGGTGCGGATGCGGATCACCTGCTCGACGTTCTGCACGAAGATCTTGCCGTCGCCGATCTTGCCGGTGCGGGCCGCCTTGATGATGGCGTCCACCACCTGCTCGGCCACGCCGTCGTCGACCACGACCTCGACCTTGACCTTGGGCAGGAAATCGACCACGTACTCGGCGCCGCGATACAGCTCGGTGTGGCCCTTCTGGCGGCCGAAGCCCTTCACTTCCGTCACGGTCAGGCCGGTGACGTTGACTTCGGCCAGCGCTTCGCGCACTTCGTCCAGCTTGAACGGCTTGATTACTGCGGTGATTTGTTTCATAGCGGTCTCCTTGATGGGGTATTTCGTACTGCGAGTTCAAACTAAGCGTTTGCTACTGCCTATGCGTCCGGCACATTCTTCAAATCGTCCAGCCAGACCACGGCCTCCGAGTCGCTGGGCGCGCGCCAGTCGCCCCGCGGCGACAGCGATCCGCCCGACCCGACCTTCGGCCCGTTCGGCACGCAGCTGCGCTTGAACTGGCTGGTCTGGAAGAACCGACGCAGGAAGATGCCCAGGTTGGCCTTGATATCCTTCAGCGCGTACTCGTTGCGCGCCACGTGCGCCTCGTTCGGCCAGCTGCCGGTGTTCCGGTCGCTCCACGCGGCGTGCGCCAGGAACGCCACTTTCGACGGCGCGAAGCCGAAACGCAGCGTGTAGTATAGGTTGAAGTCCTGCAATTCGTATGGTCCGATGACACTTTCCGTTATCTGCGCGGGCGCGCCGTCGTCGGCCTTGCCCGGCACCAGCTCGGGACTGATCTCGGTGTTCACCACGGCCAGCAGCACGGCCGAGTCGCGCTCGCCGAACTGGCGGCTCTCGGCCACCCAGCGCACCAGGTGCGAAATCAGCGTCTTCGGCACGCTGGCGTTGACGTTGTAATGCGACATGTGGTCGCCCACGCCGTAGGTGCACCAACCCAGCGCCAGCTCGCTCAGGTCGCCGGTGCCGATCACGATGCCGTTGTGGAAGTTCGCCAAGCGGAACAGGTGGTTGGTGCGCTCGCCGGCCTGCACGTTCTCGAAGGTGATGTCGTACTGCTCGGCGCCCTCGGAATACGGGTGGCCGATGTCCTTCATCATCTGGATGCAGCTGGGGCGGATGTCGATCTCGGAGGCCGCGCAGCCGACGAATTCCATCAACTGGCGCGCCTGCAGCAGCGTGCGCGCGCTGGTGGCGAAGCCGGGCATGGTGACGCCGACGATGTTGGTGCGCGGCAGGTTCAAGCGGTCCATGGCCTTGGCGCACACCAGCAGCGCGTGCGTGGAATCGAGCCCGCCCGAAATGCCGATGACCACCTTCTTGATGCCGCTGGACGACAGCCGCTGCACCAGCGCCTGCACCTGGATGTTGTAGACCTCGTTGCAGCGCTTGTCGCGCTGCGCCGTGTTGGACGGCACGTAGGGGAAGCGCGCCACGTGGCGGTCCAGCGGCAGCGCCTGGCGGCGCGGCAAGTCCAGCGCGAAGCGCACGGTGCGGAACCTGGCCAGCTCGTCGCCGAAGCGGCGCATGGACTGGCCGAACGTGGTCTGGCGCATGCGCTCGCGCGACAGGCGCTCCAGATCCACGTCCGCGTAAATCAAGTGCGACTCGTCCTGGAAGCGTTCCGCCTCGCGCAGCAGCTCGCCGTTCTCGTAGATGAGGGCCTGGCCGTCCCAGGCCATGTCGGTGGTGGACTCGCCCCGCCCCGCCGACGAATACAGGTAGGCCGACAGGCAGCGGGCCGACTGCTGGCTCACCAGCTGGTGGCGATAGTCCGCCTTGCCGATGACGACGTTCGACGCCGACAGGTTGACCAGCACCGTGGCGCCGGCCAGCGCCGCGAAGGACGACGGCGGAATCGGCACCCACACGTCCTCGCAGATCTCGACGTGGAATTTGAACAGGGGGACGTTCTCGGCCTCGAACAGCAGCGCCGCGCCGAACGGAACGCGCTGGCCCAGCAGCGTGATCTCGGCCGACAGCGCCTCGTCGCCGGCGCTGAACTGGCGCGCCTCGTAGAACTCGCCGTAGTTCGGCAGGTAGCTCTTCGGCACCACGCCGAGGATGCGGCCGCCCGACAGCACCACGGCGCAATTGAACAGTTGATGGTCCACGCGCAGCGGCACGCCGACGATCAGCGCCGCGCCGATGGACTGGGACGCGTCCAACACCGTTTGCAGGCCGGCCAGGCAGCCGTCCAGCAGGGCGCGCTGGTGGAACAGGTCGTCGCAGGTGTAGGCGGAAATGCCCAGCTCCGTGAAGGCCACCAGCGCGGCGCCGTTGGCGGCGGCCTGGCGCGCCAGCTTGACGGTTTCGGCGGCGTTGAATCGCGGGTCGGCCACGCGGCAGCGCGGCACCGCCACGCTCACCCGCGCGAAATCATGGGAATACAGGTTGAAGAAAGAATGCGGCATGCGGACTGGCCCTTAAGGTTTCAGGGATTTTAGCATCGCCCCTTGATAAACGGGCAAAGTCGCGCCGCGAAGCCCGCTTGGCCGATTTTGCGTAAAATGCCGTGATGAGCTATCGAACCGGCGTCATCTCCTCCCTGTCCGACGTGGGCGCGCCCGCGTGGGACGCGCTGCTGGCCGCGCAGGGCGAGGACAATCCCTTCCTGTCCCACGCCTTCCTGCACGCGCTGCACGAATCCGGCAGCGCCAGCGCGGAAACCGGCTGGCAGCCGCAATACCTGGTCCTGTGGGACGGCGACGAGCTGGCCGCCGCCATGCCGCTGTACGTCAAGGCCCACTCCTACGGCGAATACGTGTTCGACTGGGCCTGGGCCGAGGCCTACCACCGCAACGGCATCGAGTACTACCCCAAGCTGCTGTCGGCGATTCCGTTCACGCCGGTGACGGGTTCGCGCCTGCTGGCGCGCGACGACGCCGCGCGCGCCGCGCTGATCGAGTTATTGCAAGCGCAGCAGGACGGCGCCGGCATGTCCTCCACCCACATCCTGTACCCGCCCGAGGCGCAGGCCATGCGGTTGCACGAGGCCGGCTTCATGCTGCGCAGCGGCGTGCAGTTCCACTGGCTGAACCCGGGCTACACCGACTTCGACCAGTTCCTCGCCACGCTGGAGCACAAGAAGCGCAAGAACATCCGCGCCGAACGGCGCAAGGTGAGGGAAGCCGGGGTGACGATGCGGCAGGTGCGCGGCGGCGACGCCACCGAGGCGGACTGGCGCTTTTTCCACCGCTGCTATTCCAACACCTACGCCGAGCACCGCTCCTCGCCGTATCTGAACCTGGATTTCTTCCTGCGCATAGGCGCGGCCATGCCGCATAACATCCTGCTGGTGGTGGCCGAGCGCGAAGGCGAGCCGATCGCCTCCTCGCTGGTGCTGCACACGAAAGACACCTTGTACGGCCGCTACTGGGGCGCGGTCGAGCACGTGCCCTGCCTGCACTTCGAGACGGCCTATTACCAGCCGCTGGAGTTTTGCATCGCCAACGGCATCGCCACCTTCGAGGGCGGCGCGCAGGGCGAACACAAGATGGCGCGCGGCTTCCTGCCGACCAAGACCTGGTCGGCACACTGGCTGGCCCACCCGTCGTTCGCCGATGCCGTCGAGCGCTTCCTTGAGCGCGAGAGCGGCGGCATCGACGCGTATATCGACGAGCTCAACGAGCGCAATCCCTTCCGCGCCTGATCAGGTCGCGTGGCTGGCCGTCATGCGCCGTTCGTGGTTGCGCCGCTCGGTGCGGCCGGCGCCGGGGCCAAACCGGCCCGCGTGCCGGTGGTGCATGAATGCCGTGTAGGCCGTCGCCAGGTACAGGCCGCCGGCCACGATGCAATACACGCCGAGCAAGCCAACCATCGTGAACAGGCCCACGTCGGGCGCCAGCAGCACGATGCAGCCGAACCCCAGCGAGACGACGGCGCTGATCACCAGCGTCCATTCCGGGCCGCGCAAGGGGTGGCGCATGCGCAAGGCCAGCGCCAGGTCCAGCGCGCCCGTGACCAGGGCCGCCACCCCGATCACGATGACCAGCGCCAGCAGCGAGAGCGCCGGCTGCCACAGCGCCAGCACGCCTGCGGCCAGGCCGCAGGCGCCCAGCAACAGCAATAACCACCAGTCCTTGTGCTCGCCGCGGGTGCTCACCGCGCCCGCCATCGCCGCGCCCCCGGCCAGCAGGGCATAGGCGGCGAACAGCGCGACCAGCGTCATCAGGGTTATCTCTGGCAGCATCAGCGCGGCCACGCCCACCGCCACCGCGACCAGTCCGCGCAGACCCGGTATCCACCAGGATTTCATTAGCATAGGCAACTGTTCCATCTCAGCCTCCCTTGGGTGATATCTGACTAAGACCGCCGGCGCCGCCCGGAGTTCGCGGGACCTACAATTCCTCCTTTACGTGCGGAATACCGCGCGCCTCGTAGACGTCGTAGATCACCTGGAGCATGTTGCGCAGCTCCTCCGAGCGGTCCATCAGGCGGATGCTGAACAGGATGGGCGACACCGCGTGCTGGTCGTCGATGGTGCGGTATTGCACGTCGGTGCGCTTCATGCCCTGCAGGCTGTCCGGCACCACCGACACGCCCTGCCCCGCCGCCACCATGCCGATGGCGATCTGCAGTTCGCGCACCTCCATCACCTTTTCCGGGTGCAGCGCGCGGTCGCTGAACGCGGCCAGCACCTGGTCCGCGAAGCTGGGCCGGGGCGACTTCGGATAGACGATCAGATTCTCCGCGATCAATTCCTTCAGCTTCAGCGGCCGCTCCAGCATCGCCAGCGGATGTCCCAGCGGCAAGGCCACGATCAGCCGCTCCTCGCGCAGCAGGATGCGGCGGATCGACGGGTCTTCCGCCTTCACGCGCCCGAAGCCGACGTCGATGCGGCCCTCCTTCAGCGCGCGCATCTGCTCCATCGTGGTCAGCTCGTGGAAGGTGACGTCCACCGCGTCGTACTGGCTGCGGAAGCGGCGCACGATTTCCGGCAGCAGGCCGTACAGCGTGGAGGCGACGAAGCCGATCGACAGCGTGCGGTCGATCTTGCCGACGCGCTGGGTCATGGTTTTCAGGTCGGCCATTTTGTCCAGCACCGACTGCGCGTGCGCCTGGAAGAACTCGCCCGCCTCGGTCAGGCGCAGCGGCCTGGAGCCCTTTTCGAACAAGGCCACGCCCAACTCCTCCTCCAGCTGCTGGATCTGGCGGCTCAACGGCGGCTGGGCGATGAACAGCCGCTGCGCGGCGCGGGTGAAGTTGCGCTCTTCCGCCACGGCGATGAAGTAACGCAGGTGCCTGATCTCCATGTTCATACCTTTAAAGTATCAACGCCATACCAATTCAGTGTTGGACGGCTATTTTTCGACGGTATATCGTGCTGTCATCCCTTCGAATTATACCGACTATACGGATAAGATATGATCAAAAGCATAGAAACCATCCTCGCGGACGTCCCCACCATCCGCCCGCACAAGCTGTCGGTGACCACCATGAACACGCAGACGCTGGTGCTGGTGCGCGTGCGCTGCGACGACGGTGTGGAGGGCTGGGGCGAGGCCACCACGATCGGCGGCCTGAACTACGGCGAGGAGAGCCCCGAGAGCATCAAGACCAATATCGACACCCACATCGCGCCACTGCTGATCGGCCTGGACGCGACCCGGGTGGCGGCCGCGATGGCGGTGGTGCGCAAGGCGATCCAGGGCAACCGCTTCGCCAAGTGCGCGATCGAAACCGCGCTGCTGGACGCGCAGGCGCGCCGCCTCGGCGTGCCGCTGAGCGAGCTGCTGGGCGGCCGCGTGCGCGAGGCGCTGCCGGTGGCCTGGACCCTGGCCAGCGGCGACACCGGCAAGGACATCGCCGAGGCCGAGAAGATGCTGGAACTGCGCCGCCACCGCATCTTCAAGCTGAAGATCGGCGCGCGCGCCGTGGCCGACGACGTGGCCCACGTGCTGGCCATCAAGAAGGCGCTGGGCGCCGACGTCAGCGTGCGTGTCGACGTGAACCAGGCCTGGAGCGAGCTGCAGGCCATGGAAGGCATCGCCGCGCTGCAGGACGGCGGCGTCGACCTGATCGAACAACCGATCCGCGCCCACAACAAGGCCGGCATGGCCCGCCTGGCGCAGCGCTTCGCGGTCCCCGTCATGGCGGACGAGGCGCTGCAAGGCCCGCTGGACGCCTACAGCTACGCCACCGCGGCGGCGGCGGACGTGTTCGCCGTGAAGATCACCCAGTCCGGCGGCCTGATGCTGGCCGCGCAGGTGGGCACGGTGGCGCAGCTGGCCGGCGTCGGCCTGTACGGCGGCACCATGCTCGAGGGCGGCATCGGCACCGCCGCCTCCGCCCAGCTGTTTGCCACCTTCGCCGACCTGTCCTTCGGCACCGAGCTGTTCGGGCCATTGCTGCTGACCGAGGAGGTGCTGCAAGAGCCGCTGGTCTACAAGGACTTCATGCTGCAAGTGCCGTCCGGCCATGGCCTGGGCGTCGCCATCGACACCGACAAACTCGGCCACCTGCGCCGCAAATAACGCATTTAGAACCAACGGCAACTGCTGGGGACAGACCCGCAGGGTCTGTCCCCGGATTCCGCATCTGGTTTTGAAAACAAGGAGTGAATCATGTTGTTCCAGGTACGTATGGATGTGAACCTGCCCGCCGCCATGCCGGCCGCCGAGGCGGACGCCATCAAGCTCAAAGAAAAGGCCTATTCGCATCAATTGCAGGAAAGCGGCAAGTGGCGCCACATCTGGCGCATCGCCGGCCAGTACGCGAACGTCAGCGTGTTCGACGTCGACAGCGTGGAGGAGTTGCACACGCTGCTGACCGGGCTGCCGCTGTTCCCCTTCATGCAAATCCAGGTGACGCCGCTGTGCCGCCACCCTTCCTCCATCCGCAGCACCGACCAGTAATCACACCCACCAAGACAGGAGACTGAAATGAACCACAAAGACATCGACCAACTGGTCCAGAGCTGGATCGTCGACAGCGCCACCCGCCCAGCCAACCCGCGCGTGCGGCAGGTGGTGGTGCGCCTGGTGGGCGACCTGTGCAAGGCCATCGAGGACCTGGACATCCAGCCCAGCGAATTCTGGAAGGGCCTGGAATACCTGTCCGCCGCCGGCGCGGCCAATGAACTGGGCCTGCTGGCGCCGGGCCTGGGCCTGGAGCGCTTCCTGGACATCCGCGCCGACGAGGCGGAGGCCCGCGCCGGCCTGGCCGGCGGCACGCCGCGCACCATCGAGGGACCGCTGTACGTGGCCGGCGCGCCGGAAAGCAATGGCTTTGCGCGCCTGGACGACGGCACTGAAAGCGCCGAAGCCGAGGTGCTGTTCATGCAGGGCACCGTGTACGACCGCCAGGGCAAGCCCCTGCCCGGCGCCAAGGTGGAGGTGTGGCACGCCAACCTGATGGGCAATTACTCCTTCTTCGACCAGACGCAATCGCACTTCAACCTGCGCCGCACCATCGTCACCGACGCGGAAGGCCGCTACCAGTTCCGCAGCATCATGCCCAAGGGTTACGGCTGCCCGCCCGACGGCAGCACGCAGCGCCTGCTGGACCAGCTGGGCCGCCACGGCCAGCGCCCCGCGCACATCCACTTCTTCGTCAGCGCCGACGGCCACCGCAAGCTGACCACGCAGATCAACATCGACGGCGACGAATACTTGTGGGACGACTTCGCCTTCGCCAGCCGCGAGGGCCTGGTGCCGGCGCTGAGCAAGGTCACCGACGCCGCGGCCATCGCGAACAAGGACCTGCGCCAGCCGTATTCGAGCATCGACTTCGACTTCCGCCTGTACGGCGAGAGTGAAGCGGCGCCCGCCGCCGAAGTGGACCGCGTCCGCGTCGCCGCCTGAGAGGCCGAACCATCATGGAAAACGTCATGATCCCCATCATTCCGGCCAAGCCATCGAAGCCGAAGTCGCTGGACGACTACCTCGTCGAGGACAAGGAAAAAGGCGACTACCGCCTGCACCGCAGCGCCTTCACCGACGAGGCCCTGTTCGAACTGGAGATGAAGCACATCTTCGAGGGCAACTGGATCTACCTGGCGCACGACAGCCAGATCCCGAACAACAACGACTACTACACCACGCACATCGGCCGCCAGCCCATCTTCATCGCGCGCAACCGCCAGGGCGAGCTGAACGCCTTCATCAACGCGTGCAGCCACCGCGGCGCGCAACTGTGCCGCCACAAGCGCGGCAACAAGGCCACCTACACTTGCCCCTTCCACGGCTGGACCTTCAACAACAGCGGCAAGCTGCTGAAGGTGAAGGACCCGGAGGACGCGGGCTATCCCGAGTGCTTCAACAAGGAAGGCTCGCACGACCTGAAAAAGCTGGCGCGCTTCGAAAGCTACCGCGGTTTCCTGTTCGGCAGCCTGAACGAGAACGTCGCGCCGCTGGCCGAGTTCCTCGGCGAGGCCGGCAAGATCATCGACATGATCGTCGACCAGTCCACCGACGGCCTGGAGGTGCTGCGCGGCTCGTCCACCTACACCTTCGAGGGCAACTGGAAGCTGCAGGCGGAGAACGGCGCGGACGGCTACCACGTCTCGGCCGTGCACTGGAACTACGCGGCCACCACCAACCGCCGCAAGGAAGCCGAGGCGGACGCGAACAACAAGCGCGAGGACAAGATCCGCGCGATGGACGCCGGCAAATGGGGGAAACAGGGCGGCGGCTTCTACGCCTTCAAGCAGGGCCACATCCTGCTGTGGACCAAATGGGCCAACCCGCAGGACCGGCCCAACTATCCGCGCCTCGCCGAGTACGCCGACAAGTTCGGCACGCCGACGGCGAACTGGATGGTGGAGCGCTCGCGCAACCTGTGCCTGTACCCGAACGTGTACCTGATGGACCAGTTCGGATCGCAGATCCGCCTGCTGCGCCCGATCTCCGTCGACAAGACGGAGGTGACGATCTACTGCATCGCGCCCAAGGGCGAGCCGCAGGAGGCGCGCGCGCGCCGCATCCGCCAGTACGAGGACTTCTTCAACGTCAGCGGCATGGCCACGCCGGACGACCTGGAGGAATTCCGCGCCTGCCAGCAGGGCTACGCCGGCGGCGCGATGGAATGGAACGACATGTGCCGGGGATCCGAGCACTGGATCGAGGGCGCCGACGACGCGGCGAAGGAAATCGGCCTGCAGCCGCTGATGAGCGGCGTGCGCACCGAGGACGAGGGCCTGTACACGGTGCAGCACCGCTACTGGCTGGACGTGATGAAGCAGGCGCTGGCCTCGCGGGAAAAAACGGGGGAACAGGCATGAGCGCGAACGATATCAATATCAACACCATCGCCGGCTTCCTGTACCGCGAGGCCAGGCTGCTGGACGACGAGCAGTGGGACGAGTGGCTGGAGTGCTACCACCCGGACGCGCAGTACTGGATGCCGGCCTGGGACGACGACGACACGCTGGTCACCGATCCGGAACGCGAGATCTCGCTGATCTACTACCCCACGCGCCAGGGCCTGGAGGACCGCGTGTTCCGCATCAAGACCGAGCGCTCCAGCGCCACCATGCCGGACACGCGCACCAGCCACAACATCGCCAACGTGGAGCTGGAAAAGCGGGAAGGCGCCGTGTGCACGGTGCGCTTCAACTGGCACACGCTGAGCCATCGCTACAAGCGGGACTACAGCTATTTCGGCATGTCGCGCTACGTGATCGACTTTTCCGGCGCCACTCCGAAGATCCTGGACAAGTACGTCGTGCTGAAAAACGACTACATCCACCAGGTCATCGATATTTACCACATTTGAACACCGGAGAGCGGCCATGAGCCATACCATCGCACTGCAGTTCGAAGACGGGGTGACCCGCTTCATCAGCTGCAACCCCAATGAAAAGCTGGCCGACGCGGCCTACCGCCAGAAGGTCAACGTTCCACTGGACTGCCGCGACGGCGCCTGCGGCACCTGCCGTGGCCACTGCGAATCGGGCAGCTACGACATGCCCGCCTCCAGCTACATCGACGACGCCCTGGAGCCGGAGGACGCCGCCAAGGGCTACGTGCTGGCCTGCCAGATGCGCCCCACCTCCGACTGCGTGGTGAAGATCCCCGCCACGTCGGCGGCCTGCAAGACGGCGGCGTCCAGCCACCCCGGCACGGTGGCGTCGGTGGAACAGGTGTCCGAATCGACCATCACCTTTTCCATCGACCTGCAGCAAGCGGAGGCACTGGACTTCCTGCCGGGCCAGTACGTCAACGTCAACATCCCCGGCACGGAGCTGACGCGTTCCTATTCGTTCAGCTCCACGCCCGGCGCGAAGCGGGCCTCCTTCGTCGTGCGCAACGTGCCGGACGGCCGCATGAGCCGCTTCCTCGCGGGCGAGGCGCAGCCGGGCCAGCACATCTCCTTCGCCGGGCCATACGGCAGCTTCTACCTGCGCGCCGTGCAGCGCCCGGTGCTGATGCTGGCCGGCGGCACCGGCATCGCGCCCTTCCTGTCGATGCTGGAAGTGCTGGCGCAGCAAGGCTTCCCGCAACCGGTGCGCCTGGTGTTCGCCGTCACGCGCGACTGCGACCTGGTGGCGCTGGCGCAGCTGGACCGCATCGCCGCCGCGCATCCGCAGTTCAGCTACTGCACCTGCGTGGCCGCGCCGGAAAGCGCCCATCCACGCAAGGGCTACGCGACGCAGCACGTGGAGCCGTCCTGGCTGAACGGCGGCGACGTCGATGTCTACCTGTGCGGCCCGGTGCCGATGGTGGACGCGGTGCGCACCTGGCTGGGCGACGTGGGCGTGCAGCCAGCCAATTTCTACTTCGAGAAGTTCTCGGCCAGCAGCGGAGCATGAATATGGAAAACCTTCGATTCAAAGGCAAGGTGGTGATCGTCACCGGCGCCGCGCAAGGGATAGGACGCGGCGTGGCGCTGGCCGCCGCGCGCGAAGGCGCGCGACTGGTGCTGGCGGACCGTTCGCCGCTGGTGCACGAGGTGCTGGCCGAGGTGCTGGCCCTGCAAGCGGCTGCCGTGGCCGTCAACGTGGACCTGGAAACCTACGCCGGCGCGCGCCAGTTGGTGGCGGCGGCGCTGGAGGCCCACGGCCGCGTCGACGTGCTGGTCAACAACGTCGGTGGCACCATCTGGGCCAAGCCCTTCCAGGAATACGAGGAGGACGAGATCGAGGCCGAGATCCGGCGCTCGCTGTTCCCCACGCTGTGGTGCTGCCGCGCGGTGCTGCCGGCGATGATAGAGCAGCAGGCCGGCGTGATCGTCAACATCTCCTCCATCGCCACGCGCGGCATCTACCGCATACCGTATTCGGCGTCCAAGGGCGGCGTGAACGCGCTGACGGCCAGCCTGGCGCTGGAGCACGCGCAGGACGGCATCCGCGTCAACGCCGTGGCCACCGGCGGCACCGAGGCGCCCCCGCGCAAAGTGCCGCGCAACCCCAAGCCGCTCAGCGAGCGGGAGCAGACCTGGTACCAGGGCATCGTCGACCAGACCATCGCCAGCAGCCTGATGCACCGCTACGGCACGATAGACGAGCAGGTGCGCGCCATCCTGTTCCTCGCCTCCGACGAGGCCAGCTACATCACCGGCACCGTGCTGCCGGTCGGTGGCGGCGACCAGGGCTGAGCGCGCCATGTCCCGTCCCCCCGTCCCCCCGCACCCCCTCGCGCCGCCGAAAATACCCCAGGGGTATTTATCGGGAAAATCACCCCTGGGGTATTTACCGGCCGGCGGGCGGAAATTAACCCTGGGGTCTTTTTCGTGGACGGCGCTGCTGGCGGGGTTCCTGGCGGTGGTGATTTCGTACTCGGGGCCGCTGGTGATCTTTTTCCAGGCGGCCAACGCGGCCCAGGTGTCGCGGGAGATGATGTCGTCGTGGATCTGGGCCATCTCGATCGGCGCCGGGCTGTCGGGCCTGTGGCTCAGCTGGCGCCTCAAGACACCCGTCATCACGGCCTGGTCGGCGCCCGGCACCGCCCTGCTCGTCACGCTGTTTCCGGCCATGTCGATCAACGAGGCCGTCGGCGCCTACATCGTGGCGGCGGCGCTGTTGCTGCTGATCGGCCTGTCGGGCTGCTTCGACCGGCTGATACGCCACATCCCCAAGGGCATCGCGGCCGGCATGATGGCGGGCATCCTGTTCCAGTTCGGCGTCAACACCTTCCGCTCGGTGTCGACCATGCCCGCGCTGGCCCTGGGCATGGTGGCGGCCTATGTGTTGTGCAAGCGGCTGGCGCCGCGCTACGCGGTGATCGTCGTCATGCTGACCGGCGCCGCCATCGCCTGGCTCGCGGGACAGGCCGACCTGGGCGCCGTGCGCGTCTCCTTCGCCCAGCCGCGGTGGATACGGCCGGACTGGAGCTGGGGCGCGACCTTCAGCTTCGCCATCCCGCTGGTGCTGGTCAGCCTGAGCGGCCAGTTCCTGCCGGGCATGGCCATCCTCAGGCTGTCCGGCTACGAGACCAGCGCCCGGCCCGTCATGGGCGCGACCGGCCTGGCGTCGCTGGCCGTGGCCTGCTTCGGCGGCATCACCATCGTCATCGCCTCGATCACGGCGGCGCTGTGCACCGGCAGGGACGCGCACGAGGATCCCCGGCGCCGCTACGTCGCCGGCATGGCCAATGGCGTGTTCTACATCATCGGCGGCACGCTGGCGGGCACCATCGTCGCGCTGTTCGCCAGCCTGCCGCGGGAACTGGTGGCGGTGCTGGCGGGCCTGGCCCTGCTGGGCGCCATCACCAGCAACCTGATGGGGGCCATCGCCGACGAGGAACACCGCGAGGCGTCCGTCATCACCTTCCTGGCCACCGCGTCCGGCATGAGCTTCCTCGGCCTGGGCTCGGCCTTCTGGGGCGCCGCGATCGGCATGTTCGCCTACCTGGCGCTGCGCCGCAAACCATCCGATACGAAAGCCTGAGCATGCCCGTAGCAGACATCAACCACACCAGCATCCACTACCGCACCGATGGCGAGCGCCACCTGCCCTGCCTGGTCTTTTCCAATTCGCTGGGCACGGACCTGGGCATGTGGGACGCGCAGGCCGCGGCGCTGGTGTCCCGCTTCCACGTGCTGCGCTACGACACGCGCGGCCACGGCCGCTCGGCCAGCCCGCCGGGACCTTACACGCTGGAGCAACTGGGAGGCGACGTGCTCGCGCTGCTGGATCACCTGGACATTGAACGCGCGCACTTCTGCGGCCTGTCGATGGGCGGCGTGACGGGGCAATGGCTGGGCGTGCACGCGCCGCGGCGGCTGATCAAACTGGTGCTGGCCAACACGGCGGCCAGGGTGGGCACGGCCGAGGGGTGGCAAAGCCGCGCGGCCGCCGTGCGCGCGCACGGCCTGGGCGGGATCGCCGACGGCGCGGCCTCGCGCTGGTTCGGCGCCGGTTTCGCGGAGCGCGAGGCGCCGACGGTGGCGCGCATGACGGACGCGCTGCGCGCGCAGGACCCGGCCGGCTATGCCGCCTGCTGCGAGGCGCTGGCGGCGGCCGACATGCGCGGCGCGCTGCACGCGGTGCCGGCGCCCACGCTGATCATCGCCGGATCGCTCGATCCGGTGACGACGGTGGCGGACGCGGAGGCAATGCGCGCGGAGATCGGCGACTCCAGGGTGGCGACGCTGCCCGCCTCGCACATCTCGAACGTGGAGTCGCCCGCGCGGTTCACCCGGGCGCTGCTCGACTTCCTGGCGTGAAAAAACCAGAGGCGGAAACCGGGGTCGGACCCGGCGGGTCCGACCCCAGCCCTCGCGTCTGGTTCCGGTCGAAACGGCGTTGCGGCGATTAAGCGGCGCTGTTTTCCTTGTTGTAGGAGGCGACGCCGTTGACGATTTCCTTCTTGGCTTCCTCGGGGCCGTACCAGCCGTCGATCTTGACCCATTTGCCTTTTTCCAGGTCCTTGTAGTGCTCGAAGAAGTGCTGGATCTGGCGCAGGCGCAGTTCGTTCAGGTCTTCCGGCTTTTGCCAGTGGCTGTAGATCGGCAGCACCTTGTCGACCGGCACGGCCAGCACTTTCGCGTCCTCGCCGGATTCGTCGGTCATCTTCAGCACGCCGATGGGACGGCAGCGCACCACCACGCCCGGGATCAGCGGGAACGGGGTGATGACCAGCACGTCGACCGGGTCGCCGTCGTCGGACAGCGTGTTCGGCACGTAGCCGTAGTTGCACGGGTAGTGCATCGCGGTGCCCATGAAGCGGTCGACGAAGATCGCGCCCGATTCCTTGTCCACTTCGTACTTGATCGGATCCGCGTTCATCGGGATTTCGATGATCACGTTGAAGTCGTTGGGCACGTCGCGGCCGGACGATACTTTATTCAGGCTCATGTTTTCCTCGGTTTTAATGCATGTTGAAAGTTTAACCGCGCAATTATAGCGAAGTACGGGCCGTCGCGCCTCCCGCCGGCTGTGTCGGCACGCAACAAACCACCGTTCGCGCACCGGAATTGCATGAGCGGAAAAGTTGTCGGTGATAGAATCTTCAGCACATCGAGGCGGCGGGAACCTTTCTTGCTTTGTCCTGGGCAGAATACGCGCCCCGGCTCGCCGCCCACACTAGAGGAACGCCTATGGATTTCCCGGCCCTGCACCCGCGCCTGTGCCTGCGCGCACTGCTGGCGGCGAGCGCCACGCTGGGCGCCGGCCATTGCCTGGCCAACGCCCAGACCCCGGTCAATTTCGTCGACCTGTCGCTGGAGGAGCTCAGCGATTTCCGCATCACCTCGGTGTCCCGCAAGGAGGAGCGGCTGGCCGACGCCGCCGCGTCCATCCAGGTGCTCACCGCCGACGCGATCCGCCGCGCCGGCGCCCGCACCCTGCCCGAGGCGCTGCGGCTGGCCTCGAACCTGCAGGTGGCGCGCATCAACGCCAGTTCGTACGCGATCAGCGCGCGCGGCTCCAACACCACCACCGCCAACAAGCTGCTGGTCATGATCGATGGCCGCACCGTCTACACGCCCTTGTATTCCGGCGTGTTCTGGGACGCGCAGGACGTGCTGCTGGCCGACATCGACCGCATCGAGGTGGTCAGCGGGCCCGGCGGCACGCTGTGGGGCACCAACGCCGTCAACGGCGTGATCAACATCATCACGCGCCGCGCGCAGGCGGCCGACGGCGACCTGGCCCAGCTGGGGGGCGGCCAGGCCGGCCTCGGGACGGCCTACCGCCACAGCGGCGCGCTGGGCGGTGGCGGCGCCTACCGGGTCTACGCCAAGGCCGACCGCGAACGCCGCAGCGCCACGCTGGCCGGGCCGCGGGCCCGCGACGAGCAGGTGCGCGCACAGGCCGGCTTCCGGGCCGACTGGCGCGACGGCGGCGACGGCATGAGCCTGCTGGGCGACCTGTACCGCGACGGCGCGCAGCAGCAGCCCACGGCGCAGCAGCCCGCGCCGGGCCGCGTGCGGCTCAGCGGCGCCAACCTGGTGGCGCGCTGGGAGCGCGCCACGGCGGACGGCGGCAGCTGGCACGTCCAGGGCTACCTCGACCGCACGGAACGCGAGATCCCCGGCACCTTCGCCCAGCAGCTCAACACGCTGGACCTGGACCTGCAGTACAGCCAGCCCGAGCTGAACGGCCGCCAGCGCACCTTCGGCGGCGGCTACCGGCTGGCCAACGACCGCGTCACCAACAGCGCCGCGCTGGCCTTCCTGCCGGCGCGGCGCCAGCTGCGCTGGGCCAACCTGTTCGCCCAGCAGGAGCAGGACCTGCCGAACAATATGCGGCTGACGCTGGGCCTGCGGCTGGAATCCAACATCTACACGGGCGTGGAGTGGCTGCCCAGCATGAAGCTGGCGTGGAAGCCCACGGCCGAGGGCATCTGGTGGGCCGGACTGGCGCGCGCGGTGCGGGCCCCGTCCCGCATCGACACCGAGTTTTACATCCCCGGCAGGGCGCCGTACCAGCTGGCCGGCGGCCCGGACTTCCGCGCCGAACTGGCCGACACGCTGGAACTGGGCCGGCGCGCCAGTCATGGCAACGCGCTGACGTATTCGCTGGTGGCCTACCACACGCAATACCGCCGCCTGCGCAGCATCGGCGCGCTGCCGGACCGGACGCTGGTGCTGGACAACCAGGTCCACGGCCAGGTGCAGGGCCTGGAGGCGACCGTCGCCCACCAGGTGACGCCGGCCTGGTCGATCGACGCCGGCGGCATGCTGCAGCACCAGAGCTTCAGCGGCGGCGTGACGCCGCAGTCGCCGCAGGGCAACGACCCGCGCGCGCAGCTGACCCTGCGTTCGAAGTGGAACCTGGACGCGCGGCAGGAATGGGATGTGACGCTGCGCCACGTCGGCAGGCTGCCGTCGCCGGCGGTGCCGTCCTACACGGTGCTGGACCTGCACTGGGCGCTGCGCCTGTCGCCGACGATGGACGTGGCGGTCAACGCCGCCAACCTGTTCAACCGGCGCCACCGCGAGTTCGCCTCGGGCAACGCGGCGCGGCAGCCGGTCAACCCGGTGGTGTTCGGGCGCAGCGTGAATGTGATGCTGACCGCGCGGTTCTAGGCACCCCGACGGCGAAGGCCGGGGTCGGACCCGCCGGGTCCGCCCCCTGGGGCAGGCCCGTGGTTTAACTCACAGGATGGTGGCCAGCGCGCACTGGCGGTAGTGGCTGGCGGCCTCCTCGGGCTGCTGCAGCGCCTCGTGCAGCTGCGCCAGCTTCAAATGGGCCTCGCGCACCATGCGCGGGTCGCCCGCCTCGGACAGCGCCTGCTCCAGGTGGCGCTGCGCCTTGCCCCACAGCTTCTGCTTCAGGCACAGCGAACCCAGGGTCAGCGCCAGCTCGGCGTCGGCCGGGCGCTCGTGCACCCAGCGCTCGCAATGCTCGATCTGCGCCAGCAGCGCGGCCGAACCGGCCGGCGCGGCCGCGTCGCGGTAGGCGCGCACCACGCGCTCGTCCCAGTTGGCCCCCAGCGCCTCCTCGGCCACCACGCGCGCCTCGTCGTGCAGGCCGCGCTCGTTCATGGCGGCGGCGGCGCGGCAGGCCACGTAGGGCTTGACGCGGTCGGCGGTCGGGATGGTGGACCACACCCGGCGCAGCGACTCGGCGTCGTGCGCGCGGTCCGACAGCAGGTCGTTGTAGGCCAGCTCGCGCAGCCGCGCCGACAGCGCCGGGTGCAGCGCCTTGTGCTTGTCCAGCGAACGCACCAGGCGCAGCACCTCGGGCCAGTTCTTGGCCTGCTGCTGCGCCTTGAGCGACCATTGCAGCGCGTGGATGTGGCGCGTGCCGCTGGCGCTCAATTCGCGCACGGCCTCCAGCGCCGCCTCGGGCTGGTGGTCGTCCACCAGCAGCTCCGTCATCGTCATCAGGCGCGCGGTCTTCATGGCGCCGTCGTCGGCGATCTTGGCCAGCCAGTTGTCGCGGCGCTGGTTCTGGCGCATGCGGTGCGCGGCGCGGGCGCCGATCAGCGCGGCCACGCCGGCGTTCTCGGGCAGCTCGGAGGCGCGCAGCGCGGCCTTCTCGGCGTGGCCGAAGCGGCCCTCGAACAGCGCCTTCAAGGCGTCGCGCAGGCCCTTGTTGCCGTCGCGCTCGCGCTTGCGCTGGCGGTAGGCGGCCACGCGGGCCGGCATCTGCAGCGTGCTGCGCACGGCGCCGACGATCAGGTACAGGAAGCCGAACAGCGCCGCCATCAGCAGCACGAACAGGTTCAGCGACAGGTCGATGCGGTGCGGCGGGTAGAACAGCACCACGTTGCCCGGATTGAAGCGCGCCGTCACGGCGATGCCGATGGCGGCGGCCATCAGGGCGAGTAACCAGAGGAATAGACGCATGGCGTTACGATTTCGCTTTGTAGTTGCGCACGGCGTTCAGGCTGTCGGACAGCGTCGGCATGTCGATCGCGAGGTTGCTGCCCTGCACCTGGCGCAGCAGCGCCTGCACGCTTTGCGTGGCCTTGGCGCGGGTGTCGAAGTACTTGGCGAGCGCCTCCTGGGCGGCGATCAGGTCGCCGCGGAAGGCGGCCTCGTTGCGCGACAGCAGGGCCATGCGCGCGTTGAGCAGGCGCAGCTTGAGGTTCTCGCGCAGGAAATAGGCCTGCGACGGCGACAGCATCAGCGCGTCCGGCGTCTCCACGCTGCGCACGCGGATCAACTGGCGCACGTCGTTCCACATCTCGCCGCTCCAGCTCTGCCACACGTCCTGCGCCTGGTGCAGCCACGGGCTGTCGTCGACCGGTTCGGCCGGCGCGCCCTTGGCGCCGGGCTTGGCCGGCTTGGCCGCGCGCGCGCGGCGCTCGGCCTGGGCCGGCAGCGCCGGTTTCTCGTCGGCCAGCATCGGCAGCGTGTCGATCTGCGCCGTCACGTTGTCCAGGCGCAGCGCCAGGCCCACCGCGTCCACGCTGGGCAGGGCCTTGAGCTTGTCGATGTCCTTGGCGATGGCGCGGCGGATGGTGATGAACTGCGGCTTGTCCGAGCGCGACAGGCTGCGGTCAGCGTTCTGCAGCGCGATCAGCGCGCCGGGCACGTTGCCGGCCAGCTGCAGCTGCTGGCTGGCGGTCGACAGCACCTGTTCGATCTCGGCCAGCGCCCACTCGTCGCGGTTCTTGGACAGGTCCTGGTACAGCTGCTCGAGCGCCAGCTGCTGGCTCTGGGCCTCGCTCTGGCGGTTCTCCAGCATGCCGACCTTGATCTGCAACTCCTTGCTGAGCTCCTGCACCGAGCGCGTCACCTTGCCGGTCTCCACGTTGACCGTGTCGGCCGTCTGCAGGCGGCGCGCCATTTCCTCGCGCAGCTTGCGCATCTGGTTGTGCGACGACCAGCTCTGCGCCGCCAGCAGGATGCCGAGCACGGCGATGGCGATCACCAGCGGGCGCTGGCGCGCCTCGAAGGGACCGGGGCCGGGGGCGGGGGTGGCGGCGGCCGGCGCCGGGGCGGCGGGCGCGGCCACCGGCTGGTCCGACGGCGCGCCGGGCGCCGCCGAGGAGTCGGGTATGGTAGGCAAATCGTTCATGGGCGTGATTGTAACGCGGCGAGCAGGCGTTCGTCGCCTGATCCTGTCCGCGTGATGCGTTGAAAGCCCAGCATGCTTGCCGTTTCGGCAATGCGGGCGTGGGGCACGATCAAGTGTTGCTGTTGCAAATTAGCCACAGCGCGCTCGCCGTCCGGCAACTGCCGCACCAGCGCCAGCAGGCCGCGCAGCGCCTCCGAGCTGGTGATGATCCAGTCGGCCGGGGCGGCCAGCAGCGCCAGCAGGCGCGCCGCCAGCGCCTCGGTGAACGGCGGCGCGGCGCGCCGGTAGGCGGCCACCACGGCCACCTCGGCGCCGGCGGCGCGGAAGGCGTCGCCCATCAGCTCGCGGCCGCTCTCGCCGCGCACGATCAGCACGCGCGCGCCGCGCAGCGCCGCCAGGTCCAGCGAGCGCAGCAGGTGTTCGGTGTCGCTGTGGGCGCTGTCGGCGGGGCTGACGATACGCGCCGCCGGCACGCCGCGGGCGGCCAGCGACGCGCGGCTGCCCTCGCCCACCACGGCCGCCGTCACGCCGTCCGGCCAGGCGTCGATGTGGGCGAAGGCGGCGTCGATGGCGTTGGGCGAGACGAAGGCCACCATGTCATACGAGGCCAGGCCGGCCAGCGCGGCGCGCAGCTTGGCCGTGTCCGGCAGCGGGGAGATCTCCAGCAGCGGCAGCACCTCGACCGGACGGCCGAGCGCCGCCACGCGCGCGGCCAGCGGCCGCGCCTGCGCGAGCGGGCGGGTGATGACGACGGGGGCGGGCATCCGGGGAGCGCTGGACGGGGGCGCGCGGCTCAGGCGCCGGGCCGGCCGCCGCCCGCGTCGTCGCCGGGAGCGGCCGGCGCAGCCGCAGTGGCGGCCGGCTGGCCACCGGCGGCCGCGCCGGCCGCGTCGGCCTCGGCCAGGCAGGCGGCCAGGATTTCGACCGCGTCCTGGCCGCGCAGCAGCTCGGCCACGTCGGCGCCCAGCCGCTCGGCGTCGGCGGCCGGGCCGCGCACCTCGGCGCTGGCCACGCGCTTGCCGTCCGGCGTGGCGACCATGGCGCGCAGGAACATGTCCTCGCCGTCGACGGTGGCGTGGGCGGCCAGTGGCACCTGGCAGCTGCCGCCGAACACCTTGGACACCTTGCGCTCGGCCGTCACGGCCAGGAAAGTCGGCAGGTGGTTCAGCGGCGCCAGCAGGCGCATCAGGTCCACGCCGTCGCCGCGCTCGGCGATCTCGATCGCCATCGCGCCTTGGCCGGCGGCCGGCAGGCTGGTCTCGGGCTCGAGCAGCGCGCGGATGCGTTGCGGCAAGCCCAGGCGCTTGAGGCCGGCGGCGGCCAGGATGATGGCGGCGTAGTCGCCGCGGTCGAGCTTGCCCAGCCGGGTGTCCAGGTTGCCGCGCAGCGGCTTGATCACCAGGTGCGGGTGGCGCGCCGCGATCAGCGACTGGCGGCGCAGGCTGCTGGTGCCGACCACGGCGCCGGCCGGCAGCGCGTCCAGCGAGGCGTAGTCGTTGGAGACGAAGGCGTCGCGCGGGTCCTCGCGTTCGAGCACGGCGGCCAGCGCGAAGCCCTCGGGCAACTCCATCGGCACGTCCTTGAGCGAGTGCACGGCCAGGTCGGCGCGGCCCTCGGCCATCGCCACCTCCAGCTCCTTGACGAACAGGCCCTTGCCGCCGACCTTGGACAGGGTGCGGTCCAGGATCTGGTCGCCCCGCGTAGTCATACCGATGATTTCGACGCTGCACTGTGGATATAATGCGGACAAGCGCGCGCGCACGTGCTCGGCCTGCCACATGGCGAGCCGGCTTTCGCGCGACGCGATCACCAGTCTGGATGGAACCCCTGGGGCCAATTCGGTAGTATTCAAAACCTGTTCTTTCGCTGTTTGTCGTAAATTAGTGCGTGTGCAAGGTCACAAATTTTATCATGCGCGCCGTCGCGCGGAACCGGGCCGGCGGCCACAAACCGGCGACTATCCTCGTTATCCACCATACTTTGCGGCTTATACATCATGGTTACACCAGTTAGTGCTATCGAAGACCCCGCCGGCGCGGACAAGGACGCGCCCCTGAAGGAGGACATCCGCCTGCTCGGCCGCCTGCTGGGCGACGTGCTGCGCGCCCAGGAGGGCGAGGACGTGTACGCGGTGGTCGAGACCATCCGCCAGACCGCCGTGCGCTTCCGGCGCGACGCCGATTCGGACGCGGCCAAGGAACTGGACGGCATGCTGAAGATCCTCACGCGCGAGCAGACCATCTCGGTGGTGCGCGCCTTCTCCTACTTCTCGCACCTGGCCAACATCGCCGAGGACCAGCACCACATCCGCCGCCGCCGCGCCCACCTGCTGGCCGGCTCCAAGCCGCAGCAGGGCAGCGTCAACTTCGCGCTGGGCAAACTGCGCCAGGCCGGCGTCGGCGAGGAGACCGTGGCGGCCTTCTTCCGGGACGCGCTGATCTCGCCCGTGCTGACCGCCCACCCGACCGAGGTGCAGCGCAAGTCCATCCTCGACGCCGAGCACGACATCGCCCGCCTGCTGGCCGAGCGCGACCTGCCGCTGACGCCGAAGGAGCGCGCCGCCAACCTGCACCTGCTGCGCTCGCGCGTGGCCACGCTGTGGCAGACCCGCATGTTGCGCTACTCCAAGCTGACGGTGGCCGACGAGATCGAGAACGCCCTGTCCTACTACCGCATCACCTTCCTGCGCGAGCTGCCCGGGCTGTACGACGACATCGAGGCCGACATCGCCGCCCACTACGGCGAACCCGAGGCGGAACCGAAACGCATCGCCGCGCCCTACGTGCAGATGGGCAGCTGGATCGGCGGCGACCGCGACGGCAACCCCAACGTCAACGCCGCCACCATGCGCCACGCGCTGGAGCGCCAGGCCACCACCATCCTCGACTTCTACCTCGACGAGACCCACACGCTGGGCGCCGAGCTGTCGGTGTCGACGCTGATGGTCAAGTGCAGCCCGGCGCTGCAGGCGCTGGCCGACGCCTCCACCGACACCTCCGACCACCGCAGCGACGAGCCCTACCGCCGCGCGCTGATCGGCATCTACGCGCGCCTGGCCGCCTCGGCCCGCGCGCTGGGCGCCACCAACATCCTGCGCAAGGAGGTGGGCCACGCCGAGCCCTACCCGGACGCCGCCGCCTTCGCGGCCGACCTGCAGACGCTGATCGACTCGCTCAACGCGCACCATGGCGCCATGCTGGTCAAGCCGCGGCTGGCCACCTTGAAGCGCGCGGCCGACATTTTCGGCTTCCACCTGGCGTCGCTGGACATGCGCCAGACCTCGGACATCCACGAGCGCGTGCTGGCCGAACTGTTCGCCAAGGCCGGCGTGGAGGCCGACTACGCCGCGCTCGACGAGGACGCCAAGGCCGGGCTGCTGCTGGCCGAGCTGGCCCAGCCGCGGCTGCTGTATTCGCCCTACATCGAGTACTCGGACGAGACCGGGTCCGAGCTGACCATCCTGCGCGCGGCGCGCGAGATCCGCCAGCGCTACGGCGCGCGCGCCATCCGCAACTACATCATCTCGCACACCGAGACCGTGTCCGACCTGCTGGAGGTGCTGGTGCTGCAGCAGGAGACCGGGCTGCTGCGCCGCAACGCCGACGGCTCGAGCGCGCTGGACCTGATGGTGATCCCGCTGTTCGAGACCATCCCCGACCTGCAGCGCGCGGCCGGCATCATGGAGGCCATGATGGCGCTGCCGCTGGTGCGCCAACTGATCACCGGGCAAGGCGAGGAGCAGGAGGTCATGCTCGGCTATTCGGACTCCAACAAGGACGGCGGCTTCCTCACCTCCACCTGGGAACTGTACAAGGCCGAGCTGGGGCTGGTGGAGGTGTTCGCGAAGGCGGGCGTCAAGCTGCGCCTGTTCCACGGCCGCGGCGGCACCGTCGGCCGCGGCGGCGGCCCGTCGTACGACGCGATCCTGGCGCAACCCAAGGGCACCGTCAACGGCCAGATCCGCCTGACCGAACAGGGCGAGATCATCGCCTCCAAGTTCTCCAACGCCGAGATCGGGCGCCGCAACCTGGAGCTGCTGGTGGCCGCCACGCTGGAGGCCAGCCTGATGCCGGCGTCCACCGAGAGCGCCAAGCGCGCGCAGCTGGCCGGCTTCGAGGCCGTGATGGCCGAGATCTCGGACCGCGCCTACAAGGCCTACCGCGCCCTGGTCTACGAGACGCCCGGCTTCACCGACTACTTCTTCTCGGCCACGCCGATCGCCGAGATCGCGGAACTGAACCTCGGCTCGCGCCCCGCCTCGCGCAAATCGACGCGCCGCATCGAGGACCTGCGGGCCATCCCTTGGGGCTTCTCGTGGGGCCAGTGCCGCCTGCTGCTGCCGGGCTGGTACGGCTTCGGCAGCGCGATCGGCTCGTGGATCGCCGACGGCGAGCGCGAGGAGCGGCTGGCGCAGCTGCGCGACATGCATGCGCACTGGCCGTTCTTCGCCACGCTGCTGTCCAATATGGACATGGTGCTGGCCAAGACCGACCTGGCGATC
Organism: Pseudoduganella namucuonensis; assembly: GCF_900116645.1. Taxonomy (GTDB): domain Bacteria; phylum Pseudomonadota; class Gammaproteobacteria; order Burkholderiales; family Burkholderiaceae_D; genus Rugamonas; species Rugamonas namucuonensis. The sequence continues at coordinate 134,870 of NZ_FPBO01000010.1, read as the reverse complement.
GCCTCGCGCTACTCGCTGCTGGTGCAGGACGCCGAGCTGCGCGGGCGCATCTTCAAGCGCATCACGGAGGAGCACGCGAATACGCTGGCTTGCCTGGAGAGCATCACCGGCGCCACCGAGCGGCTGGCGGGCAACCCGCTGCTGGCGCGCTCGATCCAAAACCGCTTCGCCTACCTGGACCCGCTGAACCACTTGCAGGTGGAACTGATCAAGCGCCACCGCTCGGTGGCGCACGAGCCGGGCAAGGTGGACGAGCGCGTGCACCGGGGCATCCACCTGTCGATCAACGGCGTGGCGGCGGGATTGCGCAACACCGGTTAAGTCGGATTGGCGGCCCTGCAAGGGGCCGCCCCTGCCTGCAGCATGTGCGCCAGGTAGTCGGCAAGGGGCTGCTAGTCTTTGCTCATACCGCGACTGCTTCAGCCAGCACCGCCGCACGGAATTTTTCAGGCAAGGCCTTGGGGGTCAGCACATCGACCGGAACACCAAGCAACTGCAGCAACTCGTGCCGGATGGCGCCAATATCGAACAGCGTGGTCTCTGGTGTTGGGTCAACCAGGATATCCAGGTCGCTCTCTTCCGTATCGCGGCCTTGAACGACTGAGCCGAACACGCGGGGATTACGCGCACGGTGCCCTTCGACGATCCGGCGGATCGCATCTCGATGGGTTTGAAGAGCGGCAGAGGGCTTCATATCTGGAACTATCCATCCGGATGACAGGGCGCCATCTGATTTTACCATTGCGCGTGGAGCAGGCCAGCTAGCCGGCCATACATTCGTTCCACCTGACCGGGCGCAAACGCGCGCGCGCCCTCGCGATGATCCACAGCGGCACCGACCAGCACGTGACCGGCGTTGGCAACCAGCGTATCCTCAACTACCAGCGCGGCAAGCCGGGCTACGACGGCTGCGACGGCTGCGACGGGCTGCGATGGGTCGCGGCCGGTCGCGCCGGAGCGCGGGCCGTCCCCCTGCCGCGCCCCGCCCGAAGCCCCCGTCAATGATGCGACCCGCCCTCGGCGCGTATGGCTTGCACCTGCGCCTCGGTGACCTTGGCCGAAACACCGCCCCAGCCGCCACGCATGTAGTTCGACAGGTCCGCCACTTCCTTGTCGCTCAGCTTCGCGAAGCCGGGCATCTCCTGCATGCTTTCCTTCTCGCCGAAGTGCTGCGCCTTGATGCCGTCGAGCGTCACGGCGACCAGGTTGTGCGGGTCCGCGTTGCGGACGCTGGAGTTGCCCTTCAGCGGCACCGCCACGTGCGGCTTGCCCTGCCCCTCCGCGCCGTGGCAGCCGGCGCACACGGCGATGTAGGTGCGGCGGCCGGCGTCGATGTCGGCTCCCGCCAGCGCCACGGGCTTGAGCGCGGCCGGCGGCAGCGGCTTGTCGCCCATCAGGTAAGTGGTCATGGCCTTCACGTCGGCCCGCGCCAGGTGCTGCGAGCTCAGATGCACCACCTCGAACATCTCGCCCGTCGCCGAACCCTGCGGCGCCACGCCGGTCCGCAGGAAGGCGCCGAGGTCGTCGGCGGTCCATCCCGCGGCGGCCAGGCCGGCCGGCGTGATGTCGGTGGCGCCGATGCGCGCCATGCGGTTGCCCGTCAGCGTGCGCGACAGGTCCATCTGGCCCAGCGCGCCGCGCGGCGTGTGGCATTCCGCGCAGTGTCCCAGCGTGTTGACCAGGTAGCGGCCGCGCTTCCACTCGGCCGACGAGCCGCGCGACGCGTCCGTCAGTTCATCCTCGAGGAAGATCCCGTTCCAGAACATCATGCCGAAGCGCATGTTGTACGGGAACTTCAAGTCCGGCTCGCGGTTCTTCACGGCGGCCGGCTTCAGCTGCATGAAGTAGGCGTACAGCGCGTCGCTGTCGGCGCGTGTCAGCGAGCGGTAGGAGGTGTACGGCATGGCCGGGTACAGGTGCTTGTCCGGCGTGACGCCGTCGCGCAGCGCCTTGTGGAACTCGTCCGCGCTCCACTTGCCGATGCCGTGCTCCTTGTGCGGCGTGATGTTGGTGCCGTAGAACTTGCCATAGGGCGAAGCCAGTTCCACGCCGCCCGCGTAGGTTGCGCCGGAGGGCGTGGTGTGGCAGGCGGCGCAGTCGGCCGCCCTGGCCAGGTAGCGGCCGCGCTCGACCATTTCCTTGTTGCCGGCCGCGGGCGCCGTGGCGCCGCTGCCGCCGCCACCGCCGCAACCGGCCAGCAGCATGGCCGCCGCCGCGCTCAATCCCAAAACGGCGCCGCCGGCCAGGTAGGTGCGCTTCATCATTTGCCCTCCTTCACCAGGCCCGGCGTGGTGAGCACCACTTCCTTCACGGCCTCGTAGTAGCGCACGTAGCCGGTGCAGCGGCAGATGTGGCTGTTCAGCGCGGCCGTGATGGTCTCCTCCACCTGCTCCCTGGCGACGGGCTGGCGCTTCAGGCGTTCCAGCAGCACGATGGCGGCGTTGACGAAGCCCGGCGTGCAGTAGCCGCACTGGAAGCTGAAATGCTCGAGGAATTTTTGCTGGATGGGCGCCAGCGCGGTCACTTCGCCCTTCTCGTTGCGCTGCGCGTGGCCCTCCACCGTGCGCACCTTCCTGCCTTCGAAGTAGTGCGCGCCGGTGATGCAGGAACGCACCTCCTCGCTGGTGCCGTCCGGCTTGTCCAGGATGACCACACAGGCGTGGCACACGCCCTGGCCGCAGCCCAGCCGCGAGCCGGTCAGGTCCAGGTATTCATGCAGGAAATCGACCATCATGATGCCCTCGGGGGCGGGGACCGGGCCGACGGTCTTGCCGTTCAAATGTAAAGTGATGGGTTTGGTGACGATGCTCATGCCAGCACCTCCTGGATACGTTGCGGGGTCACCGGCAGTTCGGTGAATCGATGGCCGATGGCGTGGGCGATGCCGTTGACGATGGCGCCGACGACGGGAATCATCACCACCTCGGCGATGCCTTTCGGGGGATCGGTCTCGGTGACGGGCGGCAGGACCTCGGCGGTCTGCCGCCACACCGCCACGTCCGCCGCGCGCGGCAGGTGGTAGCGGTTGAAGTTCCAGGTGCCGTTGCCTGGCCCATCCTCGTACAGCGGCAGCTGTTCCATCAGCGCGTGGCCGATGCCCATGGCCAGCCCGCCCTGCAACTGGCTGGACACCAGTTGCGGCGACAGCATGTTGCCGCACTCCATGATGGAATGGTGCGACAACAGCTCCACCTTGCCGCTGCCCTCGTGCACGGCCAGCTCCACCAGCGTGCCGACGCAGCTGTAGTAGGTCACCATGGCGCCGTTGCGCTGGGTGGCGGGCATGTAGGCCTTCTTGCGGTCCAGCACGTGGTAGCCGCCCGGCGTCTTCGCTTGCGCCTTCCTGGCCGCGCCCGCGCCGTCGCCGTAGCGCAGCGACAGGCCGTCGACCGGCAGGCGCACATTGGCGCCGCCGATTTCCCAGTCCGCCTCGCTCCAGGCCCAGCGGTTGAACACGTGCACCGCCGCGCCCGTCACCAGGCCCAGCTCGTGCGCCTTCTCGACGATGGTCTCGTAGGGCAGCGCCTCCAGGCCGCCGGCGGACAGCTTGCCGTCCACCCAGCGCGCGTCCTCCACGCGGACCACCAGCGACGCCGCCTGGCCGCCGGCCACGCCCTGGCTCCAGATCGCCGTCGCGGCCGGCCACAGGCCGTGCATGAAGATCACGCGGGCCGCCTCGCGCGTGCTGTGCGTGTAGTAATAGGCCGAGTTGGTGGCGCTGGCGGGCGAGCAATAGGTCGGCGACCAGCGCGGGTTGGCCGACAGCTTGTCCTGCTCGGCCTGGCTCATGATGTAGGGGTCGCCCGTGGCCACCACGGGCAGGTCGTCCCACTCGGTGACGGCGGTGAGGATCTCGTCGGCCGGGCGGTGCAGCCACTTGGCGCAGGCGATGGCCTGCGAGGTGGACATGCCGGTGCCGATCTCGGTGCCGCTGTGCCAGACGCGGATCTTGCCGGCGGCGTCGATCTCGATGCGCGCCAGCGAGCTTTCCGCGCCGGTGCCGAAGTCCTTCTGCGTGCAGGCGAAGCCCACGCCGTAGCGCTTGCCGGGGTGGGCGCCCTCGAAGGCGGCCTTCCTGTCGGCCCGGCCGCTCCACAGCGGATGCGCCTGGGCCTTGCGCAGCACCTCGTCGACGCGGATGGCGCCGGCGGGAATGGCGCCCTGGCTGTTCTTCATGCCCGAACGCAGCGCGTTGCGCAGGCGGAATTCGATCGGGTCCAGCTTCAGCTGTTCGGCGAACTCGTCCACCATCATCTCGGTGGCGGCCATGCTCTGCAGTGTGCCGTAGCCGCGCGCCGAGCCGGCGTCCACCGCGCGCGAGGCGACCGCCACCGCCGCGAAGTCGTTCTTCGGGAAGTAGTAGATCGATTGCGCGGCCGTGGCCGCCACCATCACCACCGACGGCGAAAAGTTGCTGCGCCCGCCGCCGTTGCCCTCGAAGTGGCCGGCGAAGGACTGCATCATGCCGGTCTTGCGGTCCACAGCGATGCGGTACCTCATGTCGAAGGCGTGGCGCTTGATGGCGGTCTGGAATTGCTCGTAGCGGTCGTTGGCCAGCCGCACCGGCAGGCCATCGCCGTACAGCGCCGCCGCCAGGCCATAGAACGGGAAGTTGTAGTGGTCCTTGGAGCCGTAGCCCACCGTGTAGCACGGGTGCACGAACAGCTGCTTGACCGGGAATTTGGCCTTCCTCATCATCTCGATGGCGCTGTCGATGACCTCCTGCGGGCCCTGGGTGGCGATCACCATGTGCAGCGCCTGCTTGTCGGCGTCGTACCAGCAGTTGGCGTTGTCCGGCTCCAGCGCGGCGGTGTCGGACGATTGCGTCTTGTAGTTGCGCTCCAGCACCAGCCAGTCGGCCGGCGGGTTGTCCAGCTCGGCCTTGATCCGGTTGGCGTGGAACATGCCCTGCTCGCCCAGCTTGCCGTGCTCGACGCCGTCCGGCCACACCGGCCGCTGCTTGCGCATCATGCTGGGGAACACCGGCGCGTTGGTCAGGCTGGAGAACTTGTCGTCGTCGGCCGGGGTGGCGCCGCCCACGCGCACGAAACGGAAGCTGCCCCACGGGTCGCGCTCCAGCGGCGCCACGGGCGCGCCGTAGCGCACCACGCCGTCCCGGAACTGCAGCTTGTCCTTGGCGAAACGGTAGCGCGCGAAGTCGTGGTAGACCAGGATGGCCACCGCGTGGCCCAGGTAGGCCGCGCCCTTGCCCTCGGGCAGCAGCATGTCGGCGCCGTAGAAGCCGGGGAAGGCGACGCCGTCGCGCTCCAGGTCGGCGGCGGTGACCAGGCGGTCCGGCTTCAGCTCCTCGCCCAGCGGCGACAGGTCCAGGCCGGCGTAGGCCAGGTCGGCGCGGGTGGCGCGCAGGATGAAGGCGTGCGCCTGCTGCCGGGGCCAGTGCGGCATGTCCTTGGCGCGGATGTCGCGCGCGAACACCTTGGCGCCGGTGACCTTGGACAGGCCGTCGATGCGCACCCTGGCCTGGCCGTTTTTCGGATCCCACGCCACCGGCGTCAGGATTTTCTCTTCAAACAGGGCGGCAAACGCCTTGCCGCCCAGCGGGGCGACGTACACGGCCACGCCCGCGACCATTCCCGCCTTGAGGAACGATCGGCGTGAAAGTTCGACCTTCATTGTTAACACTCCCATATATGGATGACGCGATTCCGGACAACGGGGACGCACGAAAGGCGGGGCCGTTTTTCGTGGTCCCGCCGCCGTTGCCTGTTGTCAAGAAAGTCCGGACGCTACTGTCTCATCGCCGCCGCGTCGGCAACAGCCCCTGGCCGGGCTGGTCGGTACGCCTTTCCATATGTCACTTTCACTTGGATATGTGCTATAGAATAAGATGCCTGAATAGTAAAACTACAGTTACAATCCGACCTCATGATGATAATGCTTATTATTCTCTTTGGCGCGGGGTCGGCCGGCGCGGTGTGCGCCTGGCGGACGGCCGCGCGCGCGCGGCGTGACGGGGCGGCGCGGCTGGAGGCGTCGCAAGCCGAGTGCGAGGCGCTGCGCCAGGCGCTGGCCGAGGCGCGCGCCGACAACGCCAGGCTGGCCGGCAGTGAAGACCAGCTGCAGGCCATCGTTTCCATGCTGCCGGTGGCGCTGTTCCTGAAGGACCCGGATTCGCGCATCGTCATGATGAACGAGGCCTGCGAGGAGATCTTCGGCGTGGCCTTCGCCAAGCTGTCGGGCACGCGCGGCAGCGCGCACTACCCGCCCGAACAGATGGAGGCCTTCCTGGCGGCGGACCGCGCCTGTTTCGCCTCGCGCGAGACGTGGATGGAGGAGGAATGGCTGTGGCACGCGGGCCTGCGGGAGAACCGCCGCCTGCAGACCTACAAGCGGCCCATGTACGACCGCGACGGCAAGCCCGCGCTGCTGATCGGCATGTGCATCGACGTCACCGACCGCATGCGCGCCGACGAGGCGCTGCAATCGCTGCTGCGCCAGTTGCGCGAGCTGAGCGACCACCAGGAGACCGTGCGCGAGGACGAGCGCCGCCGCCTGGCGCAGCACGCCCACGACACGCTGGGGCAGAACCTGATGGCGCTCAAGCTGGACGCGGCCATGCTGCACGCGCACTCGGCCGCGCGCCACCCGCGCCTGCACGCGCACGCCGGGCGCAACCTGGCCACGCTGGACGACTCGATCGCCGCCGTCCGCGGCCTGATCAACGATCTGCATCCACTCACCTTGGAACTGGGCCTGCCGGCGGCGGTGGAATGGCTGCTGAAACAACTGGAGCGCCGCAGCGGCATCGTCTGCCAGCTGCACCTGCCGGACGGGGACGCGCACGAGCACCTGACGCCGCGCGAGACCTGGGCCATCTTCCGGCTGATCCAGGAGGGCATGTCGCACATCGCCGCCTACGCCGACGCCGGCCGGGTCGACCTCACGCTCGAGCACGGCGACGAGGGCCTGCGCGTCACCCTCAGCCACAACGGCGCCAACCTGAAGCCGGACGGCAACCGCCTGGTGGCGTTCGGCGTGCTGACCTTGCGCGAACGGGTGGCGGCGCTGGGCGGGCGGGTCAGCTGCAACTGCGCCACCGGCCCCAGCAACACCATCACCGTGACCCTGCCCGGCATAGCGAAACGGGAGGCCGAAGCCTCCCGTTCCATGGTCACCGAATAATTCCCTAGTGCTGCGTCAGGAAGGTCTTCAGCTTGTCCGAGCGCGACGGCTGGCGCAGCTTGCTCATGGCCTTGGCCTCGATCTGGCGGATGCGCTCGCGCGTCACGTCGAACTGCTTGCCCACCTCCTCCAGCGTGTGGTCGTTCGACATCTCCACGCCGTAGCGCATGCGCAGCACCTTGGCCTCGCGCGGGGTCAGCGAATCCAGCACTTCCTTGATCACATTGCGCATCGAGGCGTGCAGCGCGGCGTCCAGCGGCGCCAAGGTGGTGTTGTCCTCGATGAAGTCGCCCAGCTGCGAATCGCCGTCCTCGCCCATCGGCGTTTCCATCGAAATCGGCTCCTTGGCGATCTTCATGATCTCGCGCACCTTGTTCTCCGGCATTTCCATCTTCAGCGCCAGGGTCGCCAGGTCCGGCTCGCTGCCGGTTTCCTGCATGATCTGGCGCGAGATGCGGTTCATCTTGTTGATCGTCTCGATCATGTGCACCGGCACGCGGATGGTGCGCGCCATGTCGGCGATCGAACGGGTGATGGCCTGGCGGATCCACCACGTGGCGTAGGTCGAGAACTTGTAGCCGCGGCGGTATTCGAACTTGTCGACCGCCTTCAGCAAGCCGATGTTGCCCTCCTGGATCAGGTCCAGGAACTGCAGGCCGCGGTTGATGTACTTCTTCGCGATCGAGATCACCAGGCGCAGGTTGGCCACCGTCATTTCACGCTTGGCGGTGCGGGCGCGCTTCTCGCCGGCCGCCATCTGCTTGTTGATCTTGCGCAGGTCGGCCAGCGGCAGCGCCACGCGCGCCTGCAGGTCGATCATCTTCGACTGCAGTTCCTTCACGGCCGGCACGTTACGCGACAGCACCGCGCTGTACGGGTAGGCGCAATCGACCTCCATGTCCACCCAGTCCAGGTCGCACTCGTTGCCGGGGAAGACCTTGATGAAGTGGGCGCGCGGCATGCCGCACTTGTTCACGCACAGTTCCAGCACGGCGCGCTCGATGGAACGCACCTGCTCCATCTGGCCGCGCAGCGTGTCGCACAGCTTTTCCACCACCTTGGCGGTGAAGCGGATGCCCAGCAGCTCGGCGGAGATGGCTTCCTGCGCCTTGACGTAGGCCGGCGAGCCGTAGCCGGCGGCGGCCTTGCGCATCTTCTCGAACTGCACCTCGATCACCTCGAACTTCTCCAGCGCGCCCTTTTTCAGCTGCACCAGTTGCTCGCTGGAGAAGCCGGCCGCGCCGCCGTTGGCGTCGCCGTCCTCCTCCTCCTCGACCTCCTCCTCTTCCTCTTCCTCGTCGTCCGACGCGGCGGCGGCCGGCGCGGCGGCCGGGGCCGGGGCGTTGCTCTCGTTGAGGTCGACGAAACCGTCGACGACCTCGTCGACCTTCAGCTCGTCGTTCTCGATCTTCTTGGCCAGGGCCAGGATCTCGGCGATCGTGGTCGGGCAGGCGGAGATGGCCTGGATCATGTCCTTCAGGCCGCCCTCGATGCGCTTGGCGATCTCGATCTCGCCCTCGCGCGTCAGCAGCGCCACGGCGCCCATCTCGCGCATGTACATGCGGACCGGGTCGGTGGTGCGGCCGAAGTCGGAGTCGACCGTCGACAGCGCGGTGGCGGCGGCCGCCTCGACCTCGTCGTCGCTGGTCACGGCGGCCACGTTGTCGGTCAGCAGCAGGCTTTCCGCGTCCGGCGCGCGCTCGTAGACGGCGATGCCCATGTCGTTGAAGGTGGCGATGATGCCCTCGATCGCCTCCGGATCGATGATGTTCTCGGGCAGCTGGTCGTTGATCTCGGCGTAGGTCAGGAAGCCGCGGTCCTTGCCCATGTTGATCAGGTTCTTGATCTGCAGGCGGCGCTTTTCCAGTTCCTCGGCGGAGGACTTGTTGTCCAGGCCCAGCACGTCCAGGCCCTTGGCCTTGCGTTCGCGGGCCTTGGACACGGCCTTCAGCTCGGCGCGCTCGACGGCGTTGAGCGCCGCCACCTCGTCGTTTTCAGGCGTGAATTCGCTCGGCTTGCGGCCGCGGCGGCCCGGCACCTTCACGCCCGGCAGCAGGTAGCCGGAGGTGTCGATGTTGGCCAAGGTGGCGGCGTCGGTCACCTGGCTGACGGCGGGCGCGGCGCCCGGGACCACCACCACCGGCGCCGGCTCGGCCTTGGCGCGCGGCACGCGCACCTTGCTCACCACCGGTTTCGGGCCGGCCGGCGCGGCCAGCGAGACGGCGCCGGCGCCGGTCTTGCGCGCCTTCGCGGCCGGCGCGTCCTCGGCGGCCACGTCGTTGGCGGCCTCGGCCATGTGCACGGCGAGCTCGGCCCCGTCGTGGTCCAGCACCTCGGCTTGCGCGTTGTCGCTCAGCGAATCGGCGGCCGCGGCGGCGGCCAGGCGCGAGCGTGTCTTCTTCACAACGGTAACTTTGCCGGCTGCCTCTTGCGCATTGTCGATGACATAAGATAAAGTGGTCTTAGGTACAGCCAGTTGAGCCGTGGTGGTGCGTGGGGCTTTGGCGGACAGCGTGAGGGTTTTCGGCGTTTTCGTCATTACTTAATATCTCTCAATACGGACCCGAAGGTCGCGGCGCGAAGTAAACAATGCCACCAGGCCGGCGGCGGGCCATGACAGCGGCGGTACAACTCGTCGGAATGAAAAAAGCCCGCATTGACGGGCTGACAATATTTATCAGTGCAAATCGGAGGGCGGGAGACTTCCTGTGTTGACTGATGACCGCCGTGCTGCTTTTGGCGAGTCGATAATTATATCCGTTTTCGGGCGCGAACGCACGCCTTGAATTGATGGCCGGCCTGCCATGATGGCCGATTTAGCAATGCAGGCGCGCTGCCACCATGATATGCTGGCGGCTGTTTGCTTAACCTGTGATGTCGATGAACACTAGCCTTACCCCCCTGCCTCCGGCAGCCGAGGCCGCCCCGGCCGAGCCGGCGCTGACCGCCCGCACCCTGTTGAAGCAGTTGCAGCAACAGTTCCCCCCATTCCGTGATTGCCTGCCGCTGTCGATCGGCATCGACAAGCAGATCATGGCGCAGATCCCCGGCATCGACAAGAAGCTGATGCGCACCGCGCTCGGCATCCACACCGGCTCGCAGCGCTACCTGCGCGTGATGGAAAAGGCCACCGTGCGCTACGACCTGGACGGCACGGCCGGCGCCGAGGTCACCGACGTGCACCGCAAGCACGCCAAGGAGGTGCTCAAGGAGCGCCTGAAGAAGGAGGCCGACCGCAAGAAGGCCGAACGCGAGGCCGCCGCCGCCGAGGAGGCCGCCCGCGTGCGCCAGGACAAGCTGAACCAGCTGACCGCCAAGTTCTCCAAAAAAGGCTGATGGAAGCCGCCGCGGACGACGCGCCACAACTGCCGCCCTACCTGGGCATCGCGCTGGCCGACGTCCGCCTGGTGCGCACCGCCGCCGACGTGGAGGAGGCCCAGGCCGCGCTGCTGGCGGCCGACGTGATCGGTTTCGACACCGAGTCCAAGCCCACCTTCCTCAAGGGGCAGAGTTCGGACGGTCCGCACCTGATCCAGCTGGCCACCGACCGGCTGGCCTACCTGTTCCAGATCGGCGCGGCGCCCTCGCCGGCGCTGCCGGCGTTGAAGGCCGTGCTCGAATCGGAGCTGACGATGAAGGTCGGCTTCGGGCTGTCCGACGACGTGCGGCGCCTGCGCGCCAAGCTGGGCATCGAGCCGCAACGGGTGGTCGACCTGTCGGTCGCGCTGCGCGGCGGGCAGCGCAACGACCTGGGCGCGAAAAGCGCGGTGGCCAAGTTCTTCGGCCAGCGGCTGCAGAAATCGAAAAAGATCTCCACCACCAACTGGGCCAGTTCGCGCCTGAGCGAGCGCCAGATCCTGTACGCGGCCGACGACGCCCACGTGGCGCTGAAGGTGTACCGCCACTGGATCGCGGCCGGCAACGTGCTGCCGCCGCAGCGTCCCGCCAAGGCGCGCCGCCCCCGCCCCGCCGCCCCCGTTCCCGCCACCGAATCCTGAGCCCACGGACCATCCCGTCCCCGCGCGCCACCGACGCCGCTGCCGCGTTACGGCTCACGCCGTTTGGGGGTCAGACCCCACCGCCCTGCTGACGCCGCTTGCGCCGTCCCTGGCGAGCTGAGCCCCATTTGGGGCCTGGCCCCAAATGGGGCTCAGGCCGCTTGTACGGCGGCGCGCGCCAGGCCGCCCAGCGTGGCGATGGCGGCGGCGTGGCTGTCCTCCCACGGATGGCCGTAGTTCAACCGTATGCAGTTGCGGAACGCGCGCTTGGCCGAGAACATCGGCCCCGGCGCGATGCCTATGCCCTCCCGCAGCGCGGCCTGGTGCAGCGCCAGCGCGTCCACGCCGTCCGGCAGTTCCACCCACAGGAAGTAGCCGCCCTCCGGCCGCGTGACGCGCGTGCCGGCCGGGAAGTGCGCGGCCAGCGCCGCCAGCATCCGTTCCTGCTGCCCCGCCAGCGCGGCGCGCAGCTGGCGCAGATGGCGGTCGTAGCCGCCCTGTCCCAGGTACTCGGCCAGGGCCAGCTGCGACGGCATCGCCGCCGCCAGGCTGGTGGTCAGCTTGAGCCGCTCGACCGCCCGCGCGTGGCGCCCCGGCGCGGCCCAGCCCACCCGGTAGCCCGGCGCCAGGCATTTCGAGAACGAGCTGCAATGCATCACCAGCCCCTCGCCGTCGTAGCGCTTGGCCAGCGTGGGACGGCGGTGGCCGAAGTACAGCTCGCCGTACACGTCGTCCTCGATCAGCGGCACGCCGTGCGCGGCCAGCAGCGCCACCAGCGACCGCTTCTTCTCCGGCGGCATCAGGCTGCCCAGCGGATTCTGGAAACTGGTCATCAGCCAGCAGGCCTTGGGCCGGTGCCGCTCCAGCGCCGCCGCCAGCGCGTCCAGGTCGACGCCGTCGCGCGGATGGGTGGCGACCTCCACCGCCTTCAACTCCATCCGCTCCAGCGCCTGCAGCGCCGCGTAGAACGCGGGGGACTCCACCAGCACCGTGTCGCCCGGCCGCGCCACCGCCTGCAGGCACAGGTTCAACGCCTCCAGCGCGCCGTTGGTGATGACGATGTCCTCGGCCGCCACCTGCACGCCGTCGAGCTGGTAGCGCAGCGCGATCTGGCGCCGCAGCTCGGCGTTGCCGGGAGAGAGGTCGGCCACCGTGCTCCACGGGTCCAGCCTGCGCATGCCGGACGCCATCCCGCGCGCCAGCCGCTCCAGCGGGAACAGCAGCGGACTGGGGAAGGCCGAGCCGAAGGGCACGATGGCGCGCGAACGGGCCGCGTCCAGCACGTCGAACACCAGGCCGCTGACGTCGACGCTGGTGGGCGCGCCGTCCGGCCGCGAGGCCTCGGGCTCGGGCGCGGCCGCGGCGGCGGATGGCGCGCGCAGGGCCACGTAATAGCCCGAGCGCGGCCGCGACTCGATCACGCCGCGCGCCTCGAGCAGGTAGTAGGCCTGGAACACCGTGGACGGGCTCACGCCCCGCCGCGCGCGCTGCTGCCGCACCGACGGCAGGCGCTCGCCCGGCAGCAACACGCGCCGCGCCACCATGTCCTCGATTTCCAGCGCCAGTTCCTCGTACAGCGTCGACCTGAGCTTCAAACTGATCCCCCGTTTTGTTGCGAATCTGAGCCTGTCATTATTCCCCCCTCAGGCGTATCCTTGCCTTATTGCCTACGATGCGCCCAAAGAAAATGACCCTGCCCATCCCCATGCCGGCGCGCCTGCTCGGCGCGGCCCTGCTGCTGGCCTGCGCCGCCCCGCTGGCCGCCGCCGCGCCCAAGCCATTGCAGGACACGCTGGAACAGCGCCTCGCCGCCTGCACCGCCTGCCACCAGGCCAAGGAACGCGGCGACGCCTACTTCCCCCGCATCGCCGGCAAGCCGGCAGGCTACCTGTACAACCAGCTGCGCAACTTCCGCGAGGGCCGGCGCAAGTATCCCATGATGACGTACATGACGGAACACCTGCCGGACGCCTACCTGCAAGAGATCGCGCAGTACTTCTCCGAGCAGCATCCGCCCTACCCCGCTCCCCGGCCGGGGAGCGCCACGCCGGCCATGGTGGAGCGCGGCCGCGTGCTCGCGCTGCAGGGCGACCCGGCCAGGAACGTCCCGGCCTGCGTCGCCTGCCACGGCGAGAGGCTGACCGGCGTGGCGCCCGCCATTCCCGGCCTGGTCGGCCTGCCGCGCGACTACATCAACGCGCAGTTCGGCGCCTGGCGCAACAAGGCGCGGCGCGCGCACGCGCCGGACTGCATGGCCGAGATCACGGCGCGCCTATCCGACGCCGACGTGGCCGCCGTCTCCGGCTGGCTGGCCGCGCAGACGGCCGACGCGGCCATCCCGCCCGCCGCCGCCATCGCCCGGCCGCTGCCGATCGCCTGCGGCAGCGCGCCGGACGAAGGGGGCAAGCCATGAGACGCTCCGCCATCGCCGCCACCGCCGCCCTGCTCGCGCTGGGCGCCGCCGCCTACTTCATGCTGTACCCGGCCGACGATCCGCTGCCGCCGCCCGGCAAGGCCACCGCCGCGCTGTCGCCCGCCGAGCGCGTGGCGCGCGGCGCCTACCTGGCCAAGGCCGGCGACTGCATGGCCTGCCACACCACCCGCGGCGGCGTGCCCTACGCCGGCGGCCGCGCGCTGCAAACCCCGTTCGGCGCCGTGGTCGCGCCCAACATCACCTCCGACAAGGAGACCGGCATCGGCGCCTGGAGCGCGGACGACTTCTGGCGCGCTCTCCACAACGGCAAGTCGCGCGACGGCCGCATGCTGTACCCGGCCTTCCCGTACACGAACTACACCGCCGTCACGCGCGACGACGCCGACGCGCTGTACGCCTACCTGCAGGGCGTGCCCGCCCACAAGCAGGCCAACCAGCCGCACCAGCTGCGCTTCCCGTACAACCAGCAGATCGGCCTTGCGTTCTGGCGCGCGCTGTACTTCCGTCCGGCCGTGTTCAAGGAGCAGACCGGCCAGAGCGTGGAATGGAACCGCGGCGCCTACCTGGTGCAGGGCCTGGGCCACTGCAGCGCGTGCCACAGCACCCGCAACGCGCTCGGCGCCAGCGGCGACGGCCTGTCCGGCGGCCTGATACCGATGCTGGGCTGGTACGCGCCGTCGCTGACGTCCGACGGCGAGGCCGGCCTGGGGGATTGGGAAACGCCGCACATCGTGCAGCTGTTGAAGACCGGCGTGTCGCCGCGCGCCACGGTGTTCGGGCCGATGGCCGAGGTGGTGCGCGCAAGCCTGCAGCACATGACGGAGGCCGACGTGCAAGCCATGGCCGTGTACCTGAAATCGCTGCCGCACAACGGCGCCAAGCGGAAGCCCTACGAGCGCAGCGCGACGCCGGAGGCGATGGCCTTCCTGGAGGCGGGCAACCGCCTGTACGTGAAGCACTGCGCCGAATGCCACCTTGTGACGGGACGCGGCAAGCCGCCGGCCTACCCGCCGCTGAACGGCAACCGCGCGCTGCTGATGGACGAGGCGGTCAACCCGATCCGCATCGTGCTCAATGGCGGCTTCGCGCCCGGCACCGAGGGCAACCCGCGCCCGTACAGCATGCCGCCGTTCGGGCACCTGCTGAACGACATGGAGGTGGCGGCCGTGGTGTCCTACCTGCGCAGCGACTGGGGCAACAACGCCCCGCCGATCAACAGCAACGACGTGAACCGCTACCGCAACGTGCCGCTGGATTGACAGCGCCACCGACGCCAAACCGGGGTCGGACCCGCGACCACTGACATCGACCTTTGCCACGGCGTGTGGCGCGTAAGGTCTGCCCCCGGAATTTGCCGTTGGTTTACACCCGTACGTTAAGCCCCACGCGGTCGGTGCTGGCGTGGCGCGCGTCCTCGATGGCGATCTTCTTCTCCGCCAGCAGCACCCGCAGCGCGGCGTTCATGGTGTGGCAGCCTTCGCGCTGCTGCGCCTCCATCCACGCGCGGATGGCGTTCACGTTGGCCGCCTCGATCATGCGCGCCACCTCCGGATGCACGGTCAGGCACTCGGTGGCCAGGTGGTAGCGGTTGCCCTCCACCGACGGCAGCAAGGCCTGGCACAGCACGCCGCGCAGGGCGTGCGCCAGCGCCTGCTGCTGCGGCTCGGAATTCCCCAGCAGCCGTATCATCTTCTGCAGGCCCAGCTCCGTGGAGCGCGCGTGCAAGGTGGCCAGCACCAGCGGGCCCGATTCGGCCAGCGCCAGCGCCTCCTGCGCCGTCTGCGCGTCGCGGATCTCGCCGATCACGATCACGTCCGGCCGCTCGCGCAGCGCGTCCAGGGCGCCCAGGTAGAAGCTTTCCACGTCGCCGTCGAAGCCGACCTCGCGCTGCGTGATCACGCATTTGCGCTGCGGGATCAGGGTCTCGACCGGGTCCTCGATGGTGATGATGTGGCCCGAGCGGGTCTTGTTGATCTCGTCCAGCATGGACGCGATGGTGGTGGATTTGCCCTGGCAGGTGTCGCCGATGATCAGCACCAGCCCGCTGGTGAGCTCCGCGAACTTCTGCTCGTGGGCGCGCAGGCCCAGTTGCGCCATCGGATGCGGCTCCTTCGGGAAGCGCCGGATCACGCAGCCCAGCCGCTTCTTGCCCTGGAAGGTGAAGCAGTTGGCGCGGATGCGCGCCGTGTGCAGGTCGATGGACCGGTCGAAGGCGCGGTCCTGGATGCGTTCCTGCCAGTTCGGCTCCACCACCTCGAAGAACTCCTCCAGCTCCTCGCGCGTGATGGGCGAATCCGTCACCGCCACCAGGCCCTTGGGCTGGCGCAGCAACAGGGGACTGTTCTGGTGGATCAGGATGTCGCTGAAAATCAGCCTGGAATTGAGCAGGTGGAGGATCTGTTCGACCAGCGTGCCGAACACGGGATGGTCTTCGTTCTCCTCGTAGCTCAGGGTGCGTATCTGCGATGACAGGTGGTTTTCCATCGTGCGCTACTCTCCAGTTGAATTTTCTTCTGGAAAGATTATACGGGACCCTTGGGGAATTCAAAGCCGGTTTTGAGGTCCATGTAGACACGCACGCCACGCTTTTTGACCACCGATTTCGCCGGCGGCGCCGCGCCGGCCAGTTCGCGGGTGAACACCGGCAGCCCCTCGCCCTTGCGCAACTCCTCGTCGGCGCGCTGGAACACATTGGGGCAGCCGGTTTCGGCGATCAGCGCCTGCACGATGGGCACTTTCCACGCCTCGGCCGCGCCGGACTGGAAGCCGCACAGCAGATAGCCGTCCTTGCCGCCGTAGTAGTCGACCACCAGGCCGGGCAGGCCGTCCGGCTCGCCCTTGATCAATTCGACCAGCTCTTCGGCGCCCAGTTTGGCGATGGCGTCCGCCCGCCTGGCCAGGGCCGCCTGGACGCGGCGCTTGATCATGGCGTGGTCGACCGGCTCGTCCTCGCGCAGGGTCCACACGCGCGCGCGGATCTGGGTGGCGTGGGCGTTGAAGGCGGCGCGGGCCAGGAACTGGCGCGACGACGATTGCACGATGGCGGTGGCGCCGGGCTTGTTCTTTTCCTGCGGACGGCCGTCGACGCGCTCGATCGCGGTCGGGTAAATCCAGGGGTCGCCGGCAAGGATGCTCTTTTCCTTGCCCTGTTTGATGGTGATGATCAGCATGATGATTCCAAAGGTACAAGGGCGAATGATAACGCAAAGGCGCCCATGCCCCGCCAATCCCGGCGAAACGCATTCTGTTCCGCCGCCGCCGCGGTCTGTCGCAAGGCCGGCGCGGCGCGCGCCGCGCCGGCCTACTATCCTCCCCACCAACAACGACATCAGCAATCGAGGAGAACAAACATGGCAGTTTCCAACAAAGTCGCATCCGCCGTGCGCAACGCCCTGCTGGCCGCCAGCGCGCTGGCCGTGGTCGTCCCGGCCGTGACGGCGCAGGCCGGCCCGCTGAACTGGCTGCGCGGCGGCGAGCACGTGCAAGGCAGCGGCAAGGTCACCAAGCAGACGCGCGAAATGGGCCACTTCACCGGCCTGGCGCTGGCCGTGCCGGGCGAGGTGGAGGTGCGCCTGGGCGCGAACGAAAGCGTCACCATCGAAACCGACGACAACCTGCAGGCGCTGGTGGAAACCGCGATCGAGAACGGCACGCTGCGCATCCGCCCGGTGCGGCGCGACCTGCGACTGGACACGCGCAACATGAAGGTGGTGGTGCAGGCGCGCAATGTGGACCGCATCTCGGTCGGCGGCTCCGGCTCGGTGGACGCGGAAAACCTGAAGGCCGCCAAGCTGCAGTTCGACGTCGGCGGCTCCGGCTCCATCAATGTGCGCGGCATGGAAAGCGAGGCGGTGGCGGTGTCGCTGGGCGGCAGCGGCAGCCTGAAGGCCAGCGGCAACACCGGGCGCCTGCAGGTGTCGATCGGCGGTTCCGGCAAGGTGCAGACCGACAAGCTGGAGGCGCGCGACGTGTCGGTCAGCATAGGCGGCTCGGGCCGCGCGACGGTGTGGGCCAAGCAATCGCTGAACCTGAGCGTGGCCGGCTCCGGCGACATCGGCTACTACGGCGACCCGCAGCTGAGCAAATCCATCATGGGTTCCGGCAGCGTGAAGCGCCTGGGCGCGGCGCCGCAATAAGCCGGAGGCGCCCCGCACGCATTGCTGACGCCGCTTTGGGGTCTGACCCCGAAGCGGCGTCAGCCGCACCGGGGAAAGTGGCGTCAACAGGCTACATGTCGAACTTCAGCTCGGCGATCAGCGTGCGCTGGGTGTACGGGTGGAAGGCCCAGTACTTGCGGTTGTTCAGGTTGTCGATGCCGAGCGCGCCGGTCCAGTGGCGGTCGAAGCGGTAGCGCACCCGCGCGTCCGCCACCAGATAGTCCGCCACCCCCATGTAGGTGGCGCCGTTCGGATCGCTGTTGTCCAGCGTGCCGTACTGGCGGCCGCTGTAGCGCAGGCCGAGGCTGGAGGTCCACCTGTCGCCGACGTGGTAGGACGCGAGCAGCGTGGCGCGCCAGTCCGGCACCCGCGGCTGGCGTTTGCCCTCGCTGGCCGGCACGGCCGGATTGGCGACGATTTTCGAATCCGCGTACGTCACGCTGCCCGTCAGCGCCAAGCCATGCACCAGCACCTCGTCCGCCTGGTAGGACAGTTCCAGCCCGCCGGTGCGTATCTTGCCGACGTTCTGGATCGTGTTCACGGTCGGCGTCAACGCCTGCGAATACAGCGCGTCGCGGGTGTGCTCGTGGAAGGCGGTCACGCGCAGGCCGCCGCGCTCCAGCGTTTGCTCGGCCGTCAGCTCGCTGGTCTGCGACCTTTCCGCGCGCAGCGTCGGATCGTTGTTGACGATCCGGCCGTCCACGATGGAGCCCTGGAACAGTTCGGCCGCCGTCGGGTTGCGCAGCGCGCGGCCGGTGGACGCCTTCAGGGTCCAGCTGTCGGTGGCGCGGTAGGCCAGCGCCGCCTTCGGCGACCAGCCGTCCTCGCTGCGCGCGGCGAACGGCAGCGGCTTGCCGGCCGCGTTTGAAATCACGCCGTCGAAGGCCCGCCAGCGCTCGTGGCGCAGGCCCAGCGTGGCTTTCCACGCCTCGCCGAAGCGCCAGCTGTCCTGCGCGTACACGCTTTCCAGCCGTGTCGCGCCGTTGAATGTGGAGACGTGCGCGCCCTGCGCGGAACCGATCCAGTCCTCGCCGCGGAACACGTGCGTGCGCAGCTTCGCGCTGTCGCGCTGCACGCCGAAATCGACGATGTGCGCGCCGGCCATGCCCTGCGGACGCCAGATGCCCTTCAGCGCCAGCGTGTTCCAGCCGCTGCCGCCCATGTCGTTCACGTTGCCCTGCGCCTTGGTGTAGGGGTCGGGCACCGCCACGGTGGGCGTGCGCACCAGGTCGCGCGCGTAGTCGTACAGGCTGGCCGCGATCTCCCAGTCGAACACGCCCTTGCCGTTCTGTTTCAGCGACAGCCCGTGCATCAGGTGTTCCAGGTCGCCCCGGCTGGGCGCGAAGTCGGAGGGCAGCAGCGTGTAGCGGCGGCCCGCCACATTGATGTCGCCGCCGTGCACCGGCTTGCCGGCCGCGTCGCGCAGGTAGGAGGTGGACGTGCGCACCGCGTCGTTGCGCCACCAGCCCAGCGTGTAGCTGGCGCGCAGCACGGGCGAGAAATCGTAGGCCAGCTTGGCCTTCGCGTGGTCCTGCACCGTGTGCACCTGGTTGGTCGCGCCCAGTATCAGCCAGTCGCGATTACTGGGATTGCGGTCCGCGATGGCGCCCGTCACCGGCACGCCGCCGCCGCCCGCCACGCCTTGCGACACGAGCTTGTTGGCGAAGGCCACCGGCTGGCCGTTGCTGTCCAGGCGCGACACGTCCAGCCACCACGACCACGCGCCATCGCGGTCGCCCACCGAGGCGCTGCCCTGCTTGCCGTAGTGGCGCGAGTCCGTGCCGTACAGCCTGAAGCCCTGGCCGTAGCCGGACAGCTTCACGTGCGCCTCGAACCTGGCCGGCATGCGGGTCTGGAAGTCCACCACCGCGCCGACCGAGTTGCCGGGGTAGGCCGCCGAGAACGGGCCGTACAGCACGTCCACGCGCTCGATCTCCTCGGGCGTGACCAGGCCCCAGCGCGGCGTGTAGGTGGCGCCGTTGCCGAGCAGGTTGGAGAGCAGGATGCCGTCCGCGTACACCATCGAGCGCGCGCTGTTGCCGGTGCCGGAGGCGCGGCTGGCCAGCACCGCGTGGTCGTAGTCGCCGATGTAGCGCTTGCGCACGTTCAGGCTGGGCAGGTACTTCAGCGCGTCCTCGCTGTCGCTGGCGTTGATGCGGTCCTCCACCTGCGCGCCGGTGATGCCCTCCATGGTCGTCGGTATCTGCGTCGGCAGCGAGGTGGGACGTCCGCCGTTGATGGTCACCACGTGATCGGCCCAGGCAGGGGAAATCATGGACGCGGCAACGCCCATCGCCGCCAGCATCGCTGCCAGCGGCTTGCATTTCAAATTGTGCATGGAGGTCCCTAGTGCTGGTGCGCGGCGCCGTCGGCCGGAACGACATCCAGGACGGGCGCGGGCGCCAGCAGCTTGACACCGGTGTTGCCCGGGATCTCGTCCCAGGCCACGCTACCCTTGGCGCACTGCTGCACCACCCTGAAATACACCTTGCCCGGTTCCGCCGGCAGCTTGGCCTGGACGGTGAACTCGTCGATGTACTCGTCCGGCAGCGGGCCGCCGGTCCAGGTGACCTCGCGCACGGCGGTGGTGATGGCGCGGCCGTGCGACTCCACCGGCACCGACAGCTTGCCGTGCACCAGGCTGATCTTCCAGCCCGGCTTGGCCATCGGCTTGGCGCCGGTGACGTTCTCCGGCAAGGTCACGGTGATGGCCTTGGTGGGGCTGCCGTCGCAGCCGTGGCCGACGCGGAAGGTCAGCTTTTGATAGGTGCCGGCCGGGCCGGTGGGCTGGTCCAGCGTGACGTGGGCGTGCGCGGACTGCGCCAGCAGGATGGCGGCGGCGATCAATGTCTTTTTCATGGCGGGCCTCGCTTGCTCACTTGGCTGGAGAATAGCTCAGTGCCTTGACCGGCACGTTCACTTCGATGTTCTCGCGCTGCTTGTCCTTCTTCTCGACCACCAGCGTCAGCGGCACGGTCTCGCCTTCCTTCAACTGGCGCTTCAGCTGCATCAGCATCACGTGGTAGCCGCCGGAGGCCAGCATCACCGGTTTGCCGGCGGGCAGATCGATGCCTTCCACGGCCTGCATCTTCATCATATTGTCTTCCATCGCCATCTGGTGCAGCTCGGCGATGCCGGCCACGCTGGTGCGCACGCCGACCAGGCGCGCGTCCTGCGCGGACTGCACCTGCATGAAGGCGCCGGTGGCCTTGGCGGCGGGCACGGTCGCGCGCACCCATGGGTCCTTGACGGTGACCTGGGCCAGGGCGCAGGTGGCGGCGAAGGTGGTGGCCAGCAGCAGCGGCAAGGCGCCGGCGAAGAATTTGGTTTTCATATGTCTACCTCTGAAACGATTACTGGATACGGCGCGCGGCAAGGCGCGCGCTGCGTGCGGTAAAGCTGCTTCAGACTTGCGCGGGCGGCCCGCGCGGACGGGACGCCGACCAGGCCGCGAGCGGCTGCGGTGCGCGATAGAACAGGAACGGGTGGAGCCGGGTCTGCGCCGCGGCGGGCAAGCCGGAAACGGTGGCGGGCGGCAGGCCGAAGGAGCCGGCGTGGGCCGCGCAATACGCGCAGTCCTCGCCCATGGCCATGACCACCAGCGGCTTCTTGGCCGCGACGTCGGCGACGCCGCCGGTGAAGGTGGCGCGGGTGCCGTCGGCGCGGCAGATTTCCCAGGTGGGCGGCGTGCCCTTGCTGTAGGCCACCGCGTGCGAAATCGACGGCGCGAGCGCGTTCATCAGGACCGCGAAACACGCGATCCAGAGCCACAGCGTTCGATGCGTCGATTTCATTTTCATGGGCGAGGATTATACCCTACGGCAGCGTGGCCGCGAGCTCCCGCGCCGCCTGCCAGCGGCTCGACGGCGACGGATGGGCGAACTGTTCGAAGTTCGGCGAGGAACTGGCCCGCGCCGCCTTCTGGAAGTAGCGCGCCAGGGCCAGCGCCGGCCAGCCAGCGCGCCAGGCCAACAGCATCCCTTCCCGGTCAGCTTCCTGTTCCTGGAGTATGCCCAGCGGCGCCAGCTTGCGCATCAGGCCCGTGTCGTGGTCGACCGCGTGCTCCAGTTCCGCGAACGGACGCGCCGCCCACGCGGGCTCCAGCCGCACCGCCTCCTCGTATTCAAGCAGGTTGTGGCGCAGCGCGGCGTGCGCGATCTCGTGGGCCAGCACCATGGCCAGTTCCGCGTCCGACAGCTCAAGCTCGCGCGCGTGGGCGCGGCTGACCAGCAGCTTGCCGCCGGCCATGGCGTAGGCGTGGTCGTCGCCGTCCGGCGTGGTGTGGATTTCCCAATCCCAGCGGGCGGTTTCCGGCCAGTCGCGCGCCGCCCGCGCGATCAGCGGCCCGGCGATGCGCAGCACGCGCTCATGGAAAGCGCGGTCCGCGTCCAGGCGCCGCGAGACCCGCAATTCCTCCATGCGTTCGCGGTACAGGCGCGCGGCGCCCGCCATCACCTCCTCCTGGCTCAGCGCGGCGGCCGGCCCGGGATGCAGGACCAGCGAAAGGGCCAGCAGCGGCGCGGCCAGCATGCGGCGCATGGCGGAGGGAAGGCCTCAGGCCTTGAAGGTTTCGCGTTCCACCAGCACGGTGTCGGCGCCATCGGTCAGCCAGATCTGGCCGTCCTGGATGGTGCACGTCAGCTGCATGCTGCGGTTGGCCATCTTGGTCAGCGCCTCGCTGGCCTCGGCCGGGATGTTGACCACGCTGACGTTTTTCGCGCGCTCGACCTTGTTGGCCAACTGCTTCCACCACACGTGGCTGGTGGCGGCGTACGAGTACACCATCACCTTCTCCGAGCGGCCGGCCGCCTTCAGCAGGCGCTTGTCGTCCGGCTGGCCGATCTCGATCCACAGGTCGATCGCGCCGGTCAGGTCCTTCTGCCACAGGTCCGGCTCCTCGGTGTCGGACAGGCCCTTGGCGTTGACCAGCGCCTCGTCGGCGTGGATGGCGAAGGCCAGCACGCGGATCATCAGGCGCTCGTCGGTCTCGGAGGGATGGCGCGCCAGCGTCAGCAGGTGCGTGCCGTAATAGTTGCGGTCCATGTCGGCAATCGACAGTTCCGCCTTGTAGATGATGGATTTGAGTGCCATTACTTGAATACGACGGTCTTAGCGCCGTTCTGCAAAATACGATGTTCGACAAACCACTTCACGGCGCGCGCCAGCACCACGCACTCGACGTCGCGGCCGATGGCGGACAGGGTCTCGGCGTCCATCGAGTGGTCCACACGTTCCACGTCCTGCTCGATGATGGGGCCTTCATCCAGGTCGCTGGTGACGAAGTGCGCGGTCGCGCCGATCAGCTTCACGCCGCGGTGATGGGCCTGGGCGTAGGGCTTGGCGCCCTTGAAGCTGGGCAGGAAGGAGTGGTGGATGTTGATGGCCTTGCCCTTCAGGGCGGCGCACAGCCGCGGCGACAGGATCTGCATGTAGCGCGCCAGCACCACCAGGTCGATATCGTGCGTCTGCACCAGCTCGATGATGCGCGACTCCTGCGCCAGCTTGGCCTCCTCCGGCGCGCCGGCCGCCAGCGGCAGGTGGTGGAAGGGGATGTTGTAGCTGGCCGCCAGCTGGTAGAAGTCCATGTGGTTCGACACGATGGCCGGGATCTCCATCGGCAGCAGGCCGCTCTTGTAGCGGAACAGCAGGTCGTTCAGGCAGTGGCCGATCTTGGACACCATCAGCAGCACGCGCGGCTTGGCGTGCGCGTCGCGCAGCTCCCAGTCCAGCTGCATGGTGTCGGCCAGCAGCGCGAACTCGGCGCGCAGGCGCTCGTCCGTGACGCCCGGCTCGTCCAGCGAGAAGTGCACGCGCATGAAGAACAGCCGCGATTCGGCGTCGCCGAACTGCGCCGAATCGATGATGTTGCAGCCGTGTTCGGCCAGGAAGCCCGAGACGCGATGCACGATGCCGCGCTGGTCCAGGCAAGACAGGGTGAGGATGTATTCTGGGTGCGTCATTGGAAAACGAGGTTGGACGATATGAACCTGCTATTGTCGCATGTCTTGGGTAAACCACAGTTATTTTGAAAAATAGCACGGTCGTGCATTTTAAGTTATAGTAGGCGATACCTTTCTTGGAGGAGTGAAAAAATGACAACGACGAACCTGGAGAACCTGCAATTCCGCCTCGCCGCCCGCCCGGTGGGCATGGTCAAGGACAGCGATTGGCAAAAAGTGTCGGAGCCGCTGCGCGAACTGGCCGAGGGCGAAGTGCAAATCAAGACCCAATACCTGTCGCTGGACCCGGCCATGCGCGGCTGGATGAACGACGCCAAGTCCTACATCCGCCCGGTGGCGATCGGCGAGGTGATGCGCGCCGGCGGCATCGGCGAGGTGGTGGCGTCCAAATCGCCCAAGTTCGCCGTGGGCGACATCGTGTCCGGCGGCCTGGGCGTGCAAACCCACTGGACCGGCGCGGCCGACGACAAGTCCGCCGCCCTGTACAAGGTCGACACCCGGCTGGCGCCCGCCACCACCTGGCTGAACACGCTGGGCATGCCCGGCATGACGGCCTACTTCGGCCTGCTCGAATCGGGCCAGCCGAAGGCGGGCGAGACCGTAGTGGTGTCCGGCGCGGCCGGCGCCGTGGGCCAGACCGTGGGCCAGGTCGCCAAGCAGCTGGGCTGCCGCGTGGTCGGCATCGCCGGCGGCAAGGCCAAGTGCGATTTCGTCGTCAACGAGCTGGGCTTCGACGCCTGCATCGACTACAAGGAAGGCTCGGTGCGCGACGGCCTGAAGGAACACTGCCCGAAAGGCGTGGACGTCTACTTCGACAACGTCGGCGGCGAGATTCTGGACACGGTGCTGACCCGCATCAACATGAAGGCGCGCATCGTCATCTGCGGTGCGATTTCTCAATACAACAACACCACGGCCGTGAAGGGGCCGGCCAACTACCTGTCGCTGCTGGTCAACCGCGCGCGCATGGAAGGCATCGTCGTGTTCGATTACGCCGACCGCTACCACCTGGGCGTGGCCGCGCTGGCGGGCTGGCTGAAGGAAGGCAAGATCAAGAGCAAGGAAGACGTGGTCGACGGGATCGAAAACTTCCCGCAGGCATTGAACATGCTCTTCGACGGTAAAAACTTCGGCAAGCTGGTGTTGAAAGTCGCCTGACGGCGGCGCCGAGGGGAACTTCGCGCCACGCCACTTCTCTAAAAGACGGAGCAGCCCGATAGGCTGCCCGTCAACTTAACGGTTAAGGAGAAGTGACATGGCAAGCAATCAAACCCCGCAGAAATCCAAGCGCGGATTCGCCGCGATGGACGAGGCGCAGCAGCGTGAAATCGCCAGCAAGGGCGGCCAGGCCGCCCATCAAAAAGGCACGGCGCACGAATTCAATTCCGAGGAGGCGCGCCGCGCCGGCCAGAAAGGCGGCGAGGCCGTCAGCCGCGACCGCGAGCACATGGCGGCCATCGGCCGCAAGGGCGGCGAAAGCCGGCAGTCGGCCAACCGCGGCAACAAGCAGAGCGCCAAACAGGAAGGGAATAAATAGCGGCGGGCCGCGTACGCGGCCGGCAGCGACGCCTGGGCTTCGGGCGTGGCGGCCGCCGCGCACGCGAGGCCCGGCCCGCGCCACGGCGGCGCCCTCGCCCGGCCGCCCACCTGCCCGCCTGCCTGCCCGCCCGGCTGGCTCTGTCTCCGGCTCTGTCTCCGCTATGGCGCCGTCAACCCGGCACGCCGACAATCACGCTGGAGGCTTTGAACAAAGCCGTGACCTCCATGCCCTCCGCCAGGCCCAGCGCCTCGCCGCCCTCCAGGCTCACACTGGCGCCCAGGGTGCCGCCGCCCGGCAGCGCGATGCTGACGTCGGCGCTGACGGCGCCCGGCACCAGGCGCGAGATCGTGCCCTTGAGCTGGTTGCGCGCGGAGACCCTGCCCCCGTCGAGCGCGGTGGCCACGATGATGGACGAGGCCTTCACCAGCGCGAACGCGTCCGCTCCCACCCGCAGGCCCAGGCTGTCCGTGCTGTCGCGGGTGATGATGGCGACCAGGCGCTGGCCGCCGACGATGTCCAGCGTGATCTCGTCGTTGACGGCGCCGCGCTTCAAGGCCGAGACGACGCCGGAGAACTGGTTGCGTGCGCTGGTTTTCATTTTCATGGTCTGGATCAGCAGGAAGTCGTCGGCCAGCGCGTGCGACTGGCGGCTCAGGTGTTCGATGAACATGCGGTGCTCGCGCTCGACCAGGCGGAAGTTCTCCACCAGTTGCGCGCCGCGCGCCGTGAGCCGCGTGCCGCCGCCGCCCTTGCCGCCCGCCAGGCGCTCGACCAGCGGTTCGCCGGCCAGGTTGTTCATGGCCTCGACCGCGTCCCACGCGCCCTTGTAGCTTAGCTTGACCGCCTTGGCGGCCTTGGTGATGGAGCCGTGCTCGGCCACGGCGGCCAGCAGCGCCACGCGGTCCGAGCCGCCCAGCTGCCGGCCGCCCACGGTCATCCACACCTTGCCGGCCAGCGCCAGCTCCTTGTCCTCATCCGCCATGGCGGCCCTCCTCGACGATGGCGCCATCGGCCATCGTCAAAACGTGACCGCCGAAGACGCGCGCGTCCTCCGGGTCGTGGGTGATCATCAGCATCGGTATCCGCAGGCGCAGCTGCAGCGCGCCCAGCTCCTCGCGCATGCGCACCCGCAGCGCGGGATCGAGCGCGGCGAAGGGCTCGTCCAGCAGCAGCGCTTGCGGATCGGCGATCAGCGCGCGCGCCAGCGCCACCCGCTGCCGCTGACCGCCGGACAGCTGCGACGGGTACTGGTGTGCCACCGACCCCAGCTGAAAGGCCTCCAGCCAGTAGTCGAGCTTGTCGCCATGCGCCCTGGCCGGCGGATTGAACCAGCCGCGGCGCAGGCCGAAGGCGATATTCTGCCGCACGTTCAGGTGCGGGAACAGCGCGTAGTCCTGGAACAGGTAGCCGACGCCGCGCCGCCGCGCCGGCACGTCCACCCGCGCCGCGCTGTCGAACAGGCGGCGTCCGCCCAGTTCGATGTGGCCGGAATCCGGTGTGACCAGTCCCGCGATGGCCTTCAGCAGCATGCTCTTGCCGGCCCCCGAGGCGCCGTAAATCACGACGCGCTGGTGGTCGGACTGGAAGCGCGCCTTGAGCGTGAATTCGCGCTTGCCGGCGCGCAGCGTCTTGGCGATGTCGAGCCGGATGTTCATGGGCGCCCCGGCGTCAGCTTGTTGGCCAGCACCAGCACCAGCACGCACGTCACCGACGTGATGATGACCAGCAGGTTGGCGGTGTCGTCCTGTCCCGCCTGCACGGCCTCGTAGACGGCGATGGACAGGGTCTGCGTCTTGCCGGGTATGCTGCCGGCCACCATCAAGGTGGCGCCGAATTCGCCCATCGAGCGCGCGAAGGCCAGCAGGGTGCCGGCCAGCACGCCGCGCCAGGCCAGCGGCAGGGTCACGCGCAGGAACACGCCGAAGGCCGACACGCCCAGCACGCGGGCGGCGTCCTCCAGTTGCGTGTCCACCGTTTCAAACGCGGAGCGGGACGCCTTCAGCACCAGCGGGAAGGCGACCACGGCGGCGGCGATCACGGCGGCCTGCCAGGTGAAGATGAGGTTGATGCCGAAATTGTGCTGCAGCCACGAGCCGACCGGGCCGTTGCGGCCGATGATCACCAGCAGGTAGTAGCCCAGCACGGTGGGCGGCATCACCATGGGCAGGGTGAGCAGCGCGTCCAGCGTGTCGCGGCCGGGGAAGCGGGCGCGCGCGAGCAGGTAGCCCAGCGCCACGCCGAACACGACGTCCAGCAGGGTGGCCCACAGGGCCACCTTCAGGGACAAGGCCAGCGCGATCCAGGCCGGTTGCCACACCTCGTGCATCAGGGACGGCCGAATCCGTGCTTGCCGAGGATGGCCTGTCCGGCGGGCGCGGCCACGAAGGCCAGGAAGCGCCCGGCGCCGGCCGTGTTGGGCGCGGTGCGCACGGCGGCGATCGGGTACGTCACCGGCGTGTCGCTGGCGATCGGCAGCGCTACCTTCACCTTGTCCTTTTGCGCCGCCACGTCGGTCACGTAGACGAAGCCGGCGTCGACCTCGCCGCGCGCCACGTAGTCCAGGCTCTGGCGCACGGATGCGCCGAAGACCAGCTTGGGCTCCACGGCCGCCCACAGGCCGGCCTTCTCCAGCGCCTGCTTCGCATAACGGCCGATCGGCACGCCGGCCGGATTGCCCATCGTGATCTTCCGCACGGCCGGCAGTTTCAGGTCGGCCAGCGACTTGATCGGCAGCGCGCTGTTGGCCGGCACGATCAGCACCACGCCGTTGCTGACGAAGTTCTTGCGCGTGCCCGGCGCCAGCAACTGCCGGGATTCGGCCTTGTCCATCGCGTCCTGGTCGGCCGAGGCGAACACGTCCACCGGCGCGCCCTTGGCGATCTGCTGCGCCAGCGCGTCGGACGCGGCGAAGTTCAGCAGCACCTTGTCGCCGGGATGGGCGGCCTCATAGGCTTGCGACAACTCCTTGAAGGCGTTGGTCAGGCTGGCGGCTGCGGAGACGGTCACATCGGCGGCGCAGGCAGCGCCCATCGCCGACGCGAGCGCGGCGGCGAGACAGATTTTTTTCGGCATCGGGATACTCCGTGAGTCGATCGGGAACCGCAATATACCGAATTATATAACGGTACGTATATCGTCGCGGCAAGACCGACTATGCGAAAACCTCGACTTGCAGACCACCCGCCAGCAGTTGCCGGGCGAGGATCTTGTAGACCTCCATGTCGAAGCTGGCGGCGGGTGGCTTGCCGCGCCGCTTGCCCTTGGGCTGGACGCCGAGGTAACACCAGCGGTCCACCAATTGCACCTGGCGCAGGCCGTCCGACTCCTCGACGATGCCGACCATGCCGGGATACGGCCAGCGGTGCACGCGATACGGCGCCAAGGCCGCCAGCACGCGTCCGGCGTGCTCGGCGGCGCCCTCCTTGCCCACGCAGGCGCCGCGGCAGCGCGCGATCTGGTGCGCGAAGCAAGGCCGCCCGCGGGCCAGTTTTTCCAGGCCGGTCACGGCCGGACACAGGCCGCCGTCCCGCACGATGTCGCGCAGCGATTCCAGCGCCGCCGCGCGGCTGGTGTACAGGCCGTACAGGCCGTCGGCGGCGGCGAAATCGCGTTCGCCGGCGAACACCAACCGGGGCGGCGCCTCCCCTTCCAGGTAAAACGAGCACATCTCGCGCGTGCGGCGCAGTTTCTGATTGTAGGGCGGCTGCAGTTGCCGTATCAGTTGCGCCTCGCGCAACAGCGCGCCGATTTCGCCGCCGCTGCGCTCGAAGTCGATGTGGCTGGTCCGCCGCAGCATCTGCTGCTCTTCCGGCGTGCGCAGATGGCTGAGCACGCGGTGGCGGAGGTTGACGCTCTTGCCGACATAGAGCGCGGCGCCGTCGGCGGCGCGGAAGATGTAAATCCCCGGCGATTGCGGCAGCGCATCGATGCTGGCGCGGGCGATGTGGGAGGGATAGGTGAAGGACAAGGCCGGATCGCCACGGACCACCAGCCCCACCGAATTGACATGGGTACGCATGGGGCGATGATAAGGCATTGCCGGAGGGTATGGTGGGGTCGCGGCGCCGCTTGTGGTACATTCTCGCCTCCGCCCGACCTCGTCCATTGCCAGCCATGCAACCCCTGAAGTACCTCAGCGCCTATTCCGAGCAAACCCGGCAGCAAGTCCAGCAACTGATCGCGCAGGACCGGCTGGCCGACGTGCTGCGCCAGCGCTACCCGGCCGCGCACGGCATCCGCACCGACAAGGCGCTGTACCAGTACGTCCAGGATTTGAAGACGGAATACCTGCGCAACGCCGCGCCGATCGACAAGGTGGCGTTCGACAGCAAGATCCACGTGATCAACCACGCGCTGGGGCTGCACACGTCGATCTCGCGGGTGCAGGGAGGCAAGCTGAAGGCCAAGCACGAGATCCGGGTCGCCACCATGTTCAAGGAAACGCCGCTGGAATTCCTGCGCATGATCGCCGTGCACGAGCTCGCGCACGTGAAGGAAAAGCAGCACGACAAGGCGTTCTACAAGCTGTGCGCGTACATGGAGCCCAACTACCACCAGTACGAATTCGACGTGCGCCTCTACCTCACCCAGCTCGACCTCTCCGGCCAGCGCCTCTGGTAACGGAAAATAGCCCAGGGCTATTTATACGAAACATATACGAACCGTATAAATAGCCCTGGGCGCTTTTCGGGGTTATTTGGCGAGGAGACGGTGCAGCAGCGACGCGGGGTCGGATTCGACCTTCATCATTTGCGCGTGCTGGGGACGGATGAAGCCTTGCTCGGTGGCGTGGTGGATGAAGCCGACCAGGCTGTCGTAGAAGCCGTCCACGTTGAGCACGCCCACCGGCTTGGCGTGGATGCCCAGCTGCGACCATGTCAGCATCTCGAACAGCTCCTCCATCGTGCCCATGCCGCCGGGCATGGCGACGAAGCCGTCCGACAGCTGGGCCATCATGGCTTTGCGCTCATGCATGTCCTTGACGATGAACTGGCGCGTCAAGCCGGTGTGGCCCACCTCGCGCTCGATCAGCGCGGTCGGGATCACGCCCGTCGCCTCGCCGCCCAGGCGCAGCACCTCGTCGGCGATGATGCCCATCAGCCCCACGTTGCCGCCGCCGTACACCAGCGCCAGGTTGGCCTCCACCATGCCGCGCGCCAGCGCGCGGGCGGCCTCGGCGTAACGCGGCGAGACGCCGGCGTTGGCGCCGCAATACACACACAACGATTTCATTCGGTCCTAATCCTCCAGTTCGGCCTTGGCCAGCTCCACGTCCAGCCGCTCGGTGGCGTCGCGCGCCTCGTGCGCGGCCGCCGCTTCGTACAGGGCGATAGCTTCGTCCATTTTCTTCTTGCCGTCTAGCATCGCCAGCGCATTGGCGTATTCGATCCGGCCTATAGCGGTTTCGGGATTGAGCTCCAGCGCCTTCTTGAACAGCTTGTAGCCCTCCTCCTTCTTGGCGCCATAGGTCAGGCCGCCGATCATGGCGCCCACCTTGTCGACGATCTCGGCGTGGTAGCTGCCCAGCGCGATGTGGGCGTCGGCGTGCTTGGGCGCCAGCTTGATGGCCGCGTCCAGGCTGTTCTTGACCTTGGCGCCTATGCCCTGCGCCAGCGCCTTCACCACCGAGATGCCCTGCGCGTAGCGGCCCAGCGCGTAGGCGTGCCAGTAGTAGGCGGCGGCGTTCTTGGGCTGCTCCTCCTGCTGTTCCTCGCAGCGCTCGGCCACTTCCAGGAACAGCGCCAGCTTTTTCTTCTCGTTGGTTTCCAGGTAGGTCGCGTATACGCAGGTGGCGCGGTGCGCCACCGCGTAGCCCTCCGCGCCCTGCGCCAGGCCCAGTTCGGCGGCTTTCTCGAATTCGCCCGCGTGGTAGGCGATCCAGGCCTGCACCAGTTCCGGCGTGGCCGGGTACGGTTCGGCGTCGCAAGCGTGCAGGCGCGCCCAGGCCTTCTTCAGGGTGGCCGGGGTGTAGACATATGCGTCGTCCGCGTGCGGGAAGGTGTTCCATGCCATTGCTATGTCTCCTTATGTGATTTTTTTTAAGTATTCTTCCGACAGTTTCTGGAACAGCAGCCGCGTCTCGCCGCGCAGATAAGGGCCGATCTGCGACAGCACCTGGTAGCAGCCGCGCGCCAGCGCGTCGGCCATCGATTGCTGCTCGGTGTATTTGCGCGGATTGCGCACGTATTCGTAGGACAGCCAATAAGTCGCCACCACCACCATATTGGTCGCCAGCGCGTCGATCACCGGGTCCGACGCCTCCAGCGACTGCTCGGTGCGCAAATCCTCGCACAGTTGCTTGGCCACCTTGATCTTGTGCGCCAGGATCTGCTTGAAGTGCAGTTCGAGCTTGCGGTTGCGCGACAGCAGGTCGTTCAGGTCGCGGTAAAAGAAGCGGTAGCGCCAGATCAATTCGAACATCAGGTGCAAATACAGCCAGACGTCCTCGATATTGGAGCGCCGCCCGTCGGGCACTTGCAGTATCCGCTCGATTTCGCCCTCGAATTGGGAGAATATCGAATTGACAATATCATCCTTATTGCGGAAATGATAATACAGGTTGCCCGGTGAAATATTCATTTCCTCCGCGATCACCGTGGTGGTGATGTTGGGCTCGCCGAATTCATTAAATAAGCGGAGAGATAATTCCAGGATGCGCTCGCGGGTGCGGCGTGGTGCTTTCTGTTGCATGGCGGCTTGTGATTGTTTTTCTCGATGCAAGGATAACACCGTTGATGCGCTTTTAGAACGGGCGTGCGCCCTAAACTCCGTGGGCCACCTTCAGGTAGCGCTCCAGGTCCACCAGCGCCGCGTCCAGCCGCGCCAGCGACTTGCGTTGCGGCTGCGCGTCCACCAGCGTCATGCTGGTGTCGCGCAGCACCGGCAGGTTCAGCCGCATGCCGTGGCGGGCCAGCTTGGGCGCCAACGTGTGGCGTTGTTGCCACAAAGCCAGCCGGGTGTTCTGGTAGGCCTGCTCGCAGGTGCGGCGCCGGTTGTTGTAGCTGAACATGTTGGTGAAGAACAGTTCGGCGTCCGTTTCGCTGGGCTGGAACAGCAGGATGTCCACGTGCGGATGGCTGACCTGGTAGCTGGCCAGCCCGGTCTCCAGGCGCGAGTGCAGGATGGAGCGCACCGTCTGCGACAGCACGTCGATCAGGCCGCCGTTCACCAGCTTGCCCGCGCCGCGCTTGAAGCGCGCGTTGTAGGGCACGATGGGGTTCACCAGCAGCAGCACGTCGACGCCGTCCTCCAGCGCGATCGAGGCGTGCATGGTCTTGCGCAGCGCGCCGTCGACGAAATGGTGGCCGTTGATCTCCACCGGCGGGAACAGGCCGGGCACGGCGGAGCTGGCCTGCACGGCCACCGAGATCGGCGTGCCGTCCCAGCCCTCCTCGCCGAAGCGCACGGCCTTGCCGGTGTCCAGGTCGGTGGCGACGATGACCAGCTTGCGCGCCAGCTTGCGGAAGTCGTTGCTGTAGCCTTCCTTGTCGTAGGCGGCCTTCAGGAAGTCGCCGATGGCGTCGGCCGACAGGAAGCCGGCCGGCAGCGCCTCGGTCATGCGCTCGAAGGACGCGGCCAGGCTCTTGCGGTCGCGCGCGTAGTGCAGCACGCTGGCCGTGAACAGCCGCGGCACGCTGCGGGCGCGCTTGGCGAACTCGCGCAACGCCGGACGCAGCAGGGTCTCCGGCTTGAACAGCATGGCGCCCTTGACCGCGTCCACGTCGCTCTCGACGAACAGGCGGCACATCTGGTGCGGCGTGATGCCGTTGGCCAGCGCGGAGGTGATGATGGCGCCGGCGCTGACGCCGACGTAGATGTCGGCCTCGTTCAGGTCCAGGCCGTCGATGGCCTCGGCGATGGCGGCCAGCGCGCCGATCTCGTAGACGACCGCCAGCGGCCCGCCGCCGGCCAGCGCCAGCCCGATCTTGCCGGCCGAACGGTTGTCCGCCTTGCTGTCCTGCATGTTTTTAGGCATTTAATTCCGATACGCTCAATGCGAAAAGGCCCGCGCAACGCGCAGGCCTGGAGTCCGGGTTTCCCTCGGACCCGGCCCGCGAACGGGCCGGGGGAGGAGGACCGAGGGAACTGTTGCAGCGCCTGCTTAAGCGGCGGCGTCGACCTTCTTCGCGGCGGCGCTGACGGAGGCGGCGGTGGGGAAGTTGATCGCGGCGGCCTTGGGGGCGGCGGTCTTGGCCGCTTTGGGCGCCTTGGTGGTCTTGGCTGCGGCCTTGGCGGCCGGCTTGGCGGCGGCCTTCTTCGGCGCGGCCTTGGCTTCGGCTGCCAGCGCGTCGGCCTTGGCGGCTACCTTCTTCGCGGCGGGCTTTTTGGCGGCGGGCTTGGCCGCGGCCTTGTCGGCCGGCTTGGCGGCCGCCACCACGATCTTCTTGCCGGTCAGTTCTTCCACGGCCTTGGTCAGCAATTCAACGCGCTTGTTCAGTTCCTGCACGTCCTTCTGGGTCGGCACGCCGATCGAGCCCAGGGCGCGCGACACGCGCTCCTCGAACACCTGCTCCAGCTTGTCCCACGAACCGGCGGCCTGCTTGCCGACGCCGTTGACCGTCTCGCGCACTTCCGATACTTTGTCTTCGGCCAGGTCGCGGGTGCGCTGTTGCAGCGCGGTGCCTTCCTTGACCAGCTTGGCGAACACGCGGCCGCCTTCTTCTTGCGCCTTGGCGAAGGCGCCCAGGCCCGCTTGCCAGATTTGTTGTGCGGAGTTGCGTACTGCGCTGGCCAGTTGCTTGTCATCGTCTTTAGCCAGGGATTTCAATTTCTTAACCATAGTGAGCTCCAGTGAGGTCGTTCGTTTAATCGGATCATTCCAGTCGATGAAAACATTCTAGGCATGTCTTCTAGAGACGGGCTTCTAATGGGATAGAGTAAGCGTTCTAATCAAGATTACAACAGCGCTTGCTAATTGTTGCCTGTCCTGTGATGATTGTTGAGTTGTCGATACTTAAAGAAAAAAAGGAGAGACTTAATGCAATATTTTGTTACTGGAGCGACTGGTTTTATTGGCAAACGCCTGGTCAGGAAACTGCTGGAACGCAAAGGCAGCGTGGTCTATTTCCTGATGCGCGAGAGCAGCAGCGATAAGTTGGCGGCGCTGTATGAATATTGGGGCGTGGGCAAGTCGCGCGCGATTCCGGTGTTCGGCGACCTGCGCAGCGCCAAGCTGGGCGTCTCCAAGGACGACATCAAGAAACTCGGCAAGAACATCGACCACTTCTACCACCTGGCCGCGATCTA
Source organism: Pseudoduganella namucuonensis (assembly GCF_900116645.1). GTDB lineage: Bacteria > Pseudomonadota > Gammaproteobacteria > Burkholderiales > Burkholderiaceae_D > Rugamonas > Rugamonas namucuonensis. Next base: position 100,392 of record NZ_FPBO01000010.1, on the reverse strand, counting down.
CGACATGCTGGCCGACGCCGACGAGCAACTGGCCGTCAACGTGGAAGGCACCCGCAACACCGTGGAATTCGCCAACGCGATCCAGGCCGGCGTCCTGCACCACGTCAGCTCGATCGCCGCCGCCGGCATGTTCGAGGGCATCTTCCGCGAGGACATGTTCGACGAGGCCGAAAACCTGGACCACCCGTATTTCGCCACCAAGCACGAATCGGAAAAGATCGTCCGCCAGGAAACCAAGGGCGCGTGGCGCGTGTACCGCCCCGGCCTGGTGGTGGGCGACTCCAAGACCGGCGAAATGGACAAGATCGACGGCCCCTATTACTTCTTCAAGCTGATCCAGCGCATCCGCCAGCTGCTGCCGCCGTGGATGCCCACCATCGGCATCGAGGGCGGCCGCATCAACATCGTGCCGGTGGACTACGTGGTCAACGCGATGGACCACATCTCGCACCTGCCCAAGCTGGACGGCCGCGCCTTCCACCTGACCGATCCGGAGCCGATGCGCGTGGGCGAAGTGCTCAACACCTTCTGCCGCGCCGCGCACGCGCCGACCATGAGCATCCGCATCAACGCCGCGCTGTTCGGCTTCATACCGAAGTCGATCAAGAAAGGCGTGTTCGCGCTGTCGCCGGTGCGCCGCGTGCGCGACGCCGTGATGAAGGACCTGGGCCTGCCGCCCGACCTGATGACCTTCGTGAACTACCCCACCCGCTTCGACAACCGCGACACCGCGCACGCGCTGAAGGGCACCGGCATCTCCTGCCCGCCGCTGGAGAAATACGCCGCGCCGATCTGGGACTACTGGGAACGCAACCTGGACCCCGCCCTGTTCATCGACCATACCCTGCGCGGCCAGGTGGCCGGCAAGGTGGTGCTGGTGACGGGCGGCTCGTCCGGCATCGGCTTGGCGGCGGCGCACAAGCTGGCCGAGGCCGGCGCCATCACCATCATCTGCGGCCGCGACGAGGACAAGCTGGCCGAGGCCAAGAAGGAAGTGGAGGCGCGCGGCTTCGAGCTGATCACCTACTCGGCGGACATCGCCGACATGGCCGATTGCGACCGCTTCGCGCAACTGCTGATCGCCAACCACGGCGGCGTGGACGTGCTGGTCAACAACGCCGGCCGTTCGATCCGCCGCGCCATCGAGTCCAGCTACGACCGCTTCCACGACTTCGAGCGCACCATGCAGCTGAACTACTTCGGCGCGCTGCGCTTGACCATGGCGCTGCTGCCGTCGATGACGGCGAAAAAGCGCGGCCACGTGATCAACATCTCGTCGATCGGCGTGCTGACCAACGCGCCGCGCTTCTCGGCCTACGTGGCCTCGAAAGCCGCGCTGGACGCGTGGACCCGCTGCGCCTCGTCCGAACTGCAAGACCTGGGCATCAAGTTCACCACCATCAACATGCCGCTGGTGCGCACGCCGATGATCGCGCCGACCAAGATCTACCAGAACGTGCCGACCCTGTCGCCGGAGGAAGCGGGCGACCTGATCGCCAACGCCATCGTGTACAAGCCGGTGCGCATCGCCACCCGCGTCGGCATCTTCGGCCAGGTGCTGCACGCGCTGATGCCGCGCGTGGCGCAGATCGTGCTGAACACCACGTTCCGCATGTTCCCCGATTCGGACGCGGCCAAGGGCCCGGACGGCAAGAAGGCGCCGCAGATGTCGTCGGAACAGATCGCGATGCAGCAATTGCTGCGAGGGGTCCACTTCTAAGCGGCCCACTGGCCGTTTCACACGAACGCCGGGGCTTGCCGCCCCGGCGTTTTTTTATGGCGCCGCGGAGTCCTTGATAGAGCTCACGGGAGCGCGATGCGCACCTCAAGGTCCAACAGTAGTGACACCCGGCGGGAATGGGTAGCGTGGCAGCCACTTCCGGTGGATCTTTTGGTAACTGCCGTCGCGCTTCATGGCGCGAAACGCCGCGTCCCATTCATCGATCAGGGAGCGCGGGGTGCCCTGTGAAAACGCGAAATAGACCTCCTCGGTGCTGAGCCGCTTGACCAGTTCCACGTCGCCGCGCGCGTAGCCGGCACTGGCCAGCGCCGGCCCGACCATCTCCTCGCCGTCGAACCACAGATCGAAGCGCCGCATCATCAGCATGCGCGCGGCAGTCTCGGAGTCGGTGGTTTCGTCCGTCAGGTTGTAGCCCAGGCCGCGGGCCCGCTCGACGAAGATGCTGCCGCGCCGCGCGCCGCCGCGCAGGCGATGGATGCCGTCGCCCAGCGCGCGCAATTCCTCGGCGCGCCCCTTCACCGCGAACGCGGAGATGTAGGCCAGAAACACGGGCCCCACGAACACCATGCGCTTTTCCCGTTCCGGCGTTCGGACGATGGACAACAGCAGCACATTTGGCTCGTACTGCGCCACGGTGTTGGCGCGGGCCCAGGGGATGATCTCGATCTCGTCGCCGCGCCCCAGGCGCCGCAGCAATTGCTGCGCCAGCTCCACCACCATGCCGTCCGGACGGCCGCCGTCGCGGAAGCTGATGGGGCGGCTCTCCATGCCGTAGATCTTCAACGCGGCCGGTGGCGCGGCGGCGGCCTTCGGGGCCCCGCACAGCGCCATTGCCGTCGCCAACACGGCAAGCGATGCTGCGAACAACGCCGCTGGCGACACATGCGGGCGGGCTACCATGGCTGTTCCTCTCGGGCGGAGTTTGGCTGGTATTGTACTCCCGGACACGCGGTCAAACGGCGCTAGAATGTCCCGATGGCGCCGAAAATCCTTTGGGTGGCACTGCCGCTGTTGCTGTATGCCGCGTGGCTGGTCGTGGCGCGCTGGCGCGGGCGCGCGCCTGCCCGGATGGCGCTCAATGTGCACACCAGCGTGCTGCTGCTGTGCTATCTGCTGAGCACCGCCGGTCTCGGCATTTTCTGGGTCGCCAACCAGCAGTTGCCCGTCTTCGACTGGCATTACCTGTTCGGCTACGCGACGCTGCTGCTGGTGTTCATTCACCTCACATTCAATCTGCCGCTGGTGCTGAACTGGCTGCGGCGGCGCGCGCCCGCGCGTCCAGTGGAGGCCGCCGCAGGCGGCGCCCCGGCGCTGGGCGTGCCGCTGGCCATCGTGGCCGGGCTGGTCTTGGCGTTCTTTCTCGGCATGCGGCAGGGCGCCGGGGGCTCGTCCTCGCCATGGGACGGCAAGGCCACGCCGAATGACGGTGCGACGGCCGCCACAGCTGGCGGGGCCGGCGCGGCCGCCGTCCTCCGCTATCACGAGCTCTCCTCCGAGTCGCGCGGCAGCGTATTCATGCGCGCGCCCGGCATAGCCTGGGGCGACGCGCCGCCCGCGTTCAAGCAGTATCCGCAGGCGCGGCACGTGATCCTGCCAACGGCGCGGCCCGCCGCTCCGGCCAATACGCAGCCGCTGGCGGCGTCGCTGCGCGGTCCGGCCGCTGGGCCACGGGGGCGTCCGCGGCTCGATGAATTGGCGCAGATCCTGTACCTGACGGCGGGCGTGACGGCGCATCGCGGTGGACGGGCCTTGCGCGCGGCGCCCTCCTCGGGGGCGCTGTTTCCCAGCGAGCTGTATGTGGCGGCGCGGGCGGTCGACGGGCTCGCGCCCGGGCTTTATCACTACGATCCGGAGCGCCACCGCCTGGCGCTGCTCGATCCCTCGCCCGCCATGCTTGGCGCGCCGGAAGCGGACGACGCGGACGCGCTGCTGGTGCTGAGCGCCATTTTCCGCCGCACCGGCTACAAGTACCACAACCGCGCCTACCGCTACGCGACCGCCGACGCGGGTCACTTGCTGGAGAACCTGCGCCTGGCCAGCCATCAGGCCGGCATGCTGGCCACGCTGCTGCCGCGCTTCGACGAGGCGCTGGCGGCGCGCGCGCTGGCCATCGACGGCGTGGAGGAAGGCGTGCTGGCGATGATGGCGCTGCGGCGGCCAGCGCGGGCCGGCGACAGCATGGTCTCGACGGCGCAGGCGAAGGCCGCACCTCCCGCGCAGGTCTACGCTCCGGCACCGGCGCCGCGCGACACCGCGCTAGGCGCGACCGGCGTGATCCAGCAGGCGACGTCGCTGCGTCTGGAGACCGAGACCGCGTTGCCGCCGACCGCCGTGCGCTTGCCGGCGGCCGCCGCGTCGGCGGCGGACACGCACAAGGTCATCACCCAGCGCCGCAGCGTGCGGCGCTATTCCGCGGGTCCGGTGCCACTGGCGTCGCTGTCGGCCATCCTGGCCGGCATGGCGCAGCCGCCGCAGTTGTCGGACGCGATACGCGTCGAACTGGTGGTGAACCGCGTCGAGGGACTGGAACCCGGCGTCTACCGCTACCTGCCGGGACACGCGCTGCTGCCGCTGGCGACGGGCGACTTCGCGGCGCGCGCGCGGCGGGCGGCGCTGGAGCAGGACGTGATCGGCGACGCGGCGGTGGTGCTGATCCTGTCGGCCGACACGGCCCGCCTGCTGGCCCGGGGCGCGCGCGGCTATCGCCACGCTTTCCTGGAGGCGGGATTGGTCGGCGAGCGCTGGTTGCTGGGCGCGGTGGCGCAGGGGCTGGCGGCGTGTCCGGTCGGCGCGTTCTATGACGACGACGCGGCCAGGCTGGTGGGCGCGCGGGGGCATTGGGTGCTGCATTTCGCGGCGCTGGGGCGGCCATGAGCCGCCACGGGCGTCAGGCCGCCGCCTTGGGCGGCTGGCCGTGCAGCTGCGCGTGCAGCCGGAAGCCCTCGCGGATGTTTTCGCGCAGCACCGCGCCCTTCCACGGCTTGGTGTAGAAGCGGTCGATCGCGCCGTGGTTGATGGCGGCCATGATGGGCGTCAGGTCCGCGTAGGCCGACAGCATGATGCGGAAGGTGTCCGGCGCCAGGTTCTTCACGCGCTCCATGAACTCGGTGCCGCTCATCAGGGGCATGCACTGGTCGCACAGGATCACCTGCACCCGGTGCCGCGCCAGCACGTCGAAGCCCTCGGCCGCCGTCTGCGCGGTGAGGATGCGGTAGCCGTCCTGCGCCAGGAAGTCGCTCAGCACGTCGAGCATGAAGTGGTCGTCGTCCACGATCAGCAATGTCTGCTGCTCGACCTGGGTCTCCTCGGCCGGCGCCTGCAGGAACCTGCCCTCCCTCAACATGGCCTCGAACTCGTCCTCCGGCAGCGGGCGGCTGAAGTAGTAGCCCTGCATCTCGTCGCAACCGTGCCGGCGCAGGTAGGACAGCTGCGCGTCCTTCTCCACACCCTCGGCGATCACGTGCAGCTTCATGCTGTGCGCCATGTTGATGATGGCCAGCACGATGGCCGCGTCGTCCGGGTTGCTGGTCACCTCGCGCACGAAGGCGATGTCGATCTTCAGCTTGTCGATCGGGAAGCGCTTCAGGTAGGCCAGCGAGGAGTAGCCGGTGCCGAAGTCGTCGATCGAGATCTGGATGCCGAGCGCCTTCAGGTTCTGCAGCACGGTGATGGTCTCCTCGGCGTTCGACATCAGCGAGCTTTCCGTCAGCTCCAGCTCGAGCAGCTCGGGCGCGATGTCGTGCTCCTTGATGGCGCGCATGACCTCCTCCTCCAGCCCGCCGACGAAGAACTGGATGCCGGACACGTTGACCGACAGGTGCACCGCGCCCACGCGCGTCTTGCCCCACTCGGCGATCTTGCGGCAGGCCTCGTGGATGACCCAGGTGCCGACCCGCACGATCAGCCCGGTCTCCTCCAAGAGCGGCACGAACAGCGCCGGCGACACCATGCCGTGGCCGGGCCGCTTCCACCGGATCAGCGCCTCGGCGCCGCTGATGCGGCCGGTGGCGATGTCGACCTTGGGCTGGAAGTACAGGATGAACTCGCCGTTGTCGATGGCGCGCCGCAGCGCGTTCTCCATGTCCAGCCGCGCCAGCGACTGCGCGTTCATCTCGGCGGTGAAGAAGCGGAAGGCGTCGCGCCCGGCCTCCTTGGCGCGGTACATGGCGGTGTCGGCGTACTGGATCAGGGTGTCCGCGTCCTGGCCGTCGTCCGGGAACACCGAGATGCCGATGCTGGCCGTGACGGTCACCTCGTGGCCCTTCAGGTCGAACGGGCGGCGCATCGCGTCGCGGATCTTGTCGACCACGGCGATGGCGTTCTGCGCGCCCTCGGGCAGCATCAGGATGGCGGCGAACTCGTCGCCGCCAAAGCGGCCGATGGTGTCGCGCACGCGCAGGCAGTCCACCAACCGGCTGGAGAACTGGCGCAGCAGCTCGTCGCCGATGGTGTGGCCCAGCGTGTCGTTGATGTTCTTGAAGCGGTCCATGTCCAGGAACAGCACCGCCAGCGCCCAGCGGTGCTCGGCCGCCTGCTGCAGCGAATGGCTGAGCGAATCGTAGAACTGGCTGCGGTTGGGCAGGCCGGTCAGCGTGTCGAAGTGGGCCAGCTTGAGCAGGCGCTGCTCGGCCTCCTTGCGCTCGGTGATGTCGCGCGCCACCGCCACCAGGATCCAGCTCTGGCCGGAGCGCAGCGTGCGGCGCTGCACCTCCACCGACAAGGGCGAACCATCCTTGCGCTGCAGCAACAGCTCGGCCATGGCGCCGCTCTGGTCGCCGGCCAGCAGCTTGTCGTACAGGTCCTCCAGCTTGGACAGCTCGGCCTGGCCGGACTTGTGCGGCCCCACCTTCAGGAAGTCCTCGCGCAGATAGCCCAGCATGCGGCAGGCGGTGGCGTTGACGTCGACGAAGCACATGCCGGCGCGGTCGACCAGGAAAATGGCGTCGGCGGTGGCGTCCATCGCCAGGCGGAAGCGGCGCAGGTCCTCGTCGAGCCGGATGCGGGCGTTCATGTCCAGCTGCAGCTGCTGGTGGTGGTGCTTGATCTGCTCGTACAGCTGCAGGTTCTCGTAGGCCACCGCGACCTGCGCGGCCACCGTCACGGCGACCCGCTCGTCGACCTCGTTGAAGCTGTCGGCGCCCAGCTTGTCGACCAGGTACAGCCAGCCGTGGGTGCGCTCGCTGGAGGCGATCGGCACGCCCAGGAAGGAGTGCACCGGCGGATGCGCGGCCGGCAGGCCGATGGCCTCCGGCGCGCCCGGCAGCGCGTCGATGCGCACCGGCATGCGCTGGTCCAGCAGCCCGGCCAGCACGCCGGCGCGCGGCGTGGCCGCGATCAGGCGCGCCTGCTGGCCCACGCCGCAGGCGGCGAAGTAGCTCAGCTCCTGCGCGCCCGGCTCCAGCACGCCGATGCAGGCGTAGCGCGAGACGCAGATGTTCTGCGCCACCCGGCAGCCGATCTCGATCAGCGCCTGCGGGTCGCGCTCGGCGCCCAGCTCGATGCCCAGCTCGATCAGCGCGGTCAGGCGCAGGCTCACCGCCTGCAGGCTGGACAGGGAACGCGACAGCCGCTCCGTCATCTGGTTCAGGTGCTCGCCCTGCGCGTCGGACGGGTCGCCGTCGTGGCCGTTGCCGTTGCTGGCCATGCGGCTGATCAGCTGGCTGCTCGACTCGAGCTCGCCCAGGTACTCGGCCATCTTGTGGTCGATGTCCATGAAGCGGCCCGCGCTGGGCGGCTCGGGCGCGAACACCGGCACCAGCTCGGTCTCCTCGGGCGCCACGCCCAGCGCCTCGTGCACGGTGCGCAGGATCACGTCCGGGTCCGACGGCTTGGGCAGCACCCAGCGCACGCCGCAGGCCTCGGCCACCGCCATCGCCTCGCGCTCGCGGTAGGTGGCGGTGTAGAAGATCACCGGCACGTGCGCGGAGTCGGGATTGCTGTGCATGCGCGTGACGAACTCGTAGCCGTCCATGTTGGGCATCAGGATGTCCGAGATCACCAGGTCGGGCCGCTCGGCGTTGACGATCTTCAGCCCCTCGGCGCCGTTGGCCGCCTCCAGCAGGCGGTGGCCGCCGTAGCCGAGCAGGGTCATCAGGAATTCGCGGTTGAGCACGTGGTCGTCGACGATGAGGATGGTGGAGACGTCGTTTTTAGCCGGGGGCGACGTCTCCCCCGGCAAAAAAGACTCGATCTGGGTGACGAAGGTGTCCGGTTCGATCGGCTTGCCGATGTAGCCGTCGAAGCCGGCCGCCAGCAGGCGCTCGCGGTCGCCCACCATGGCCAGCGCCGTCACCGCCAGCGCCGGGATCGGGCGCAGCGCCGGGTCGCTCTTCAGTTGCGCCACCACGCCGTAGCCGTCCAGCTTGGGCAGGTGCACGTCGCAGATGATCAGGTCCGGGCGCTCGCGGCGCGCCGTCTCCACCCCCTCCTCGCCGTCGTGCGCCATCAGCGGTGTGTAGCCGAAGGCGTTCAGCAGATACACCATCAACTCCATGTTGGTCGGGTTGTCTTCTATGATAAGGATGCGCGCTGCCACGTTCCACTCCCGGTTAATTCATCTCTTGCAGCGGCACGGCCAGCGTGAACACGCTGCCTTCGCCGTAGCGGCTTTCAAACATGATCCGGCCGTCCAGCAGCTGGGCCAGTTTCTGGCTCAGGTGCAGCCCCAGTCCGGTGCCCTCGAACTGGCGCGTCGAGCCGTTGTCGATCTGGCTGAACGCCTGGAACAGCATGTCCTGCTCCTGCTGGGCGATGCCCACGCCGGTGTCGCTGATGCTGACCGTGGCGCAGCGCCGGCCGTCCACCTCGGCGCGGCCCAGCGCCACGCGCACGTGGCCGGCGTCGGTGAACTTGATGGCGTTGTTGAGCAGGTTGCCCACGATCTGCGCCAGCGCGCGGCGGTCGCAGCACACCCGCACCGGCCGCTCCGGCGCCGCGTAGTCCAGCGTCAGCCCCTTGTGCTGCGCCTGCGGGCGGTACACGCCCAGCAATTCGGCGATCAGTTCGTGGCACCCCAGGGTTTCCGCGTTCAACTCCACTTTACCCGAAGCGATCTTGGTCAGGTCAAGCAAATCGTTAATCAGCGACAGCAGGTGGCGCGCGCTGCCCTGGATGGTGCGCAACTGACGCTCCTGTTCCACATTGATGGGGCCGGGCAGCTTCATCAGCATGGTGCCGGTGAAGCCGATGATGGCGTTCAGCGGCGTGCGCAGTTCGTGCGACATGCTGGCCAGGAAGCGGTCCTTGGCCTGGTTGGCGTTGCCCAGCTCGACGTTTTTCTCCTGCAGCGCCTGTTCGATGCGCTTGCGCTCGGTGATGTCGCGGATGGCGCTCATGATCAAGGTGCCCTCCTCGGTGCGGATCGGGCTCAGGCTGATCTCGACCGGGAACTCCCCGCCGTCCTTGCGCAGGCCGTACAGCTCGCGTCCGGCGCCCATGGGCCGCAATTGCGGGCCGGCGAAATACTGGTCGCGGTGCGCCGCGTGGGGCCCGCGGAAGCGCTCGGGCATCAGCAGCTCCAGCGGCTTGCCGCGCAGCTCGCCCTGCCGGTAGCCGAACATCTCGTGCGCCTGGCGCGTGGCCAGCACCACGCGGCCGCCGGCGTTGGCCATGATGATGGCGTCCGGCGTCGATTCGAGCACGTGGCCGAAGCGCGCGTCCAGCAGCTTGGCGTCGCGCAGCACCTTCAGCTGCGTCACGTCCTTCAGGTTCCACAGCAGGTGGGTGGCGCGGCCGGCCGCGTCGACGACGGCCTTGGCCGATCCGTCGATGTACACCAGCGCGCCGTCGCGGCCGCGGCGCAGCGATTCGAAATAGGCGCAGCCGCGATCCAGGGCCTCGCGCGCGATGGCGGCGTCGCCGCCGGCCAGGTCGGGCGGCGCCGTCAGTTCCGACAGCGCGCGGCCCAGCGCCTCCGCCTCGCCGTAGCCGAACACCGCCTGCGCGCCGCGCGTCCAGCAGAGCACTTGGCCGTCCGTCGCCGTGACGATGACGGCGTCGGGCGTTTCGTCCAGGATCAGCTTAGCGAAGTCGGTTGCCATCGTCATGCCCTGTGCTTGAGGCGCATACAATAACCATACAGCAACAAGGTGCGCGAATTCTCACCAATAGTCACCGGTTCGGACATTTTGACGAGCCCTATGTATTGCTCGTTCTCAATACAGTCTACCTAACGATTTTCAGCATGTCTATCGTGTGTCGCGCAATCGGAATCAGCGTCCGATTTGCGCCAGGTCATCCAGCACGGCTTGCAAAATGCGGGGGTGGCGCCCCAGGGCGACGTGGCCTATGCCGCCGAACTCCACGTTGCGCGCGCCGGGCAGGAAGGACGAGTCCTGGGGCGCGACGATGTTGTCGTGGTGTGACCAGAATGAAACAAACAGTGCGCGGATGACAGCGCTTTCGGACGCCGCCAGTTCCGCCAGCCAGGGCGAGCCGCGGCGCATCTGGCGCGCGTTCAGGCCGGGGCCCAGGTCGGCCAGCGCGGTGCCGTGGTGCGGCGTGCCCAGCGTGATCACGCGCGCCACCCGGTCCGCGCCGTAGCGGCGCAGGTGGGCGCGCGCCGCCAGGCCGCCCATGCTGTGGGCGACGATCACGGCGCGCGCCTGGCCGGTGGCCTCGCACAGGCGCCGCAACGCCGCCTCGATGGCGGGCGCGTAGTCGTCGATGCTGCCGGCGATGGGTTCCAGGTCCAGCGCCAGGTGGCTGACGCCGCGCCCGCGCAGCAGCGCGGCCAACTGCGCCCAGTAGCCCTGGTTGCAGCCGTAGCCGTGCAGCAGCAGCACCGGCGGCGCGTCGGCCGGGGACTTGGCCAGATACAGGTCGCGGCCCGGGAACAGCATGTGCCAGGAGCTGGTCAGCATGGAGGCGCTGAACTCGTCCGCGAACAGGCGCAGGCTGGCGCCAGGGCCCAGCGCGTGGTGGGCCGGCGTGTCGCTGCGCGCGCGCCAGGCCATCCAGAAGTTGTTGACGGAGATTCCCAGCCGCACCAGCACCACGGCGGCCAGCCCCGCCGCCAGGCCGGCCATCCAGCCGCCCTGCGGCCACCAGCGCCGCACCAGCCAGGCGACGGCCAGCGCGAAGGCCAGCTGCGCCAGCATCACGATCATCAACAGGCGGCGCGACATGGCGGTTCTCCTCAGGCGGCCCGGATGGGGATGGACGCGGTGGCCGCGGGGGGCGCCGCTTTTCCGCCCAGGTCGGCGGCCAGCTGCGTGGCCAGCCGCGCCGTCACGCCGTAGATCGACAACTGCGGATTGGCGCCGATGGAGGTGGGGAACAGCGAGCCGTCGTGCACCGACAGGTTGGCCACGCCGCGGTAGCGGCCGCGCGGATCGGTGACGCCGCCGCGCGCGTCGGCCGCCATGCCGCAGCCGCCCATCACGTGGGCCGACACCACGCGCGTCAGCAGCGTCCGGTACGGCAGCGCGGCGATGGCCTGGCGCGCCTGCGCCCAGCTGGTGTAGCTGCCGGCCATCTCGTGCACCGGCGTGACGCTGCGGGCGCCGGCGGCGAACTGGATCTCGGCCATGGTCAGCAGCGCGCGCCGCACGCCGTCCCAGATGAAGGGCGTGATCGGGTAGTCCAGCACCGGCGCGCCGTGACCGGACAGCTCGACGCGTCCGCCCGCCGCCTCCGGGTGGAAGCCGTCGCGCAGCAGCGCCAGCAGGCCGTGGATGTGCGGGAACTGGCGCATCTGGTCCGCGTGCGCCTGGCCGAAGCCGGCCATCGTGGTCGACAGCAGCAGCGGGTGCAGCGGCGGGGCCTCCAGCTTGTAGCCGATGGGCCCGCCCACCGGCACGGAGTCCAGGAAATGGTCGGAATAGATCGATTGCGGCGCGCCCGCGTGGCCGTCCACGCGCTGCTCGAACAGGCCGGCCGAGATGACGGTCGGATGCAGGAAGGTGCGTCCGCCCAGCAGGCCGTGGGGATCCGGCGCGCCCGAGCGCAGCAGCAGCGCCGGCGAGTTGATCGCCCCGCCCGCCACCACGTAGTGTTTGGCGCGCAGGGTGACCAGCTTGCCGGTGGGTTCCAGGCCGTCCGCCGTCAGCGCGGCCACCACCAGGTGGTCGACCCGGCCGCCCTTCAGCACCAGGCGCTCGGCGCGCGCGTGGGTCAGCAGCGCGGCGCCGTCGCCCAGCGCGGCGGGGATGGTGGTCACCAGCATGGACTGCTTGGCGTTGGTCGGGCAGCCCATGCCGCAATAGCCCAGGTTCCAGCAGCCTTGCACGTTGCGGCGGATGCCGGCGGTGGGAATGCCGAGCTTGGCGGCACCGCGCTTGAGCAGGTCGTTGTTCTCGTTGGGCGGCACGTCCCAGGGGCCGATGTGCAGCCGCCGCTCCATCTGCGCGAACCACGGCGCCAGCGCCTGCTCGGAATAGTCGGCCAGGCCGTGGTGCTTGCGCCAGTGCGCCAGCGTGGCGGGCGGGGTGCGGAAGCTGGAGGTCCAGTTGACGGTGGTGGAGCCGCCCACCGTCCTGCCCTGCAGGATGTTGATGCCCTTGTCGCGCGTCTTGCGCGCGCCGGCCTCCTGGTACAGCGCGGGATAGGCGTCCGCCTCGCGCATCTTGAAGTCGCTGGAGGACTTCAACGCGCCCTCCTCCACGATGATCACGCTCAGGCCGGCCCGGGTCAGGATCTCGGCCGTCACGCCGCCACCGGCGCCGCTGCCGACGATCGCCACGTCGGCCTCCAGCGCGCGGTCGCGCTCCAGCGTGGCGCAGTCGGTGACCCGCCAGCCGGCGGCCAAGCCGGCGCGGATGGGGTCGGGAATCACGGGTTTGTCGTTGTCGCCGCTCATTGGCTCAGCTCCTTGATCGGACCGGCGTAGCCGATGCCGGCCCAGCTGGAGGAATCGGCGTACCAGGCGCCCAGCACCAGGTCGTGCAGCGCGTGGTAGGCCGTTTGCAGCATGGCCAGGCGGTGGGTGCGCCAGTCCTGGAGGAAGGCCGACACCTGCGCCACCGACGCCTCGCCCCAGGCGGCCGGCACGCCGGCCAGGAAGCGCCGCGCGGGCGCCAGCGCCAGCAGGCCGAACAGGTCGCGCACCTCCCGCTGGGTGGCCAGCGGCAGGCTGGCGATCGCCTGTTGCACGCCATCGACCGTGCGGGCCACGGCCGCCGCGCGGTCGGCCGCGCCGGACGGCAGCATGGGACCGACGATGGCCGGCGCGATCGCGGCCAGCACCGCGCGCGCCTCGCCGTCCAGCAGGTAGCGGCCGGGCGCGGACGGTCCCGCCGCCGTGCGGTACAGCGCGCCGCCGGCGGCCAGCAGCGCCGCGCCGGCGACGCCGTATTTCAAGAATGACCTGCGTGTGCCCATGTCCGCGGAGCCCCCATCGTTTTTATCGTAGTCGTTCAGTGTACGTCAATGGAATAGCACGTCCGGACGATAAAAATAGAGCGCCCCGTCTAGCGAGTTCTGGTAAAAAGCCGGTTATGAAGAAAAAGAGCAACCCGAGTCCGCTTGAACAGCGCTTGCGCGAGGCCAGGCTGGAACGCCAGGCCGACGGCGGCGATCCGGCGCTGCGCGCGGCCCGGCTGGCGCTGAAGACCTTCCAGTCCCGGCGCCTCGCCGCCACCCACGCCGACCTGCTGGACGACCGCGACAGCCACGCGGCCGTCATGTTCTTCCTCGATGAACTGTACGGCACGCACGACCTGAGCCAGCGCGACACCGACCTGGAGCGCATCGCGCCCACCATGCAAAAGGTGCTGCCGGCCGACGCGCTGCAAACCATCACCGAGGCCATGCGGCTGGACGCGCTGGCCGAGCGGCTGGACACGGCCATGGCGCGCCTGCTGGGACCGGCCTTCGGCGAGGCCGACTATATAGAAGCCTACCGCGAGGCGATGGAGCGCGCCGACCGCGAGCGGCAGCTGGACCTGGTGCAGGCCCTGGGCGACTCGTTGAGCGAACTGGTGCGCGTGCCCATGCTGCACGGCACGCTGGTGCTGATGCGGCGTCCCGCGCGGCTGGCCGGGCTGGGCAATCTGCAGCAATTCCTGGAGCGGGGCTTCAGCGCCTTCAAGCGCATGCGCAAGCCGCGGGAGTTCGTGGACACCATCGTGCGGCGCGAGCGCGCCATCCTGGAGCGGCTGTACGCGCGCCACCCGGCGCCGTTCGAGTTGGACTGACTACTTCCGCTCCATGATGTGGCGCGCGATGCCGCGCAGGATGTTGACCTCCTCCGTTTCCAGCTTGGCGCGGGAAAACAGGCGCTTCAGGCGCGGCATCAGCTTGCGCGGGTTGGACGCGTCCAGGAAGCCGATCTCGACCAGCGCCCGCTCCAGGTGCTGGTACATGCCCTCGATCTGCGCCAGGCTGGCCGCCTCGCCCTGGAAGCCGACCGCGCTGGCCGCGCGCTGGCCCGACAGCGCCGCCATCCTGCATTCGTAGACCAGCACCTGGGCCGCCTGCGCCAGGTTCAAGGACGAGTAGTCCGGGTTGGCCGGGATGTTGATCAAGGCGTTGCATTGCTCCACGATCTCGTTGGGCAGGCCGAAGCGCTCGTTGCCGAAGATCAGCGCGGCGCTCAGGTCGCCGTCGGCCGCCACCAGTTCGGCCACCTCGCGCGGCGTGTGCACCGGCGGCGAGTATTCGCGCAGCCGGGCCGACACCGCCGCCGCGAAATTGACGCCCTCCAGCGCCTCGGCCATGCTGGAGACGACGCGCGCGCCGGCCAGGATGTCCTGCGCGCCGCTGGCGAAGGCCACCGCCTCCTCGTGCCCGACGGCCCCCTCGAAGCGCGGATTGACCAGCACCAGTTCGCCGAATCCCATGGTTTTCATCGCCCTTGCCACCGAGCCAATATTGCCTGGCCGGCTAGTTTCAACCAGGATAATTCGTAGCCGATGAAAGATAGACGCTGTATTTTGGGGCAGGTTCATTTAAAATAGCGCAATTCGCGCGCGCGAAAATGGTGTGGGTGGGTGGAGCTCCGCTTCCAACCCCGCATTCTAACGATTTTCCGGCGCCCGCTCGCTCTTTCTCATACTTGTTCACACGCCAACCCTCCGGGCAGCCACGCGCCCCGGCGGCACGGGCGTCTTTTTACGGAAGCTCTCATGCACCCAATGCTCAACACGGCGATCAAAGCCGCCCGCCGCGGCGCCGCCGTCATCAACCGCGCCTCGTTCGACCTCGATCGCGTGATCGTCAATGAAAAGCAGCACAACGACTTCGTCACCGACGTCGACCAGGCCGCCGAGCAGGCGATCATCGAGGTGCTGAGCAAGGCCTATCCCGACCATGGCTTCCTGGCCGAGGAATCGGGCGCTTCCGCCAATGTGAACGACGAGATCGAGAACCTGTGGATCATCGATCCGCTGGACGGCACCACCAACTTCATGCACGGCTTCCCCCAGTACGCGATCTCGATCGCGCTGCAGCAGCGCGGCGTCATCACCCAGGCCCTGGTCTACGACCCGGTGCGCAACGACCTGTTCACCGCCACCAAGGGCGCCGGCGCCTACCTGAACGAGAAGCGCATCCGCGTGGGCAACCTGGACCGCGTCGGCAAGGCCCTGCTGGGCACCGGCTACAAGACCGGCAGCCCGTCCGCGCTGAACGAATACCTGAAGATGTACGGCATCATGGCCGAGCGCAGCCAGGGCGTGCGCCGCGCCGGCTCCGCCGCGTTGGACCTGGCCTACGTGGCTTGCGGCCGCCTGGACGGCTTCTACGAGAAGGGCCTGCAGCCGTGGGACATCGCGGCCGGCGCGCTGCTGGTGTCGGAGGCCGGCGGCATCATCGCCGAGTTCAACGGCGAATCGAACTACCTGCACAAAGGCAACGTCATCGCCGGCAGCCCGAAGGTGTTCGGCCAGATGATCGGCCTGCTGGCCGAGTTCGCGTAACGATATCAAGTTGCAAAGATTACCCGAGTATCGGTAACTTTGTTACAAAATAAAAGGGGCGACCGCCCCTTTTTAGTTTCCACGTCGCAATAGATTCGCGAAATGGCTGCTATACTCCCCGATTAGCGGCACCATCAACAGTCTATCGCCGCTCCCCTTAGCAAACCGATAAGCCCGTCAGCCCATCCGGCCCTGGCTTGATCTTAACCAAAAGTTAATATGTCATTTTCCACACTTGGTCTGTCTGACGCGATTGTCCGCGCGGTTGCCGAAACCGGTTACACCACGCCCACTCCGATCCAGACGCAAGCGATTCCCGCCGTGCTGAACGGTGGTGATCTGCTCGCCGGCGCACAAACCGGCACGGGCAAGACGGCCGGCTTCACGCTGCCCATCCTGCACCGCCTGTCCACCGACGCCAACGGCGCCAAGCTGGGCAACACGACCTCGGCGCGGCCGATCCGTGCCCTGATCCTGACGCCGACGCGCGAGCTGGCGGCCCAGGTCGAGGAAAGCGTGCGCGTGTACGGCAAATACACGAAGCTGAACTCGGCCGTGATTTTCGGCGGGGTCGGCATCAACCCGCAGATCAAGCTGCTGCGCCACGGCGTCGACATCCTGGTCGCCACGCCGGGCCGCCTGCTCGACCACATGATGCAAAAGACCGTCGACCTGAGCAAGGTCGAGATCCTGATCCTGGACGAGGCCGACCGCATGCTGGACATGGGCTTCATCCGCGACATCAAGAAGGTGCTGGCGGCGCTGCCGCCCAAGCGCCAGAACCTGCTGTTCTCGGCCACCTTCTCGGACGAGATCAAGGCGCTGGCCGACGGCCTGCTGAACAACCCGGCCATGATCGAGGTGGCGCGCCGCAACTCGGCGGTGGAGATCATCGCCCAGAAGATCCACCCGGTCGACCGCGACAAGAAGCACCCGATGCTGTCGCACCTGATCCGCACGCACAAATGGACGCAGGTGCTGGTGTTCACGCGCACCAAGCACGGCGCCAACAAGCTGGTCGAGCAACTGGGCGCGGACGGCATCGGCGCCATGGCCATCCACGGCAACAAGAGCCAGACCGCGCGCACCCGCGCGCTGGCCGAGTTCAAGGACGGCACGCTGCAGGTGCTGGTGGCCACCGACATCGCCGCCCGCGGCATCGACATCGACCAGCTGCCGCACGTGGTCAACTACGACCTGCCGAACGTGCCGGAAGACTATGTGCACCGCATCGGCCGCACCGGCCGCGCCGGCGCCACGGGCGAGGCGGTGTCGCTGGTGTGCGTGGACGAGCACACCATGCTGAAGGACATCGAAAAGCTGATCAAGCAGAGCTTGCCGCGTGAAGTCATCCCCGGCTTCGAGCCGGACCCGAACGCGCGCGCCCAGCCGATCCAGCTGCGCAGCGGCGGCGGCCAGCACCGCAACCCGCGCCAGGGTGGCGGCGGAGGCGGCGGTGGTGGCAATGGCCGCGGCAAGCCCGCCGGCGGCGGTGGCGCGACGGCGGCCGCCAAGCCCCGCAGCGCGACCGGCGGTGGCGGCGGCGCTGGCGGCGGCGGTGGCGGCGGCGCGGGCCGCGCCCCGGCGGCGCCGGGCGGCAACCGCAACGCCCCCCGTTCGGCCCCACCCCACCGCTCCGGCGGTCGCGGCCGCTAACCCGGCCCCCCCCTAAAAATGGCCCTGGGCTGATTTTCCCGAGCGGAAATATCGGCCCAGGGCCATTTTCACGTCCCGCCCCCGTTCCTACCCGCGACGCCCCCGCGTCCCCCGCCCCCGCGTTGAAAAACCACGAAAACCGCCCAGGGCCATTTTTGCTCCGCGGGAAAAATAGCCCTGGGCGCTTTGGGATTTACCCCTGGGGTAATTTGGCGGCGGGCTGCGTTTGAGGGCGTTTTGGATTAGCATGTCGGCCTGTCTTGTTAGCCCGCCGGGGGAGCCATGCCTAAATTCGCCGCCAATCTGTCGATGCTGTTCACCGAACTGCCGTTCCTGGACCGCTTCGCCGCCGCCAGGGAGGCGGGGTTCGAGGCCGTCGAATTCCTGTTTCCCTACGCTTACGAGTCGGAGCGGATCGCCGAGCGCCTGCGCCGCCACCAGCTGCGCCTGGTGTTGCACAATATGCCGCCCGGCGACTGGGCGGCCGGCGACCGCGGCATGGCCTGCGATCCCCGCCGCGCGGACGAGTTCCAGGACGGCGTGCGGCTGGCCATCGAGTACGCGACGGACCTGGGCGCGCCGCGCCTGCATTGCATGGCCGGCTTCATGCCCGGCGGCCTGGCGCCGGAACGCGCCCGCGAGACCTATGTCGCCAACCTCCAATACGCCGCCGACCGCTGCCACGAACACGGCATCGCCGTCATGATCGAACCGATCAACGCCTACGACATGCCGGGCTATTTCCTGAACGGCAGCCGCCAGGCGCTAGCTGTCATCGCGGATTGCGCCCGCCCCAACATCCTCCTGCAGTACGACATCTACCACATGCAGCGCGCCGAGGGCGAGCTGGCCAACACCATCCGCGCCAACCTGCCGCTGATCGGCCACCTGCAACTGGCCGACACGCCCGGCCGCCACGAGCCCGGCACCGGCGAGATCAACTATCCCTTCCTGTTCAAGCTGCTCGACGAGCTGGGCTACGACGGCCACGTCGGCTGCGAATATCAGCCGCTCGCCGGCACCGCCGCCGGACTGGGCTGGCTGCCGCGCTGATCTTGCGCCGGCGCAAGATCAGCCGGATTTACGTGGAGCAAGATAAGTCCTCACCCGTCGAGGAGAGGACCATGAGATTGCCGAGACCACTGGCGGCCGCGCTGCTGGCCGCCGTCCTGTGCGGCTGCGCCAGCAATCCCCGCCTGCGCGAGGTGCGCGAGTTCGCCGCCGAGTCGTCCAGGCTGGGCGGCTACGCGGACCTGACCCAGCGCTTCCGCGAAACCTATCCGCGCCTGCGCCCCTACCTGTCGCCCGGCGCCGACCAGCGCGAGCGCGCCGCCGACGCGCAGCGGCGCGCCGCCCACGCCGATTTCATGGCCATCCACGACACCCTGGCGCTCTACCTGCGGACGCTGGCCGCGCTGGCCGACGGCGAGCGCTTCAGCCTGGACCGGCCGCTGCAGGAACTGGGCGCGGGCGTCAAGGCCCTGCCCGGCACCGGGCTCACCGACCGCCACGTCAACGCCCATGTCGGCCTGACGCGGCTGCTGGCGCGCGCCTTCACCGAGCCCTACCAGGAGCGCGCCGCGCGGGCCATGGTGCGCGACGGCGGCGAGCAGGTGGCGGCGCTGCTGGAGGCGATGCAGCTGTTGCTGCGCTATTACGACGGCAGCAGCGACAACGAGCGCGACATGGTGCTGGGCATGCTGGACGTGGAAATCCCCTACGCCGACACGCCGCGCGAGCGCCTGCTGGCGGCGCTGGCCAAGTCCCACCGCCAGGCCAAGGCCAGCGAATACCGGCTGATCGGCCTGCGCCACACGCTGGCGGCCAAGCACGTGGCCGCCGTGGCGGACGCCCACCGGACCCTGCTGGCGCACCTGGACCGGCCCGCCGATGCCGGCGCGCGCGTCGCCGTGGCCGGCGCCCACCGCCACCTGCGGGGCGCCGCCCTGGCGCTGGAACCATCCATTGCGACTGGAGAACTGCCATGACAGAGGTCTTGAGCGCCGGCGACATCGCCACCCTGGCCGACAGCATTTCCGCCTGCGCCGACGAGCTGCACGCGCGCATCATGAAGGCCATCCGCGAGCATCCGCCCGGCGGCGCGCCGGGGCCGGGCCTCGGCCACGACGCCGCCCAGGCCCTGTTCGACCAGGAGGTGGAACTGCGCCAGCACGCCAACGGCCTGTATGTGCAGGCCGCGCGGCTGGCCGCCGCCGGGCTGGGCACGGCGCGCCAGGACTTGCTGGACCTGGCCGCCGTGGCGCGGCGCCGCATCCGCCACGCCGCGCTGGCGCAGGACCTGGCAGGCGTCGCCGCCGGCGTGCTGGGGCTGGCCGCCGCGATCGCGGCCGGCAAGCCGGAGAAGCTGCCCGCCGCGGTGCGCGACTTGCGCGACCATTTCGCCCGCGTCAAGGAGGACCGCGCATAATTTCAATCGTGCGCGCCGCACTCTCCTCTACCATGACGGGAAGAGGAGCATGGCGATGAACGGATTGAACACATCGGAACTGGCGGCCCTGCGCGCCGCGCTGGAACAGCGCGCGCAAGAGCTGCAGGCACAGCTGGCCGCCGCCGGCGTCGGGCCGGCGGTCGAGGAGGTGGAGACCTCGCCGGCCGACAGCGCCAGCAACCGCACCATGAACCAGCTGCAGCAGGAAACGGCCGGCCACCAGCTGGCCCAGTTGCGCGCGCTCAAGCACGCGCTGGCCAAGTTCGACGACGGCGGCTATGGCGAGTGCGAGAGCTGCGGCGGCGACATCGGCTACTCGCGCCTGCAGGCGCGTCCGGACGCGGTGCTCTGCATCGCCTGCCAGACACGGCTGGAACGCGCCGGCCGCCCTCCCCGCTGACGCCGCCGCCCGTCCCGCCTTCCGCTACCGTGTGCCCGCCGGGCGCCGCGCGGGCCTATAATCAAGCCAGGCCCACTCGCCGGGAGCGCAGCATGTCCTACCGATCCATCCTGGTGCACGTCGACGACGCCCCGCGCGTCGCCGAGCGCATCCGCTATGCCGTCGAACTCGCCCTGCTGGACGACGGCCACCTGCTGGGCGTGGCGATGACGGGCATTTCCCGCGCGCTGTACCAGAACGCCATCCTCGACGAGCAGGACCCCAACCTGGCGCTGCACCTGAACTTCCTGCGCGAGCGCGCCAACCGCTCGCTGGAGCAGTTCGCGCCGCTGGTGCAGCGGCTGGGCCTGCAATCGCTGGAACAACGCGTGGTGGACGACGATCCCGGCGCCGGCCTGAGCCTGCTCGCGCGCCACGCCGACCTGGTGGTGATCGGCCAGGCCGACCCGGAGCATATGTCGACCTCGGCCGGCAGCGAATTCCCGGCCCAGGTGCTGACCAACTCGGGGCGGCCGGTGCTGGTGGTGCCCTACGCGGGCCCGCCGCGGCCGGCCGGCGGCCAGCACGCGCCGGCGCGGCGCGTGCTGGTGGCCTGGAACGCCAGCAAGGAGGCCGCGCGCGCCGTCAGCGACGCGCTGCCGCTGTTGAAGCGGGCCGACGCGGTGTGGATCGCGGTGTTCGACCCGGACACGGAAAAGGCGCTGCACGGCGAGTCGCCCGGCGCGGACCTGCTGCAATACCTGGCGCGCCACGGCGTCGACGCCGTCATCCTGGTGCGGCAGACGCAGCGCAGCGGCGTGCTGAAACGGCCGTCGGGCACCGGCGAGGCGCTGCTGTCGCTGGCGGCCGAGCAGGAGTGCGACCTGATGGTGCTGGGGGCCTACGGGCATTCGCGCTTCCGCGAAACGCTGCTGGGCGGCGCCACCCGCACCGTGCTGGAGAGCATGACGGTGCCGGTGTTCATGGCGCATTAGCGGCGCGCGGCCGGCTAGCCCCCGGACTGCCAGGCCTGGTTGCGGATCTTGGCGACCTGGCGCTGCGCCAGCCATTTCCATAGCTGCAGCGCCTCGGCCTGCGGTGCGCCGGCCATCCTGCGCGGGCCGGCCAGCGCGATCTCGCAATCGCGGTCCGACCACTCGGCGAAACAGATGTCGCCGCCGCTGGCCACCTCCACCTCGTACATCAGGCCGTCGTCGTAGCCAAAGCGCAACACCGTGCTGCCGGGACCGCCGTCCGGCGAGCGCGCCGCGCCGCTGTAGACCTCGGCCAGCGCCGCCGCGAGCTGCGCCTCGGTCGGCGCCGGGACGTCGCGGCCGTCCGGGCGCGTGAGCACTACCCATGCCTGTGTCATAGCCGCTCCCCTAGTCAACGCGTCCGCCTTGTGCCGGGGAATAAGCCACCGGTGCCTGGCCGCCGCAGTATTGGTATTTTTATTGTAGCAACTTTGAGGCGGGCTGCGCGACTCGCCGCCGCGCGCGGCCCGGATCGCGGCCGCGCGCGGCGGCGGGCGGCGGCGGGCGGCCGGGCCTCAGCCCGCCGGCACCGGCAGCGACAGGGGATTGAAGTCCTTCCAGTCGCCCTCGGTGATGGTGCCCTCGGCCTGCTCCACGTGGTGGGCGCCCACGCTGCGCAGGATGGCGGCCGCGCGCTGCTCGTCCCCCGGCGCCACGGCGACGCCTATCATCATGCCGGCCGGCCGCTGCTGGACCTGGTTGGCGATGCTGCCCTGCTCCGGTTCGCCCGCCTCCTTCATGTGCGAAAAACTGTACAGCGAACCGACGTGGCCGCCCACCAGCGCCCCCACCACCGCGCCCAGCGGCCCCGTCACCGGCGCCGTCACGGCGCCCACCACCGCCCCCACCGCGCTGCCGGTGGCCACGCCCTTGGCCAGGCCGACGTCGCTCTCCTTGGCGCCGGGCGACTTGTCGCGGTCGCCGCCCAGCTCGAAGGTGTCGTGCTGGCCCGGCGGATTGACGAAGAAGGCGCTGATGTCCCGCTCGGGGAAGCCCTCGGCGATCAGCGCGTCGCGCGCCTGGTCGATTTCATCCTGCAATTGGAAATGGCCTGCAATGATCTTGCTCATGATGCGCTCCTGAGAGATATGACGCTCCAGCTTGCGCCGGCCCGCGCCGCCTTTCCGTTCGGTGGCGCACGCTGGCTTCGGCTCGCCGTATAATAAAACGCAGCAACACCGAGCCAGTCCGCTACCTAGTCGACAGGAATGCCTGATGGATATGGATGACACGCCCGCCGCCCGGGACCGCGCGCCGCAAGGCGCCGGCGCCGACGACCCACGCCAGGCGCTGCCCGACGCCTTGTCCAACCGCGCGTTGTCGGCCTGCAGCAACGGCGTGATGATCGCCGACGCCGCGGCGCCGGACATGCCCATCATGTACGCCAACCCGGCCTTTTGCGCCATGACCGGCTACCCGCTCGGCGAGCTGCTGGGCCGCAACTGCCGCTTCCTGCAGGGCGACGACCAGGACCAGCCGGCGCTGGCCGCGCTGCGCCAGGCCATCGCCGCCCGCCAGGACGCGCACGTGGTGGTGCGCAACTACCGCAAGGACGGCACGCCGTTCTGGAACGACCTGTTCATCTCCCCCGTGCCCGACGCCCTTGGCGTCGTCACCCACTACGTGGGCATCGCCACCGACGTCACCGCGCTCAAGGAGCAGGAGGCCAGCCTGGCCTTCCACCGCACCCACGACAAGCTGACCGGCCTGCCCAACCGCGACCTGGCCATCGACCGCCTGCAGCAGGCCATGCAGCACGCGCTGCGCCACAACGACATGCTGGGCCTGCTGTGCGTGGGCGTCGACAACTACCACCTGGTCAACGAGAGCCTGGGCCACGCGGCCGGCGACCAGTTGCTGGCCGGCGTGGCCCAGCGGCTGCGCGCCGCCGTGCGCCCGCACGACACGGTGGCGTTGCTGGGCGGCGACGAGTTCGTGGTGATCCTGGAGGACGTGCGCTCGGCCGCCGACGTGGCGCCGGTGTGCGAGAACGTGTTCGCCGCGCTGGCCCCGCCGTTCCAGCTGGACGGCCAGGCGGCGGGCCAGGCCGATGGCCAGCCCGGCGCCCCGGCGGTGCACGCCAGCGCCAGCATCGGCGTCACCTTGTGCCCGCAGGACGGCAAGGACGGCGCCTCGCTGCTGCGCTACGCCGACATGGCGCTGGCCCGCGCGCGCGAACAGGGCGGCGGCAAGTACCAGTACTTCTCGTCCGAGATGAACCACCGCACGCTGGAGCGCATCGGCATCGAGTCGGCGCTGCGGCTGGCCGTGCTGCGCGACGAGCTGCAGCTGCAATACCAGGCGCTGGCCGACCTGCAGACGGGCGAGGTGGCCAGCCTGGAGGCGCTGGTGCGCTGGCAACATCCGGCGCTGGGGCTGATCCCGGCGCAGCGCTTCGTGCCGGTGGCCGAGGAGACCGGGCTGATCCACGCGATCGGGGCCTGGGTGCTGCGCCGCGTCTGCCAGGACCTGTGCCAGTGGCGCGACGCCGGCCTGGCGCCGGTGCGGGTGGCCGTCAATGTTTCGCCCAAGCAGTTTCTGGACCGCGGTTTCGCCGCCGCCACCGCCGCCACGCTGGCCGAGTTCGGCCTGCCGCCGTCGGCCCTGGCGCTGGAGATCACCGAGGGCGTGCTGCTGCACGACCCGGACGCCACCGGCGGCACGCTGGCCGAGCTGAAGGCGCTGGGCGTGGCGCTGGTGCTGGACGATTTCGGCACCGGCTACTCCTCGCTCAGCTGCATCAAGCGCTTCCCCTTCGACGCGGTCAAGATCGACGGCGCCTTCATCCGCGACATCGTCACCGACAGCGGCGACGCCGCGCTGTCCAAGACCATCATCGCGATGGCGCACCACCTCGGCATCCAGGTCGCGGCCGAGGGCGTGGAGACCGAGGCCCAGTGCGACTTCCTGCGGCGCCACATGTGCGACCTGATCCAGGGCTATTTCTTCGCGCCGCCGCTGGCGGCCGACGCGGTGCGCGAACTGCTGCGCGAGCGGCGCAGCCTGCCGCCCCAGCTGCTGCGCATCCAGCAGCAGCGCCGCGCCCTGCTGCTGGTGGACGACGAGCAGAACATCATCTCCGCCCTCAAGCGCCTGCTGCGCCGCGACGGCTACACGCTGTACACCGCCAACAGCGGCCAGGAGGGCCTGGAGGTGCTGGCCCAGCACCCGGTCGACGTGATCGTGTCCGACCAGCGCATGCCCGGCATGCTGGGCGCGGACTTCCTGCGCAAGGCCAAGGAGCTGTATCCGGACACGATACGCATCATGCTGTCCGGCTACACCGAGCTGCAGTCGGTCACGGACGCGGTCAACGAGGGCGCGATCTACAAGTTCCTGACCAAGCCGTGGGAGGACGAACTGCTGCGCGGCCACATCGCCGACGCCTTCCGGCTCAAGGAGATCGCCGACGACAACGAGCGCCTGAACCTGGAGCTGCGCACCGCCAACCACGGCCTGGCCGCCGCCAACCGGCGCATGGAGGACGTGTTGCGGCAACAGCAGCAGCAGCTCAGCCATGGCGAGGTCAGCCTGCACGTGGCGCGCGAGCTGCTGCAGCACCTGCCGCTGCCGGTGATCGGCATGGACGACGGCGGCATGATCGCCTTCGTCAACGCGGCCGCCGACCGGCTGCTGCGGCGCGGCGGCGCGCTGCTGGGCAACGAGGCCGGCGCGGTGCTGCCGCAACTGTTCCCGGCCGACGGCGCGCCGCCGGCCGCCGTCCACGAGGCCGAGTTCGACGGCGTGCGCTACGCGGTGATGGCCTACCCGATGGGCGAGCATTCGGCTTCCCGCGGCAGCCTGATCGCGCTCAGCCGGTGCGAGGCGGC
This sequence comes from Pseudoduganella namucuonensis, assembly GCF_900116645.1. Lineage (GTDB taxonomy): Bacteria > Pseudomonadota > Gammaproteobacteria > Burkholderiales > Burkholderiaceae_D > Rugamonas > Rugamonas namucuonensis. Next base: position 75,447 of record NZ_FPBO01000010.1, on the reverse strand, counting down.
GCCATGAGCGGCGGACGCGAGATCCCGCTGGAGCTGGCCGAGGCCGGCATGGTGCTGGCCGCGCCGCTGTGCGACGGCCACGGCGCGGTGCTGCTGCCCGAGGGCGCCGTGCTGGCCGAGGGCACGCTGGCCGCGCTGCGCCGGCGCGGCGTGCCGTCCTGCGTGGTGGCCGGCGCGGACGAGGCGCCGGCGCCGCCGTCGCCGGAGGAGCTGGCGCGGCGCGCCGAACGGCTGCGCCACCTGTTCCGCCACGGCGGCGGCGAGCTGCAACGCCTGCTCACCTTGTACCGTAGCCAGGAGCCGCCATGCCCACCATCGACGAAGTGATCGTGCGCGTCCAGAACCTGCCCTCGCTGCCGGCGGTGGTCAGCGAGCTGATGTCGGCCATGGACCAGGACGACGTCGACCTGAACGCGCTGGCCGGCAAGATCGCGCTGGACCAGGCGCTGGCGGCCAAGGTGCTGCGCCTGGCCAACTCCTCGTTCTACGGCATGCCGGCCAAGGTCACCACCATCCAGCAGGCGGTGGCCGTGCTGGGCCTGCACAGCACGCGCACCCTGGTGACGGCCTGCGCCATCACCGGCGGCTTCGCGCCCGATCCCGCCGCGAAGCTGGACCTGGCCGCGTTCTGGCGCCACTCGGTGGCCACCGCCGCCTGCGCCCGCGCGCTGGCGCGCCACCTGGACCAGCAGCCGGACACCGCGTTCACGGCCGGCCTGCTGCACGACCTGGGCACGCTGGTGCTGGCCACCGGCTACCCGGACGTGTACCGGGAGGCGGTGCGCCACCGGCGCGCGCGGGACTGCCAAGTGGCCGAGGCCGAGGCGGCCGTGTTCGGCTTCGACCACGCCGCCGTCGGCAGCGCGCTGGCGGCGCGCTGGAAGTTCCCGCCGCAGATACAGGAGGCGGTGGCCGCCCACCACGCCTGGCCCGGCGCGGCGCCGCCGGCGCGCACGCTGGCCCTGGCGATCCACCTGGCCAACGCCTTCGCCCACGCGCTCGACCTGGGCGGCGAGGACGACGAGTTGGCGCCGCCGCTGTCGCCGGCGGCCTGGCGCGCCGCCGGCCTGGACGACGCGGCCTGCCTGCAGGTGCTGGGCGAGACCGAACGCCTGTTCGGCGACCTGTGCCGGATTCTGGTTCACTGAAGGAGAGACGATGCCCGGCCACAGCAGCCATTACGCCAGCGCCATCGAACTGGCCGCCTTCCTCGACGGGCACCCGGTCGCCACCTTCGTGCTCGACCCGGACCATGTGATCACGCACTGGAACAAGGCGTGCGAGCACCTGCTCGGCTGGACCATGGCCGAGATGGTGGGCACGCGCAACCACTGGCAGGCCTTCTATCCGAGGCAGCGCCCGCTGCTGGCGGACCTGATCCTGTCCGGCCTGGACCCGCGCGACTCGGAATACTTCCGGGACAAGCACAGCCGCTCGGCGCTGATCCCCGGCGCCTACGAGGCCGAGGACTACTTCCCCAACATCGGCGCGCGCGGCCACTGGCTGCACTTCACCGCCGCGCCGCTGCGCGACGGCGAGGGCCGCGTGGTGGGGGCGATCCAGACGCTGCGCGACGTGACCGAGCGGCGGGTGGCGGAAAACGCGCTGCGCAAGGCGCACGACAACCTCGAGCACATCGTCGAGAAGCGCACCGCCCAGCTGGCCGAGGTCAACGAGCGGCTGGAGGACGACATCCGCCAGCGCCGCCTGGCCGACGCCGAGCTGCGCCGCCGCAACGTCGAGCTGACCGAGCTGAACGCCCAGCTCAGCATGGCGCAGCAGCAGCTGGTGCAGTCCGAGAAGCTGGCCTCGATCGGCCAGCTGGCGGCCGGCGTGGCGCACGAGATCAACAACCCGATCGGCTACATCTTCTCCAACTTCGGCATGCTGCAGACCTACCTGGGCGACCTGTTCGACATGCTGGCCGCCTACCGCGAGGCCGAGGCGGCGATCGCCGCGCCGGAGGTGCTGGCGCGGCTGCAGGCCATGCGCGAGGAGATCGACCTGGACTTCCTGCGCGAGGACATCCCCTCGCTGATGAGCGAATCGAAGGAGGGCATCGTGCGCGTGCGCCACATCGTGCAGGACTTGAAGGACTTTTCCCGGGTCGACGCCAACCAGGAATGGGTCTGGGCCGACCTGCACCGCGGCATCGATTCCACGCTCAACATCGTCAGCAACGAGGTCAAATACAAGGCCGACGTGGTCAAGGAATACGGCGACATCCCCGACATCTACTGCCTGCCGCTGCAGGTCAACCAGATCGTCATGAACCTGGTGGTCAACGCCGCCCACGCCATCGGCGAGGCGCGCGGCCGCATCACGGTGCGCACCGGCCGCGCCGAGGGCGAGCAGGTGTGGATCGAGGTGCAGGACGACGGCTGCGGCATCGCGCCGGACAACCTGAAGCGCATCTTCGACCCCTTCTTCACCACCAAGGCGGTCGGCAAGGGCACCGGCCTGGGCCTGTCGCTGGCCTACGGCATCGTGCAGAAACACCACGGCGCCATCGAGGTGCGGTCCGAGCCGGGCGCCGGCACCACCTTCCGCGTGACGCTGCCGATCCGCCACACGGAAGCGCCGGCCGAGGGCGCGACGGGAGCGCAGCCGTGAGCCCCGGCATGAGCGCCAGCGCCGCCGCGCAGGAGGCCGCCATGGCCCTGCCCCCGGTCGACGCCGTGCCGACCGTGCTGTGCGTGGACGACGAGCCCAACATCCTGTCCTCGCTGCGCCGCCTGCTGCGCCCGGCCGGCTACAAGGTGCTGGTGGCCGAGAGCGGCGCGGCCGGCCTGGCGATCCTGGAGCAACAGCCGGTGGACCTGGTCATTTCCGACATGCGCATGCCGGAAATGGACGGCGCCCGCTTCCTGGCCCTGGTGTGCCAGCGCTGGCCGCGCACCATCCGCCTGCTGCTGACCGGCTACGCCGACATCCAGTCCATCCTGGACGCCATCAACTGCGGCGAGATCTACCGCTACATCACCAAGCCCTGGGACGACAACGACCTGCTGCTGGTGGTGCGCCACGCGCTGGAGCGGCGTGCGCTGGAGCAGGAGAAGCTGCGCCTGGAGGCGCTGACGCAGCGCCAGAACGAACAGCTCAAGGCGCTCAACCAGGGCCTGGAGGCGCGGGTCGAGGAGCGCACCCGCCAGTTGAAGACCATGCACGAGGCGGCGGTGGCGGCCAACGACAAGCTCAAGCAGAACTTCGTCACCACCATCAAGGTCATCTCCAGCATGCTGGAGATGCGCGGGGGCAACCTGTCCGGCCACGCGCGCCAGGTGGCCGACCTGGCGCGCCGCGTCGCCGGCCACTTGAAGCTCGACGGCAAGGAGGTGCAGGACATCTTCATCGCCGGCCTGCTGCACGACCTGGGCAAGATCGGCTTCAGCGACGACATGCTGGCCACGCCGCTGACCATGCTGCACGGCGACGCGCTAGGCCTGTTCCGCAAGCACCCGGCGCGCGCCGAGCAGCTGCTGATGCCGCTGCAGGACCTGCGCGGCACCGCCGCCATCCTGCGCGCCCAGCTCGAGCGCTTCGACGGCAACGGCTTCCCGGACGGGCTGGTGGGCTTGCAAATCCCGATCGGCGCGCGCATCCTGGCGTTGGCGGTCGACTATTACAACCTGCAGCAGGGCGCCATGGTGCAGCGCCACCTGCGCCCCGACGAGGCCAAGTCGCTGATCCTGGACGCCAGCGGCAAGCGCTACGACCCCAACGTGGTGCAGGCCTTCCGCCAGCTGGTGGACGGCGGCGCGGGCGAGGAGGCGCCGGGCGGGGTCGAGGTGCTGTCCGGCGAGCTGGTGCCGGGCATGGCGCTGGCGCGCGACCTGGTCAGCCGGGAGGGTCTGATGCTGCTGGCGGCCGACCACGTGCTGGACCCGCGCATGATCCAGCAGGTGCAGGATTTCGAAGCGAAGAGCGGCAACCGCCTGGCGATCTGGGTCAAGCCGTTCAAGAGTACGCCATAGGCACAGCATAGGGAACGCCATGAGACGCATATTGCTGCTGGACGACGATGTCAACGTGCTGCTCGCGCTGCAGCGCTCGATGCGCGCGCACGTGAAGATCCCGGAGTTGCGGGTGGAGCTGTTCAGCGATCCCTACGAGGCCATCAAGCGGGTCTGCGCCTGCGGGTTCGACCTGGTGATCTCCGACTACCACATGCCCACGCTGAGCGGCGTGGCCTTCCTGCAGGCGATCAAGGACATCGCGCCGCACACGGTGCGCGTGATGCTGACCGCGTCCACCGAGCTCAGCACGGCGGTCAGCGCCATCAACGAGGCGCAGGTGTTCCGCTACATCCCCAAGCCGTGGAACCTGGAGGACCTGCAGCAGACCATCGCGGCCGCGCTGGAGGAGCGCGACCGCCTGATGGCCGAGCACGGCATCCAGCCGCCGCCGCCCACGCCGCAGGAGCTGGAGGCGCAGCGGCTGGAGGAGGAGGAGCCCGGCATCCTGAAGGTGAACTGGGGCCCGGACGGCTCCATCATCCTTTAGGGGGCTCGCCCGCCGTGGCGGGGGCGTCCATGGCCGGCGGCGTCACCGGCAGCCGGACCGTGAAGCGGGTGCCCTTGCCGAGCTCGGAGGCGACCTCGATCTTGCCGCCGTGCTTGTTGACGATGCCGTAGGACAGCGACAGGCCCAGCCCGGTGCCGCTGCCCACCGGCTTGGTGGTGAAGAAGGGCTCGAAAATACGGTTCAGGTGTTCCGGCGCGATGCCGGCGCCGGTGTCGCCGATCTCGACCCACACCCAGCCCTTGTCGTGCCCGGTGCGTATCGTGATCACGCCCTGCGTGCGGATCGCCTGTCCCGCGTTGACCAGCAGGTTCATGAACACCTGGTTCAGCTGCGAGGCCAGGCAATGCACCTGCGGCAGCACGCCGTAGTGCTTCTCCACGGTGGCCTTGTAGCGGATCTCGTTGGCCACGATGTTCAGGGTGCTGTCCAGGCCCTGGTGCAGGTCCGCCACCTGCCACTCCACCTCGCCCACGTGGGAGAAGTCCTTGAGCGCCTGCACGATGTCCTTCACGCGCTTGAGCCCGTCCATCGATTCGCGCACCAGCGCCGAGGCGTCCTCCTGCACGAACTCCAGGTCGGCCTCGTCGCGCACGGCCGCCATCTTCTGCTGGATGGGCTTGAGCGCCGGATGGGAGCCCAGCGCCTGCTCGTAGGACGCGATCACGCTGAACAGCGTGCCCACGTAGCTGTTCAAGGTGCCCATGTTGGAATTGACGAAGCCGACCGGGTTGTTGATCTCGTGCGCGATGCCGGCCGCCAGCTGGCCGATGGAGGCCATCTTCTCCGACTGCAGCAGTTGCTCGTGCGCCTCGCGCAGGCGGCCGATCAGTTCCTGCTGCGCCTGCTCCATCAGCTTGCGGTCGGTGATGTCGGTCAGCGCGCCGATCACCTCCAGCGGCGCGCCGTGCTCGTCGCGCACCAGGCGCAGGCTGTCGTGCATCCACAGGTAGGCGCCGTCGGCGCGGCGGAAGCGGTATTCATAGGCGCGCTGGCCCTCGGTGAACACGGTGGCCAGGCTGGAGAAGATGCTGGGCGCGTCGTCCGGGTGGATGTGGTCGAACCAGAAGTTGGGGTCGGCCACCATGTCCTCGGGGCGGTAGCCCAGCACGTGCAGCGCGTTGTTGCTGACGAAGGTCATCTTGAAGTCACCGCTGGGCACGGTGCAGTAGATGATGGCCGGCGTGTTGTCCAGCAGGTATTGCAGCCGCAGCTGCGGCGTGGCGGCCGCCGGCGCCGTGGTGGGCGTGCCGGACGAAAAGAACTCGAACTCTTCGAATTGCATGGTTTTCCTTTCGCTCGCCCGCCCCGGGCCCATCGCGGCGCGGCCCGCGCCGACGCTACCAGCTTGCCACGGCGAAGCTGCGCTGTCCAGACGGCGCCATGAACACGGGCGCCTCCACCGCCTCGGCGGGCGGCGCCGCCTGCCATTCGCGCGGATCGACCCGGTAATACTTGCGCAGCTCGTCGTACAGCGCGGCGTGGCGCTCCGCCATCTGCCACGGCTTGCCGAAAAAGGTTTCTGTGGCCACGGCGAAGAACTCGGCCGGGCTGGTCGCGCCGTAATGGTCGATCACCCCGTCCTGGCGGCCGTAATAGGCGTCGTGGCGCAGGTTGGCGAAGTCGCGCGACAGCACGGCCGACCAGTTGCGGTAGTTCTCGTGGCTGCCCAGGTAGGGCGCGCCGTTGCCGTGGCCCGATTCGCTGTCGAGCTGGTGCGCGAACTCGTGCAGCACCACGTTCTGGCCCTCGCGCCAGTCGCGCGCGCCGCGCAGCGCGTCGTCCCAGGACAGCACGACGCGGCCGTCGTCCCACGATTCGCCCAGCAGCGTGTGCTTGCCGGCGGTGACCACGCCGCCCGGCCCCACCTCCTGGCGCGGCACCAGGAAGGCGCCCGGGTAGACCAGGATGGTGTGCAGCGCGCGGTAGACCTTGCTGGGCCGGTTCAGCAGCAGCAGGCAGGCCTGGCCGGCGATGGTGTAGCGCATCTCGTCGTCGATCTCCAGCCCCTCGCAACCGACGAATTTCTTGCGGTGCAGGAAGCGCTTGACCAGCTGCCGCAATTGCTCGCGCAGCGCCGGCTCCATGCTCCGGTAGGGGCCGACGTTGCGCTCCAGGATGGCCAGCGCCTCGGGCGGCAGCGGCCGCGCGAGCGCGCGCCGCAGCGTCCAGCGGGGGTACAGCAGCGGCGCGGCGCAAGCCAGCGCCGCCAGGGATATCCACAACCATGCGTCCATAATGCCGTCCATAAGGGAACTCGTCCAAAACAGATGGGGTTCCTTCTCGACAATTCAATGCAAACAGCCGGACCCGGTCCGGCTGTTTCCACTGTAGCACCACTGGCCCGGCCGCGGGTGGCGCGCCGCGCGCCGGGGCGCGATTAAGACTGCGCCTTCTGCATCGACGGCGCGGCGCCGAACAGGGCGGCCACCAGCGGATCGCGGGTGACGGGGCCGCGGTTCACGCGGATCGCGTAATGCGTGTCGTCGGCCAGGATATGGAAGTGGCGGCCGGCGCCGGCCATGGCCTGTTCACGCAGGCTGGGGCGTTCCTTGCGCGGCGGCGCGCCTTCGCGCTTGGGCTGGACGATGGCGGCCAGGAAGGTTTTCACGCGTTCCGGGTCGGGCGTCAGCTGGTACACGGCCTTGCCCAGGTAGGTGGCGGTGCCCTCGATGTAGCGCGCCAGTTCGATCACGCCGGCGTCGCGCAGGTCGCGGATGTATTTGCGGGCGCCGGACGGCGAGAACTTCAGGAACCAGGCGATTTCATCGGCCAGCATCTCGTGTTGTTGCAACTCAGCAATGAGTTTTTGCATATTCTCGATGCGGCGCAGCGTCGCCGAGGTCGAGCGCACCCTTTCGATCGGCGCCAGCGACAGGGCTTTGCGCTCGGGCATGGGCGGCCCTGGCCGCTCAACCAGCGCCAGGCGCGGCTTGTCGCCCGCCTTTGCATCCTGCTGCGTTGCGAAGCCGGAATCTTGGGTTTCTCTGATTGCATGCATTTTGTACACTCCTTATATCGAATAGCCAGGATCGCGTGGGCGCCGGGTCCGACTGCCTGGGCTCGCGCTTTCGTCTACATCTGGGCTCTAGGATGCCGTCGCCGTCAAATCCAGTCTGTGCGGCAACGAACATAAGTGAGCAATAAGCCAACTGGGTGCGTTGGCGTACAGATGCGGCCGCGCGGCGCGGTTAATCTGGCTGCACCTTTTCCATAGAGAGGACTCACCATGAAACTGCCTATCCTGTTAGCCGCCGTGGCCGCCCTGGCCCTCACCGCCTGCGAAAAAACCACCGTCAACAACCCGCCGGTGGTCGACCCGGCGCCGGCCCCGGCCGTGGTGCCGGTGCCCGTCCCCGTGCCGGGCCCCGCCGGGCCTCCGGGTGCGCCAGGCGCCCCGGGCGAAGCCGGCAAACCCGGCGACACCGTCATTGTTGTGCCGGACGCAAACAAACCAGCAGATCCACCACGCTGACACAACAAGCAATAGTTACTCTGTTACAATATTCACCGCGTCCCCGCCTTCCCGGCGGCGGCGCGGTTTTTATTTTGACTGCGCGGAATTGCCGCAGTTCACAGACTGGACTGTCACAAATCGACAACACTTTTGATTTGCCTTAATGCTTTGTGCGGTAGCGCACCGAGCTATTGCACAAACGTCCATAGAGTTCAGTCCAACAGCAAGCAACACGCTGGAAACTTCGCCGCATCGGCAAGCCTTTATCAATTCGGGAGCATCCATGAATAAAATTAAGAACATCGCCATCGCCGCCGCCATGCTGTGCGCGGCCTCCGCCGCCACGGCCCAGGACGCCGACATCAATCCAAACTGGTACATCCAGCCCAGCGTCAACGCCATGAAGCCCGATTCGGACTTCGGCGTGGACAAGACCGGCTACGGCGCCGGCCTGAAGTTCGGCAAGGCGGTCGCGCCCAACTGGGACATCCAGATGGGCTACACCTACGGCCGTTCCAAGGAAGGCGGACAGCGCTACCAGCAGGAAACCCTGGGCCTGGACGGGCTGTACCTGTTCTCCCGTAAATCCTTCCGTCCCTTCATCCTGGTCGGCGCCGGCGTCGAGCGCGACCGCGCCAACCTGCGCATCAACCCGCAAGTGGAAAAAAGCTCGCCCTACATCAGCGCCGGCCTGGGCTTCCAGGCCGACCTGAACGAACGCTGGGCGCTGCAGGCCGACCTGCGCAATGTGCACGGCTTCCTGCGCGGCAACGCCTTCCCGGCCGCCGACAAGAGCAACAACTACTACCTGACCGTGGGCCTGAACTACGCGCTGGGCGCCAAGCCGCTGCCGCCGGCGCCCGCCCCTGCCCCGGCCTACGTGCCGCCGGCCCCGGCCCCCGCGCCGGTCGCCCCGCCGCCTCCACCGCCGCCGGCGCCGCGCTTCGAGAAGGTGACGATGTCGGCCACCGAGCTGTTCGCCTTCGACAGCGCCAAGCTGAACCCGAACCAGCCCAAGCTGGATGAATTGGCGACCCTGCTGAACAACAACCCGTCGGTCGGCAATGTGACCATCACCGGCCACACCGACCGCCTGGGTTCGGACAAGTACAACCAGAAACTGTCCGAACAGCGCGCCAACTCCGTCAAGCAATACCTGGTGGGCAAGGGCGTGTCGGCCGAGCGCCTGAACGCCACCGGCAAGGGCGAATCGCAGCCCGTGGTCCAGTGCAACGACAAGAAGCGCGCCGACCTGATCAAGTGCCTGGAACCGAACCGCCGCGTCGAAGTCGACCAGGTGACCATCGAGCGCCGCGTGAACTAATCGGCGCTTCCGTCATCTGAAGTGTAGGGAAAGGGGCCGCGCGCCCCTTTTTCTTTTTTGGAGATGCGCATGAAACCGAAGATCAAGACCTTGAAGAGCGTGGCCGTCTGCACCGTCACCGAATGGTTCGAGCACGGCGACAGCAGCAAGGGCGCGGCGCTGGCCTTCTACACGCTGTTTTCCATCGCGCCCATCCTGGTGCTGGTGATCGCCATCGCCGGCCTGTTCTACGGCCAGCAGGCGGCGCAGGGCGAGCTGTTCGGGCAGCTGCGCGGCCTGGTCGGCCCCAAGGGCGCCGAGGCGCTGCAGCTGATCCTGGCCGGCGCCAGCAACCACGACGAGGGCAAGCTGGCCACGCTGATCGCCGGCGCCCTGCTGCTGTTCGGCGCCACCACCGTGTTCGCCGAGCTGAAATCCAGCCTGGACGCGATCTGGCAACTGCCGCCGCTGACCACGGGCACGCTATGGGACACCATCCGCACCCGCCTGCTGTCCTTCGGCATGGTGCTGGTGCTGGGTTTCCTGCTGATGGTGTCGCTGGTGTTCAGCGCCGCGCTGGCCGTGCTGGAGCGCTACTGGCAGGGGCACAGCAGCGGCACCACGATGCTGCTGACGGGAATCAATTGGCTGATCGGATTTTGCGTGATCGCCGCCATGTTCGGCGTGATCTACAAGATGCTGCCGCGCATCAAGCTGTCCTGGCGCGACGTGGTGATCGGCGCGCTGGCCACGGCCGCCCTGTTCACGCTGGGCAAGCACGCGATCGGCGCCTACATCGGCAACAGCGGCGTGGCCGACAGCTACGGCGCGGCCGGCTCGCTGATCGCCCTGTTGCTGTGGGTGTACTACTCGGCGCAGATCTTCTTCATGGGCGCCGAGTTCGCCCGCCAGTACGCGCTGCAGCTGGGCAGCCTGAAGGACCATCCGCGCGACGAGCAGGGCAACCTGAAGCGCTGATTTCGGGAGGCCGCTGCAAAGCGGGCACGGCAAGGAGCCGCAACGCCGCCCTGCCCGCCTTGAGGCGGCCTGGCCGCTATTCGCCGAGCAGTTCGGCCACGATCTCCATCCCCTCGACGCGCTCGGCGACCACCTTCACGATCACGATCACCGGCACGCCCAGCAGCAGGCCCCACACGCCCCACAGCCAGCCCCAGAACAGCAGGCTGACGAACACGGCGGCCGGATTCATGCGCGCGATGCGGCCCGTCATCCAGGTCGTCACGAAGGTGCCCACCAGGGTCGCGATGGCCAGCGAGGCGCCCGTCACCAACAGCACCATCTGCAGCGATTCGAATTGCAGGAAGGCCACCACGCCGGTCGCGCTGGTGATCAGCAGCGGGCCGAAGTACGGCATCACGTGCAGCAGCCCGGCCACGATGGCCCAGGCGCCCGCGTTCTCCAGGCCGATGGCGCGCAACGCCACCCACATCAGCAGCGCCAGCAGCAAATTGGTCACCAGCAGCATGAACATATAGCTCTGGATGCTGTTGTTGATGTCCTCCAGGATGTGGACGGTGACCTTCTTCTTGCTCAGCGACGGCCCGGTCAGCTTGACCAGCTTGCGCTTGAAGGTGTCGCCGGCCAGCAGCAGGAAGAACACCAGGAAGATCACCATGGTGGCCTGGCTGACGAAGCCGGCCAGGCCCATCGAGCCGGCCCACACCCAGTCGATCACCTTGATGCCGCCGTGCTCGGCTGGCGCGGCCTTGCGCGCCGGGCGCTTGCCGGTGGCGCCCGCGGCCGCCTGCTCCAGCTCGTTGGCCACGGCCTGGATGCGCTCCAGCGTGCTGGGGCCGCTGCCCAGCTTGTTCTGCATCAGGCGCGACAGCTTGTGCGTGACGGTGGGCAGTTCCTCGATGATGTTCTGGAATTCGCCGTGCAGTTTCTCGGCCGTGACGGCCGAGCCGAACAGGATGGCCGCCGTCACCAGGGTGGCGCCGACCGGCCGCGGCACGCGCGCGCGCTCCAGCCAGCACACCAGGGGATTGAGCGTGTAGGCGATGAAGATGCCCAGCAGCAGCGGCACCAGGAAATTCTTGGACCACTGCAGCGCGTACAGGAAGGCGACGGTGGCGATGACGCCCAGCGCCAGGCCGCGCGCGTGCACATGCAGCGGCAGGCGTTCGGTGTCGGGGACGGGAAGGTCGGCGGGATCGGCCAAGGGGCCGGGTAAGGGGCCGGGTAAGGGGTCGGCCAAGGGGTCGGCTACGGGGCCGGAATGCGGCGGGGTCGTGTCGTCGTTGCTGGGAGGGGCGGATTCTGCGGGCGTCATGGGGTAGGTCCTGTTGAGCCGCCGGCGCGGTGGGGTGGCGCGCCGGCCGCTTGCCGCGCCGCTTACTTGACGCGGATGTCGTTCTTCACTTCCTTCACGCCTTTGACGCCGCGGGCGATCTCGCCGGCCTTGGTGATGTCGCCGGGCTGGGCCACGAAACCGCTCAGCTGCACGGTGCCCTTGAAGGTTTCCACGTTGATCTCGGTGGCTTTCAGGGTCGGCTCGTTGAAGATGCTGGCCTTCACCTTGGTGGTCAGCACGGTGTCGTCGACATATTCGCCGGTGCCTTCCTTGGTGGGCGTGGAGGCGCAGCCGACGACGGCGAACACGGTGGCGGCGGTAAACACGGCGCTGGCGATTTTTTGAGTGATTTTCATGGTGTTTCTCCTTGGTTAGCAGTGCTCACGAGAGCAGTAAGCCAGCAGGCCTGAGCCGGACTGGGGACATTGCAGCCCGCGAAGCGCGGGCCTTGAATGCAGTGTCACCGAGTTGGCTTGCGCTATCTGTACGGTATCGAACATAGAAATGTTTTTTCGATAAGGACGCCACAAAGCGCCCGGAAAGTCACCGGGCACTAGGTGCGGCATCGCACAGACCGTCGTGCGGCGGCTGACTATGCTGGCTACACACTTTTCAGGAGAACAACATGAAGACTACACACACGCTTTCGGCCCTGATGATCGCCGCCTCGGCCCTGCTCGCAGGCTGCTCCTCCCAGCCGGTGTACGACACCAACTACTCGTCGATGGGCAACGCCGCCACCTACGGGGTGATCGACTCGATCCAGGTGGTCCGGATCGATCCCGCCACCAGTGGCGTCGGCGCGGTCGCCGGCGGCCTGATCGGCGCACTGGCCGGTAATCAGATCGGTTCCGGCAGCGGCCGCACGGCCGCCACCGCCGCCGGCGCCATAGGTGGCGCGGTGGTCGGCAACAGCGTGGAGCGCAACCGCAACCAGCCATACGACGCCTACCAGATCAGCGTGCGCATGGACAACGGCGACTACCGCACCGTGAACCAGGACAGCGTCTACGACCTGCGCGTGGGCAACCGCGTGCGCATGGTCGACGGCCGCGTCTACCGTTACTAACACCCCATACCGGCAAGACATCCGCCACCACACTGAAGGAGCAACGCCATGGGCACCATCATCCTCATCGTTCTGGTTCTGCTATTGATCGGCGCGCTGCCGGCCTGGCCACACAGCCGCAACTGGGGCTATGCGCCCAGTGGCATCGCGGGCGTCATCGTGCTGATCCTGCTGGTCATGCTGCTGACCGGCCGACTTTAAGGGAGTTCCATCATGAACAAAATCCTCGCCGCGGCCCTGCTGGCCGCCTGCTGCGCCGCGCAGGCGCAAGTCACGCCGCCCGAAGTGGCGGCCCACCAACGCCAGGAACTCCAGCGCGGCGATCCCGCCCGCTGGCACAAGGCGGACCGCACCACGGCGGCGCAGCTGCGCACGCTGCGCAAGGAGATCGGCGCCGCGCTGGCCGAGGCCCGCACCGCCTGCCGGCAGATGCCGGCCGACGAGCGCCGCGACTGCATGCACGAGGCCCAGGCCACCTACCAGGCCGACATGGGCAATATGCGCCAGCTGCACGCCGACGCCAACAACATGCAACGCTACGAAACCAGCGGCCGCTGAGCAAAAAAAAGGGGTCAGGTTCGGTATTTAAAAATACCGAACCTGACCCCTTTTTCCTTCCTTCCCCAAAGGAAAAAAGCCCTCCAGGCCATGCCTGGAGGGCTAGTCTCGCGCGCGGGCGCCGCTATTTGCGCCGCATCAGCCAGGCGCCGCCGATCGCGGCCACCGCGGCCACCGCCAGCGCCGGCTTGATCAGCCGGCGCCGCACGATGAACGAGCCGATGCGGATCGCGTAGGGCAGCACCTTCGGCAGGCTCAGCCCACCGGCCAGCCCGGCGATGCCCGCCAAGCCACCGACGGCGGGGGCGCCGTCGCCCTTGCCCAGCAAACCGGCCAGCCGGTGCTGGACCACGCCGATCGCGTGGTCCAGCGCGCCGTGCACCAGCTGGTCCGGGCGCAGCGCGTGCGCCACCTGGTGCCGGGCGTGCAGCACGCTGACGCGGTACAGCTCGCCTTCGCGCACCAGCTTTTCCTTGGCGGCGGACAAGGCCGCGCCGTCGTTTTCCTTGCTCATGGACTCTCCCGGTTAGAGCAACATGTCGCGGTCGGCCTTGAGCTCCGACATCGTGACCGGCAACGCCAGCTTGCCCTGCTTGAGCATGCCGCGCGCGGACATCACCAGCGCGATCGTGATGGCGATGAACACGCCCGCCAGCACCAGCAGGATCTTCCAGCCCATGGCTTCCCAGGCGAGGAAAATGATGGTGGCGGTGGTGAAGGCGATGGCGAACCAGCCGGCCAGCAGCGCCAGCGCGCACACCAGGGCCAGCTCGCCCAAGTGCCCGCGCGCCTCGGACAATTCCAGCGCGGCCAGTTCGATGCGCGACAAGACCAGCCGCGCGGTGTTGCGGGCGACCCCGGCCAGGGAGCCGATCAGACCGGGGTGGGGTGGCGCGGATTGTTCCATGTCAGCTCCTGCCACGCCGGATTACTTGCGGCCCACAATCACGCCCACCAGCAGGCCGACGCCGGCCGCCAGCGCGATCGAACGCCACGGGTTTTCCTTGACGTAGGCGTCGGTCGATTGCGCCACCTGTTTGCCGGCGGCGACCGCGCTTTGCTGCGCCTCGTGGGCCTTGGCCAGTGCCGTGTCCAGCGCGCGCATGCCGCGGCCGCGCAGCTCCTCGGCCTTTTCGCCCGTCAGCGCGGTGGCCGCGGTGAACAGGGCCTGCGCGTCCTTGACCAGAGTTTTCACGTCATTGTTCACGGTACTGATATTATTTTCCAGCATGATTGACTCCTGTCGTTGTGATGAGTTGTGGGTGAAACCGTTACCGCGGGGAAAAACTAAGCCAGCAGGTCGCGCATATCGTCGGCGTGTTCCTCTTCCACCGCCATGATTTTGATCAACAACTGGCGGGTCGTCGGATCGGTGTCGCCGATCTGCTCGATCATCTGGCGGTAGGACTCGATGGCCACCCTTTCCGCGATCAGGTTGGCGCGTATCATCGATTGCACCTCCCCTGACTCATCATACTCGGCATGGCTACGCTCGAGCAATGTTGCCGGATTAAAATCGGGTTCGCCATTCAACTGAATGATACGCTCAGCCAGCCAATCCGCGTGTTCCTGTTCCTCCAGTGCATGCTCGAGGAATTCGGCCTTGACGCCGGCGTTCTGGGCGCCGGTCACCGTGTAATAGTGGCGCTTGTAGCGCAGGATGCAGACCAGTTCGGTGGCCAGGGCGCCGTTGAGCAGCTTGATGACCGCCTCGCGGTCGCCCTTGTAGCCGACCGTGACGGGACCGTCGGCGAGGTTTTGCGCGGCCGCGCGGATGGCTGCCGTATCGATGCCGGCGGGTGGTGACAGTGTGGATTCAGCCATGATGCTTCCTTTTCAAAGTAAATCAGCGGCGCGCGTTGATCTGGCGGCCCGCGTCGGACAGCACGATCTCCACGCGGCGGTTCAGCTGGCGGTTGCCGGCGGTGTCGTTGCCGGCCACCGGATAGGCCTCGCCGTAGCCGCGGGTGGCGATGCGCGTGCCCTCGATGCCCATGCCCATCAGCGCGCCACGCACGGCCTCGGCGCGGCGTTGCGACAGGCTCAGGTTGTGGTCGGCGCTGCCGGTGCTGTCGGTGAAGCCCTCGACCATCACGCTGCGGTCCGGGTTCTGGCGCATCACGTCGGCCAGCTTGCGCAGCGTGTGCTGGCCGCCCTCGGTCAGCACGGCCTGGTCGACGTTGAACAGCACGTCGCCCATGGTCATGACGATGCCGCGCTCGGTCTGCTTGGCCTGCAGGTCGGCCAGTTGGGCGGCCAGCGCGTCGGCCTTGGCCTGCGCGTCGCGCGTGGCGGCCAGCTGGCTCTCGGCCGCCATGCGGGCCGCGTCGGCCTGGCCGCGCGCCGCGTCGGCGTCGGCCTTGGCCTGCTCGGCGCTGCGCTTGGCCTGGTCGGCCTCGACGGTGCGCGCCTCCAGGCGGATCTGGTCGCGCTGGCGGGCCGAGTCGGCCACGGCGGCCTCGGCCGCCTTCTGCTTGGCCACTTCCTGCGCCACGCCGATGCGCTGCTTGGCCAGGTAGGCCAGCTTGTCCACCTCGGCCGCGCTATCCTGGCGCGAGGCCGCCTCGTTGGCGCGGTCCAGCGCGGCGGTGGCCTGGCGCAGTTCGACCGGCGCGTACTGCGCCACCGACGGGTTGCTCTGGGCGGCCATGTAGTCGCCGCGCGCCTGGTCCAGCAGGCTGGTGGTGGTGGGCGCCGAGCTGCAGGCGGACAGCGCGATGGCCAGCGCCAGCGCGGCGGGTTTGAACAGGTTCTTCATGATGCGGGCTCCTTATTTGACGATGGTGGTGTTGGCGCGGTCCAGCTCTTCGCGCAGCACGCGGATGTTGTCCTGCAGCGCGTCGGCCGCGGCGCTGGCCTTGGCCGAGCCGGCCTTGCTCTGCGCCAGCTTGGCGTCGGCCTGGGCCTGCGACGCCAGGTCGCGCGCCAGCGGATAATCCTTGGCCGCCAGCGCCTGGTTGGCGCGCAGCATCTTCTCGCGGGCCGCCGTCATCTCGGCCGGCGCCAGTTCGGCGCCGCCCGCCGAGGTGGCGCTGTCGACCGCCGCGCGCGACACCGCGACGTCGGCGGTGGCGGGCGCCTTCTGGCTGGCGCAGCCGGCAGCCAACGCGGCCACCAGCCCAAGTGCATAGATACGTGAGTTCATTGTTCTTCTCCTCATACGGTTTGGAAGGTGTAGTGACGTTATAGGCGCGAAGGGCCGGAGGTTCAGTACGGTGCCGCACATAGGCGGGCGATCGTCCGCCGGCATGGTGCGCGGGCGCACATAGCGGCGCCACGCGCTGGTGTAGGCTGTCATCTAAACTGCAAGTAAGAAGATACCGAAAGGCCAAGCCATGACCTTGTCACGCAAAACCCGCATCGCCCTCGGGGCGGGCGCCGCCCTGCTCGCCATCCCCGCCGTCGCGCTGATCGTGCTGCTCAATTACGACTGGAACCGTGCCCGGCCCTGGCTCAACGCCAAGACCAGCGAGGCCATCGGCCGCCCGTTCGCCATCCGCGGCGACCTGTCGCTGACCTGGGAAAAGCAGATCGTGCCGGAGGCCCAGCGCGGCTGGCGCGACCGCCTGCCCTGGCCGCACCTGGTGGCGCGCGACGTCCACGTCGGCAATCCGGACAGCGTGCTGGCCGCCAAGGCCGAGCCGCCGGTGGCGCCCGAGATGGCCAGCGTCGACGAGTTCTCGTTCTCGCTGAACCCCTTCGCCCTGCTGGGCAAGGAGATCTCGATCCCGGTGCTGCGCTTCGAGTCGCCCAGCGTGCTGCTGCAGCGCACCGCCGACGGCGCCAACAACTGGACCTTCGAGAAGAAGGACAAGCGCTCGCCGTGGACGCTGGACCTGCAGCGCGTGGTGTTCACCCAGGGCACGGTGCAATACATCGACGCGGTGAGCAGGGCCGACATCACCGCCGAGCTCGAGACCATCAACGCCGACCCGACCTACGGCGTGTCCTGGAAACTCAAGGGCGACTGGCACGGCGCGCCCGTCACCGGCGGCGGCAAGGCCGGCGCCGTGCTGTCGCTGCGGCAGCAGACCACGCCCTTCCCCATCGCCGCCGACGTCAACGTGGGCGGCACCCGCATCGCGGTCGAGGGCACGCTGACCAAGCCCACCGCGCTGGCCGCGCTGGACATGAAACTCAAGGTGTCCGCGCCCAGCATGGCGCGCTTGTACGGCCTGACCGGCATCGTGCTGCCGGAAACGCCGCCGTTCAGCACCGAGGGCCACCTGACGGCCACGCTGGGCAAGGACGGCGGCCACTACGTGTACGACCGTTTCACCGGCAAGGTCGGTTCCAGCGACATCGGCGGCAAGCTCGAATACAAGCAACAGCAACCGCGCAACCACCTGGGCGGCGCGATGCGCTCGCGCCTGCTGCAGTTCGCCGACCTGGCGCCGCTGGTGGGCGCCGACTCCAACGCCAGCAAGCGGGCGCGCGGCCTGCCGGCGGTGCAGCCGGGCGACAAGCTGCTGCCGGTGGAGACCTTCAAGACCGAGCGCTGGACCAGCATCGACGCCGACGTCAGCTACAAGGCCGACCGCATCGTGCGCGAAAAGCAGCTGCCGATCGCCAACCTGTACACCGAGTTCCACCTGAAGAACGGCGTGCTGGCGCTGACGCCGCTGAACTTCGACTGGGCCGGCGGCAAGCTCGCCTCCAACGTCAAGCTGGACGGCAGCGGCAATGTCAGCAAGAACGCGATCCGGGCCGAGCTCAAGGCCAGCGCGCGCCACCTGAAACTGAAGGAACTGTTCCCCTCGCTCGACGGCCTGAAGGCCAGCGTCGGCGAGATCAACGCCGACACCTCGCTCAGCGCGACCGGCAATTCGGTGGCGACCCTGCTGGCCGCGTCGAACGGCGAACTGAAGGCGCTGATCAACCAGGGCAGCATCAGCAAGCTGCTGCTGGAGCAGATGGGCCTGAACCTGGGCAGCGTGGTGTTGACCAAGCTGATCGGCGACAAGCAGGTCAAGCTCAACTGCATGGCGGCCGACTTCGCCGTCGACAAGGGCCTGGCGCGCACGCGCCAGTTCGTGGTCGACACCGACGACGCCACCATCCACGTCGACGGCGCCGTCAACCTCGCCAGCGAGCGGCTGGACCTCACGCTCAAGCCCGACAGCAAGGGCCTGCGCATCATCTCGCTGCGCGCGCCGATCTACGTGAAGGGCACGTTCAAGGACCCGGACATCAGCGTCGACAAGGGCGTGCTGGCGCTCAAGGCGGGCGGCGCGGTGGCGCTGGCGGTGGTGGCGGCGCCGGCGGCGGCGCTGCTGCCCCTGATCAACACCGGCCCCGGCGAGAACAGCGAATGCGCCGCGCTGCTCAGGCAGGCGCGCGTCAAGCCGGTGGCGCCGCCGCCCGGCCAGGCGGCCAAACGCAAATAAGGCGCACCGTGCGCTGGCGAACAGATCATTTGCCGCCGCGCACGTAAGCTGATCCTGTCAGTACCGCGCTCCCCGCGGGCGCGTTTTCCGAGAACAGGAGCATGCCATGAAGATTGTGAAATCCCTTCCCGCCCTGCTGTCCGCCCTGACGCTCAGCGCCCTCGCGGCCTGCGCGTCGACCCCGACGACCGAGAGCACCGGCGAATACATCGACGACAGCGTCGTCACCGCCAACGTCAAGGCCGCGATGGTGCTGCAGCCCGAATTGAAGGCCTCGGAGATCAATGTCGAGACCTACAAGGGCGCCGTGCAGTTGAGCGGCTTCGTGTCCTCGCAGGAGGACATCGACAAGGCGGTGGCCGCGGCGCGCAGCATCAACGGCGTCAAGAGCGTGACCAACGACATGCGTCTGAAGTAATCAACCCCAAGGAGAACCACCATGCAAACCATTAAACACCTCGCGGCCATCGCCGCCATCCTGTCGCTGGGCGCCTGCTCCAGCATGTCGCAGCAAGACAAGAACACCGCCATCGGCGCCGCCGTGGGCGGCGTGGCCGGCTCCGTGCTGACCGGCGGCAGCACCGCCGGCGCAGTGGGCGGCGCGGCCGTCGGCGGCGTGATCGGCAACCAGGTCAACAAGCCGCCGCGTTGATCGTCCCCGTCCCAAAAGACAACGGACCCGCGGGTCCGTTGTCTTTTGGGCCTTCCTTTTTTTTCACAGGAACACGTTGGCCATGCCGATGCTGCCGGTGTCCTTCACCATCTCGTAGCAGCGGCAGGACACGGCCTCCAGCCCGGCCGAATCGAGGATCTCGATGTTGCCGCGGCTGTAGGTGATCAGCTTCTGGTTCTGCAGCGCGCTGGCGGCCTTGGTCACGCCCACGCGCCGCACGCCCAGCGCGTGCGCCAGGAACTCGTGGGTGAGGTGGAACTTCTCGGACTGCAGGCGGTCGCGCGTGATCAGCAGCGAGCGCGCCAGGCGCGCCTCCAGCACGTGGAAGCGGCTGCACACGGCGATCTGGATCGCCTGCGCCAGCAGGGTGTCGGTGTAGCGGTACAGCAGGCGCTGCAGCGACTCCATGCGCGTGAACTCGGCGCAGAAGTCGGCCGCGTGGATGCGCAGCGCGCCGCCGGCCCGCTGCACCACGGCGCGCACCTGCGCCAGCTGGTGCCCCAGCGCGACGGACGAGCCTATCATGCCCTCGCGGCCCACCGAGCCCACCTCCAGCGTCATGCGCCCCTCGGCCACGGCCAGCAGGGAAATCAGGCTGTCGCTGGGGAAGTAGATGTATTGGATGGCCTGTCCCGGTTCATAGAGCACGTCGCCCATCTCCATGTGCACGGCCTCGCACATGGATTCGAGATGCAGCAAGTCGTCCTCCGGCAGACTCGCCAGCAGGCGATTCTCCTGCAGGGGCGGCGGTCCGGAGCTGCCGTAGGCGGTGTCGTGGGTCAGGTTCATGGGCTGGAGTCGGCAGTTAACATTTCTTCATCATTGGCTTAGAGCGTAATGGCTATGAATCCCCATGTATGTACGGTGACGCACGGAACCGGAGGCGCTGGCGGAGCAGAATCCGTGCATCAGTCCGATATGCCGAAAAGGAGAACCCCATGAGCACCAATCCCACCACCCGTCCGGGCACCCATCCGCTGCTGCTGGCGGCCGCCGTCGCCGTCGTGCTGTTCTGCACGCTGGGCGTGGCCGCCCTGCTGGGCTGGCTGCCCTCGTCGACCGGCGGCGGCTACAGCGCCGCCCCCGCGCTGTCGAGCACCTCGGCCAACGGCGGCGCGGCCGCCCTGGGCGCCGTCGCGCCCGAGCCGGCATCGACGTCCCGGTCGCAAACCCAATATGTGCCGGCGCCCGAGCGCCGCGTCGAACCGGTGATGGCGCAAGCCGCGCCGGCCCCCGTGCGCGAACGCGAACGCATCGCGCCGCCGCCCGCCGTCTGCAAGAACTGCGGCGTGGTCGAGAGCGTGCGTGAAACCACCAAGCGCGCCGAGGGCAGCGGCCTGGGCGCCGGCGCCGGCGCCGTGGTCGGCGGCCTGCTGGGCCACCAGATCGGCGGCGGCAGCGGACGCCAGATCGCCACCGTGGCCGGCGCCGTCGGCGGCGCCGTGCTGGGCAACCAGGTGGAGGGCAATGTGCGCGCCACGCGCAGCTACACCATCACCGTGCGCATGGACAACGGCGCCACCCGCACCTTCCATCAAAGCACCCCGCCGGGCTGGCGCAACGGCGACCAGGTGCGTGTCGTCAAGGGCGCGCTGCGCGCGGGCTGAACCGGCTCCTGTCCTCCCCTGGGACCTGCCCGGACCCTGGCCGCTTTGTGGCCAGGCTCCGGGCTTTTTTACGGTATGTGTGATATCGCACAGAGCATCTTTCTCATGCCCCCCGACAATGGTCTTACGCCGTGACACAAGGCGTCCGCTTTTCACTAAAGGGGATAATAAAATGGGTAAAGTATTTTGGGCTTGGACCATCCTGGCCGGACTGCTGCTGGCGCGGATGGGGTACAACGAGATCTACGCGCCGGAGACGCAATCGCCGGAAATCACCGCCACGCTGCTGCTGACGGGCGGCTTGCTGATCGGCCTGCTGGGCGCGACCGGCCTGGTGGGCTTGCTGGGCTGGATACCGGGCCCCGCCGCCCGGCTCGGCGCCAAGAAGTGAATGGTGTGTACGGCAACGAACAGATCAGAAAACGTGCCGGCACGATAATGAAATCTCCTACATAAACATCCGATTCGAGAGGACACTATCATGCTCTACACTATCGCTGTCGTACTGATTATTCTCTGGCTGCTCGGTATCGTGACCTCGTACACGATCGGCGGCTTCATCCACATCCTGCTGGTTGTGGCCATCGTCATGGTGCTGCTGCGCCTGATCAGCGGAAGAGGCATCTAGCGCTGCCATCATGGCAGCGCACCCCGCCCCCGGAATCTGGAGTATGCTGGCGGCTTCCAACCCCGGGAGTTGCCATGAAACACAAACGTCAACTGGTCCTGGCCGCCGCTCTCGCGGCCAGCGCCGCTTTCTGCTCCGCCGCCACGACCTCCATGCGCCCCGGCCTGTGGGAAATGAACAGCAAGGTCAAATCCGGCGACAGCCAGGCCACGGCCGCCATGGCCGAGGCGCAAAAGCAGTTGGCCAACCTCCCCCCTGAACAACGCAAGATGATCGAAGACATGATGGCCAAGCAGGGCGTCGGCATGACCATGGGCAGCGACGGCGGCGTCCGCATCACCTACTGCATGACCAGGGAGATGGCCGAGCGCAAGGAACTGCCGACCGGCCAGGGCGAGCAATGCACCTCCACCAGCACGCCGGTCGCCGGCGGCATGAACGTCAGCTTCCAATGCGCCAAGCCGCCGTCCAGCGGCACCGGACAGGTGCGCCTGCAGGGCGAGACCGGCTACACGATGAACATGAACGTCACCAGCAGCGCGCGCGGCAAGCCGGAGACGATGGCGGTGGAAAGCACGGGACGGTGGCTGGGCGCCGATTGCGGCGGCAAGGCGCCCGCCAAGTAGGGCCGCGCCGGCGCGGGCCCCGCGTCAGAAGGCGTGGCGCAGCCCGACGTTGACGGCGCTGTCGCCGCGCCCGCCGCTGGAGGCGTTGCCCACCGTGTAGCCGGCGCCGTTGCGGTTCTTGATCCGGGCGTAGGCGGCGTAGACGCTGGTGCGGCGCGACATCGCGTAGCTGACGCCGGCCGCCAGCTGGTCGGCGTCGCGGTTGGCCAGGGTGCGGTCGTTCTTGTGGATGTACGACACCATGAACGTGGCCGCCCCCCTCGGCAGCGACACGCCGGTGATGATGTCGTGGCTGCGGTCCGACGCGCTCGGCACCACCAGCGCGCCGTAGGGATAGGAGGGGTCCCAGGGCGAACTGCCGATGCCCCGGTTGACGCCGTAGGCCGCGTACAGCGTGGCGGACTTGAACACCACGTTGGCGGCGACCAGCGTGTTGCGCGACGAGTAGTCGACCGCCGGCACCACGCCGGTGGCGTCGGACAGGTTGTATTTGCGCTGGTGGGCGATGCGGATGTTGAACGGCGCGTGCTCGTAGCCGATGGTGGCGCCGTAGGCGCGGTTGAACTTGCTGCTATAGGGCGACTCGCCGAACGCGTAGATCGCGCCGGCGCTCCAGCCGCGCACGGTGGGCGTCACGTACTTGATGGTGTTGTCGTAGCGGCGCTGCACGTAGCCGGCCAGGTTGGTCGCCGTGCCCGCCATGCCGCCGTGGAAGGGATCGGCCACCTCCACCAGCGTCTCGTACTGCAGGTTGTATTGGCGGCCCAGGGTCAGCGCGCCCCAGCGGCTGTCCAGGCCGACGAAGGCCTGGCGGCCGAACAGCTTGCCGTCGGGGTCGGAGGCGCCGGTGTCGGCCTGCACGCCGGCCTCCAGCGTGAACACCGCCGCCACGTCCTGGTTCAGCGCCTCGCGGCCGCGCACGCCCAGCCGCGACTCGCTCGCCACGCCGCCGCCGATGCGCGCGCCGGCGCACTCGCCGGCGCAGCCGCGCTCGGCCACCACGCCCGCGTCCAGCACGCCGTACACGGTGACGGCCGACGGGTTCTGCGCGCCGGCCGCCAGCGGACTCAGTAGTGCGAGCATCCAGTACGGGGTCTTCATGATGTTCTCGATGGCGTCTGAACTGTTAAAGCTTACCTCCAGCTTACATCTGCGAAATATCAGCGATCTGTGCGACGACACACACACTTGCAAGATGAGTGTCGTCCCGTTGACATTCCTCAAGGTGCGCCGCGCGTATAGTGAATCAAAACATTCAAACTGAAAGGCAGGAGACCATGACCCACCCCACCGCCCGGGCGCTGTACGACGACAAGCGCATGTCCGCCGACGACGCCATCCGCCACGTGCGCGACGGCGACTTCATCATCGTGCCCTCGGGCGCCGGCGAGCCGCCCACGCTGCTGGGCGCATTGTCCGAGCGGCGACGCGACTACCGCGACGTCAAGGTCGCGCAAATCCTCGCGCTGCGCAAATACGGCTACTTCGACTGCGACACGGTCGGCCACGTGCGCCACGTGGCGCTGTTCTTCGGCGGCGCCTCGCGCGCCGCCGGGCAGGCCGGCTGGGCCGATTTCATCCCCGCCTACTTCTCCGAACTGCCCGGCCTGATCGAGCGCGGCCACATCGCCTCCGACGTGGTGTTCTCGATGGCCTCGCCGATGGACGAGCACGGCTATTTGTCGCTCAGCCTGGGCGCCGATTACACCATGGCCGCCGTGGCGAAGGCGCGCGCCGTCGTGCTCGAGGTCAACCCCAACGTCCCCTTCGCGCACGGCCAGTGCCACATCCACATCTCGCAGGTGGCGGCGCTGGTGGAAAGCGCCGAGCCCGTGTTCGAGGTCGGCCTGCCCAAGATCGGCCCGGTGCAGGAGGCGATCGGCAAATACGTGGCCGACATGATAGACGACGGCTCGACCTTGCAGATCGGCTACGGCGGCATCCCCGACGCCGTCGTCATGCAGCTGACGGACAAGCGCGACCTCGGCATCCACACCGAAATGATAGGCGACGGCATCCTCAAGCTGGTCGAGGCCGGCGTGGTGACCAACCGCCGCAAGACCCACCTGCCCGGCAAGATGGTGGCCACCTTCGCGCTGGGATCGAAGCGGCTGTACGACTTCATGCACCACAACCCCATGCTCGAGATGCACCCGGTGAACTTCACCAACGACCCGTGGACGGCCGGCCAGAACGACAACCTGGTCGCCATCAACGCCAGCCTGCAGGTGGACCTGCTGGGCCAGTGCGGCTCCGAGAGCATCGCCCACCTGCCCTATTCCGGCACCGGCGGCCAGGTCGACTTCGTGCGCGCCGCCAACCGCTCGCGCGGCGGCAAGGCCTTCATCGTGCTGCCCTCGACCGCCAAGGACGGCGCCATCAGCCGCATCGTCCCCACGCTCTCGGCCGGCACGCACGTCACCACCAGCAAGAACGACGTCAACTACGTGGTGACCGAGTACGGCGTGGCCCAGCTGCGCGGCAAGTCGGCCCGCCAGCGCGCCGACGCGCTGATCGGCATCGCCCACCCGGACTTCCGCGCCGAGCTGCGCGCCGCCGCCGCCAAGATCAACCTCTGCTGAGGCGAACAGGGCCCGGCGCGGGCGCGCGGCGCGCCTGCGGAAATGTGCGGTCGCAGCATTTCGGCTAGACTGCGGGGATGCTAGACATCCTTGAAAGCATCTCCGATGCGACCACCGGCATCGACGCGCTGGTCCGGCTTTTCCACACGCTGCGCCCCGAACGCCCCGCCGACACTGGCGCGGCGACCGAACGGGTGCGCACGCTGACCCGCCTGCTGAAGGCCGATCCGCGCCAGGCGCGGACGCTGCGCGACTATATGCTGCGCCTGCTCACCAGTCGCCGCCACGCCAGCCTGTACACGGAAATCGGCGTGCTGTCGAACGACGGCTTCTTCTCCGAACTCAAGCGCCGCGTCGCCTACCGCGTGCTGCCGCCGGCGCTGGGCGACGAGTACCTGAGCGACGCCGTCGACCAGTTGATGTTCCTGGACACCGACTACCTGTGGATACGCGCCGTGCCCGCCGCCGACTGGCTGGCCTTGTTCGACACCATCTTCACGCCCATCCCCGGCATGGCCAATGTGATGCTGCCCGGCCTGCTGGAGGCGATCCGCACCTTGTCCTACCGCGTGGCCGCCATCGGCCTGGAACCGAAGCTGACCAATTTCCACACCGAGATGGAGGTGTTCGATTCCCCGTTCACCGAGCAGAACCGCGAAGTGCAGGCCTACCTCGACGGCCGCGTGGACGACGCCCGCCACCTGCTGGTGATGCTGGACCAGTGCGACGCGGTGGTCGCCAAGATCCGCAAGAAGGCGCTGGCGCAGGGCACCAGCATCGCCCTGACCTACCTGCTAGTGACCTTGACGCAAAGCATAGACCGCCTGCGCAAGCTGCTGTTCCTGGTCGACACCTCGGGCGAACTGCCCAGCGCGCCCACGCTCGACGTGCGCGCCGTGTCGGAGGCGGTGACGCCGCCGCACCGCTCGCCGCGCGCGCCCTCCAGCCTGCGCCGCGCGGCCGGCGTTGCGCTGGCGCTGGAACTGATCGAGGCGCACAACAAGAAATACCGCGTGCGCGAACTGCTGGCCGACAACGTCCACCTGCTGGCGCGCAACGTGACGGAGAACGCCAGCCGCACCGGCGAGCACTACGTGGCGGACAACCGCGCCCAGCTGGCCGGCATGTTCCTGTCCTCGGCCGGCGCCGGCCTGGTGATCGGCTTCATGGCGCTGATCAAGATCCTGATGGGCAAGCTGCGCGCGGCGCCGCTGGTGGAGGCCTTCCTGTTCAGCATGAACTATTCGCTGGGTTTCATGCTGATCCACCTGCTGCATTTCACGGTGGCGACCAAGCAGCCGGCGATGACGGCCTCGCGCATCGCCGCCGGCCTGCAAAGCAAGGACGGCAAGCACCTCGACACCGACAGCATGGCCGAACTGGTCAACAAGGTGTTCCGCACCCAGCTGGTGGCCGTGCTGGGCAACCTGGCCACCGCCATCCCCTGCGCCTGGCTGATCGCCTGGAGCTGGCGGCGCCTCGCCGGCGCGCACCTGGTGACGCCCGACAAGGCCATGCACCTGCTGCGCGACATCGATCCCGTCGGCGGCCCCGCGCTGGCGTACGCGGCCATCGCCGGCGTCTGCCTGTTCCTGGCGGGACTGATCTCGGGCTACTACGACAACCAGGCGCTGTACACGCGCTGGGCGCGGCGCGTGTCGCAGCTGCGCGGCCCGGGCCGGCTGATCGGCCAGCACCGGCTGGACCGCCTCGGCCTGTACCTGGAGAACAACCTGGGCGGCCTGATGGGCAATCTGTGCTTCGGCATCCTGCTCGGCACCATCGGCACGCTGGGCTTCCTGCTCGGCCTGCCCATCGACATCCGGCACGTGACGTTCTCATCGGCCAACTTTGCGACAGCAATCGTGGCCTTGGACCACAATGTAAGCTGGCAACTGGTGTTGAAGTCCGTGTCGGGTTTCCTGGCCATCGGCGCGGTCAACCTGCTGGTCAGTTTCAGCCTCGCCCTGTGGGTGGCGCTGCGCTCCCGGCAAGTGCGTTTCAGGCACGGCTACGCCCTGCTCAAAACGCTGGGGCGGCGCTTCCTGGCCGCGCCGGTCGACTTCTTCCTCGGGGCCAGGGACACGGCCCCCGTATCGCCGGACGAGATGACAACCACGAGACAAAAATGAACCCCACCCGCGCGCGCTACTGGCTGGCGACCCTGATGACTTGCTGGTCCCTGGTGGCGTGCGCCTCGCTGCCCACCGTCGAGGCCGACATCGCCAAGGCGCAGGCCCCGGCCAAGCCGCTGATCCAGGGCGCCGACGGCAAGCTGCCGGCCGACGCCGGCGCCTCGCTGCTACGCAAACGCTGGGCCAAGGGCGCGCTGGACCTGGCGCAGCAGGCCAAGCTGGAGGAGGCGGCCACCGGCGTGCCCCTGATCGCCGGCAACAAGGTGCAGCTGCTGTTCGACGGCCCGGCCACGATGAAGGAAATGATCGCGGCCATCGCGGCGGCGCGCAACAACATCAATTTCGAGACCTACATCTTCGACGAGGACGAGCTGGGCAACCAGTTCGCCGACCTGCTGATCGACAAGCAGCGCCAGGGCGTGACGGTCAACATCATCTACGACAGCGTGGGCACCCTCGGCGTGCCGCAGAAGTTCTTCGACCGCATGCGCGAGGGCGGCATCAAGCTGGTGGCCTTCAACCCGGTCAACCCGGCCAAGGTGCGCGGCAACGGCTGGAAGGTGAACAACCGCGACCACCGCAAGATCCTGATCGTGGACGGCAAGGTCGCCTTCACCGGCGGCATCAACATCAGCGACACCTATTCCAAGAGTTCGCCCTTCCGCTCCAAGAACAAGTCCACCGACCAGTCGCAGGTGGGCTGGCGCGACACCCACGTGAAGATCGAGGGCCCGGCCGTGGCCGCCCTCCAGTGGCTGTTCATCCAGGCCTGGACCGGCCAGGACGTGGACGACCTGCGCGAGGCCGACTACTTCCCGGAACCGGTGGTGGCGGGCGACCGCATCGTGCGCGTGCTGGGCAGCAAGCCGGGCGGCAAGTTCGAGATCTTCAAGGCCTACCTGCTGGCCATGCGGGAGGCCAAGAAATCCATCCACATCACGATGGCCTATTTCGTGCCGGACGACCAGACCCTGGCCGCGCTGGTGGACGCGGCGAAGCGGGGCGTGGACGTCAGCCTGGTGCTGCCCAGCGTGTCCGACAGCGGCCTGGTGTTCCACGCCGGCCGCGCCTTCTACGACGAACTGCTGGAGGCGGGCGTGAAGATCCACGAGCTGAAGCTGGCCGTGCTGCACTCGAAGACGGCGGTGATCGACGGCGTCTGGTCGACCGTGGGCTCGACCAACCTGGACACGCGCAGCTTCCTGCACAACAGCGAGGTCAGCGTGATCGTCATGGGGGCCGGCTTCGGCGAGGAGATGGAGCGCGCCTTCCGCGAGGACGTGCGCAACTCCACCCAGGTCACCAGGGAAGGCTGGCGCAAGCGCCCGTGGAGCATGCGCGTCAAGGAATGGTCGGCGCGGTTTATGGATTATTGGCTGTGACGGCTTCCGGCGGCCGCTCCGGCAGCCAGACCTCGCCGGTGCGCACGAAGGTCTCCGAGCGGCCGGGGTGGAACCTGGCCTCCTCCTCGCGCCAGCTGTAGCGGTCCACCGTGATGCGGTCGTGCTCGACGTGGATGGCGTTGAAGGAGTTTTCCTCGCCGCGCTTGCGGGTCGAGGTGGCCGTGCCGGCCTGCACCACCAGCGCCGCGTAGCCGGCGATCTTGTGGCGCTGCGCGCTGTTGCCCGCGTGGCTGGAATGCAGGTGGCCCGCCAGCAGCAGGTCGACGCCGCATTGCGAGAAGGCCGTCATCGCCATCGGCGCGCGGTCCACCAGGTCGTCCTCGTCGTGGTGTTCCGGCAGGTCGAAGGGGTGGTGGGTGACCACCACGCGCGTCAGGCGCGCCGGCAGCGCGGCGAAGCGCCGGCGCAGGCGCGCGATCTGCTCCTCGTTGACGCGCCCGTCCTTGAAGGTCAGCGAGCGCGCCGTGTTCAGGCCCAGCACGGCGATCTCGTCGTCCACGTGCTCGGGCGCGAGGTTGGGCGTGACGTGGCGCCGGTACTTGACCAGCGGCGTCAGGAAGCGCGCGGCGACATTGTAGAGCGGGATGTCGTGGTTGCCCGGCACGATGATCTGCGGCTGGGGCAGCGTGTCCAGCCACGCCTTGGCGGCCTTGAACTGGGCGCTGCGGGCCCGCTGCGTCAGGTCGCCCGAGGCCACCACCACGTGCGGCCGCAAGCCCTCCACGCAGCGCCGCAGCGGCGCCAGCAGGGCCTCGTCGACACGGCCGAAATGCAGGTCCGAAAGATGCACTATCGTTCGCATACAGCTTCTCCAGGTTAAGACGGCACCATCACCGTCAGCGCGCCGGTGCGCAGGCGGTACTCCAGCGGGGTCTGCATCACGGTGACCTCGCCGTCGGTCGCCACGCGGATGCGCTTGTGGCGCGTGTCCACCGCCAGTTCGGACGCCAGCACCACGTCGAAATCGCGCTGCTGCGCCAGCCTGCCCGTCAGCGCGTGCCAGGCCAGCCGCGCCAGCCCCAGGCGCGAGGGCCGCTGCGCCACGTACAGGCTCAGCGTGCCGCCGTCCAGCCGCGCCCGTTCACCGATGTTAAAGCCCTGCATCAGGTACTCGTTGTTGCCGATGAAAACGAAAGGCGTGCGGCGGGCGTGCGCCTCGCCGTTCACCGACAGGCGCACGCTGAGGAAAGGATAGCGCCTTAGGGCCGAGAGCGCCGCCCAGCTGAACGCCAGCCACTTGCCGCGCCCAAGGCGGCGCTGCTGGCGCTCGCGGTCGCGCACGATGTCCGGGTACAGGCCCAGGCTGGAGTTGTTGAGGAAGATGCGGCCGTTCACCTCGCCCACGTCCACCTTGCGCGGCCGGCCGCGCGCCAGGTTGGCGATGGCCGCGTCCAGTTCCAGCGGGATCTTCAAGTCCTTGGCGAAATGGTTCAATGTGCCCAGCGGCAGCACGCCGTAGGGGATGTCCGTTCCCACCAGCACCGAGGCCACCGCGTTGACGGTGCCGTCGCCGCCGCCGGCCACCACCATCGGCGCGCCGCGCCGGACGGCGGCCTCGGCCGCCGCGATCATCTCGGCGCCGCCTTGCGCCAGCGTGATGTCCGGCGCCATGCCGTGCGCGGCGAACTTGCCGCGCAGTTGGGCCGACCAGTCGGCGCAATAGCCCAGCCCCGCGCCGGCGTTGATGATGACGGCCACCGTGTCGCCCATCATGTCTCCCCTTTCAAGGACCGCGCCTCGCGGCGCCGCCGCAGCGTGGAACAGCCGGTGATGCACACCGCCATCCAGCCGCAGCTTTCCAGCGCCGCCGCCAGCGTGTCGGTGGGATAGTGTACGCCAAGGTAGATGCGGCTGACGGCCACCAGCGCCACCATCGCCGCCGCGCCCGCCACGGCCAGCGCGCGCACGCGCCAGCGCCGCGCCGTCATCACGACATAGGCCGCCAGCAGGCCGTAGAACAGGGCGGCGGCGGCGGTGTGCCCGCTGGGAAAGCTGTAGGTGGGCAGCGCCAGCAGCGGCTCCTCGAACACGGGCCGCGCGCGCCGGTAGACATGCTTGAGCAGCACGTTCAGCAGCATGCCGCCGGGCACCGTCAACAGCAGCGCCAGCAGCCAGTAGCGCGCCCGGCGGCGCCAGAAGTACAGCGCCAGCAGCGACACCAGCACCGCCATGCCCGCCACGCTGTGCATATGCGTGAGCAGCAGCATGAGGCTGGTGTACGGCTCGCGCGCGTGGCCGTGCATCCAATCGGACACGTGGCGGTCGAACGCGGCCAGGCCGTCCAGTTCGGCCATGTCCTCGGCCACCTCGCCGAACAGCGCGACGGCGGCCACCAGCAGGGCCACGCCCGCGGTCAGGTGCAGGCCGAACTCACCGCCCGGGGTGAGCCGGGCTTCGATAAAGCGGAATAGTCTGGATCGCGCGGATGGCTTCAAGATGGGAGCAGGCAGGCATTGTAGGGTTCCCGCATGTTAACCCGCGGCCGCTCGCCGCGGAAGCGCGCCGCCGCGCCGTAGCCGTCGCGGCGTCCGCGCAGGATGGCGCCCATGGGCTGGTGCGCGGCCACGCAATGCCAGGGGCTGAAGGACATGCCCCGCTCCACCACGCGCGCCAGCGCGCTGCTCCACGCCGGCTGCGGACGGGCGACGATGCGCGCCACGGCGCGGTAGCGCCTGGCGTCCTCCAGCCAGCCGAAGGGACCGTCCTCGATCGACACGCGCAACTCCCATTCCGCGCCGAAGCGGGCGAAATGCTCGACCATGGCCTCGCGCAGCGCCGGGCCGTCCGGCGCCTTGGTGGAGGCGGCCGAGACCGGCGTCACGCAGACCTGGGCGATGCGGGCGCCGAACAGGATGCGGGCCTGGCTGAAATAGGTTTCGCCCAGCAGGTAGTGGTCCGGTTCGCCGCCCAGCACGAAGTCCTGGACGCGCTGGCCGGCCGCGCCCGGCATGGACCCGCGGTCCAGGCCCAGCACCTTGATCGACATGGCGCGCGACCCCGGCGCGCCGGACAGGCGCATCAGCGTGGGATACGCGGCCGCGCCGGCGAACATGCCCTGCGCCAGTTCCGGCGGCAGGCCGTCCAGCACATGCAGTTCCGCTTGCAGGAGGCCGTGGCCGGTGTCGGTGTGGATCGGGCTGTGGTTGTTGGCGTTCATGGTGCGCTCCGCTGGTGTGTCCATGCATTCTGGATAATGCCGGGCGGCATGTCCGTTGGCCAGCGCACATAAAAAAACAACAGTTGTTTAATTCTACTGATATTTCATACAGTACTGTGTTTTCAAACAGTAGTTGTGATACAGTGGTGGCTCGTTAATGATCAACACACAAAGGAACAGCGATGACTACTCTTAACAGCGGCTTCGGCTCCCGTTTTGGCCTGGAATATGCCCCTACGTCCTTCCTGGCGCGCTTCGGCAAGCGCGAAGTGCTGGTCTGCCGCGACTTCCGCAAGCGCTACTACGCCGTCAACCCGCTCATCGAATGCGACACCGGCGTGCAGGCCGGCCACGTGGAGATCCTGTTGCTGCGCCGCTGGCTGCTGATCCTGTCCCGCGCCCATTAAGGCGGCGCCGCTCCCCTACATTTGCTGGTACTGCGCCCTGAGAAAGTCGCGCAACAGCAGCACCGTCGGCGTCACTTGCGAGCGGTGCGTGCAGACCAGGTGCAGCGGCGTCGGTTCGCCCGGGATATCGGGCAGCAGCGCTTGCAGCCGGCCGGCGCGCAGATCCTCGGACAGGTCCATCCTCGATTTGTAGGCGATGCCCGCGCCGGCCACGGCCCAGCGGCGCACCAGGTCGGCGTCGTCGGCGCAGCGGTCGCCGCGCACGGCCACCGTCACCGGCCCCGCGCCGTCGGGCGGGTGGAAGGTCCAGCGGTCGTGGACCACGTCGTCCAGCGCGTAGCACAGGCAGTTGTGGCGCCCCAGCTCGTCGAGCGAGGCCAGGCCGCCGTGCTTGCGGAGATAGTCCGGCGACGCCGCCAGCACGCGCCGGTTGTCCGGCGCGATCGGCATGGCGATCAGGCTGGAGTCGTCCTGCCTGCCATAGCGCAGCGCCAGGTCCACCGGTTGCCGGTACATGTCGGCCTGCCGGTCGCTGACGCTGATCTGGTAGTGCACCTTGGGATAGCGGGCCTGGAACTTGTCCAGCCACGGCAGCAGCACGTTGCGGCCCAGGTCGGACGGCATCGCGATCTTCAGCGTGCCGCCCTGCGCCTCCATGCGCTGCATCAGATTGTCGCGCCCCTCCTTCAACAGGCGCAGCGCCTCGCGCGCCTGCCGCAGGTATTGCTCCCCCTCATCCGTCAAGCGCAGCGAGCGCGTGGTGCGCGCGAACAGGCGCAGGCCCAGTTCCGTCTCCAGCCGCTTGAGCGCGGCGCTGGCCAGCGCCGGCGAGATCTCCAGGCTGCGCGCCGCCGCCGACAGGCTGCCCAGGTCGGCGGTGCGCACGAACACGGTCAAATCATCCAGCCGCAGCATTCTCTCGATTCCTTTGAAAGTGTTTCACGGATAAGGCTCTTTTTCTTCGCCGGCAAATAAATGATGATACCCGTATTGAACAAACGACAGGAGTATCACCTTATGAAAGCCGTCGCCTACCGCGCCTCCCACCCCATCACCCACGACGACGCGCTGATCGACGTCGAACTGCCGGCGCCGCAAGCGTCCGGGCGCGACCTGCTGGTGGAGGTGAGGGCGGTGTCCGTCAATCCGGTCGACACCAAGATCCGCAGGAATGTCGCGCCCGCGGAGGGCGAGCTGAAAGTCATCGGCTGGGACGCCGCCGGCGTGGTCAAGGCCGTGGGGCCGGACGTGACCCTGTTCAAGCCGGGCGACGAGGTCTGGTACGCCGGTTCGCTGACGCGCGCCGGCACCAACAGCGAGCTGCACCTGGTGGACGAGCGCATCGCCGGCCACAAGCCGAGGACGCTGGACTTCGGCCAGGCCGCCGCCCTGCCCTTGACCGCCATCACCGCCTGGGAATTGCTGTTCGACCGGCTGGAGGTGGCCCGGGCGCCGGACGCGCGCGGCCAGTCGCTGCTGGTGATCGGCGCCGCCGGCGGCGTCGGTTCCATCCTGGTGCAGTTGGCGCGCCAGCTGACCGGGCTGACCGTGATCGCCACCGCCTCCCGCCCGGACACGGCGGCCTGGGTCGAAGGCCTGGGCGCCCACCACGTGATCGACCACGGCCAGCCGCTGGACCGGGAGATCAAGCGCCTGGGCCTGCCGCTGGTGAATTATGTGGCGGCGCTGAACCAGACCGACGCCCATTTCGCCGCCATCGCCGAACTGATCGCGCCGCAAGGCAAGCTGGCCCTGATCGACGACCCGGCCGCGCTGGACGTGCGCCTGCTCAAGCGCAAGAGCGTGTCGCTGCACTGGGAATTCATGTTCACCCGCTCGATGTTCGAGACCGCCGACATGGCGAAGCAGCACGCGCTGCTCAACGACGTGGCGCAACTGGTCGACAGCGGCGTGCTGAAGACCACGCTGGGCGAACGCTACGGAACCATCAACGCGGCCAACCTGAAGCGCGCGCACGCGCTGATCGAGAGCAACCGCGCCAAGGGCAAGATCGTGCTGGAGGGGTTTTAAGCGCGTTCCTGCGCGGCGGCCGCGTCGTGCTGCTGGCGCAGCATGGCCAGCGCCTTCCGGTCGTGGTCGGCCAGCAAACTCTGCAGGGCGTTGGCCGTCTCGTAGGACTGCGACAGCAGCCCGACGAAATCGTCCTCCATGCGCAACAGCCGGCGCGAACTGTAGCCGACGCCGCCGAACAGCCGCGTCACATCCATGCAGATCTCGCGCAGGTCGGCCAGCGTGCGCTTGGTGGATTCGATGTCGTCGCGCATGCCCAGGCCGATGTCGATCAGTTCCAGCTCGGCGCCCTCGCGCGTGCACAGGGTCTGCATCGAATCGTGCCAGCTGCGGATGCGGTGGGAAATGCGGCGGATGCGGGCGATTTTCGCTTCCATCTCGTAACAGTACTGAAGGGAAAACAGCCAGTAGGGCACGCGCGCCAGGAAACCGGGCAGGCCGATGGCGACCAGGCGCTGTTCCAGGCCCCTGAGCTTTTGCAGGCGCTCCCAGATGCACGCATTGACGGGATGCGGGCGCATGACGGTTCTCCCAAGAACGGCGGCCGTGAAAACGCCGCGCGATCTTTGCAGTATAGCGATGGCATTGCGCAACGTCGCACAGTCCGCCTTGATCCAGCTTAAACAATGTGCGCGTCGTCGCAAGACAGATACAGCGCGCGTTCCGCCTCGCGCCTGCGGGCCAGTCCCGCCACCACGCGCCCGCCAGCCTTGTTCCACAGCAGGAAACCGTCGGCCGCGCCGGCGCCGTCGCCGTTCATGAGCCGGCGGCAAACCGAGCTGGCCCCGAACGCGCCGACGCCGATGTTGTACGCCAGCGACGTGCACGCGGCCAGCCGCGGCGGCGGCTCCAGGTGCAGCGCCGGACAGCGCCGCAGCACCGCCAGCATGAACTCGGCCACGCGCGCCAGCAATCGCGCATCGGCCTCGCCCCGCGTCCACACCATGCCGGGGCGCACGTCCAGCGTCTCGCCCCAGCCTATGGTCCAGACGCCCGCCACGTCCTGGTAGGCGCGCAGGCGGCAGCCCTCGAAACGGCGTATCAGCGCCAGCGCGGCCAGCAGCGCCTCCGGATGATCGTTCTCCGCCATCGTCATTTGCGCCGGTCGAACACGCGGCCGACGAACCAGAACGCCAGGATGCCGGACAGGATGGCGCGGTCCTCCGCGTCGTAGATGCGCAGGATCGCGTCCCAGCCGGAAATGCCGGCAGCGGTCGCCGTCATGTACATCGCCAGCTTGGCCAGGCCGTACAGCGCCAGCACGTAATACGTGGCCAGCGGGCGCACCAGGAAGTTCAGCGCGTCCACCCAGCGCATGCCCAGCGGGCGCATCTGGCCGCGCAGCGCGGACTGCTGCGCGTCCAGCAGCGCCAGCGTCTCGGCCACGCCGCCCTGGTATTCCGCCAGCGCCTGGCGGCCGGCCGCGCGCGTCCGCTCCAGCTGGCACTGGCGGTCCAGCATCGCCAGTTCGTGCGCGTAATCGGTTTTCTTGCCGAGGATGGTGAACAGCTCGGGCAGCAGGCGCAGCAGGCCGCCGCCCAGCATGGAAAGCAGGGAAAGTATCATGGGATGTCTCCTTGTTTGGTGATAAAGCCGCGCAGGCGTTTCAGCGCGGCGGGGATCAGCACCTGGGACGCGATGCCCAGTGCGGCGCCGCCGGCCAGGCGCATGAAGTCGCCCACGCTGAGCAGCCAGGGGAAATAGTGCAGCGCAGTGGCCGCGATGACGGGCGCGAAGAAGCCGGCCACCAGCGCCGAGCCGGCCACCGTGCTGGCGACCTTCAGCGCCGACATGGCCGGCAGGTAGGCCAACGACACCAGGCCGCCGAAAAAGCCGGCCAGCAGCGCGTCGTACTGCACGCCGAACACGGAACCGCTCAGCGTGATGGTGCCGGCGGCGATGGCGATCGACGCGGTCGAGCTTGCGGGTTCTGTCATATGCTCTCCTTTCAAAAAAGAATGCCGCCCGGGGGCGGCGTTGCGCGGGCCCGGTTTTCAGGCCACCAGCGCGGGTCCCTCCTTTCCTTTCCCTGTCGCGGCGCCGGTCTTGCCGCCGTTGTCGGCGTTGACGGCCACCTGCATCCGCCACGACTTGCCGTCGTGGATGTGGGTCACCGACTCCACCAGGTACACGCCGTTCAGCTCGGCCTTGAAGTCTTCCAGCGCCAGCCTGCACTCCGCGCCGATGTCGGCGCGGCCGGACATGGTCAGCACGCCGCTGGCCGTGGCCCGGTTCAGCGCCGCCAGCCGCGCCGAGGCCGACGCCTGCGCGGCCTGCGGGCTGCCGCACACATGGCGCTCGATCAGCACGGCGCCATCGGCCGCGCCGCCGGCGTTGCCCGCCACGGCCACCGCCTGCCGGCCGGTGGCGGCGTCGTGCGACACGGTTTTCACCGCCCCCACGCTGGCCCGGTCCGCGAAGGTGAAGCGGTAGTGCGACAGCATGTAGGGCATCAGGGTGGTCACCGGCAGGGCCGCGCCGCCGGCGGACTTGCCGCCGCCGCGCGGCAGCACCAGCAGCCGGCCCGCCTTCACCGCCGCCGTCGCGCCGTGGGCGAGCGCCATCCGCGTGATGAAATGCAGATCGCTCTCGTTGATCTGGTCAGCGCGCGGCACCGCGGCCTCCACCCGGCACTCCGGCTTCCAGCCCTGGCGCCGCGCCACCTGCCCGACGATGGCCGCCAGCGTGGTGGCCTCGTAGCCCTCGCTGCGCTGCGACTTGGCGCCCTTGCGCAAGTCCGCGCTCCGGCCGTGCAGCGTCAGCGTCATCGGCGAACTCTCCAGCGTGACCTCGTCGATCTTGAAGGTGCCCATGGCCGACAGGCCGCGGCCGGCCCAGCCCAGCGACACCCGCAGGCTGGCGCCCTTGGGCGGCACCGCCACCTTGCCGTCGCGGTCGTCGATGCGGATCTCGCAAGTGTCGGCCGCCAGGCCGGGTTTGTCGGTGATCTGGATGCTGATCAGCCGGTCTCGCAGCAGCGGCGAGATGTCGCTGCCGTCGGCCAGCACCTGGAATTCAGCGCGCATGTCCGCTCCTCAAGTCCATAGGCGCACCACGTCGGCGCGCGGCGGGACCAGGTCCGGCAGGCGTATCACCACGCCCGCCGCGAACGGCTGCGGCCTGGCCGCCAGGCCGGGATTGGCCGCGTACACCGCCTCCACCGTCCCCGCCAGCCGGCCGTAGTGCGCGTGGCACAGGCTGTCCAGCACGTCGCCGTCAGCGCTTCTGATAATCATCGCCATAGCGTTTGAACTCCAAAGTAAAGGTTTGCTTCCTCGCGTGGCCGCCCGCGCGCAGGCCGCCCTGCTCCTCGGTCAGCGCGCCCATGTACCAGCGGCCCAGCACGTCACCATAGCCGGTGGTCAGCAGCAGCGGCCGCAGGGCCAGGCCGATCCGGCGCAGTTTGTCCAGCTCGGCGACGTCCTGCTCCAGGTCCGCGTACGGGCCCGTCGCGGCCGCCTCCCGCGCCGCCAGTTTCGACACGAACACCGTGCCGGACAGCGACAGCGATTCCGAGCCCTGGCCCACCGCCTGCGTCGCGTCCCGCCTGCCCAGCCGCGGCACGCCTTCGATGCCGAAGGTCGATTGCCGCCGCAAGGAGTCGAACGCCGACGACGACAGGCCGAAGTGGTAGCGCGCGCCGTCGTCCGCGCACAGCACCAGCAGGTGCTTCATGGCGGCCGCCGCGGCCGGTGTGTCGGCCGCCGTGGGCGCCGTCTTGAGCGTGGACGACGGCACGACGGGCGGCGCCTGCGCCGCCGCGCCCACGCCGCCCAGCGCGCCCACCTTTTGCTCCAGGCCGGCGACGGCGCCCCGCAGCGTGGCCGCCGCGCCCCGCACCGCCTCGATGCGGCTGGCCGCCAGCTTGCCGGCGGCGGCGCCGATCACGCCGATGCCGCGGCGCACCACGTCGCCCTCCAGCAAAGGCAGCGCGCGGGTCACCGTTCCGGCGGCGGAAGCCACCAGCCTGGCCGCGTTTTCGATATGGCCGACGGCCTGGTCCGCCGCCGTCGTGAGCTTGACCGCCTGGCGTTCGACGCGCCGCGCCAGTTCCGACTCCGCCTTGTTCACGCGCTCGGCGGCGCGGGCCACCTCGCCGGTGGCTTGGCTGATCCATGAAGTGATGCTCATCAAGAACCTCCTAAACTCGTTACTGGATCGTGCATGGCGTCGCGCCGCTGCTGCGCCTGGAATTGCTCGAACAGCAGCCGCAGGTGCGGCATTAGTTCGTTGGCGATCCCGAGCGGATCGCGCGCGTCGCCCTGCACGGTGATCATCACGTTGGGTTTGAAATTGAATTGCTGGGGAACCGGCGCGGGCGCCGGTGCCCCCGGGCCGGCGCGCCGCGCGCTCGCGGCGACGCCCGGCGGCGCCACGGCCGCAGCCGCGGTAGCCGCCGCCGCCGTTGTCGCCGTTGCCGCCTTCGCCGCCGCGGCCACAGCTGCCGCCGTGCCGGCCGTCGCGCCGCGCGCCGCGGCATCGGCGGCGGCCGTCAGCTCCGCGGCGTTGTCCGGCGTTGTCGACAAAGGCGCATGGGCCGGACGCCGCGTCGTGGAAAAGCTGACTGCCGCAACGGCCGGCGCCCACGCCACCGGCTGCGATGACAGCAACGGCGTCAACGCGGGTGGCGCCGCCGTCAGCAGGCCGGGCAGCAGACCGGGGACGCCGCTTCCGGCCGCCGCGCCATGTTGCGCGGCCAGATTCTGAAAGGCGTTGGGCGCCTTGCCGAACCCCGCCGGGACCGGGGCGGGCGTGGCCGCCTGGACTTGCGGGCGGGGCTTGTTGAACCATTCGACCGCCGTGTCCCCATACTTCGCCCAGAGGAAATGGGCGGCGGTCATCCCCGCGTACATGCCGGCGGGCCCGAGCAGCGCCCCCAAGCCGCCGCCAACGACGCGCGCCGCGAGCGCGCCACCAACGGCGCGCACGGCCAGCGCCCCGCCGACCCGCCCGACGGCGGCTCCGGCCCCCGCGGCCAGCAGACCGCCGAATTCACGCATCCGCTCCGTCGGCGTACCGCCGGCCAGCGCCTTGATGAGACTCAGGCCCTGATAAGCCAGGCCTATCCCGGCCGCTGTCCGCGCCAGGCCGAGCGCCGCTGGCGCGACCGCCCTGCCCACCGACGCCACCCGGCCGACGGCGCCGGAATCGCGGATCGCCGACCAGCCGCGGCGCAGCAAGCCCGGCCTGCCCGCGCCGCCCTGCCCGGCCGCGGGACCGCCACCGCGCCCGGGCCCGCCGCTTCCTCCGCTTCCTCCGCTTCCGCCACTCCCGCCACTCCCGCCGTTCCCGTTCCCGTTCCCGTTCCCGTTCCCGCTCCTGCCGCCTCGTCCGCCTCGTCCGCCTGGTCCGCCTGGTCCGCCGCGCCTGCCGCGTCCGCGTCGCTCACCGGCGCCGTCGCCGGTTCCGCCGGGCCCGTCATGCTGTCCCTCATCGCGCCAGTTGGTGACGAACACACGCTGCACACCGCCCGCCGGCGCGTCGCTTCCCGCCTCCGGCGCCGCGCCCGGCTCGCCGCCCTTCCCCAGCAGATAAGTCTTGGCGGTATTCCATGCGGCCTTGCCGGCCTTGGGCAGCGTCCTCGCGGCGGCCACCGTCGCGCCCACCGCCAGCGCGCCAGTGAGCGCCACCACCGCCGCCGGAAACGCCCTCGCGAGCGAGGCCGCGCCGTTGCCCAGCGCGGTCAGCTGCTCGGCGGCGAAATCGCTGGCCGGACGCAAGGCGTCGCCGATGGCGATCGACACGCCCTGTCCCGCCCGGCCCGCCTCGCTCCATTTCGTTTCGGACTTGTCCCGCTCATGCCGCACGTCCCGCTCGAGGTAGTCCGGCTCGGCTTGCTCGACCAGCCCCACCGGCACGAGCTTCCTGACGGTGGCCGCCCCCTTGGCGATGTCCGCCTCGCTGCCGTTGCCGCGCAGCTTCACCGCCTGCGCATGGAAGTGCTTGGCGATCTCCTTCGGATCGGCGCTGTCGCCCAACTGCGCCTTCAGCACCGCGTTGGCCTGGTGCACCGCGTCCATGCCGGTGATGCCCAGGCTTTCCAGATCGCGCAACATGCCCGGCAGCACCTTGGCCATGTCGGCGCGGCTGATGTTGTTGTCGTTGCCGAACTTGGCCACGCTGCCCAGCGCGGCCTCCATCCGCTCCACCGGGATGCCCGCTTTCCGGCTCAGGGCGCTCACCAGCTTCGCGCTGTCGTCGGCGTCGGCGCCCTGGCCCACCGAGAAGCGGGCCAGCACCGGCGCCGCCGCCAGCGCCGCCTGCCGCTCGACGCCGTCGTCCATCATCCGCCGGACCGCCTTGCCCAGCACCACCGCGTCCATG
The DNA here is from genome assembly GCF_900116645.1 of Pseudoduganella namucuonensis. GTDB lineage: Bacteria > Pseudomonadota > Gammaproteobacteria > Burkholderiales > Burkholderiaceae_D > Rugamonas > Rugamonas namucuonensis. Next base: position 35,265 of record NZ_FPBO01000010.1, on the reverse strand, counting down.
CCGTTTTCGGCGGACATGTCCGCCAACCGCGTGGCGACCTTCTTTTCATCCACCTTGTCTTCCGGCCCCGCCGGCTTCGCGATGTCGCGCAGGATGGATTGATATTCGGCCGACGCGCCCACCGTCTTCATCAGCGCCGCGCCGACGCTCTTGCCCGCGTCGCCCAGGGCCTTGCCCCGCTCCAGGGCTTCGCCGTCCCGCTCTTCGTTCGCCATCAAGCACCTCCTTCCTTGGCCTGGTCATCCAGCCACCACAGCATGTCGTCCAGCGTCATGCGATCGATCTCGGACGGCTGGAATCCGTACTCACGCGCCAGCCGCGTGGCCAGGCCGCGCACCTGCCGCGGACTCAGTCGCAGCATCGGAAACCAGGCGAAAATAGGCGTCCTGCAGGCGGTTGTAATCGGTCAGCTTGAGCTGTTCCAGGTCCGCCGGCGCCACCTGCGCCAGGCTCGCGAACAGCGCCAGCTCGCGCTCCTCCACGTCGTCCGGATGCAGCTTCTGCGCGCCGCGCATGTCGCGCACGGTGGGCGCGCGCAGCACCAGCTGGTTGGTCTTCACGCCGTTGAAGGCCTCCGCGCGCGACAGCGTGACGGTGATGGCGTCGGTGCCTGGACGCAGCCAGGCGGGTACGGTGTTTTTATCCATGTGTTCTCTCGCAAAAAGTGAAAACGCCCGGCGCGATGGCCGGGCGCGTGGTCATACGGGAAGGGCCGGGCTTACATGCCGACCGCCGCGCGCACCCCCGCCAGCTGGTCCTCGCCGTTCACGACGCGGATGCCGGCCACCGGATCGATCTCGATCACGGCCGCGCCGTCCACCTCCAGCTTGTAATAGCCGCAGTTGACGGTGTACTTGGTCTCGCCCTTCTCGCCGGTTTTCCAGTCGCCCATGTCCACCTCCTGCAGCATGCCGTTGAAGGTCGCCACGGCCGCCACCACGGCGCCCTTCTGGTCCTTGAACGCGCCGCGGAAGGTGCCCTTGAAGCCGGTGCCGTCGGCCACGCCGAAGTACTTCAGCACGTCCTTGGCCACGCCGCTCATCGAGAAGGCCGCGTCCATCGCCTCCAGGCCCATGTCCATCTTGACCGGGGCGTCCATGCCGCCGGCGCGGTAATCCTCGGTCTTGACCTTCAGCTTGGGCAGGGTCAGTTGGGTGACCACGCCCGCGTAGCTGGAGCCGTCGACGAACAGGTTGAAGTTGTAGAGAGTCTGGGGAATCATGTTGTGGTCCTTGTGTTGGTTGGGGATGGTCGATCAGTTTGCGGAATCCAGCACCTCGGTGACCCACTGGTTGGTCACCTCGACGCGGAAGTTCGGGTTCTCGGCCGGCGGCACGTCGGTGAAGCGGATGTTCCAGTACACCTTGCCCTGCTCCAGCTGGCTGGCCGAGTTCAGGTCCGGGTCCGGGTACACCTCGAAGTTGATGATGCAGCCGGCGTTGCGCAGGTCGCGCATGAAGGCGTTCAGGCCCTCGGTCACGTCCTTCACATAGGTCTTGGTGATGCCGCGGTCCACCGCCCACTTGTGGGCGTACAGGATGGCGTCCATCACCATGTCGGTGGTGCGCACGCGGGTCACGAAGGCCCACTTCGGATCGGCCGACAGCGTGCGGTTGCCCCACAGGCGGAAGCCGCCGTCGCGGATGATGGTGGCGATGTTGGCCTGGTTCAGCAGGTTGGCTCGGCAGGTCGCGTCGCCGTCCAGGAACTCGACCGGACGCCTGGTGCCGACCACGCCCGCCATCTCCTTGTTGGATGGCGAGACCCAGAAGCCGTATTCGGCGTCGGTCCAGGCGAACAGGCCGGCGGCGGCGGCCGAGGCCGGGGCGTCGACCGCCGCGCCGGCGGCCGCGTCCCACACCTTGACGCCGGGGTCCACCATGTACAGGCGCTTGCTGCCGAAGTTGAGCGCGTGGGCGATGGCCGCGTCGTCGGTGGTGTTGGGGCCGTCCACGATGGCGACCGCGCGCAGCTTGCCGGCGATGGCGTCCATCTCGGCGGCCACGGCCAGCGTGGCCGAGTGGCCGGGCGCGGCCAGCAGGCGCGGATGCAGGCCCAGCGTGGACTTGGCGTCCAGCAGCGCCTGCAGGCCGGTGCGGGCGCCCTGGGCGGTGACGCCGCCGACGACGGCCGTGGCCTGCGCCGCCGCGTCCGCCGCCTTGGCCACGCCGATGGCGGCCACCACGGCGCTGGTGCGGGCGTAGATGGCGCGCAGGGATTTGTAGATGGCGCTGTCGGCGCCGAAGGCGGCTGCCGCCTCTCGCAGCGAGGTGATCTTCACAGGCGTGTTGGCGGCGGCCAGGCCGGCGCCGGGGGTGTAGCTGTCCACCAGGCCGATGACCGAGCTCGATGGCGTGGCGATGGAACGCGGGCCGGTGTCGACCAGGGTGACGGTTACGCCGTGAAAGAAGGATGCTGCTGGCATTGTGTATCTCCTAAAAATGAAAAAACCCGCACGGGGCGGGTTGGCAAAAAAAATGGTCAAGCAAGGTCTGCTGCCGCCCACATGACAAGTCAATATTGAAGCATTCAGTCACAATAGACGGGAAATCGATACCACTCCGCTGTTTGTCGATTGAGTTGCAAAAATTCTGCCCCCCACTGGGAACTGCAAAGGATATTCGGTGGCTGATCTCAATGTCGTCGCTACCTGCCCTAGCCTATATCGCGCGCTTCCCTTCAATGAATTCTCCGAGAACAAGAACGTATATGAAACGTTCGTTCCAGATGGGGATGCCCCAACCGCATAGACGTAGTATTTTCCTACGCTATATGCAAAAAAACTTGCATCTCGTGCGGCCACAGAAATTGTTCCCAAGGCCGTCGCCCCTGATGCGTTCAACTGGTACCTGGTTGCCGAAAGCACGCCGCTGTTGTACTTCATAGCAAAAATAATTCCCGAGTCCATCAAGAGGTATTTATCTGCAGGCAAAGCGATGGTGGATACAGCAATTGCACCAGTGGAAAAATTAACATTCAATAAATCCAAATAGCCGCTCTTTGTTATCGATGCGAAGTAAGTACCTCCAATCGGAAACGCCGAGTAATATCGTAATGAGCTCCACACCCCAGAATTGTATGTCGCGCTCGGAATTATAGAACCGGAAGCCCCGCTTCCGTCGCCATCCGATCGAATCAACACATCTCCACCCGACGTGATGGCCGTTCCGGATATTGTTAACACCCTAGCATACGTATTGGAGTTGGACGGTGCACAAACCTGCAACACTTTTGTACTACTATATGGAATGAGCACATCCGGATAACTTTGCGTATTCGCGGGCGTATTAAAATATGTTCCTCCATATGCCGGCACACCTCCGGTAACGGTAATTACACATGCAAGGCTTGAATAGGGAGAGCTGTTACCAGTAGCTGTCATCATCGACAGTACCGCTGTCGATGAACTTAATGGCGCCCATGCATAAGACCCGTACCATATTTCGCTGACATAAGGGATGTCCGTTGTTGACTGCGAAATTGCAGAACCTGAAATACTTATGCAAGTAACGGTGGGCCGCCCTCCCCAGCCTCCCACCGTTAAGAACGTAGATGATGATAGCCTTACTATATTTGCACTGGACCCGCCTATCGGAGATGCGTAAAAAAGCCCGTATGACGAATTTAAATTCACGGATATCCCAGACGTTACTGACAAGCCGGAAACTGTAAGAACCACCATTCGCTTTTGATTATAGATAAGCAGCGCTTGCGTGGAATTCAAATAAAACAATCCACAGTCTTGACTTATCGAAGTTCCGTCGCCGTTTATGGCAAGCGGCACTCCGAGGGTTCCATTTTGCATATCTACCGCGACCACGCATGTATTTCCTGTACTGTTGACATACACAACCAATCCAAGGCTTGACGTCAAGGCGATGCTTTGAAGTCTTTCATGTCCCCCACCATTGCTGCCGCCTCCCCCTATCGAACTAACAGCATCGGCAACATCGAGTGGCGCACCTGAGTTAGCCTCCCACACACCTGCCGAAGTCGTATTCGCGATCAGATCAAACACAACATCATCACCACTCCGCAAGTAGCCGATTGGCGCTCCGGACTGATCGCAACAACCCAATGCGGGCGCACCTAAGTTCTTGATCTTATAAATGCTGTGGCCTGAGCTGATCGATGTGGCATCAGGCAACAAAACATCCAAACCGGTGGAGTTAGGTGTCAGCCTTTGCAACCTTGCCGCGCTTCCGTTTAATACCAGAGCGGAGCCTATTGTTTGAGTGTTGACACTTCCGTTAGATGACGCCTTGTCGACATATTGCTTCGTTGCCGCATGTAGATTACTCGTTGGATCAGCCGACAGTGTTACCAGTCCTGTAAAGGCCGCACCTGCCAAGCTCGCGTACGTCGAGCCTGACGAAGCGGGTAACGCATCTGTAATCCCAAAGCCAGCCAGCGTTGTCGGCTTAGAATTGATAGCCGCCCAACTAGGCGCTGTAATCGGGACACTGGAAGCGGCGGTGAGCCGTCCCTGCGCGTCGACAGTGAACGCGGCAACAGCAGTCGCGGAACCATAAGATCCGGCTGGCACGGAGGTATTCGTCAACCCGATGATGGGGTTGCCGGCCACGCCGTCGCCATTACTGACAGTGATTCCAGTACTGGCCGTCAGCGTGCGAGCAGCCGCCGTCGTGCCGCCAGTCCGAGCCATCATACCGTTGGCGGCCACTCCCGACACTGCGGTCAAGTTGGCATTTAACGGCTGCGCATCGGTGATGCTGTAGCCTCCCAGCGTTGTAGGCTTGCCTTGGACCGAACCCCAGGCCGGTGTGATCAGCGTACTGCTTGCAGCTGTCAGGCGACCCTGCGCATCCACCGTGAAGGTCGCGGCCGATGTCGCGTTGCCATATGCGCCCGCCGCCACCGTCGTATTGGCCAGCGTGACCGACGGATTGCCGGCCACGCCGTCGCCGTTGGCCACCGTGATGCCGGTGCCGGCCGTCAGCGCGCGGGCGGCGCGTTGGCCGGCGGCCGTGCGGGCGATCAGGCCCGTCGCGGCCAAGCCGGATTCGGCCGTCAGCTCGGCGGACTTGGGCTGCGCGTCCGTGATGCCGTAGTCGCCCAGCAGCGTGGGCTTGCCGGTGATCGCCGACCATGGCGGCGCGATGGTCGCCGTCGACATCGCCGTCACGCGGCCTTGCGCGTCCACGGTGATCACCGGCGCGACCGTGGCGCCGCCGTACTGGCCCGCGCCGACGCCGGTGTTGGCCAGGCCGATGGTGTTGCCGGACTTTTGCAGGCCCGTGCCCGCCGTCACCTGTCCCAGCCCGTTGAACTGGACGAAGCTCAGCGCCGTCGTGCCCAGCGCGATGGGGCCGTTCGTCGCCAGCACCCAGCCGGAGTTGTCGTTGACCGCGCCCTCCTCCACAAACACGTAGCTGCCCGAACCCAGCTCGTTGTTGCTGTTGGCGTCCGCCGCGCGCGCCCAGGCGCCGCCCGCCACGACGTAGATGCCGTTCTGCGACGCGGTGCCCTGGTCCTTGACCAGCACGCGGTCGTTCGCCACCAGCGCCACGCCGTCCACGGTCTGCGCGCCGGTCAGCGCGATGTTGGCCGTGGTGGCGGCGCGCACCGACGCCTTCATCTCCAGGCCCGTGACAAGGTTGTCCACCTCGGTCTTGGTGTAGACGTCGCCGATGCTCGTTTGCGACAGCAGCGTGGGCCGGTCGAGCAGGTTGTTCCACGACGGCGTCGGCGTCACCGCGCCGGCCGCGGTCAACCGGCCCTGCGCATCGACCGTGAAGGTCGGCGTCGAGGTCGCCGAGCCATACGCCGCCGGGGCGACCGCCGTGTTGGCCATGCCGAGCGTGTTGCCCGACTTGACCAGCCCCGTGCCGGCGTTGGCCTGCCCCAGGCCGTTGAACTGGACGAAGGCCAGCGCCGTCGTGCCGACCGCGATGGCGCCCTTGGTGGACAGCACCCAGCCTGCGTTGGCGTTGACCGTGCCGTCCTCGACGAACACGTACATGCCCGACGTGACCTCGGCGTTGACGTCGGCGTCCGCGGCCCGCGTCCACGCGGAGGCGGAGGCCGCGTAGATGCCGTTCTGCGACGCGGTGGCCTGGTCCTTCACCAGCACGCGGTCGCCGGCGACCAGCGCAACGCCATCAACCGTCTGCAGGCCAGTCAACGCCAGGTTACCCGTGCTGGCAACGCGCACCGAGGCCTTCATGTCCAGACCCGTGACGAGGTTGTCCACCTCGGTCTTGGTGTAGGCGTCGCCGATGCCGTAGCCCAGCAGCGTGCTGGGCCTGCCGGTCAGGTTGGTGAACGCGTGCGTGTGGCTGTCGTTGGCGACTGTCACCGGCAGCGTCACATTGCCCGCGCCGTCGAAGTCCACCTGCCCGGTGGCGTCGCCGGACAGCGAGATGGTGCGCGACGATTGCAGGCGCGTCGCGGTTTCCACGTTGCCCGACAATTGGCCGCTGGTGGAGATCGTGATGGCGTTGCCCGCGTCGTTGTACGACAGCGAGACATTGGAGCCGGCCACCAGGTCCAGCCGCTCGTTGGTCGCCACCGTCAGCTTCTGTATCGTGCCGTCGCCGATGGCCAGCGCGTGGCTGTGGCCCGCCGCCGCCGCGTCGGTGATGCCGTAGCCGCCCAGCGTGGCGGGCTTGTCGGCCACGTTGATCCAGCTGGGCGCCGTGGTCACGGCGCCGGCCGCGGTCAGCCGGCCTTGCGCGTCCACGCTGAAGGTCGGCGTCTGCGTGCCGGAGCCGTAGGCGGCCGGCGTCACCGCCGTGTTGGCCAGGCTCATGGTGTTGCCGGCCTTGGCCAGCCCCGTGCCCGCGCCCACCTGGCCCAGGCCATTGAACTGCACGAAGGACAGCGCGGTGGTGCCCAGCGCGATCGGGTTGCGCGTGGCGAGCACCCAGCCCGCGCTGGCGTTGGCCGTGCCGTCCTCGACGAACACATACATGCCCGAGGTGACCTTGGCGTTGCTGTCGGCGTCGGTGGCGCGGGTCCAGGCGCCGGCGGCGGCGCGGTAGATGCCGTTCTGCGCGGCGGTGGACTGCTGCTTCACCAGCACGCGGTCGCCCGCCGCCAGCGCCACGCCGTCCACCGTCTGCAGGCCGGACAGGGTGATGTTGCCGGTGGTCGCCGCGCGCACCGATTCCTTCATGTCCAGGCCCGTGACCAGGTTGTCCACCTCGGTCTTGGTGTAGGCGTCGACGATGCCGTAGCCCAGCAGCGTGGCCGGCTTGCCGGTCAGGTTGCCGAAGGCGTGCAGGTGGCTGTCGTCGGCGATGGTCACCGGGATGGTGATGTTGCCCGTGCCGTCGAAACCGGCCTGGCCGCTGGCGTCGCCGGACAGCCCGATGGTGCGGGCGGTCTCCAGCCTGGACGCCGAGCCTGCGTTGCCGGTCACGTTGGCCGGCAACGCGGCGTTGGCGTCGAGCTTGAGCACCTTGCCCGGCTGCGCGGCGGCCACCGTGTTCGCGATCACGCCATCGACCAGTTGCTTGGCGGCGGTGGCGATCGACGTCGCCAGGAACACGTCGCCATCGATGGCCGCGACGGCGTCCCGCACGCGGGCCACGTCGAAGCCCAGCGCGTTATCCGCGTGCGGCAGCGGATAGCTCTGATGGGGGGTTTTTTGATCGATCATGTCTGGTCCAGGTTAAAGCACAGTGACCCGCAGGTTGCGCACGCGCGGCCGCGCGGCCGGGGAGCCGGTCAGCACCAGCTTGATGCGCAGGCGCGCCTCCATCACGTCGTTGCTGGCGAAGCTGAATTCATACAGCTTGTCGTCCAGCGGTTTGGGCGTGCCGGCCAGCGCCATCTCGACCCAGTTGTCGCCCGCGTCCAGCCCCTTGTGGTAGGCCTTGACGGTGGCGCCGGACGGGATGATGGCGTCGAACACCACCCGCACGTCGGCTCCCAGCGCGTCGGCGTCGATGGCGCGGGTCACGTACTCGGCCGAGCTGGCGATATTGCCGGCGGCGACGAAGGTGCCGGGGTGCAGCACGGCCGAATGCGCGGCGGTGGCGGAGACCGCGGCGCGCACCTTGACCACGCCTGTCACCGGCGACGCCAGCGACACGATCTGGCCATTGCCCAGCCTGACCACGCGGCCGTCGGGGAACTCCAGTTCATAGTCGCCGGTCGCGCCGGCCACCGGCGCCTCGATCAGGCCCTGCAGGCGGAACTCGGTCACGTTGCCGACGTTGATGACGCCCAGGTCCACCTTGCGGCTGGACTCCGAATAGCGCTGGCCGACGATGCGGAAGGCCATGTCGCGGTCTTGGTGGGGCGTCCACGTCGACGCGTTGGACGACGACAGCAGCACGCCGACCTGGTAGGGCTGGCTGGTGACCCAGCGCGCGGCGGCGGAATCGTACTTGCCCAGTTCCGCGATGCCCAGCGCCGGCGTGGCCTCCTCGCTCAGCACCACCATCGCGTACTCCACGTTGGGCGACAGGCTGACCGGCGACGGGAACTCGAAGCGGTTCCACGCGCCGGCGCTGATGGCCGAGGCGATCAGCACCGCCTCGCTCAGCACCGTCTGAGTCGGCACGCCGAACGCGGTCTCGCGTATCTGCACGCGCACCGGCTTGACGCCCTTGGCGACGATGAACAGGTCGATGGCTTTCACCTGCTCGGCCTGCAGCAGCGAGAAGCTCTGCGCCAGCGGGTCGTAGCGGTTGAAGTTGATCGTGGTGAAGGAGCGCAGCACTTGCTCGGTGACGCTGCCCTCGCCCACGAACATGGCCGTGCCCCGGTTGCCCTGCGAGCCGCCGATGGCCACTTCCTTGCGGCCGGCCGGCACATTGGCCGGGATGGTGAATTTGCCGTTGATGCGGCCTTGGTTGTTTGCGATTAACGCCATGTCTGCTCCGGATTAAACTGCGACTGGGGTGACGGTCACGCCGTCGAAGGTGAACGATGTCAGCGTCTCGCCGGCCGCCATGCCGTCGATCTGGAAGGCGACCTCGATCGGCCGCAGGTATTCCAGCGCCCGCGTGCTGCTCGACACCACCTGCGTCGTCGTGTTGACCAGCGTCTGCGTTAGCAGGCCGCCGCCGGTGAACATCACTTCGGTCGCGGCGCTGGTCCAGGAGGTGTTGGTCACGGTGAAGCGGTCCGCCGGCGGATCGAGGCGCACGGTGGCGGGAATCGGTTCGAACGCCTGGTATGGATTGATCAGCATCGAGCCCGTCATCGCGCCCTGCTGGAACACCGTGGTCGGGGCGCCGTTCAACACCAGCGGCGCGGTCACGTCCGCGCTTGGACGGAGGAAGGTGGCGGAGATCGGCAGCATCAACTCGCCGCGCACGATGGCGGCCGTCTGCGCGATGCCCGCGTCGCGCAGGTTGTCGTTCAGGAAGGGATCGACGAACATGCCCTTCTTGGCCGCGCCGTCGCGGGCGTTGGCGTCCGATGTCAGGCGCTGCTGGGCGATCATGTCGGTGATCAGGTCCAGCCGGGAATTGATCTCCTCCAGGTCCTTCATCGGCACCACGCGCAGGCCGTCGTTCTGCAGGCCGCGGTCGGACGACCAGGTCTGGCGCACCAGCGCCAGCGGCAGGAACTGGTTGGGCACCGGCGGCGGCACGGGATCGAAGTCGGTCGAGGTGCCGCGCACCCATTCGAACACGCCCTCCTGCGTCAGGCACAGGCGGTCCACCCGCGGCAACTTGACGTTGTACGAGGTCTGTATCAGCGTGCCCACCACGGCGCCGGTCACCGTGTAGCCGGTTTCGTCCACCGCCGTCGGCGAGACCGAGGCGATGTGGCGGAACTTGACGGTGTAGGTCGAGCCGATGGACGGTTCGGCGCCGTCCAGGCTCCAGTCGATCTTCTGGCCGGTCAGCTTGTAGTCCACGCCTTGCGCGTAGGTGGTGCCGCCCTGCTTCACCTCCACGATCTCGACGATGGAGCTGTTCGGCAGCGCGTCCTGCGAGCCGAGGAAGGAACCGTGCACGATCTCGGCGCTTTTCTCGGCCGTGACGCGCACCTGCGTGATGTTCTGCACCGGCGTGCGGTCGAAGGTGACGCGCTGCGCGCCGATGGTGGTCGACAGCCACGGTTCGGAATCGATGAACTTGATGTCCGGCGCGGCGCTGTACGGCAGCCGGCGCGAGGCCGGGATCTCGACCGCGAAGCCGTTCACGCGCGCCGAGCCGGCGTCGGCGCTGTACTGCTGCACGCCGTTCAGGTCCGGCAGCATGGTCACCTTCAGGCCGTTGACGACGTAGTCGCCGCCGGTGGAATCGCGGTCGTAGCGGGCGATGGCCTGCGACAGCGAATCGAGCTGCGGCGGCGTGGACTTCGAGCGCAGCACGCCCATGTCGGCCGCGTACACCGGATAGAACTCGCCCACCTTGCCGTCGGTCTGGCCCGCCGCCTGCCAGCCCCACGCGGTCGACACCTCCAGGCGGCCGGCGCCCGGCTCCTGGTAGTTGCGCACCTCGGAGGCCGGGTCGCGCAGCGCCGGGTCCTGCAGCTCGGTGACCACGCGCTCCACCAGGTAGATGCCGATGGAGACGGTCTTGTCCACCGGGATGGCGACCTGGCTGGCCGCCACGCCGCGCACCGCGCCGCGCAGGTAGACCGCGCCGGCGCCGCACTTGGTGACGCCGGTGGCCTGGTTCACGTTGATCTGCGCGTCGCGGATGATGTCGCCGTCCTTGAACAGCGCGTCGGCCACGGTCTTCAGGCGCTGCAGCGAGGCGCTCTGGATCTCGTTCAGCTCCGCCGATTGCAGCACGTAGCCGGCGCGGAACAGGTGCTTCTCGTAGTTGCGCGCCGGGTCGTGGCGGTCGTAATGGTGTAACAGATTTTCAGCCATGGTTTTCCCTTAGAACGTGATCACGAATTCGAACGTCTGCCGCACCGCCGCGTTGCGGCTGAACTTGGGCAGGCGCTCCAGCGCCAGCAGCTGGCCGTGCTGCTGCAGCTCGGCCAGCGTGAAGTACTTCTGGCCCGGCGGCAGGCCGCTCTTGACGACGGTGCCGACGAACACGCCCACCTCGCGGATGTCCGACGAGGCCGCGTCGGCGAAGTCGAAGTTGAAGCGCAGGTACAGGTTGTTGGTCGGCTCGTTGCTGATCGAGAAGCGGCCGGTCGGCACGATCACCTCGCCGTTCGCGTCCGGCACGCAGAACAGCGCCTGCGTCAGTTCGCGGCGGCCGATTTCGCTTTGCAGCGCGGTGGCCAGCACCGGTTCGGGTTCGGGGGTCGCGTCCCACGAGGGCAGGCCCGCGCCCCACGCCAGGTGCAGGGGCATGGCCTTGATCGACGCGGCGACGGCCGCGCGACCCGAGGAAGTCAATATCGCCATTCAAAACTCCTTGTGAAAAATCAGGTTCATGTTTGCCGCAGGCCGGAGCCCCACGGTGTTGCTTCTTCCCAGCCGGTGGCCGCGTCCTGCGACCAGGGGCCGGCGCCTTCGAAGGCCCACATGGCGGGGGCCGGATTCAGTACCGCGCCGAAGCGGCTCAGCGACGGCCGCACGAACTCCACGCCCACCCGCGGCTGCGCCGTCGGCTGGTTGGTCGGAACCGCGCCGATCGAGCGCACCTCCACCACCGCGAACGAGGCCAGCGCGCCGCCCACGTCGGAGAACGACAGCGCGCCCGCGTACAGCGTGCTGATCTCGTCCACCGGGCGCCGCTCGATGCGGCCGTCGTAGGCGGACAGGGGCGCGGCCGACAGGCGCATGACCTCCGGCGGCTGGTGCCAGTAGTCGCGCTGGAACACGGCGTTGATGGCGCCGATCTCGTCGCTGTCGGACAGCGCGATGTTGGCGCGCCGGATGTTGCGCCGCCGCGAGATCGAATCCGGGTTCTCCAGCGGGCGCGGATTGCTGACCGTGATCAGCTGGCCCGCCAGGATGCGGTGGTTCAGCACCGGCGCCACGTCGTACGGCGACACCGACAGGCGCGACTGGTCCTCGATGTAGAGGCGGTCCAGCCGGCCGTCGGTGCGGCCCAGCGCGATGCGCCGGCCCGCCGCCGCGTCCACGCCGGCCCGGTGCACGCTGCCGAAGGACAGCTTGACGCCGTCCCGCCACACGCCCGAATCGTCGGACAGCATGGCCGCGTCCATCGCCGTCGCGCCGGACAACCGGGCGCGCCGCAGGTCGTAGCCGTGGTACAGCCGGTACAGCCGCACGTGCGCCGGCAGCGAGGCCTCCGCCAGGTGGCGGATGTCGGCCAGCCGCGCGGGGGCGTCCGCCGCGCCGGGGTCGAGCTGCAGATGGGGGTCGTCCTCGCCGACGGCGGCGTCGAAGCCTATCCACGACAAGGCCCGCTTGACGGACGCCGCGCTGCCGCGCTGCCGCAGCCAGGGCAGGCCCTGCGCGATCAGCTCCTCCGTGCCGCCGAAATAGCGCGCGAACTCGGCCAGCCGCCACTCGGCCGCCTGCCAGGGCGCGACGCCCGCCGGACGGGTGTGGCGCAGGCCGGCCGGCGCGTCGGCCAGCGTGTCGAGCGCGGCGCGCGACGCGGCGCGCGCCAGCGCGCGCTCCAGCGGCGTGCCGTTCGATGGCAGCAGGCGCGCCGCGTCCGCCGGCGCGTCGTCCAGCGCCGCCGCTACCATGCGACACCCCCGTCCAGCACCTGGATCGCGCCGGCCGCCGCGTACTCGTTCGGCGCCACCGCGACGCCGCCGCTGTCGAGCTGCACGCGCGACACGCCCTGCGCGTGCAGGCGGCTGGAGATCCAGGACGCCGGCACGTCGCGCCCCAGCCTGGCGTGCGCGGCGATCTGCGGCGGCAGCGCCTCCCGCAGTCGCGCCACCAGGTCCGGCGGCGCCGTGCTTTCGCGGTACACGGTGGCTGTCACGTCCACCGCCCGCGGCAGCGCCAGCGCCACGGACAGCGGCACGCCCAGCGGCTTGGCGTCGTCCGCCGCGAAGGCGCGCCGCACGTCGGCCAGCACGGCGCCGGCGTCGGCGCCCGATTGCGGCCACACCGCCAGCGCCACGCTGCCCGGCGGCGAGGGCATGATGCCCGCGTCGCGCACTTCCAGGCTGGCCGACAGCGCCACGTGGCGGTACTGTTCCGGCGTGCCGTTGGCCGCCAGCGCGGCCACCCGCAGCTGCGTGCGCAGGCGCAGGCGCTCGTCGTCCTCTTCCTGGCCGGCCTCGTCGCGCAGCCGTTCAACGTTGTAAAAGGCCGCCGCGTGATCCAGGTCGCCGCCCTCGGCGAAGGCGATCAGGTTGGCGCGCGCCGCGTCGTTGACGCGGGCCCGCACCTGCAGTTCGCGGTAGGCGGCCAGCTGCAGCAGCTTGACCACCGGGTCCGACTCCAGGGCCGCGTTCCAGCCCTCGCCCATGGAGGCGCGGAAGCCGGACAGCATGTCCTGGTAGATGCGCTCGAAATCGAGCGCCTCCACCACGTCGGGCGGAGGCAGTTGTGTGAGGTCGATGATGCTCATGTGTTCACTTCCATAATCATGGCGGTGCCGAGGAACTCGCCGCGCAGCTTCAGCGTGACGCTGCCGTCGATCACCGACTCCACCGTCACCGAGCGCAGTTCCAGGCGCGGCTCCCAGCGGCCCAGCGCGCGCGCCACCTCGGCCTGCACCGAGGACTTCCAGCCCGGCGTCAGCGGCAGGTCCACCATGCGCGGCAGGTCCGAACCGTACTCGGGCCGCTCGCGGCGGCTGCCCTGCGGCGTGGTCAGGATGTCGCGCACGCTCTGCAGCAGGTGGGCCACGCCGCCCAGGGGCTGGCCGGTTTGCCTGTCCATGCCGGCGATGGCCATGGTCAGGCCGCCGCGCGCACGACCGGCACGCGCTCGAATTCGGCGTGGCGGTCCAGGTGGGCGATCAGTTCGGGACTGGCGGCGGTGATGTGGCCTTGCACCACGCGGTGCATGGTGCCGTCGGCCAGCACGATGCCGCGGCTCTTGAACGCGGTGTCGCGGAACACGATGGGGGTTTTGGGTGCGGCTTTCGCCATGTTTTTCTCCTTGAAATGAAAAAGGCCCGCGCGGGCGGGCCTTGGTTGGGGATGAAGCGTTGTTAATGCACGTGGTGGTTGCTGTTGCCGCCGCCATCCATGACGGCGCCGGCGGCGTCGACGTCGCCGCCGGCCTTGACGTTACCTGCGATGCTGACATCGCCCTTGAAGCTGACCCGCGGCGCGTCCACCAGCAGCGACGCGCATTTGAGCGTGATCTCGCCGCTGGCCTCCACGCTGACCGTCTCGCAGCCCGTGGCCCTCAGCGCGCCGGCCTCCCAGTCGTACTCCAGCAGGCAGCCGTCCGGCATGCGCCAGGCCACGGCCTTGGCGCGCCGGTCGCCGGCCTGGCCGTGGCCCGCGGCGTAGAAGCCCGGCAGCACGAAGCCGGCGGCCGGTTCGCCGGACGGCGAGACCAGCAAGGCCTGCTCGCCCACCGACGGCGGGCGCCAGTGGCGCGCCTCGCCGGCGCCCAGGCTGAGCCAGGGCAGCAGCGCCGACACCCACTCGCCCACCCGCACGCGGCAGCGCGCGGAGGCGTGGTCGACCTCGGCCACCACGCCCGCCTGTATCAGCGCGGCCAGGCGGCGGTCCAGTTCCGCTATGGGATAGTCCATACCCGCCCCCTTCAAGCCGCGGCGGCCGGCTCGGCGCCGGCCTGCCAGTAGCGCGCCTCGTGGCCTGGCCCCGTGTCCGGGTCCAGGCCCAGCATCAGCGCGGCGCCGCCGCTGTCCGGATAGGGCCAGGCCGGTTCGCCCAGCTCGAATTCCTGGGTCCATTCCAGCCGCCAGGCCACCCGGCCGGCCTCGACCAACGTGTCCGGCGCGGCCTGCGCGAATTGCGCCATGCCGGCCGGCACGCCCCAGTTCTCGTCCTTGATCGCCAGCGCCAGCCGGGCCGCCAGTTCGCGCACCAGCGCGCCGGCGCCGGGCGCCGCCGCGTCGGCCACGATGCGGGCCTCGAAGCGGCCGCGCAGCCCGGCCTGGCCGCTGCCGGGGTCGCGACCGGGTTCCAGCCGCGCCAGTTCGATGAGGATGGCGGGCAGCGCCGGCGCGGCGCCCTCCGCCGGATGATGCGCCACGGTGGGCACGTCGGGCAGCTTGGCGGCGAGGCCGGCGCGCATCGCCTCGTGCAGCTGTTCCAGGTTGTGTAGTTTGTCGGTCACGTCGGCGGACTCCTGAGACGAAAAAAAACCCCGCGCGGCGAAACCGGGCGGGGTCAATAAAAAAGCCCGCCTAGGCGAGCTTTTGATGCAATTACTGCGATGATGACTGAATCATATATGCGCTGTAACAAGTCCGTCAAGCACTATTTTCAACATTCCTCAAAAAAAGTCGCCGACCACGCCCTGCTCGCGCAGATAGGGCTCCAGGCGGTCCAGCGCCAGTTGCTCCAGTTCGCGCAGGCGGCCGCGCATTTTTTCATAGGCGCGCGCGTACGTCATATGGTTGCCGCCGAAATTGCCCGCTAGTTCGCGGAAGCTGATCTCCATCTTCTTGTGGTTCGCGTACAGCTTGCCGATCATGCAGTCCACGGCGAAGGGCCGCACCGCCGGGAACGACGGCGCCAGCCAGTCGGACAGTCCCTTGATGGCGGCGATGCGCTCGGCCGAGAAGGCGAAGCGGCGCTCGCCGTCCTCGTCCTCCATGTCGGTGTGGCCGTAGCGCGCCTGCAGCGCCCACATCTCCGTGCACGGCAGCTTGCTCCGCACCGCCAGTACGATCAGCGCGCACTGGGCGCGCACCTCCAGCGGGCTCAGTCCCGCGAAGTTGACGCGGCGCGACGGCGCGCCGCGCAACTGCTCCAGCCACTCCCGCTGCTCGCTGCCGGTGTGCGGCGCGCTTTCCAGCATCCGTATCAGCATCTTGCGCAGCGGCGCGTCCTGCGGCGCGTCCTGCCCCGTGATCATGTAGGCGACGTGCACCGCCTGTCCCGCGCTGGTGAAAATCGCGTCCTGGTTTACATCCTTGCTTACGATATCCATAGCCATAGTCATCCCCTTGTCCTCCTGATAAGTGCTTGCCATAAAGAACAATATATACGAGAATGAATAGATCATCAATACCCGAATGGATAATAGTTGCCTTGTCCTATACGAGGATGTATAGTACGTGTATGGACATCTCTAGCCGGCTGGACTCAGCCATGAAAGCAGCGGGTTTCGAATCGCAGAGCGCGCTCGCGCGCGCCTCCGGCGTGCCGCAACCCACCATCAATCGCATCCTCAACGGTGTCGGCAAGAAGGGGCCGGAGGCGCACACGCTGGTGCAACTGGCGAGCGCCTGCAACGTCACCTTCGAGTGGCTGCACGAGGGCATCGGCCAGCGCGAGCGCGGCGCGGCGGCGGCGGCGCCCGCGTCGTTCTCGCAAGTGGTGGTCGCGCCGGAGGACGACACGCGCTTTTACCAGATCCAGAAGGTCAGGCTGCGCCTGTCGGCCGGCATCAGCGGCTTCGCGGTGGAACCGGAAACCTACGACGGCAGCACCGTCAGCGTGCCGCGCCACTGGGCCGACCGCAACGGCTACATACCCGAGCGGCTGATCGGCGTGAAGGTGCGCGGCGAGAGCATGGAGCCCTCGCTGTACGAGGACGACCTGGTCATCATCAACACCGCCGACAACAAGCCGGTGGACGGCGCCGTGTTCGCCGTCAACTACGAGGGCGAGCCGGTGGTCAAGCGCATGTCGCGCGACGCCGGCCAGTGGTGGCTCACGTCGGACAATCCGGACCAGCGCAAATACCACCGCAAGGTCTGCCGCGGCAACGACTGCATCATCATCGGCCGCGTGGTGCGCAAGGAAAGCGACCGGATTTGAGCCGGCCGGCATATTGCCTAGCGACAATACAACACCCCGCTCGTATTCCCGGGGAAATAAGCCTAGAATCAATTTAAACAGCTGGACCCATAAAAAATAATCATATAAACGTTTAAGGGGATACATCGTGGACATCCATTCGATGCTCGACAGGCTGTTGCTATGGCAGAAGTTCATCATCCTCAGCGTGATCGGGCTGGCGCTCGCCAGCATCCCCACCGCCCTGTATCTGCGCGAGGCCAATAAATCGCTGGTGGCGGCGCAAACGGAAATCGCGGGGCTGGCGCCGACCGCCACCATCCTCCAGGTCATCCAGTACACCCAGCAGCACCGCGGCCTGTCGGCCCTGGTGCTGGGCGGCGTGGCCGAGGCGAAGGACAAGCGCGACGCCAAGCAGCGCGAGGCCGACCAGGCCTACGAGAAAATGGATGCGCTGGTGCGCGGCTTCAACGACAAGGCCATCGAACAGGCGTGGGAGGGTCCCAAGCGCGACTGGGCGGCGCTGCGCGCGCGCGTCGCCAGCGGCGGCATCACCGTGCCGGAAAGCTACGCCGCCCACACGGCCCTGGTGCCCAAGCTGCTGGTGGTCAACGACCTGACGGGCGACCTGTTCGGCCTGAGCCTGGACCCGGAGGTGGCCAGCTACCAGTTGATCCAGTCCATGTATTACCAGCTGCCCTACCTGGCCGAGGAAACCGGCAAGATGCGCGCCAAGGGCGCCGGCCTGCTGGTGAAGAAGGAAGCGACGATGGAGGACCGCCAGGTGCTGGCCGCCATCGTGGCGCGCGTGCACGACCGGCTGCTGCAGACCGGCACCGCCTTCCACAAGGCCGCCGCCGCCCATCCCGCGCTCAAGGCCAGGCTCGAGGCGCAGTGGCAGGAGGCGAACGACATGACCAGCAAGGTCATGCAGATCGCCACCGACCATATCGTGCGCCCGGAAACGCTGGACTATTCGTCGGTCGATTACGTGGCCCAGACCACCCGGGCCATCGACGCGCAATTCAGCGTCAACCAGGCCGCCAGCAAGGAGCTGGAAACCATGCTCGTCGATCGGGCGGGCGACCTGCGCGCGACGCGCTGGACGATGATAGGCGCCATGCTGGGCCTGCTGGCGCTGGCCGGCCTGATCGCCCGCATGATCGCGCGCTCGGTCAGCGAGCCGCTGTCCGAGGCGGTCCGGATTTCACAGCGCATCGCGCAGGGCGACCTGACGGCGCGCTTCAAATCGGGCGGGAAAAGCGAAACGGCGCAGCTGATGGCGGCGCTCAAGACCATGAACGACAGCCTGGTCGACATCGTCAGCAGCGTGCGCGGCAGCATCGACACCATCGGCCACGCCTCCACCGACATCGCCAGCGGCAATTCGGACCTGTCGGCCCGCACCGAGGCGCAGGCCTCCAACCTGGAGCAGACGGCGGCCTCGATGGAGCAGATCACCTCCACCGTGCGCCAGAGCGCCGACAACGCGCGCCAGGCGGACCAACTGGTCAACAGCGCCAGCAGCGTGGCCAGCAACGGCGGCAAGGTGGTGGCGCAGGTGGTGCAGACCATGGGCGCCATCAACGACAGCTCGCGCAAGATCGTCGACATCATCAGCGTCATCGACGGCATCGCCTTCCAGACCAACATCCTGGCGCTGAACGCGGCGGTGGAGGCGGCGCGCGCCGGCGAACAGGGGCGCGGCTTCGCGGTGGTGGCCTCCGAGGTGCGCAACCTGGCGCAGCGCAGCGCCAGCGCCGCCAAGGAGATCAAGGACCTGATCAACGACAGCGTGCAGAAGGTCGACGCCGGCAACGCGCTGGCGGCCGACGCCGGCAAGGCCATGGGCAACGTGGTCACCAGCGTGGAGCGCATCACGGCCATCATGTCCGAGATCGTGCTGGCGGCGCAGGAGCAGAGCGCCGGCATCGAGCAGGTCAACCAGGCCATCACGCAGATCGACGAGATGACGCAGCAGAACGCCGCGCTGGTGGAACAGGCGGCGGCGGCGTCGGAGAGCCTGAAGCGGCAGGCCGGCGCCCTGTCGGAGGCGGTGGGGGTGTTTACCTTGCTGGAAAGCGAGGCCGGCGCCGCGGCGCCCGCCGCGCGGCCCGCCACGCGCCAGCTCGCGCTGGTGGGCAAGGCCCGGACGGCGTGAAGCCGGGCGCGCGCCGCCTCGCCTAGGCGGCGTCCTTGCGGCGCGCGCGGCGCAGCAGGTGGCGGATGCGCGCGCTCAGCACGTCGGCGCCGTACGGTTTTTGCAGCAGGCTGATGGACGGGTCCAGCTGGCCCTGGTGCGCCAGCACGCCCTCCAGGTAGCCGGAGGTGAACAGGATCTGCGTGTCCGGCCGCAGGCGCCGCACCTCGTCGCTCAGCTCCATGCAGCTCATCCGGCCGGGCATGATCACGTCGGTGAACAGCAGGTCGATGGGCGTGTCGGAGCGCACCAGCTCCACCGCCTCGTCGGCCGTGGCGGCCGCCAGCACCTTGTAGCCCAGCGCCGACAGCAGGTCCACGGTGGCGGTGCGCACCGCCTCCTCGTCCTCCACCACCAGGATGGTCTCCATGCCGCCCACCAGCGTGTGGTCGGCGTCCATGTCCTCCTCGCGCGCCACCTCGTGGCAGCGGCGCAGATAGATGCGCACGCAGGTGCCCACGCCCTCGGTGCTGTCCAGCGTGATCTCGCCGCCGGACTGCTTGACGAAGCCGTACGCCATGCTCAGCCCCAGGCCCGTGCCCTCGCCGTGCCGCTTGGTGGTGAAGAAGGGCTCGAAGGCCCGCTCCAGCACGGCCGGCGTCATGCCCGCGCCGTTGTCGGCCATCTCGATCAGCACGTGGTCGCCGCCGGAGGCCGCCGCCGGCGCCGGCGCGCTGTGCGGCACGTTGCGGGCGCGCAGCGTCAGTATCCCGCCCTGCCCCATCGCGTCGCGCGCGTTGATGGCCAGGTTCAGGATCACGTTCTGCAGCTGGCCGGCGTCGACCAGCGTGTTCCACAGCGGCTCGGCGATGTCGGTGACGATGGTGGTGCGCGGGCCGAGCGCATGGTTCAGCATGTCCTGCATGTCGCGCAGCACGGTGCCGGGGTTGGTCACCACCGCCTGCAGCGGCTGGCGGCGCGCGAACGCCAGCAGGTGCGAGGCCAGACGGGCGCCCCGCTCCACGCCGCCCAGCGCCAGGTCGATGCGGGCGCGCGCGTCGTCGCTGACGGTGCCGATCATCTTGGCCAGCTGCAGGTTGCCGCCGATGATCTGCAGCACGTTGTTGAAGTCGTGGGCGACGCCGCCGGTCAGCTGGCCGATCGCCTCCATCTTTTGCGCGTGGTGCAGCGCGGCCTGGCTGGCGCGCAGCTCGTCCTGGCTGCGCCGCAGCGACAGGAAGGCCGCGTCGCGCTGCATGCGCGCCAGGTAGGCGCCGCTGTGGTAGCGCAGGCGCGCGGCCAGCTCGCGCGGGTCCGGCCATTTCACCAGGTAGTCGTTGGCGCCGGCGTCGAAGGCGCGCGCCTTGATCTCGGGGTCCTCCTCGGACGACATCAGGATCACCGGCACGTGCTCGGTGTCGCGGTCGGCGCGCAGCCAGCGGATCACGTCGAAGCCGTCGGCGCCCGGCATGCGCAGGTCCACCAGCACCACGGTGGCGTCGAGCGCCTTCACGCGCTCGACCACGCGCTCGGGGGAACTGTCGAAATGCAGGATGGCGCCCTCGCAGCTCTCCAGTCCGCGCTGGACGAAATGCTGCGCCAACGGTTCATCGTCGATCAGCAGTACGGAACATGGAGCGGCGTCGGCTTGCATGATGGTTCGGACGGTAGGGGCAGGTGAGGGAATTTTACATGAGCAGGCCCGTCGCGGACCTGCCGTGTTCAAGCGTGCGGGGGCGTGGCACGCCCCCTGGAATCAGCCTCTCAGCGCTTGCCGCCGGAGCGGGAGCCGGACGAGGACTGCTTGCCGGCGTCGTTCTTGTGGCTCTGCTTGCCGGCCGCCACGTGCTGCTCGTGGGTGCCGCCCTGGGTGCCCGAGCCCGAGCCCTTGTCGCCGGACTGGCTGTTGCCGCCGCCGGCGCTTTGTTTGCTGGCGCTGCTGGATTTGCCGCTGGATTTGCCGCTGGATTTTTTCGACGATGCCATGATGCTCTCCTTGGAAGTGTTGAGACAGTCAGTGGCCGGAGTCGCATCGGCGAAGGGATGAGCTGCGCTAGTCCGCTTCGCGGATACGTTCCGGTAACCCCATCATGCGGCCAGTCGGGCAAGGCAGCTATCGGATTATGCCTACCCTGCTTGTAAGAGCAGGCCCTAGCAAGTGCCGGGCACGCGGTGGGCGCAAGGCGCGCCGGCCAGGTGGCAGGCCAGGTTGCGGAAGGTGGCGTCGGCGATTTCGCGCATCGCCTCGATGGTGAAGAAGCCTTGGTGGCCGGTCACCAGCACGTTGGGGAAGGTCAGCAGGCGCTGGAACACGTCGTCCGGGATGATGTCGGACGAACGGTCCTGGAAAAACAGCTCGGCCTCCTGCTCGTAGACGTCGATCGCCAGTGCGCCCAAGTGGCGCGTCTTGAGCGCGGAGACGAGGGCCGCCGTGTCGACCAGCGCGCCGCGCGAGGTGTTGACCAGCATGGCGCCCGGCCGCATCCGCTCCAGCGCGGCGGCGTCGATCAGGTGGCGAGTTTCGGGGAACAAGGGACAATGCAGCGACACGATGTCCGACTCCGCCAGCAGCCGCGGCAGCGGCACCAGCTCGCCCAGCGCCGCGAACTCCGGCAGCGGCGCCGGGTCGGCGCCCAGCACGCGGCAGCCGAAGCCGCGGAAGATGCGTGCCGCCGCCAGCCCGATCTGGCCGACGCCGACCAGGCCCACGGTCTTGCCGTGCAGATTGCTGCCCAACAGCCCGTCCAGCGCGAAGTTGCCTTCCCGGACGCGGGCGTAGGCGCGGTGCGTGTGGCGGTTGAGGGTGAGCACCAGCGCCAGCGTGAATTCGGCCACCGCCTCGGGCGAATAGCTTGGCACGCGGGCGACGAACAGGCCGAGCCGGCGGGCCGCCTCCACGTCCAGCTGGTTGTAGCCGGCGCAGCGCAGCAGCACCGCGCGCACGCCCTGCGCCGCCAGCGCCTCCAGCACGGCGGCGTCGAGCGCGTCGTTAACGAACACGCACACGGCGCCGCACCGCCGCGCCAGCGCCGCCGTCTCCAGCGTCAGCCGCGCCTCGTGGTAGCGCAGCGCCACGGCGCCGCCGTCCCCGTGGTGGTGGCGCAGCGCCTCGTCGAGGAAGCGCCGGTCGTAGGGCTGGGTACTGAAGACGGCGATGTCCATGGGGGCTCCTTGTGGGCGTCCATGGTCGCACGGCGCGGCGCGTGGAGGTCGATATAAATCAATTCCGCGAGGAAACATTACTTCAAGGATAGGCAATTTTGTGACATAATTTGCCCACGCATGAACGCTTTATTTTAGCCGCACCGGAACCATGAACCACGTCTCGGAAACCTGCCTCCTGCTGGAGGAACGCCTGAAAGCCACCAGCTGGCAAATCGTCACCACGGTGATGTGGGGCGTGATGGCGGCCGCGCTGGCCATCTTCGGCCAGCATTGCCTGGAGCAGGCGCGCCCCATCTTTCCTATGATCGACCAGAATTTCGGCCTGTGGCAGAACGGTTACGCCGTGGCGCTGCTGGCCTTCGCGCTGGCCTGGCTGGCGGCGCTGATGCAGAAGCTGAACCTGCTGCTCGACTGCCGCGACCGCCTCAAGGTGCGCCAGCGCATCGACGAGGAAAACGCGCGGCGCGAGCAGGCGCGCGAGGAACGCCGCGCCCAGCGGCTGCAGGCCGCCGCCGCGGCGGCCGCGGAGCCTGAAATCGTGCGGCCCCGGCGCGTCAAGGCCGGCCGCAGCACGAAGTTCGACTACTGACCCCTTCCCGATTGACAGCGCCGGTCAAACTGCTTAGACTCCAAAAATGGTTGCGCTATCATAAATTGTTATGAGCTGGTAGCACGCCGCACATAAAGGAGAGCCGTTTGACACCCTACACTGTCCCCGCCGCGCGCGGGGTACTCGCCCTGCTCGCCTGTTCCGGCCTGCTGGCCCTGCCCGACGGCGGCGCCGGCTGGATCGTCCGGCCCGCCGCCGCCGCGTCGCTGGCGGATTCCCCGGCCGCCGGTCCGCGCCAGCGCCTGTCCCTCAACGAGGGCTGGCGCTTCCAGATGGGCGACCCGGAGGGCGCCGCCGCCCTGCTCCAGTACGACACGCGCCCGGAGATCCGGGAGAGCGCGGACGGCAAGGTGGCCGACGCCCGGCCCGACGAGGCGGAAAAGCCGCTGCGCCCCGCCGAGGGCCTGTTGAAGCCCTGGGTCCTCTCCTTCGGCAACGCCTTCGTGGCCGATCCCGCGCGCCGCGCGCGGCCGCCGTCGGCTGCGCCCACGCCCGACGTCTCCTACCTCCGGCACGATTTCGATGACAAGGCGTGGCGCGCCGTCACGCTGCCGCACGACTGGGCCATCGCCGGGCCGTTCCTGGAGAGCGGGCCGTACGGCGGCATGGGCCGCCTCAAGACTTGGGGGCCGGCCTGGTACCGCAAGGCGCTGGACATCCCGGCCGGCGACAAGGGCAAATCGCTGTTCCTGGACATCGACGGCGCCATGTCGCACGCCACGGTCTGGCTCAACGGCCGGCTGGTGGGCGGCTGGCCTTACGGCTACGCCTCGTTCCGCGTCGACCTGACGCCGCACGTGGTGCCGGGCGGCGTGAACCAGCTGGCCATCCGGCTGGACAACCCGGCCGAATCGGCGCGCTGGTATCCCGGCGCGGGCCTGTACCGCAATGTGTGGCTGACCAAGACGCAGCCGGTGCACGTGGCGCACTGGGGCACGGTGGTCACCACGCCGGAGGTGTCCGCGGAGGCGGCCCGCGTGGAGCTGGCCGTCAAGGTGGACAACGACGGCGCGGCCGCCGCCGAGCTGGACGTGGCCACCCGGATCTTCGAGCTGGGCGCGGACGGCAAGCCGGCCGGCAACGCCGTCGCCGCCATCGCGCCCGAGCGCGTGCGGGTGGGCGCGGGCGCCAGCGCCACCGTCAACGGCGCCGCGCGCGTGGCGCGGCCCAAGCTGTGGGGCCCGCCGCCGCAGCAGCGCCCCAACCGCTACGTGGCGGTGACCACCGTGTCGCGCGACGGCCGGACGCTGGACCGCTACGAGACGCCGTTCGGCATCCGCTCGCTGCGCTTCGATCCGGACCACGGCCTGCATGTGAACGGCCAGAAGGTCATGATCAACGGCGTCAACAACCACCACGACCTGGGCGCGCTGGGCGCGGCCTTCAACGTGCGCGCGGCCGAGCGCCAGCTGGAGCTGCTGAGGGAGATGGGCGCCAACGCCCTGCGCATGAGCCACAACCCGCCCGCGCCGGAACTGCTGGAGCTGACCGACCGCATGGGCATCCTGGTGATGGACGAGGTGTTCGATTCCTGGGAGCGCAAGAAGACGCCGCACGACTTCCACCTGCTGTTCCCGGACTGGCAGGAGCAGGACCTGCGCGCCATGCTGCGGCGCGACCGCAACCATCCGTCCGTGATCATGTGGAGCGTGGGGAACGAGGTGGGCGAACAGTACACGGGCGAAGCCGGCGCCGCCATCGGCCGCAGGCTGGTGGCCATCACGCGCGAGGAGGACCCGACGCGCCCGGCCACCACGGCGATGAACTTCGCCAAGGCCGACATGCCGCTGCCGGCGACGATGGACGTGATCAGCCTGAACTACCAGGGCGCCGGCATCCGCGCCTTCCCCGGCCAGTTCCCGGCCTTCCGCGCCAGGTTCCCGGACAAGATGATCCTGTCCGCCGAGAGCGCGTCGGCGCTGAGCAGCCGGGGCGAGTACCAGTTCCCGGTGCCGGGCGTGAACAGCGCGCCGGTGCGGCCGGGATCGGGCGGCGATCCGAAGACGGCGCAGGTCAGCGCCTACGAGTTGTTCGCGGCGGACTTCGGCAGCTCGGCCGACCGTTCGTGGGCGGCGCAGGACCAGAATCCCTACGTGGCGGGCGAATTCGTGTGGACCGGCTTCGACTACATCGGCGAGCCCACGCCCTATTATTCGGCGCGCAGCTCGTACTCGGGCATCATCGACCTGGCCGGGTTCAAGAAGGACCGCTTCTATCTGTACCAGTCGCGCTGGCGGCCGGACTTGCCGATGGCGCACATCCTGCCGCATTGGACCTGGCCGGGACGCGAGGGCGAGGTGACGCCGGTGCACGTGTTCACGTCCGGCGACGAGGCCGAGCTGTTCGTCAACGGCAAGTCGCAGGGGCGCAAGAAGAAGGCGCCGTACGAGTACCGGCTGCGCTGGGACTACGTGACCTACGCGCCGGGCGAGGTGCGCGTGGTGGCGTACAAGGATGGCAAGGAGTGGGCGCGGGACGCCGTGCGGACGGCGCGGGAGCCGGCGGCGCTGCGGGCCGAGGCCGACCGCGCCGAGATCGCCGGCGACGGCAAGGACCTGTCCTTCGTCACCGTGCGGCTGGTGGACCGGGACGGCCGCACGGCGCCGCGCGCCAGCCAGAGCGTGCGCTTCAGCGTCGAGGGGCCGGGCGAGATCGTCGCCACCGACAACGGCGATCCGACCAGCTTCGAGCCCTTCCAGTCGCCGGCGCGGCGCGCCTTCAACGGCCACGTGCTGGCCATCGTGCGCGCCAAGCCGGGAACCGCCGGCGCCATCACCGTGCGCGCGGAGGCGGACGGGTTGCGGGGGACGGCGGTGTCGCTGCGCAGCCGCTGAGGCGCGCAGCGCGCTTTGGCCGAGCTCCCTAGCATAAGATTAGCCACTTGTCTGTTGCCAACATACATGTTTTTTGTGTTGATTTTTATCAATCTTCGTTTCCTTGGTGTCATTATTACTGTTCATGACAAACGTCGGTCATGGAGCAGTCACCACCATGGGGGATTATAAAAATGCAAATCAAAAAATGGTCTGTCGCCGTTTTCAGTGTGCTGGCAATGCATGGCGCGGTCGCGCAGCAGGCGGCGTCGCAAAAGCCGTCGCAACTGCCTTTGCTGGTGATCGGGGCCTCTTATTCCGAGGGCAAGACGCCGTTTAATAATGGCATCGCGCCGCGCGGCGGCGGGGCCGTGGCGTTCGGCACTTATCTGAGCTTGGGACAGGCGCTGACGCGCGACCAGCAACTGCCGGGGTATGTCGTCAACGAGGCGCAGGCGGGCGCGGGGACTTTTGATCGTTTGCAGTGCCCCCCGGGGTCGCCGACTTGCGGGCCGGCGGCTTGGGACGGTTATCAGACCCAGCTTCAGCGGGCGCTGGCGCGCGTGGCGCTGCCGCCGACTTTCGCCAGCTTTAACGCGAAGTATGTGGTGATTACCATCAGTAATGATTGTCTGCACGCGGGCGGGGCGGGGGTGCCGCAGCCGCAGTCGGCTCCGTGCTCGCTGGGTGAGTTGCACGCGGTTGCCGATCGGCTGGTGGCGCTGGGGGAGTTCGCTGTCTCGAAGGGGTTGACGCCTATTTTTGATGTGTATCCGAAGTATGAGGATTTGAATTTGCCGCTGTTTCACTCTTCTTCAGGGGTGGCCTGGGTGATCGGGGAGCAGGATTACAATTTGCTCAGGGATCTGGTTCGCACCCGCTTGGAGGATGAGTTGCCGAACGCGGTTGTGGTGGATATGTGGCGGGACTTTACGCATATCGGCGATGGGCTGCATCCGGATCAGGCTACCGCGAAGAAGGCGGCGAATGTGGTGGCGAAGCTGTTGAAGAAAATGGATCAGTGAAGCCATCACCCCGGCGAAATCAAAAATGCCCGGTATCTCCGGGCATTTTTCATTCGCGCCCCTTGGGATCGGCATCCCCACCAGTAGACACTTTGTCTTGGTTACGCAAGTGGTCGTCATCGTTGCTCGATGTCGAAGGCGTCATTCGTGCTGAGTACCGCCGACTGTCGCACTTTCATGCTCGTTAAATCACCCGTTATGGCGCTAAGGCTCGATTTGACGAGCATCCGGCTATGGCGTCGGAATTGTTGTTATTTGGAAAAACTGCCGCTGGCGCGGCCGAAAGTCAGGGGATACGACGCGCGCCCTCGGCGCGCGAAGCTGCCCGCCCCGCGGGCAGCAATTGGGCGATTCGGAGCGGCCCCTCGCGAGTACGCTCGGGACCTTCGAATCTCACGCGCAGGGCGCGCAGGCGCCCTGCTCGTTTCCGCCAAGAGAATAAAAAAAAGCCGCTGACGCGGCTTTGTTTTATTTCTTGGCGGAAACGGTGAGATTCGAACTCACGAACAGGTCTCCCCGTCGACAGTTTTCAAGACTGTTGCCTTCAACCACTCGGCCACGTTTCCTAGACCGCAGCATTATACAGGGACTTGCACCGGCGTCCAATTCTCCCTGAGCGCCTTCTCGAACTCGACCGCCGGCAAGGGCTTGGAGAACAAGTACCCTTGCACTTCGTCGCATCCGGATGTCTTGAGGAACGCGAGCTGCTCCACCGTCTCCACCCCTTCGGCGATCACTTTGTGCTTGAGCTGCTGGGCGATGCTGATGATGGTGCTGGCGATCGCGCAGTCGTTGGCGTCGCTCGGGATGCCGGTGGTGAAGGAGCGGTCGATCTTCAGGGTGTCGATCGGGAACCGCTTCAGATATGACAGGCTCGAATAGCCGGTGCCGAAGTCGTCCAGCGATAACGTCACGCCCAGCGCCGTGATGCGGTCCATGATGCCGATCACCCGGTCGATGTTGTGCATCAGCGTGCTTTCGGTGATCTCGAGCTCGAGCCAGGACGGCTCGAGTCCGTAGCGCTTCAGCGTCTCGGTCACCCGCCCGGGCAAGGCGGAGGTGAATTCGCGCGCGGAGACGTTGACGGCCAGCCGTATCGGCGGCAGCCCCGCCTGCTTCCACGTCTGCGCCTGCGAACACGCGGCTTCGAGCACCCATTCGCCCACCTGCACCACCAGCCCCGTGGCTTCGGCCAGGGGGATGAATTCGGCCGGCGGCACCAGCCCGCGCTCGGGATGCCGCCACCGCACCAGCGCTTCGGCGCCGATGATTTGTCCGCTGGAAATCGAGAACTTGGGCTGGTAGTGCAGTTCGAGTTGGCCGCTGCCCAGCGCGGCGCGCAGCCCGCTTTCGATGCGCATGCGCTCTTGCATGCCTTGGTTCATGTCGCGGCTGTAGAAGGCGACGTGCTCGCCATCGGTGTCGCCGCCCTGCTGCTTGGCGCGGTACATGGCGATGTCGGCCAGCCTCAGCAAGGTCTCGGCGTCGGCGCCGTCCTGCGGGAAGACGCTGATGCCGATGCTGGCGCCCACGCGCAGGTCTTGTCCGCCGATCAGGAACGGCTCGCTCAGGGTGGCGAGCAGCTTTTGCGCGACCATGCTGGCTTCGTAGTGCTGGTGGATGTCGAACAGCCCCACGGCGAATTCGTCGCCGCCCAGCCGCGCCACCAGGTCTTGGTCGCGCAGCGCGACCCGGAAGCGCTGCGCGACTTCGCGCAGCAGTTCGTCGCCCACCCGCCGTCCCAGCGTGTCGTTGATCAGCTTGAAGCGGTTGAGGTCGATGAACAGCAGGCAGCCGTGCGTCTTGTTGCGCTGCGCGGCCGTCAGCGATTGGTCGACCAGCTTGGTCAGCAGGGTGCGGTTGGGCAGGTTGGTCAGCGCGTCGTAGTAGGCCAGGTGGTGGATGCGCTCCTCGGCCAGCTTGCGCTCGGTGATGTCGGTCAGGTAGGCGATCAGGCCCACCGGCTTGTTGTCCTGGTCGTGCAGCGTGGACAGCGACAGGCTGGCCCAGAACACTTCGCCGGACTTCTTTTTGCGCCGCACCTCCATCAGCCGCCCGCCCTGCTCGAGGAAGGCGTCGTGGAAGCCCATGTCCTCGTCGTCGTACAGGAACAGGATGTTGCGCCCCAGCGCTTCCACCGGGCTGTAGCCGAACAGCCGCTCGGCGCCCTTGTTCCAGCTGGTGATGAAGCCGTTCAGGTCCATCGTGAGCACGGATTCGTGGATCTGGTCGAGGATCTGGGACTGGTGTTGCAGTTGAGCCTCGACCTGCACGTAGGCGTGCGCGCTGCGCTGGGCGATGGAGTGCACTTGCAGCACGCTGGCGGCCAGGGTGGCCAGGCTGGCCAGGTGCTGGCGCTCGCTGTCGCTGTAGTGGGCGCGCCCGCCCACTTCGAAGTGGCCGAAGTATTGGTCCTCGAACTGGATTTCCTGCACCAGGCTGCCCTGGTAGGGCGCCTGCGCTTCGCTGCCGGCGGCCACGTAGCGCCCCTCGGGGCTGTTGACGACGCCGCGCGCGATCCGGCCCAACTCGTCGGCCAGCGCGGCGCCGCGCAGGCGCAGCACCGCGTCGCACAAGGCTGCGCTGCTGCTGAGGAAGTCGGCGACCGGGTGCGCTAGCATGGTTAGAGGTTCCTGCTGACCTGGATGGCCCAGTGGTGGGCTTGCAGTTGGCTGGCCCACCAGCTTTCGTGGTCCAGCCCCAGTCCGCGCAGCGCGCCGCCGTCGGCGATGTCGCGTTCGACCAGCGCCAGCAGCTCGCCCAGCGCGCCGGCGCGGTCGAGCAGCGCCATCACCACTTCCAGGTCCAGGCTGAGGGCGCTGACGATCTCGGTCATCGGCATGTCGAGCAACACGTCGAGCAGCGAGAAGACGCCGACCACGAAGGCCATGTCTTGCTGGTCGCGGTCGCCGCCGCGCTGCTTGACCAGCGCCTCCATCTGCGCGGCGCGCACGGCCGCCAGCGGCAGCAGCGCGTTGGCGGCGCCGTCCTCGGCCTGGCGCGCGTACAGCAGCAGTTGCAGCCAGCGCTGCAGCTGGCGCCGGCCCAGCACGTTGATGGCCTGGCCGAAGCTGTGGATCGGGGAGCTGGGGGCGAACGCGGCGGAGTTGACCACCTTGAGCAGGTGGTAGGCCAGCGCCGGGTCTTGCTTGAGCAGGATTTCCAGTTCGCGCGAGTCGGCGTCGCGCGCCAGCAGGCCGAGCAGCGCCAGCAGGCGCTTGCGCGAGGTGCCGTCGCCGCCGTTGCCGTCGCGCTCGGGATGCAGGGCGTAGTCGCCGCTGAACCAGTCGAATCCGGCCTGGCGCGCCTCGGCCAGCCGCGCCGCGTCGCCGACGTTGCGCGCCAGGTTGGGGCCGGACATGGTCAGCATGGCGAGCGGGCCCGGCAGTTCCCGGGCGCAGTCGTGGGCCATGCCGCGGATGGCGCAGCGCCCGGCGTGGATCCCGGCCTCGCCGTCGACCAGCACGCGGTAGCCCCGCTCGGCCAGTTGCTTGCAGCGCGCCTGCACGGCGGGCTCGGCGCAGGCGGCGGCCGGCACCACCAGCACCACGCGCGCCGGCGGCAGTTGTTCCAGGTGGGTGGCGTCCAGCGCCAGCGGGTCGGGCAGCGAGACGACGTAGTCCAGCGGCGCCAGCGCGGCGTGGACGTCGGGATACGCCAGCGCCGCCAGCAACGCAGCCAGGGCGTCGCCGGGGGCGGCCGGAACGCGGAAAGACAGCGCCACCCACTCGTTCTGAGCGTTGGACACCGCTTGGAGGCCCACCAACGGAAACGGGCTCGGTTCGGACGAAGACATCGGTATCTCGGTGTTGGCAGTGTCTGTCATGGTAGTACAAATATTGACGATAGGCAATATTTTGCTTACCAAAAAGCAACACACAATCCTATGCGAACAATCAATCTATATTCTTGGGAATCAAGATGCAGGAATATATCAGAAATTGCTGATTGGACAGGTTTTGCGCGCTGGCGTGCGCGCTCCCCGCTCAGGGCTGGCCGCTGGCGAACTGGACGGCGTAGCGGATCAGTTCAGCCTGGCCCTCGATGCCGAGCTTGCGCTTGATGTTCAGGCGGTGGGTCTCCACCGTGCGCACCGACAGGTCGAGGTCGCGCGCGATCTGCTTGTTGGACTGGCCGTTGGCGATGTGCTGCAGCACCTGGTGCTCGCGCGAGGTGAGCTGGGAGTCCTGGGTCAGCGGCTTGGCCAGCTGGCGCGCCAGCGCGGTGCTGTAATAGATGCCGCCGGACATGACGGTCTCGATGGCGACCACGATGTCCTTGCCGGGCGCGTCCTTGAGCACGTAGCCGCGGGCGCCGGCCTGGATCGCCTGGGACACGTATTCGAGCTTGTCGTGCATGGACAGGATCAGCACGGCGATGGCGGGAAACAGCTGGCGGAACTGGGCGGTGGCCTCGATGCCGTTGCCGCCGCGCATATTGATATCCATCAGCACCAGGTCGATGGCGCAGTGCCGCGCCTGCTCCAGCGCCTCCTGCGCGCCGCCGGCCTCGGCCACGACTTCGAACTGGGGCACGGCTTCCAGGCGGGCCCGCAGGCCGTCCCGCACAAGTGGGTGGTCATCCACCAGAAGTATCTTGATCGTCATGGGCCGCTTCAGGTTCGTTGGCGTTCAGGTTTCGTTGGCGACATGGGCCAGCACCACGGTGCCGCCCGGCGAGGAGGCGATGCTGAATTTTCCGCCGATCGCGTCCATGCGCTCCATCATATTGCGCAATCCGATGCCGCGCTTGGGATGGACCGCGATGCCGTCGGCGTCGAAACCGTGGCCGTCGTCGGCGATGCGCAGGGTGACGCCGCGGCGCTCGTCGCGGACGTCCTCGACCAGGCTGATTTCGATGTGGCTGGCGCCGGCGTGGCGCTCGATGTTGGTCAGCGCCTCCTGGGCGATGCGGAACAGCACCGTGTTGGCGACGTCCGCCAGTTCCTCGGTGCAGCCGTCGGTGGTGAACAGCACGGGGATGGCGCTGCCTTCGCGGAATTCCTCGGCCAAGTGGTCCAGCGCGGCCGCCAGGCCCAGATCGTCCAGGATGGCCGGGCGCAGGTTGTGCGAGATGCGCCGCACCTCGCCCAGCACGTTGTTCAGCTGCTCGGCCGTGTGCTCGAACACGGCCTGGGCCTTCTCGCGCTGCTCGGCCTTTCCGCCGAGGCGGATGATGCCGGCCTCGATCTGCAGCTTGATCGACACCAGCCATTGGGAAATGCCGTCGTGCAGGTCGCGCGACAGCCGCGCCCGCTCCTCCTCCTGCGACTCCACCACGCGCTGGGCCAGCGCCTTCAGCTTGGCGTCGGCCACGCGCGACTCGCTGATGTTGAGCGCCAGGCCGGAGATGCCGACCACCACGGCGGCGGCGGTGGCGATGAAGGCGATCCACAGCATGGTGCCCTGGATGTTGCCGCGCTGCTGGGTGTCTATCTTGGCCAGCGCCCGGTCGACGTCGTCCAGGTAGATGCCGGTGCCCAGCATCCAGCCCCACTTTTCCATCGGGATCACATAGCCCAGCTTGGGCGCGGCCTGGTGGCTGGACGGTTTGACCCAGTAGTAGCGCTCGAAACCGCCGCCCTCCTTCGCCCGCGCCAGCAGGCGCTGGATGGTCGGCGTGCCGTTCTGGTCCTTCAGCGACCACAGGTTTTGGCCCACCAGCTCGGGCTGGCGCGGGTGCATCAGCGCGTGGCCCTGCATGTCGTAGACAAAGAAATAGCCATCGTCGCCGAAACTGAGCGAGCCGAGGATGCGCTTGGCCTCGTCCAGGGTGGCCGGGTCGTCGCGGCCGGATTCGTACAGGCGCTTGATGGAGTGCCTGGCCAGGGTCACGTAGTGCTCGAGCTCGGCCTCCTTGCTGGCCAAGTAGGCTTGCTGGATGGTATCGCGCTGCTGCTGGCCGAGGATGTTGACCTGGTGCCGCACCGTGAGGGCGATCGCGAACAGCGCCAGGACCAGCGGGACGATCGCGAGGAAGATGACTTTTTGGCGCAGTTTCATGGCCGAATTGTACGCCGGGCGGGCTTGCTCCCCCTCCGTATTTGTACGTAGCCCAACTGCGTAGTGCTGCGCTTGTGGCAGATATTTGATTCCTGAATACTGTCCATAAGCCGTGCATGGGTCCGACAACGGCGCGCACAACCACACACCATCTTGGAGGAAGCATGAACAAAAACCTGAGCCGCGCCGGCTGGGCGGCGCTATCGCTGCTGGGCGCCGGCGCCCTCGGCTTCATCGCCCTGAAACGGGGCGAGAGCATCAACGCCGTCTGGATCGTCGTCGCGGCGGTCTGCGTGTACCTGATCGCCTACCGCTTTTACAGCCTGTTCATCGCCACCAAGGTGATCGGCCTGGACGCCGGCCGCATGACCCCGGCCTACAAGTTCAACGATGGCCTGGACCACGTGCCCACCAACAAGAACGTGCTGTTCGGCCACCACTTCGCCGCCATCGCCGGCGCCGGTCCGCTGGTCGGCCCGGTGCTGGCCGCGCAGATGGGCTACCTGCCCGGCATGCTGTGGATCCTGTCCGGCGTGGTGTTCGCCGGCGCGGTGCAGGACTTCATCATCCTGTTCATCTCCATGCGCCGCGACGGCCGCTCGCTGGGCGACCTGATCAAGTCCGAGCTGGGGCCCATCCCCGGCAACATCGCGCTGCTGGGCACCTTCATGATCATGGTGATCATCCTGGCGGTGCTGGCGCTGATCGTGGTGAAGGCCCTGACCCACTCGCCGTGGGGCAGCTTCACCGTGATGGCCACGATACCGATCGCGCTGTTCATGGGCGTGTATTCGCGCTACATCCGCGTCGGCCGCATCGGCGAGGTCTCCATCATCGGCTTCGTGCTGCTGATGCTGGCCATCGTCGGCGGCCAGTTCGTGCAGGAGAACCCGGCGCTGGCGCCGCTGTTCGACTTCACCGGCACCGAGCTGACCTGGATGCTGGTCGGCTACGGCTTCGTCGCCTCGGTGCTGCCGGTGTGGCTGCTGCTGGCGCCGCGCGACTACCTGTCCACCTTCCTCAAGATCGGCACCATCGCCGGCCTGGCGCTGGGCATCGTCATCGTCGCCCCCTACCTGCAGATGCCGGCCGTGACCAAGTTCGTCGACGGCACCGGCCCGGTATGGTCGGGCAATATGTTCCCCTTCCTGTTCATCACCATCGCCTGCGGCGCCGTGTCCGGCTTCCACGCGCTGATCTCGTCCGGCACCACGCCGAAGATGATCGAGAACGAGGCCCACGCCCGCTTCATCGGCTACGGCGCCATGCTGATGGAGTCCTTCGTCGCCATCATGGCGCTGGTGGCCGCGTCCACCATCGACCCGGGCATCTATTTCGCCATGAACAGCCCGGCCGCGCTGCTGGGCACCACGCCCGAGGCGGCCGCGGCCGTGATCTCCGGCTGGGGCTTCCACATCACGCCCGAGATGCTGACCCAGACCGCCAAGGACGTCGGCGAGCACTCCATCATCTCGCGCGCCGGCGGCGCCCCGACCCTGGCGGTGGGCATGGCCCACATCCTGTCCAACGTCATCGGCGGCAAGGCCATGATGGCCTTCTGGTACCACTTCGCCATCCTGTTCGAGGCGCTGTTCATCCTGACCGCCGTGGACGCGGGCACCCGCGCCGGCCGCTACATGCTGCAGGACCTGCTGGGCGCGTTCGCGCCGTCGATGAAGGATTCGCGCAACGTCTTCGCCGGCCTGACCGCCACCGCGATCTGCGTGGCGGCCTGGGGCTACTTCCTGTATCAGGGCGTGGTCGATCCGCTGGGCGGCATCAACACGCTGT
Source organism: Pseudoduganella namucuonensis (assembly GCF_900116645.1). Lineage (GTDB taxonomy): Bacteria > Pseudomonadota > Gammaproteobacteria > Burkholderiales > Burkholderiaceae_D > Rugamonas > Rugamonas namucuonensis. Next base: position 1,000 of record NZ_FPBO01000010.1, on the reverse strand, counting down.
GGCCGCTGTTCGGCATCGCCAACCAGATGCTGGCCGGAATCGCGCTGATCCTGGCGACCTGCGTGCTGTTCAAGATGAAGCGCGGCCGCTACGCCTGGGTGACCATGGCGCCGACCGTGTGGCTGCTGCTGTGCACGCTGACCGCCGGCTACCAGAAGATCTTCGACGCCAACCCGAAAATCGGCTTCCTGGCGCACGCCGCCAAGTACTCGGCGGCCATCGCCGAGGACAAGGTGCTGGCCCCGGCCAAGTCGATGGCGCAGATGCACCAGATCGTCTTCAACGACTACCTGGACGCGTCGCTGGCCGGCTTCTTCATGCTGGTGGTGCTGAGCGTGCTGTGCTTCGGCGTGCGCGCCGCGCTGGCCGCCCGCGCCGCGGCCCATCCGACCGCGAACGAAAGCCCGATGGTCGCCATGCCGGCGGTGCAATAATGTTCGACGAGCTGGTCCAGGCCGGCCGCTACCTCGGGCAAAGCATGCGCCTGATGGTGGGGCTGCCGGAATACGACACGTATGTGGCGCATCACGAGAGGATCCATCCGGACCAGCCGATGATGAGCTACGAGGAGTTCTTCCGCGAACGCCAGGAGGCCCGCTACGGCGGCGCCGGCAAGCGCGGCGGCTGCTGCTGAGCCCACCACCACCGAACGCCCCGCCTTCCGCGGGGCGTTTTTTTTGGCTATGTCGCGGCTAGGTGTGGAACTGCCCGCCCAAACTCAGGTCTGACAAGTACTTGCAGACATGGGAGGCGGCGATGAAGAAGAGTGAGTTCAGTGCGCTAGCGGCACAATTAATTGAGCTGTCACCGGAGCAGCGGGGCGTCATTCGTGAAATGCTGAATGAATGGAGCAAGGGAGCTGAAGCTGGGGAGATCCGGGATATGCTCGCCACCACGTGCACGAGCTGTCCTCATTGTGGAGGGGCCGAGCTATACCGACATGGCCAGGCTCACGGGCTTCCACGCTACCGGTGTCGGGCGTGCCGCAAAACGTTCAATC
>NZ_FPBO01000069.1 GCF_900116645.1 Pseudoduganella namucuonensis | reverse complement strand
GCGGGAGTAGCTCAGTTGGTAGAGCGCAACCTTGCCAAGGTTGAGGTCGAGAGTTCGAGACTCTTCTCCCGCTCCAGAATTCCAGACACCGGCGCGTAACCCGCCGATGCTCTTAGTCAAAGTTCCCTCTGGCGAGGTAGCAAAGCGGTTATGCAGCGGCCTGCAAAGCCGTCTAGGTCGGTTCGACTCCGATCCTCGCCTCCATAAATTCAAGCACTTAGAGAATTCACCACCGCCTGAAGGCGGTGGTAAACCGCTTGAAAAAAGCGGTTAACCGCTCGTGCGACGGCCTAGTTGCCGTTGGCAGGCCGTTGCGCTCAAATTGACATGCGACGATGCGTCTCCTGGCATACCCCGCATGGCAACCGCCCGAAGCTGCGCTTGGGCCTGTTCGCATTCCTGGGCCGCGCGCTGGATGGCGCCAAGATCGGGAGGACCAGATGACATTCACGTCAGGCGCGACGTTGAGCAGGTTGTCCAATCCGCGCCGGTGGTGGCGGTCGAGCGGCTCGGTCAAGCTGCGGTAGATCCGACGATTTGCCCGCGTCAGGGCTTCTGCGCAAGCGCGTTCAACGACCGTGAGCGCCGGTAGAATGATCCGCTGCTTCCGCAGCGTTTCCAGGGCATGACCCGCGAGCACGATACCCTTGTCGGTCTGCATCGCAAGGTCCGCCACGCTATGCGCTGTAGTGCTGGATCACGTCATCCTGATTTTTTGGCAACATGAGTAAGCTATCGCGTTCGGTATCGGAGAGCGGTGAGCGGCGCGGCATTGGTGCGATCCCTTCAGGGTGTTGTTTGGAAGTGGCCGGAGGCTTGCGTGTTTGCGCCAACAAAAAAGCTCCCGACCGGGAGCTTTTTTGAAGGGCGGGCGCGGCCGGCGCCAGCGCCTGAATTCAGGCGGCGGCACTGTCCTCGCCCCGCACCGACGCGGGCGCCTCGTGCTCGAAGCCCCAGTACTGCGGATAAGGGCGCCGACACCAGCGGTGATAGGCCAGGCCAACCGAAACGAGCACGACGGCGCCGGCCAGGGTCGGAAAGAACAGAAAATGCCAGTCCGCCAAGCCAAGGAACACGATGATGGGATTGGAGCCGGCCGGCGGGTGCATGGTGCGGGTCAGCATCATGGCGGCTGCGGCGAGCGCGACCGCGGCCCCGAGCGCCCACCAGGTCTGCCCGCATAGCGACAGCGCCGCCAGCCCGACCGCGGTGCTGACGAAGTGGCCGCCGACGATGCTGCGCGGCTGAGAGAAATGGCTCTCCGGAAAGCAGAACAGCAGCACCGTGCTCGACCCCAGGGAACCCAGTGCCAGCAGTACCTTCAGTTCGAACGAACAATATGCCAGGGTGGCAATGGCCGCGAAGATGCCGGCGCAGGAGAGCACGCCGCTCATGAGCGATGGCCGTGGGGGAACGAAATGGCGCATGCTGGCGTTCTTATTGGGAACGGAAGATTATTTCCTTCATGGCCCGAAGTCTTGGCGACACCACGGGCACGGTCAGCATGGTGCTGGCGATGGCCATCAACAGCAAGGCTGTGAAGGTCTCATTGGTGATGATTCCCTTGTCGAGCAGAATGTTGGCGAAGATGATCATGATCAACGCCTTGGTCTGCAGCAGCCAGCCTATGATCGAGGCCTCTCCCTTGCCCCATTTGAGGACCTTGCCGGCGATGTGCACGCCGATCATCTTGCCCGATACCGAGGCCACCAGCAGCACCGCCGCGGCAATGAAAACGGCCGTTCCGCCGACCGCCCAGTTGGTCTTCAGGCCGGTGCTGAGGAAGAAGACCGGCATGATGGCCAGCAGCACGTGGTGTCGCATCAGATCCATCTCGGCCTGGTCGAACCAGTGAGCATCCATGACGGCGCCCGCCAGGAAGGCGCCGACCATAAAGTGCAGCCCAGCCCAGTCCGCCGCAAAGCCGCAGATGGCCAGCCAGATCAGGCCAACATACCAGCGGTCGCGCTCAGGAATGGCCCGCATCAGCTTGCGCAGCAGCCAGGCGGCGATCGCGAAGCTGATCAGGAAACCGATCTGGCGGCCCACGCGGGTCCAGTCCAGCAAGATCAGCGCCAGCACCCCCCAGATCGCCACGTCGTCCAGGCTGGCGTAGCGCAGGATGCGCTGGCCGATCGGCTGGCGCAGTACTTCCAGTTTTTCCATCAGAAGGATCAGGATCGGCAAGGCCGTCACGGCGCAGGCCATGCCGACGCCCAGGATGAACTGCCAAGTCATGCCCTTGGGACCGATCCAGCCGTCATAGGCCAGCATGCCGAAGGCGGCTACACAGCCGAACAGCAATGGCGTGCCAAGCGCCATGCCGGCGGTGATGGTGCTTTCGCGCCGGTGTTCCCAGGCCGCTACCAGGTCGAGTTCGATACCGGCAATCATCACGAAAATCATCACCGCCCACCAAGCGATGCCGTTGAGCGTTTGTATCACGGTCGGATTGAAGACGAAGGCATAGTAATCCGGAAAAGCGGCGCCCATCACGCCCGGGCCCAGCAGGATGCCGGTGATGATCTGCACCACCACCAGCGGCGCCCAGTAGTCGGTGCGGCCAAGCCGCCAGATCAAATATGGAATGGAAAAGATGAGTAACATCGCCAGGAGAAAAATCTCCGTGGTGCTCATTGCCGTGTGCATGAAATCCCTAGGTTTTTGGTTTGTTATTGTTTGACTGTGACTGCGTGCTGCGCTGCATTGACGCGACTTCGCCGGCCGCCAGGTAGGCGGCAAGCAGGGAGTCATTTCCGGGAATTCGCGAACCGGAGCGGCGACATCCTGCGATCCGATGCGTCGCCGCACTTCCTACTTTGCTTTTTTGGGCATACTATCGGCCACCGGTTCGCCAAAGTCGGGCGTGCCATCCTTCCGCCATTTGATCAATTGAGCGCGCGTGTGGCGGTTCGGATCGTTCAGCGCGTCCCCCTTGATCTCGCGATAGTTGCGAGCGTGGTAGATCAGGATGTCGTGTTTGCCATCCGGCGTCGTCGTGAAGTAGTTGTGCCCCGGTCCGAATTGGCCATTCGCTTCGCTGGTCTTGAATACGGGTTCAGCCGATTTGGTCCACGACGCCGCGCTCATCAGGTCGGCGTCGGCCGGTGCCGTCAGCAGCCCCATCGCGTAGTTCTCATCGGTCGCACTGGCCGAAAACGTGATGAACACCTTGCCGTTCTTGACCAGCACGGCGGGCGCTTCGTTGACCATGACCTTCACCTTTTCCCATGCATATTCCGGCCTTGACAGCATCACCTGCGGCCCCGCGATCGACGTCGGCGTGTCCATCCTGGCGATGTAGATGTTGGTCCCATGGATCTCCGGTTCAGCGCTGCGCTGGGTCCACACCAGGTAGCGCTGGCCCTTGTGGGCGAAGGTGGTGGCATCCAGCGTGAAGCTTTCCCAGGCCGTCTTGAGCTGGCCGCGCTCGGTCCATGTCCCTTCGAGCGGATTGACGGAACCATTTTCCAGCACGTACAGGCGGATCGCCCAGTTGTTTTCGGCCGTACCGGCCGAAAAGTAGATGTACCACTTGCCATCAATATGGTGAATCTCGGGCGCCCATATGTTGCCGCCCATGATGCCCTTGTCGTGCTTGCGCCAGATGACTTTGGCCTCGGCCTTACCGAGCTCATCGAGCGACTTGGCGCGGCGCAGCTCGATGCGGTCGTATTCGGGCACCGTGGCGGTGTAATAGTAGTAGCCGTCGCTGTGCAGGACGACCTGCGGATCGGCGCGTTGCTGCACCAGGGGATTGGCGAACACGGGGGCGGCCGCCAAGGGCGCGAATGGCAGGCACAGGGCGCCGGCGAATACGATGCGCAATAAATTTTTCAATGGTTTCTCCTGAAAGGCTGGGCGTCGAAATGCGAGTCGTAATCTAGCCAGTTGATATAAGCGCAATCAATTGGATAAATTTTTCTTAAAAAGAATACTCTTCTGCTTGAACTGGAACAATCTAACAAAGGTCTTGGTGGGCACCTATTTAATAAATTCCCAGTAATCAAAGTTAAACAACATGTGCGGCACCTCGCCTTTGAAGACAAAATAAACATCGTGAACGCCGCTGACGTGTTCTATGTTCGTTGAGAATTCTTTCCAGTTTTCCCATTCGCCGGTATAGTGGATTTTCAAGGTCCCTATCAATTTTCCATCCAGGCCATCGGTGCGGATTTCAATCGTCCCTCCGCTATAGCGGCTGGATGCCGATGCTTTGAACGAAGACGGCCCTGTTTTTCCAAAATCAACATCACGCACTTTTATATAATCACCGTTATGAATGGAGGTGATAATAACGCCTTTCTCCTTGCTCTCTATCGCCTTCACGCCTTTTGAAAAGGCGATGGTTTCAGCTTCTGTCCGTTTGTATGGATTTAATGTCCCCACTCCTTTGACAATGCCAGCGTCGGTCATGCTCAATTTTGGAATTGTGCCGTCAGCATTGTAATTGAACTCTTCCACTGCAACCGATCTGTCGTAGCTATGGCCGCCTGGTAATGCATCATTGTGATAGAAGAAATAGGATTTCTTCTTGTAGTCAACGATGCCTGCATGATTGGTATTGCTGCCCCTCTGGGTAGCCATCAGGGTGCCCTGTTGTTTCCAAGGCCCTGCAATGTTTTTGGAGGTGGAGTAGCCTATATTCTCAGGAAATTCCGCAGCGTAAACAAGGTAATACTGTTTGTTTCTCTTGTAGACCCAGGGGGCCTCGGTAAATTTTCCGGCAAAAGCTGTTGTGTCCTTGATATCCAAATGCTGAATTTCCCCATCAAGGGAAATCATGTCCTTCTTTAATTTCACCCAATAACAAGCACCATTCCCCCAGAAAAGATAGGCCTGGCCATCATCGTCGATGAAAACAGATGGATCAAGATCGTCCCACCCATGAGGAGCATAATTGGTCATGCTGTTCGTTATAAGTGCCTTGCCTAAAGCGTCTTTAAAAGGGCCATAAGGAGAATCTGAGACTGCTACGCCGACAGAAACACCACCCGGTCCATTTTTATCAAGGGTGGAGAAATACCAATAATATTTCCCATTTCTTTCAATAAGTTGTGCTGCGCTAGCATCGTTATTGGACCAGGAAATCTGGCTAGTTTTCAAAGGAGCGCCATGATCGGTCCAATTGACCATGTCAGTCGTAGTAAAAAGCCGGTACTCGCGCATCAAATATCCTTTTGCGGGAGCATCGTCTTCATCGTGGCCAACATACAAAAAGAGGGTATCGCCAAACACAATTGGAGCCGGATCGGCAGTGAACATCGTTTGTATGATGGGGTTCTGAGCCGATGCTTCAAGCATTGATAAAAAATACATGAATATCAGAAAAATATTGGATTTGAATTTCATGTTTATGGTATTTCGCTAATTTTGCTAAATAGAATTTTTTTCTTGAATCAAATCCAGGCATTTGCTTTTTCGGACAAACATATCACCGCAATACCGGGAGCGTTAGCGGACGCAATTAATGGGGTTTTGCAAAAAATATATCCATTAGATTTCCTTGGATTGGTTGTATTGGATAATTAGGGTTCTTATCAAGACTCACCCTAAAAAACCAACGTCGTCCTCGCGGAAAACGGGAACGACGTTGGTTTTGTTTTCTAGCTCGTCCCGAAACGCCCCTCCTCGGCACTTGGGGCACTGGCGGGGGAGCCGCCTCCGCCACAAGCGGCCAGCGCCAGCAAGGGCGTGCCTGGGATGGTGTGATGTCACATGAGTGGACTTCAGAAAGTTTGCGCCCATTCTGCGCAGTCCTCGTGTGCGCCGCAAGACTCAAAATCACCAAATACGCGATACTATTTCCAGGCGAACACGTCGGCCGTGCCCTGCAGCGCCGCGCGCGCTTCGCCACCAGGCCACCAGCGTTGCCGGGGACGCCGACAAGCCGTACAGTCCATCGATCAGCTTGGCGGCCCCGTTGTGGCCACGGCTGCATTGCCGTGGCAGGTGATGGTCCACCGTGCCGTTTGGCCCTGAGACCGCCCACCGTTTTTCGGACGTGCCACGCAGTGAACTGGTCTTCCCGGGCTTTTTCGCCAGCCCGTCGGACGAGGGCTCGCTCGAATTCTCGCTGTTCATGCCCTGCTTCGCCTTGAGCGCATCCATACGCGCGAGCAATGCCTTCTTGACGGTCGAGATCCAGCCGGCACCGGCTCCAGCTGGTTGTGGCTACACGTTGACGCTGGAATGCTTGCGGCTGGAGATGCCATCGCTGCCCACGCCGGAGTGGCTCGTCCCGGTCGCCGGCGCTGCGGTTGGCCCGTCAGTGGACATTGAAATTCGTACAGTGGTACAACCACCAGCACAAGCACAGCGGCCTGAAATTCGTGACGCCGGCACAACGCCACGACGGTCGCTCTGCCGCGATCCTACGGCATCGTCACGAAGTCTACGAGGCTGCCAAGCAGCGGCGTCCAGAACGTTGGGGAGGTGCTACCAGAGCCTGGGACTTGGACGACCAGGTCTGGTTGAATCCGGAACGGAATCTGTCGCGTGCGGGCAGCGGGGCGACATGCGGAAGAAGGTGGCATTCTTTAAGATCGCCGGCAAGGGATTAAGCTGCTATGATGATGAGAACACCCGGCAAGAGGTGCCGCCCAGAGACCGCTTCATCACCCGCAGCGACATGCAAGAGTTTTATAAGAAGGCGCTCGTCGCCCTCATTTTCCTTGTGCTCACAAACGCCTTATTGGCGTGCTTGTTCATCTATCAGAGCTTTCTGACTTTGTCGGTGCTGGGGCCGTATTCAAATGGCGACCGCTGGCGCTACGTCGGCAATACGGATGCGGCCAGCGGCGGCGGGTCTAGCGTTCGTTTCGATAAAGTCGGCGATAATCGGCTCGCTTATGCCTTCAGCTTAAAGGGTACTTCCCAGTTCCCCTTCGCCGCTGCGGAGATGTGGCGCTATGACCGGAAAGAAAATCTGGCCCAGATCGATTTATCGAAGTACAGCACCATCTCCTTTGTTGCCAAATGTGCGCCTGCCAACACCTTGATGTTTGGGCTTAATACCTTTGACGACAAAATCTCCAAGCCGGGCGAATTCCTGACGTATCGATCGCCCCAGACTTATTTTTCCTGTAACGAAACGGGTATGCCGGTGTCCTTGGATTTGACCCGTTTGACCATTCCAGACTGGTGGTTTGGCGTGCACAAGTCCGATTTGGCGCATCACGAATACGACCTCAAAAAAGTGGCGAAAATCGCGTTCGGGAGCACGGTCCACAGTCCGCAGAAGGTCGATGTCCGTGTGGAAATCAGCGAACTTACTGCGCACGGCCGTGATTATCGGTATATCGGTGCGCTTGCCGTGATCGTTTTGGCAAGCTTTAGCGCATTTGGACTTTGGTTTTTCCGCGCCCATGCCCGTGCGCTGATGGCGAGCGTCGATTCCAATCTGACGAAGGACCTGACCCTGGTCGCCTACCGTCAATTAACGCTGGAACCTTATAAAGACAAGGAAAAGGGAGCGATCCTGCGGTATATCTCGACCAATTACACGGATGCCGACTTGGACTTGCCGGGCGTTGTGTCCGCGACTGGCACGAATCGCAACAAGGTCAACGAGGTGCTGAGGACAGAACTCGGCATGACGTTCGCCACCTACCTGAATAAATTACGGTTGACCGAAGCGGCCCGCTTGCTGGCCGAAAAGAACGGCGCGGCCGTGGCGGAAATCGCCTACACCGTTGGCTATGCGAATGTGCCTTACTTCAATAAGCTGTTCAAGGAACAATACGGTTGCACGCCGAAAGCATTCCGTTCACTCTCCGCCCGGCAGCACCAGCCTGCCGCGACTTCCTCCCCTGAGGTAAGTCCTCCCTCGGAAGACCTCCCGGCCTAGCTCCGCTTCAATTTCCAGCAGTACTACCTGCAATTCCGGCACATTTTCAGTATCTTTAAGAATTTCTTGCGTTGAGGAAGACGCCATATGCTCGGGCCGTGGCTGGATAGACAGTGGGCAGGCCGCTGTCCGCGAACCGAGCCAGCCGCTGCCGCCACTCCATCCGTTTCCGCTCCCTCGCGCCCGGCATCTCTAGCATGACCACGCTCCGTTGGGTTGAACATGACGGAAATGATGCCGGAGCGGCGGCCGGGCGAATCCAATGCCGCTGGCTTACCGCTTACGTGGAGTGAAGCGATTGTCCAGCAGCCCGATCAGAGCGCGACCCGCAGCAATCATCTGCCTATGCAGTAACCGGTAGTCTCCTGCTGGCTCCTCGTCAGTGGTTTCGGGCGGCCTCAACGGAAGTGGCCGGGTGATTGGCCCAAAAAAGCGAATACGGCCGCAAGCCGAAAGCATCGCAAATATTGTCAAAAGGAAACAAACTCTCGCAGACGGTTTCCCGACCGTGTCCCTGGCCGACGCGCCGCACCGCCCCTTCTATCATTTCTGGCAGAACTAATTGCAATTTTTTGAGTTTTATAGGGGTTAGAAGTAGTTGTTTCATGGTCGATAGTGCTGCGCTGGCCGCTCCCCTATGCTCGGGTTGGGTCGGCTTCCGCTGCCGATCCTCCAGTCCGTCGTGCGAGGCCCAGCTCGCGTGGCAAGGTGCCGCCGAGTATAAGGGACTGAAAATGTCCTTAATATATGAGAGACCGCGTATTGGACTCCGGTTGGATTGGGGCAGCGCCGATTGCCTGCAAGCGGAATGTTTGTATTATAAAAATACGGGATGGAGACACGATTATGCCCTTCAGCTTTTTGTATGCGCAGCTATGCTTGTTTTCACTTTTCCGGAAATGCTTTCAAAGCGTTCAAGTCAAATGAAAACGATGAAAGTACACCGGATCGCGCTGCTATTCAACGCGAACAATATATTCGATCACGAAGTCATTGCCGGCATCGCCGCATATCTGGGAAGAACGCGCGCGGACTTGGATTTATTCCTGGAAGAAGATTTCCGATTGCGCCTGCCAGGCATCGAGCACTGGCAGGGCGACGGCATCATTGCCAATTTTGACGATCCGGCCGTGGCGGAAGCCTTGTCGCGCTGCCGTGTACCGGTGGTGGCGGTTGGCGGTTCCTATGCCGACCATGCCGATTACCCGGCCGGGGTGCCCTACGTGGCGACCGACAATTTCAAGCTGATTGAACTGGCACGCCAGCACCTGATCGATGTTGGCCTGCAGCGTTTCGCCATGTACAGCGTCCCCGCTACCGGGGAAAACCGCTGGGCGCAGGAACGCGAAAATGCCTTCCGCAGCCTGGAGCAGGGCGACCTGCTGGAACCGGAGATCTTCCGCGGCTGCGAAACAAGAGCCCATTCGTGGGACGAGGCGGTCCAGGGCCAGATCGAATGGTTGCGCAACTTGCCCAAACCGGTCGGTATCGTCGCCGTTACGGATGCGCGCGCGCGCCAATTACTGCAGGCCTGTATCCTCGCCGGGATCGAAGTGCCGGAACAGGTGGCGATCATCGGCATCGACAACGACCCGCTGGTGCGCAGGCTTACCCGCATACCGCTTAGTACCGTGATCCAGGGCGCGCAGGAGATGGGACGTGCGGCCGCCCATCTGCTCGCGCAGATGCTGCACGGGGTGCGCCTGCCGAACACGAGGATCGTGGTGCCGCCGGCCGGCATCAATGTGCTCGCGTCCAGCCAGTACCAGTTGATCAAGCATCCGAACGTGATGCGGGCGCGCCACTTCATCCGCCAGTATGCCTGCCATGGTGTCAAAACCGAGCAGGTTGCCGAATATGTGGGTGTGTCGCGCTCTTCCCTCGAAGCCTACTTCCGCCAGGAGCTGGGATGCAGCGTGCACGACGCGATCCTGAGAGTCAAGCTCGAAGCCGCCAAGGCCGGCCTGGAAAGCGGGGATAGCAGTATCGAGGACGTGGCGCTGGACAGCGGTTTTACATCGACCCGCTACTTGCATCGAGTGTTTATGCGCGAACTTGGCTGCACGCCGCGCGGCTACCGCGACCGCGTGCTCGGCCAGCGCGCACAGATGGCCGGAGTCTAGCCAGCCAGTTCCCGGCCCGTCTGCCGTGAACCGCCACGCCAAAGGCGGGGTGTCGCTGATGCTGACGGCGCCCGGCGGCGCGGCCGGCGGCGCCAGCGTGATGGTCAATTACCGCCTCGACGACGACGGCAAGCTCACCATTGAGCATAGCGCCATGGCCGATGCGCCCGCGCCGCTCAGGGTCCACCCCCACCCCTATTTCAACCTGAACGGGGACAGCGGCGTGGGCGACCATACGCTGCAGATCGGCGCCGACTACTTTGTCGAAGTCGACGCCATGGGCGCGCCGGTCGCCGTGGCAGCAGTGGACCGCACGCCGTTCGACTTCCGTCAGCCTGCCCCGATTGGCGCGCGCCTGCACTGGCCCGATAGCCAGATCCGCCTGCGCGGCGAATTTGATCACTGCTTTTTCGTCCGCAGCCACTTCGACGGTGGGCAGGGCGCACTGCGCGAAGTGGCCCGCGTGTTCGATCCGGGCTCGGGCCGACGCCTGCAAATGTTTACCACCGAGGCCGCCTTGCAATTCTGCACCGGCAACCGGATCGCCGGCCAGCCGAACGATGTGCCTGCCGGACCAACCCGGCGCCGCGCTGGCTTCGGCCTTGGAGCGAATCCGTGTCCGGACCTGATGAGCAAACCTGGCCCCACATCGTCCTGCAGCCAGGGCAGGTGTATCGCCAGACCACCGTCTACCGGATTTCGCTTTAGCTTCCGCTAGTTTCCTGATTGGAGGTGTCAAGATCACCAATCCGAAAGCAATTTCTCGCAACCAGCGTTTGGGATGCTTAAAAGCGGCAATACGAATGCTAAGATTTAAACCATTGCAGCACGCAAGGCACCGCGTGGCGGTCGTAGTGAATGGCTTGGCAAGTTGAATCAGGCGTGGGTTGTGTTAAAGCTTTCTTCCCTGATGATCGCGGGCGCTGCTGCCAATAACGAATTCAACATGACGGCTTGAAGCGTCAATTCAAGCCTGACGCGCAGGTCGATTGTTCTCGATATATGACGATACAGTGCCATCGAAGCAGCTGATTGAGCGGTAACGATAATAAAAGCAGGGAGACAAGACGTGCACCTCAACCCCATTCAACTCGGCAGCAAGCTGCCAGCAGACCTTTCCATCGCCCGCCTTGCGCGCAGTCAGGCCAGGCCGGCCGGGTCCAGCCGGCGCGACGCGCGCCGGCACGCGCTGCCCTCCCGCGCGGCGCGGGTGTTTCCCCTATTTGGCGCGCTGTTTTTCATGCTTTTTTGAAAACGTTTTCATGGTGACTGCGAGGCGACGCCAGTCCAACCATCTTGACCAGGACCATCGTCCATGTCGCGAACGCGAAGCGGAGCGGGACAGGGGCCAATCTTTCCTTCTCATCGGCGCAGCCGGTGTCAAGTAATTCCAGCAAACGCAAAAGAAAGGAATATTCCAATGAGGATACATGCTATGAGATTCCAGCACACGGCCATCAGCCTTGCCTGCGCCACGCTGCTGGCCGCCTGCGGCGGCGGCGGCGGCGGCGGTGGCAGCGAAAGCGGGACGGCACAATCAGTGTCCTTCCCGTTCCCGGGCGGGGAGACGGTCGCTATTCCGCCGACCATCGCGACCATCACGCTCAAGGCCACGGCCAGTTCCGGCGGGCCGATCACCTACGTGTCGAACACGCCCGCTACCTGCAGCGTCAGCGGCGCCACACTGTCGCTGCTGAAAGCGGGCGAGTGCTCGGTGAACGCCAACCAGGCCGGCGGGAATGGCTACGCCGCGGCCACGCAACGCCAGCTTTTCGTCATTCCCAAGCGGCCGGCGTCTGTCATCTTCCGCAATCCGGGCGCGCTGCCGCTGGACACGCAGACGGTGAAGCTGGAGGCGGTGTCCACCGTGGCCGACCGCGCCGTCGCGTTTACCACCAGCACGCCCACGGTGTGCTCGATCAGCGGAACCACGCTGCAAAAGCTCGACAATGGGCTGTGCACCGTCACCGCCACGATGGACGGCGGCGATATCTACGAGACGGCGAAAGTGGTCAAGACCATGCCGATCGGCACCGCACAGTCGCCCGAGATCACGTTCCTGAGTGGCTACAAGGATACAACGCACACCAAGGAGGACGGGAAAGTCGACCCGCACGGCGGCAGCAGCGAGACCGGCTGGTGGTGTAACGGCTGGTGCGATGCCACTGTTTCGGCGGACGGCAGCAGCATCACCGATACCTACACCTACAAGAACCAGCCCTACACCGACGGACGCTGGTGGCGGGTGTGGTCGGAACTCGACGTGTACGCGCCTCACGTGTCGAATGTCTCGGACACCGCGAACACCCCGGATGGCGTGCGGATCGATGCCCAGGCGGCGTTGAAGTTCAACTTCTCGCAAAACCAGGAATGGTTCGCCACGGGCGACAACCAGGTCGAAGTCGACTTGATCCTCGGCCACTTCAACCGCAAGAAGGACAACGGCAATTGCAACGTGCGTTTGCGGACGACTTTCAAGCCAAGCTCCCCGGCCCCGGCGAACTACAGTCTCAAGCTCAGGGACTTCACAGTCTCGGAGGCGTGCGAACTGACGGATCTGAACCCCTGGTTCGAGCTGCAGGATTATCCGATCGTCTATATCAGGTTCGCCTCGCCGGTCGGCAACTTCAAAGTGCCGACGCCGGGGGCGCCGCCGCCGAATTACCAGACCACGATCAAGCTGACCGGGCCGATCACCTTCCAGTGATGGCACACGAGCTTCACTGCCCGCCCGGCGCGGCGGGCAGCCAAAGCAAAACAGGATATTCAAGAGGATAGAGACAATGAGAACAATGGGAACAATGATCAAGCGGAAACCCGTGCGGATGACCGCGCTGGCGCTCGCGGCGGCGCAGCTCGCGGCGCTCTATGGCGGCGCCGCGCAGGCGCAAACGGCGCCTTCGGGGCCGTCCAAGGAAGCGGAACCCGTGACCGTGGTCGTGACCGGCCAGCGCGCGGCGATGCAGTCGGCCGCCAAGCTCAAACAGAATGCCGAGGAGGTCATCGACGGCGTCGTCGCCGAAGAGGCCGGCAAGCTGCCCGACAAGTCGATCACCGAGGTGCTGCAGCGCGTCGTCGGCGTGACGATGGACCGCAACCGCTCGCGCGGCGACCCGGAGCATTTCTCGGTCGAGGGTTCCGGCATTTCGGTGCGCGGCCTGACCTGGGGTTCGTCCACCTTGAACGGCCGCGAATCGTTCTCGGCCGGCTGGCCGGGACGCGAATTGAGCTGGGGCGACATTCCGGCCGAACTGATGTCGGCGGTGGTCGTGCACAAGAACCCGCCTGCCGAGTTGATCGAAGGCGGCGTCAGCGGCCAAGTCGACTTGCGCACCGCGCTGCCGTTCGACTACAAGGGCGATAAATTCGCCGCTTCGACCTACGTCAACTACAGCGAGCTCAGCAAGAAATCCTCGCCCGCCGTCTCCGGCCTGGTCTCGAAACGCTGGGAAAACGACTTCGGACTATGGGGGGCGCTGCTCAACTTGTCCGCCAACGAGAGCAATACCCGCAACGACACGGTGCAAGTGGACGCCTACTTCCCGCGCACCGACGTCGTCGCCGGACAAACCGTGTGGGTGCCCAAATCGGCCTCGTGGCGCACCAACCTCGGCACGAACGACCGCGCCGGCGCGTACGCCGCGCTGCAGTGGAAGAAGGGCGGGGCCACGTCCGCGCTCACTTATTTCCACTCCGGCTACAAGGAAACCGGCACCGAGAACGCCCTGTACACGGGTGTGGAGAACTCCTACAAGTCCACGCTCACCAACCCGGTGTTCGACGCCAACGGCGTGCTGCAGTCGGCCAGGTACACGTATCCGATCGGCGGCCGGGGCGCGAATAACTTCGTGGACGGCGGACTCGGTTTCTATTCAAACCAAACCTACTACGACAGGCGCTCGCAGACCCGGGAGATCGCCTGGAACGCCAAGTGGACCATCGACGAGCGCTGGTCGGTCCAGAACGACCTGCAATGGGTCCATGCCACCAACAAGTCTCAAAGCGGCAACATGACCCTGGGCACCTTTGTGCCGAGCATGAATATCGACCTCTCCAAAAACATTGGCGAGATCACCTTCGACGACAAGGCGAGAGCGCACCTGCAGAATCCGGGCAACTACTTCCTGGAGATGTTTGGGCCGGGCAAGGACAAGGCGGACGCCGACCTGTATGCGTGGAAGACCGACGTGCGCTTCAAGTTCGACCATCCGGTCATGCGCGACGTGCGATTCGGCCTGCGCGCGACCGAGCGCAAGTCGAACCACGAGGACGCGAGCGGCTCCATGTGGTACAGCATCTCCAGGCCATGGGAAATCAGAAATACGTCGACACCGGGGCAGCCGGCCGCCAAGACGGACGAGCCGACCTGGGCGTCGCGCGCCAATTTCACTTACCTGAGCGATCCGCGGGTCGCGGCCCTGGTGCCGACCAGCCTTTATACCTACAACAACTTCTTCAACGGCAAGATCCCGAACCCGGGCGCCCTGGTGGCGCCGGCCCTCTCCGCGGTCAAGGACTATCCCAACGCCTACATGGCGGCGGCGAATCCGATCATGAAGATTCAATGCGAGCAGGGCAACTTGCAATCGGGCACCAACAACAACTGCTCGACCATCAACGATCCCTGGATGCCGCTCGTCTACGACGGCGACCCGTCCAAAGTCGCCCGCCAGTCGGAGACGACGCAGGCCGCCTACCTGATGACGCGCTTCGGCTTCGACGATCTGCGCTTCCCGATCGAGGGCAGCGCCGGCGTGCGCGTGGTCCACACCGACACGAAGGCCAACGGCTACACCGTGTTCCTGCCGACCTACAGCAGCACCTCGCAGCCGTCGGTGCCGCGATTCGGACAGATCAACGAGCCGATCGTCGAAGGACGTAGCTCCGTCGACGTGCTGCCGAGTCTTAACCTGAGGATGGAAATCACCCCCCAGCTGCAAACGCGCTTCGCGTTCGCGAAGTCGATGTATCGGCCGAGTTTTGGCGACCTGAGCGAATACGTCAAGCTGGAGCAGCAGGTTATCTATTCCTCCGACAACAAATCCGTGGATACGGTCAACTACCGCGGTTGGAACAGGGGCAACGTCCATCTGAAGCCCACCAAGGCCAGCAGCTTTGACGCGACGCTTGAATGGTATCCGGGCCACGGTTCCTCGATGACGGCCGCGCTTTTCCACAAGCGAGTGACCGACATCGTCATGCGCTCGGCCTATACCCGCGACTACAATGACCTGGCCGGCAACCCGCAAACCTTCATGATCATGGCGCCGAACAATGAAGCGGATGGCAAGGTGACCGGGCTGGAGCTCGCCGGCCAGACCTACTTCAATAATGTGCCGGTGCTGGCGGACATTCTGCCGGAATGGGCCAAGGGCTTCGGCGTCTCGGCGAACTACACTTACATCGATAGCAAGCAGAAGCTGCACAATCCCTTCGATCTGAAGTACTGCCCGTCCGCCGGTTCGTTCTCCAACGGTTCCTTGAACTTGCTTGGCTGCGACACCAATGGCATGCCGTTCAAGGATATGCCCTTGCAGTATCTGTCGAAGAACGCCTACAACGTGATGTTCATGTATGACAAGGGACCGATGTCGATGCGCCTGGCCTACAGCTGGCGCAGTCGTTTCCTGCAGGGCGTCTCCGTCAATGGCACGCAGGGCTCGGACGCCACCAGTGCCGATCCGACCCGGGCGACGGTTGTCGATGGCAAGACGGTCTATCCGCAGGACGTGGGCTGGGGCTTGCCGACCTGGCAGGAAGCGGCCGGACAGCTGGACTTCGGGTTCGACTATCGGTTCAACGACCATATCCAGGCCAGTTTCAACGCAAGCAACATCCTGGATACCGTCGTTAAGCAGACCCAACAGCAGGGTATCGGCAACATGATGCGTTCCTGGTTCGAGCCCGGCCGCAGTTATCGCCTGGCGCTGCGTTACACGTACTAAGTCCGGCGCGCTGTCCCGGCATCAGGTCCATCGCCACCCCGGCGCAATGGACCTTCTGTAGTCTCCTATCTGTCGCCCCCGGCGGCAGTTTCAGAGGCGGCTCCGGCCGCCTCTTTTTTTTTATGGGTTGCCTATGTCTGACAAAGCCATTCGAACAATCGTCATCGTCGGCGGCGGCACCGCCGGCTGGATGACCGCCGCGCCGCTGGCGCTCAAGTTGCCCAAGACGTGCGAGGTCGTGCTGGTCGAGTCGGCCGAGATCGGCACCGTCGGCGTGGGCGAAGCGACGCTCCCGACCATCCGCCATTTCAATCTGGCTCTGGGCATCGACGAAGCCGATTTCGTCAGGAAGACGCAGGCGACCTTCAAGCTCGGCATCGAATTCAAGGATTGGGGTCATGTCGGCAACCGGTTTTTCCACGGCTTTGGCGATTTCGGCCCGGCCATCGAGAACCGCCCGGCGTACATGTACTGGCTGCGCCTGTCGCGCGTGTTCAAGGACATGCCGTCCTACGAGCAATGGTCGATGGCGACCATGATGGCGCGCGGCAACCGCTTCATGCCGCCGCAAGACGAGCTGCCATCGATCACCGACGCGTATAGCTCGGCCTACCATTTCGACGCCGGCCTGTACGCCGCCTATTTGCGCGACTACGCCACGCGACGCGGCGTCAAGCGTATCGAAGGCATGATCGAGCACGTCGAACAGCACCCCGAGACCGGTTTCATCACCGCCCTCAAACTGCGCGACGGCCGCCGCGTCGAGGGCGACCTGTTCGTCGACTGCTCGGGCTTTCGCGGCCTGTTGATCGAAGGCGTGTACCAGGCTGGCTACGAGGACTGGAGCGCCATGCTGCCGTGTAACAGCGCGCTGGCCCTGCCATGCGCCAAGACCCTGCCGCTCACGCCCTACACCACCTCGACCGCCAAGGCCGCCGGCTGGACCTGGCGCATTCCGCTGCAGCACCGCACCGGCAACGGCCACGTGTACTGCGACGGCTACACCAGCGACGCCGAGGCCGAGCGCGTGCTGCTCGAAGGTCTCGACGGCGAGGCGCAAGGCGAGCCGCGCCAGCTGCGCTTCACCACGGGCCGGCGGCGCAAGTCCTGGGTCAAGAACTGCATCGCCATCGGCCTGTCGGGCGGCTTCCTCGAGCCGCTCGAATCGACCAGCATCAACTTCATCGAAAACGCGGTCGGCTGGCTGCTCCAGTATTTCCCCAATCGCGAATGCCGTCCCGAGCTGGCCGACGAGTTCAACCGCCTGGTCGCGCAACGCTACGAATACGTGCGAGACTTCATCATCATGCACTACAAGCTCACCGACCGGACCGATTCGGAATTCTGGCGCTACTGCGCCAACATGCCGATTCCCGACACGCTGCGGCACCAGATCGAGACCTTCCGCGAGACCGGGCGCGTCGTCGTCTACGACAAGGAGGGCTTCAACG
>NZ_FPBO01000026.1 GCF_900116645.1 Pseudoduganella namucuonensis | reverse complement strand
TGGCTTCCTGCGCGGCCGACAACGTCGTATGTAGCGTGTGGGCCCGATGCGAACGGTCTTGCACGTCATCGCGCTTGAGCCACTTGGCGGCGGTCGCCTTGGTGATGTTGAACACCTTTGCCGCCTCGTGGGCGGTCAAGCCGGAGGCTTTGATCTCCTGGCGGATTTTCGGCGTTGTGCGGGCCTGCGGATGAATGCGTGTGCTCATGCTCTCTGACGCTCAGGTGTGCTGCTGCGGTGGGTTGGCGACCGCTTCGGAAAACCAGCGATCAACTCGTCAAGCACGGCCTTGGCACGGAGCAGAGGCATGCTGCGACGGGGGATATGATCGCATGAAACTAAACAGGTAGCCGCCCAGCAACGCTTGCTGTACCGACCACTGGACTTCGGCGCCAATTCCAACCGGTTCGGGTCGTTTACGGCGGCACCCACAAAAAAATGTTAGTCCGTTCGCAATTGTGGATATCCGAAGTTACTTAAAATGCAATTAGCAATTAGTCTACATCCACTCTCCAACCCCGCCACCAAACACAGGGGTCGCCGGCCAGGCAAACTAAAAAGGAAAATATATACATGGTTATGAAATGCACATTTTCTTCCCTGGCCGACGCCACATCCGACGATTGGCATGGAATCATGATTGAGCAAGACAGAATGTATGCTGAATTGCCAGGTCGGGTTATAGATCACCTCATGTTACTCAAAGGGGATTACAGGTCTTTCCCTGTCGATTTGTTGAACCATAGTTTGCAGGCCGCCACCCTCGCCTACACGGCTGGAGAAAGCGAAGAATATGTGGTCTGTACCTTGCTGCATGACGTGGGGGACATTTTAGGAAGCCTGAATCACGGAGAGTTGTCGGCAAAACTATTGCAGCCCTTTGTTTCCGACGAAAATTACTGGATGGTCAAGCATCACGGATTGTTTCAAGGGTATTACTTCTATCACCATATCGGCCGGGATAGAAACGCTCGCGATAGGTTCATCAATCACCCACACTTTTCGCGAACGCAGAGTTTCATTGACAATTACGACAACTTGGCTTTTTCCAAAGACAGAGAACCAATGCCAGTGGAATTTTTTGAACCCATGATCAAGAGGGTATTCAGCAGTCCAACCCCGGAATTCATCAGCAGGACTGGTCGAAGCAAACATAACAATCCCACTGTCGAAAAATAGCTTCGTTCCGACCAACATCCCCGCTACGGAAGGCAATCAAATGACATTGAATTACAAAGCTCAAAATCAGTTCCCTCGTCACTTGCAGCAAGTGCGTCCGCCACAGCCGCTTCAAGCGTCAACCAAGGCCGTGCACGGAGGAGCGACCCGCTCCCAGTTCTCTGAATTGTCCGAAGCCTTGTTCCTGACACAGAGCTATGTCTATGAATCGGCGGAAGCCGCGGAAAGCCGCTTCAACAGCAAAAATCCTGGCTATGTGTACTCCCGTATCTCAAATCCCACGACGAAAATGTTTGAGGATCGCATAGCCTTGCTGGAAGGAGCGGAAAGCGCTCGGGCCACGGCAACCGGCATGGCAAGCGTCACCGCCGCTTTAATGGGTCAGGTTCGCGCAGGAGACCATATCGTTTCGGCGAAAACCCTGTTTGGCTCCTGTCGCTACGTTCTGGAGGACTTGCTTCCACGATTCGGAGTGGAAGTCACGTTTGTGGATGGCGGGGATCTGGGGCAATGGCGAAAAGCGTTCCGCCAAAACACGAAAACCTGCTTTCTGGAGAGTCCCGCCAACCCCACGCTGGAAATCTACGACATTGCCGAGATCGCCAGCATTTGCCACGAACACGGCGCCACCTTGGTGGTCGACAATGCTTTTGTTTCTCCCATTTTGCAAAGCCCCCTGGAGCTCGGCGCCGACTGCGTGGTGTACTCGGCAACCAAGCATATCGACGGGCAGGGCCGTTGCCTCGGTGGCGTCATCCTTTCCTCGGAAGAATTCATGCGGAAACACGTGCATGATTTCCTGCGTCACACCGGCCCGTCCATCTCGCCGTTCAACTCGTGGCTGCTTTTAAAAGGGCTGGAAACACTACCGCTCAGAGTCAACGCCCAACAAGCCAGCGCGCTTCAGATAAGCAACTTCCTGTCCGATCAGGAAATGGTGACACGCGTGATTTATCCGAACCATAAGGATCACCCCCAGTACGAACTCGTTCAGAAACAGATGAAGGGAGGCGGCACCGTCGTTTGCTTCGAGGTGTCGGGTGGAAAATCCAGCGCGTTCCGCTTCGCCAACGCCCTTTCCATCATCAAAATTTCGAACAATTTCGGCGACGCCAAAAGCATCATCACCCTGCCTTCCATCACAACCCATCAACGTTTATCGCCCGAATTGCGAGCGGAGATGGGAATCCCGGATGGCTTGCTGCGCCTGTCCGTTGGACTGGAAGACGTGAACGACCTCATCAACGACCTGAGGAATGCGCTCAGGGCCTTGTCATGAAAGATCAAAAATTAACTCCGCAAACGAAGTTAATCCACGTTGGGCGCGATCCCCACGCGCATCATGGCGTGGTCAACCCGCCGATCTACCGCGCTTCAACCATCCTGCATCCAACGTTGGACGCATGGGAAAAAGCATGGCAGCCGGGTTTCACCGGCTATCGATACGGCCGACGCGAAACCCCCACCTCGCGCGGCGTGGAGTCGGCGATCTGCGAGCTCTACGGCGGTGATCGCTGCGTCGCCGTCTGCTCGGGAATGACCGCCATCTCCCTTGCCATACTAGGGCTATGCAAGGCGGGCGACCACATTCTGGTGACGGACAGCGTGTACGGCCCCACCCGAATTTTTTGCGATGAAATACTGCCGCAGTATGGGGTGTCAACCGAATACTACGACCCTGCGATCGGTTCCGATATTTCAAAGTTACTTCGGCCGGAAACCTCCTTGGTCTACACCGAATCACCGGGCTCCCTCACCTTCGAGATACAGGACATACCCGCCATTGTTAACGCTGTGAAACAGCATGGCGTCAAAGTCATATCGGACAACACCTGGGCAACCGCGCTCTACTTCAATCCGCTGGATCATGGCGTTGATGTCGTTGTTGAGGCGGCAACCAAATACATTTCAGGCCATTCGGATGTATTAATGGGCGTGATCGTCGGACGCGGGGATATAGCTCAACAGATATATTCCAAGGCCAAAATGATGGGCATGTGCTGCGGGTCGGAAGAACTTTACTCGGCGCAGCGGGGCCTGCGAACGATGGCGCTAAGGCTGAAGCAATCTGGAAACACCGGATTTAAAATTGCAGAATGGCTGGCCAATCGCCCAGAGGTCGCCCGAGTATTTCATCCGGCATTCCCAAATAGTCCAGGGCACGGAATCTGGATGCGCGATTTTTCTGGGTGCAGCGGACTATTCTCCTTCCAGCTATATCCGGTTCCGAAAGCCGCCGTGGCCGCGTTCTATGACAACCTTTCCCTATTTGGCATTGGCGCCAGTTGGGGTGGATATGAAAGCCTGGTTATGCCAGCCAACCCCGTGGATATCCGCACCGCCGTATCCTGGGACGAACAGGGTGCACTGATACGTTTGTACACAGGCTTGGAGGATGCCATGGATCTCCTGAACGATCTGGAACGCGGCTTCACCAGGATGGCCGAGGCATGCAGGAATGTTGCCGCCAGCTGAAATCGCTTGATTTATTTTAGCATTCCCTGGGAATTAAAAATATAACACTGAATCTTCCAAAGACATGTTACTGCTAATACCTGGACCGGTTACCACTGCAAGCGAAGTAAAGCAGGCGTTCGCGCAAGACTACGCGCCTTGGGATCCCGAGTTTCGTTCCATGACTTCTGAATTGCGTTCCCGCCTTTTGCACATTGCGGGCGGAAACGCTTCCAGTCACTCAGCACTGGCCTTGCAAGGCTGTGGCCATTTCGCCGTCGAGGCGGCATTAAGGACATTTGTTCCCGCCACGGGATCGATACTGATTCCCGACACCGGCGACTATGCGGATCACATGATTCGCCTGGCACGGGAAGCCGGCAGGAAGGTGACTACTTTCACCGTGGGTGAGAATCAATCACTCGATCCGCGGCAAGTTGAAATGGCGTTGCGCGCCGATCCTGAGATTACGCATGTTGGATTGGTATATTGCGAGACCGGCAGCGGAATCTGCCACGATGTTCTGGCCGCGGGGGAAGTGGTGCGGGCATTGGGCCGAAGAACGATTGTTGACGCGATTTCGGCGTTTGGCGCTCTACCACTGAATGTCAGCGAAATGCCTGAGGCAGACGCGGTGATCTTCACTTCCAATAAATGCTTGGAAGGACTGCCCGGACTTTCCTTCATCATTGTCCAAAATGAACGCATCCTGGCGGCGGCGGGCAATGCCGGAAGCTGGTCGTTGGACCTTGCCGACGTTTATCTGCATGGATTAAGCAAACCCAAGGGCACTTGGCGATTCACCCCGGTGCCTCAAGCTGTGGCAGCGCTCATGAAAGCGCTTGACCTGTACGAGGCCGAAGGCGGCAGAACCGCCCGTCTGCAACGTTACCAAGCCAATCAACAGCGCTTTTGCACAGGGGTGAAGAATTTGGGATTGATCCCCTATCTCCCGCCCCGTTTGCAAGGCCCGATCTGCGTCAATGTACAAGCGCCAGACAGTCCCGCATGGGACCTGCAGCGGTTTGTATCGGCATTAAAAGATAGAGGAGTGATCATAAGCAATTTCTACAACACGTCCCGGCCCAGTTTTCGCGTTGGCTGCATAGGCGCGGTGACTCCCGAAGACATGGAACGGGCCGTGAAAGCGATAGCGATGGCGTTGGACGATATCGGGATAGCGTATCCAGAGTCAATTAACTAGACATGAAAGTTGGGGAAAATGGAATCAAAAAATAAAGCCTTGCTTATATTTGTCATCCTGTTTGGAATGACGCTCATTCCTTTAGGCGACACCGCTGGAAAGATGCTTATGGGCGCGGGCGCACATCCCATATTTGTCGCATGGAGCAGGCTGCTTATAGGATTCGCGGTGATCCTGCCATTAAGCGGCATAAAGACCACGGAACTGAAATTGCTTTTCAATTGGCGCCTTTTATTCCGGGCTTCGCTTTTCATCGCAGCAATCACCTGCCTGATCAAAGCGGCGCAAACCGAGTCCATCGCCAACGTATTCGGTGCTTTTTTCGTCGGGCCGCTTCTGTCCTACTTCTTTGCGGCGATTTTTCTGAAAGAAAAAATCACCGCCCTGCGATCGACCCTGCTGCTGATTGGATTTTGCGGCGCGCTGATGGTGATCAAACCAGGTTTTGGGATGACGCCAGGCCTGGGCTTCGCCACCTTGTCGGGCGTCTTCTATGGCTCCCTGCTGGTCGCCACCCGCTGGTTGGCCGGGACTTACAGGCCGCACCTGATATTGCTGTCCACGCTGCTGACCGGCGCCTTGGTCTTGCTGCCGTTTGGCGCCAGCGCCCTGCCTGCGGTGGACATGAGGATGTCGGTCCTGATGCTGGTGAGTGCCTTGGGCTCGGCCTTTGGCAATTTGATCATTATCAAAGTCAGCCAAAAGCTTCCGGCCTCCGTGGTCGCCCCCTTTGTTTATACCCAGTTGATTGCGGCTGCCTTCTTCAGCGTATTGGTCTTTGACAGCTGGCCGGATGCGCTAAGCCTGATCGGACTGGTTGTCCTGTTTGTTTCGGGGCTCGCTTCCTTCACCGTCGCCAACCAAGGCCGAGTCGCATTGGCGGCGGACAACAAGTGAAGGTCCGTCTGAAGCAAGAGAACGGCAAACCCAAAGGAAAGACCGACATGAATTTACACCAACGCAACAGTATCGCCCCCGAGCAACTGCTGGCCCAACTCAAATGGCGCTACGCCACGCAGCAGTTTGATCCGGCCCGCAAAATTGATCCCCCGGCATGGTCGGCTCTCGAGGAGTCCCTTGTGCTGACCCCGTCCTCGTTCGGGCTACAGCCGTGGAAGTTCATAGTCGTCACCCAAGCCGAAAAGCGCGAGCAACTCGTCCGGGCGTCATGGGGACAACGCCAGGTGGCTGACGCCTCCCATCTGGTGGTGTTCGCCGTCAAAAGCGATCTGCGCGAGACTGACATTGATTCGCACGTGGATCACATGGTTAAAGTCCGCGGGACCAGCCACGACACCCTGAGCAGCTATCGCGATTCGGTGGTTGGCAGTCTCATCCAAAATCGCGAACCCGCCATTCGGCGGCAATGGGCAACCAACCAGGTGTATATCGCTCTCGGCAATTTGCTGACAAGCGCGGCCCTGCTGGGGATAGACGCGTGCCCGCTGGAGGGTATCGAGCGGGAGAAATACGATGAAATCCTTGGCCTGAAGCAGAAGGGCCTGGAGACCGCCGTGGCCGCCGCTGTCGGGTATCGCGCGGCTACCGACAAATACGCCACCGCGGCCAAGGTACGCTTTCCCAAGACGGACGTGCTTGCGACCATGTAAGCCCGTAAGGGCATGCCGGGCTTCGTTCGCGCGTCGCCCCGCTTGCCACCTCCCGCTAAACCACCCATTACATTTCATTCCAATAGGAGCTTAAATGCATCGTCAGCTACATCTTGCCGGTTTCATGCGGCCGGTAGGCATTCATACCGCGTGGTGGCGCTATCCCGGCACCCAACCCGACGCCAATTTCAGCTGGCCGCTGCTGAAACAATTCGCGCAAACGCTGGAAAGGGGATGCTTTGACGCATTCTTCATGGCGGATCATTTAGCCCTGATGCATATGCCCATGTCCGCGCTCAAGAGGAGTGCGACCGTCACCTCCTTCGACCCGATGGTTTTGCTCCCGGCGCTTGCCGCGGTGACCGAAAAAATCGGGCTGATCGCAACGGGTTCTACGACCTATGACGAGCCCTTCCATGTGGCCCGAAGATTTGCCTCGCTGGATCATTTGAGCGGCGGCCGCGCGGGCTGGAACCTGGTAACAACGGTCAATCCGGAGGCGGCGCTCAATTTCAGTTATCAAGATGCGCCCAAGCATACGGATCGGTATGAGCGGGCACGTGAATTTTTCAAGGTGGTCACGGGCCTGTGGGATAGCTGGGCGGACGACGCGTTTCTGATGGATAAGGAGAACGGGATTTTCTTCGATCCCGATCGTTTAAAAACCTTGGACCACAAGGGAAAACACTTCTCTGTAAAAGGCCCACTCAACATAGCCAGACCTGTCCAGGGATGGCCTGTCATCGCCCAGGCGGGGGCATCCGACGCTGGACGGCAAATTGCCGCGGAAACCGCGGAACTCATCTTCGGCAACTCCAAGTCGATAGAGGCTAGCCGCGCGTTCTATGCCGACGTCAAAGGGCGGATGAAAGCGATAGGACGAAATCCAGATCACTTGAAAGTCATGCCCGGAGTTTTCGTGATTGTGGGCGACACGACCGAGGAAGCGCACAAGAAGAAGCAACTCCTCGATAGCCTCGTGCATATCGACAGCATGCTCCCCAACCTCTCGGTCCGCCTGGGGGTTGATGTCTCGGGATACGACTTGGACAAGCCGCTGCCGGAACTACCGGACACCAATGAGGGGAAAGGGAATCGCCAGGAATGGATAGATCTAGCCAAACGTGAAGGGCTCACCCTCAGACAACTCGCCCAGCGCGCGGGAGAGTCCGGCTGGCTGGAGATGATCGGCACCGCGACCGAGATCGCGGATCAAATGGAAGAATGGCTGGAAACCCGGGCTTGCGACGGTTTTGTGGTGATGTTCCATACCGTCCCGGAAGGTATCGACGATTTCGTCGACAAGGTGGTGCCGGAACTTCAGAGAAAAGGCATTCACCGCCGCAGCTATGAGGGCAGCACGCTGCGAGATCATTTGGGCCTGCCGCGCCCCGCGAACAAACTGCACTTTAGTTAGTGCGGGCTGATGGAAGCCATGGATAAAACAACACTTCAGGTAACGCGCGATGAAATACTTTCCGGCGCCATTCAGCGCGCGGCCGCTCAAACACCCGGCATGGTATTGCTCAGCGAGGCGGATTTCGAAGCTTCCCTCCAGTCCATACTGATTGACCACCCCGGGCAAACCGATATCTGGGTGTTCGGATATGGTTCCCTTATCTGGAATCCCGCATTTCATTTCGATGCCAAGCGGATTGGAAAGGTATATGGGTGGCACCGGAGCTTCTGTCTGTGGACTTCATTAAGCCGCGGTTGCCCGCAACAGCCTGGGCTGACACTGGGCCTCGACTACGGCGGAGTATGCTCGGGAGTGCTCTACCGCATCCCCGCCGCCGACGTTGTCAAGGAGCTTAAAGTGTTATGGCGAAGAGAAATGTCGGACGGAGCCTATACGCCGCGCTGGGTTTCCGTATCGACAGCGGAAGGCCGTATCAGGGCGGTGACCTTCACCATAAACCGTTCCCATTCCAGATACGCCGGGAAACTTGCGCAAGCTGAAATGGCTCAGGTCATCTCCAAGGCCGTGGGGAAAATGGGGCGTTGCTCGGACTATCTCAGCAACACCGTTGAGTCCCTGAAAAACGTGGGCATTCTTGATCACAAACTGACAGCGCTGGAAAAACAGGTGCAAGCCATGCTCACCAGATAAAAGTATTGGCTTCCGCGACCCGGTTTCCGGCAACACAAAGAAAAAGGGCCTGCGATCACTCGCAGGCCCTTGAATTCTTTGGCTCCCCGACCTGGACTCGAACCAGGGACCTGCGGATTAACAGTCCGTCGCTCTACCGACTGAGCTATCAGGGAATTGAAGGCCGTAATTATATCGTTCAATTCAGCAATTGCCTAGGGCGGCGGCGAAAAATTTAGCGCCCCTCCTCCGCGCCCTGGAAGCTGCCGGATTTACATCCCCAAGGACTTCAGCAGTTCGTCATGCGCCTCGTCGTCGGCGGAGTTGGCGGCGGCCTGCTCCTCCTCGTGACTCTTGCCGGCGCTTTCCATCAGCGAGTCCGGATCGGGCACCTCGTTGGGTTCGAAATCGTACAGGCGCACGAACTCCGTGCGGTCGATGGCCAGCTCGAGGTAGAACACATTGTTCTTCTCGGTGTAGAACGACACGCGGCGCATCTCGGGACGGTCCAGCGGCGTATCCACGTTGAGCATCACCTGCTTGGTCAGCACCAGCATCTTCGGCTGGTTCTGCGTGATGTTGGTTTGCAGCTCGCGGCGCACCTTGCCGGTGAAGTCGCCGACGATCTGGTTCATCAACTCGCCCAGGATGTTGGACACCTCGTCGGAGGTGTGGGAGCCGGCCAGCTCGGACTTGGGCATGCCCATGTGCAGCATGTAGTCCTCGTAGATCTCCATCGCCGTTTCCTTGCCGAAGTTCAGCACCACGAGGCCCGTGAAGCCGCCGTCGAACAGCACGAAGCAGCCGATGTCCGGCTTCAGGCCGACCTTGGTGATGCGCTGAACCATGGCGGAGTAATGCACCTTGCGTTGGGTGGCGATGCCCAGGACGCGCGTGACCGAGTTACACAAACTCGTCAGCAAATCCTCTGTTCCGTACACGATACCCTTGTCATCCGCTTCCGTTGCCATGCTCAAATCCCCTGTTATTTTCCAGTTACTATGTGTTGTAGCTTTGACTTGCCTAGCCGCATCCCTAGAGAATACTGAACCAGTAGTGTCCCGTCCACCTGAATCGACCATTCAAGGGGAATTATGGCCGTCTATGAGACGGTCCACCCCTCCAGCGAGTCTGCAACGCTTAAAGGTCCTCTTCGCGGGCGCCGCTTTGGTCGCGCTCGAACTCGATCTCGTCGAGCCCATGCAAGGGAGACTGCCGCATAAAGTCTACCAACGCTTGTTTGTCGCGCGATAGTTGCTCAAAAGCATGGCTCGCCAGAACCACCGCCACCGACTTTCCGCGCAGCGTGATGGCTTGTGGTCCCTCGGTTTGTGCAAGTTTTACCAGCTTGGACAAACGCGCTTGCGCCTCTTTCATTTGCCATGTGCGCATGGAGCCTCCCCCGTATCAACTTTACAGTTCAAACTTTAGCAGACGACATTTATCAAGGCTGCGGATTAGTTCATAATTGGTGTTTCCGACAACGTTGGGTAGGCACAACGCGGACGCAACGCAGGTATCGTGACGATAGCTTCTCCCACATGAATTAATTCGAAAGGCGTCCATGACAGAGGAAAAACATAACCCCAAAGTTGATGCGTATTTCAGCGAGACGAAATGGCTGGAGGAGTGCGCGGAGCTGCGCAAGATCGTCCTGGCCTGCGACCTGACGGAGGAATTGAAGTGGGGCGTGCCTTGCTACACCCTGGACGACAAGAACGTCGTGCTCATCCACGGCTTCAAGGAGTACTGCGCCCTGCTCTTCTTCAACGGCGCGTTGATGAAGGACCCCAACGGCATCCTGATCCAGCAGACCGAAAACATGCAGGCCGGACGGCAGATCCGCTTCACGGGCGTCAAGGACATCGTCAAGATGAAGGCCGTGTTGAAGGCCTATGTACGCGAAGCCATCCAGGTGGAAAAAGCCGGTTTGAAGGTGGAGTACAAGAAAACCGAGGAGTTCCCCATCCCGGCGGAGCTGCGCAGCAAGTTCGATGAAATCCCCGAGTTGAAGACCGCCTTCGAGGCGCTGACGCCGGGCCGGCAACGCGGATACATACTCCACTTTTCCGACGCCAAGCAATCGAAGACGCGCGAGGCCCGCATCGAAAAGCACATGCAGCACATTTTCGAGGGAAAGGGGCTAAACGATTAGCGCGGAATATACGGCATCGCATGCCTCTCCAAAGGCGGCGCTGTTCTCGCTATACGTACTCGCCTGCGCCAGCGGCGCGGCCGCCGCCGGCGAGGACCACGCGCCGGTCGGCATAGACGCCAACGAGCCAGCCCAGGCAGTACAGCACTTTGGAGGGTCCCGGAAGCTCCTGCTGTCCGCGATTACCTCCCGCCATGGCGACGGTGTCAAAGGCTTGATCCGAGGGATGCCGGTGAAACATTGATCAAAGTACAATAAATGCAATATTAATCATTTAAAAATTCAATGACCACCCTGTCCTTAACGTCCATTGCGTTCGCCACCGGCGTACCCGAACCGAAGGCCAATATCATCCTGACCTTCAACGCCCCCGTCACCGCCGGCAGCGGCGAAATCGTCCTGCGCAGCGTGTACAACGACGGCTTCCCCGTGCTGACCGAGGACATCGCCACCAGTGGCCGCATCACCATCGCCGGCAACACCGTCACGCTGGACCCGTCCGTGGACTTGAGCTTCGGAGGCCGCTACCAGGTCATCTTCCCGTCCGGACTGCTCCGGGACGCCGCCGGCGGCACGCTCGACCAGGCCTACGACACGGTGGTCGCCACCAGCCTGAGCCCTGTCGCCCTGCGTTTGGATGGCACCGGCGGAGAGGACCGCCTGGTGGGCTCCAACCTGGCGGACACGCTGTCCGGCAACGGCGGCAACGATGACCTGGAGGGCTGGGACGGGAACGACACCCTGCACGGCGGCGGCGACAACGACACCCTCCTCGGCGGCGACGGCGACGACCTGCTCTTCGGCGGCGACGGCAACGACAACCTGTACGACGACTCCGGTGACAACGTCCTGAGCGGCGGCGCCGGCAACGATTTCCTGACCGCCGCACGGGGGACGAACAAATTGTCCGGCGGCGCGGGCGACGACGTGCTGGTCGTGAACGGCGGCGCGATCATGGACGGCGGCGACGGCGACGACCTGCTGCATGTCAACTCTGCGGACAGCGATGTGACCGCCAGCGGCGGCGCCGGCCGCGACGTCTTCGCGTTCGCCCCGCGCTTGGCCAGCGTCGTCACCATCACCGACTTCGCCACCGGCGCGGGCGGCGACGTGCTCGATCCATACCAGTTGTTCAGCGACGCCCCCGCCGCGAATCTCTTCACCACCGGCCACCTGCGGCTGCAGCAAAGCGGCGGCGACACGCTGGTGCAAATAGACCTGGACGGCGCGGCCGGCCAGCAATCCGGCTTCCGCACGGTGGTGGCGCTGCGCAACACGAAGGCGGACACGCTCACCAGCGACAACTTCGCCCAGGGCATGTCCCCGTCCGGCTCATCCAAGGGCATGACGCTGCACGGCACCGCCGAGCGCGACTACCTGTACGGCGGCGTGCTGGACGACACGCTCGACGGCGGCGCGGGCGACGATTTGCTGGTGGGCGGCGCCGGCAACGACGCCCTCGATGGCGGCGCGGGCCGCGACCTGTTCTGGTCCGACGCGGGCAACGACGTGGTCGCCGGCGGCGCGGGCCTGGACTCAGCCAGCTACACCGCGCTGCTGAGCAGTGTCCGCATCACGCAAGTCGACGGCGCCACGCGCGTCGAGGACCTGCTTGGCAACCAGGGCACGGACCTGCTGACCGGCGTGGAGCGCATCCGCTTCAGCGACCTGTCGTGGGCGCTGGACGTGGGCATCGACGGCGACGCCGGCAAGGTCTACCGCCTGTACCAGGCCGCCTTCGACCGCAAGCCGGACGCGGCGGGGCTCGGTTACTGGCTATCGGTGACGGAATTCGGCTCCAGCATGGAGAGTGTGGCGTCGAGCTTCACCCAGTCGGCCGAGTTCCGCAAGCTGTACGGCGACACGCCCACGAATGCCGAACTGGTCACGCGCTACTACAGCAACGTGCTGCACCGCGCGCCCGACGCGGGCGGCTACGCATACTGGGTCGATGTGCTGGACCGGCAGCTGGCCAGCGCGTCCCAGGTGCTCAACCATTTCAGTGAAAGCCGGGAAAACGTTGACGCGGTCGCCAAGATCATCGGGGGCGGGTTCGAGTACAAGCCCTTTACTTGGTCGATAGACTGAAAAACCTTACCTCCCAAGAAGGCTAGCGGGGGACAGGAACGCCGCATTCCTCGGCCACAGAGGGCCGAGGGGCCTCCACGACGTGAACCATCAACCCCGTCCGCGTCGGCGCGACATGGTCGGCCAACACGTGGCGGTCTGGATAGTCGCCTCCGTTCTGCGGACGGAAAGGAATCGGCGCGTCGTCAAACAGGCGCTCCACCCGCCCGCGCCAGGCGGCGTCCACCTCGGTCATGCGGTTGCCCTCGATGCGCACGGTCCCATACACCGCGAAGGTGGGCAGCACCTGCATGCCGGGAAAGAACAGCGTACCGTGCGTGATGGGAAAGAGCAGTTGCTCCAACGGCCCGTTGATGCCACGTGGCGAATAGTCTTCCGCCGGCCCGCCAACAGATACCGCCAGCAGCGCGCGCTTCCCTGCAAAGCCGCCATCACCATAGCGATAGGCGTTGCCGGCCCCTTGGTAACCGTAAGCCAAACCATAGGCCCACACCCGGTCCACCCACCCCTTCATGATCGCGGGCATGCTGAACCACCACAGCGGGAACAGCAAGATCACCGCGTCCGCCGCCTGGATCTTCCGTTGCTCCTCTTCGACGTCCGGAGTCTGGCAACCGTTGGCGAAGGCGTATCCCGATTCCTCGATCAAAGACAGCCGCTCCCGATTGGCGCGTTCGGGAAAATCCTCGCCGTCGAATACCGCCTTCCATCCCATAGCGTACAGGTCGGATTGCAGCACTTCGTGGCCTTGGGCCTTCAGCACCTCAATAGCGATATCTACAAGGTGATTCGTCACGGAGGTCCGCTCGGGGTGGGCATGGACGATCAGGACTTTTTTTCCGCTGGTTGATGGCATGGTTTGGCTTTCACAGTACGTGGAGTGTGGGGACTGGACGTAGTTTGGCTCGCCACCAGCTATCTGTGAAATCCAATGATTTTTGATCTATCATCCATTGAATGGATACCAAGAAACGCCTAGACCTCAATCTCCTCGTCACTCTGGAAACCCTGCTGGTGGAACAGAACGTGACCCACGCGGCAGAACGCCTGCACCTCAGCCAGCCGGCGGTCAGCGCGCAATTGAATCGCCTGCGCGAGCTATTCGACGACCCTCTGCTGATCCCGGTGCAGCGCGGAATGACACCGACCGCCAAGGCAATGGATTTGCTTGATCCGCTCCGTCAGGCGCTGGACCAGGTGCGCGCCACGTTGGCCGAACACCGCAACTTCAACCCGGCAAAGGCCAGCCTCACTGTCACCATCGCCTGCACCGACTACCTGCAGGCGACGGTGGTTCAGCCCTTGGCGATCGCGCTGCGCAAGCGGGCACCCGGCGTGCGGATCGCCTTGCGCCATCTTGATCCGGCCGAGTTGGAAGCCCAGATGGCGAGCGGCCAGGTGGACTTGGCGCTGATGACGCCCGAGCATGGCCCAGCCAGCCTGCGCAGCCGGCATCTGTTCGACGAGCGCTACGTGCTTATTGGCAGGCATCGGCATCCCGGGCTGCGGCGGGGGCTTACGGTGGAACAGTTCGCGAGACTGGACCAGGTGATCGTCTCGCTGCGCGGCGGCGACTTCACCACCCCGGTGGACGAAGGGCTCGCGGCGCTAGGCTACAAGCGCAAGGTCGCGCTTTCCGCGGCATCGTTCCTGTTCGTGCCAGGACTCGTCGCCCAGTCCGACTTCGTGGCCCTGGTGCCAGAGAGGCTGGTGCGCGCTTCCCGCGAGGCGCTCAAGGTGGTCGAATGTCCCTTCCCCGTGCCGGGCTTCGCCGTGAGCATGCTGTGGCACGAGCGCAATCACGGCCACAGCGGACAACGCTGGGTACGTGAAGTCGTCATGGAGTTGTCCGGCCAAGCCCGCGGCCAGTGACAATCCGCATCCGCCATGGCATCGGCGAGATGTCGCGCGATGCCGGCGGTGGCCATGCTTACTCGGCTTTACTTACAAGGACGGTCATGTCGAAGCCCTCGAAACCGGTGGCTTTTTGCTCGCCCGCCCGGATGCGCGATGGCTGGCCCAGTTTGGCGACCAGACGTGGCGCCGAGGGCATCTTGTTCGTGCAGTGCACCATGGCGTTGATCTGATAGAAGTCGGCACCCGGTGCCGGCAGAACACGGAACTCATAGTTGCAGCGATCCTCCGCCTCGCCAGAGGAGAAGCTGGCCGTGTTGTCACCAAGCCCGACACCCTTCATGGCGATGGATTGCTCGCGGCTGTCATTCACCTTGAGTTGGATAGTGACATCGACGCGGTCTGCCACCGGTGCTGGCGCCGGCTGTGGCGACGGGGCCGTGCCGCCCGCCGTGGCGGCAGGCGCGGCGCGCGGCGCGCCCGCCGCCGAAGCGAGCGCCGGGGCCGCCTCGGCCTTCTTGGGAGTCGACGACGGTTTGACGCCAGGCGCAGCCACCGCCTGGGGTGCGGAAACAGCCTTGGCGACAAGCGGCGCCTCGGCCTGCGGCCCGAACGCCCAGGCCGCGGTGCAACTCGCGGCGATGCCGATGGCAAGCGTCCATTTACCGGCGATGCGGATTTGTTTTCCAACAGGCGGCCGTGCAATGCTCATGATGCGTCCTTTTAATGGGTGGATGGATTGCCAAGTGCAGGCAAATGCTTGCCCACTGCTGGCCAACTGCGTTTTGAGGATGGCGTCAGCATAGCTGCGGCGGGCCTCGGGGAAATCATCGAGAACGGCCGCGTCGCAGGCCAGCTCCTGGTCCAGGCGAAAGCGGCGCACCGCCACATGCGCCAGCGGATGAAACCAGAAGAGCGCCAGCAGCATGCCTGCAAGGACGTTTGCCAGCGCATCGCCGCGCTGGGCGTGCACGCGCTCATGCGCAAGAATCAGCGCTTGCTCCCGCAGCGTGTAGCGCGACTCAAAGTCACGGGGAACCACGATTTTTGGACGCAGCACGCCGACCAGCGCCGGCCCTGCCCTGTCACTGGCGGCGCGGTAGACGCCATCCTCACCCGTGGCGTGCAGTTCGCCCAGGCCGCGCAGGAAGCGGCGATGTTGCCGGGCCATGACGCACAGCGCCAGCGCCACGCCCACGAGCCACGCGGCCATCAATGGGGCGGCGGGAACGCGCGGCGCCTCGGACGCGGCGACGATAACGATCGCTTGCTTGACAATGGCGGGCGCCGTGAACTGTGCCGACGCGGTCAGCGCCTCCTGCCGCAGCGGACGCGGAAGCAAGCCGACAATCAACACCATGGGCAGCAGCAGCCAGGACGCGTAAGCGACGCCCGCCCCAAAAACCCGGCTCAGCATCGGCCGCAGCGCGAGGACCAGCAGCGTCGCCGCCGCCAGCACGGCGGACAGGATGGCCAGCATGTGGAACGCGTGGTCCATCAGGACTCCATCTCATCGATGATGCGACGCAGCTCGGCGATATCGCGCTTGCTCAATTTGCGCTGCTTGCTGAAGTGCGCGACCAAGGGCGCGACGCGGCCACCGAACAGGCGCTCAAGCATGCTGGCGCTCTCCTGCGTCAACCAGGCCTCGCGTTCCAGGGTGGGGCTGTAAAGGTAGCGACGCCCTTCCTGCGTGGCGCTGACGGCGCCTTTTTTCAACAGGCGGCCAATCAGGGTCTTGATGGTGGCGTCTTGCCAGTCGCGCTCACTGCGCAAGGCCGCGGCGATGTCTTCGGCGGCCAGCGGGTGGCGCGACCACAAGACTTCCATGACGGCGGATTCGGCTTCGCTGATTGAAATGGCTTCCATGGGACACCTCGGTTACACGTGTAATTGACCAGATGATTACAGGTGTAATCGAAAATGTCAACTGCGCACCGACCACATAGCTGTAGCCAAGGATGTTTGCCAGGCGCGCGGCTTGTTCGGCACTGCCGCGGCAGCGGGGAATATCTACGCCAGGCTGTACTATGACGACCTGGCGATGCGTGACGCCCCCAGCTCATCAGAGGCGAAACGCGTGATCACAACGCTTACCGCGCTGGCTACGCCGACTTGTCAGTTCGTCGCGAGCCTAGGGGAGCGCCTGTCGATTTCCTCCCACGCCGTTCGTCGTCATAGTGCAATTCATTATTTGATCCACTTTTCCATGAGGCGACATCATGAACAAACAATTCATCGTCAACCTGCCGGTCAGGCAGCTGGACAAATCCAAGGCTTTCTTCTCCGCTCTCGGTTTCAGCTTTAAAGCGGAATTCACCAATGAGAACGCGGCTTTCATGATCGTCGTGGAGGATTGCATATACGCAATGCTGACGACCGAGCCGTTCTTCCAGTCATTGACCGGCAAACCCGTCGCCCGCGCGACGGAGGCCAATGAGGTCGTCTTGTGCCTGAGCTGCGAAAGCCGGGAGGAAGTGGACAGCCTGATTGCCAAGGCTGCCGCCGCGGGTGCCCGCATTCCGCATCCGGCCGAAGACCATGGATTCATGTATGACCAGGGTTTCGAGGACATCGATGGCCATCTATGGAACCTGGTCTGGACGGAGTCTCAAGCCTGATCGAAATCGCGCCCTTGCCGATGC
The DNA here is from genome assembly GCF_900116645.1 of Pseudoduganella namucuonensis. GTDB lineage: Bacteria > Pseudomonadota > Gammaproteobacteria > Burkholderiales > Burkholderiaceae_D > Rugamonas > Rugamonas namucuonensis. The sequence continues at coordinate 102,959 of NZ_FPBO01000026.1, read as the reverse complement.
AAGGGCTTTTATGGATAACAGCTGGTTGTGCTTCGCGCAGGACCAGCGGCATCAAACCCCTCCTTGGAGCGACAGCGCCGTTGAAACCCATGGCCTACCAATCAAACACACTCGGTCGGCATTTCGGTGCTAACCTCGCAGCACTTTCAGGCAGTCGATTGCCTGCACGTTAGCGGTCTCCCATGTGAGCGGCCGTAGCCCCATTGCGGCTAGCCTGCATCACACCATCTGTGAGGATACAGTGTGATAAAACCTATCCGCATCATCGAAGGTTTGCAGGCAGGCCCGCAGTCACGCCGTTTCGCGGTACTGCATGCGATCGCCGGCCTGGGAGCGTGCGGCGTGCCGCCCACCTCCGCCGCGGCTCCAACTCAACTGCTGGTGAGCGGCCCTTCGCAACGGTGTCTGGACATCAGCATGGGCAGCCAGCAGCCCGAAACAGCCGCCATCATTTTCGACTGTCACGGCGGGATCAACCAGAAATGGGAATACACCGCGGCGGGCGAACTAAGAACCTTCGATGGCGCTCGCTGCCTGGACGTCAGGGCTGCAAGCACCCTGCCCCAGGCAATCGTGCAATCCTATCCCTGCCATGGCCGCGCCAATCAAAAATGGACGATCAAGCCGGACAACACAATTGTCAGCGTACATTCCGGATTGTGCCTGACCGTGATGGGCGGCCGCACCGCCAACCTCACCGGCATCGATATGTGGCGATGCGCGGGTTTGGCCCACCAACAATGGTCATTCAGCGCGGCGCCGCCTTCATCGAACGACACGCAGGCGCCAACGGCGCCGAGCGGGTTGGCCATCAGTGCCTTGACGTGCCGCTCCGCCACGCTGACGTGGAAGGCCTCGACCGACAATGTCGGCGTCGCCTATTACGACATCTATCGCGACGGCCAGGCCTTGGGGACGGTGAACGCCAGTACGCTCACTGCCCAGCTCACGCTCACGCCGGGCGCCAGCTGGGGCGTGTACGTCAATGCGCGCGACGGCGCGGGCAACGTTTCGCAGGCCAGCACTTCGCTTCAGCTCAAGGTACCGCAGTGCGAGGCGGACGCTCAAGCCCCCTCGGTTCCGACTGGCTTGCGCGGAACAGTGGCGGGGACCACGGCCACGTTGGCATGGAACGCGTCCAGCGACAATGTGGGCGTCACCGGATACGACATCTATCGCAACAACATGAAAATCGGCGGCACCAGCACGCTCGGGTACACCGACACCGGGCTGGCCGCCAACACAACCTACCAGTACACGGTCGCCGCCCGCGATGCGCAAGGCAACGTCTCCCCGCGCGGGACCACCTTGTCCTTGACCTCGGGAACGAGCTGCACCGATGTCATCTGCTCAGCGGCCCAGGTAGCTGTCGAGACTGATATCCCGTGGGGGCTGGCCGCCTTGCCGGACGGAACAGTGCTGTACAGCCGCCGGGACGCGCACGACATCATTCGGCTGGACCCGACCACCGGCACCAAAACTTCGCTGGGCATCATTCCCAACGTCCAGGGTACCGATGGCGAAGGCGGCCTGCTGGGCATTGCCGTCCCCGCCGGATTCCCGGACCAGGATCCCTGGCTTTACGTCTACCACACCAGCCCGACCGACAACCGCATCGTGCGCCTTCGCTATGTGAACGGGAAGCTCGACATCGCATCGCTGGAGGTATTGTTGAAGGGCATTGGGCGCAACAAATTCCACAATGGCGGGCGTCTCCGTTTTGGTCCGGACGGCAAGCTGTATGCGACGACGGGCGACGGGCAAAACGGTCCCTTCGCGCAAGACATCAAACAACTTTCCGGCAAGGTACTGCGACTTAATCCGAATGGCACCCCGCCGACCGATAATCCGTTTGGGAATTATGTCTGGAGTTACGGGCATCGCAATCCCCAAGGACTGGCGTTCGACGCCAGCGGGCGATTGTGGGAACAGGAATTTGGCGATTCGCTGGACGAGACCAACTTGATCGTCAAGGGCGGCAACTACGGCTGGCCGAATTGCGAAGGCGTCATATCACGCGCCGGGACAGGTTGCGCAACAGCGGGCTACGTGGCGCCGAAATATACCTACCGAAATACGGAGGCATCGTGCAGCGGCATCGCCATCGTCGGCAGTTCCCTGTACGTGGGCTGCTTGTCCGGCAAGCGTTTGTATCGCAGCGAAATCAGTGGAACCAGCCTGATCAACGTGCGGCAATTTTTTGTCGGCACCTATGGCCGCATACGTACTGTGGAGCCGACGATCGATGGCAATTTGTGGCTGACAACCAGCGATGCCGCAGGGGACAAGGATAGTGTGCCGAACAATACCAATACACAAATCTTGAAAATCATGTTGAAGCCGTAGGCGGGTGGTGGCTTGCGCCTCCAGCGCTCAACGGGCCTTGGACTGGCGGGCGCGGAACTTCCGCAGGCAAAAATGGTCCACCGCCCGGCAAAACGCCATCTATGACACAATACTCTTTTCACCAACCAACACCTGTAAGAGTACCTATGCAACTGCCAAACTTCAGCGATAAATTTTCAGACAACCTGTCCCTGCTGCCTGTCAGGGATACGTTGGCCGCAATCGAACTGATCGATCAGGCGGGCACTACGGTGGCAAAGATCGAAAATAAACCAGGCCAGGCCGGCTCGCTTCGCGTTTACGCCTGGCTTGCTGACGCGCTGGGCGCGATTACTGCGGAAGCGGCGGAAGTTGGCCTGAAGATTTATGCTGAACACACGCAGGACGCCCGCGCAAACCCAGGCAAGCACCCCAACATTGACCGTCTGTTCAACATTAAAACGCAGGATCAAACTCTGCAGGTGAAAGCACTTTAAGCCCGGCCTTGGCAGCCGGTGCACCACCGACTGCTTCTCCCCAGAAGCAACACGTCTCGCAATGCAAAAAGCCCAACCGGTGAAGGCTGGGCTTTTCTGTATTCTGGCTCTCCCACCTGGACTCGAACCAGGGACCTGCGGATTAACAGTTCGGTGACCTGGAGAACAGTGCGGTGGAACTCGACCTCATGGGTTAGCAAGTTCCAGCGCCCTCCCTGCGGCCCAATAAACCGGCAGTATGCGGTGCCCCGTCATGTCTGGGTTGCAAACTCACGACCACGCCGGGTTCCCAGCCTCGGACACGCAAGTGTGACAATTCATGCATCTTTTGCCTGAGCAACATACATGGTATTCTGTTCAAGGGCAGCATTCGGTCGCAAGCGGCCAGTGAAGTTGGCTACTAAGGATCGATAGATGCAAACACAAGCTGAATGTCGCAACGAAGTTCCCGTAACAAAAGACGATAGAAATGAAGGTCCGATTCCAACGGATTGGCGATCGATCTTGGTTCAGATCGTATCGGCGTTTGTGCGTCAAGATTATCGGCTTGCGTCAGGCATTCCCTGTGTCGCGCCGGTTTCAGCTGCAACTGCTGAACAAATCCAGAATTCCATTGAAGATTACGGTGCAAAGTTGATCGACCTGCCTGAGTCCACTTGGAGCACATCAGTGTGTATTTGGCTTGGGGATCGTTGGGATGTACTCATTGACCTTTCGACACAAGAGGAAGGCAGCAGTGACCTTGTACTTCAGGCCCGGATTTTAGAGGCGGATGATGGCTATATATTTCACGTTTATATGGTATACGTGCCCTAAGCTTCTAAAATATTTAGTTTCCTGACACATCTCGGCCAATAACCGCTATTGAACACTTAAAGATAGAACTATATGAATGAGCGTCCAATACCTCCTGCCGCAGAAAGAGATCCTGCTTCGGTGGAAATGCTGCGTGTCTGGATGCTGAAAAGCAGTTATATTGCTCATTGAAGATTGGCATGTACAGGGATAGAATGGGCGTTGATGAGGAGCGAGCTTGGGGAACGCATCCTTGTAGATGCGGCGCGACATATTGCCTGAGCGCTTCATCCGGAAGATGAGAAGGCAGAAAAAACTGCACTGCAAAAAATACTTTGGATTAAACAGGGAACTTGCTGCGCCTCATCAGACATACATGGTGGATCTTCTTAAGCGGCACAATACGGCCAAAAGCGGACATCTTTTCATATGAACAGTATGATAAGCTGTCAATTAAGCAATCATATTAATATGAGAGATAGTGAAGCGCAGACTCGTCAGGTGCCCAAGGCAATCATTGGTTATTTAGAATGGGTCTTGGCTTGGCAGTGGCTGCACTACTTGGCGTGAATATGACGTTCGGACTCGGTACGGGCATGTTGGTAGGACATATTCGGTACGGGCATGTTGGCAGGACATATGCGGAAATTGTTTACAAAACGCAGTCGCATTGTTCTTGGCATCGTTACCTTCGTGCTTCTCGTGGTCCACGCCTGCTTTAGTTCACTGAAAGAGCGCTGGCGCCATCCTGCCAAGAACGGTCCATCGAAACCGTTGGGAGATAAATAAGAATGCTAATATTGTTGAATGAAAAAAACTGTCTTCCCGAATTGGTGAATCAAGCAAATCAGCTGCCTTATGAATATGCGGATGGCGAAGGTATTGATTTTGAGCCGTACGATGCATTCAAGTCGGCTGAGGAAACGGCCGAATGGTTCCAGGCTTGGACAGGCAATCCAAATGCGGATGGGTCAAGATTTCGCGTTTTTGGCCAAGATGGCTCTGGCGGTTACACTGCATTCTGGATCGTGCGAACCTGTCCTGACTTGTTGGAACAGCCGATAGTGTTCTTGGGGGCCGAAGGTGAGACCGCAATCGTGGCTCGCAATTTCTACGACTACCTTTCGTTTCTTGCTGCGGGGTTGGGGTCTTATGAAGCTGCTACAGTCCCAGAGGAATCGCGCATTTCGCAGCCCAATTGGAGTCGTTTGCACTTAGAAATGCTGGTCCGACTCGCACTGTTGTGTGGGTGTTTCAAGATGCAGATGAAGAATTTCCGAGCTTCGTTCAGGACATTGAAGCTCAGTGCCAATAACGACCTGAAGCCGACAATCTTGATTTGCATTCCCTCCGCGCAACTGTGCAATAATCGATTGCATTCCGACTAACGGCGATCACTTCAACTAGTCCATAACCGATGATTATCACAAATCTAATACTCAAGAATTGGCGTAACTTTCGTGAGGTCAATGTCCCGTTGAGAGAGCGGACTTACATTTTGGGAGCGAATGCTGCTGGAAAATCGAACTTTCTAGATGTTTTCAGATTTTTAAGGGATATCAGTAAACCACAGGGTGGCGGCCTTCAAAAAGCTATTGCTGACAGGGGGGGGGTGCAAAAGTTAAGATGCCTTCATGCTCGTACAGACCCGGAGGTGTTGATTGAAGTACATATTTCGGAGAGCCAAGATGATGCGGAACCTAGATGGAAGTATATTCTTGGTTTTAAGCCTGAAGGTAAGGGCGCGCAGCGCACGCTTATATCAAAAGAGCAAGTGTGGGATAAAAGTAGGCAAATCCTGAATCGTCCAACGAAGGATGATAAAAAAGATGTCGTCCGCTTAACGCAGACCGCGTTGGAACAAATTCAAGTTAATTCGGAATTCCGGGAACTTGCAGAATTCTTCGCCGATACAACATATTTGCATCTCGTTCCGCAATTGTTGAAATTTGGGGATTTAATTGGCGGGCAACGGCTTGATGATGATCCCTTTGGCCAGGGTTTTCTCGAAAGAATTGCTAAAACTCCCCTAAAGACGCGCGAGTCCAGACTCGGAAAGATTGAAAAGGCTCTGGGATTAGCTGTGCCGCAATTTCGGCAGCTTCGCTATACGCCCGACAAAATAAACGGACGTCCTCACCTTGAGGCGATGTATTCGCACTACAGGCCTAACGCGGGGTGGCAGCGCGAGGATCAGTTTTCGGATGGCACTTTGCGGCTTTTAGGTCTGCTATGGGTCTTGTTGGAAGGCGATAGTCTGCTCCTTCTTGAGGAGCCTGAGCTATCGCTTAATGACGGGATTGTAAGGGAGATCCCATTGTTGATTCAAAGAATTCAACGTGATCGCAAGCGCCGGAGGCAGACGTTAATCAGTACTCATAGCGAAGCTTTGCTAAGCAATTCTGGAATCGACGGTCGAGGCGTATTGCTTTTGGAGCCTGTGGCCGAGGGGACAAAAGTCAGGTCGATCAATTCAGCTGAAGTACTCGCATTGCGTAGTGGCCTGTCAGTTGCAGAAGTTATTCTGCCAAAAACTCGGCCTACTTCTATTGATAAATTGGGGCAATGGAAATGAGAGGTGTCGTTCTTGCAGTTGAGGATGAATTGAGCGAACAGATAGGACTTCGGCTCGTGGCGGAAGTTAGATTGCAGATTGATTTGGTTCTTAGAAAGGGTGGCAACGGCTATTTGAAAAGTAAGTTCATTAGTTTTTGTGAAATGGCTCATCAAACCCCGGTGTTGTTAATTACGGACTTAGACTCGATACCGACAGTAGAAAAACTAAAGGTAGAATGGCTAAATAAGACCAAGCCACCGAATTCATTGCTATTCCATGTGGCCGTTCGAGAAGTAGAGTCCTGGCTCCTCGCTGATCATCGTGGCATGAAAAAAATGATGGGGAAAAACGTAAATAAATTCCCTGCTGCACCAGATGACCTAGCGGATCCGAAGGCTCATTTATTAAGTCTTGCGGCTTCAGCGGCTCGAGATGTGCGCGACGACCTTATAGCTGAGCGTGGAAGCATGGCTACGCAAGGATTAGGTTATAACAAGCGGCTTAGCACTTTCGTTAGACAAATATGGGACCCCGAAGCTGCCGAAGATCGGTCACCGAGCCTACGTTTGCTAAGACAAGACTTGGTTAGGTTGGCAGAAACCATATGAAATGTTTATCGGTGGATGTGCGGACGTTGGCGTGATTGACAAAAAACTTGCGCAATATCACGGTCGTGTGAGCGGCTGCTTTGGGGCGATAGCGGACAGTTATCTGATGCGAGTTCCCAAGCTGCCTGAGGCCCTCTTCCATTCGCGTACGGCCTGCATAGTGGCCCCAGGTGCGACGCGGGAGCGTCTCCATGCCCTCGCTATCCCAGCTATCAGTCAGGGGCCGCAGCCCTGCAACGGCCTCTCTGCGCCTCAGAAACCTTGTCCAAGAGTCCACGAGTGAAGCCACAGTTGACTCTACACTTACGGTCCTACTCGAGCTCCCCCACTTAGCCTTGAGTTCCGACGTGAGAACGTATGAACTTCCCCTTGAGCAACATGTTATCCTGCTCGGGTCTGAGCTTGACCAAAGTAGTCGGTCACCTAACGACAATTTGCGCCCCCCGTAAGATGGCGATATGCATCCGGCCCGTGAGTAACTAAACGCTGACAAACCCTTGTCATAGTGTCTACTGACGAATAAGATGTAACTTTGAACTAGATGAGTGGAAGGTGAAGCCTGCGACGAATATGACGTTAAATGGTCAGGGAAATGAGAGACAGTACGCTTTTCCCGCTTACTAACTTTCTAGGAAGTAAAGCGATGCTTCCTCATTGGAGAAATGGTGACTTTTCTAGCTAGAAGGTTAGTACAATTAAACAAGGACGACTATGCTGGTCGATTTGAGTTTCATCTATCCTTCTTGTCATAGGCACCGGCATCATATAGCGCGACTTGCCTTTTAGCAACTTAGCAAACAGGGCCGTCTTCACTTCTCAGATCAGATCGATCGATTGACCACGCGACATAAATATGGCAATAAACGATAACAAAGAAAGCCGACATACACGTGCAAAGTTTGGGGATGAGGCTAGGCGAGCGCTTGCAATAAAACTTGCTGCGACACTAAGTGGCATGACCGTCATCGATAACGAAATACTTGCAGCGTGGAACCCAGCAACTCATATTTTTGCCGAGTCTGCCTTAAAGTATTTCGGCGATTGGATGTCAGCGGATGACATAGTTACTTTTCTCTTTGAGGAAGCTAGGCCGATATTGCGTCGACTCAATGTTGGACTAAAGCTTCGAGCTAGACCTCTTTCTGTCGAAAAGGCGAGATTACTAAGCGAGGAATTGATAAACGCATTAGCAGAGATTCCGCGAACTTATCAAGTTTTCTTTCCACTGCCTCAGATGCAGACTATTCCGGACACCGAGTTCTGTTCATCGATACAGCTCGTTAGCCGGGATTTCGGCCGTAAGTCTGACTTCTTGTCGGCAGAGTCAACCTTCCAAGGTATGGTTTCAGATACTGGCAGTTCGGCAGACGTCGAAGTTGACAATACTCAAACATTTTTAAGGGTTACGATCAGCGGATATTTATCATCTTCCCGTACACAGTCAGCCATGCTAAGTGCGACTTCTATCTTAAAGCGGTGTGTTCAAATGGGCGTTATTAAGAACGCATTCGCGGTCGATGGCTTTCATCCTGGTTTTCACAAGTTAAGCACTGGTCCAGATAGTGACGTTCTCGCTCATCCAGCCCTTACCGCCTTGGCAACGGAGTCATTTGCAAATGGTCGCCCGGTTAGACGCATTCAACTCAGCCGTAATTTGTCAAATTATTTAACTAGAATAAGAATTTACACCATCGGGGGAATGAGACAGGTTCGGCCACCTGTAATTTCCAATAGCGACATGCAGCGCGACTTACAAAATTTGTTATCGAGCTCGTACTCGTTACTTGTAGAGCGAATCAATGAGGAACAGACTAGGTCATTGAGGAGCGCTTTTGAATGGGCCTTCGATGCGATGGCAGATGACGAGACTGTACCAAGTTACATCAGCACATGTATCGGTATTGAAGCTGCCCTTGGAGAGGAAAGCGAATCGGGCGGAATCACGGAACGTCTCGCGGACAGATGTGCATTCCTGCTTGGCAGCATTCCTGTCCAACGTTCATGCATACGGGTCGATGTGCGCGAAATTTACAAATTGCGATCAAAATTAGTTCATGGAGCAACTAATACCCTCAATGGCCGTGATACTGCCATGAGCGAACTTAGTCGAAAATATTTATGGCTAATACTCGAGACTGAACTGGATGCGATTCTCGAATTGCACACAAAGCAAAACACATTTATCGACCGAGAGCGACCTTAAATACCATTTACGACTAAGTGCTACGGCGATAAGCAACCCGCCTTTCGACATACAATTTTGTTTAAGCAACTCTGATTCCAAAAGGACATCAGTGGATATATCGATCCCCGCACGCTTCGATCGCGCAAGCATATTTCGGCTATTGGAGGAATTGGATGCCACACGTGACTTGGATAACGTTGCTATCGACTTTAGTCGCTTGAGATATTCAACTCCGACAGCGATGCTTGTAGCTGGCTCTAAATTACGTGAATGACGTGAGTACCGACATTCTTGTGGCTACCAATCCTGGCATCGAGGCATAGAGCAATCGGTGCAGGCGCACAGCTACCTAATGCATCTCGGGTTCTTCGATTTCATTCACATAGACGAAGGAAGGTTGATCGGTGAAGCAAAAGGATCAGCACGCTATCTTCCGATTACGCATCTCGCTAGGCCCCCAGTCGATTTAGATACAGAAGGAATAACGGCTTGGTATGACGCCATTCTGGAAGTCTCTCGCAGCTTGGCAGCGGTGGTCGCTGGCTCTGGCGATGACTCTGAAGAGTTGCGAACTTACGCATACTGCATGCGTGAGATCATTCGAAATGTATTTGAGCATGCGCAAGTGGATGAGTGCTTTATCAGCGGCCAGCGCTGGGCGAATGGCGAGGTTGAAATTGCGATTATTGATGAAGGGGTTGGACTAACAGCCACATTGATGCCGGACAGTGAACTTCCTGATGATGAACAAGCTATCCGTATGGCCGTTCGGCCCGGTGTAAGTAGAACCGGACTCTTATTGAAAGATGAACCAAATACCTATGGCAATTCGGGGTTCGGGCTGTTCGTGCTAACTGAACTTGCAGCGAACTTTGGGTGGTTTGTATTTGGCAGTGGCTCAGCACAAATGACTGGACAAAAACATGTGCGCCGAGTCGACTCGACCTCGTTCCAAGGAACTTATTTTGGACTACGCCTTACTGTGGTTCCGCACAGCTTTAGTAGCGTGCTGGACGATATTATTCAATGCGGAGAAAAGGAAGCCGGCATATCCGGTGTTTCACGCCGAGCGTCAGGAATGTCTAGGATGAGTTAGCCAACAGTGGCCACGGTGAAGCCTCGTTGAGTTGTCGGCCGTATCCCTTTCGTCCCTCGCATTCGGTAGCTTACTGTGGAGTTGGAGTTTCTTTCGATATTTTGTGAATCTGCTTTGGGGCGATCGCCGACATTTATCTGATGCGAGTTCCCAAGCTCCCTGAGGCCCTCCTCCATTCGACCAAGGCCTGCATAGTGCCCCAGACGCCACGCGGGAGCGCTCCCCATGCCCTCGGACATAGCAGCCCCGCAACGCTCTCCCAGCGGCCAAATAAACTGGCCCTAGAAAGCAAAAAACCCAACCGGGTAAGGGCTGGGTTCTAGGCATGCAGCAAATTCTGGCTCCCCGACCTGGACTCGAACCAGGGACCTGCGGATTAACAGTCCGTCGCTCTACCGACTGAGCTATCAGGGAATTGAGGCCGCAATTATAGCGGCCGTTGGCCAGGCTGTCCAACCGCAGCGTTTACCGCCTTTGGCCGGACAGCCAACCTGGGCTTAGAAACTGCCCTTGAACTGCACGCCCCACTGCCGCGGCTCGTTGATGAAGCCGGTCAGGTTGTTGAAGTCGATGCCACCGGTGATGCGCTGGGTGTCGGTGATGTTGCGGCCGAACGCGGCCACCTCGTACTTGCCGCCCGCCCAGTTGTAACCCACGCGCAGGCCGCCCTCGGTCATGGCCTTGCCGGTGAACTCCACCGACTCGTACAGGAAGAAGTTCACCTTGCTGCGGTAGGACCAGTCGGTCAGCACGAACAGGTTGCCGTCGGCCAGCGGCCAGTTGTAGCGCGCGCTGGCGTTGAATATCCACTTCGGCGCCTGCGGCAGCGCGTTGCCGTCGATAACCACGCGGCCGGACGCGTTGATCGGGTCCAGCACCGTGCATTGCGCGCACTTGTTCACCGACAGCGACGGGTCGTTGATCTCGGTGAAGTTGTAGCTGCCGCTCAGCGCGACCTTGAAGTCGTTGGTCACGAAGCCTTCGATCTCGGCTTCGATGCCGCGGCCCTTGGTCTTGGCGGCGTTGATCAGCTTCGTCACGTTGGAGTTGCCACCCACCACGGTCAGCTGCTGGTTCTTCACGTCGTAGTCGTACACGCTCAGCGCGGCGCGGGCGCGGCGGTTCAGCAGGTCGGCCTTCACGCCGGCCTCGTACGAGACGATGGTCTCCGCGTCGGCCACGGTGATCGGCACGGCGGTGGACGCGGCCGCGATGCTCGGCGCGCGGAAGCCGGTCGCCACGCGGCCGTACACGCTCACGTCCTTGTTCAGCGCGTAGGTGCCGCTCAGGTCCCAGTTGAACTTGTCCTTGCTGATGCCCACCGTCGGCGCGCCGGTCAGCACGGTGTTGATGGTTTCCAGCGTGGCGAAGTCCTTCTTGTCCTTGGTGTAGCGCAGGCCGCCGCGCACGGTGAACGCGTCGCTGACGGCGTAGTTCACGGAGCCAAAGGCCGCCCAGGCGGTGTTCTGCTGGTTGCTGGTCACGCGCGTGGTGCGGGCGCCGGCGACGTTGAAGTTGTCGGTGGAGCCGGTGGCGTCCTCGTCGAAGTAGTACACGCCGGCCTGCCAGTTCAACGGGCCGGCCAGCTTCGATTCAACGCGGAACTCCTGCGAGTACTGCTTCAGGTCGGGGATGCTGCCGGCCGTCTCCACCTGGAACGGCACGGCCGGGGCGTTGGTGGGGTTGCCGCCGTCGATGTCGCCGCGGCTCACGTAGCGCGCCACGGATTCGTAGCCGGTGATGGAGTACAGCTTCACCGCGCCCAGGTCCCAGCTCAGGCGCACGTTGCCGCCCTGGGTTTTCAGGCTCTGGTAGTTCCGGCCGTTGGTGTAGATCTTCTCGGCGTCGAAGCCGTCCACCAGGTCGTTCGTGCCCTTCTTGATGATGTTGGCGCGGAACAGGCGCGAGCTGCCGGCGCCGGTGCGCTGGTGCACATTGAACAGCGCGTTGAAGGCGGCGTTGGGCTTGTACAGGAACTGCACGCGCTCGGCGTGCTCGTTGTAGCCTTCCATCGAGTCGTTTTCACCGGTGAAAACGTTGGACACGTAGTCGTCGCGGTGCTGGCGCAGCACGGAGGCGCGCATCGCCCATTCGCTCGACAGCGGCACGTTGACGGCACCTTCCACGTTGGCGGTGCCGTGGGTGGCGTAGGACAGGTTGTAATAGCCCTCGATGCCTTTCAGGCTCGGCTTCGCGGATTCGAATTTGACCACGCCGGCCGGCGTGTTGCGGCCGAACAGCGTGCCTTGCGGGCCGCGCAGCACTTCCACGCCGGCCAGGTCGAACATCGGGTAGCCCTTGAGGATGGGGTTCTCCTGCACCACGTCATCGTAGATCAGCGACACGGGTTGCGAGGCGAAGGTGCTGAAGTCGGCGTTGCCGTAGCCGCGGATGTAGAAGCGCGGGAACACGCGGCCGGTGGACGATTCCACGTTCAGGCTGGGCACCTTGCCGGAGAGGACGCGGATGTCCTGGCCGCCGGAGAGGATCACGTCCAGCTTTTCGTCCTTCAGGGCCGACACGGACACCGGCACGTCGCGGATGTTTTCGGTGCGGCGCTGCGCCGTCACGGTCACGGTTTCCAGCTGGCCGGCCTGGACTTGCTGCTGGACTTCCTGGGCCATCGCCACGCCGGCGGGCGCCAGGGCGCTGAGGGCCAGTACGGCGCGGCCGGTGCGGGAGAGACGCTTGTGCATCTTGGACATCTTGATCATTTCACATTCCTTATGGGTCGTGCCTCGTTGTCGAAGTGTCTCCCTATTCCCGCATTGTTCTGGTGTCCGGGCAAAGCAAAAGGCCGCGTGATGGGCGCGGCCTTTTGTGTCATTGTCCCGGTCGGGGAAATTTTGTCGGAATTATATATATCCGATACAACAAACGCAACAACATTCATTTTTCAGAATGTGATATGCAATATAATCGTCACATGCGCAACAAGGCCCTCCCCTGCCTGTCCCTGCTCGCAACGCTCGCCCTGCCCGCGGCGCTTGCCGCGCCGCTGTCGCTGGTGACGGCGCACGACCCGCCGCACAATATGCAGACCGATGGCCGCGTCGTCGGCCTGTCCACGGAGAAGGTGGAGGAGATGTTCAAGCGCGCCGGCGTGCCCTACACGCTGCGCTTCACCCCCTGGCCTCGCGCCTACCAGTCCGCGCACGACCTGCCCGGGCACTGCGCCTTTTCGATGGCGCGCACCAAGGAGCGGGAGGACCAGTTCCAGTGGGTGGGCCCGATCGCGCAGATGGACTGGGTGCTGTACGCGCGCGCCGAGGACAAGCTGGCCCCGCGCAGCCTGGAGGACGTGCGCTCCGCGCTGATCGGCGGCTCCGCGTCGGACGTCATCACGCAGTGGCTGGTGGCGAACAAGTTCCGGGTGGACCCGACCCCGACCGATTCGCTCAATCCCGCCAAGCTGGTCGCCAACCGTTTCGAGTATTGGGCCGTTTCGCGCCAGCGCGGCGTGTCCATCACGGCGGCGGCGGGAATGACGGGGCGCATCGTGCCGGTGCTGACCTTCGGCCACTCGGACCTGTACCTGGGCTGCCACCACGACCTGTCCGGCGACATCGTGCTCAAGCTGAACAAGGCGCTGGCGGAGATGCGCCAGGACGGCACCTATGAGCGCATCAACGCGCGCTACACGCGCTGGGCGCCGCCGCCCGAGGCGCCCGCGCAATAAGGCGCCGGGCCGCTACCCGGGCCGCCCCACGTCGCCCTTGCTGTAGTCGCACACGCCCTGCGGGAAGATCCTGTGCAGCCAGGCCTGCTGCTGCGCGGTGAACCGCACGGTGGCGGGATAGGTGCCATCGGCCAGCGCGGCGGCCACCGGTTTCAAGGCGCACTTGAAGATGTCGCCCTTGATCGACTCCCCCGCCACCATGCGCGGACTGGTGTAGATCGGATACGCCTTGGCGCACGCGCCCGGCGGCGCCTTGTTCAGGATGCCGTCCCACACGTTCGGGCCGGACGCGATCACCGCGCCCTTGGCGTCCACGCAGCGGTCGGTGAATTCGGCGGGCGCCGCGCCGTCGCTCAGGCGGCGGTCCAGCACCGACAAGGCCTCCACCACGGCGTTGGCCAGGTCCGTGTCCGCCCGCGTGAACCAGATCACCTGGTTCTTCGCTTCCGCCGCATTCGCCTCCAGCAGGCGCGCGCGCACCGAGAAGGATTGACGCGAGTTGTGCATGTTCAGCTCCGCCTCGAGATAGGGCCGCAGGTCGATCAGCGGTATGCCCAGGCGCTGGCCGGTGAACACATGGCCGGACGCATAGGCCTTGCGCATCGCGGACAGGTCGCCCTCCCTGCGCGGCGCGGGCGCGCCGGCCGGATCGCGGCAGCTCGCGCTGCGCTTCATGTTGCGCGCCTCGTAGGGGTCGGCGCCCTGGTCCCATGGCACGAAGTCCGGCTGCTCCTTCCAGCCGCCGGCGCAGGCGTTGACGCGCAAGAATTCATCGGCGCCGATCCGGCCTTGCGCCAGCGCCTGCAGGCCGTATTGCACGCCGACGTTGTCCACCGAAATCGGCGCATAGCCCTGGCTGTCGGTGCCGTACACGTCGGCCAGGTCGTTCCAGTGCGTCCACTTCACGTTCGCGAGGGCGTTGGACGGGTAGCGGTAGAACTTGGCGGCGACGTCGAAGCGGTCGTCCTTGAACAGGGGGTTGAGCACCGTCGGCATCGCCATCTTCCAGCCGTTGATGCACTCGGTCGATCCGGTCACGCCGCTGAACAGGGAGTTGCGCGAGGTGTCGCTGGCGCTCATCCCCTCGATCCATGTCTGGTTGCTCCACTTGGCCCACGGCGACGCGGGATCGAGCGCCACCTCCTCCTTGAAGTACTGTCCCAGCAGCGGGCAATCGGAGATGGGGATGGTCTGCGTCACCATGTCCGGATAGGACTGGATGGGGATGCCGCCATCCAGCAATCCCGGCCGGTTCTGCGCGAACATGTACTGCTGGACAGCGCCGCCCGAACCACCTATGCCGATGGTGAATTTAGGCTGGCCGTAGGTGGCGACGAAGTGCGCCTTGGTCATCGCGGCCGTCTGCTCGGCCAGGCGCATGTTGTAGTGCACGCCGGTCTCGTTGCCGGACGAGCTGACGATGGCGTAGCCCTGCTCCAGTATCTTCGGCAGCAACTTGCGCTCGGAGCCGCTCACCGCGTCGTTGAACCACATGGCCACGCCCTGCTGGTGGCCGATGCCGACGCCGCCGCGCAGCCAGTACACCAGCTTGCGGTTCCATTCCGGCGCGTCGGCCTTGGGCGCCAGCATGGCGACCGTGTAGATGAAGCGGTTGATGGTGCCCGCCTCGACGCGGATGACGAACGGCACCGCGGCGCCCTTGTAGCTGGCGGTCTTCAGGTCCTCGGGCGGCTTGGCGTAGCCGGTCGCGGGATCGAAGGGCTTGAAGCGGGCGCCCGTGAAGTAGAAGTATTGGACGCGCGTCTTGACGTTGCAATTCCTGCTGTGGCCGACCAGCTGATTGGTGGTCTCGTCGAACACCGGGTGGCCGATGCCGTCCTGGTTGTCCACCAGCGGCTGGCCCAGGCCGGATTCCTGCGTGCGGCAGATGAAGGGCTGCTGCTGTTGCTGCTGTGCGAGGCCGGCCGCGGGAACCGGATCGGCGGCGGTGGGAACTTGGCCGCATCCCGCCAGGCCCGTTGCGATGGCCGCGCAGGCGGCGGATGATTTCCAAGCTGTCCAAGATCTCATGACGGTGCGCCTCCCGGTTGTGGGTATGTTGCCCGAGTGTACACAAAAAAGCGCGCGTTCGCCGCCTCCCGGGCACCGGCGCGGCAAGCGGTCAACTGCCGCGCAATGCCGCTTTGACCGCCGCCGCATAACGCTCGCTGACGGCCAGTTCCTGCCCGCAGCGCAGCGCCAGCGCGTAGCCGCCCTCCTGCGTCTGGCGCAGCGTGAGCAACTGGCCGCGCCGCACCAGCGCGCGCCGGTGGATGCGAAGGAAATCGGCCGGATCGAGATAGCGCTCCAGTTCCCCCAGCGTGCTCCGATGCAGCAGCGCGCGCTGCGCCAGGTGCAGCGAGACATAGTTCCCCGCGCTCTCTATCCACAGTACGTCGGCCAGGTCGACCCGGTCGATCCGCCCCACCGAGCGTACCGTCAGCGAGCGCCAGTAGCCGGGCGCGGGATCGGTGTACAGGCGCAGCGCCCGCGCATAGGCTTCGCGCTGGTCCAGCAGCGCGCCGGCGCGCTCCAGCGCCTGCCGCAGGCGGCGCTCGTCCACCGGCTTGACGACGTAGTCGAGCGCGTGCGCGTCGAACGCCTCCAGCGCGTGGCCGCGATGGGCGGTAACGAAAACCACCAGCGGCGGGGAGTCGAGCCGGCTGAGTTCCCGCGCCAGTTCCAGCCCGGATTCGAGCGGCATCTGCACGTCCAGCAGCAGCACGTCCACGCTGTCGGAGGCCAGGTGCGCGCGCGCGGCGGCGGCGCTGGCGCATTCGCCCGCCACGCGCCAGCCGGGCAGCGCCTCCAGCGCCAGCCGCAAATTGATGCGCGCGTGCGCCTCGTCGTCGACGATGAGCACCCTCGGTTGGCCGCTCATGCCGCCGCCATCAAGGGGATGCGCAGTTCGGCCACGAAGCGGCCGCCGACGTCCCCGGCGGTCAGCGAGGCCGCGTCGCCATAGGCGAGGCGCAAGCGCGCGCGGGTGCCGCGCAGGCCTATGCCCAGGCCCGCCTTGGGCGCCGCGTGCAGCGGGATGGGATTGCTGACCCGCGCCAGCAGGCGCGCGTCCTCGCGGCTGAACGCGATGACGATGTCGCTGGCATCCTCATGGCACTCCAGGTCGTGCCGCAGCGCGTTTTCCACCAGCGGCTGCAGCAGCATGGGCGGGCATTCGATTCCCTCGCCCAGCAGGTGCCCGCCCTCGACGCGCACCCGCAGGCGCGGGCCGAAACGCAGGCGCTGCAAGTCGAGATAGTCCTGCACGAATCGCAGTTCCTCCTCCATGTCCACCCAATCCCGTTCGCTGCTGGACAAGGCGTAGCGCAGCAGCGATCCCAGGCGCGCCAGGCCGTCCAGCGCCAGCGGCTTGTCGTCCACCCGCACCATCGCGCCGATGGCGCTGAGCGTGTTGAACATGAAGTGCGGTTCCAGCTGGCCGCGCAGCGCCGCCAGCCGCTGGACCTCCAGCGACAGCCGCGTTTGCGCCAACTCGCGGTCCTGCTGCTGGCGCAGGCGCGAGAGCAGGACCGCCGCCACGGCGCCGAAGGCCATCGTCAGCAGCACGAAGACGACAAACCATTCGAACTTGTTCATCGACACCCAGTAGTGCCAGGCGTTGGCCAGCGTGGGTTCCCGGTCCAGTTTGAAGGTGCGCCGGAAGGCCAGTCCCAGCATCGCGCCGGGCCAGCCCAGCGCCACATAGACCAGATAGCCCGCCGCGATGCGGCGCGGCGTGGCCAGCAAGGCGGGATAGCGCCGGTACACCATGTACAGCAGATAGCTCTGCACCATCAGCGCCAGGTAGCCGCACCACCAGCCCAGCGTCATCTGCCAGTAGCTGCGCATGTCGCCATCGTGCTCGGCGTCGCCCCAGGTGGTGATGCCGGCCACCGCGCACAGCGCCGCCCACAGCGCGAAGTTGATCAGCAAGGCCCGCAGCCATGCCGGCAAGGAGAGGGAACGTTTCATGGCGCGGAGTATAGCAGCGGCGTTCCGGGGCTTATCCCCGTGGGGGCGGCGTTCGTCACACTCCACAGCGAACCCGATCTCGTGGGGCGCATCGGCCCGGGCATGGCGGACATTCCGGAACAGTCCCGCCGAGTTGTGAAAACCGCCATATCCGCTTATATTTTTTCGTACACCATGGCACATGGCTTTGCCGCCGCGCGCCCGTCGTTTAGCATCGCCCGATTGAGCCCGGCCACTCCGGGAAGGAAAGACCTCCGCTGATGAATACCCGCACCGCGCCCGCCCGTCTCGAACCGATCGATGCCTTGCGAGGCCGCGCCATCGCATCGCCCCTCGCCAGTTGCGCGCTGGCCGCGCTGGCCCTGCTGTGCACGCACACGGCCAGCGCCCAGCAGGCCAGCCCGGCGCCAGCGGAGCAGCGCGTCACGGTCCAGGGCCAGAAAAACCCGTCCGTGTGGTTCAAGGCGGAGAGCCAGCACTTCGTGGTCTACTCCGACGCTTCGCAGCAGGGCGTCGCGGAGCTCTTGCACAATATGGAGCGCCTGGATTTCCTGCTGCGCGTCTATACCAAGTCCTACTTCAAGGCCCGGCCGCACGAACCCAAGCTCACCCTGTATTACCACAACAAGCCCGGCGCCCTGGGCCAGCACGCCGGCAAGGCCCCCGCCGACGCCATCGGCCTGTACAACAGTTGCAGCGCGGGCGTGCAAGCCGCCGGCGTGCAGCTCGATCGCATTGTCCGGATCGAGAACGCGCGTTTGAGCACCGCCCCCGCCAACGACACCCTGTCCTTCCTGTTCGAAGGCTATGCCCGCCACTTCCTGTACCGCCACACCGACATCCGCGCGCCGCTCTCGTTCATCGAGGGCTTCGCGCAGTATTTCGCCGACGTCCGCTTCTCGGACAATCAACTGGCGGTCGGCAAAACGCCCCTCAACATGGGGCGCTACCTGAACTTCGTCGAGGACGGCCACCGCTACAGCCTGAGTTATGCGGACGTGCTCGACGATAACGACAGCAAGGGCCACAACTACGCCGGCGAAGCGGGCGTCAGGCTGGAGTTCGCGGCCCGTTCGTGGCTGCTGACCCACTTCATGCTGTCCTCGGAGGAGAACCGCGGCAAGCTGGCGCGCTACCTCAACCTGGCCAACCGCGACATGTCCGCCGCCCAGGCCTTCGAAACGGCCTACGGCATCAAGACGGACCAGCTCGGCGAGATGCTGTGGCGCTATCGCCTCGCCTCCATCAAGGTGATGCAGGTGGAAGTGCCCACGCTGCCCACCGCCCGGATCGCGTTTACCGGCCTGCCCGACGCGGTGACCGACTATGTGATGATGGACGCCAGGCTGAAAACCTGCCCCGGCCGCGCCACCGGCGAAGCGCTGCTGCGCAAGATGAGCGCCAACCCCGGCGGCATGCCCAACCATCCGCTGGCCCGCGCCGCCCTCAGCCGCGCGCAGATCGACTGGGGCGATCCGCGGGACGCCATCCCCTACCTGGACACGCTCGTCCGCGACGACAAGGGCAACGCCGAAGCCCTTTATCTGCTGGGCCTGGCGCACCTGCGCGCCGCGGGCCGGCAGCAGGGCGCCGCCAAGGCCGGCGCGTTGGAAGCGGCCCGCCGCCACTTGGTGGACGCCGTCAACGCCGACCCGGCGTCGGCCGAGGCGGCCTACGCCCTGCTCCGCAGCGAGCTCGATTCCGGCGAGGAACTGACAGAAACCGCCATGACGGCCGCGCAGCTGGCCTGGAACAATGGACGCGAAGTCAAGGAATACACCCGCGCCGCCGCCCTCGTGCACGCGTACGCCGGCAACGGCGCCAAGTCGCGCCAGGCCCTCAGCGTACTGGCCCACGACCGGCGCGACCCCGCCATGGCCGCCTGGGCCACCCAATGGCAGGCGCGTCTGGTGGCCGGGGTGGACCGCGACGAACTGCTGGCCGAGCTGCGCCGCGCGCCCGCGCCCGACGCCGCGTTCAAGGAATGGACGATCGCCAACGACAGCGTCATGCAAGCGGTGGTCAGCGGCGCCGGCGTCGAACAGGCGCGCCACTACCTGCAAGGCCAGGCCCCCAGCCTGGACACCCCGGACAAGGCGATGGGCAACACGCCGATCGGCAACACGCCGTTTACCCGCTGAGGACAGCCGTGCTTGAAACGCTTGTAGGGATTTGACTACAGCGTATGAGGCATTTCCTTATAGATACATTGCTGAATGTCAACTAGGATGGTGCGGTGTGCCGGCTCGCCGGTCCCCCAACGCACCGTCCCTAGGAGACCCCAATGTTGCCCCAGAAGCTAGCCCGCTTGATCGCCACCGCCTCGGCGCTGTTCCTGCCCCTGTCCGCGATGGCCGAGGAGGGCGTGACCGACACTGAAATCAAACTGGGCATGGTCAACGTGCAGACCGGGCCGGCCTCCGCCCTGGGCAAGGGCATGCGCGCCGGCGCCGAGGCTTATTTCAAGGAAGTCAACGCCAAGGGCGGCATCCACGGCCGGCAAATCCGGCTGTCCGTGGCCGACGACGGCTACGAACCCAACAAGGCCGTCGACGAGACGCTCAAGATGATCGAGGGCGAGAAGGTGTTCGCCCTGTTCGGCCACGTCGGCACGCCGACGGCCAACGCCGTCATCCCCATCGTCAAGGAGCTGGACGTGCCGCTGGTCGGCCTGTTCACCGGCGCGATGTCGCTGCGCCAGCCCGTGACGAAGCAGATCTTCAACGTGCGCGCCAGCTACGACGACGAGGCCGAGACGCTGGTGGCGCACTTCGTCGCCCAGGGCGCCAAGAGCGTGGCCGTGTTCTACCAGGACGACGGCTTCGGCCTGGCGGTGCTGTCCGGCACCGAGAAGGCGCTGAAGCAGCGCGGCATGGCGGTCGCCGCGCGCGGCACCTTCGAGCGCAACACGGTGGCCATCAACACCGGCCTGGCCGCCATGCTCAACGCCAAGCCGGACGCCATCGTCATGGTCGGCCCCTACACGCCGCTGGCGGCCTTCGTCAAGGCGGCGCGCGCGGCCGGACTGAAATCGCAGCTGGCGACGGTGTCCTTCGTCGGCACCGACAGCCTGGTGAGCCAGGTGGGCAAGGACGGCGACGGGGTGGTGATCTCGCAGGTCGTGCCCTTCCCGCACGACGACACGCTGGCCGTCACCGCCGAGTGCCGCGCGCTGGTCGCCAAGCACACCGGCGAGCCTTTCGGCTTCGTCAACTTCGAGGGCTGCCTGACGGCGCGCGTGATGGCGGCGGCGCTGGAGAAAAGCGGCAAGGCCCCCACCCGCGCCACGCTGATGCAGACGCTGGAGGCGATGAAGGGCGTGGACCTGGGCGGCATGGCGGTCAGCTTCGCGCCGGACAACCACCAGGCCTTCAACCAGGTGTTCCTGACACGCATCGTCGACGGAAAAATCAGCAAGCTGAAGTGATCGCGCCATGAAGATCTCGCACCGCCTACTGGCCCTGTCGGCGTGCTCCACCGCCGGCCTGCTGTTCGTCGCGGCGGTCAGCTACACCGCTGTGACGTCGATCCAGGCCGACCTGCGCACGCTGACGCTCGAGGCCACGCCGCTGCAGAACAAGACCCACGAGCTGCAGCAGCGCACCGAGCGCCTGGTCGGCGCGCTGTTCAAGCTGACGCTGGCCAAGGGCCGGGACGAGGTGCAAAGCGCGGACCAGGCGATACGGCAGGAACTGGGCGCGATCGAGAAGCTGGGCGCCGACATGGCCGCCCTCAACCCGGCCCTGCGCGCCGACTCCAGCGACTTCAGCGACACCCAGGCCGAGATCATGCGCGCGGTGGAGAAGCGCCTGGCGGACGACGCCGCCTACCGCAAGGAGAGCGACAGCGTGAAGCAGGCGCTGACGCAGGCGCAGGAGGCCATCGCCCTGACCCGCAACAACGTCAACGCCATCGGCGTGGACGCCGTGAAGGCGGCCGACGCCGCGCAGGACGCGTCCCGGCGCCTGGGCAACGCCACCCGCTCGGCGCTGATGGCGCAGGTCAAGCTGCGGGAACTGGCGCTGGTCGTCAACGAGACCGACACCGTCGGCAACCGCTTCCGCCTGACCCCGCTCAAGGAGCGCCTCAAGGCCACCGTCGACAGCATCCAGCGCCTGGCGCCGCCGTCCGGCTCGGAGGACGTGCTGAAGGAGGTCAAGGCGGTGGCCACGGCCACGTACGAGAGCTACGTCAACGAGAACGAGGGCCTGAGCGCCCTGCGCGCGGCCGTGCTGGCGAACAAGCCCGACGCCGAGAGCCGCTATCAGAACAAGCGCAAGGCCATCCTGACGCCGCTGGATGAACAATCCAGGAAGCTCGGCACGCTGACCGACACCATGGAGGTGCAGGCCTTCAAGCAGCACCAGATACTCGAGGGCGCGCTGCGCCTGCGCAACGAGCCGGGCGGCGTGGTCGCCAGCAGCGAGGCGGTCGCGCTGGAGATCCGCGAGGTGACGGCCGACCTGCGCCTGCTGATGCTGGCGACGACGCCGGCCGACGTGGCCGCCATCAACGCCGAGGTCGGCAAGCTGACCGCGCGCCTGGAGGGCAGGATGAACGAGATGCGCGCCGGCCTGGTGAAGATGGGGCGTCCGCAGTTCGGGCAGAACGTCGAGCAGGCGCTGGCCGCCATGCAATCGGTGGCGGCCTCGGTGGCCAAGATCGCGCAGGCCAAGACCAGCCTGCTCAACAGCGAAGAGCGGATGAACGCCTCCATGCTGCGCCTGAAAAGCGTGGCCGCCGACAAGGCCACGGCGGGCGAGGCCAGCCTGAAGAGCATCGGCGCGCGCCAGATGGAGGTGGTGGCGGCGGTGGACAGCCGGGTCGACTCTTCGCTGCTGATCATCCTGGGCGCGGCGGCCGCCATCATCGTCGCCACCGGCCTGCTCAGCGTGCTCACCATCCGCCGCATCACGCGCAGCCTGGACGACGCGGTCGTCGTGGCCGAGGCGGTCTCGCGCGGCGAACTGGGCCGGGTCGCCGCCGCCCGCGGCGACGACGAGACGGCGCGCCTGCTGAACGCCCAGGCGCGCATGGTGGCCACGCTGACCGACGTGGTCGGCAACATCCGCTCGGCCAGCCAAAAGGTCAACGTGGGCGCGCGCGACATCGTGCACGGCAACGAGAACCTGGGCCTGCGCACCCGCGAGCAGTCGGCCAGCCTGTCCGAGACCGTGTCCTCGGTCGAGCGGCTGACGCACCGCGCCACGCAGAACACCAGCTCGGCGCACCAGGCCAGTTCGCTGGCGCAGTCGGCCAGCACGGTGGCGGTGCGCGGCGGCGAGGTGGCCGGCCGCGTGGTCGCCACGATGCAGGAGATCCACGACTCGTCGACCAAGATCGCCGACATCGTCGGCGTGATCGACAGCATCGCCTTCCAGACCAACATCCTGGCGCTGAACGCCGCCGTCGAGGCCTCGCGCGCCGGCGAGCACGGGCGCGGCTTCGCCGTCGTGGCCGCCGAGGTGCGCGGGCTGGCGCAGAAGACCACCCAGTCGGCGCGCGAGATCAAGGACATCATCCAGGCCAGCGTGGAGCGCATCGAGGCCGGCTCGAACCTGGTGCGCAGCTCGGGCGACACGATGGCCGAGATCGTCGAGCAGGTGCAGCAGGTGTCGGCCCTGGTGGCCGAGATCGCCACGGCCAGCCAGGCGCAGCTGGCCGAGGTGGGCCAGGTCAACCTGGCCGTCACCGGGCTGGGCCAGATGACGCGCAACTACGCCGAACTGGCCAGCGAGAGCACCACGGCGGCCAAGGAGCTGTCGCGCCAGGCCAGGGAACTGGCGTCGGCCATCTCCGTGTGGCGGGTGGAGATGGACGAGCAGCGGCCGGGACGGCCGGGCGCCATTGGACGCGCGCAAGGCGCCGCCTCGCTGAGACTGCGGTAGCGCGGCGGTCTGCCCCGGCCAGTCAAGCAGCTTGGGCTTGCGCGGCGGCGAGCTCGGCATCCTCGGCGTTCGCGGCCATCACGGCTGGACGGCTGGCGATGCGCTCCGCGTAAGCCGCGATCAGCGACGACTCCGGCAGCAGCTTGAAGGCATTCATCCAGCCTATCGATGTACCCCATAAAACGTCAACGGCGCTGAACTTGTCGCCTAGCAGATACGGCCCCTTGGCCAGCTGGTCGGTGAACAACGTGAAGATGCTGTCGAAGTCGCCGTACGGACACGCCATCTTGTCGGTCGGCGGGCGCTGCATCCAATGGTCGATCACGGCCGGTTCGAAGCAACTGCCGTACAGCGCCAGCCAGCGCAGGTAGGGGCCGCGCGACGGATCGCCGAGCGCCGGCGCCAGGCCGGCGGCCGGGAACAGTTCGGCCAAGTATTGGTAGATCGCGACCTGCTCGGTGATGACGGCGCCGTCATGGGTGATGGCCGGCACCTTGCCCAGTGGATTAATGGCCAGGTAGGCGGGGGCCCGGTTTTCGCCCCGTTTCATGTTCATCAGGTGCAGTTCGAACGGCGCATCCAGCTCGCGCAGCAGCGCGAGGACGCCAGTGGAGCGGGATTGCGGGCAATGATGCAGGGTCAATTGGGTTGCCATGGGAGTCTCCGGTTGAGGGGCAAGTAATATGAAAACAGCAAGGTAACTCTTGCTATCATGCCCGTCTTGTAAAAACGCGAACACGGCCACTACGCGCCGCCTCAACCATCATGACCAGCTTACTCAAGGTGCGTGACCGCCCTAAAGGTGTAGTCAATCCGGCCGCCGCCAAAAAGGCGTTCCGTCTGGAGCGCTACCTGCCGGCGCCGGACCTGGCGGCCGTAGTCGAATACTTCTGGCTGGTCGAATGGCGTTTGCCAGATGGCGCCAGCCACGTGCAGCGCACCCTGCCCTCGCCCTGCATCCATCTGGTATTCGACCAAGGCCGGACGGCAGTGTTCGGGGTGATGACGGGCGCGTTTGAATACACGCAGCGCGGCAGCGGTCGTGTGCTGGGGGTGCGCTTCCGGCCCGGCGCGTTCCGCGCGATGCTTGGCAAGCCGGTGCAAACCATCACCGACCAGACGCTGCGGTTGTCGGCGCTGTTCGATTGCGACGAGGCGCAGGTGGAGCACGCCGTGCTGTCGGCGCCGGACGATGCCGGCATGGTCGCAGCCGCCAGCGCTCTCATCCGCCGCGTCTTGCCGCCCGCCGATCCGCAGGTGGCGCGGATTGAGGCCATTTTGAAGATCGTCGGCGAAACGCCGGGGCTGACGCGGGTGGAGGAGTTGGCCGAGCGCGCCCAGCTAAGCATGCGGCGCCTGCAAATCCTGTTCAAGGAATACGTCGGCATCAACCCCAAGTGGGTGATCCGCCGTAACCGGCTGCTGGACGCGGCCGATCAACTGTCCAGCGGTGTGGAAGTCAACCTGTCCGAGCTGGCGTTGGCCTTGGGTTATTACGACCAGGCCCACTTCACGTCCGACTTTGAAAAACTGGTCGGCAAGCCGCCAGCCGATTATCGCCGCAGCTGCTTGGCGCAGGGCGGCGACGTTACTGTTTGAGGGCTGTGGCGATCTGGAACCCCCACGTGACAAATATCAAAATTACATGATTCCCAGCGGCGGATACTCAGTATTCGATCAACATATCTGCACGCCGGTTGCGCGAGCGCGGGGAGAACGATCTTATGAATACTCTGAAAATACTACTCGGCACCGCCGCCTTTCTGGTGACATCGTTCGCCTGCGCCAACCAGGAGAAGACATTCCTGTCGATGCGATCCGACGCTGGCGACCTGGTGGGACAGGGCCAGACTTACCACCTTACCACTCCAAAGGATGGGCACTTGGTGATCAATGTCGACCAGAATCACAGCAACGTGAATTTTTGGCTGGATACGAGTGGAAACCAACCTCAACCTCTACCATCGTGGTTTGGCAATTTTTGGACGGCGGGGAAAAACATTCCCCTTGCGATTGGTCAGTATGACAACGCGATGTCACCGTCCACGGCGAACTCCCTTCATCCAGGGCTCGCCATCAGCTATGGCTACGCCCACCCAAGCTCGACAACGGGTTCGTTCCATATCTACGATCTCGGTTTTGATGTCTATGGCAACGTCGATCACCTTGCCTTGACTTTTGAACAGTACAGCAACGGCAGCACCGCCGCGCTGCATGGCGCGCTCTGGTACAACTCGGCCCTGCCATTGCCCGCCGTGCCTGAACCGGAAGCGTACATCGAGCTGCTGGCGGGCCTTGGATTGCTAGGAATTTGTTTCCTGCGCCGGAAGCCAACTTGAGAGCGGCGGTCCGTTGTCCGAGACCGTGTCCTCGGTCGAGCGGCTGACGCACCGCGCCTCGCGGAACACCAGCTCCGCGCACCAGGCCAGCTCGCTGGCGCAGTCGGCCTGCACGGTGGCGGTGCGCGGCGGCGAGGTGGCCGGCCGCGTGGTCGCCACGATGCGGGAGATCCACGACTCGTCGGATGGGCAAAATCAGCCGTTGAGCACTGTTACCGATCCTTGAAGTCACGCAGCGGCCGATACTCGCGTAGCCATGTCTCCACTTGAGCATCGCCAGGCGGATCAGAGAACACCTGAGAAAGCGTCTTCCTCTGCTTATCAAGCAGGTACGCGGTCTTCAAATGAAACTCGCGATACAGTCCGCTGCTTCCGAAATTCATCGCGCGATCCCCTTCCATGAATAGCTTATGATTGAGATCGAAGTCAAAGTCCCCGCCTTTCCCCACGTAGTCCGCATACCCCTCGACTAGCCACATCGGATAACGCAACATCATCAAGCGCCCGAACCGGCGCGCCACGTCGCTATGTGTCACCTCATGGGCGATGAAATACGACAGGGGCCGTTGATCCGCATCGGCGATCGGCCCCGGCCCTGGCGAATAGATGCGGTTGGCTGCGATGTCTGAAGCACGTATGAAGACGTTCTCCACCACGATCCCGGCCGCGGCGCCCCCCATCGAGGCGTCAAAGCGCCCACCATAGAACCACAATCGCCAAGGCTCGTAGCAGAAAAATATATTAACCCGGGTGCGACTGTCATACAGCGTGGAGGTCCGCCAGCGCCGAGTAGCGTCATCGAGTACACCAGTAATGCCGGCGGGGATCGGGCGGTCTGACCATACATGGTAGTTCTGGTACGTCGTCCGGAACTTGAACATGGGTTCGGGATTCGCCGCTAAGAAGAGGTATGCCAGCAGCAGGAGTAACAAGGCCGCGAACGTGCACTTGAACAGTTGGAGTGCGCGGCGCGCGCCGCGAGTTTGACTGGTGAGCATACGGGATCGAATGACAAGCCGCCATCGCGTGGTTGAAATCGAGCGATACTGGCATCACTTCGTTAGCACAAACTTAAGAGCGCCGTTCGAGGCCAAGCGCGGCCAAGCCAGCCGAGGACCAGACCAAAAGAAAACGGCCCCACGATTACTCGTGGGGCCGTTCAATATTCTGGCTCCCCGACCTGGACTCGAACCAGGGACCTGCGGATTAACAGTCCGTCGCTCTACCGACTGAGCTATCAGGGAATTGAGGCCCGAATTATATAGACCAAACTCCGGATTGACTAGGGCTTGGCGAAAAAATTGCGCTGCTGGCGAGCTGAGCCCCATTGGGGGCATGGCGGGGACGCCGAGTCACCAAATGGGGCTCAGCTCGCTTGGCTGCCCGGTTTCGGGGGCTGAAAACCCGGTTTCGTCGCATCCGCGTGGAAGGCTCTAGTACGCATCGGTAGCCTGTCGTTGTCGATACAACCACAGGAGACCCGATCATGAAAGAGTTCATCACCGCCCTCGCCCTCGCCACAAGCTGCGTTTCCGTTGCCGCCGCGCCGCGGGAAGCCGCCCCCTTCGGTTTCAAGGAGGCGCGCCAGCAATTCATGGCCTGCCTGTCCGGCGACGGCAAGACCTGCGAGGCAGCCATCGAAAAGTTCAACGCGCTGGCGGCCGGTCATCCCGGCCATCCGCTGCTGGCCGCCTACGCCGGCGCCGGCACCGCCATCCTGGGCCGCGACGCCTACATGCCGTGGAATAAGCTGAAATACGCCGAGGACGGCGCGGACGCGGTGGAGAAGGCGCTGGCCCAGCTCACGCCCGCTCACGACGAGGCCCTGTTCCACGGCACGCCGGAAAGCGTGGAGACGCGCATGCTGGCCGCCACCACCCTGCTCTCGCTGCCGGACTTCATGAACCGCTCCGCCAGCGGCAAGCGCGCGCTGGAGGCGGCGCTCAAGTCCAGCGTGTTCGGCCAGGCCGCCCCGCCCGTGCGGGCCCGCCTGCTGGCGCTCGCGGCCAGGACCGCCAAGGCGGAGCAGCGCGGCGACGACGAAGCGGCCTACCTGAAACAGATCGTCGCCCTCGCCCCGCAGGCGCCTGAGGCCGCGCGCGCCAGCAGCCGATTGAAGGAGCTGGGTCTGTGAACGCCGCCGCCGAACCATTGATGTCGCTGCGCGGCATCAGCAAATCGTTCACGCTGGGCGGGAACACGATACACGCCCTGAGGAACGTGGACCTGGCCGTGCTGCGCGGCGAGATCGCCGCCATCACCGGCCCCTCGGGCAGCGGCAAGAGCACGCTGCTGAACCTGTGCGGCCTCCTGGACACCGCGGACGGCGGCGAGATGCTGTACGCCGGCCAGCCGCTGCCGGCGGCCGACGACGCGCGCAAGACGCTGCTGCGCCGCCAGACCATCGGCTTCGTGTTCCAGAGCTTCAACCTGGTGCCGGTGATGAACGCCTACGACAATGTCGACTTTCCCCTTTACCTGCTGGGCGTGCCGGCCGCCGAGCGTGTCCGCCGCGTGAACGGGGCGCTGGAGCGCGTGGGCCTGGCGGGCCTGGGCAAACACCGTCCGGACCAGCTGTCCGGCGGCCAGCGCCAGCGGGTGGCGATCGCGCGCGCCATCGTCAAGCATCCGCAACTGGTGATCGCGGACGAGCCGACCGCTAACCTGGACGCGGCCACCGCGGCCCAGATCATCGCGCTGATGAAGGACCTGGCGCACGAACACGGCACCACCTTCCTGGTGGCCACCCACGACGACCGCATGCTGGGCCATTGCGACCGCGCGCTGGCCCTGGCGGACGGCGTGCTGCTGGAGGGAGCGCGCCATGCTCACTAAATTCAAATGGCTGTCGATGGCGCTGAAGAACGCCACGCGCAACCGCCGCCGTTCGCTGGTGACGCTGGCCATCGCGGCCACCGGCACGGCCGCAGCGCTGCTGGGTGGAGGCTTCGCGCTGTACACCTACCAGTCCCTGGCCCAGGCCAGCGCGCGCGACACCGGCCACCTGGTGGTGGCCGCGCCGAGGTTCTTCGACGGCGTGGAGAACATGCCGCTGGAGCATGGATTGCCGGAGCCGGAGGCGCTCGCGCGCGAACTGCTGGCGCGGGCCGACGTGAAGCGCGTGCTGCCTCGGTTGCAGTTCTCGGGCCTGATCAGCAATGGCGACAAGAGCGAAATCTTCCTCGGCACCGGCGTGGACGCGACGCAGGAATTCGTCGTCAAGGGTCCGTTCATGAAGCGCGAGGCGGGCGAACTGCTGGACGGCCAGCCCGGCAAGGGTCCCGGCGTGGTGATCGGCAAAGGCCTGGCGAAGATCCTGAGCGCGGGACCGGGCAGCATGCTCACGCTGATGACGACCACCACCAACGGCAGCCTGAACGCGCTGGACGTGACGGTGAAGGGCGTGGTCAGCACCGGCATCGCGGACATCGACAAACGCCTGGCGATGGTGGACCTGGCCACCGCGCAGTCGCTGCTGCTGACGACCAAGGTCAGCTCGCTGAGCGTGTACCTGCGCGACATCGACAGCACCGACGGCGCCGCCGCCGCGCTGCGCGTCGCGCACGGCGACCGGCTGGACATCCGCACCTGGCTGGACCAGGCCGTGTTCTACAAGAGCGTGAAGGGACTGTACGACCGCATCTTCGGCTTCCTGGGCGTGATCGTGCTGGTGATCGTGCTGTTCTCGGTGACGAACACCTTGGCCATGGCCGTGCTGGAGCGCACCCGCGAGATCGGCACCCTGCGCGCGATGGGCGCCACGCCGGGCGAGGTGATGCGCGTGTTCACGCTGGAGGGCCTGGCGCTGGGCAGCGGCGGCGCCATCGCCGGCATGCTGCTGGCCGGCGGCGTGGCGCTGTTCCTGATGGTGTCCGGCTTCCAGATGCCCCCTCCTCCCGGCCGCACCGATGGCTATCCGCTGGTGGTGGCCGTCTCCGCGCCCATGTACGCGGGCGCCGTCGTCGTGGTGGCGCTGCTGTCCGGCGCCGCGTCCTGGTTCATCAGCCGCAGGGCTGCGCATCAATCCGTCGTGGAAGCCCTGGGCCATGTTTAAGAAGATCATGCTCGCCGCGCTGCTGGCGGCCGCGGGGCACGCCGGCGCCGCCGACGTGGAAACGATATTGAAAAAGGCCGACGCCTTCCGCCTGCCGGACGCCTCGGCCCAGGTGGAAACGCTGGTGCGGACCTTCAAGGGCGGCAAGCCGGACAAGGAGAAACGCTACCAGGTGCTGGTGAAACCGGGCGGCAAATCGCTGGTGCTGTCGCGCTCCGCCGGCGAGGCCGGCTTGAAGGTGCTGATGTCCGGCGACGATTTCTGGCTGCTGGTGCCGGGCAGCGCGCGTGCCATGCGCATCACGCCGATGCAGAAGCTGCTGGGCGAGGCGTCCACCGGCGACATCGCGAACATGACCTGGGCGGGGGATTACAAGGGTTCGGTGGTGCGCGAGGTGGAGGTCGACGGCGTGCAGTGCCTGGAACTGGAATTGGCCGCGCTGCGCAAGTCGCTCAGCTACCAGCGCGTGCTGCTGCACGTGGCCAAAAGCGACTACCGGCCCGTGCACGCGGACCTGTTCGCGGCGTCGGACCGCAAGGTCAAGCAGGCGCACTTTGTGGTGGAGACGCGCGACGGCCGCAACTCCGTCACGCGCATGACGCTGGTGGACGAGATCCAGACCGGCCGCGAAACGCAGGTCCATATGGTGAGCAACAAGCCGCGCCAGTTCGGCGACGAGTTGTTCAATCCCATGTACCTGAGCCGCAACGACGTGGCGCAATGAGGCGCCGGGCAATCGCGACGCGCGTCGCCGCCTTCCTTGTGGCCAGCGCCTGCGCCGGCACGGGCGCGGCGCGGGCCGACGACAGCGCCACGCTCAATCTGCGCGCGCAGCTGGAGTCGCGCGAGGACGCGCGCGGCACGCGCGGCAACACGTTCGAACAGGCCGAGTTGCGCTGGCAGCTCAACGCGCCGCTGCGGAACGCGCTGCGCGGCGTGTTCACCGCGCGGCACGACAGCGGCGATGGTCCGAACGCCGCGCTGCGCGTGAACGAGCTGACGCTGGAGCGTCCACTGGGCGCGGGCTTTGTCACGGTGGGCAAGAAGGTGATGAGCTGGGACGTGGGCTACGCCTTCCGTCCATTGGACGTGGTGCAGCAGGAAGACCGCCGCGCGCTCAATCCGGTCACGCTGAACGGCGTGCCCATGCTGGCGTGGGAAGCGTTCGACGCCAGTCGCGCCGTCACGGTGGTACTGTCCAACCCCGGCAAGGGTCGCGGTGCGCAGCCGCGCGACGACGGTTCGCTGGCGCTGCGGTTGTATCGGCAGAACGGCGCGCGCGACGAATACGCGGTGCTGCGCGTATCGGCGCGCAACGGGCTGGAAGGCGGCGCGTCGTTCTCGCATGTGGCCACCGAGGAACTGGAGATGCATGGCTCCCTGCTGTTCCAGCAGCGGCATGAAGAGTGGACGTTCAGCCGCGTGGCGCCGCCGCGCTGGCAGCGCCGCGAAGGCGGCGGCAAGGCGCTGGCGGGATTCACATGGACCAACGCCGGCAAGTTCTCGGTGCTGGGCGAGGCTTGGCTGGACCGCACGGCGCCGCGCGCGCAGCAGCGCAACCTGCTGCTGCGTGCGTCGCAGAATGACGGCGATCTGGATGTCTTCGCGGACGTGCTGTGGCAACCGCAAAACGGCAGCCGCATAAGCAGCGTGGGGATGTCGTGGAAGCCGGGACCGTGGCTGTTTAGCGCCAGCCTGCGGCACAACGGCGGGCCGGCGGGCACGCTGGTGCGCAACACCGCCGTCGCGACGGCGCAATATGCATTCTAGCAATCGCAACACTGCTGACGCCGCTTGGGGTCTGACCCCAAACCGGCGTCAGCGGTATTGCGGGCCGGCGTTTACATCTGCCGAAACAGGTGCGCATACAGGGGGCTCACCCGCACGCGCTCGCCGCGATGCCGCATGTGCAGCGACAACTTGCCCGCCTCGTCGCGCACCGCGCTCAGCACGCAGCCGGAGTTGACGATGGTGCCGCGATGCACCTGCCAGAACACCTTGTCGTCCAGCTGCGGCAGCAGCTCCTTGAGGCTCATGCGTATCAGCGCCTCGCCGTCCCGCGTCACCACGTTCACGTATTTGTCCAGCGCCTCGAAATAGACGATGTCCGCCATCGGTATCATGCGCACCTGGTTGCCGACGGCGGCCCTTATCATCGTCAGCCGCTCGGCCGTCGGCACGGCCAGCGAAGGCATCAGCGCCCGCATCTGCCCCAGCAGGTCGTCCAGCCCGCCGCCCGGCGCCTTGGCGGCCAGGCGCGCCTTCAGCCGTTCCACCGTCTTGCCCAGCCGCGCGTCGCTGATCGGCTTGAGCACGTAGTCGGCCGCCTCGCGGTCGAACGCCTCCACCGCGTATTCGTCGTAGGCGGTCACGAACACGATCTGCGGGAAGGGCTTGCCGCCCTCCCATTGCTCGGCCAGTTCCTCGGCCGCCTCCAGTCCCGTCTTGCCGGGCATTTTGATATCGAGGAACAGCACGTCCGGCCGCAGCGCCAGCGCCTTCTCCAACGCGTCCGCGCCGTGGGGACAGGTGGCCACCAGTTCCAGCTCGGGCCACAGGCGCTTGAGCGCGTGGGCCAGGGTGGCGGCGAGTATCGGTTCGTCTTCTGCGATCAGGGCTTGGATGGGCATGGCGTGGTCTCTATGCGGGAAGTGTGATGCGGGCGACGGCGCCTTCCGGCGCGGCCGCCTCCAGGGTCAGCGCGGCGCGTTCGCCGTACATGGCGCGCAGGCGCTCGCGGATGTTGGACAGGCCCAGATTGGTGCCCTTCTTGCCGGGACCGGCGTCCGGGCCGCGGCCGTCGTCCCGCACGGCCAGCACCAGCACGCCGTCGCGCAGCTGCGCGCTGACGGCCACGTGGCCGCCGGCCACCTTGGGCTCCAGGCCGTGGGCGATGGCGTTCTCCACCAGCGGCTGCAGCAGCATGGGCGGCACGGTGGCGTTGCGCAACTCCTTGGGCAGCTCGAAGGAGTAGCTGAGGCGTTCGCCCATGCGGATCCGCATCAGCCCAAGATAGGCCTTCATCAATTCGAATTCCTGCGCCAGCGTGTTGGTCTCCGCGCGCGAGGAGGTCAACGTGGCGCGCAGGTACTGGATCAGCAGGTCCAGCATTTCCTGCGCGCGCGGGGGATCGATGGCGATCAGCCCTTGCAGGTTGGCCAGGGTGTTGAACAGCATGTGCGGCTCGATCTGCGCCTGCAGCGACTGGAGTTGCGCCTGCAACGCCTGGCGCGCCACGGTTTCGGTGCGCGCCTTTTCCAGCGCCAGCTCGGCCTCCGCGCGCAGGATGCGGTCGCGGTTGGCGAAGAACAGCGTGGCGGCGCCGGTAGCCAGCAGCGTGATGACCAGGCTGATGGTGGTGTTCGGGCTGCCGAGCGTGTACAGCTTGTCCAGCCGATAGCCCAGCAGCCAGCCGGCGAGGCGCGCGCCCGCGTATTGCGCGGCCGGCACCGCCACGGCCAGCAGCACGGCGAATGTCAGCCAGTTGGGCCGGCCGGATTCGCCCCACAGCGCCAGCCGGGTGCCGTCGATCAGCAGGAAGGCGACGGTGCCGATGCAGTACGAGATCAGCATGTTTTGCGCCAGGTGGGTGCCGTCGCTGATCAGGTAGGTGACGACGAGGCCGCAGATGAAGTTGAACACGGCCACGTACACGCCGTCGCGCATCAGGCGGTGGAACGGGAAGCCGGGCTTGCGGGTGGAGACGGTGGTGGACATGGCGGCACGCGAGGGGAACGGTGGGCCATTGTCCCGTGCCGTTGCGTTATTGGCAATCGCGATGCGATGAAACCCGGCGCCGGTGGAGCGGAAGGCGATGCCGACGGAGCGAAACCGGGGACAGCCCCGCAGTGCCGCCGTTTGAGCGTCAATGAAAAAAGCCACGTTTTTTCAACGTGGCTTTTCGTGTTCTGGCTCCCCGACCTGGACTCGAACCAGGGACCTGCGGATTAACAGTCCGTCGCTCTACCGACTGAGCTATCAGGGATTAGAGGCCGCATTATATACTGTCGAATCCGAGCCCACAAGAGCGTTTCCTTCGGTACTTTCTGCCGCCTTTCGAGCCGTTCTTTCGTTCAGCTCGAAGAAACAAGATTTTAGAGCACTTTAGCGATCGCGTCAACGACCTTGTCGATGTTGGTCGAGTTCAGCGCGGCCACGCAAATGCGGCCGGTGTCCACGGCGTAGATCGATTCGGCGCGCAGCGCGTCGACCTGCTGCTTGGTCAGGCCCGAGTACGAGAACATGCCGACCTGCTGGCGCACGAATTCGAAGTCGTGCGATGGCGCCTTCTCTTTCAGCTTTTTCACCAGCGCGTCGCGCATTTCCTTGATGCGCACGCGCATGCCGGCCAGTTCGTCTTCCCACAGCTGGCGCAGCTCTGGGCTGGTCAGCACGGTGGCGACGGTCTTGCCGCCGTGTACCGGCGGGTTGGAGTAGTTGGTGCGCACCACGCGCTTCAGCTGCGACAGCAGGCGCGACGCTTCCTCGGCCGACGAGGCCACCACGCTCAGCGCGCCCACGCGCTCGCCGTACAGCGAGAACGATTTGGAGAAGGAGTTCGACACCAGCAGCGGGCCGCCGGTGGCCGCGAAGCGGCGCACCACGGCGCCGTCTTCGGCGATGCCGGCGCCAAAGCCCTGGTAGGCCATGTCCAGGAACGGCACCAGGTTGTTGGCGGCGATCACGGCGATCACCTGGTCCCATTCGGCCTGGGTCAGGTCGGCGCCGGTCGGGTTGTGGCAGCAGGCGTGCAGCAGCACGATGGAGCCGGCCGGCATGGCCTTCAGGTCGGCCAGCATGCCGGCGAAGTTCACGCCGTGGGTGCTTGGGTCGTAATAGGTGTAGTTGTTGACCTTGAAACCGGCGCTTTCGAACAGCGCGCGGTGGTTTTCCCAGCTCGGATCGCTGATGTAGACCTGGGCGCCCGGCGCGAAGCGCTGCAGGAAGTCGGCGCCGATTTTCAGGGCGCCGGTGCCGCCGATGGCTTGCACGGTGACCGCGCGCTTCTCTTGAATCACGGCGCTGTCGGCGCCAAATACCAGTTCCTGCACCGCCTTGTCGTAAGCCGCCAGGCCCTCGATCGGCAGGTAGGTGCGCGGGGCGGATTGCTCGATCAGAATCGCTTCTGCTTTCTTCACGCAGGCGAGCAGCGGCACCTTGCCATTGTCGTCATAATAGACACCCACGCCCAGGTTGATTTTGCCTGGGTTGGTGTCGGCGTTGAAGGCTTCGGTGATACCGAGGATCGGGTCGCGCGGGGCCATCTCGATGGCGCTGAAAACGGAAGGGGTCGTCATGATAAGATTGGATTCGATTAGAAGCGGTTCGCAGCAAGGTTTTGCAACAACAGTTGCCGGCGCCCGAACAAAATCCGGTCGTGAACGGCAACAATCGCACATTCTATCAAGGTCTGAGTAAAAGGTCTTCCCCAATGCAAGATTCGCAATCGCCCGGCTCGCCGGAGCCCACCGTCGTCACCTTCCCCGGTTCGCCCTACAAGCTGCACCAGCCCTTCCCGCCCGCCGGCGACCAGCCCACCGCCATCGATGGCCTGTGCGAGGGTATTTCGGACGGCCTGTCCTACCAGACCCTGCTGGGCGTGACCGGTTCCGGCAAGACCTACACCATGGCCAACGTGATCGCCCGCATGGGCCGCCCCGCCATCGTGTTCGCGCCCAACAAGACGCTGGCCGCGCAGCTCTACAGTGAATTCCGCGAGTTCTTCCCGGAGAACGCGGTCGAGTACTTCGTCTCGTACTACGATTACTACCAGCCCGAGGCCTACGTGCCGCAGCGCGACCTGTTCATCGAGAAGGACTCGTCGATCAACGAGCACATCGAGCAAATGCGCCTGTCCTGCACCAAGTCGCTGATGGAGCGGCGCGACGTGGTGATCGTGGCCACCGTGTCGGCCATCTACGGTATCGGCAATCCCAACGAATACCACCAGATGATCCTGACGCTGCGCCAGAAGGACCGCGTGGCCCAGCGCGACATCATCGCCCGCCTGATCCAGATGCAGTACACCCGCAACGAGGTCGACTTCGGCCGCGGCACCTTCCGCGTGCGCGGCGACACCATCGACATCTTCCCGGCCGAGCACGCGGAGCTGGCGGTGCGGCTGGAGATGTTCGACGACGAGCTGGAATCGATCCAGCTGTTCGACCCGCTGACGGGGCGCGTCAAGCAAAAGATTCCGCGCTTCACCGTCTACCCCGGCTCGCACTACGTGACGCCCCGCTCCACCGTGCTGCGCGCGGTCGAGACCATCAAGGCCGAGCTGCGCGACCGGCTCGAGTTCTTCCGCCAGGAGAACAAGCTGATCGAGGAACAGCGGCTGGAGCAGCGCACCCGCTTCGACCTGGAGATGATGGCCGAGATCGGCTTCACCAAGGGCATCGAGAACTATTCGCGCCACCTGTCCGGCGCCATGCCGGGCGAGCCGCCGCCGACGCTGGTGGACTACCTGCCGCAGGACGCGCTGATGTTCCTGGACGAGTCGCACGTGCTGATCGGCCAGCTCTCGGCCATGTACAACGGCGACCGTTCGCGCAAGACCAACCTGGTGGACTACGGCTTCCGCCTGCCGTCCGCGCTGGACAACCGGCCATTGAAGTTCGAGGAGTTCGAGCGCAAGATGCGGCAGACCGTGTTCGTCTCGGCCACGCCGGCCGACTACGAGAAGACGCATTCGGACAACGTGGTCGAACAGGTGGTGCGCCCCACCGGCCTGGTCGACCCGATGGTGATCGTGCGCCCGGCCCGCACCCAGGTGGACGACCTGATGTCCGAGATCAACGACCGCATCGCCAAGAACGAGCGGGTGCTGGTGACCACGCTGACCAAGCGCATGGCCGAGCAGCTGACCGAGTACCTGAGCGACCATGGCATCAAGGTGCGCTACCTGCACAGCGACATCGAGACCGTGGAGCGCGTCGAAATCCTGCGCGACCTGCGCATCGGCACCTTCGACGTGGTGGTCGGCATCAACCTGCTGCGCGAGGGCCTGGACTTGCCGGAGGTGTCGCTGGTGGCCATCCTGGACGCGGACAAGGAGGGCTTCCTGCGCTCCGAGCGCTCGCTGATCCAGACCATCGGCCGCGCGGCGCGCAACCTGAACGGCGTGGCGCTGCTGTACGCGGACCGCATGACCGATTCGATGGAGCGCGCCATCGGCGAGACCGAGCGCCGGCGCAACAAGCAGATCGCCTTCAACCTGGCCAACGGCATCACGCCGCGCGGCGTGCACAAGATCATCAAGGACATGATCGACGGCGTCTACAGCCCGCAGGACGCGCGCGAGCAGCTGGAGGTGGCCGAGGAGGCGGCCAAGTACGAGGCCATGAGCGAGAAGCAGATCAGCAAGGAGATCAAGCGGCTCGAGAAGGCCATGCTGGACCACGCCAAGAACCTGGAGTTCGAGAAGGCCGCGCAGGTGCGCGACCAGCTGCACAAGCTCAAGCAGCAGCTGTTCGGCGCGCCGGGCGCCGACGTGATCGCCTGATCGCCACGGCCGGCTACAGGGTCTTGACGAACTCGCGCACGCCGCCCAGCAGCATCTCGATCGACATCGCGGCCAGGATCAGGCCCATCAACCTTTCGAAGGCCGTCATCACCTGCGGCCCGAGCACCTTCTGCAGGCGCTCGGCGCCCAGGAACACGGCCAGCCACACCACCACCACGGCGCCCAGCCCGGCCACGTGCACCAGCACCTCGCCGGTGCTGTCGCGCGAGAACAGCAGCACCGTGGCCAGCGCCGACGGCCCCGCCAGCGCGGGAATGGCCAGCGGCACGATGAACGGCTCGCCGCCCTCGCTGCGCCCCAGCACGCCGTCCGGGTGCGGGAAGATCATGCGGATCGCGATCAGCATCAGGATCACGCTGCCGGCGATGCGCAGCGAGGCCTCGGACAGGCTCAGGGCCTTGAGGAAGTGGCTGCCGAAGAACATGAACACCAGCAGCACGACGAAGGCGATTATGCACTCGCGCACCACGATTTTCGCGCGCCGCGCCGGCGGCACCGGCGCCAGCGCGGTGGCGAACAGCGGCACATTGCCGAAGGGGTCGGTCACCAGCAACAGCAGGATGAAGGTCTGGAAGAAGTCTTGCGTCATGGCGCCCTCTTAAAAAAGAAAAAGGGGTCAGGTTCGGTATTAAAAAAATACCGAACCTGACCCCTTTTTCAACGCGGCTTACGCCGCGGTCTCGCCCTTCTTGATCCACGCCGCCAGCTGGTGCGGGCGCAGGCCGTCGTAGTCCTCGAACGGTTGGTGGATCCACGGATTGTGCGGCAATTCCTGCATCTGGTAGTCCGGACGGAAGGCCGAGCTGCCCTTGGTCCAGATCACGGCCGTCTTCACCTCGGTCACGCCGTCGAAGTTGGCCTTCAGGTGGTCGATCACCTTCATCAGGGTCACGCCGGAATCGGCCAGGTCGTCCACCAGCAGGATCTTGCCGGACAGCGGGCCCTTGGTCATCGTCATGTACTTGGCGATGTCCAGGTCGCCCTGCACCGTGCCCTTGTCGGCGCGGTAGGAGCTGGTCGACAGGATCGCCAGCGGCACGTCGAAGATACGCGAGAACACGTCGCCGGGACGCACTCCGCCGCGCGCCAGGCACAACACCTGGTCGAATTTCCAGCCCGATTCGTGCACCTTGAGCGCCAGGCGCTCGATCAGGCGGTGGTATTCATCCCAGGACACCCACAGGTGCTTGTCGTCGGATGGGGGAGTGCTCATATGCGGTTCTCTTATTCGTAGGGATGGCGCAGCACGATGGTCTCTTCGCGGTCCGGACCGGTGGAAACCATGTCGACTGGCACGCCAACCAGTTCCTCAATGCGCTTGATGTAAGCGCGCGCGTTTGCAGGCAGCGCCGCCAGCGATTTAGCGCCGACGGTGCTCTCGCTCCAGCCCGGCATCTCTTCGTAGATGGGCTGGCAGCGAGCTGCGTCTTCCGCGCCGACCGGGAAGATATCCACGGTGCGGCCATCCAGCGTGTAGCTGGTGCAGATCTTGATGGTCTCCAGGCCGTCCATGACGTCCAGCTTGGTGATGCACATGCCGGACACGCCGTTGATCTGGACCGAGCGGCGCAGCAGCGCGGCGTCGAACCAGCCGCAGCGGCGGGCGCGGCCCGTGACGGTGCCGAACTCGTGGCCGACCGACGACAGGTGGTGGCCGACGCCGGCGTCCGTCGGCAGCTCCGACGGGAACGGGCCGGAACCGACGCGCGTGGTGTAGGCCTTGGTGATGCCCAGGATGTAGTGCAGCATGCCCGGACCCACGCCGGCGCCGGCGGCGGCGTTGCCGGCCACGCAGTTCGACGAGGTGACGAACGGATAGGTGCCGTGGTCCACGTCCAGCAGCGAGCCCTGGGCGCCTTCGAACAGCAGGTTGCCGCCGGCCTTGTGCGCGGCGTACAGCGCGCTCGACACGTCGGCCACCATCGGGCGCAGGCGCGGCACGTAGGCCAGCGCGTCGTCCAGGGTCTTCTGGTAGTCGACCTTCGGGGCCTTCAGGTAGTTTTCCAGCACGAAGTTGTGGTAGTCCAGGTTTTCGCGCAGCTTCTCGGCGAAACGTTCCTCGTTCAGCAGGTCGGCGACGCGGATCGCGCGGCGCGCGACCTTGTCCTCGTAGGCCG
Source organism: Pseudoduganella namucuonensis (assembly GCF_900116645.1). Taxonomy (GTDB): domain Bacteria; phylum Pseudomonadota; class Gammaproteobacteria; order Burkholderiales; family Burkholderiaceae_D; genus Rugamonas; species Rugamonas namucuonensis. Next base: position 63,322 of record NZ_FPBO01000026.1, on the reverse strand, counting down.
GGCCGATGCCCTTGCCGGTGGTGCCGATCTTGGCCGCGCCGCGCGCCGTCTCACGGGCGGCGTCGAGCGCGCTGTGGTAAGGCAGGATCACGGGGCAGGCTTCGGAGATCTTCAGGCGCGAGGCCACTTCCACGCCGACCGCTTCGAGCTTGTCGATTTCGCGCAGCACGTCCGGCACCGACACCACCACGCCGTTGCCGATGTAGCAGGCCACGCCCGGGCGCATGATGCCCGACGGGATCAGCTGCAGCGCGGTCTTCACGCCGCCGATGACCAGCGTGTGGCCGGCGTTGTGGCCGCCCTGGAAGCGCACCACGCCCTGGGCGTGATCGGTCAGCCAATCAACGATTTTACCTTTGCCTTCATCGCCCCACTGGGTACCGATGACAACGACGTTCTTTGCCATGTTTTTCTTTGACATCACACTAACCTAAGTTTTTAAGAATCCAGTTGCTACCACTATCGTCGAGCACCAGCGCGCGGTCGCACTCGAACTCGTCCTGTTCATTGCTGTGACCCGGCAGACTCTGGATCACCACTTCGCCGGCCTTGCGCAACTCGGCGATTTTCTCTTTCAGCTCGGGCGCGTTGCCCCACGGCGCGCGGATCGAATGCTTGCGCTCCGCCGTCGGCAGCAGGCGCGCCAGCTCGCGCAGGTCCATCGAGAAGCCGGTGGCGGGACGGGCCCGGCCGAAGGCTTCGCCGACATGGTCGTAGCGGCCGCCGCGCGCCACCGCGTTCGGCAGGCCCGGCACGTACAGCGCGAACATCGCGCCGCTCTCGTACTGGTAGCCGCGCAGGTCGGCCAGGTCGATCGCGACGTCGGCGCGGCCGATGGCCGACGCGGCCAGCGCGGCCAGTTCGGCCAGCGCCTTGGCGATGCCCGGCAGGTCCGGCAGCACGTCGCGCGCACGCTTGAGCACTTCCACGTCGCCGTACAGGCTGGGCAGGGCCAGCAGCGCGGCGCGGATGGCGGGCGCGTAGCCGGCGGTCTGCGTTTCCAGGCCCGGCACGTCCTTGGCGCGCAGCAGCAGGTACAGCGCGGCCTCGTCCTTCGCGGCGGCCGGGTCCTCGGCCAGGATGGCGCGCAGCACGCCGACATGCGACAGGTCCAGGCGCACGTCGGTGAAGCCGGCCATGGCCAGCGAGGCCAGCGCCAGTTCCTGGATCTCGGCGTCGGCCTCGAGGCCGGCGTGGCCGTAGATCTCGGCGCCGATCTGCAGCGGCTCGCGGGTGGTGTGCAGGCCCGACGGACGGGTGTGCAGCACGCTGCCGGCGTAGCACAGGCGGGTGACGGAGTTGCGGTTCAAGAGGTGGGCGTCGATGCGGGCCACTTGCGTGGTCATGTCCGCGCGCAGGCCCAGCATGCGGCCGGAGATCTGGTCGACCAGCTTGAAGGTGCGCAGCTCGGTGTCCTGGCCGGCGCCGGTCATCAGGGACTCGACGTATTCCAGCAGGGGCGGCATGACGAGTTCGTAGCCGTAGAGGCGGAAGTTATCCAGCATCTGGCGGCGCAGCTCTTCGATCTTGCGCGCTTCGGACGGCAATACGTCCGCTATATGTTCGGGCAATAGCCAATTCGGCATGGAGAAAACCGGAAACGGTGTAGTTGAGATATCGTCTATGCGTCTTCAGGGGACGCATGCGGCAATCGGAGGGCCGAACCGCATATTTTACGCGAAAATGCGGTTTGATGGAATAAGTGCCAACGAAAAGACGGGGGCGGAGGGTGGAAAACCCAACCCGTGGCACAGGGGACAGACCCTCCGCGCCACGAGCCAACACTTGGATTTGCGACGCGGAACGCGGGTCTGTCCCCGGTTTTGAATTACTTGCCGCCGCTGCCGGGGTTCTTGAAGTACTTGAAGAAGTCCGAGTTCGGGTCCACCACCATCACGTCGCCCTTGCTCTTGAACGAGTTGCGGTAGGCGTCCAGGCTGCGGTAGAACTTGTAGAACTCCGGGTTGCGGCCGAAGGCCTCGGCGTAGATTTGGCTGGCCTTGCCGTCGCCCTGGCCGCGGATGGTCTCCGCCTCGCGGTAGGCCTCGGCCAGCACCACGGTGCGCTGGCGGTCGGCGTCGGCGCGGATCTTCTCCGAGTCGGCCGAACCGGTCGAACGCAGCTCGTTGGCCACGCGGCTGCGCTCGGCCTTCATGCGCTCGTACACGGAGTTGTTGATCTGCTCGACATAGTCCACGCGCTTGAGGCGCACGTCGATGATCTCGACGCCGATCTGCTTGGACTCGGTGATCACCTTGGTGACGATGGACTCCATCACCTTGCCGCGCTGGCCCGAGATCACTTCGCGCACGGTGCGCTTGGTGATCTCGTCGTTCAGCGCCGCCTTGACGATCTGCGACATGCGGTCGCGCGCCCGGGTCTCGTCGCCGCCGAAGGAGACGAAGTACAGCTTGGGCTCGGCGATGCGCCATTTGACGAACGAGTCGATCAGGATGTTCATCTTCTCGGCCGTGATGAAACGGTCGGCGTCGGCCGAGTCCATGGTCATGATGCGCTTGTCCAGGTACAACACGTTCTGGAACGGCGGCGGCAGCTTGAAGTGCAGGCCCGGGGTGCTGATCACCTGCTTGACCTCGCCCAGCGCGAACACGATGGCGTAGCGGCGCTGGTCGACCAGGAACACGGTGGAGGACAGCAGCATCAGGGCGATGAAGCCCGTCACCAGGATGGTTACTATGCGGTTCATTAACGGCTCTCCCGGTCACGTGAGGATTCGCGCGAGCGGCTGTCGCGGGGACGGGCGATGTCGACCGAGGGCAGGCCCTCGTTCGGCAGCATCACGGCGGTGGGCGGCGGCGGCGCGGCGTTGGCGCGGGTCGCCGCGTCGCTGGCCGCGGCCTGGGCGATCAGCTTGTCCATCGGCAGGTACAGCAGGTTGCTGCCGGACTTGGAGTCCACCATCACCTTGCTGGTGCTGGTGAAGATCTGCTGCATGGTGTCCAGGTACATGCGGTCGCGCGTGACGGCCGGCGCCTTCTGGTATTCGGTCAGCACGGATTTGAAGCGGGCGGCGTTACCCTCCGCGTTCTCCACCACCATCGAGCGGTAGGCCTCGGCCTCCTGCAACAGGCGCGCCGCGGCGCCGCGCGCCTTCGGCACCACGTCGTTGGCGTAGGCCTGGCCCTCGTTCTTCAGGCGCTCGCGGTCCTGGCCGGCCTTGACGGCGTCGTCGAACGCCGCCTGCACCTGCTCCGGAGGCTGCACGCCCTGCATGGTCACGTTGGTGATCTGCGCGCCGGACGCGTAGCGGTCCAGGATCTGCTGCATCAGCTGCTGGGTCTCGTAGGCCACCTTCTCGCGGCCCTCGTACAGCACGAAGTCCATCTTGCTCTTGCCGACGATCTCGCGGATCGACGTCTCGGCCACCTGGCGCACGGTTTCCTGCGGGTCGCTGTTGTTGATGATCCAGGCCACCGGGTCCTTCAGGCGGTACTGCACCGCGAACTGGATGTCGATGATGTTCTCGTCGTCGGTCAGCATCAGCGATTCGCGCGCCTGCTTGTTCTTGACGTTGGTGCGGTAGCCCACCTCGACGGTGCGCACCTGCGACACGTTGACCGTCTCGTCGCTCTGGAACGGGTAGGGCCAGCGCCAGTTGAAGCCGGCCGGGGTCGTGTGGCTGACCTTGCCGAACGTGAACACCACGCCGGTCTGGCCCTCCTGCACGATGAAGGCGCCGCTGGCCAGCCACACCAGCGCCGCGATCGCGCCCACCGCGCCGGCCGTGATGCCCGCGCCGCGCATGTCGCCGCCGCCATTGCCGCCGCCGCCGGAACCGTTGCCGCCGTTGCGGTTCTTGTTGCCGAACAGGCCGTTCAGGCGCTGGTTGAAGTCGCGCCACAGCTGGTCGAGGTCGGGGGGGCCGCCCTCGCCGGGTTTCTTGCCTTCTTGGGCCTGCTTGTTGTTGTCCTTGTCCGGGCCCCAGCGGGGATCGTTCAGGGTCAGCTTCAAGCCTATTTTTTTCTTTATGGAGGAAAAAGGCATACTAATGTGATCCGACTTGGGTAAAAGTGGAATGGCCGTCCGGTTCGCCCGCTACATCGTCGTCGGGCTCGCCGTCCGGCGCCTCGTACAGATAAGCCATGCCAGGTGCGGACTTGGCGGCCTCGGTGATGGCGCCGCGCAGCAGGTCCATGCCGGCGCCCGTGCGGGCGCTGGTGAAGACGCGGGAAATCTTATCATATTCATCGCGTTCGACCGTCGGCTCCAGGCCGGCCGCGTCGATCTTGTTCCACACCAGGATCTGGGGGATGTGATCGGCGCCGATCTCCTTGAGCACCAGGTTGACCTGCTCGATCTGCTCCATGCGCACCGGGCTGGCCGCGTCGACCACGTGCAGCAGCAGGTCCGCGTGGATGGTCTCCTCCAGCGTGGCGCGGAAGGCCGCCACCAGCTGGTGCGGCAGTTCGCGCACGAAGCCCACCGTGTCCGACACCACCACGTTGCCCACCTCCTCGCCCATGTAGACGCGGCGCGAGGTGGTGTCCAGCGTGGCGAACAACTGGTCGGCGACGTACACGCCGGCCTTGGTCATGGCGTTGAACAGCGTGGATTTGCCGGCGTTGGTGTAGCCGACCAGGGACACGGAGAAGGTGTGGCTGCGGCCGCGCGAGCGGCGCTGGGTCTCGTGCTGCTTGCGCAGCTTGGAGAGCCGGGCGCGCAGCATCTTGACGCGCTCGCCGATCAGCCGGCGGTCGGTCTCGAGCTGGGTTTCACCGGGGCCGCGCAGGCCGATACCGCCCTTCTGGCGTTCCAAGTGGGTCCAGCCGCGGATCAGGCGCGTGGCCAGATGCTGCAGCTGCGCCAGCTCGACCTGCAGCTTGCCCTCGTGGCTCTGGGCGCGTTGGGCGAAGATGTCGAGGATCAGGCTGGTCCGGTCCAGCACGCGGATGTTCAGGCGCTTTTCCAGGTTGCGCTGCTGGGCGGGCGACAGCGCGTGGTTGAAGATGACGATTTCGAGCTGGAGGTCCTGCACCGCGAAGCCGATCTCGTCGGCCTTGCCGCTGCCGACGAAATAGGCGGCGTCGGGGCTGGAGCGCTTGCCCGTGATCGTGGTGACGGGCTCGACGCCGGCCGAGCGGGCGAGCAGGGACAGTTCCTCGACGCTGGCGGCGAAATCGCCCTGACCGAAGTCCACCCCGACTAAAGCTGCGCGCATACGACGGTCAGGCAGGTTGGGAGGCGAAAGCTCAACGCTTTATTCCGCCTCGGAATCAATGTTCAGATTGACCGCGCGGGCCGGCACCACCGTGGAAATGGCGTGCTTGTACACCATCTGCGTGACGGTGTTGCGCAGCAGGACGACATACTGGTCGAACGATTCGATATGGCCCTGCAGCTTGATGCCGTTGACCAGATAGATCGAGACCGGTACGTGTTCCTTGCGCAGCGCGTTCAGGAATGGGTCTTGTAACAATTGCCCTTTGTTGCTCATAACAGCTCCGATGATGTTGTTGTATAAGAATGGAGGCGACTCGCGGTTTTTCAAGTGCCAAGCACCACTCTCTACGGGAGAATAATGCTTCCAAGCTACTGTAACCTGTTTTTGCTTTTTGTGCAGTGCGAGACGTGCACGGCTTACATTATTTTCTGCTAATTATCGTGATTATTTCTCGCGCTTATCGAACGGATTCTTACCGGTCCGCAATTCGATACGCAAAGGCGTGCCCACCAGATTAAACGTGTCGCGGAAATGCTTTTCCAGATAGCGTTTATACGGGTCGGTGATGGCGTCCAGGGAATTGCCGTGGATAACGATAATCGGCGGATTCATGCCGCCCTGGTGCGCGTAGCGCATCTTCGGCCGCATCGAGCCCTTGCGCTTGGGTTCCTGCTTCTCCACCGCCTCCTGCAGCGCGCGGGTCAGCTTGGGCGTGGTCAGGTTGGCCATGGCGGCCGCGTAGGCCTGGTCCACGGACTTCATCAGCGGGCCGATGCCGGCGGCCTTCAGCGCCGAGATGAAGTGCATCTTGGCGAAGGACAGGAAGTCCAGCTTGCGGTCCAGGTCGATCTTGATCTCGTCGCGGTCGTCCGACTGCAGGCCGTCCCACTTGTTGACGGCCACCACCAGCGCGCGGCCGGTCTCCAGCACGAAGCCGGCGATGTGGGCGTCCTGCTCGGAGATGTCCTGCTGCGCGTCCAGCATCAGCACCACCACGTTGGCCTCGGAGATCGACTGCAGCGTTTTCACCACCGAGAACTTCTCGATCGCCTCGAACACCTTGCCGCGGCGGCGGATGCCGGCCGTGTCGATCAGCGTGTACTGCTTGCCGTCGCGCTCGAACGGGATCTCGATCGAGTCGCGCGTGGTGCCGGGCATGTCGAAGGCGATCACGCGCTCCTCGCCCAGCAGGGTGTTGATCAAGGTGGACTTGCCGACGTTGGGGCGGCCCACCAGCGCGATCTTGACGCCCTTCTGCTCCGGCTGCAGCTCCTCCTCGTCCTCGGGACGCTGCTTGAAGGCCAGGTCCAGCGCCTCGTTCACCAGGTCGTGCACGCCGTCGCCGTGGGCGGCGGAGATCACGTAGGGATCGCCCATGCCCAGCTCGTAGAAGTCGGACACCACGGCCGTGTAGCGCATGCCCTCCGACTTGTTCACCACCAGCATGACCGGACGGCCGGTCTTGCGCAGGAAGTCGGTGATGGTCTTGTCGTGCGGGGTCAGGCCCTGGCGGCCGTCCACCAGGAACACCACCACGTCCGCCTCGGCCACGGCCTGCTTGGTCTGCAGCGCCATCTGGAACATGATGCCTTCCTTGGCCACCGGCTCGAAACCGCCGGTGTCGACCACCAGGAAGGGACGTTCGCCGACGCGGCCCTCGCCATAATGGCGATCGCGCGTCAGGCCAGGCATGTCCGCCACCAGCGCGTCGCGCGAGCGTGTCAGACGATTGAATAAGGTCGATTTCCCCACATTGGGGCGACCTACGAGTGCTATTACCGGCTTCATTATTCTTCTTACTCGACCGCGATTGCGGTCACAGTCCCTGATTGGGTTTGGAAAATCAAATTCGAGCCCGCCACCACCGGCACCGATACGATCGGCGTGCCGTCGGTGGAGACCCGACCTATAAGTGCGCCGTCTTCGCGCGACAGCAGGTGCACATGGCCCTGCAGGTCGCCCACCGCCACGGCGCGGCCGAACGAGGCCGGCGTGGACAGGCGGCGGTAAGCCAGCTTGTCGTTCTTCCACGCGCTCTGGCCGCCCTCGCGGCTGTAGGCGGACACCGCGCCCTGCTCGTCGGCGACGAACACGAAGCGCTGGTCGATGCCCACGCCCACGTCGGACGAGGTCGGCTTGGTCCAGCGCGCCGCGCCGGTGGCCAGGTCGAAGCAGCCCGCCCGGCCCTGGTAGGTCACGGCGCACACGTCCTTGTCGAACACCGCCGGGGTGCCGGCCACGTCGGCCACGCGTTCCAGCTCGGTGGCGCCCTTGGGCTCGCCCACCGACACCTCGAAGCGCGGCACGCCGGCCGCCAGGGTCAGCGCCAGCAGCTTGCCGCCGGGCTGGCCCACGTACACGTTGCCGCCGGCGATGACCATGCCGGGCGCGTTGCGCAGGGTCAGGGCCGGCGTGGTGCGCAGCACCGTCCAGCGCTTGGCCCCCGTTTTGGCCTCGTAGGCGGTCACGCGGTTGTCCACGCTGCGCACGATGACCACGTCGTCGGCCGCCACCGGCGAGGACAGCACCTCGCTGGAGGCCTGCGACTTCCACAGTTGCTTGCCGTTGCCGTCGAAGGCGATGACGTTGCCCTTGACGCCGCCCACCACGACCAGCTGGCCGTTGGGGCTGGCGCCCACGCCGGCGGTCAGGTCGGAGCCGGCCTTGACGCGCCACTGCTCCTTGCCGGTGGCCGCGTCCAGGCGCGCCACGTTGCCGTCGGCGTCGGCCACGAACAGGCTGTTGCCGGCCAGCGCGGGCGAGAACGAATAGGCGCCGGACTTGCCGACCGAGTACTTCCAGGCGGTCTTGACGGCGATGCTGCCCTTCAGCTCCACCAGCGGGGCGGGCTTGTTTTTTTCTTCCGCGGCGAACGGATTCAGGGAGCTCAGGGAGCTGCAGCCCGCGGCCAGCGCCAGCAGGCTCACGCCAAATACTTTTCCGGTGATGCGCATAAAAATCCTTACGTGTATTAACCCGAACCAGAACCCAGCGTAGGGCGGAGTAGCCGAAGGCTAGTCCGCCGCACGCATGCGTCCCGGCGGCTCCGGCGGGCCGAACCGCCCCGCCCTACCCTATGCCAAAGCCAATGGCCTTAAGCGGCGCCCTTGGGCTGCTCGGCCGGCGCGGTGCCGCCGATCGCCTCCAGCTTGATCTGGATCAGCTGGCGGCCCGGGTTCTTCTTGTCGCTCGCGTTCAGCGCGGCGGTGTAGGCGGCGCGCGCCTCGGCCAGCTTGTTCTGCGCGGCCAGCACGTCGCCCTTGCGGTCGGCGACGGCGCTGGCGAATTGCGCCGGCGTCTCGACGGCCAGCACCTTCAGCGCCTCGTCGTAGGCTTTCTCGTCCAGCAGCACGCCGGCCAGGCGGATGCGCGCCAGCGCCTTGTGCTCCTCGTTGCCATGCTCGACCACCCATTGCAGCTGGGTCTTGGCGGTTTTCAGATCGTTGGCCTCGAAGGCCTGCTTGGCGGCGGCGAAGGCCGTCATCGAGGCGTAGGCGGTGCTGGCGAAGCGGCTTTGCATGTCGGCCGTGGCGCGCTGGATCTTGGCGGCGTCCTTGGACGCCAGCGCGGTCTGCACCTCGTCGTACAGCGCCGAGGCCTTGGCGGCCTGCTCGCGCTCATAGTACTTCCAGCCGTTCCAGCCGGAGTACGCCGCCAGGCCCGCGATGAGGACCCAGGATGTCACGTTGCCGTACTTTGCCCACCAGGCCTTGAGGGAAGCGAGTTGTTCTTGTTCTTCGAGATCGTATGCCATGAGTAATCGCGTGGTTAAGGTTGATCGGTGTGTCGGTGATTAGTGTTTGCAGTTCTCGTCGTGGACGTGGAAGTGGTGGTGCTCTTCCCCGCCATCGGTGATGTGGTCGACGATGAAGTCCACCACGCCGTCGAAGGGCACGGTGGACTGCTGGCTCTCGCCCGCTTCGTCGCGCATCGCCTTGACGTTGGCCGTGTGGTTCGCCACCTCGTCCTCGCCGATGATGACGGCGAACGACGCGCCGCTGCCGTCGGCCTTCTTCATCTGCGACTTGAAGCTGCCGGCGCCGGTCGGCGCGGCGCAGTGCATGACCACGTCCAGGCCGGCGTCGCGCAGGCGCTCGCCCAGCACGAAGGCTTGCAGTTGGGCCGCCTCGCCCTGGTGCACCAGGTACACGTCGCACTGGTTGCCGGGGGCCGGCTCGCCGGCCGTCTTCATCAGCTCGACCAGGCGCTCGATGCCCATCGCGAAGCCGACGGCGGGCGTCGGCTTGCCGCCGAAGGTCTCGATCAACGGGTCGTAACGGCCGCCGGCGCACACGGTGCCCTGCGCGCCCAGTTCGTCCGTCACCCATTCGAACACGGTGCGGTTGTAGTAGTCCAGGCCGCGCACCAGGCGCGGGTTGATCTTGAACGGGATGTTGTTGTGGTTCAGGATCTTCTGCACGCCGTTGAAGTGCGCCAGCGAGGCCTCGCCCAGGTAGTCCAGCAGCTTGGGCGCGTTGGTCACCAGTTCCTGCATGGCGGGGTTCTTGGTGTCCAGGATGCGCAGCGGGTTGCTGTGCAGGCGGCGCTGGGCCTCGGCGTCCAGCTGGTCGGCGTGCGCCTCGAAGTACTTGATCAGCTCCACGCGGTGGGCGGCGCGCTCGCTGGCGTCGCCGATGGAGTTCAGCTCCAGGCGGATCTTGTCCAGGCCCAGGTCGTCCCACAGGCGGCGGCACATCATGATCATTTCCGCGTCCACGTCCGGACCGGTGAAGCCGACGGCCTCGCAGCCGAACTGGTGGAACTGGCGGTAGCGGCCGCGCTGCGGACGCTCGTGGCGGAACATCTGACCCTTGTACCACAGGCGCTTCGGACCTTCATAGACCAGATTGTGCTCGATCACCGAGCGCACCACGCCGGCCGTGCCCTCGGGGCGCAACGTCAGCTGGTCGCCGTTCATCGAATCGGTGAAGGAATACATTTCCTTCTCGACGATGTCGGTCACGGCGCCGATGGCGCGCGCGAACAGGCGGGTCTCCTCCACGATGGGGGTGCGGATCTGCTGGAAGCCATAGGCTTGCACGACCGATTGCGCGGTGTTCTCGAACAGTTCCCACAGGTGGGCGTCCTGCGGCAGCAGGTCGTTCATTCCCTTAACACCAGTAATTTTCTTATTTTCAGACATAGTTTGGCTTAATTCGCTTTACCGTAATTCTTCTTAACGTAATCCAGGACGATGGCCTGGAACTCCTCGACAATGCGGTCGCCGCGCAGGGTGGCGAATTTCTGGCCGTCGACGAACACCGGCGCGGCCGGCGATTCGCCGGTGCCCGGCAGGCTGATGCCGATGTTGGCGTGCTTCGATTCACCCGGGCCGTTGACGATGCAGCCCATCACCGCCACGTTCATCGCCTCCACGCCCGGGTAGGACTGCTTCCACTCCGGCATGGAATCGCGCAGATAGGTCTGGATGTCGTCCGCCAGCTCCTGGAAGGTGGTCGACGTGGTGCGGCCGCAGCCCGGGCACGCGATCACCATCGGCGTGAACTTGCGCAGGCCCATGGTCTGCAGGATCTCCTGGCCGACCACGACTTCCTTGGTGCGGTCGCCGCCCGGTTCCGGCGTCAGCGAGATGCGGATGGTGTCGCCGATGCCCTCCTGCAGCAGCACCGACAGCGCCGCCGTCGAGGCCACGATGCCCTTGCTGCCCATGCCGGCCTCGGTCAGGCCCAGGTGCAGCGGATAGTCGCAGCGCCTGGCCAGCTCGCGGTACACGGCCACCAGGTCCTGCACGCCCGACACCTTGCACGACAGGATGATCTTGTCGCGCCCCATGCCCAGCTCCTCGGCGCGCACGGCGTTCTCGATGGCCGACGTGATCAGCGCCTCGTACATCACCGCCTGCGCGCTCCAGGGCTGCGCGCGCGCCGCGTTCTCGTCCATGATGCGCGCCAGCAGCGCCTGGTCCAGGCTGCCCCAGTTGACGCCGATGCGCACCGGCTTGTCGTGCCGCATCGCCACTTCGATCATCTGGGCGAACTGGGTGTCGCGCTTGGCGCCCTTGCCCACGTTGCCCGGGTTGATGCGGTACTTGGACAGCGCGGCGGCGCAGTCCGGATAGTCGGTCAGCAGCGTGTGGCCGTTGTAATGGAAATCGCCCACCAGCGGCACGTCCACGCCCATCTTGTCCAGCTGGTCGCGGATGTAGGGCACGGCGGCGGCGGCCTCCGGACGGTCCACCGTCAGGCGCACCAGTTCGGAACCGGCGCGCGCCAGCTCCTTGATCTGGATCGCCGTGCCGACCGCGTCGGCGGTGTCGGTGTTGGTCATCGACTGCACCACGATGGGCGCGTCGCCGCCAACCCAGATTTTACGGTCGCCGTGGGCGATCAGCACGCGGCGCGTGCCGTGGCGGCCCAGCGGGCCGGATGGAATCGCGGTGTTCGAAGTCATGGCTGCTGTTGCTATCTAACTGGTGATGGGCTGCTGATCGGATGCTTACTGGATGTTCACGCGCGAGATTGTACCGCCCGCCACCGGCGGCAGCGGCAGCGGCGCGCCGCGCAGCGTCGCCTGCACGCCGGTGGGCTTGCCGACGACCAGCAGGGCCGGGTCGGTGATCTCGAAGGTCTCCGTGCTGCCGGCCTTGACCAGGCGCGAGATCAGCGCCGGCTTGCCGGGACGCTTGATTTCCACCCACGAATCCTCGCTCACCTTCAGCACCAGCGTGGCGGCGGCTGCCGGCGCGGGCTGCGCGGCGGCCGGCGCGGCCTGGGCCGGCGCGGCCACCGCCGGCGCGGCGGGGACGGCGTTCGCCGGCGCGGCCGGAACCGTGCCGGGCGCGGCGCCCGCGGCTGGCGCGCCCACACCGGCGACCGGCGTGCCGGCGCCGGCGGGCGCGCCGGAGGCGTCGGCCGGCGGCGGCACCGAGATCAGCGGCACGTTGGGCGACTGCAGCGGCGCGGACGCGGCGCCCGCGGCGGCCGGGTCCACCGGCACCGTCGCCACGGCGGGCGCGGCGGGGGCGGTGGCTTGGCCCGGCTTGATGTTCGGGAACAAATCCAGATGCCAGGCGGCGAACGCGGCCGCCACCACGGCGGCCACCGCCGCGCCCATGATCCAGCCGGTGGGCTTGGACGAGCGCTCGGTCAATTGCGGGAAGCGCGACTCGGAGAAGGTCGCGGAAATCCGTTCGCGGCGCGCGGGCGGATGCTCGTGGCCGGCGATGGGATTGACCTCGATCATCGCCACCAGCGGTGCCGCGTCCAGCTTCACCACCTTGGCGTAGGCGCGCACGAAACCGCGCGTGACGGCCATGTTGGGCAGCGACGCGTAGTCGCCCGCCTCCAGCGCCGCCACCTGGCGCGGCGCCAGCTTCAGCTGGTCGGCGATCTGGTCCACGGTCAGCCCCATCGCCTCGCGCTGGGCCGCCAGCTGCGCGCCGGGCGCGCCCGGGCCGGACTGTTTTTCAGGCTGCTGCGCCCACTCAGAATTCATAGGTGTACCTGTGTCACTCATCAAACGCCCCACGTTGATAGGCAGCATATTCCGGCGAGGCGGAATGGTGGCGCCGCAATTGCGTCGCCCAGCCCGATTCCGCGCCCTTGTCGCCCAGTTTATGCTGCACCCTTATTGCAAGCCACAGCACGTCAGCCGCGAGGCTGTCGGCTTTGGCGACTTTGCTCAGCCGGGTAATGAAAAAACCGGCGCGTGCATAATCGCGCCGCTCGTAGTAGATCCGCGCCAGATTGGCGTTGGTCGCCGGCACGTCCGGCGCCGTCTTCAAGGCCGGCAGTAAATACTTCTCGGCCGTGTCGTAATCCTTTTGCTTCATGGCGCAACCGCCCGCGTTGTTGTACGCGTTGGCGGGCGACTGGTAGCTGGTGTTCGCCAGCGCAGCGTCGAAATGCTTGAACGACTCGGCCACCCGGCCGGTGCTGCACAGGAAGGAACCGTAGTTGTTGCTGATCTCCGGATTGCGCGGCGCCAGTTTCATGGCGCGCACGAAGTTGTCCTCGGCCAGTTCGCGCTCGCCCATGCCCATGTAGATCAGGGCCCGCACGCCGTAGCCGTCGGCGTTGTCCGGATCGGCGGCGATGGCCTTCTTCACCTCGTCCAGCGCGACCGGCAACTGGCCCTGCTGGTAATAGCCGATGGCCAGCTGCAGCCGGATCTCGGCGCGCTTTTGCGCCGCCGTCTGGTCCGACGCCGTGGCCAGCTCCGCCCTGCCGCTGTTGCCCGGCTCGGCCGTGCCGGAGGCGCAGCCGGCCAACAGTCCGGCCAGCACGCCGGCCGCGCCGGCGCAGGCCGCCCCGAAGGCGGCCAGGCGGCGCAGGCTGCGGCGGACTGTCACGGGCATCAGGAACGGATCTCCACGATCTTGCCGAAGTTGGCGCCGAACTTCTGCTGGTACTCGGCCATCTTCTCCATGCGCTCGGCCACGCGGGTGCGGTCCTGCACCTCGCCGGCCAGCTGGCCGCAGGCGGCGTCGATGTCGTCGCCGCGCGTCTTGCGGATGGTGGTGACGATGCCGGCGTCCATCAGGACCTGCGCGAACTCCTTGATGCGCGGGTTCTTCGAGCGCAGCAGGCCCGACTCCGGGAAGGGGTTGAACGGGATCAGGTTGAACTTGCAGTTCACGCCCAGATCGCGGTGCTGGACCAGCGCCACCAGTTCGCGCGCGTGCTGGTCGCTGTCGTTGACGCCGTCCAGCATGCAGTACTCGAAGGTGATGAAGTCGCGCGGCGCGAACTCCAGGTAGCGCTTGCACGCGGCCATCAGCTCGGCCAGCGGGTATTTCTTGTTCAGCGGGATCAGGCCGTCGCGCAGCGCGTCGTTGGACGCGTGCAGCGACACGGCCAGCGCCACCGGCACGTCCTGCGACAGCTTGTCGATCATCGGCACCACGCCCGAGGTGGACAGGGTCACGCGGCGGCGCGACAGGCCGTAGGCGTTATCGTCCAGCATCAGCTTCAGCGCGGTGGCGGTCGGCTCGTAGTTCAGCAGCGGCTCGCCCATGCCCATCATCACCACGTTGGTGATCTGGCGCTCGCCCTTCGGGCCGGGCTCGATACCCTTGGTGCGGCGCAACTCGAATTCGGCCATCCACAGCTGGCCGATGATCTCGCCCACCGACAGGTTGCGGTTGAAGCCCTGCTTGCCCGTCGAGCAGAAACGGCAGTTCACGGCGCAGCCGGCCTGGGTGGAGATGCACAGCGTGCCGCGGTTGTCCTCCGGGATGAACACGGTTTCCACGGCGTTGCCGTTGCCCACGTCCACCAGCCACTTGCGGGTGCCGTCGGACGAGGTGTGGTCGCTGATGACGGCCGGCGCCGTGATGTGGGCGCGGGTCTTCAGCTTGTCGCGCAGCGACTTGGCCAGGTCGGTCATGGCGTCGAAATCGGACGCGCCGAACTGGTGGATCCAGCGCTGCAGTTGTTTCGCGCGGAACGGCTTCTCACCCAACTCCGCACAATAGGCGATCAGTTGCGCAGGATCGAAGTCCAGCAGGTTGGTGAGGGTCGTGTCCATAATCTTGCTCGAATCATTTCAAAAAAGACTGCGCCCCGGACGACGCCGGGGCCACAGGTACTACGTCATACAGTGTGCCGCGTTGATCCGAAGATTAACGGGAGTACACGTTCAGTGCTGGGAAGTAGTAGGCGATTTCCACAGCGGCGGTTTCGGCGGCGTCCGAACCGTGCACGGCGTTCGCGTCGATCGAGTCGGCGAAGTCGGCGCGAATGGTGCCTTTTTCCGCTTTCTTAGGATCGGTCGCGCCCATCAGGTCGCGGTTTTTCAGGATGGCGCCTTCGCCTTCCAGAACCTGGATCATCACGGGACCGGAGATCATGAAGTCGACCAGATCCTTGAAGAATGGACGGGCGGCGTGAACGGCGTAGAAGCCTTCGGCTTCCGCACGGGACAGTTGCACCATGCGCGCGGCGATGACCTTCAGGCCAGCGCCTTCGAAGCGGCTGTAGATTTGGCCGATAACGTTTTTAGCGACTGCGTCTGGTTTGATGATCGACAGGGTGCGTTCGATTGCCATTGAAAAACTCCAATAAAAAGAAAGGTTTAAAACAAAATTGATGATTCAATCAACCCTTGATTTTACCATAGAACACCCCGCGCGACCGGATATTCCGTGGCCGGGCACGCTTCCCGGTCCGGTTTTCGCCCCGTTTCCAGCCCTCCGCAGGCCCGTTTAAGCCCCCTTTAAGCCGTTTTTCTCCCCCTGCCGCCAGGACATGCTATGCTTTTAACAAGCGGTAATCCGCAATTCACTTATTTGGAGGCTTTATGGTTAACATGCAGAAGACCTACGACCTGGCGGGCAGCCGTCAGGTGGTGCGCCACAACGTGCTGCGCAACACCTACTGGTTGCTGGCGATTTCGATGATCCCGACCGTGCTGGGCGCGGCCGCCGGCGTCGCGTTCGGCGTGCCGATCCCCCGCGGCTTCATCGGTTTCTTCCTGTTCCTGGCGGTGGCCTGGGGCTTCATCTGGGGTATCGAAAAGAACAAGAACAGCGGCGTGGGCGTGGGCCTGCTGCTGGGCTTCACCTTCTTCATGGGCCTGATGCTGACGCCGCTGCTGACGCGCACCCTGGGATTCTCCAACGGCGGCTCGCTGATCATGATGGCCTTCGGCGGCACGGCGGCCGTGTTCGCGACGCTGGCCAGCGTGGCCACCGTGTCCAAGCGCGACTTCTCGGCGATGGGCAAATGGCTGTTCGCGGGCGTGATCGTGGTGCTGCTGGCCAGCCTGGCCAACATCTACTTCCAGATGCCGGCGCTGCACATCGCGATCTCGGTGCTGGTGATCGCCATCTTCTCCGCCTACATCCTGTATGACGTGCAGCAGATCGTGAACGGCGGCGAAACCAACTACATCAGCGCCACGCTGGCCCTGTACCTGAACGTGTACAACATCTTCAGCGCGCTGCTGTCGCTGCTGGGCCTGGGCGGCGACCGCGACTGACGCGCCGCCCCGCTCCAAGCAAAAAAGCCGGCTTTCGCCGGCTTTTTTCATGGCGCGCCACCGCGCACCTGGAAGCGCGCGACGGCCAACGGCCGCGCGTCCGCGTCCACCAGCGCCAGCTCGTGCGCGCCCGGCGACGGCCGCCAGCCATGGCGCTCGGCGGCCGGGCCGATATCCTCGCCGTCCAGCCGCCAGCGCAATCCGTGTCCCGCCTGCGCCTGGAAGAACACGCGCTGCCGCGCGTCCGGGATGTCGGGATCGATGGCGATGATGGTGGCGTCGGCCGGGTACAGTATCCTGGGCGCGCGGCGGCCGTCGTCCACCAGCTCGATCCGGTCGCTCTCGGTGCCGGCGATGAACCATTCCGCGCGCGGCGGCTCGACCGCCGGCTGCCACGTCACCTCCCGCTTCACCACGCCCGCCGGCGCGGCGGGCGCCCGGCCGGGCCGGTCCCGGTGCAGATAGTCCATGACCTCGCGCCAGACCGGGGCCGCGCCGGTCACGCCGGACACGTCCCACATCGCCCCGCCATCGAAATTGCCGACCCAGACGCCCACCGTGTAGCGGTCGCTGTAACCCATGCACCAGTTGTCGCGCATGTCCTTGCTGGTGCCGGTTTTCACGGCGGCCCAAAAGGTGGCGGCCAGTTCGTTCTTCAGGCCGAAGGTCGGGGCGCGCGCGGCGCGGTCGGCCAGGATGTCGCCCACGATGAAGGCGGCGCGCGCGTCCATCACACGCCGCTTATCCTCCGGCGCGCGCGGCCGCAGCGTCACCGCGCCCATCATGCCGCCGTTGGCCAGCGCGCGGTAGGCGTTGGCCAGTTCCAGCAGCGTGACGTCGGCCGAGCCGAGCGCGATCGAATAGCCGTAGAAGTCGGCCGGTTCGGTCAGGCTCTCCATGCCCAGCCGGCGCAGGCGCTCGTGGAAGCGCTCCAGGCCCACCATTTGCAAGGTCCGCACGGCGGGCACGTTGAGGGAGCTGGCCAGGCTGGTGCGGGTGCTGACGTAGCCCTTGAATTCGCGGTCGTAGTTTTGCGGGATGTACAGGCCGGAGGCGGTCGGGATGTCTACCGCCGTGTCGTCCAGCAGCGAGGCGGCGGTGAGCTGTCCGCGTTCCAGCGCCAGCGCGTACAGGAAGGGCTTGAGCGTGGAGCCGGCCTGGCGCGGCGCGGCCACGCCGTCGACCTCGGTGCCGCCGGCGTTGCCGACGTAGGCGAGGATGTCGCCGCTGGCGTTGTCCAGCACCACCACCGCCCCGTCCTGCACATTGCGCGCGCGCAGCGCCATGATCTGCTGGCGCAGCGCGGCCTGGGCGTGGCGCTGCAGGGCGGCGTCCAGCGTGCTGCGGACCTCCTTGGCCGGGGACTTCAGCAGCTGTTGCGCGGCGTGCGGCGCGGGCGCCAGCGCCTGCATGGCGGCGGAGCGGGCGAAGGCGTTGTCGGCCAGCTGGTCGATGCGGTCGCAGGGCGCGCGCAGCTCCCTGGCCAGCGCGCAGGCGCGGCGCGCCACCAGCCCGGGCGCGGCGCCGGGGGCGCGCAGCAGGCTGGCCAGGATGGCCGACTCGGCCAGGTTCAGGCCGGACGGCGCCTTGCCGAACAAGGTGCGCGCGGCGGCGCCCACGCCTTGCAGCTCGCCGCGGAAGGTGACGAGGTTCAGGTAGGCTTCGAGGATCTGCGGCTTGGTCCAGGCCTCGTCCAATTCTTTCGCGGCCTTGATCTGGTCCCATTTTTGCGACCAGTCGCGGCCGGTGGAGCCGGGCCTGAGCGCGGGGTCCAGCCGGGCGGCCAGTTGCATGGTGAGGGTGGAGGCGCCGCGCGGGCGGCGGCGGAACAGGTTGTCCCAGGCGGCCTGGCCGAGCGCGGCGAGGTCGACCCCGTCGTGCTGAAGGAAGCGCTGGTCCTCGGCCTGCATGACGGCGGCGCCCAGGCTGGGCGAGATGTCGTCCAGCCGCACCCAGGACAGGCGGCGCGCGGCCATGTCGATGCGCAGGGACTGGATGGGGGCGCCGTGGCGGTCCAGCAGCATGGAATCGGAGGCGCGGTGGGCGGCGCGCACCTGCTCGTAGGAGGGCACGGCGGCGTATGCCGCGGCGGACTCCGCCGCGGCCGCGCAGGCCAGCAGCATCGTGGCTGCGACCAGCCGCGCGCTCCCCGGCCGCCGCCAGGCGCCGGCGGATCCCGCCGGCGAGGCGCGCGGCGCGCCACGGCCGGGCTCGTGTCCGAATGTCGCGCCTGACACCGATGTGGCGGGGGTAACTTTTCGGGTCATTTGACGGTGACGGCGGGGTTGGGGGCTTCGCCGTAGGCGTCGGGGCTGTACATGGCTTCGACGCGCGTGGGCGGCAGCTGGAATTGGCCGGCGTTGTTGAGGCGGACCGTGTATTCGATGCGCCATTTTCCCTTGGGGACGTATTCGTAGTAGCTGCGGTAGGCGTCGAACGTGCGCTCCTGGTAGGTGGGCCAGACCCGGCCGCCGCCCGCCTCCCCGGCCGTCAGCAGTGTCGAGTCGGTGCCGAAGCCGGTGCCGAGCACGGAGGCGCTGGCGGGGATGGGGTCGTCCACCACCACCCAGGTCATGTCGCTTTGCGCCTCCAGGTCCAGCCGCACGCGGTAGGCGTCGCCGCGCGACCAGGCGTCCTTCGCTTTCTGCTCGACCGGGGTGATGGTCTTGACGATCCGGTAGCCGGATTGGATCGGCGCCTTGAGCGGGATCGCGGCCAGGCTTTGCACCGTGGCCCAGGGCTTGCCGCCGCCCGCGTGCTTGAGCGTGAGGTCGGACGCGCCGCGCGGCCACGGCAGCAGCGCGCTGCCGCTGGTGGTGTCGGCGTCCAGGGCGACGCTTTTGGCGGCGCCGCCGATGGACGCGGTCGCGCTGCCCGACACGGGCTCGCGCTCGAACGCGGCGGTGAACTTGTCCATGGCCAGCACGCCCCAGGCGTTGGCGACCGTGGTGTCCCAGTGGCCCTTGCGCTGCCGGCCCAGCGCGCCGCGCACCAGCCGGCCCATGTCGTCCTTCCAGGCGGGGTTGTCCATCATGGCCAGCAGCAGGCGGTTGGCGTTGCCGTCGGCGGACGCCATCAGCCACCACCAGTTGTCGGTGCGCTCGGTGGAGAAGCCCATCGTGGTGCCGAACATGGTGAGCCGCGATTTGAGGATCTGCTCCGCCCGCGCCAGCCGCTGCTTGCGCTGTTCCAGCTTGTCGGTGCGCCGCAGGATCAAGTACCAGTCGATGACGGCGGAGGTGGGCCACAGATTGGGCTCCAGCGTGAACGATTGCAGTTCGGCCTCCGTCACGCGGCCGGAACGCGACAGCGCTTCCAGCGCGGCCAGTTTGCGCACCGCCAGGTCGGCCGTGGCGAGCGGCGAACCGCGCAGGATGCGGCCCTGCACGAAACCGAGCAAGGCGTCCTCCATGCGGATTTTCAGGTGCTCCGGTATCGGATAGCCGGCTTCCCGCACGGCCGACAGCACGTAGGCGGTCAGGCTGTCGCTGCCCATCTCCATGACGGGGAAGTATTTCAGCAGGCCGTCGCCGTCCAGGTAGGCGGGGATCTGGCCGGCCAGCCGGGTCCAGCCCTCCTCGTCGCGCAGCGCCAGCGCGCGGGAGGTCTTTTGCTCGAAACAGGTGTAGGGATAGGCCAGCATATGGTCGCGCACGCCCGGCAGTTCGCCGCCCAGCCGCGCGCTGAACAGGGTGCGCACGCCGCCCCGGCCCGGCAGGGCGTCCGCCGGGGCCTGCACGGACATGGTTTGCGGCTTGTCCAGCTGCAGCAGCGTGGCCTGCACGGTGCGCACCGGCACGGCCGCCTTCACCGCCTGCTTGACCTTGACGCGGTCGGCGGCGGCATCCGGCCCGCCCGCCGCGGCGGCGCCGCCGGCGCCCAGGACGCGGGCGCTGACGTCCCACGCCAGCTCGGTGACGCCGGCCGGCACCTGGTGCTCCCAGCCCACTTCCCGCGCCTGCCCGGGGCCGATGGACACGCTTTGCTTCGGCAACTCCCTGGCGCCGGCCTTGCCGCCCAGCTCCACGTTCAGCGCCCCCTCCGTCGTGTTGCGCAGCGTGAAGCCGGCGTGGAAGCGGTCGCCCTCGCGCACCAGCGCGGGCAGGCCGGACAGCAGCATCAAGTCCTGCGAGCTGCGGATGTCCACGCGGCCGGTGCCGAACAGGTCGGCGTTGGCGCTGCCGATGGCGACGATGCGGAACGCCGTCAGCGAGTCGTTGAGCGGCACCTGCACGCTGGCCTCGCCCTGCGCGTCCAGCTTCACGCGGGCCTTCCAGAACAGCAGCGTCTCGAACAGTTCCCGCCCTCCCCCTTTGCCGCCGCCACCGCCGTGCGCGACGGCCTTGCGGCCGAAGTGGCGCTTGCCCACCACCTGCATCTGCGCGGTGGCAGTTTCCACCTGCAGGCTGCGCTGCTGCATCATGGCTTCCAGCAGGTCCCAGCTTGTGTTGGGCATCAGTTCCAGCAGGCCGGCGTCCACCGCCGCCAGCGCGACCTCGGCGCCGGCCGGCGCGGGCGTGCCGTCGGCGCGCGTGACCTTCACCCTCACCTGCGCCTTGTCGCGCACCTTGTAGACTTCGCGGTCGGTCTTGAGCTGCACTTTCAGCTCGTGCGCGGCCCAGCCCACGCGCAGTTGCGCGAGGCCCATCTTGTAGGCGGGCTTGCCCAGGTCGACCAGCGCGGTGGGCTGCACGCCCGCCACGCGTCCCCGCACCACCATGGCCGAGACATACACGTTGGGACCGTAGTTCGGCTTGATGGGGATGGTGAACACGGGCGCGCCGCCGGACAGCGGCCGCACATAGGTGTCCAGTATGCCCTCCCGCTCCACCGTCACCAGCGCGGTGGCCTCGCGGAACGGCATGCGCAACTGGAAGGTGGCGCTTTCGCCCGGCTCGTAGCGCTTGCGCTCGGGCAGCAGGTCGACGCGGTCGTCGTCGCTGGCCTTGAACCACCAGTCCTCGCCATCGGCCACCCAGGTTTCGCGGTGGGTGATGGCTTCGTTGTCGTTCCGGTCCCGCGTTTTCGCGCGCAGGATCAGGTTGCCGGAGGCGGGCGCCTTGGCGCTGCACAGCAGCAGGCCCTTGGCGTCGGTGGCGCCCTCGCAGGCGAGGCCCAGCTGCTTGATCTCGCTGCTGTTCTCGTAGGCGTAGAAGCCGCCGATCAGGCGCCGGCGGTGCGAATAGTGCAGGCGCTGGAAGAAGTCCACCGTCACCGGCGCGCCGGCCACCGGTTTGCCGCGCACGTCGAGCACGGCGACCTGGAACTTCAGCGCGTCCTTGCTCAGCACCCAGCTGTCCGGCTTGATGCCGATCACGTGGCGCGAGGGCCACAACGGAATGCGGGTGGACGAGGACAGGGTCTCGCCGTTGGCGTCCTGGTAGGACATCTCGGCCACCAGGTCCTGCGGCGTGTCCAGCCGGGGCAGTTGGTCGATGACGACGCGCGCGCCGCCGTTGTGATCGAGCGTGACGGTGCGCGTCTTGACCGGGCCGCGCGCCGCGCCGTCCGCCGCCGCGGCGGCGGCCTCGCCCTCCTCGCCGTCGCCCTCGAACTCGCCGTCGTCGCCGTCGTCGCCGTATTGCCGCGCGCCCTCCTTGCCCGCCTTGACGTCGCCGGCGCTGAAGCTGAAGTCGTCGTAGTCGTCGAAGCCGACGCCACGCCCCTCGAGCAGCGTGCGCAGCTTGACCGCCGCGCCGGACGCGCCGCCGCCGGACAGGTAGCTGAGCTGCACCGTGACCGGCAGTTCGGCGGGCCGCACGGCGGGCGTGGCGGGTCCCTGCAGCAGCGCCTTCATGGTGGGCACGCGGAACTGCTCGACGCGGAAGCGGCCCAGCTCCACGCTGCCCACCGAGACCGCGTACCAGCCCTGCTTCGCGTCCGCCGGGATGGCCCAGGTGTTCTCGGCGATGCCGCCCGCGCCCCAGGCCAGCGGCAGTTCGTATTTCTGGTCGCTGCCCTCGTGGGTGACGAGCAGCGTGGTGGACTTGGACAGCCAGTCCGCCGCGCCGGACGCGTACCCGATGCCGGAAGACGTGTGGCGGCGCGCGAAGTGCTTCATGTGCACCGTCTCGCCGGCGCGCAGCAGCGTGCGGTCGAACACCGTCGTGGCCATCAGGTTGGGGGCCTTGTGGTTCTCGGTCGGCACGCCGAAGCGCCAGGTTTCTATGCCCTGGTTCCAGTTCGACACCGTGAACGTCATGTCGCCGCCGCTGCGGGCGGTGACGAAGTAGCCTTCGTTGTAGTGGCACTGGCCGCCGTCCAGTTCCTGGCGGATGTTCGCCACGCCGCTGGCGTCGGTCTTCCCTTGCCACAGCAGCGCGCCTTTGCAGTTGCGCACCGCCACCTGCGCGTTCGGCACCGGCTGTCCCTTGTCGAGCGACGTCACCCACACCAGCGAGGACTCGGCGCCATGCTTGAAGTGCGCCACCATGTTGGTGACCAGCGCCGCCGCGCTGACATAGGCGGTTTGCGAATTGGCGGGCTGCCCCAGGCCCCGGCCCAGCCTGGGACTGGCCAGTTCCACCACATAGAAGCCGGGCTTGCGCAGCGGGATGCCGATCACCTCGAAGGCCTTGCGCCCGCCCGGCTTGGGCAGCGTGAAGCGCTGCGCCGCAGGCGCGTCCCGGCCCGATAGCAGCGAGTCCTGCAGCCGCCATTGCTCGCCGGGCAGCCAGCCGGACTCCATCTTCGGATTGCTCATGCGGCGCAGCCATTGCATCACGCTCTGGTCCTGGTCATCCACGCGCAGCATGCCGCCGCTGGCGGGGGCCATGCGCGCCGCGATGCCCGCCTCCACATTGCGCACCGTGACCGGAAGCAGGCGGTCTCCACGCGCCTCGATGATGCCGAAGCGGGCCGGGAACTTGACCAGCGGCGGCTGTTCGCCGGTCTGCACCGCCAGCGGGAAGTTGGCCGCGTTCAGCAGCGCACGGCCGGCGTCGTCCTTCAAGCCGGCCGGCAGCGACAGGCGGAAGCGCGCGTTTTCAGGGAAGGGGCCGTCGAAGGTCACGCCCTGCACATGTTCGGGCGCGGGCTCGCCGCCGGAGGGCGCGGGTATGGATGCCTGCCAGCGCTTGCCGCCCGGCCCCGTCAGCACGGCCGCGCGCGCGTCGGCGGCGCGCACCGGCGAGTTGAAGTTCAGGCGCATGGGCGTGATCGGCAGGCACGGGCCCTTGCGCGTGGCGCGCTCGCAGCTGAAAGCGGCGGTGAACTCGGGCCGCACGGTGTAGGCCAGCGCCTGGTCCTCCTCGTTGGCCAGGCCGCTGGAGGCGGCGATGGCCGCGCCCCACACCAGCGACACCTTGGCGCCCGCCGGCAGGTTGCGCTTGCACTGCAGCGCCACCAGCGGCTGGCCGGCCAGGCGCGCGTCGGTGAACGGCTTGTTGCGCTCCCATTTGCCTCCTTGCGCGGCGTGGAAGGCCGCCAGCACGCCATCGGCATATCCCCTGCGCGCGGCCAGCGCCTGCTCGCGTTCCGCGCCGGACAGCACGCGCACCGGTATGCGCTCGTTGATGCCGTCGGCGCGGCACCAGGCGTGGGCCGCCACCGTCTCCGCGCGCGGCGCGGCGTCCAGCGCCAGCAGGAAGACTTGCCGCTCGTCGATCTGCGCGCCCTCGTGGGGCAGGCTGCGCCGGATGGAGGGGCCGCCGGTGTTGAAGCGGGCCTCGCGCGCGCCCTCCAGCGGCTTGCCCGCGATGTCCTTCAAGTCCGGTTTCAAGGTGAAGCGGCAGGCCAGGCCGGCGGGCAGGTCATGATCGAAGTCGTAGACCCAGTTGCGGCCGTCGACCCAGCGCCCCTTGCCCTTGCCGGCGCAATCGACGTCGAAGGGATCGGTCAGCCGCAGGTCGCCGAAGGGGACCACCTGGCCGCTGAACCTGGCCTGCGCCTGCCTCACCTGCTTGACCGCGCCGTCGGGCGTGAAGGCCTCGACCACGGTCTGCGCCGCCGCCGGCAACCCGGCGGGCAGCAAGCCAAGGCACATCAGGCTCACAAGCTTGGACAAGTTGCGCATACCGGCTCCTGGCTGTTCGAAGTGAACAGCCAGTGTTGCAAATACCGCAACCCGTGTCAATGCGCGGGGCATGCGCGGAACATCCGCGGTCGGCGCGCCGTCTCGCGGCGGCGACGCTTGCCTTCCTGGAGTTACAGGCTCTCGTCGTCGCGGCCGTCGGCCAGCTTGCTGACCTTTGCGTCCGGGTCGAGGTCGAACACGGCCATCGATTCCACGTGCGAGGTGTGCGGGAACATGTTGACCACGCCGGCCTGGTTCAGCCGGTAGCCGCACAGGTGCACCAGCACGCCGGCGTCGCGCGCCAGCGTGGACGGGCTGCACGAGACGTACACGATGCGCTTGGGCAGCAGCGCGGGATTGGTGCGTTTGAGTTCGGCCAGCGCCAGCGACAGCGCCATCGCGCCGTCGCGCGGCGGGTCGATCAGCATGCGGTCGAATTTGCCGAGGGCGACCAGATCGTCCCCGGTGACCTCGAACAGGTTGCGCGTCATGAAGGTGGTTTTCCCGGACACGCCATTGACCTTGGCGTTGGCCAGCGCGCGCTCGGTCAGCGAGGTGCTGCCCTCGATGCCCACCACCTCGCGCGCCTGCGTCGCCAGCGGCAGCGTGAAGTTGCCCAGGCCGCAGAACAGGTCGGCCACGCGGTCGTCCTTTTGCACGTCCAGCAGGCGCAGCGCCTTGCCGACCAGCGAGCGGTTGATGTGGTGGTTCACCTGCGTGAAGTCGACCGGCTTGAACGGCATGCGCACGCCGAACTCCGGCAGCAGGTAATGAAGCTCTTTATCGAGCGGGTAGAACGGGTGGGCGGTGTCCGGCCCCTTGGGCTGCAGCCACCATTGAATCTTGTATTGGTCCGCGAAGGCCTTCAGCTTGGCCTCGTCGTCCGCCTTCAGCGCCTCCATGTTGCGCATCACCAGCACCGTCAAGTCCTCGCCGATGGCCAGTTCGATCTGCGGCACCTTGTCGTACAGGCTCAGGGAGCCGATCAGCGCGCGCAGCGGCATCAGCATGTCCGACACGTGCGGCGGCAGGATCTGGCAGCTCTGGATGTCGGCCACGAACACCGATTTCTTTTCGTGGAAGCCCACCAGCACCGTGTTCTTCTTGGCCACCCAGCGCGCGGACAGGCGGGCGCGGTAGCGGTAGCCCCAGGTCGGGCCGTACATCGGGCGCATCATGTTGGCCGGCTTGACCTTGGAGAGGTGCCAGAGGTTGTCCTCCAGCACGCGCTGCTTGATGGCCACCTGCGCGCTCGGCTCCAGGTGCTGCATCGAGCAGCCGCCGCAGTAGTCGAAATGCACGCATTTCGGCTTCACGCGCATGGACGATTCCTTGTGCAGCGCGGTCATGCGGGCCGCTTCCCAGTTCTTCTTTTTCTTGAAGGTTTCGAAGCTCACGCGCTCGCCCGGCAGCGCGCCTTCGACGAACACCACCTTGCCCGGCGTACCGTCTTCGTTTTCGATGTGGCCGACGCCGCGGGCGTCCATGTCGAGCGATTTGATTTCGATGGTGTTGTCTTGCATGGCGGGTAAAAGGGGAGCTTACGGGAGGGCGATATGATAGCAGATGCCGCGCGCCGAAAACCAGGAGCGAAGGGCCGGGGTCAGCCCCGTCCGGTCTGACCCCGGAATTTGCGGTGGGTTTTGATTACAGCAGCGAGTCGCGCACCACGCCGCGGGCGGCCATGGCGCGCTTGAGCTTGACCAGCGCCTCCTGCTGGATCTGCCGCACCCGCTCGCGCGTGACGCCCATTTCCTCGGCCAGCGTCTCCAGCGTGGCCGGATCGTCGTTGTCCAGCCCGAAACGGCGCATGATGACGATGCGCTGCTTGTCCGGCAGCTTGGTCAGCCAGTCGCGCACCAGCACCGTCATCTCGTGGTGCTCGGCGCGGGCGTCCGGGCTGTCCTCGCTGTCGCCGGGCAGCATGTCCATCAGCGAGGACTGGGGGTCGTTGTCCAGCGGCGCGTCCAGCGAGGTGGCGTGCTCGGACAGCGCCAGGATGTCCTGCACCTCCTCCACCGGCCGCCCCACCAGTTCCGCGATGTCCTCGGCGGTGGCGTCCTTGCCGTTGTGGTGCTGCGCCTCCAAGTGGTATTTTCCGCGCAGGATCTGGTTCAGCTCGCGCACCATGTGCACCGGCAGGCGCACCGTGCGCGCCTGGTTCATGATGGCGCGCTCGATGCTCTGGCGTATCCACCAGGTGGCGTAGGTCGAGAAACGGAAACCGCGCTCGGGCTCGAACTTGTCGATGGCGCGCATCAGGCCGATGTTGCCCTCCTCGATCATGTCGAGCAGCACCACGCCGCGGTTGATGTAGTGCTTGGCGATCGACACCACCAGCCGCAGGTTGTGCTCGATCATGGTCTGGCGGGCGCTGAAGTCGCCCGCCTTGGCCAGGGTGGCGAAGTGCACCTCCTGCGCCGCCGTCAACAGCGGCCGGGTGCCGATCTGGTTCAGGTAATGCTGGGTGGTGTCGGTGGACAGTTCGGCCGCCAGCACCTTTTTCAGTTCGTCGACGCTTTCCAGCACCGTCGCGACCTCGGCGACCGTCTCGCCGTCGATGCCTTCGCCGCCGACATCGTCGCTCTGCTCGTCCGGGAAGTCCTCAGGCGAGTCGTCATCCAGTCGGTCGTGCGGCGAGTGTGTCATGGGCTCTGGCTAGCTAGCGGTTAGGCAGGAACTTTGATGGATCGACCGGCTTGCCCTGCTGCCTGATTTCAAAGTGCAGCTTGACGGCGTCGGTGTCGGAATCCCCCATTTCTGCGATCAGCTGGCCCTTGCTTACGCTTTGGCCCTCCTTCACCAGGATGGCCCGGTTATGGGCATAGGCTGACAACAGACTATTACTGTGCTTCACAATGACGAGATTACCATAACCTCGGATGCCGCTACCGGCATACATCACTTTTCCCGCGCCGGCCGCCATCACTTGCTGGCCCGGCTTGCCGGCGATGTCGATGCCCTTGTTCTTGCCCTCGTCGAAGGTGGCGACCACGCGCCCCTCGGACGGCCAGATCCAGCTCAGCTCGCGGTCCTCGGCGCTCAGTTGCATGGCCGGCGCCGCCGGGGCCGGCGCCGGCGCGATCGACGCCACCTGGGTCGGCGCGCGCTCGCCGCGCTCCGGCTTGCCGTTGCCCTCGGCGCCCTCGGGACGCTGCAGCTCGGCCAGCGCGCCCTCGGTGTACGGCTTCTTGTCGCCGCGCGGGCCGGTTTTCTTCGGCACCGGCGGGGTTTTCTCGATGGTGCTCGGGGTCTGCACGGCGCCGATCTGCACGCCGTTGCCGGCCTCGGGCGGCAGCACGCGCAGCACCTGGTCCACCTTGATGTCGTTCGGGTTGGCCAGGTTGTTCCAGGCCGCCAGGTCGCGGTAGTTCTGGCCGTGCTCGAGCGCGATATTGATCAGGGTGTCGCCCTTTTTCACCGTGTACAGGCCGCGCTCGTCGCGTTCGCGGCGCGCGTCGTCGCTGGGCGACGCGGGTTTGACGGTGACCGGGGCGGGCGCGGTCGTGCGGTCGACGACCGGCGCCTGGATGGGAGTGCTGGTGCAGGCACTCAGCAAGGCCATGATGACGCTCAATAATAAAAGGGAACTCTTCTTAACCATACTCATTCTTAAAATTTGATCTTCTTCGCCGGATTCAGACGGTTCCAGGGCGCAATGGCACGAAATGGCAGTCTTCCAGCGTCTGGCTGGCCCACTCCGCCTTGCCCAGGCGCGTCACCAGCTGCAAATGCTGGGTGCGCGCGCCCACCGGGGCCACCAGCCGGCCGCCCACGGCCAGCTGTTCCAGCAGCGCCGGCGGGACCTCCATGCCGGCCGCCGCCAGGATGATGCCATCGAACGGGGCAGCCTGCGGCAGGCCTAGCATACCATCTCCGTAGTGCAAACGCAGGTTCGCCACCCGCAAGGGGCGCAAATTGGCCTTGGCCAGCTCGTGCAGCGGCTTGATGCGCTCGATCGAATACACCTCCTGCGCCAGGCAGGACAGCACCGCCGCCTGGTAGCCGCAGCCGGTGCCGATCTCCAGCACCCGGCGCAGCTGGCCGCCGTTGCGCATCACCTCGATCATGCGCGCCACGATATAGGGCTGGGAAATGGTCTGGTGGTGGCCGATCGGCAGCGAGGCGTCGATGTAGGCCTGGGAGGCCAGCGCCTCGTCCATGAACATGTGGCGCGGCACCGCCTCCAGCGCGCCCAGCACCACCGTGTCCTTCACGCCCTGCCTGGCCACCCGCGCCACCATGGCGCGGCGCACCGCGTCCGACACCAGCGGGTTCTGGCGCGGCGCCGCGGCCGGCACCGGCTGGGCCCGCTCCAGCGCGTGGCTGTGCAGGCGCGACGGCGCCGCCGGCGCCTGGCGCACCGCCTGGTAACCGCCCTGCGCCGCGCTGCGCGCGTTCTGCGTCGCCGTCTGCGGCGTGGCCACGGGCGAGAACACGGGCTGCTTTTTCTGCGGCTTGTCCACCACGGACGACAGCGGCAGCGGGAAGGTGCGGTTCTTGTCGGTCATGCCAGGCCTTTTGCCAGCGTCTCGAGCTGGGTGCGGTGGGTGAGGTCGATCTGCAGCGGCGTCAGCGACACGCAGCCCTGGGACACGGCGTGGAAATCGGTGCCCTCGCCGGCGTCCTTGCAGGCGCCGGGCGGGCCGATCCAGAAGATCTCGCGGCCACGCGGGTCGTGCGAGCGGATCACCGGCTCGGACTGGTGGCGCTTGCCCAGCCGCGTGGCCGCCAGCGGCCCCATGGCGGCGTACGGCCGGTTCGGGATGTTGACGTTCAGCAGGTACGGCCGCGGCAGGGTGTCGAAATGGCGCTGCACGATGTCGCGCGCGACCTTGGCCGCGTCGTCGATGTGCTCCCAGCCGAAGGCGCCCTGCGAGAAGGCGATGGCGGGGATGCCGAACAGATAACCCTCGGTGGCGGCCGCCACCGTGCCGGAGTACAGCGTGTCGTCCCCCATGTTGGGGCCGTTGTTGATGCCCGACACCACCAGGTCGGGCTTCTCGGTCAGCATGCCGGTCAGCGCGATGTGCACGCAGTCGGTGGGGGTTCCGTTGACAAAATAAAAACCATTCGGGGCGCGCTGCACCGACAGCGGGCGGTCCAGCGACAGCGAATTCGAGGCCCCGGAACGGTTGCCCTCGGGCGCCACCACGATGATGTCGGCGATGGCCGCCAGCGCGTCGGCCAGGGCGGTGATGCCGGGCGCCAGATAACCGTCGTCGTTACTAATTAGGATACGCATGGCAGCGATTTTACCTGAAGCAACGGGGCTCCAGCGCATGGCCAAAGCCGTTGCAGCAGATAAATTTCGGGCGGGGAGACGGGCCCCGCCGCATGCTCAGGGCAGTTCGGCGCGCTCCCCGTCCGGCGCCGGCGCGGCGTCCGGCTCTTGGGGCGCGAGGCGGACGTTCCACAGCGAAAACACGTTGGCCGCCTGCTCCTCCCGCGGCGCCGGTTGCGCCTGCGCGGCGTAGGGCCAGGCGCCGTAGGCGCGCCGGGGCGGGACGGCGTGCTCCGCGCCCTGCCCCGCGCCGTAGTGTCCAGGCTCCTGCTGCACGCCGGACACGCGGCGCGGCGCGGGCTCCGTCCCCTGGGAGGGCGGCATGCCGGCCTCCAGCGGGCCGTCGTCCCGCTCCATGCGCGCCAGGGTGCGCGCCAGCGCCTCGCCGGCCTCCAGCGTGGCGGCGTGGCCGGCGCCCAGCAGCCGGACGCGCGCCGCCAGCACCTGTTCCTGCGCCTGGCGCGCCGGCTCCAGTTCGCCCGCCTGGTACAGCATGGCCGCGCGCGCGGCGATGCCGTCCAGGGTCATGGGATGGTCCCGGCCCCAGCGCCTCAGCAGCACCCGCAGCACCTCCTCCTGGCGCGCCAGCGCGGCGGCGAAATGGCCCTGCCCGGCCAAGGCGCGGGCCTGGGCCGCGCGCGCCTCCAGCACGTCCGCGTGCTCGGCGCCCAGCAGCCTGGCGCGCGTCTCGACCACGCAGCGCAGCAGCAGGCGCGCCTCGTCCATCCGGCCCTGGCCCAGCAGCAATCCGGCCAGTTGCGCCTTGGCCGACACGGTGTCCAGATGCTCCTCGCCCAGCGCCTTGGCGTGCAGTTCCACGCTTTCGCGGAAGCTCAGCATGGCCGGCAGCGGACGCCCCTCCTCGCGGTGCAGTTCGCCCAGCCGGTACAGCTCGCGCGCCAGCAGCAGGCGGCGCGCATTGCCGTCGTCCAGTTCGCTCCGCGCGCGCTCGACCGCCCGCAGCAGCGGCATCTCGGCGCGCGAACGCCAGGGCGGATGGCCGTCCTCCAGCCACAGCAGCAGCGACTCGTAGCCGCGCGTGGCGGACAGGCGGTCGGCCAGCGGCTCGTCGCGGGCCGGCAACTGCTCGCCGTAGGCCAGGGCGCGCGTCTGCGGCAGCTGCACCTCGTCGAAATAGCTGTCCAGCGACACCCGGGTCAGGCCGTAGGCCTCGCCCAGCACGCGCTCAAACGCCGGCTGGTAGCCGGCCTCGCCGTGGCGGCATTGCGCGCGCCTGGCCGCGTCCTCCAGGTCCAGCCGGGCCGGCAGCGGATACACCAGCAGCGGGCGCTGCTCCTCCTCGTGGCTGCGGCGGTAGGTGGTGGCGCGCAGCACCAGCGCCTGCAGCCCGTCCAGGTTCTGGCGGCTGGCCTCGAACAGCAGCACCAGCCGGGTCGGCAGCAGGACGGTGCAGATGCCGGCGCAATCGCCCCGGCCGCTGCGCGCGTCGACCAGCACGTGGCGGAAGTGGCGCGCCAGCAACTCCGAGAAGCAGCGGAACAGGGCCGGGCAGGACAGGAACAGCGACTCCCAGTCCAGGCCGGCCAGCCGCTCGGCGTAGCCGCTGTCCTGCCGGCCGGCGCGCATCAGGTACAGCGGCCGGCCCGGGTCCACCCGCACCACGTAACGCTCCCAGCCCACGGCCGCCAGCACCTGCCTGGCCAGCTCGGCGCCGTCCTGGCCCTCCTTGTCCTCGCCCGGACGGCGGCGGCGCCGGCGCAACTGCTCGCGGCAAGCCAGGAAGAACTCCAGCACGCCGGGACCGTCGTCGCCGGCCTGGAAATACTGGTGCAGGCCGGGCGCGTCGAGGTCCCAGTCGATCATCAGCACCGGCCGCGTCGCGTGGTCGCGCCCGGCCAGCAGCAGGCCGATGTTGGCCAGGGCGGTGCTGCGCCCGGCGCCGCCCTTGTGGGAATGAAATGTGATAACGTCTCCGGGCGTGGCGAGCGCCGGCAAATGCGGTTGCGGGTGGTCCATGATGCACCTTTTTTTAACGGGGAAAATGGGGAGGCGGCTCGGCGCGCCAGACTTCCGGTATCGGCGGCAGCACGAAGCGGCTGCAATCGTGGCCTGGCGGGATGCAGTGTTTCAGGTAGTGGTAGTGGGCCGCGATGCGCTGCACGATCTTCTCGATGTCGGGCAGGAAGTCCGGATTGGTCTTCAGGTCGCCGGTGGCCAGCGTGTAGCGCGAAAAATCGACGTACATGCCGGGATTGGTGATCTGCGGCGGCAGGCACAGCGGATGGCGCGTCATGATGACGGGGATGATCAGGTGGCTGGGCAGCGGATACCAGGCGCGCCGCTCCTCCTCGATCAGCTGCATGGCGGCGAACTCGCGACGCGTGTAGGCGTGCGCCTCGTACTTGGGGGTGTAGATCATGATCATGCAGACGCTTTCGCACAGCGCCAGCGCGATGCGGCGGTCCAGGTCGTCGCCGCCGCCCAGTTGTTCGGTGTCGACGAACAGCTCGCTTTCGTTGTCGAAATGCGGCTCCAGGTAACACCGCAGCGCGTCCGCAAGATCGTTCTTGAACTTGCTCATGTAAGCGTGCTGCCCGTGCGCGTAACTGAAGAAACAGCCGTAGCGGATGCCCATGGCAACCCCCGATCGTATGCATGCCCTCGTTTTCACTGTAGTCACCGCGCCACAGTCGCCTTTGCGAATTCTCAATCGGACACAAGGGCCCGAACCGGGGTAAAATAGAACGCACGTGCTAATTTTTAACAACAATCAAGGAGACCTATGAAAGCCATCGTATGCAAAGCCTGGGGCCTGCCCGACACCCTGGCCGTGGAGGAATTGCCGGACCCGGTCGCCGCGCCGGGCCACGTGGTGCTGGACGTGCAGGCGGCCGGCGTGAACTTCCCGGACGTGTTGATCATCCAGGGCAAGTACCAGTACAAGCCCGAGCTGCCGTTCACCCCGGGCAACGAGGTGGCCGGCGTCGTGCGCGCGGTGGGCGACGGCGTGACGGCCTTCAAGCCGGGCGACAAGGTGATCGCGTTCTCCGCGCACGGCGCCTTCGCGCAGCAGCTGGCGGTGCCGGTGCAGGCGCTGATGCCGATGCCGCCGGGCATGGACTTCGACACGGCCGCCGCCATCACCCTCACCTACGGCACCTCGCACCACGCGGTGGTGGACCGCGCGGCCTTGAAGGCCGGCGAAACCATGCTGGTGCTGGGCGCGGCGGGCGGCGTGGGACTGGCGGCGATCGAGATCGGCAAGGCGCTGGGCGCGCGCGTGATCGCGGCCGCCTCCACCGACGAGAAGCTGGCCGTGTGCAAGGAGCACGGCGCGGACGAGCTGATCAACTACGGCACGCAAGACCTGCGCGAGGCGATCAAGGCCCTCACCGGCGGCAAGGGACCGGACGTGGTCTACGACCCGGTGGGCGGCGACTACGCCGAGGCGGCGTTCCGTTCGATCGCCTGGCGCGGGCGCTACCTGGTGGTGGGTTTCGCCAACGGCGAGATCCCGAAATTGCCGCTCAACCTGGCGCTGCTGAAGGGCGCGTCGCTGGTCGGCGTGTTCTGGGGCGAATACGCCAAGCGCGAGCCGAAAGCCAACCTGGCCGGCATGATGCAACTGCTGGGCTGGATGGCCGAAGGCAAGATCCGCCCCCACATCTCCGCCCGCTACGCGCTGGCCGAGACCCCGCAGGCGCTGAACGACATGGCCGCCCGCAAGGTCACCGGCAAGGTCGTGATCCAGCCGCAGCGCTGACGCAGCGAACGCCGCTTTCGAGCGGCGCGCGGCGCCACGCCATTGTTGACGCCGGTTGGGGTCTGACCCCGAAAGGCTGCTGACGCCGGTTGGGCGGCGGCTCAGGTCGATTCGGGGGCGGCGGCTTCGCCCTGGAAGAAGGCGATCACCTCGGCCGCCTCGCGGGTGCGCTTGAACGGCGGCAGGCTTTGCCAGATGCGGCGGCCGTAGGGCTTGCTGATGACGCGCGGGTCGCACAGCATCAGCACGCCGCGGTCGCCCTCGTCGCGGATCAGGCGGCCGGCGCCCTGCTTGAGGTTGATGATGGCCTCCGGCAGCGTGTGGTGCATGAAACCGTTCATGCCCTGCTTTTCCATCACCTCGATGCGCGCGGCCAGCACCGGGTCGTCCGGCGGCGCGAACGGCAGCTTGTCGATGATCACCAGCGACAAGGCCTCGCCCCGCACGTCCACGCCCTCCCAGAAGCTCTGGCTGCCGATCAGCACGCCGTTGCCGGACTTGCGGAACTGGTCCAGCAACTCGGTGCGCCCCTTGTCGCCCTGCACGAACAGCGGATACGGCAGGCCGCGCTTCTCGAACTCGTCGCGCAGGCGCTCGGCCGCGCGCTTCACCGCGCGCAGGGTCGTGCACAGCAGGAAAGCGCGCCCGCCCGAGGCCTCGATCACCGGCAGCGCCGCGTCCAGCACGGCGTCCGTGTAGCCCATGGAGTTCGGGTCCGGCAGGCCGGTCGGCACGTACAGGATGCCCTGCTGCTCGTAGTTGAACGGGCTGGGCCAGGTGCGCGCCGGTTCGCCGGCCAGCCCCATCTGCTCGGCGAAGTGCTTGAAGTCGTTCTTCACCGCCAGGGTCGCGGAGGTGAAGATCCAGCTGCGCGGCACGCCCTCGCGCTGGCCGTTGAAGATGGGCGCGATCGACAGCGGCGTCTTGTGCAGCTGCAGCGAACTGGTGTAGGCCTCCACCCAGAACACCGCCTCCTCGCCCTTGGCCACCTTGGCCTTGGGATCGAATTTCCAGTCGCGCAGCTGCTGCGCCAGCTCGGTGGCGCGCACGCGGCACTGCTCCAGGGTCTCGGCGCGCTCGGCCTGCTTGTCGAGCACGGCGATCAGGCCGTCCAGCTCGTCCTTCAGGGTTTCCAGCGCGGGGAAGAACTCGCTGGACGGGGCGATCTGCGGCAGCGACAGGCGCACGATGTCTTGCGGGAAGGTCAGGCGCAGGTCGCGCGCCGCCTTTTCCACCACCGTCACGGTCTTGCCCCAGTCGGCGCCGTCGCGCGCGTGGGACAGGCCCTCGGCCAGCACGTCGCGGCACAGCTCCAGCACCTGGGAGGTGGAGAAGGTGTCGCCGAAGAACAGCGTCGCCGTGTCCGGCAGCTGGTGCGCCTCGTCGAAGATGATGGTGTTGGCCGACGGCAGCAGCTCGGCCACGCCGGTGTCCTTCAGCGCCACGTCGGCGAAGAACAGGTGGTGGTTGACCACCACCACGTCCGCCTGCTGCGCCTCCTTGCGCGCCTTCATCACGAAGCAGTCCTGGTAATACTGGCACTCGGCGCCCATGCAGTTGTCGCGGGTGGAGGTGACCAGGTTCCAGATCAGCGCGTTTTCCGGCACGCGCGCCAGCTCGGCCTTGTCGCCGGAGCTGGTCATTTTCAGGAAGCGGGAGATCTCGCGCAGGTGGCCGACGTCCTCGCGCGAGGTCATGCGGCCGTTCTGCAGCGTGCGCTCCAGGTGGTAGTGGCACACGTAGTTGCCGCGCCCCTTCAGCAGCGCCACCGAGACCGGCGCCTGCAGCGCGGCGCGCACGGTGGGGATGTCGCGCAGGAACAGCTGGTCCTGCAGGTTCTTGGTGCCGGTGGAGACGATGGTCTTGCCGCCCCACAGCAGCGCCGGGACCAGGTAGGCGAAGGTCTTGCCGGTGCCCGTGCCCGCCTCGGCGATCAGCGTGCTCTGCTCCGCGATCGCGTTGGCGATGGCCTTCGCCATCTCGGTTTGCGATTTGCGCGGGCGAAAGCCCCCCACCGCCGGACTCAGCGGCCCGCCGGGACCGAACAAGCGGTCGATCTCGGCATCGTGTTTGCCAGGAGGAAGTTGGGGTTCGCCGCTGTCGGCGGGCGCCGAGGGCGTGAGTTGGGGATCGGTCAAAATAAGCTAAGGTGGGGCGGGGACGCGCTCAGGCGGGAACGTCCGGAACCAGCTGCATTTTCAGCAGGGTGATATAGTCTTTCAATTGCAACTTCCGTTTCTTCAGGCGACGCAGTTGCAATTGATCATGATGGCCATCCAGCGTCAGCATTTCAATCACGGCGTCCAGATCGCGGTGTTCCACGTCGAGCTCGATGATACGGCGCTTGATTTCTTCTACGTCTGTCATTGGATCCCAGTTTCTGTTATTTTGCCAACAGTTTCGCATGGTCAACAACTGCACGCTTGCAACAAAACTGTTTACCAGTGCATAGTTTAACTCAGCGCACAGAAGCAGGCTAGCTTGACCCCATGAGCACATACAAAATCGAAGCCGGCACCGCCCAGCACCTGGGCAGCCGGCCCCAGCAAACGGACCGCGCCGCGCTGTACACGGCGGCGCGCGCGCCCGGCTACGTGATGGCCGTGCTGGCCGACGGCATGGGCTCGTCCGTCGCCGCCGAGCAGGTGCTGCACACCAGCAAGCACCTGTTCGACGAATACCGCGCCGGCGACAGCGCCAGCCTGCCCCGCCTCAAGGAGTTGCTGCGCAGCATAGCGCAGGAGGCGCACGACGTGATCGTGATGAACCCCGCCGTCAACAGCGAGCCGCAATCGACGCTGGTGCTGCTGGTGCTGACGCCGCAGGGCCAGGCCATCTGGACCCACGTGGGCGAGTCGCGCCTGTATCGTTTTACCAACGAACACTGCGCCATGCGCAGCAACAACAGCGCCTACGTCGATTACCTGGTGAACGTGGACAAGCTGCCGCTGGAGGCGGCGCAAAAACACCGCAGCACGCGCATGCTGAACAATGTGCTGGGCAACCGGCAAAAGCAGCCCTTCGTGACCATCGGCGTGCACGAGAACCTGCAGCCGGGCGACGCCTTCCTGCTGTGCTCGGACGGCCTGTGGCAATACTTCACCGACGCCGAACTGGCCGCCGCCGTGGCGCGCGGCACGCCGCGGCAGGCGTCCGAGCGGCTGATCACCAAGGCCATGGAACGCGCCAAGGGCAAGGGCGACAACTGCACCATGGCCATCATCAAGCTGGTGGCGCCGCCCAAGGAGGCGCCGACCTACGTGGTGCAGAAGATGGACAAGGCGGTATAGCCATGTAGGGCGGAGTAAGCCGAAGGCGCAGTCCGCCGGATGCCGGCGGACCCGCGCGCATCCGGCGGAATAGCGCGATGCGCTACTCCGCCCTACTTAATCCCAGTCCGCCTTCTTGCCGCCGTAGGCGTCGATCGACGCCAGCATGGCCGACACCAGTTGCCGCTCGCGCTCCGAAATCTCCTCGCGCCAGGCCTCGAACAGCAGGATCACGCGCGTCTCGGCGCTGTTGTTCCAGGCCTCGTGCTCGATGCTGTCGTCGAACAGCCAGGCCTGCCCCACCTTCCATTCGCGCGTCTCGTTGCCCACCCGCAGCGCGCAGCCGGGCGGGACGATCAGCGGCAGGTGGCCTATCATGCGCGTGTTCAGCATGCCGTGGTGCGCCGGGATGTGCGCGCCCGGACGCAGCAGCGAAAACAGCATGGACGGCGTGCGCCCCGGCACGTGCGGCTTGGGCACGCCCTCCAGCGCGGCCATGGTCCTCGGGCAGCGCGCCATGTTCTCCGGCACCGGCTCGCCGTTCTTCCACAGGAAGAAGGCGCTCCAGGCGGGATTGTTCAGCATCGGCCCCTGGTTCACCTTGGGCCGGTCCGGGTCGCCCTGCACATAGGGCTGGAACGCGCCCGCGTCCTCCTCCAGGATGCGCAGCAGCTCGGCGCGGATGTCGTCGGTCGCGTCCTCCAGCGGCTTCAGCCACGGGTAGCGCGTGTTGTCGAAGTACTGGATCAGCGGCAGGCCGGGGAAATAATAGGCGCGCGGCTGCTGCGGATAGATCTCCTTCTTCCCCAGCATCAGCTCCAGCGACTGCGCGAAGCGCGCGTCGCGCCGCTCGTCGAAGCCGGCCTTTTCCAGCTCGGTCACCAGGAAGGATTCGAACTTGCCGGCGTAGTGCGCGATCATGTCCTGCGCGCGCTTGAGCTCATTGCGCAGGTTGGGCGACAGCCGCGACGGATCGGGCGCGGCGCGCAGCGCGGCGCGGTAATAGGCGGCGGCGGCCTGGCCGTCGGCCTCGGCGTGCAGCAAGTCCCCCTTCAGCATCAGCACCTGCAGGCCGGACGGCTCCAGCGCCAGCGCGCGGTCCGCGGCGCTGTGCGCGGAGGCGCGGTCGGACAGCGAGGCGCAGGCGTAGGCCAGGCCGATGAACACCGAGGCCTCGGCCACGCCGCCCGCCACCAGCCGCTCGAACTGCCGCCTGGCCTGTTCCGTCTGGCCGTTCCGCAAGGCGGCGAACGCCGATTGCGCCAGCTGGCGCGCCTCGTTGGCGGACAGGCCGGCCATTATTTGCCGCGCTCCTTGGCGGCCGCCGCCTCCGCCTTCGCGGCGGACGCCTTGGCCGCGGCTTCCGCCTCGGCGGCGCGCTTGCGCGCCTTCTCCTCGCGGGCCAGCTTCTTCTCGGCCACCTGCGCCTGGCGGCGCTCGGAGTCGGCCTTCTTCTTCTCGAACTCGGCCACGTTCTGCGCGCGCAGGCCGGCCTCGGCGGCGTCCTTCTCCTGCTGGCGCTTCACCTTGGCCTCGTACGCCGCCTGGCGCTGGTCCAGGGTGGGACCGGGCTTGGCGGCCGGCTTGGCCGGTTCGCGCTCGGCGCGCGCCGGCTGCGGCGCGGCGGCGCGGCGCGCCAGTTCCTCCTCGTCCTTCTTCAGGCGATCGGCCAGTTCGCGGTCGCGCTGCTCCACCGCGTGCTGGCGCTTGAAGCGGCTCGCCTCCACTTCGATCGCGCGCAGGCCGGACAGCGCCGCGCGGCGCTTTTCCTTGGCCTGGTCCAGGCAGTGGTTGACGAAGAAGCGGGTGTTGCAGACCTCTTCGCTGGCCGCGTATTCGGCGCCGACCGCGGCGCGCGCCTGCTCCACTTCCTTCAATTTCGCGTCGGCCTGCTCCACCGAGTGCGTGCGCGGCACCACCGGTTCCAGCAGCGGCGCCTGGCCCATGTTCTGGGCCTGGGCCATACCCGCCAAGGTTGCCAGCGCGGCGACCATCATCGCGCACGCCACGCGCTTGTCATGCTTTGCCATGTTTATCCTGTCATCAGGACAGCGCTTCGGCTACTCCGCGCTGCTCCTTGTCCATATAGTCGCGCGACTGCATTTCCACAATGCGCGACACGGTGCGATGAAACTCGTTGGCCAGCATGCCCGTCGTGT
Source organism: Pseudoduganella namucuonensis (assembly GCF_900116645.1). GTDB lineage: Bacteria > Pseudomonadota > Gammaproteobacteria > Burkholderiales > Burkholderiaceae_D > Rugamonas > Rugamonas namucuonensis. The sequence goes on along the minus strand of NZ_FPBO01000026.1, from coordinate 24,749 downwards.
AGAGCTCCTCCGGCTCCACCTCGGCCGACATCAGGAGCTTGACCTTCTGGTCATAGAACACATCAATCAGCCAGGTGAAGCGGCGTGCCTCGGACGACATGGCGGCCGACATCATCGGTATGCCGGACAGTATAACCGTATGGAAGCGGCTGGCGATTTCCAGGTAGTCGTTTTGCGAGCGGGGGCCGCCGCACAGCGTGTGGAAATCGAACCAGATGATGGAGCCGGCGCGGCGCAGCGCGCGGATCTCGCGGCTCTCGATCATCACGCGCGGGTCCTCGTCGGCGGTCTCGGCGATGCGCGCGTAGGCCTGGCGCAGCGACTCGTCGGTGGCCGCGCCCAGCGGCGTGTAGTAGGAATCGACCTGCTCCAGCGCGCGGCCCCGGTAGTCGACGCCGGCGTCCACGTTCATCACGTCCATCTTCGCCTTCAGCAGCGCGATGGTGGGCAGGATGCGGTCGCGGTGCAGGCCGTCCGGGTACAGCAGTTCCGGGTCGTAGTTCGAGGTCATGATGAAGGACACGCCGTTGTCGAACAGCGCCGACAGCAGGTTGTACATGATCATGGCGTCGGCCACGTCGGAGATGTGGAACTCGTCGAAGCAGATCAAGCGGTATTTGCGGGCCACGCGGCGCGCCACCTCCTGCAGCGGATTGGCCACGCCTTTGAGCTCGTCGAGCTGGCGGTGGATGTCGCGCATGAATTCGTGGAAGTGCACGCGCGTCTTGCGCACCAGCGGCACCACGGAATAGAAGCTGTCCATCAGGAAGGACTTGCCGCGCCCCACCCCGCCCCACATGTAGACGCCCTTGGGCACGTCCGGACGGTTGATGAAGCGCTTGAAGCTGTTCGAGCGCTGGCCCTTGTACTCCACCCACTGGTCGTAGCAGAGCTGGAGGCGGTCGACCGCGCGGCGCTGCGCCGCGTCGGCCTTGAAATCGCGCTGGGTCAGCGCGTGCTGGTAGAACTCTTGGACGTTCATAATTGTCGCTCTAAACAACAAAAGCCGGACAGGGCCGGCTTTCGTAGGGCGGAGTAGCGCGCATGCGCTATTCCGCCAATGCGTGCAGGCCTGGGCTGCATCCGCGGGACGGGCTATCGGTACGCCGGCGGAATAGCGCGTTGCGCTACTCCGCCCTACGCTTAGAAGTTCAGCGTGCGCTTGTCGATGGCCAGCGCGGCTTCCTTGGTCGCCTCGGACAGCGATGGGTGGGCGTGGCAGATGCGGGCGATGTCCTCGGCCGAGGCCTTGAACTCCATCGCCACCACGGCTTCCGAGATCAGCTCGGAGGCCATCGGGCCGATGATGTGCACGCCCAGGATCTCGTCGGTGGTGGCGTGCGCCAGGAACTTGACCATGCCCGAGGTGTCGCCCAGCGCGCGCGCGCGGCCGTTGGCCAGGAACGGGAAGGTGCCGGCCTTGTAGGGCGTGCCCTCGGCCTTCAGTTGCTGCTCGGTCTTGCCGACCCACGCGATTTCCGGCGAGGTGTAGATCACCCATGGAATCGTGTCGAAGTTGGTGTGGCCGTGCTGGCCGGCGATGCGCTCGGCGACCGCCACGCCCTCTTCCTCGGCCTTGTGCGCCAGCATCGGGCCGCGCACCACGTCGCCCACCGCCCACACGTTCGGCAGGTTGGTCTTGCAGTCGCCGTCCACGGCGATGAAGCCGCGCTCGTCCAGCGCCAGGCCGACCTTGTCGGCGCCCAGGCCGTTGGTGTTCGGGGTGCGGCCGATCGAGACGATCAGCTTGTCGAACACGGCGGTGACCGCCTCGCCCTTGGCGTCGGCGTATTCCACGGTGACGTTGTCAGCACCCTTGGTGACGCTGTTGATCTTGCAGCCCAGGCTGATCGCCAGGCCCTGCTTGGTGAACAGCTTGTGCGCTTCCTTGGCGATCTGCTCGTCCACGGCGCCCAGGAAGGTCGGCAGGCCTTCCAGCACGGTGACCTTGGAGCCCAGGCGGCGCCACACGGAGCCCATTTCCAGGCCGATCACGCCGGCGCCGATGACGCCCAGGTTGGCGGGCACGGCGTCGATCGCCAGCGCGCCGGTGTTCGACAGGATCAGTTTCTCGTCGAACTCGGCGCCGGGCAGCGCGCGCGCGTTGGAACCGGTGGCGATGATGACCTGCTTGGCGTTGATGGTCTCGTTGTCCTTGCCGGCGATGGCGATCGGGTAGCCCTCGGCGCCGGCGGCGCCGCCGAACGCTGCGCGGCCGTGGAAGAAGGTGACCTTGTTCTTCTTGAACAGGAACAGGATGCCGTCGTTGTTCTGCTTGACGACGGTGTCCTTGCGCTTGACCATCTGGCCCAGGTTCAGCGACAGGCCGCTGACGTCGATGCCGTGCTCCTTGAAGGAGTGGCCGGCGTGCTCGTAGTGCTCGGACGATTGCAGCAGCGCTTTCGAAGGGATGCAGCCGACGTTGGTGCAGGTGCCGCCTGGAGCGGGGCCGCCCTTGGCGTTGCTCCACTCGTCGACGCAGGCGACGGAGAAGCCCAGCTGCGCTGCGCGGATGGCGGCGATGTAGCCGCCGGGGCCAGCGCCGATAACGACGACGTCAAATTGTTTGTTGCTCATGTGTGGTATTTCCAATCAAGATTCGTCCGGGACGAAGATCCAAAGTAAGAGGTAGATCACGAGGCCGAAGCCGAAGGAAATCGTGAACAGCGCGAACACCAGGCGCCAGATCCAGGACTCCATGCCGGACACCTTGCCCAGCCCGCCGCACACGCCGCCCAGCCAGCGGTCGGCGCGCGAACGGCGGAAGCGGTTGAACTCGCTGGCGAGGTCGTCGGACGGGCCGCCGTACTTCGGCGCCTCGGCCGTGTCCAGCAGCTTCTGCTTGGCGCGGGCGAACTCGTCGTCCGTCAGCGCGCCGGCCTGGTGCAGCTCGTGGAGCCGCTTGATTTCATCGGAGACGCTCATGACACCTCTCATTAAAACCAGAGGCGAATCTGGGGTCGGACCCACTGGGTCCGACCCCGGCCCTCGCTTGGGTTTTTGGCCGAATTACAGGTCCAGCAGCAGGCGCGCCGGATCTTCCAGCGCTTCCTTCATGGCCACCAGGCCCAGCACGGCTTCGCGGCCGTCGATGATGCGGTGGTCATAGGACATGGCCAGGTAGTTCATCGGACGGACCACGATCTGGCCGTTTTCGACGACCGCGCGGTCCTTGGTCGCGTGCACGCCCAGGATGGCCGACTGCGGCGGGTTGATGATCGGGGTCGACAGCATGGAGCCGAAGGTGCCGCCGTTCGAGATCGAGAAGGTGCCGCCGGTCAGGTCTTCCAGGGTCAGCTTGCCTTCCTTGGCCTTGGCGCCGAATTCGCCGATCTTCTTCTCGATGTCGGCGATGCTCATCTGGTCCGCGTTGCGCAGGATGGGCACCACCAGGCCGCGTGGGGAGCCCACGGCGATGCCGATGTCGAAGTAGCCGTGGTAGACGATGTCGTTGCCGTCAACCGAGGCGTTGATGATCGGGTACTTTTTCAGCGCGGCGACGGCGGCCTTGACGAAGAAGGACATGAAGCCCAGCTTCACGCCGTGCTCTTTCTCGAACTTGTCCTTGTACTTGTTGCGCAGGTCGATGACCGGCTGCATGTTCACTTCGTTGAACGTGGTCAGGATGGCGTTGGTCGATTGCGATTCCAGCAGGCGCTCGGCGATACGCGCGCGCAGGCGGCTCATCGGCACGCGCTCTTCCGGACGCTCGCCCAGGTTCACGCTAGGCGCGGCCACTTTCTGCAGCGCGGGCTTGGCGGCGGCTGGCGCCAGCGGTGCCGGTGCCGCGGGTTTCGGCGCGGAGGCGGCGGCCAGGGCGTCGCCCTTGGTCACGCGGCCGTCTTTGCCGGAACCGGCAACGTTCGAGGCGGACAGGCCGGCTTCGGACAGGATCTTGGCGGCGGCCGGCATGGCCACGTCGCCTTTGGAACCACCGGTGGCGGCGGCTGGAGCTGCTGCCGGAGCGGCGGCGGCGGCTGGTGCCGATGGCGCGGCGCCGGCGCTCGGCGCATGCGCCGAGCCTTCCGTGTCGATGATGGCGATGACTTGGCCGGCGACCACGGTGGCGCCGTCCGCTTCAATGATTTGCACGACAACGCCGGCGGCCGGCGCTGGCAGTTCCAGCACGACCTTGTCGGTTTCGATGTCGATCATGTTCTCGTCGCGGGCCACGGCCTCGCCGACTTTTTTATGCCAGGACAACAGGGTCGCTTCGGCGACGGATTCGGACAGCTGGGGTACTTTAACTTCGATTTGTGCCATGAAAAAACTCCGTAACTTGTATTTTTATGCGGCTCCGCCCATCGCGGGCGGAGCCGGTGCTGATCTATTTGGTGAGGAGCCGCGCGACCCGCGCGGCGCCCTTGACTTATTTCGTCAGGATGAAGCCCTTCAGCTTCGAGAACGCCGTTTCCAGCAGGTCTTTTTGCTGGGCGTAGTGCTTGTCGTAGTAACCGACGGCGGGCGACGCGGAGGCCGGACGGCCGGCGTACGCCAGGCGCTGGCCGGCTTCCATGGACTCGAAGAGGTTGTGCTGGATCTGGAACCATGGGCCCTGATTCTGCGGCTCATCCTGCGCCCACACCACTTCCGTCGCGTTCGGGAACTTCTTCAGTTCGGCGGTGAACGACTTGTGCGGGAAGGGATACAGCTGTTCGACACGGACGATGGCGGTATCGGTCTGGCCGCGCGTCTTGCGGGCGTTGACCAGGTCGTAGTACACCTTGCCGGAGCAGGCCACCACGCGCTTGACCTTCTTGGCGTCGATCTTGTCGTCCACTTCGCCGATCACGGTCTGGAACGCGCCCTTGGCCAGTTCGCCCAGGGCGGAACCCGCGTCCTTGTTGCGCAGCAGCGATTTCGGGGTCAGGATGACCAGCGGCTTGCGGAACTGGCGCACCATCTGGCGGCGCAGCAGGTGGAAGATCTGGGCGGCGGTGGTCGGCTGCACCACTTGCATGTTGTTGTCGGCGCACAGCTGCAGGAAACGCTCGGGACGCGCGGACGAGTGCTCGGGACCCTGGCCTTCGTAACCGTGCGGCAGCATCATGACCAGGCCGGAGGCGCGGCCCCACTTCACTTCGCCGGAGCTGATGAACTGGTCGATGACAACCTGGGCGCCGTTGACGAAGTCGCCGAACTGGGCTTCCCAGATCGTCAGCGTGTTCGGCTCGGCGGTCGAGTAGCCGTATTCGAAGCCCAGCACCGCCTCTTCGGACAGCACGGAGTCGATCACGGTGAACGGCGCCTGGCCTTCGGAGATGTTCTGCAGCGGCACGTAGGTGCCGGCGTCCCAACGCTCGCGGTTCTGGTCGTGCAGCACGGCGTGGCGGTGCACGAAGGTGCCGCGGCCGGCGTCCTGGCCGGTCAGGCGCACGGCGTAGCCGGAGGCGGCCAGCGAGGCGTAGGCCAGGTGTTCGCCCATGCCCCAGTCCAGGTTCAGTTCGCCGCGGCCCATGGCGGCGCGGTCGCCCAGCACCTTCTCGACCAGCGAGTGCACCTTGAAGCCTTCCGGCACGGTGGTGATGCGGGTGGCCAGGCGTTTCAGTTCGGTCATCGGCACGGCGGTGTCGGCCGAGTCGGTCCACTTGCGGTTCAGGAACGGCAGCCAGTCGACCGCGTACTTGTTCTTGAAGTTGGAGATCACCGGATCGACGGTGTGCTTGCCGGCGTCCATGGCGTCGCGGAAGGCGGCCACCATCTGGTCGCCGCCATCGGCGCCGATCACGCCTTGCGCCACCAGCTTGTCCGCGTACAGCTTGCGGGTGCCTGGGTGCTGGGCGATCTTCTTGTACATCAGCGGCTGGGTCAGAGCGGGCGTGTCCTGCTCGTTGTGGCCCAGTTTGCGGTAGCAAATGATGTCGACGACGATGTCCTTCTGGAACTGCAGGCGGTAATCCATCGCGATTTGCGAGGCCAGCACCACGGCTTCGGGATCGTCGGCGTTCACGTGCAGCACCGGCGCCTCGATCATCTTGACGACGTCGGAGCAGTAGATGGTCGAACGCGCGTCGCGCGGGTCGGAGGTGGTGAAGCCGATCTGGTTGTTGATCACGATGTGCACCGTGCCGCCCGTGCCGTAGCCGCGGGTCTGCGCCAGGTTCAGCGTTTCCATCACGACGCCCTGGCCGGCGAAGGCGGCGTCGCCGTGCACCAGGATAGGCAGCACTTGCGCGCCCAGCGCGTCGCCGCGGCGGTCCATGCGCGCCTTGACCGAACCCTCGACCACGGGGTTGACGATTTCCAGGTGCGACGGGTTGAACGCCAGCGACAGGTGGACCGGGCCGCCCGCGGTGGAGATGTCGGACGAGAAGCCCTGGTGGTATTTCACGTCGCCGGCCGGCAAGTCGTCGCCGTGCTTGCCTTCGAATTCCTCGAACAGTTCCTTGGGCGACTTGCCCAGGGTGTTGACCAGCACGTTCAGGCGGCCGCGGTGGGCCATGCCGATGACGATTTCCTGCACGCCTTTTTCACCGGCGCGCTGGATGATCTCGTCGATCGAGGCGATGAACGTTTCGCCGCCTTCCAGCGAGAAGCGCTTCTGGCCGACGTATTTGGTGTGGAGGTAGCGCTCCAGGCCCTCGGCCGCGGTCAGGCGGTCCAGGATGTGTTTTTTCTTTTCCGCCGTGAAGTTCGGGGTCGAGCGGATCGACTCCAGGCGCTCCTGCAGCCAGCGCTTTTCGGCCGGGTCGGAGATGTACATGTATTCCGCGCCGATCGAACGGGTGTAGGTGTCGCGCAGGAAGTTGGTCAGGTCGCGCAGGGACGCGGTCTCGGGACCGAAGTAGGTGTTGCTGATGTTGAAAACGGTGTCCAGGTCGGCGTCGGTGAAGCCGTAGAACGATGGTTCCAGTTCCGGAATGGCGGGACGTTCCTGGCGCTGCAGCGGGTCCAGGTTGGCCCAGCGGGAACCCAGGTAGCGGTAGGCGGCGATCAGCTGGGTGGCGGCGACGCGTTTGCGGCCCATCTCGGCGTCGGCGGAGGCGACCACGGTGCGGATCGGGCCGGCTTTCGCGCGTTCGGCGAAGGAGGCGATGACGGAGGCGTGGGCGACGTCGGGCTTGTTGGTGCCATCGACGGCCGGCACGTGCTGCATGGCGTCGAAATACGAGCGCCAGTTGTCTGGCACGGAACCTGGATTGTCGAGATACGCCTCGTACAGCTCTTCAACGTACGGTGCATTTCCGCCAAACAAATAGGAGTTGGACGATTGTTGTTGCATCATATTGCTCACCTTTCTTCGCGCTTCGCGAGATTAGCGGGTTAATCTAACCTTCCGCGACACGGCCTGACCGGTTAGCGGATTGCACATCAAGTTGTGGGGAAGGACTCTTTTACTGAAACTTTACAAATGGTGTTCAAAAACGGTCACGTAGGATAGCACGCTGTGTTGAGTCCGGACAATCAAATTGCAAGAAAATATGCGGGTTTCCGGCGTGTCAAGCATGTCGCTTTAATAATTGCCATGGCTGGCGGAAAGCCAGCCGGGGTCGCTGGCGAACCAGTCCAGCAAATGGTCCAGCATGGCGCGCAGCGCCGGCGGCATGTGCTCGCGCGAGCTGTAGATGCCGTAAATGCCCATCTGCTGCGGGCGATGGTCGGGCAGCAATTCCACCAGTTTGCCGTCCGCCAGCAGCGGCGCGGCCGCGAAGCGCGGCTGCAGCGCGACGCCCGCGCCCTCCACCGCCGCCGCCAGCAGCGCCATCGATTCGTTGGCCGACAGGTTGCCGCCCACCGGCACCTGGACCGACTCCCCCTCCCAAGCGAAGCGCCACACGCTCTTGCCGAAATAGCTGTAGGTGAGGCAGTTGTGGCCCGCCAGCTCGGCCGCCGTCCGCGGCGCGCCGCGCCGCTCCAGGTAGGCCGGGGCCGCCACCACCACCGAGTCGCAATCACCCAGGCGGCGCGCGATCAGGCCGGGATCGAGCTCGTTGGTGATGCGCACGGCCAGGTCGATGCGCTGCTCGACCAGGTTGACGGCGCGGTTGTCGACCTGCAGGTCGATGCTGACGCGCGGATGGCGCAGCAGGAAGGCCGCCACCGCGCCGGCCAGCGCGGTCTGCGCCAGCGAATGGGAACTGGCCACGCGCAGCAGGCCGTGCGGCGCCAGCGGATCGGCCTGGCCGGCGGCCACCATGTCGTCCGCCATCGCCAGCATTTCGCGGCAGCGCGCCAGGGTCTGCTCGCCCGCCGCCGTCAGGCTGACGCGGCGCGTGGTCCGGTGCAGCAGGCGCACGCCGCACCACTCCTCCATCTCCGCCAGGTAGCGCGTGACCATGGCGCGCGACATGTCCAGCGCCTCGGCGGCGGCGATCATGCTGCCCCGCTCCGCGATCTCGCGAAACACCTTTGCCGCCGTGAGCCTGTCCATTCATTCGATCCATGCAATTAACCATTGCAATTTACACTGTTTTTCAAACGAATGCGCGGGCCTACACTGCCTCCATCACATCAACCGGAGCCAACACCATGATCAAGCAAGCCATCGCCGCCGCGGTCGCCACCGCCGCCGCCGCCACCTCCCTCGCCGCGCCGCTGACGCTGGAAGTGTTCAACCCCGGCGAAGCCGCCATCTTCCCGGTCGCCTCGGTGCTGGTGAAGGGCGACAAGGACGCGGTGCTGATCGACGCCCAGTTCTCGCGCGGCGAAGCGCAAAAACTGGTGCAACTGATACGCGCCAGCGGCAAGCGCCTGACCACCGTCTACGTCAGCCACGGCGACCCGGACTTCTATTTCGGGCTGGACGTGATCCAGGCCGCCTTCCCGGAAGCGCGCATCGTCGCCACGCCGGGCACCGTGGCCGCGATGGAGAAGAAGGCCGCCGCCAAGGTGGCGCACTGGGGGCCGATCCTGAAGGAGAACGCGCCGCAAAAGATCGTCATGCCGCAGGCGCTGGCCGGCGACGAGATCACGCTGGAGGGTGAAAAGCTGAAGATCGAGGGGCCGGACCGCGACCGCACCTTCGTGTGGATCCCGTCCATCAAGGCGGTGGCCGGTGGCGTGGTGCTGTTCCAGGGCCTGCACGTGTGGATGGCCGACACGCAGAGCGCGGAATCGCGCCGCCAATGGCTGTCCACGCTGGACCGCGTGGCCGCGCTGAAGCCGGTGACGGTGGTGCCCGGCCACTTCCAGCCCGGCGCCGCGTTCACGCCGGACAGTATCGCCTACACGGCCAACTACGTGCGCCAGTTCGAGGCCGAGACCGCGAAAGCCGCCGATTCCGCGGCGCTGGCCGCCGCGATGAAGGCAGCCCATCCCGCCGCCGGCCTGGAAAGCGCGCTGCAGCTCAGCGCCAAGGTGGCGAAGGGCGAGATGAAGTGGTAGGAAAGTGGTAATCGGCGTCGAGCCCTATTGGGGCTTGGCCGCTATCCTCGTCATTTCAGCGGCGCCGACAGGCATCCGTTGCAATGGCGAGTTAGCCGATCGTTTCAAGAAGGACTTCAGGATGACGTTTGGCGATGCGTATGAGCGCTTGCGCCGCGCCTACGGTGCGCGGCGCCCTTGCTCCCATTCCTGCAAAGTACGCTTGGAAATGCACAGGATCTCAGCGAACTGGGCCTGGGATAGACCTGTGCTCCGACGCGCTTCCGCGACTTCGTTCAGCTCCACCGTCGTGACACGCGCGGCTTGCCCCGCTTTCATCTCGCGCACAGACTGTAACAGCTTGCGCCCCAAAGCCTCGCCTGCGGACACCGCTTGGGGCCGAACGCGCTTCGTCATTTTTCAATTTCCTCTCGAATTGCTTTCACTTCGCGCTACTCTGCCAGGATACTACTGCTGCCATTGACATACCCTTGAAGGTCCGCACTCCAGCCGGTTGGCAGGCTTTGCCACCGATCGAACGATTGCCGCAGAGAGGTTGTAAAGCGAAATAGACGATCCGGGCCAAGCCAACCACGGACGCGATACATGCGCTCGGCGTCGGAATCGACGCCTACGGTTTCGAAGAAGCCAACGCCCAGCGCGTACAGACCGTGCACGTGGGTGGGTGCTCCCAAATCCATCTGTATCGAGCGCAACACGGCGGCAATAGTCTTGGCCTTCCAATTTGGATCGGCTGGAAGCCCAATGATGAAGCTACGCGGAGATATTGCTTCGCGCGGAATACGTTCAGTCTTGGTCTTGCTGCCCGGTATGGGCTTGAGATATCGACGCGTTCGCATGGCCTTCACCGGCACCATACGCTCTATGTCCCCCCGAAGCTTTGAAGCATCTAAGTGCATGGTTATCTCGACAAGACCGCAGACCGCCTCGATCGGAAAGATGGAATGCGCATCGTCATAGAGAAGGGGTGACGCTGCGGAGGGATCACTAATCACTCGATCAATGGCAGGTGACTGCACCGCTGGCGCCGATGTCTGCACGACGGCCCCCTTTCCGCAGCGCAGATGCGGAGGGAGATGTGGAAGGAGCAAATCTCGCTCAATGATCAGTTCGGTTGCACTTCCTTTGCCTGTCCTATCGTCTATGGCTGAGCGTTTTGACTCCAGTGCCTTCATGAGCGAGGCCTCAGCAGCTTGAATTGAAGCTTCAATGGTCATCTCGATCGCCCCCTAAGGGGCCTAACGAATAGTGTTGATCGGCCGCCCCGTTAACAGTCAACTCTCCCAAGCGCTATTGGCGGCGGATAAACCGTATTGAACTGACCGCACCAGCGGCGTTTGTTAATGGAATTGTAAGGTGATGCGGCGCGAAGTCAACGTTCCACTATCATCTTCGGCGTCGAAGTGCATCGGCCACGCGTCCAAACCGGCTTTGCGCGGCCATTTCCTCATCTGTTGAAGTGCCGCCGGGTTGCAACTGGCCTGTGTGCAACGCCGCCCTCCAACGCGGATGCGCCCCAGTCCCTCTACCTGAACGCCCGGCACATCAGCCGGAATTTCCCAACCGGGACTTCCCGGACGCCCATCTGCAGTGAGCAAACGCGTCGTCGCGACCGGGGTGCCTGGGATGCTCAACGGCGTGCGGCGCGGCCCGAAGCCACGAATGGTAAACTCTGCGCTTTCGCGCTCCTCCCACCACCACCAATGCACACCCTCGAACAGCTACGCGCCGGAGAACTGGCCGGCGCCACACGCCTGCGGCTGGCCTGCGGCCTGACCGAATTCCCGCGCGAGATCTTCGACCTGGCCGACACGCTGGAAATCCTGGACCTGTCCGGCAACGCGCTGTCCACGCTGCCGGACGACCTGCCCCGGCTGGCCAAGCTGCGCATCCTGTTCTGCTCCGATAACCAGTTCATCGAACTGCCAAAAGCGCTGGGCGCCTGCCCCGAGTTAAGCATGGTCGGCTTCAAGGCCAACCGCATCCACCACGTGCCGGACCGCTCGCTGCCCGCCAAGCTGCGCTGGCTTATCCTCACCGGCAACGAACTCGAAACGCTGCCCGCCGCCATCGGCGATTGCGCCCAGCTGCAAAAGCTGATGCTCGCCGGTAACCGCCTGCGCGCCCTGCCCGAGGAACTGGCAGCCTGCTCGCGGCTCGAACTGCTGCGCATCGCCGCCAACCGTCTGACCGAACTACCATCCTGGCTCGCCGCGATGCCGCGCCTGGCCTGGCTGGCCTACGCCGGCAATCCCTTCAGCGCTCCCCGCGAGGCCACCGCGGTGGCGGACACGCCCATCGACAGCATCGCCTGGGACGACCTGGCGATCCAGCATCAACTGGGCGAAGGCGCGTCCGGCGTCATCCACCAGGCGCGGCACCGCCACGCCGAAAGCGCGCGGCCCGTGGCCGTCAAGCTGTTCAAGGGCGACGTGACCAGCGACGGTTCGCCGCAAAGCGAAATGGCGGCCTGCGTCGGCGCCGGTGCGCATCCCAACCTGATCCCGGTGCGGGCCCGGGTCCATGGTCATCCGGCCGGCACGCACGGCCTGGTGATGTCGCTGATCGATCCGGCGTTCGGCAATCTCGCGGGACCGCCCAGCCTGGACAGCTGCACGCGCGACGTCTACCCGCCCGCCAAACGCTTCGAGCTGGACGCCATGCTGGCCATCGCCCATGGCATCGCCTCGGCCGCCGGCCACCTGCACCGGCGCGGCATCATGCATGGCGACCTGTACGGCCACAACATCCTGCACTGCGGCCGGGGCCGCGCGCTGCTGGGCGACTTCGGCGCCGCCTCCTTCTACGATCCGGCCGCGCCGCACGCCGCGCAACTGGAGCGGCTCGAAGTGCGCGCCTTCGGCCACTTGCTGGACGAGCTGCTCGAACGCTGCGACGCGCCAGCCGCGTCCCTGCCCGTTCTGGAGCAGCTTCAAGGCCTGGCGAGCGCATGCCGCCAGTCCGACCACCAATCCCGGCCGCTGTTCGGCGTCATCGAATCTCAGCTTGGACGGCTAAGGCAAACGGGCGCCGGCCCGGGAGCCGCCTAGAACCGGGCCGGCGGCCGCCCCCGCCCGGTCAGGGGTGGTCGATGCGGGACACCCAGCCACGCCGCCCGTTGCGGTCGAAGGCGGCCACCGCGATGGCGCCGTGCTCGGAGATCGGTCCGCTGACCAGCGCACTGGCCATGGTCGGGTCGCTGCCGTCGGTGGTGTAGCGCAGCGCCAGGCCGGGGAGCTGGTGGTTGGCCATCACGCGGCCACCCTCGATCATCAGGCCGGGCGGCGCGATGCGGTAGCGCACGCCGCCGTCCTCCAGGTCCAGGCGCGGCAGCACGCGCTTGCCCAGCGCGTTGACGAAGCCGCTCCACGCGGCGCGGTGCAGTACCTTGGCCTTGGCGCCATCGGGCTCGGTGGCCCAGGCCGGGTCGGCAGCCCATGCGCGCTCGGCCAGGGCCAGCATGCGCGGCATGGTCAGGTAATCGATCAGGGCCGGGTCGCGCACGGTCTCGGTGAACAGCGTGCCTTCGAGGCCGCGGATGCGGCGCCGGCCGTCGTCGCCCAGGCCCTCCTTGCCCAGCTTGCGGGCCGGGTCGATATCGGCGTTCCTCAGGTAATCGTAGGGGATGAAGTCGTACACGCGATCGAGTTCGACCGGTCCGTTCCAGTCCACGCCCGGCTCCTCGGCGCTGGCGTTGTGGGCCATGTCGAAATACAGGTTGGTGACGGGCGCCAGCACCACGTCGTAGCCGCCGTTGGCCAGGCGATAGGCGAGATCCTCGGCGCCCTCGGTGTTGTTCCACACGTAGAGCTGGAAGCCGCGCCGGCTGAACACCGGGTTCGGTATCAGCTTGGCCTTGCCTCCCGCCATGACCTTGCGCGCCCCCATCTCCTCCCAACCCGAGGCGCCCAGGCCCCGCTTGCGCAGGATGGTGGCGACACGGTCATAGAAATAGTCCCACAGCCCGGCCGTCGAATCGATGTTCCGCCGCTTCATCAGCGCGGCGGCGCGGGGCGACTTTTCCCATGCCCCATCGGGCAACTCGTCGCCGCCCACGTGCATGGTCTTCAGCGGCACGCCGGCCCGCTTGTGCAGCGCCGCCACCTCGGCCACCACCCGTTCGATGAAGGTGAAAGTCGACTCAAGCCCCGGGTTCATCACGTGGTCCGTGTACAGCTGGGGCGACTTGTAGACGGACCGGTCGTCCGCGTCGCTGAGCAGGTAGCGGCGCGCCTCGGCGGGCCGGCTTTTTTCCAGGCGCCGGTGGCGCGCCTCCATGGCCTTGACGGCGGCGCGCGCGTGGCCCGGCATTTCGATCTCCGGGATCACGTCGATGTGGCGCGCGGCGGCGTAGCGCAGGATCTCGATGTAGTCGGCGCGCGTGTAGTAGCCGCCGCCATGCGGGTCGTCCACGCCGGAACCGGAACCGTAAGCCGGCTCCAGCCGCGTGGCCACCGGTCCGGACTCGTGGCCGCGACGAGCGCCGATGGCGGTCAGCTCCGGGATGCCGGCGATCTCGATGCGCCAGCCCTCGTCGTCGGTCAGGTGGAAATGCAAGGTGTTGAGCTTGTAGCGGGCCATCTGGTCCAGCAGCCTGAACACCGTTTCCTTGCGCTGGAAATTGCGGCTCACATCCAGCAGCAGGCCGCGGTGGGGAAAGCGCGGCGCATCACTGACGGCCAGCGCAGGCAGGTCGAAGGCGGCGCTCGCCTCGACCGGCAGCAGGTCGCGCAGCGACTGCAAGCCCATGGCGACGCCCGCCGCCGTGTTGCCGGCGATGGCGATGCCGGCGACGGGATCGACGCGCAACTCATAAGCTTCCGGCGAGCTCGGGCCGGCGATGGGCCGCAACTCCAGTCGCAGCGGAGGACCGCTCGCGGCACTGGCGGCACTGGCCGCGTTGGCGTTGGCGTTGGCGACGTTTGCGGCAGCGGCGCCGCCGGCATTCGCGGAAAAATGGCGCCGGAAGATGGCGTGCGCCAGCGCGGCCTCGTTGATGAGCGAAGACGGCGCCGTCACGCGCGGCATCGCGGCCACGCGCAATTGCCCGCCGTGCGGCGCCAGCGACCGCGGCGTCGGGAAGATGGGTGGCAGCGCGCCGGCGGGCAAGTCATCGGCCAGCGCGTTGCGCTGGTAGATCGCTTGCGGCGTCGGCGCCGCGCCCGGAACCGCGCCAGGCATGCCGGCCTGGTAGTCGCCGATGGCGAGCCCTGTCGCCGACGCGTCGTCGAACACCAGATACGGCCCGGTGGGCGCCTTCGATATCCGGTTCAGCACGTCCGTGTGGCGGTAGGCGACCGTCAATGCCTGCCCGGGAGCGACGCCGGGAAAACCCGCGCCCGGACGCAGGCGGTACAAGGCGCCGCCGACCTGTTCCAGCGCGAGGCCGCCGTCCAGCGCTCCCGTCTCGATGCCGGCCATGGAATTGAAGTAGATAGCCCAGCCGGCCGGCGGCAGCGGCTTGCTGTCCGGATTGGTGATGACGAAGCGTGCCTCCCGCGCCCCCGACTCCCAGCGCACTTGCAACGCGCTTGCGCCGGCCTTGACGGCGACGGCGGGGATGGCCAGAGGCGGGGGCGTGGCGGCCATGGCGGCCGGGGCGAGCTTGATGGCGATGGCGAGCGCGCTCAGCGCGAAGGCGAGGTTACTGCACGGTTGCATTGCGTGTCCTTAGAAGTGCCGCCGCCACTGGGCCAGTGCGGCGCGCCTGCATGCTATCACCACGCGCCGCGGCTAACCAATGGCTGACCGGCACCATACCGAAATCCATAACAGATTGAATTCAAAAGAATTTTTCCTAGACCGGGCAGGCGAAGCGCTTACATTTACTTACCGTGTACTAGGACGCGCGGAGGGCAAACGGCTAACAAAACTTTACAAAAAAGCCGGCGCCGCAGTAGACAAGATGATCTAGATATTTTATTCTAGTTCCATGACCACCTCCGCCCCGCCCAAACCGACCGCCTCCGAACTGGAAATGCTGCGCCTGCTGTTCGCGCTGGGACCGTCCACCGCCAAGCAGGTGCACGCCGCCGCGCTGGAGTCGCGCCCGGACATGAACTACGCCACCGTGCTGCGCCTGCTGCAGGTGATGCACACCAAGGGCCTGCTGAGCAGGGACGAGAGCCAGCGCGCCCACGTCTACGCGCCGGTGCAGGAACAGGAGTCGGTGCAGACCAGTCTGCTGAAGGACTTGATCCAGAAGGCCTTCTCCGGCTCCGGCAAGGCGCTGGTGCTGGCGGCGCTGCGCGGCGGCCACGTGACGAAGAAGGAACGCGAGGAAATCCAGGCCCTGCTGGACCGGGAAAAATAAGCCGCGCCCGGCCGAACGTCCAAGTACCCCAGCTGTCTATCCGGGTATCGAACACACTCGGGAGTCCGGCATGCCTGTCCATCCCATCAACCAAGCCGACACCTCGGACCTGTGCGGCGAACGCGAGTTGATCAGCGAAGTGGCGCTGAAATCGTTGACCTCCCTGGGTAGCCACAACTTCTGCGTCATCAACAGCGCCGGAAGCCTGATGCTGTGGAACAAGCGTGTCGAGGAAACCTCCCAGATGAGCGCGGAGGAACTGCTGGTCTGCCACGTGACGGACGTGTTCCGGCCGCGCGACCACGACCTGCTGCTGCGGAAAATGCAGGAGGTGCTGCAGCGGGACGCCGAGGTCCAGCTGGAGGCGGACCTGGTGGCCAAGGACGGCCACGCCACGCCCTATCTGTTCTCAGCCAGCCGCTTCGCCTGCGAGGGCAAATATTATATTTTCTGCATGGGCATGGACATCTCGCGGCGCCGCGCGGACGAGAAGGCGCTGCGCCTGCGCGACCGGGCGCTGCACGCCACCAGCAACGGCATCGTCATCACGCGCTGCGACGGCGTCAACAATCCGATCGAATACGTCAATCCGGCGTTCGAGCAGATCACCGGCTACACCGCCGCCGAGGCCATCGGCCTCGACTCGCGCTTCATGGCCGCGCCCGGCCTGGACGAGGTCGAGCGCGGCCAGTTGCGCGAGGCCATCCGCGAGCGGCGCGAAATCAACGTGGTGTTCCGCAACCGGCGCAAGAACGGCGAATTGTTCTGGAACGACCTGGCCATCACCCCGGTGCGCGCCGAGAGCGGCGAGGTGACGCACTTCATCGGCGTCATCAACGACGTGACCGCGCTCAAGCAGCGCACCTCCCACCTGGAGCACGAGGTCAACCACGATCCGCTGACCGGCCTGGCCAACCGCAACCTGCTGTGGGACCGGCTGGAGCAGGCGCTGCACACGGCCCAGCGCAACAAGACGCTGGTGGCCATCATCCTGGTCGACCTGAACAAGTTCAAGCAGATCAACGACACGCTGGGCCACGAGGCCGGCGACGAAGTGCTGAAGATGGCCGCGCGCCGCCTGCAGTCGGCGGTGCGCGAAAGCGACACGGTGGCCCGCCTGAGCGGCGACGAGTTCGTGCTGGTGCTGGCGGACCAACCCTCGCTGCGCTTCACGCTGCGCATGGTGGACCGCCTGTGCGCCGCCATGGGCAAGCCCATGGTGTTCGACGGCAAGGACATCGCGGTCGGCGCCAGCATGGGCGTGAGCATATTCCCGCACGACGGCGTCACCGCCTTCGACCTGGTGCGCGCGGCCGACGTGGCGATGTACCACGCCAAGACCAGCACCGACAAGGAGGTGCACTTTTTCTCCGCCGACATGCGCTCCAGCACGGAGGCCAGGCAAAAGCTGGAATGCGACATGCGCCACGCGCTGGCGGACAACGAACTGTTCATGCTGTACCAGCCCAAGTGGTCGCTGCGCAGCGGCGCCGTGGTGGGCGTCGAGGCGCTGCTGCGCTGGCGCCATCCGGAGCTGGGCGTGCTGCTGCCCACGGCCTTCCTCGGCGACGCCGAGGAGAACGGCCTGATCGTGCCGCTGGGGCGCTGGGCGCTGGAGCACGCCTGCGCCGCGCTGCAGCGCCTGGCCGCGCTGGGCCACGGCGAGCTGCCGCTGTCGGTGAACGCCTCCTACCGCGAGTTCATCCAGGACAATTACATCGCCAACGTCGGCAACACACTGCGCAAGTACGGCATCGCGCCGCGCAATTTCGAGCTGGAGCTGCGCGAGGAGCACCTGACGCGCAATCCCCACCTGTGCCGCGAGGTGGCCCTGGCCGCCAGGGACCTGGGCATCCGGCTGGCGGTCGACGATTTCGGCGCCGGCGCCAGCAACCTGGTCTATCTGCAAAGCATGCCGATCCAGCACCTGAAGCTGACGCGCGCCTCCATCCGCGAAATCGGCTCCCAGGCCGGCACCGGCAAGCAACTGGCCAAGACGCTGATCGACATCGCCCACAACATGAGCATCGAAGTCATCGCCGAGGGCGTGGAGACCGAGGCCCAGCGCGACCTGCTGATCGCATACGGCTGCGACCAGGCCCAGGGCCACATCTTCAGCGCCCCGCTCACCCAGCCGGCGCTGGAGCATTTGCTGGCGGCGGCCCCGGGACACGGCGCCATGAGGAGCTGAACGCCTCAGTCCTCCAGCTTGAGGAACACGTCCCGGTCCGGCGCGAAATTGGCGTACAGCGGCAGCAGCGCGCCGCCCAGCGCGCGGGCGTCCGAGCCTATGGTCCCGGCCAGCACCTGGGGCCGCTGCACGCCCTCCCAGTCGTAGCGTCCCAGCGCGGCCGACACGTCCGCCATCAGGCGCTCCAGCAGCGCGCGGCTGCACGAGCCGTCGATGATCACGCCCTCCGGATCGAGCATGCAGCTGGCGCTGGCGACGGCCATGGCGACGCCGGCCGCCGCGTGCCCGGCCCAGCGCAGGCTGTGCGCCGCCCACGCCCCCTGCATGGCGCGCTCGTCGTAGGCGGCGGCCGGGTCCAGCCCGGCCTGCTCGAACATGCGCTCCAGCCCCAGCAGCGAGGCGGCCGACAGCAGCTGCGGCGGCGCCGCCCGCCCCGGCCCGGCCACGCCCACCGGCAGCGAGCCGACCGCGCCGGCGTTGCCGTTCATGCCCGCGTACAGATTGCTGTCGATGACCAGGCCGCCGCCGATGAAGGTGTCGACGAACAGATACAGGAAGCTCTTGACGCTGCGTCCCCTGCCCGCCACCAGTTCTGCCACGCAGGCGGCGGCGGTGTCCTTGGCGAACATCACCGGCAGGCCGGTGCCGGCCTCGATGCGGCGCGCGATGTCGAGCCGGTTCCAGCGGTCCGCCTCGTCCGGGGCCACGCCCATCAACTCCTGCCAGCTGCCCAGCGACAGCGGCGCCGCCACGCCGATGCCGTGGATGCGTCCGCGCGCCTCCGCCGACAGCGCGGCGCGCATCGCGCCCACTTGCGCGGCGATGGCCTCGAACACCAGCTCCGGGTCGGGGAAGCGGTAGGCCTGCGAGTGGCGCGCGCGCACCGCGCCGGTGAAGTCGAGCAGCAGCACGTCCAGGCTGCGCCGCCCTATCTTGACGCCGATGGCGTAGGCGCCGTCCGGGTTGAGCGCGATCGGCACCGAGGGCTGGCCGATCTTGCCGCGCAGCGGCGCGCGCTTGACCACCAGGCCGTCGTCGAACAGGCGGTTGATGATCAGCGACACGGTTTGCGTGCTGAGCGTGGTCAGCCGCGCCAGGTCCGCCTTCGGCAGGCTGCCGTTCAGGCGGATGGCCTGCAACACCACGCGCTCGTTGAACTGGCGCATGCCGGTCTGGTTGGAGCCGCGCGGGCGCAGGCTGTCGTCGGGGGCGGGATGGTTTTGCATGGCGGCAGTCTGCCCGATCGCCGCCGCGCTGGCAATCGCCGGGCGCGCCACGCCGATTAAATAAAACTTCTTGATTTATTAATCGACCGAACTTATAGTCGAGCCCACACCCGAACATCTTTGGAGACAGCAATGGTAGTGACCTATGGCGAAGCCCTCGTCGACATGATCCAGAAGGCCGACGGACGCTTCAGCGCGGTGCTGGGCGGCGCGGTCTGCAACTTCACGGTGGCCGTGGCGCGCCAGGGCAAGGCGGCCACCTACCTGAACCCGCTGTCCGACGACAGCTTCGGCGACGGTTTCGCCCGCATGCTGGCGGACGCCGGCGTGCGCCTGGGCAGCCCGGAGCGCAGCACCCGCCCCACGTCGCTGGCCGTGGTCACCCTGGACGCCGGCGGCTCGCCCAGCTACACCTTCCACCGCGAGGCCGTGGCCGACCGCGACATCGCGCCCGAACGGGCCAGCGCCGCGCAGCCGGCGGCCATGCGCGTGTTCCAGACCGGCGCGCTGGCGCTGGTGCCGGACGACCTGGACAACACCCTGGCCGTGATGACCAGCGCGGCCGGCGCCGACGCGCTGATCGCGGTGGACGCCAATATGCGGCCGCTGGCCTGCCGCGACCTGGACCGCTACGCCGCCGGCGTGCGCCGCGCCTTGGCCCGCGCCCACCTGATCAAGGTCAGCGAGGAGGACCTGGAACACCTGGGCTACACCGGCGTGCCCCCGGAGGACGCCGCCCGCGCCCTGCTGGACCTGCCGGGCGTGGGCCTGGTGGCGCTGACGCTGGGCGCGGAAGGCGCCGTGCTGCTGTCGCGCCAGGGCACGGTGCGGGTCGGCACGCCGGCGGACCTGCCGGTGGCGGACACGGTCGGCTGCGGCGACTGCTTCCTGGCCGGCCTGGTCGTCAGCCTGGAACATTCGGGCGCGCTGACGCCGTCCGCCCTGGACAAGGCGGACTTGGCGGTGCTGGAACGGGCCGCGCGCTACGCCGTGGCCACCGCCAGCCTGAACGCCATGCGCGACGGCTGCAATCCCCCCACCGCCGACGAGGTGGCGCGCTTCCTGGCCGCCTGATCACCCGCCAAGTGGCGCCCGGCGCGTTCAAGCGGGCGACATGGATTCGTCACTGTTATTAAACTAGTATGTCCTGAACAAGCGCGACAACCATCGCCGCGACGTCCGGGCCATAACTATTAGATGCACAGGGGCGGATATGAAAGACGGGGAACAGGACCCGGCCAGCGAGGTCGGGGCCTCGCAGCTGAGGGACGTGATGAACCTGCTGAGCGGCGCGTTCTACGTCCTGGATGAGGCGGGGCACTTCATACTTTGGAACGAGCAGGTCGAACGCGCCACCGGGCTGGAAGGCGACCGCCTGCGCGCGGTCCACATGCTGGAGCTGTTTCCGCCGGACGAACGGCTGGCCGTGGCGCGCGCCTTCTGCAGCGTGCTCGAGGACCATGAGCACGTCGAATTGCGCGCCCACCTGCAGGTGGACGGCCAGCGCGTCCCCTACATCTTCTTCGGCGCCTGCCTGCTGGCGGGCCAGCGGCGCTACCTGCTGGGCAACGCCATCGACCTGCCCGGCGATTCGCGCCAGAGCGCCGCCCTGGCGCTGCGCGAGCGCGCGCTGCACGCGGCCAGCAACGGCATCGTCATCACCCGCTGCGATGGCGTCGACAATCCCATCGAATACGTGAACCCGGCGTTCGAGCGCATCACCGGCTACAGCCACGACGACGTGGTGGGGCGCGACTCGCGCTTCATGGACGCCGAGGACCTCGACCACGAACAGCGCGAGCAACTGGCGGCGGCGATCGCCGAGCACCGCCCGATCACCGTGGTGATGCGCACCCAGCGCAAGAACGGCGAGCAGTTCTGGAACCACCTGGCCGTGACGCCGGTGCGGGACGGCCAGGGGCAGACCACCCATTTCATCGGCATCCTGGAGGACATCACCGAGCTCAAGCAACGCACCGCGCAGCTGGAACACCAGGTCACGCACGACGCGCTGACCGGCCTGGCCAACCGCACGCTGCTGCGCGACCGGATGGAGCAGGCCATGCTGGCCGCCAGGCGCAGCGGGCGGCGGGTGGCGGTGATCCTGATGGACTTGAACAAGTTCAAGCACATCAACGACACCATGGGCCACGAGGCGGGCGACCGGGTGCTGGCCGGCGTCGGCCACCGGCTGCGTTCGGCCGTGCGCGACACCGACACGGTGGCGCGGCTGGGCGGCGACGAGTTCGTGCTGGTGCTGAGCGACCAGCCCTCGCTGCGCTTCACCTTGGCCATGATCGGCCGCATCCGCGCCGCGCTGGCCGAGGAGCTCGACATCGGCCACTGCAACATCACCGTCGGCGCCAGCATGGGCGTGGCGATCTATCCCAGCGACGGCGACACCTTCAGCCAGATGCTGTGCGCGGCCGACGCCGCCATGTACGAGGGCAAGAAGGGCGGCAGCCACGCGGTGCACTTCTACTCGCCGGAAATGGCCGCCTCGGCCGAGGCCCGGCAAAACCTGGAGCAGGCGTTGCGGGACGCCCTATCGCGCGACCAGATCTACCTGATGTACCAGCCCAACGTCTGCGTGGCCACCGGCAGGCTGCTGGGACTGGAGGCGCTGCTGCGCTGGCGCCACCCGCAGCTGGGCGAACTGCTGCCCGGCGCCTTCCTGCCGGACGCCGAGGAGAACGGCCTGATCGTGCCGCTGGGGCGGCGCGTGCTGGAGGAGGCCTGCGGCCTGATCACGCGCCTGTCGGAGCTGGGCTACCCCGGCGTGCCGGTCTCCATCAACGCCTCGCGCCGCGAATTCAGCCAGCGCGACTACCTGCCCTACATCGCCGAACGGCTGGCGCAGCACCGGGTGGACCCGAACTGCGTGGAGCTGGAAATGCGCGAGGCGCAACTGCTGCACGACCCAGACCAGGCCCAGCGGCTCAGCGCCCGCATGCACAAGATGGGGCTGCGGCTCTCGCTGGACGAGTTCGGCGGCGGCGTCTCCAACCTGAAGTGCCTGCGCGCGCTGGCGATCGACCACCTGAAGATGTCGTCCGCCTCGGTGCGCGAGATCTGCCCGCTGGGGCACAGCGGCGCGCTGGCCAAGACCATGCTGGACATCGGCCAGAACCTCAACATCGAGGTGGTGGCGACCGGCGTCGAAACCCAGGCCCAGCGCGACTTCCTGGCCGCGCACGGCTGCGCCAGCATGCAGGGCCATTACGTGAGCCAGCCGCTGGATGGCCCCGCGCTGGAGCGCTGGCTGGGCGGCCGGCGGCATTGAGCCGGGCCGATAAAAAAAGCGAGCCGAAGCTCGCTTTTTTATTGCCGGGGGCGGGCGTCGATTAACGCTTGTCCAGCGGCGGCACGTCGCGGGCGGTGGCGCCGACGAACAGCTGGCGCGGACGGCCGATCTTCTGTTCCGGATCGGCGATCATCTCGTTCCACTGGGCGATCCAGCCGATGGTGCGGGCCATGGCGAAGATACCGGTGAACAGCGACACCGGAATGCCCAGCGCCGATTGCACGATGCCCGAGTAGAAGTCGACGTTCGGGTACAGCTTGCGCGACACGAAGTACTCGTCGTTCAGCGCGATCTTTTCCAGTTCCATCGCCAGCTTGAACAGCGGGTCGTCCTGCAGGCCCAGCTCTTCCAGCACCTCGTGGCAGGTTTCGCGCATCAGCTTGGCGCGCGGGTCGAAGTTCTTGTACACGCGGTGACCGAAGCCCATCAGCTTGACGCCGGAGTTCTTGTCTTTCACCTGGGCGATGAAGGCGGGGATGTTTTCGACCGAGCCGATTTCCTTCAGCATGGTCAGCGCCGCTTCGTTCGCGCCGCCGTGGGCGGGGCCCCACAGGCAGGCGATGCCGGCCGCGATACAGGCGAACGGGTTGGCGCCCGAGGAACCGGCCAGACGCACGGTCGAGGTCGACGCGTTCTGCTCGTGGTCCGCGTGCAGGATCAGGATGCGGTCCAGCGCGCGCACCAGCACGTCGTTGACCTTGTATTCCTCGCACGGGTTGCCGAACATCATGCGCATGAAGTTGGCGCTGTACGACAGGTCGTTGCGCGGGTACACGAACGGCTGGCCGACCGAGTACTTGTAGGCCATGGCGACCAGGGTCGGCATCTTGGCGATCAGGCGGATGGCCGACACTTCGCGGTGGTGCGGGTCGTTGATGTCCAGCGAGTCGTGGTAGAACGAGGCCAGCGCGCCGACGGTGCCGACCAGCACCGACATCGGGTGCGCGTCGCGACGGAAACCGCGGAAGAAGAACTGCATCTGCTCGTGCACCATGGTGTGCTTGGTGACGGTTTCCACGAACTTGGCCTTCTCGGCCTTGTTCGGCAGTTCGCCGTTCAGCAGCAGGTAGCACGATTCCATGAAGTCGGCGTTCACGGCCAGTTGCTCGATCGGGTAGCCGCGGTACTGCAGCTCGCCCTTGTCGCCGTCGATGTAGGTGATCGACGAGTTGCACGCGGCGGTGGACATGAAGCCCGGGTCGTAGGTGAACTTGCCGGTGGCGCCGTACAGTTTGCGGATGTCGATGACGTCCGGACCGACCGTGCCTTTGTAGATCGGCATTTCAACCGATGGGCTGCCGTCGGAGAACGACAGTGTAGCTTTGGTGTCAGAGGTGTTCATGGGCTCGTCCTTTGGGAGAGATGCAGCTAATAAAAAAAAACTAAAAACTTTCCAGCGGCGCAAGGAACCGGCCCGCTCGGGCCGGCGTCTTTTACGCTAGGCGCAAGCGTTGCAGCAGTGCGCGCACATGCGGCAGATCGACCTCGCCCTCCGGCTCCGAGCGAGCCAGCACCAGATCCATCAGCGCATTGTCCGACAAGTCCAGCAGCCGCGTGAGCGCGTCCACTTCCTCGTCGGTCAATTCGGTTTCGTGCGCATCGAGAAAACGCGTCAGTATGATGTCGTTTTCCAGCAGACCGCGGCGCGCGCGCCAGCGCAGGCGGGCACGGTTGGCGGGGTCTGCCTGATGCGCAGGCTTGGTCGTGTCGCTCATGTCAGATCGCGCGGCGGACCATCAATTCCTTGATCTTGCCGATCGCCTTGTTCGGGTTCAGACCTTTCGGGCAAACGTCGACGCAGTTCATGATCGAGTGGCAGCGGAACAGGCGGTACGGGTCCTCCAGGTTGTCCAGGCGCGCGCCGGTGGCCTCGTCGCGCGAGTCGGCGATGAAGCGGTAGGCTTGCAGCAGGCCGGCCGGGCCGACGAACTTGTCCGGGTTCCACCAGAACGACGGGCACGAGGTCGAGCAGCAGGCGCACAGGATGCATTCGTACAGGCCGTCGAGCTCCTCGCGCTCGGCCGGCGACTGCAGGCGTTCCTTCTCCGGCGGGATCGAGTCGTTGATCAGGAACGGCTTGATCGAATCGTACTGCTTGAAGAACTGCGTCATGTCGACGATCAGGTCGCGGATCACCGGCAGGCCGGGCAGCGGACGCAGCACGATCGGCTCGCTCAGCTCGTTCAGGTTGGTGGTGCAGGCCAGGCCGTTCTTGCCGTTGATGTTCATCGCGTCCGAACCGCACACGCCTTCGCGGCACGAGCGGCGCAGCGCCAGCGAGTCGTCGACGTCGGACTTGATGCGCTGCAGCGCGTCCAGCAGCATCTTGTCGGTGTCCTTCAGTTCGACCGTCAGGTCCTGCATGTAGGGCTTGGCGTCCTGGTCCGGGTC